>CAXXHY010000036.1:0-9457 GCA_963667575.2 Desulfovibrionaceae bacterium | reverse complement strand
GTAATAGGTCTGTTAAAATTTTTATACATAATGCCTGATATATTAAGACCAGCATTTATTACAGCAGTAGCAGCGTCTCGACTGATAGCATTACTAGGAGGTACGAATACTTTAACATTAGTTGAAAAAGTATCTTCTAATATTTTTTTGCCTTCTAAAATTTCAGGAAACAATTCTTTGCTACTTTTTTTTATACATTCAGGAATTTTAGCAGTAGTATAGCTATTAGTTTTTATGTTATTGAATATCTCTTTATTAAAGAGTACAGGAAGATTATTATCAACCATAGCCCAGTATGAATGGTCATACCCATGAAGCATAATTTCAATTTGCTTGTTCTTCACAAGCGGTAAAATAAATTTTACAAGTTCAATATTTTCATGCACAGGTTTTTTTTCAGACGTTAAATAAAGAGGCTTTCCTTCTGGCAAGCCAATGTACCTATAAGCCATAGGGATGACAGCCAAAGAAACCTTACCTCCCGCAGACCAAATTGGACCATAACACCTTTCTAATTGATCTGGAGATGTCCAAAAAGAAGTATCATCATCACGAATTGCAATGAGCATTATTACGCACTTTTAAGTTTAATATACGATACTAAAAAAAGAAGATGCATGGAGAACTTTTAAAGAAATACCCATTTAGACAAAAGTTTGAATTTCAATTTCAGGCTGTAACCATACATTTCCAACAAATTTAGTTTTATTTAAATTAACGACAGTAAAAACCATAGAAAAGTCTTTTCCACTCATAATTTGATCCAAGATGAGTTCTTCCATCAGATAAAGAGGTAGTTAAGCTATAGATACCTTCACCTAATTTTAAATCTAAATAAATAGTATAGCGATATTTAGTTCCTTTTACTACCTTTTTTACTACCTGACCTGTATGATAAGTATTGGTCCCATACACTGATTGGCCAAAATGATCTCTAATTAAAAAACCAAAAACCAACTGATCAACTGACATATTTGCCTTAACAATAGCTTGGACTTTTACACTTTCACCCACATTTACTGTATCTATTTCACAATCACTACTATTAAATAGCGTTATATTTTCGATTTGAACTTCACCAGTTCCGGAGATTGTCTGTGTTTTTCCAGAGATATGCTGTATTGTTTGAATAGTCTCAATATGCTTTTCGGCAATTAAAGCATTGTAGTAGTCCATTACTGCATCTGGAAGTCCTTCTTTTATCAAATGTCCATTATTTAATAAAATAGTTTTAGTACAACAGCCTTGTATTGTCGCTTTATCATGTGAAACAATAAGTAACGTGGTTCCTTTATCTTGAAAAGTCTTGATACGTTCAAAACTTTTAAATTGAAAATAAGCATCACCAACTGATAAAGCTTCATCGATAATAAGGACATCGGGCCTAAAAGCAGTGGCGATGGCAAACGCAACGCGCATTTTCATACCGCTGGAGTACATTCGCATTGGGTAATCAAAATACTCTCCTATCTCTGCGAATAACTGTATTTCTGGCATAACCTTACGAAGTTGCTTGTTACTAAACCCCATTAATCCGCCCGAGTAAATAACATTTTGTCGTCCTGTGAATTCCAAATTGAATCCCATTCCAAGTTCTAAAATAGCCGCAACTCTACCGTTTACATTAATTTGACCACAACTAGATTGTAATGTACCCGTAATAAGCTTAAGTAAAGTACTTTTACCAGCTCCATTTTGTCCTACTATTCCTAGAGCTTCTCCATATTTGACCCTAAAAGAAATATCTTTGAGAGCCCAGACCTCTTTAGCAACGGAAACAGGAACACCAAACCATGATAAAAAACGATGCCATTCACTTGCATAGGTCTTAAAAGCTTTGCCCAATTTTTCCACAACTAAAGAATCTTTTGTCATAAAGCATCGACCATATCAGAGCTTGCCTTTTTAAGCATTAACTTGACGCAAAATAAAATGGCTGAGGTAATCATCATTATACAAAATAAAGGCCAAATGTTGAGTGATTTATTCAAAACAAGGACATCTTGATAACAACTAACTATAATATACAGAGGATTAAAAAATAAAAAAAATCGATAGTTTTCAGGAATTATAGAAGAGGTGTAAACTATTGGAGTAAACCAAAAGAGGATTTGAAGAATAATTGGAACGACTTGACCAATATCACGGATAAAAACATTCAAAATTCCAAGGCCGATCCCAACCCCAACAGCAAATCCTACATTAACTACGATGAGCAAAGGTAGCCATAAAATATTCAAATTAGGTATATGACCAACAATTAGATATAACACAATGATTGCCAATAAAAGCAGTATATTGTTGATCAATGCAGTCCCAGAAACTATTATTGGAAGGCATACTTTAGGAAATACCATTTTTTTTAGCAAGTTTGCATGATCTACATAAATTGTTACACAACGTGAAACAATTTCGCTAAAAAGTGACCAAGCAAGAGTACCTGCCAATAAATAGATTACATAAGCGAAACGGTTGTTCACCTGAGGTAGTTTTGAAGATAAAACAGCAGATAAGATAAGAGCATAAATTGCAACTTGTAGGAGCGGATTTAAAATCATCCAAACTCCCCCTAGTTTACTACGCACAAATCTCGCACGAAACTCGGAAACAATTGAAGAAATGATAAAACTTTTATATTTAATAATTTCAATGTACATATAAAACCTAAATTTTAAAGTTAAAAGAACCAAAAAATAATTATCTTATTCAAAAATCATGAAATTTAAAAAGATTTTTTATTTAAAGACCAAGATGTGTACCAATTTTTATAGAGAATAACATCTAACAACTGTTCTGCACTTTGCTTCCACTCCAGCCAAGGCATCCCCTTAGAAGAAGGTTCTCTATTTTGATTAAAAAGATTCAACCAAGCTATTATTGCATCAGCAAGTTCTTTTGATTGTTCTGCAGAAAAAAAGAAAGCATGCTCGTTAGCAACTTCCCTGAAAACTGGAATATCCCGAGCGATAATAGGCAAATTATGGTGAGCAGCTTCTATGAGCGGTAAACCAAAGCCCTCACCTTCTGAAGCGGCAAGAAGTGCACTTGAATAATTATATATCTTATCTAAATATTCATCACTAATTCCACCATCAAGCCAAAACAACCTTTTGTTAAACTCATCGTGATTTACTATCTTATTAACTATTGATAAAACTTTTTGCCGTTTATTTCGCTCAATATGCGTCCAACCTTCCTGACCAACAATCACAAGGTTTATATCCAAACCTTGATTCCATAGAAATTCAAATGCTTCAATAGCCTGAATATGACCTTTACGTGGTTCAACGGTTCCAACCATAAGTAGAGTAGTTTTGCTAGACAATGCTGATAAAACCTTATTCGCATTGTCCGGCAGACCTTGAGAAGATACAGAATTTGTAAAGCTTGCACCATTATAATAGTAACCAATTTGTAGATCGGTATATCTTTTGGGAGGATGTTCATGTAACCAAGTATAAAGTTCATTGGCAACTGAACGGGAAATAGCGATTAATCCATTAGATATGGCAGAAATTTCCTCTAACCAACGGAAAAAAGAATGCTTTACCCCCTCAGGAAACACTTCTGGTTTTAATAACGGCAATAAATCATAAACGATGAAAAAGATATAAACCCCCCTATTACGCCATGTTTTTAGCAAACTAATATCTGGAACAGGACAAAGAAGGTCTAAGCCCAAAAATATATCTCCATAAGTAGGGATAATTACAGAATCTTCAAGAAGAGCATTCTCATACTCAATTAGATGTAGCGCAAATTGTGAAGCGCTTTTATAAGAATCAATATCAAAATACACTGGTTCAACACGATATCCATCAGGCGTATTATTAAATAATTCAATTAAAATATTTTTGATAACACGTTGAATTCCTGTCTTCCAATCTGTTTTAACTATAGCAGAGACATCTATAAAAATTTTTTTAAGACCAACGGCAGAACGATTAGCATAAATAGAAGCTGACATTTTAATTAAATCTTGAACGCCTGGAGATACAGAAGATTCAATGTTTCCAAAGGAATGGATAAGATCTTTTTGTCTTGCCATAGAACTTTCAGTAGCAAACAACTCAAGTGAATTACAAAAATCTTGAGCGACCTCTAACCAATTTTGTCTTATATTAGAAAAAGAAATTACATGTAATTCCGTATGATCAGCGAGTTGACTTATACTTTGTACAAGTTTTTTTTCAGGAGTAGAGTTAACAATAACGCCAAGAGCATTTTCGATTACTGATATACTTGCTAGATAATTAGTACTAACAAATTCTTTGCCGTACTTTTTTTCATTTATGAGAGCATGATAACCATGTGTTTCATAAAGTTGCCGTATTAAATTATTAAAATTCAAGTTTTCATTGTAATCGCTATAAAACATCCTTACTAAAGAAGCGTCTTTAAGTACTACTGTACCCGCTATCTTATCTATCAAATCTAGCATAAAAAAACATTTTGGATCATTGCAAAGAAAATATATAACTCGATCAAAATCTCCAAAATGTTCTTTGAACCAATCTGGCCTTTGGTTGGGAAAGTCGGCCAAACTTGATGGAATTGATGGGGCTTTATTCTCACTAATAGTCGTAATATTATAAAAAAAAGTTAATTCTTTTAGTATGTTACTGTCAAAATTAACATCATCATGCTGATCAAAAATAAATGAAGATACATACGCTAATTTATTTTTTTTTATTTTATTTGTTTTGCTTGGAGTATTTTTAAACTTTAATTTTACTTCGAAAAACTTCAAAATAACTTTTATTGTTTCTTTAGAAATAGATCTACCGTATGTATCTCCGTCAAAAGAAAGTATTTTATCTGTATCGATTTGTTTTTTTTCTAAAGAATATTTAATTCCTCCATCTTCTGGACAAATAAAATAATCGACAAAATGAAGAAATTTTTCTTTTTGCACATAATAATTTGATATTTCTCGAGACCGCTCACGTTGAGTTTGTTTTAATAAAGATATTTTTTCAAAAACCATCAATACAGTAAGATATTTCTGTTTTTGTAAGTTCAGTGAAGCTACCGTTTTGTCCGTCAATCCTCCAAAAAAATTGGAAAAGAAGACAATGTCGGGCTGTAGACTTGCAATAAATGCTTCCCGTAGTAATTCGGCTCCTCGCCTTCGCCACATATTAGTAGGTTTTTTTAACTCAATATCACAAGGGATTTCAAACACATGAATATCCTCTGGTGGAACCAGCTCATGAAAAAAGGCTACGATTGGATCAATAGAGTCGGGAAAGCAGTTGTTGAGGACAATTTTCAGTTCATGGGAACCAATATTTTTAGCCAGAGATTTTGCAAAATTTAGAGCCCCACACTGCCCATACGTGTTAGTGGGCAATAATTGAGCCACCTGCAAGTCAATTACAATTCTCATAGTGATATGGTATTGGTTAATTTCGTTTAGTGGATAGTTTGAGCTCAGCGAATATCTTACGAGCTTGCTTAGGCAGTTTTATATTGGCTTTTTCCTGGGCCGAAAGCTTATAGTAACTTATTAACTCAGGATGGTGTATTATTAAAGCTATTTGCCTCAATCGTTCATAGACATTTGGGAAACGAATTAAAAAAGCTTTTATCCGCTTATTTAGTAAAGTACTAGATTGAACTAAGAGCAAAAATTTTTTTAAAGGAAGCAAGAGAAATTTAAAACAAGTGGTAATCTTCTTTAGAATAGTTTTTTTTACACCTGTGATTATCTCTCTCATTTCCCGGAGAGGTTTTGTTATCTTCCAACTCTGACTGTTGTATATTATATTTTCTAGAGCTTTTACCCTGTTGATAAAATTTTCTCGTTGATTATCGAGTGCTTCGATGTGATCCAAGAGAGAACGTGATTCAATTGTGTAATGCTCATCTATTTTATTAAATAATTCTGACAACCCAACAGTATCAAAAGTTGTATTTTTCTGGACAACAAGTGCGTAATCTGCATACGAACTTAAGGTGAGCGTTATCATATCCTTGGGTAGTTCATCGCCTTCAATAGCAGGTCCTCGAAGACGGAGTACCCTTTGTCTACTAAAACCGGCTTCTTCTGCCAAAAAGCCCAGAAGCCGTGGTGGAATTGGTTGTCGGTGCGTCGGATCTAGATAAAATGTACAGGTCCCGACCAAAATATTTTCTGGGTTAGGGGTTTCAAGAATTAAAATTCCACCTGGTTTAAGAACACGCCATGCCTCATGTAAAAGTGCCATTAGAACCTCTGTTGAAAGGTGCTCAGCTATATGAAAACCAGAAAGAACTGCAACAGAATCAGTTTCAACATTTTTAATATAAGTATAAACATCTTCTTGGACAACAGATAATCCTAACTCCCGGCAATGCTGTAGCTGAACAGAATTCAAATCTACACCTTTTACACTCCAATTATTTTTTTGAAGTAGTTCCAACCATTCACCGCGCCCACAACCTAGGTCTAGAGCGAGACCATTAGGATAGTATGATTGTATAATTGAAACTAAAGGTAGGTACACAGAGAGTGTACTAGAAATGTAATTTCTATCTCCTCTGAATCGTTCTTCAAAACGAGAGTAAAAGCTATTGTTAATCATGCAAGTTCTCTTTGTGGTAAAAAACACTTATATTCACAGCTACTATTTCAGCAATAGTTTATTGATATTAAAACATAAAAATTTAGAAATTTCATTTAGTAAATATATGTCATTCTCACAACATACTCTTAATACTTAGGAATAGTCAAAATATTTGCTTTTTGAATATTAAATTCAAAATAATACTTTCTCAATTATATATAATTCTGGCACAAAATAGATTAATTTCAAATTTGAATTTTAAAATAGCTTTTTTCTCTTCACCTGTCTATATAAGCATGGTAAAGTACATTTAATTTTCATCTATTTATAAAAGCAATATTTTTTTTATTAGATTCACACTATCAAATACTATTATTATAATACTATTCTTTTTCTCGATTAAATTTTTAAAAAAGTGTTTTAATATTTTAATTTTTTTTATTATAAACTATATACTTTAATTATCTCCAACAAATGCATTTAAAACTTTATTACATTTTTGACAAAAAATACAAAGATTAAAATACAGCCTATTAAAATGAATTCCAATTGATTTTAATTTATCAAAATATATATATAAGCTATTTAGCATGTAAAATAAATCTTTTGTATTGGTGTTTTTTATAAATGCTAATGAACACTATAAATACATAAGTTTTACCTTTCAAATCTAGATCACAAGGACTGGAGGAGTATCCAACCCCTAAGGGGAAAAAGGATTTTCTGCATCTCACCTTCACCACATAATAAACTGCGCGCGAAGACGAGGGGGGGCGTTTTCTGGCTGCTCAAGTTCAGAGTCAGGAGTCATTTTGCCATCATTTGGCTTCGCGCATAATACGCATCATGTTGAAAAATCTGGGACATCAAGTTGACCTGGAACTATTAAGCTGGTTGATGCTAAGGTTATCTTCCTAAAATTTTATATAAATACACTGATATAGGCAAGTACTATCACCCTGAATATTGCCTATAATATGCTGTTACCCACGACAAACCCGAGAGGACAAAAATAATCAACATAGATCAGGATTCGCAGATCACTAGCGACAAGTTCAACGGATCCTGCTCGATACTGACGTACGTATTTCCATGGACGTTCGGGGCCATTGGATGGATAATGTGCGTAGGAACGTTATGGTGATCAGAAAAATACGAATGCATTTACCTGAAAAAAAAGGCCCACTGGTTCAATTTATTACAGTATACATCATAAATTTTATTTCCTTAGTGAGTTTCGAAACTACAAAATTTGCAACTTTTTCAGCTTTAAAAATTCCGCCCTATGGTCCGAAAAATCCGGCCCACTTCTCAGGTAATAAAAAAATCGAACTGCTTGTCTTTCAAAACAAAACTGCTCAATTACATCAGCCCATGAGGATAACAGAAGAACAACGCTTCATGTACTTTTAAATGATATCAAAGATCTAACGTTATTCTGATAACATACTAGGATATCCCTCAGTTTATGATTGTGTAAAGCAAGCTCATGGAGGAACTAGTGTACGCTTTTTTTAGCACAATCGATGAAACTCATAGGACAAGAACACTTTTAATCAATAACTGTTTAAGAATTAAAAAAACACATCTATTACTCAAAAAAGCTTTACAAGACATCTCCCAGCTATTTTCCCATTTTGCATATCCATAATAGCATCATTAATTTGAGGTAGTGTATATATCTTTGATATTAGCTCTTCAAGTTTCAATATCCCAGCATTATTTAAATTTATATATTTTGGGATATCCTCACTGGGGTTACATTCTCCTCCATGAGAGCCAGTTAAAACTTTTCCAAAGTGTAAAGGAAGAGTGTGTATTGTTGTTGCAGCATTACTTCGTGGAACACCAACAAGAATAGTTCGTCCTTTTGATTTTGTAAGCTCATAGCATTTAGAGATAATCTCAGGTAGCCCTGTATTATCAACAACGACATCCGCACCATCTTTACCGAGGATAGCAGTAATAGCCTCTACTACATCAACACTATTAGAATTAATAATATGTGTCGCACCTAATTTTTGTGCTAACTTAAGTTTATTATCATGTATATCTACAGCTATAATAGGATATGCAGAAGTCATTGCCGCACCTTGAACAATATTTAACCCGATTCCTCCAGCTCCATAAATTAAAATTGAATCACCTAATTTTAGCTTTGCATTATTTCTGACAACTCCTAATCCAGTTGTAATAGCACATCCAAAAAGAGGTGCAAGTAACAAATTGTAATCATTTTGGATAGGTGTTAAACGATTTTCTGAAACCACAGCATGTTGATTAAATGTAGTAACATACCCAGCGTTTAAACGTTCTTTATTCCATTTGTAAACTGGAGGAATTGCGTCAATACCTTGTCCTTTCATCCAATGCATAACAACACGTTGTCCTGGCTTTATAAAACGAACTCCAGGTCCAACTTGTAGCACTTCAGCCACTCCTTCATGCCCCAACAAATGTGGAAGAAATTTATCATAACCTTTAACACCATTAATTTCTCCAATTTGTGAACCGCAAATTCCTGAATATAAAACTTTAACTAAAACTTGTCCTGCTTCAAGCACTTCTGGCAAAGTGATCTCATCTACAATTAATTTCTGTCCTAAATTAACAAGAATAGCAGCCTGCGTCTTTCGAATTTCAAGTTGCACAATTTATCCTTTGATTTAAATAAAATTAAAATGAATGATATTATTAATATACTTATTTTACCATATAGCGACTTCACTCGTTATCGTATACTATAGTTCCACTCTATCACCATCACTCCTAGCAATTTTTGCAGTCTGTAAAATACATTATAATTTTCTTATTGATAATCAAGATGAACTTTCATTGTTTGTGAAGATATAAAAAATATTCCAACATCAAAATATAATTCAATGTTAGGATATTGATTATTTCCCAGA
>CAXXHY010000035.1:0-413215 GCA_963667575.2 Desulfovibrionaceae bacterium | reverse complement strand
CTACAGGATGGGAGCGAACAGCCGCGCCACCTTGACCGCGTACTTCATGAAAAAGCCCAGATGGTCGTACTCGTTGGTGCCGACCTCATCGCAATGGGTAAAGTCGTGTTCGAACATGGCTTCCAGCTGTTTGCAGAAATCATCGTCATCCACCAGCATGGTCAGTTCGAAATTCAGGCGGAACGAGCGGTTGTCCATGTTGGCCGTACCCACCGCGCCCCAGCGGTCGTCCACCAGAAAGGTCTTCTGGTGCATGAATCCCCGATTGTAGCGAAACACCCGGATGTTGGGCATATCGAGCTGCTTCAGGCTGTGGTAACAGGCCAGCCAGACCAGCTTGTGGTCCGGCTCGTCCGGAATCACCAGGCGTACGTCCACCCCGCGCAGAGCCGCGAGCTGCAGCGCGTTCAGCACGGACCCATCCGGTACGAAGTACGGGCTGGCCACCCAGAACCGCTCCTGAGCCGAATTGATGGCCCGGACATACATCAGCGAGCAGGTTTCCAGCCGGTCTGAGGGCCCCGTGGGCAGGGCCAGCACATCCGGACCGTCCGGATAATAGGGAGGCGACCAGTTCAGCTCCAGATGCTCACGCGTGGCCCAGTACCAGTCCTCGGCAAAGCTTATCTGTACGCCGCACACGGCCGGGCCGCTGCAGCGCAGATGCGTATCCCGCCAGGGCCCCAGCTTTTTGGAAAGCCCCAGGTATTCGTCCCCCACGTTGTGGCCGCCCACAAAGGCCGTATGGCCGTCCACCACCACTATTTTGCGGTGGTTGCGAAAATTGAGCTGAAAACGGTTGCCCTTGCCCTTGGTGGTCAGAAAAGGGGCCACCTGAATGCCGGCCGCGCGCATTTCATCCCAGAACCCCCTGGATGTGGTGTGCGACCCCACCTCATCGTACAGAAAAAATATCTTCACGCCCTGTTTGGCCATGAGAATCAAATGATCTTTCAAACGCTGGCCCAGGCCGTCGTCATGCACCACGAAAAACTGCACCAGCACGTACTGTTGGGCCTTGTCTATCTCATCCATGATGGCGTCGAACGTACTGTAGCCGTCCGTGAACAGTTCCAGCCTGTTGCCGTCCAGAAAGGGCACGCCCGCCAGATGTTCGAACACCAGCTTGGACTTGTCCATGTGCGAATGCTTTGCGGATGCCTTGCTGGGCTGATACGCGCTTTTGTTGAACGCCAGGAATTCTTCATGGCCGCTTCGCAGCGCATCCACATAGCCATGGAACTTGTTGCGCCCGAAAATCAGATACAAGGGAAGCGTAATGATGGGCATGGCCACCAGCGCCACGCTCCAGGCAATGGCCCCCTGTGCGGTACGCGTATCGCGAATGGCGGCAAAAACCGTCATCAATGCCGCAAATTCCAGCACCAGACCTGCCAGGGAAATCAATGAGATCAGAATATGAGTTTCCATAACTTATTCGGCACGCAGTTTTTTGTAATTGAAGTGGAAAAATACGTAACGCTCTGCTCCCAATGCATGCACCCTGCCCCCCAAAGGCACGGGCTGACTCTCAACTCTGTGCGGAAAAATCAGAAATTTTCTGCACTGCTTGATCGCTGCGGTTTATTCTTTGTAAAAAATCAGACAAGATATTTTACACTTCTCCGCTTTAAGGTATATTCAAATCAACTCAGGGATGGAGTAGCGGCATACGCCGTGGCAACTGTTGTCCGAAAAAAGTGCCGTCACCATAGAAACTACATACGATGGGAGCCCCGAAAGAAGCAAGCTTTTGTACGTACGAGGTGAACCCGATAAAGGAAAAGGCATGACATTCATTCTGGGCGTCAGCGGCAGCCCGCGCAAAAACGGCAACAGCGACACCCTGCTGCGAACCATCCTGCAAGGTGCGGAACAGGCCGGTGCCCGAACTCAAAGCGTCCATCTGCGAAACATGGTCTACAGTCCGTGCGTGGGGTGCGAACGCTGCCGCAAGGACAAAATGTGCACCCGTTTCATCGACGACATGTCCGTAGTCTATCCGAGCATTATCAAGGCCAGAGGGCTGGTGCTCTGTTCGCCCGCGCAC
This sequence comes from Desulfovibrionaceae bacterium, assembly GCA_963667575.2. GTDB lineage: Bacteria > Desulfobacterota > Desulfovibrionia > Desulfovibrionales > Desulfovibrionaceae. The sequence goes on along the minus strand of CAXXHY010000035.1, from coordinate 411,165 downwards.
AATTACAATATCAGCGCCCTGCTCAAGGGCTTTCTCGACCGCATGTACTGTTTCTACGACTTCACGAAAGACCGGCCGCGCGGCTATTCCAGCCGACTCGCCGGACAGGGCCGACTGGCCGTCATCGCCGGAGTCTGCGAACAGCCCGATTCCTTTTCCATGGGCGCCACCATGGACATGATGCGTCTTCCCCTGCAGGCCTACGGGTACAAAGTCCTCCACGAACTCGCCGTATATGGCCTTTTTGACCGTGGAGCCGTATGCTCGGAATCAGACGTACTGGAACGCGCCCATGAGTACGGGCAGGACCTCGGCAGACAGGCTCTCGCGGAAACCGATATTCCGGCTTTCTCATAAAGCCGCCATCGCGGCCCCGGACTGAGGCGCGGCAAACAAAGAAACACCAAAGGAGTTTCAAACATGAGCGTCATGGCGCAATTTGCCATTTTTCCCACGGACAAGGGCGACAGCGTGGCTCCCTACGTCGCCCGTGCCATACAGGTCATCAAGGACAGCGGGCTGCCCTATGTGTTCGGCCCCATGGGGACCACCATCGAAGGCGAATGGTCCGAGGTCATGGACTGCATCACGCGCTGCCACCAGGTTCTGGAGGAGGACTCCGACCGGATCTACCTGGCTTTGACCATGGACAGCCGCAAAGGCAGGGTGAACGGCCTGAAAACAAAGGTCGAGCATGTGGAACAGATCCTCAGCCAGAAGAACGCATGAACACGGGCCCCATCAACGAAAGCATCATTGCCCTGCGCGAAGAACTCGCCGAGGCCGAAAGCGTCTGCGTCATGACCGGCGCGGGCATCTCGGCTGAGAGCGGCATCCCGACATTTCGCGGGGCAGAGGGCCTGTGGGGCAAATTCAACCCCACCGAGCTGGCCACACGGGAAGCCTTTGCCAGGGACCCGGCTCTGGTCTGGGAATTCTACAACTGGCGCAGAAAACTCGTGGCCCAGGCCCGGCCCAACCCCGGACACCAGGCCCTGGCCAGGCTGGAGACCCGTACCCGCCACCTGACCCTGCTGACCCAGAATGTGGACGGCCTGCACCGCCAGGCCGGCAGCGCATCCGTGTTCGAACTGCACGGCAACATCTGGGAAACACTCTGCACCGGATGCAGCCAGATCAGCGAGCAGCTGGAGCCGGACCTCGGACCGGACCCGCGCTGCCAGAACTGCGGCGCGCTGCTGCGTCCCAATGTGGTCTGGTTCGGCGAATCCCTGAACCAGGCCGTTCTGGACCAGGCCCTTGCCGCGGTTTCGGGCTGCGAGATCATGCTGGTCATCGGCACCTCGTCCGTAGTGCAGCCTGCCGCATCCCTGGCCGGAGCCGCCAAACGCGGCGGCGCCGTGGTGGCGGAAATCAATCTCGAACGTACGCCCAATTCCATGTTCATGGATTACGTCATTCTGGGCAAGGCAGGCGAAATCCTGCCGCAGCTTGTACCTTGATTTTTACCGCGCCGTCTCCGTTCAGGTGGCCGGCGCCCCAACCATTGGCTCTGGAGTATGCCATGTTCCGCTTTTTCTCCGTCTTGCTGACAGTTGCCCTTTTGCTGTGCTGCGCCGCGCCCGGCTTTTCCCAGACCTCCCCGACGGAAGCCCCTGCGACGGTCTCCTCCAGACCATCCGCCGGACTCAGTGTCCGGGAAACCCCCGGCGCGCCCGATGCGCTGGCGCAATGGCAGGACTGGGTCCTCTACGGGCAGACGGACAGAAACTGCCCCCGGCCATACAATGACGGAAACCGTACGCTGTGCGACTTTCCCAGCAAAATTTCCCTGCGCATTGCCGAAAAACAGGCCGACTTTACCCAGCAATGGCGCGTCTTCGGCGAGAGCGCCGTACCCCTGCCACATACGCGCCGCTCCTGGCCCGTGGATGTCACGGCCAATGGCGCGCCCGCCCCTGTGGTGGAAAAAAACGGCAACCCTGTGATATTTCTGCAGCCCGGACAATATACCCTGTCCGGCAAGCTGCTCTGGAACGCGCCGCCCGAAAGCATCAGCCTGCCCGGAGCCACGGCCCTGATCGAACTGACGCAGGATGGCCGGCCCGTGCCCTTTCCGCGTATCGAGTCCGATGGTTCGCTGCGCCTGGCCACGCGCAAGCAGGAAAAACAGGCCGAAGATACGCAGCAGGTCAGCCTGTTCCGGCTGATCAACGACTCCGTGCCCATGGAGGTCACCACCCTGGTCCGGCTGCAGGTCTCTGGCAGGGCCCGGCGTATCGACCTGCCGGACGTGCTTTTCAAGGGCACCACCCCGCTGCGCGTACAGAGTCCGCTGCCCCTGAGCTTTGAGGCCCAGGACGGCGTGTCAGTACAGGCTGTTCCCGGCCGCTGGGACATCTACGTCACCACCCGCTTTCCCGGTCCTGTGGACGCGCTGGGTCCGGCCAAAGGCGCGTACGGTACGGAGTTCTGGTCCTTCCAGGCCCGGAACGACCTGCGCGTGGTGCAGGTGGAAGGCGCGCCCGGCGTGGACCCCTCCACCACCGAACTGCCCGCCCCGTGGAAAGGCTACCCTGCCTATCTCATCGAACCCCAGGCCGGCCTGCAGTTCAAGGCCATGCACCGCGGCGCTCCCCAGGACATCCCGGACGACTGGCGCCTGGCCCGGGAATTCTGGCTGGACTTCAACGGCAAGGGGCTGACAGTGAAGGACGACTTCAGCGGCACCCTGCGCCAGCGTTCGCGTTTGTCCATGCGCAAACCCGGCGAACCCGGACGGGTCAGCATCAACAACAAGGACCAGTCCATCGTGCTGCTGGGCAAGGACAAACTGCCGGGGGTCATCCTCACGGAGCAGCGCATCAAGCTGGCTGCCGAGTCCCGCTACGAAGATTTTTCCGGCGCGCTCCCGGCCGTGGGCTGGGACCAGGACGTCAACAAGCTGGACGCGAAACTCAACCTGCCCCCGGGCTGGACCCTGATGGCGGCCCAGGGCGTGGACACGGTGTCCAGCACCTGGCTGAGCAAGTGGAACCTGCTGGACATTTTTCTGGCCCTGATCTTTTCCCTGGCCATTTTCCGGCTCAAGAGTCCGTGGCTCGGCCTGCTGGCCCTGCTGTTCTTTGCCATTGGCTTTCACGAGTACGGAGCGCCGCGCTACAGCTGGATTTTCCTGCTCGCCACCCTGGCCCTGGTCAGGATTTTCGCCACCAGCGAACTCCTGTCCTCCTGGCAGTTCACCCGCAAGTGCGTCTGGGTGCTTTTCGGCCTGGCAGTGCTCTGCATGGCTTTTGTTTCGCTGCAGTTCGTTTTCAAGGAAATCCGCAGCGGACTGTATCCGCAATACGACTACGCGGGCGTGCCCTATTCCGCCAGGCAGGCCAAAGGCGGCGCACGCATGGACAAAACCACCGCTCAGCTTGTGGAACCGGAAGTCATGGTCAACGAGGCGGATTCCCTCAAGGTGGAATCCTACAGCGTGGCCCAATCAGCGCCTGCGCCGCGGATGATGGTCAAGGCCAAACCCGCCGCACCGGCCAAGCAGCAGATGCTCTACGATCCGGAAGCCCTGGTCCAGACCGGGCCGGGATTGCCGGACTGGGGCTGGCGCCAGGTCCGGCTGCAGTGGAACGGCCCCGTGGCCCAGGACGAACAGATGGAGCTCTGGCTGCTCTCGCCCTTCTGGAGCGCGGTGCTGCATTTTGCTCGGGCCCTGCTGCTGCTTGTGGTGGTGGTGCCCCTTGCTGACGTACGCCGCTGGCTGTCCAGTCTCACAGATCCGCAGTTCGCCTTTTCCGCGGCCCTGCTGGTTTTCTCGCTGTTCGGACTGGGGCTCGGCGCTTCGACCGCCTGGGCCGCGCCGCAGCAGTCAAAACAGGCCCCGCATGCGCAGCAGGCGGACATGGGCGGCAACTTTCCTTCGCAACAGATGCTGGACCAGTACGGCCAGCGACTCACGACCCCGCCAGCCTGCTTTCCCGGCTGCGCGGCCGAGGCCAAGTTGCGCATAACCCTGGATGACACCTCGCTCTCCCTGGACAACGAACTGCATCTGGCGGCTCAGGCCGTGGTGCCCCTGCCCCTGGTGAGCGAACGCTGGCGTCCGCAGAACGTACGTGTGGACGATGCGCCGGCGGTGCTGCGCAGCGACAATGGCACGCTTCAGGTTCTGGTGCCCGCGGGCGTGCATCACATCGTCATGCAAGGGCCCGTACCGGATGCCGACTCTTTCAATATTTCCTTTGACCCAATGCGCCCCAAGCTGGCCCAGGTCACTGCGCCGGGCTGGGAAGTCCAGGGCATCGGACCGGACAGCGACCTGCAGGGCGCCCTGCGCCTGGCGCGGCTGCAGTCCGCCACTGCCGGGGACAAACCCGACGCGCCCCACGGCTACACCATCCCGCCCTTTCTTTCCGTGGAGCGGGACATCGTGCTCGGGCTCACCTGGGAAGTGACCACCAGGGTCCGTCGGCTTTCCCCCCAGGGGCAGCCCATTGTGCAGAGCATCCCCCTGCTGCCCGGCGAGTCCGTGCTCAGCGACGGGGTCAAGGTCAAGTACGGCAAGGTCCAGATCAACCTGGCCTCGGACGCTTCCGATGTCAGCTGGCATTCGCGACTGGAAGTCTCGCCGGATCTGGCCCTGAAAGCTCCCAAGCAGGTGCCCTGGGTGGAGCAGTGGTCGGTCACGGCCTCGCGCATCTGGGATCTGCAGATCGACGGCATCCCGCCCGTGAGCGAATACCGCCGCGGACAGTGGACGCCCACCTGGCGCCCCTGGCCCGGCGAAGGACTCACCCTGGCCATAACCCGTCCGGCCGCGGCTCCTGGCGCGTCCATGACCATCAGCTCCGTGGATTACGCCCTGAAAGCCGGCACCCGGCTGGATGAAAACACCCTGACACTGCAGATCCGCGCCAGCAAGGGCGGACGCCACCGCATCGCCATCCCTGCGGACGCTTCGGTCACAAAGCTCGAATCCAACGGCCAGACACTGCCGCGTATCGGTATGGAGTCCGGGGAGATCGAATTCCCGTACAATCCGGGCGAACAGTCCGTCACCGTGGCCTGGCGCAGCAAAAAGGACAGCGCCTCGCAGATCCAGGCCCCGGCCATGGACCTCAAACAGAACGCCGTGAACGTGCGTATGCACTATGAAATTCCCAAGGACCGCTGGATTCTCCTGGTTCTGGGCAATCCGCTCATGGGTTCGCAGGTGCGTTTCTGGAGCTACTGCATCGCCGTGCTCATCGGCGCGTTCCTGCTCGGCATGATTCCCTGGTCTCCGCTCAAGCGCTGGCAGTGGTTCCTGCTCGGACTGGGGCTGACCCAGGTGGGGCCCTGGACCATTCTCTGGGCCGTGCTCTGGCTCTTTGCCCTGGAATTCAAACGCCGGAACTACCCGCGCGAGGGCTGGTTCGGCTTTGATCTCGTCCAGATCGTGCTGGCCGTGCTGGTGGTGGCGGGCATCGCCAACCTCTACCACGCCGTACACCAGGGACTGCTCGGACAGCCTGCCATGCAGTACGCGGATTATGCCGCGGTGGCGGGACAGCATACGCTGCAGTGGACCCAGGACCGCATTGCCGGCGCCCTGCCCCGGCCGGAAGTGCTTTCCGCGCCGCTGTGGATCTACCGCGTGCTGATGCTGGTCTGGTCCCTCTGGCTGGCCATCTCCCTGCTGCGCTGGTGGCGCTGGGGCTGGGAATGTCTGTCCGAAGGCGGCCTGCTGCGCGGGCCCGAACGCCGGCCGCGGCGTCGCAGGAAACAAATGGAAACGCCTGCGGACGAATAATAACCAAGACCCGTACGTATCAGGAACCGGCGGACTATCTTCGGCGGTTCCTGATACGGTCAACATCTCAATACGCATGTAATTCCAGCAATCTGGAACAGGCTGGTAACCATCCGCATGTTCACGACGTCTCTGCCTTATGTGACAGGCATCCCTTACACATCAAACAATCGGCAGCCTGGGTTGGTGCCCGTGCTTGCTTCATGCCGATCCCGCTGCAGCAGGCCGCATACCAGCTTACAGCCTCTAATGAACCGGCTTAACTGGCCACAGGGCCTGCGTTGAAGTATACTCCCTCCTTAAAAATAATCGGAGAACCAAGATGAACAAACTCCTTTTATCTATCCTGGCAATATTTTTGGCAGTGATTCAGCTCGTCGCGGTCCGGACGGCCAACGCCGCGGAATACAGCGCTGAGTCTTCCCAAAAACTTGTTATGGACCCGGACTTGAAATTCAACCCCAAAAACTTCCGCGAACAGCATATGACCATGGACGGCCGTACGATACGCTATCGCGCCTATGAGAACATCGTTTACGTAAAGCATCCGGTGGATACCCAATATCAGGTGATGAACATCTACATCCCGGATGGTTATTTCAACGGGCAGTCCATCGAGGGCTACAGCGCGGACACGGCCCCCATTTTCCTGCCCAATACTGTTGGCGGCTACATGCCCGGTCGGCCGGATCATCCGGGAAAGAGCTTTGAAGGCAAGACAAACGCCTCTTTCGTGGCCTTGTCCAAAGGCTATGTTGTTGCCGCACCCGGCGCTCGGGGCAGGACAACGCAAAACGCCAAAGGCGAATACACGGGCAAGGCTCCGGCCTGCATCGTGGATCTCAAAGCCGCAGTCAGATACCTGCGGTACAACGACAAGCGTATGCCGGGTGATGCGGAAAAGATCATTTCCAATGGAACCAGTGCGGGCGGGGCCCTTTCCGCGCTGCTGGCTGCCACGGGCAACAGTCCGGACTATGCTCCGTATCTTGCTGCCCTGGGAGCGGCCGACGCCCGTGACGATATTTTTGCCGCTTCCTGCTACTGCCCCATCACCAATCTGGATCATGCGGACGCGGCCTATGAATGGCTGTTTCAGGGACTGACGCATTACAAGAGCGCCCAAAGAGGAAACCCCGACGGGCACATGCCGCCGCCCGACATGGACACCCCCGGCGGACAAAGGCGTCCTCCCGAAATGGGTCACAAGCGTCCGCCTGAAGTCGAGGCAGCCCTGTCCCCGGAACAGATCAGGATCTCCAATGCTCTGGCGCCGTTGTTCCCGACCTATCTGAACAGCCTCAAACTCAGAAACGACGCTGGAGAACTTCTTACTCTGGATGCAACGGGCAATGGGAATTTCAGGGAATTCGTCAAATCATTTGTCCTGGCCTCGGCCCAGATAGCCCAGGACAATGGCGCCGACCTTTCCGGCATCTCCTGGATCACCCTGCAGGGCAACCGGGTCAAGGATCTGGATTTCGCTGCCTACATCAAGCAGATATCCAGAATGAAAACGCCTCCGGCATTCGACAGCCTGACCATCGACGCTCCGGAAAACGGCCTGTTCGGGACCAAAGACACGGATGCGCGCCATTTTACAGACTTTGGCGAACAGCACAGCCAGGTGGCTGGCGCTCTGGCGGAAAAGGGACTCATCAAACTGATGAACCCCATGTACTATCTCGGGGATAAAAGTGTAACAACTGCAAAACACTGGAGAATTCGCCACGGATCAGTGGACAGGGACACCTCCCTGCCCATTCCGGTCATTCTGGCCACTTCCTTGAAAAACAAAGGATACGACGTGGACTTCGCCATTCCCTGGAACCGACCCCACAGCGGGGACTATGACCTGGATGCGCTCTTCGCCTGGATGGCCAAGGTCTGCCGATAATCTGAAATACGCAACGGCCGGGCCGGGCATCATTGCCCGGTCTGGCCGCGTTTTTCGGATGAAAAACTGCATTTTTGCCGGGCACTACCCCGCAAGCAGCCCGAAACACCACCCCCTGTGCCCTACTCCGCCCGGAAACCATGCATTGTGCCGTAACCGCCCAGAGTCTCCTCCCATGAGCCCCGCGCTCCCCAAGCCCCAACGGGGCGACATATCTATAGCCCAGGGCAACGCCCTGGGGTTGGCGGACCATACAAAATAAAAGCCCTGTAAGGGCGGCATGGCATGATGGAGATTGCCCGATCATGCCACCCCTTCAGGCGCAATGAAATACTTCAATCACAAGGATCACCCCCGAGTTCGAGCTCGAGTTCGCTGCGAACGCATATCCCGTTCTTGTGAAGCAGCTCCGCGGTAACGCCCCAGCCTTCCACGAGAACACCGGAAAATGTTCCGTCATAGACTCTGCCCTTGCCGCAGGACGGGCTTCTGGACTGCAGAATCGCCTGCCCGATATTCAGCGCCCTGCAGATGGCCAGCGTACGCTGCGCACCGCGTTCGAAAGCTTCCGTGACATCGTCCCCGCTGGTTGTTGAAGACCCTTTTTCTGCCGTGCGCATCGAGGATGATCTCGCTGCATTCCCTCGGGGTGGGCAGGTTGCCCAGTTGTTCGGGGCACACAGGTACGGCCTTGCCCGCGTTGACCAGAGCGATCACCCGCTCGTTCGCGTTATTGCTTCCGTCATATCTGCAATTGCAGCCTGCCAGACAGGCACTGACCAGGTACATGGTGGTTCTCTCCTTTGCCTTGCGGCACCGGCTTTGGGATTGCGGCTCGTTTGCTGCCCTTAAACAGAGGAATCAGGACAAAAATTTCAAATACAGGGCCACGGTACGTTGCGCATGGCCGGCGATAACCTCCTGCGAGGGTGCTGCCTCGAGTCCGGTCAGCACATTCATACGCAGGGCCAGGAGCGTACTTATCAGGGACATGGCCGCATGCTCCGGATCATCCAGGTCAAAGCGCTTTTGCAGAAATGCGGCCAGCCGCGCTATGGATTTCCTCGGGCCGCCCGCGAAAAAGGCCCTGGTAATTTCAGGCGCACTGGGCCCCTCGGCCACCAGCAAACGAATTGCCGCGAGATGCCGCCAGGACATGTGAACTTCCAGAAAACTCGTGGCGAATTGCATCAGGGCTTCGGCAGAGTCCGGAATTTCCAGAGCGTCCAGATAACTCCGTGGAGTCGCTTCCCGCTGGGCCTCCAGAGCCTCCTGAAACAACTCCTCCTTGGTGCTGAAATAGCGATATACGGTCTGCTTGGTGACACCGGCTCCCCGCGCAATGCTGTCCATGCTGCTCCCTATATAGCCTTCCGTGAGGAAGATATCCAGAGCCGCCCGGAGAATGACCTCCCGCTTGTGCTGTTTTTTAGCTTCAATTTTTTTCATTATATCTCCACATGTTGCCGCAAAAAATCATACTATATGGTATGATTTCATTGACAAACATCCACTCCTGGTTAAAATCATACCCATGAGTATGATTTTAACCAGGAGTACGCTATGACTCTATCTCAAGTAAAGGCAATAATACCTGCGAGCACAAGCGGCAAGGGGCGGCAGGCCGCACTGACCGGCGGCCTGCTGCTCAGTTTCGACTCCGTGTTCATCAGGCTGTCCGGGGTGGGCGGATATGATACGGCGTTTCTTTTCGGCCTTTTTGCGGCCCTTTCCATGGGACTTCTTGTCCAGTTCACGGACAAACGCGGCCTGATAGGCACGCTTCGTGATGACGGCTGGCCTCTGGTGCTTTCGGCCTTGCTCATTGTGGGCAGTTCCACATCATTCGTATTGAGCATCAAACACACCACCGTGGCCAACGCGGTCTTCATCATGAGCAGCCGGCCTGTGGCCACAGCCCTGATTTCCTGGCTGCTGCTGCGCGAGCGTACCGGCAAGGTTTTGTGGCTGGCCATTGTCGGGGTCATCGGCGGCATCAGCGTGGTGGTCTCCGGCTCGCTGCAGTCCGGCAACCTCACCGGCGATCTGTTCGCCGTGCTGATGGTACTCTGTCTGGGGCTCAACGGTACGCTCTGGCGGCGTTACAAAAACATCAGCCGGCCAGCCGTGGTCGGACTGGGCGGTTTTTTCGTGGCCCTGTTCATGTTCGTGCCGGCGCATCCGTCCGCATACAGCGCCAACACCTGGCTGATCATGGCGGCCATGGGCATGCTGTCCGCGCCCTTGGGCCGGGTGATGAACGCCCTTTCGACCCGTTACATTCCTGCCGCGGAAATGGCCACCATAACCCTGATAAACGTGGTGCTGGCCCCGATCTGGGCACTGCTGTTCTTTGCCGAACAGCCCCCCACGGCCACCATGATCGGCGGCGGCACCATCCTGGCCTTCATCGGCGGTTATCTGTTCGTGACCAGCCGCAATTCCCGGAAAATCCGCAAGCAAGAGGATTCCTGTCCGCCGCGGCTGGAACCGGTAACGGACGCGAACGGCTGAGCATGTTGTCAGGCGGCGGACGTCATTGCCATGCCGCCCTTACAGGGCTTTCACTGGAGATATCGCAAAATCCCAGGGCTGCGCCCTGGGCTATAGATATGTCGCCCCGTTGGGGCTTGGGGGAGGCGCGGGGCGGAAGGAGGTGCCTCCGGGCATTGCGCGGGGCGCTTGGAACGGAGAAATCATCCATAGTCCCGGCACAGGCGGTCTCCGCCTCGCCGTTTACGGGCCTATTGCCGTTCTGCTCCAAAGCCCCAACCGGGCGGTTTAATTACAACCCAGGGTGCAACCATGGGAACAATGCGAAATAGGAATAGAGCCCTTACAGGGCTTGGTCCCTCTCGCGGCAGCAATCCCAGGGCTGCGCCCTGGGCTATAGATATATTGGGGAGGCGATGGGGCAGAAGGCGGTGACTATAGGGCATTATAAGGGGGCGTTGGAACGGCAAAATACCCCATCTTCCCGGCACAGGCGGTATCTGCACCACCGTCTTCAGGTCTGTTGCCCTTCTACTCCAGCGCCTCAACGGGGCGGTTTAATTACAGCCCAGGGTGCACCCCTGGGAGCAATGCGAAATACGAATCAAGCCCTGAAGGGGCGGCATGCCCAGGATACTCCCTTTGCGCGACTTGTCACTTTTTTCAAAAGTTTGAGGTGCGCAGGGAATCCGCGTATGCTTTTGGCTGCCGTGCCTGGGGGCCGAGTTCTTCCCGGACGGCATCGAACAACCCATCGCAGCCCTGCCCATGGCAGTGCCCCGCGACGAAACCGTAAAGGCGATTTTCATGAAATACGAACAGGCCCTGGCGCTGGCAAAGGCACGGGGCGAAGAAGTGGTGCCCACGGTCTGCGGCATGTGCGGACCGGGCGGCCCCGGCGGCGGATGCGGCATCTACGCATTCAGGAAGGACGGAAGGTTCTTGCGGGTGGCAGGCATGGACGAATCCCCCAACAATCAGGGAGCGCTCTGCGCCAAGGCCCATGCCGCGCCCCAATGGGTCTACTCGCCGGACCGCCTGACGCACCCTTTGCGGCGGGTCGGACAAAAGGGAGAAAACCGGTTCGAGCAACTAAGCTGGGATGACGCCATCAACATCATTGCCGAAAAACTGCTCGAACAAAAGACCCAATACGGGGCGGAAAGCCTGGCCATTCTCTCGCCGGCCAAGCGTTCGTACAGCGAATATCTGCAGCGTTTCGGCGTGGTTCACGGCAGTCCCAACTACGGGCACAGCGGCATCTGCGCCGTGCAGCGCGGCTTTTCCTTCATGCACACCCTGGCGGACTGGCCCCAGCCCGAATACGGCAAGAGCGACCTGATCATCTACTGGGGACGCCAGCCCATCTACTCGGGGCCGGTGTCCGGGCCGTCCAGAGCCTTTCTGGCCGCTGTGCAGCGCGGCGCTCGGGTCATTGCCATCAAGCCTTCGGTGGAGCCGGATTCGGGTATGGCGGACGTGTGGCTGCCCGTACGTCCGGGCACGGACGCCGCCCTGGCCCTGGCCATGCTGCATGTGGTCATTCTGGAAGACCTGGTGGATCATGATTTCGTGGAGCAGTGGTGCTACGGCTTTGACAAACTGCGGGAACATGTCCGGCAGTATCCGCCGGAATGGGCCGAGACCATCACCGGCGTGCCTGCGGAACAAATCCGCGAGGTGGCCCGGGAGTACGCCACAACACCCCGGGCGGCCATTGACGTGGGCAACGGCGTTGAGCACGCCGCCAGCGGCCTGCGACCGCCATCCGGGGTATCGCCATGCTCATGGCCGTCACCGGCCATGTGGACCGGCCCGGCACCAACCTGCTGCGCCGGCCGCCCAAAAACGCCACAAAGAACCATCACCCTGCGCCAGCGCTATACGCAGGAATTCGTCAACAAGCTGGTGGCGCCGGAATTTCCCGTGGAATTTCAGCCTTTCATGGAGGGCACTTCATCGGCCTACTACCGGATTTTTGAAAGCGTGCTCACGGAAAAGCCCTATGCCGTCCGGGCCATCATTGCTCCGGGCACACAGCCGCTGGCCAGTACGCGCGGCACGCGAAACGTGCTGGCGGCTCTGCAGAAGCTCGATTTTTTCGTGATCGCCGACGTTGCCCGTACGCCGGAAAATGCCCTGGGCGGACATCGTTTTGCCGGTGGCCACGGGGTACGAATGCGATTATCCTTTTCAGAACGGCCCCAACTGGCTGATGGCCACCAACCAAGTCATCGAACCGCTCGGACCGTACAAATCCATGATCGAGTTCTTTCTGGACCTGGGCAAGGCCATGGGCTACGGCGCGGACTTCTGGCAGGCCGATGTGAAGGCCTGCATGGACGACCAGCTCGACCCCCTCGGACTGGACATGGCCGCGTTGCGCAACATGCCAACCGGGCCCTGGTTTCTCCGCCGGAACCGCCCGAGTACGAAAAATACGCAAAAATCTTCAAGCGTCCCAGTTTTCGCCTGGACAAGAGCCCTTTTCTGCCCCAGGGCAAGGTGGCGCTCTACAACACCACCTTCGAACAGGCCGGATACGCGCCCATTGCCCGAATGGCGCGAGCCGCCCGAAGGCCCGACCGCCACGCCGGAACTCTGGCGCGGACTTTCCGCTGATTCTTTCCGACTACCATACGTCCAAGAACTACAGCGCCTCCTGGCAGCGCAACGTGCCCCTGCTGCGGGAAATCCAGCCCGATCCCCTGCTGCACATCCATCCGGGCACGGCCGCGGCCAGGAACATTGCCGACGGCGACTGGGTGCGGCTGAAATCCCCCCTACGGTTGGCTCAAGGGTCCGGGCCGAGCTCTATCCGGGCATCCGGCCGGACACGGTGATGCTGCTGCACGGCTGGTGGCAGGGTTGCAAGGAGCTGAACATGGCGGATTATCCGCTCACGGACGGCGGGGGCCAACGTGAACCCTGCTCTACAGCGTGGATCCGGACAAGGTCTATGATCCGCTGGTCACGGCCATGAGCAGCCAGACTCTGGTGGAAGTGCAAAAATGGGAGGAGGCCTGATGAGCGCCCCGGCAAAGGAATATCTGATTCGATTTTATCCGCAGCGCTGCGTGCAGTGCCCACGGCTGCGAAACCGCCTGCAAATCCTGGCGCGGACTGGAACCCGGCGTACGCTTCCGCAGAGTGCTGAACCTCTGGGACGGCGGTTATCCGGCAGTGAAGAGCGCCAGCCTGTCATTGTCCTGTCTGCATTGCGCGGAACCGGCCTGCGTGGACGCCTGCCCGGCGGACGCCATTGAAAAACGCGCCTCGGACGGTCTGGTGCTGGTGGATCCGCGCGGCTGCATCGGCTGCGGCGCCTGCGCCCAGGCCTGCCCCTACGGCGTGCCCCAGTTCGATGCCGAGGGCATCATGTGCAAATGCGACCAGTGTTATGACCAGAATCTCGCCGGTACGGACCTTCCCCTGCGTCGCCACCTGCCCGGGCAAAGCACTGGTACGGAAAGAAGTGACCACGGCAGAAAAACAGGCCTGCGAAAAAGCCGTTCTGGCGATGTTGGGGTAAGATATTGCTACTTTGGAGAAAAAATGCCTCCGGCGGCCAAAGAACCTTTTGCAAAAGGTTCTTTGGAATCTCCAAAAACTCTTAATTTGCAAGGGGTGCAATGTTCGAGAACACGCTACTTCTCGTGAAAAACCCTTGCAGCCACTTCCCCTGGCCACGAGATCGTGGGCGTGGGGGTTCCAGTGGCCGTCGTGGGCGGATTCGAAATGCTTGCCGTCTTTGGCGTAGCTCTGTTTGAACACGGGCTGGCATGTCGATTACCGGGTAGCCGGACTCCTGGGCGCGTCGGATGAAATACTCGCGCATGAGGTGGAAAAAGGTCTTGTGTCCGTGCCAGTAGTCCGGGTCGTAGATTTCCTCGCGCGCGCCGTCCATCACAAAGGTGCAGTTGTCCTTTTCCACGCCCCGTATATTCTGGGAGCATTTGCAGAAAGGCCTCCACGCAGTGCTTGGAGTTGTTCAGCCGCTCCGCATTGCTGGCCACGGAGGTATTGCCCGAATATTCGCCGGTTGAGGCGAAAACTGGAGTGGATGACCTTTTTCAGCGCCCCTATGCCCACGTTGAAGAACAGGTAATCCACCAGGGCCGAATGGCGGGCCAGGTCGCGCAGCACGCCCGGATGATAATCCTCGCGCACCAGTTTCAGCCCGGTTGGGGAGTGGGGATCGTCCCGTGAAAAAATACATACCGGGAAAATCCCTTGTAGGGCAGGTAGCTTTCGTCAAAATCGTTGCCCACCACCACGATAAGAAACTTCTGCGCGCGAACTGCTTGCGGGCGTACCCGGCATAGGCCAGATACTGGCTGAGGGGCGCGCCGCTGATGCCGAAGCTGTAGAAGCGCCATTGGGGCTCCAGTTGTTCCAGCCGCGCCGTAGCAGGTCTTGTCCTGGGGCACCATCATGGCCTCGATGTAGCTGTCGCCGATCACGGCCATCAAAGGTCTGGGATCCTCCCGGACGTAGTCCTGGCGGTTGACAAAACCCATGTTGTTCACATGGACCTTGTTGGTCATTTCAAAGGTCGCCCCTTTGGACCATTGCAGGTCCTGATCGGGCATAAAATGCAGAATCGGCTGTTCCTGATTCACGGACTGGGTCCGGAAGGGTTCGCAGGTGGGCAATACGCGGAACAGCGCTTCCAGCGCCAGAGCGCAGAGCAGCAGTGTCCCCGCCAGGAGCAGCAATGAAGATTTTTTGGGCATGTAATTCATCCAGCAGACACACGCGGACAGCGGCACAGACGACGATGGTCGTCGGCGTAGCCCGACAAAAAAGTGGAGAAACGGCGAAACCGGTCCGGACAGTGCGACCGGATTTCCGCGAGGAGGCGTATTATTGACCTGCTTGCCCCGTGAAGTCAATTCCGGAAGCTGCGCTCAGCAGAGCGCCAGCGCGGCCCTCATCAGCCAGGCAGCACATAGCGGCCCCGGGGTCTGAGCCTGGCCAGGGGGTATTTCTCGGCAGCCTGCGGATCGTTGAACAGGGCGCGCAGAATCTCGGCCTTGCCCTGACCGCCAGCCAGCAGCAGCACGTTGCGCGCATTGTTGAGCACCGGATAGGTCAGCGTAACGCGGTCAATGGGAGGGTTGGCATTGGGGGCGAACACCGGCGCGGCCCAGAGTTTTTCTTCATCCAGCACGGGATTGCCGGGAAAAAGCGAGGCCGTATGCCCGTCCGAGCCGATCCCCAGGAGCACGCAGCCAAAGCCGGGGCTGTCCGTGCCCATGCGGCTGCAGTAGGCCTGCAGCTGATTCTGATAATCCTCGGCCGCGGCCTGGGCGCCCCAGTTCGCCCTTGATGCGGTGGATGTTCTCTTCGGGGATGATGGCACGGGCAAACAGCGTGGCACGGGCCAGGCTGTAATTGCTCCTCCGGGGCGTCCGGCGGCACGCAGCGTTCGTCCCCCCAGAACAGGTCGGTCCGTTCCAGTCCATGGCATTCTGCATGGTGCCGTTGCTCAGCCGGGTAAAAAGCTTACCTGGGGTGGAGCCTCCGGACAATACCAGAGAGAACCGACGCTCCTGTCGGGCATCGATCCCGGGCCAGTTCGCGGATAAAGGCGGCTCCGGCCTGGCTGGCTTTGTCGAGAGTCTCGAAACGCCAGATTTCAGGGCCGGAAAGAGTGCTTTTTTTTGAAGAAGAATCCCATGGCTCCCTTTTTTTTGCGTATTATACCGCCATTACACACAAAAATAGAAGCCTGACTATCCGGTATACTTGGTTTTTAATCCGTTCTGCCGTCAGAGCGTCTTCTTGTTGATACGCAGGATCAGGCTGGGCAGAATCAGTCCCATGGCAATGGCCATCAGCACATACAGCGTTGTAAGCAGATTGTAGCTGGCGGCAAAGAGATCCTGCGGATCCTTGAAGTGGAAAAGGTCATGAAACCGGTCATGGCTTTGAAGGCGAACACGCCCGGGACCATGTTGATGGTTCCGGGAATGGAAACAACATGCGTGGGCAGCACGAGCCTGTGATGCGGAATAAACGATACGAAGCCCACCACCGTGGCGCCCAGCAGGGTTGAATGCTCCAGCGAAAACCCCAGAGAGAGTCCCAGCGTACGCAGTCCCATGCCCGTAAAACCGAGAATGCCGCACCAGGCAGAATCCGCTTGGGCATGTTGAACAGAACGGCGAACCCCATGGACGCGATGCCCCCGAACAGAGCCTTGAGAAGAATGGTGCCGATAATTTCCCCAGGGCATCAGAACATCTCCTTCAGGCTGAGGGCAAGCAGCATGCCGAACGCCAGGAACGCCACCATGAGCTATGCCCATGATGCCCCGTGTCAGCCCCACGGTCACATAGCCGCGAATGAGCTCTTCTATGGAATCGATGAGCGGTACGCCCGGAATCAGGTAGAGCACCGAAGCCGCCAGGACCAGGTCCGGCTGATGCACCAGGTTTCCCAGCAGAATGGCCGCCACGCTGGAGACAAAGGAACTGACGGCCGAACACCAGCATGACATTGTACTGCAGCCTGGTGAGCTTGAAGCGTACGAGCAGGCCGATGAACGCGGCCAGAACCGTGGCCAGGAACTCGCGCGGGCCGCCTCCGAAACAGACCAGAAATCCGCCGCAGGCAACGCTTGTGGCCAGGGCCACGAAGGACGAACAATAAATGGGCCCGTCATCTGCGATCCGCCGCAGTTCCTTGCGGATTTTTATTCGCATCATAACCGTTGTTCTGCGCGTCCTTGGCCAGGGCGTATATTTCCGTGACCTTCTTGAAGTCCACGCCGTGGCCCGCGATGGTCCGTACTTTGGTAAGGGTCAACCCCCCGGCGCGTGATGGTGACCATCAGGGCGTTGTGGGCCACAAGAATACTGATGGTTTCGCACTGGCAGGTGTTCAGCAGGCTGGTTATGGCCCGTTGCACCTTGTCTATTTCCGCTCCCGAGCCGAACATCATTTCCCCGGCCCAAAGTGCAAGATCTATTGCATCATGCGTTTCCGCCTGATTGATAAGCGCTCCGTCCATTTTCTCACTCTATATCCTGACGGGAATTCCCGCCGCATTTCCTATGTTATTATTGATGGAAGCGAAAAAATCCAACTACCATCTCCGCGCGACCATCGCCGCTTGCCCCCGCGTGCGGCGCGGCTGTTCATGTGACCAGTGTCAGCAAGGACTTACGTACCTTGTGTTCCGACACTGGCAGGGAGCGGAAAAGACATAACACCCAGCTCCTGCGGCGTTTGCCGCCGCACCCGACAATGGCGGGTCCGTGCTTATAACTCAGGCGCAGAAAAATGAAAATTTTCTGTAACGATTACTGTCTGATAAACCGCAGGCCGCAATATTCCGGCCGACCATGGAGCGAGGGCTATACCCTCGTTACACATATCTGGCAATATTTTTATCGTACCTGCCCGCCAGGCCCGATGAAATTCCAGCAAAATTTTACCACATTACAGCGTACTGTACAGCATTTTTCATTTTTTTGCAGATGTTCCCTTTCAGTTGTATTAAAAACCTGTCTTGTCATAAAATCCAGTTTGAGCCATAATATACGTTCCCAAAAAGAACAGGCCCCGGACAACAGGCAGTGAGATGCACAATGACGCCCAATGAAACATAAAACACCTGGCCAGGACGATGCTTACCTGGACCGCTTCAATGATTTGGGGCTGGAATTTCCGGAAACCGTGGCGGCGAATCCGCGGTCCATGAAAAACATCGCCACTTTTCTAATGAAGCACAAGGTCTTTGAATCCGACGAGAAGGCTCTGCTGCCGCTGCTGGACGAAAGCGACAGCAAGGACTCTGCCGATTGATTCCACGGCGGTCACACGTTGAAGCGCCTGTTCGCCCCCTGCCGTCTGTCTCCGAAAAAAGTTCCAATGGGTAGACGCTGTTTCAAAAAACATCTATAGCCAGCATCGGTATGTCCTGTTTACCCGCAGGACCAGTCTCCATGTTGTTTCAACCCCATTGCGATGCGGTCAAGAGCCCATGAAGTCCGTTGTCCGGTTTACCCTTGCGCAGAATGTCTTTTTCAACCTGATCTTTGTGTCTGCTCATGGTAGTAGGCGCATTTTCTTTGCTGGCGCCCTGCCCGTGGAACGCTATCCGCTGGTCAATTTCGGCAAGGTCTTTATTTCCACCACCTATCCGCGGCGCCAGTCCCGAAGAAGTGGAAGCGCTGATCACCCAGGAAATCGAAGATGCCCTGGAAGGCCTGGAAGACGTGGAGTTCATCCAGTCCACATCCTATCGCGGGCGTTCCAGCGTGGTCATAAAATTTGACGACGACACGGACTACGCAGACCTCTACAAGGAAGTGCGCTTCCGGATCATCAATATTCAGAAGGAATTGCCGGAGGACGCGGACCCGCCCTCCTTTGTGAGCATCAAAACCTCGGACTGGCTGCCCGTGGTCAGCGTGAATCTTTCCGGCGATCGCAGCAACCGGGCCCTCTCTCTGATGGCCGAAGAGCTGAAGATCCCCCTGGAGCGGATCCCCGGCGTGCAGGAGGTCAAACTCCAGGGCGAGTACGACCGCGAATTCAAGATCTATCTGGACCCCGCGCGCCTGTCGCGGCTGGGGGTCACCTTCGAGGAAGTGGCCACTGCTCTGGACGCATCCAATATTTCCATTCCGGCCGGAGATTTCAAGGACAAACAGGGCGAATTCGTGGTCATAGTGGACGAAAAATTCCGTTCCAGCGAACAGGCCCTCAGCGTCATTGTCCGGCGCGACGGCGATGGTTCGTTCGTCCGGGTCCGCGATGTGGCCTCCGCAGTGGAGCTGGGCTACAGCGACCCAACGGTGATCACCACCATCAACGGACGCGACGGCGTCTCGCTGAAGATCATCAAGACCGAAGCGGGCAACGCCCTGGACATCAAGGAAGCCGCGGACAAGATAATCGCCCAGTTCCGTCCGCAGCTGCAGCAGGAAGGCGTGGAGCTGGTGGAAACCCAGGACTCCACCATCTACATCAACGACGCCATGGACACCCTGGGGCTGAACCTGCTGGTGGGCGTCATTCTGGTCTCGCTGCTGATCTGGTATTTCATGGGGTTTCGCAACGCCTGTTTGACCACCGTGGGCATCCCCTTTTCCTTTCTGACCACCATGATCCTGATGTACCTGACCGGCAACTCGCTCAATGAGATCACCCTGTTCTCCTTTGTGCTGGTCTCGGGCATCATCGTGGACGACGCCATCGTGGTGGTGGAGAACATCTACCGCCATGTGCAGGAAGGCGACCCGCTGGTAACGGCCATTGTGGACGGCACCAACGAAGTGGCCTTTCCGGTCATTTCCGCCACCACCACCACGGTGGCGGCTTTTCTGCCCATGCTGATCATGACCGGCAGCACCGGCGAATTCTTTTCTCTGATCCCCAAGGCCGTGGCCTTTGCCATCACGGCTTCCCTGGTGGAATGTCTGTTCATCCTGCCCCTGCACTATCTGGACTGGGGACCGCGTCCGAAGCCGGGGAAAGATCCGGAAAAAGACAATCTCCTGCTCATGGGATTCCGCTGGCTGACCAGACTGGTGACCTCGTTCACCCTGCGCTTCCGTTATCTCAGCCTGACCATCGTCCTGATCGCCTTCGCCGTATCCATCGCGATTCTGGGCGCTTCCGCCATGGGCAAATCCAATCTGATCCGCATCAAATTCTACCCGGACGATTACAACCTCTATTACGTCAACCTGTTCGGCCCCTCCACCACTCCGGTGGAGACCATATCCGAAAAACTCAAGGATATTTCCCGGTTCATCATGGCCGACGGTCCGGGCATGGCCGCCTCGGCGGTGGGCATGGCCGGTTTCTACGTCACCGAGGATTACCAGCAGATCTACGGCAACAACTACGGCAATGTGGCCGTGACCATGCCGGCCCGGGACGACCAGCATTTCAAGGACACCACGGACAACGACCCCACGCAGCACCTGGAAAACATGCGGCGCCGCATCGAACAGACTTTCGAAAAGGACGGGTATACCGTCAAGATCCGGGCCGAACGGGGCGGACCTCCCAGCGGCAAGGACATCAATGTCCGGGTGCTGGGTACGGAGCCGGACCAGGTGCAGACGCTGTCCCGCACCATGCTCGACTTCATGCGCCGCAGTCCGGACATCGGCCCCTATGTGGCGGACCTGGATACGGACGTAAGCGAGCCCAACCGCATTTTCCGTTTCCGGGTCAGGGAAGACCGCGCCTCCGAATACGGGCTCAATCCGTCCAAGGTGGCCAGCCTGGCCGCCAGCGTTCTGGACGGCCGCTATATCGGCAAATTCCGCACTCCGGATGAAGACATCGACATGAAGCTCGGATTCAGTCCGGAGGCTTTTGATTCGCCCGAGCAGGCTCTGGCCATTCCCCTTATCGAGGACGATTCCGGCCCCATCCGGCTCAGCGACCTCTGCAAAGTGGAGGCCTACAACGAACCCGGCGCACTGCGCCGCTACAACGGCTATCGCGCCGTGAATATTGAAGGCAACCTGAACCAGGCCGCCCAGAGCAAAACCTCCGTACCGGTGATAATCGCCAAGGTCCGCGACTTTTATCAGACCATCCGGGAGCAGTATCCGGGCGCTTCCATAGAATTCGGCGGCGAATTCGAAAGCACCCAGCGCTCCTATCTGTCGCTGTCCTACGCCTTTGTCATCGCGGTGCTGATCATCTACCTGATCCTGGCCAACCAGTTCAAATCCTATCTCCAGCCCCTGATCATTCTCTCGGCCGTGGCCTTTTCCCTCATCGGCGTGGTCTGCGGCAAGGTGCTGACCCAGACGCTGTTCACCGTGAACAGCTTCATCGCCGTGGTGGGCGTCACCGGCGTGGTGGTCAATGATTCGCTGGTGCTCATAGATTTCATCAATTCCCTCTACGCCCAGGGAATGACACGGAAGGAAGCCGTACGGGAAGGCATCCGCGTCCGTTTGCGCCCCATTTTGCTGACAACCCTGACCACAACCCTGGGGCTGCTGCCCATGGCCGTCGGGTTCCCCAACTACTCCGTGGTCTGGGGCACCATGGCTTCCACATTCGTCACCGGACTGTGCACGGCAACGGCTCTGACGCTGTTCATCGTGCCGGTGGAATGGGACCTGCTTCAGGGCTTCCACGAATGGCGCAAAAACCGTAAACTACACCCGGAACAGACTGAAGCTGAATAATCATCATCTAGACGGAGAATATTACATGCGTACTTCCATAGCCGCATTTTTTCTTTCACTGGTAGGCGCGGCCTTTTGCGTCACGGCAGCCCTGGGCGGCGCGGAAACGCTCTGCGTTACCGAAGGCTGCAACCTGACCCATAACGTAAGCGTTTTCGGCATATCCCTCTGGTGGTTCGGCACCGCCGGTTTTATGCTCCTGGCCATTCTGCTGGCGACCAGGCAGGCCAAACTGGCGCTGTTTTTCTCCGGACTCGGAGTGGGCGCGGACTGCATCCTGCTGGCCTGGCTGGCCCTGACCCTGCCCTGCTTCAACTGCATGATCGCCGGAGGCCTCTTTGCCCTGATCCTGTTTTTCCAGATCCGCGCGCAGGATGCGGCGCTCCCCATGCGCAAGGCCCTTTTCAGCCTGCTTGCCGTGTGGCTGCTGCTGTTCAGTCCGTGCGTTTTCTCCACCACCAGCGAACTGCTTGCCCAGCCCTGGCCCATTCTCGGCTCTCCCAAGGCTCCTGTTAAGCTCTTTTTCTCGCCCACATGCCCGGCCTGCAAGGACGCCGTGCTCACCACCCTGAAAAACGATATCTCCTTTGTGGCGTTCATTCCCATTGCCGAACATGAGGGCGACGATGTCCTTATCCAGGAGCTGCGCAACCGGTTGCTGGCCAGCCAGAAACCTGCTGACAGCCTGCGCCGCTTTTTCAACGAAATCAGTACAGTACGGCCCACGCGTGCGCCCAGGCTGGACCTGCTTTTCCGCCTCTACCGCAACAAGATGGCCCTGTACCGCTACGGTGCGGAAAAAGTGCCCGTGACCCTGGTGGTGGGCGCTGCCAAGCGCAGCGGCAAGAACAACGGAACAGGCGTTTCCGGCGACTCCGGCGCCGCACTGGATCTTTCGGGCGTCAGCGGCTTTCGCGGCTGTTCCGACAAGCCGGGAGAAGACTGCGACTGATACGGCTCTAAAGCTACCTGAGGCATAGCCTTCGGACCATGAATACATTTTCTACCAGCAAAAAATTTTGGGAGATTCTCAAGACCCTTTTTTGGAGATTCTTAGCGACATAAGGAGCCTGGAAGATCTTATCCAGCCAAGTCCGGACAAAAGGGTTCCTGAGCTGCCGGAGGCACCCCATCCCCTCCTCTCCCCTAAATAAAGGATTTGATATGACGCATAAAGACATTGCATTGAACGAGCGGATCATTTTTGCTCTGGACGTTTCGGACGAGGCCCAGGCCAGGGAGTGGGTGACGCGCCTTGAAGGCCCCATACGCTTTTTCAAGGTTGGGCTGGAGCTGTTTCTCGGAGCGGGGTTTCCCTTTGTGGACTGGCTCACCGAACGCGGCCACAAGGTGATGCTGGACCTGAAGTTCTACGACGTGCCCGTGACGGTACAGCGCGCCGTGGCCCAGCTGCACGGCCGCAAGATCACCTTCGCCACCGTGCACGGCGGCAATGATTCCATCTGCCGGGGCGCTGTGGCCGCCAACGCGGACGCCGGCCTGCTGGCAGTGACCGTACTGACCAGCTTCAACCAGGACGACATGGCCGAAATGGGTGCCACGGCCGCCATCGAAGACATCGTACGCTCGCGGGCCAAACGCGCCGTGGAACTCGGATTCACGGGCGTTGTGGCATCCGGACGCGAAGCCGCCATGCTGCGCAAGGAGCTGGGACCGGACGCCATGATCGTCACTCCGGGCATCCGTCCGAAGGACAGCGCCATTCCGGGCGACGACCAGAAACGTTCGCTGACGGCAGGCGAAGCCATCGGACTGGGCGCGGATTATGTGGTGGTGGGCCGTCCCATACGCACCGCCGCCGACCCGGTGGCCATGGCAATGCGCATGCAGGAAGAGATCGCGGCGGCGCTCAAGGCCTGATCAGGCCGCCTTGGAAAAATTCAGAAAAGGGCTTCCGGAAGGGTCTCGACCCATGCTTTTATTTCGTCCCGGACGCGGCGGTACTGGGAGAGTATCTCCTCTTCATCGTCGAGTCCGGCTGCCAAAGCGGGCGGATCATCAAAACCGTGGTGCAGCACGCGCCCCCTGCCGAAGATCATGGGGCAGCGTTCGTGGGCGTCCCCGCAGAGGGTGACCACATAGTCAAAGGTCATGTCGGGCAGCTCGTCCACAAGTTTGGAACGCTGCCCGGAGATGTCCACCCCGCTTTCGCCCATGCATTGCACGGCGCGCGGGTTCAGTCCGTGGGTTTCCACCCCGGCGGACCAGGCTTCCAGGACGTCGGATTTCAACTCCTTTGCCCAGCCTTCGGCCATCTGGCTCCGGCAGGAGTTGCCGGTGCATAAAAAAAGAATTTTCAGCCTTGCTTCCGTCTGCATTTCAATCCTCCCGCGTGCTGATTAGACACTACCTACAGAATAATTGTTACATCCGGAAGGCAAGGCGGCAAATCAGAACGTGGAGTTGTTCCATCCGAACAGCGAACCGTCCAGATCCGAAAACTCGATGTAGATCCGGCCCGGGTTTATGCCCAGTTCGCTTTCCAGAAATCCGCACAGGGCCTTGGAAAACTCCTTGCAGCGCCCTTTGGGCAGACCGATGCTCTTGAGTTCGAGGTAGGCTGCGGGATCAACCGAACCGCCGTGGACCAGGGCAACGGAGCCCTTGACCATGGCCTGCACGTATTGTTCGGGCTTGCCCAGGGTTTCGGCGCACATGGCCGAGGCTTTCTTGGCCAGAGCCACGGCCGCCTGGCCGTCCAGCGCGACATTGGTTTCAATCTTCAAATGAGGCATGCGCCCCTCCTTTTGTATCGCTCATATCACCCCGCCCGGCCGCAGGATTGGCGGCAGAACGGACAATCGGCTTATCAGAACAGCTGTTTGAACAGATCTTCTTCCTTGCCCTTGGGTTCTTCCTCGGGAGCCCCCTGGGTGGAGTCGATGATATTCTGCTCGATGGCGTCCAGAGCGGCTTCCTCGCTGCCGTAATATTCTTCCGCTGTTTCTTCCGCATTTTCCGGCCCCTGAAGGTGCTGCGAAACATGCGTCATGAACGGCAGATTATAGGTGCCGCTGCGCAGGCTTCCGTCGGACTGGCGGTCCGCAAAGGTGACCTGGCGGAAAACCACGCCTTCGGGCTGCTTGAAATCCTCTTCCGGATATTTGTTTTCAATGGCCATGCGGTATTCCAGCCAGATGGGCAGGGCCGCGCGCGAACCGGTTTCGAATCTGCCCATGGGACGGATCTGGTCAAAGCCCACATATACGCCCGTGAGCAGGTAGGGAGTGAAGCCCATGAACCAGGCGTCCCGTTCCTCGTTGGTGGTACCGGTTTTTCCGGCCAACGGACGGCCCAGTTTTTTGGCACGGGTGGCGGTGCCGCCATTGACCACCTCTTCCAGCAGCTTGCTCATGATAAAGGCGTTCTGCGGACTGATGGCATTGGTGACCTTGGGTTCGTTTTTGTATACGGGTTCGCCCCAGGGGCCCATGACTGTGAGCACCAGTTGCGGCTCGATGGTGCTGCCGCCTCTGGGAAAGGCCGTATAGGCCTGACAGAGGTTCATGGGCGTTACGGCCACGGCGCCCAGACAGATGGGCAGATAGGGCGGAAACTCAGGAGTAAGCCCCATGGCCTTGGCCCGTTCGATGACCTTGCGGATGCCGATGCGCTGCGCGATACGGATGGTCACCAGATTTCGGGATTTGGCCAGAGCCGTGCGCAGCAATGTGGGCCCGAAGAATTTGTGCGAAAAGTTGGCAGGTTTCCAGACCTTTTTGCCGTAGCGGATCACGATGGGCGCATCCACCACCACGGATCCCGGCGTAAAGCCGTTGTCCATTGCCGCGGAATAGACAATGGGCTTGAAGGACGAACCCGGCTGGCGATAGGCCTGGGTCGCCCGGTTGAACTGGCTGTCCTCAAAGGAATAGCCGCCCACCATGGCCCGTACTTCTCCCGTGGGAGGTTCGATGGACACCAGCGCTCCCTGAACCTTGGGATGCTGCTCCAGAGACAGCTGCACTTCTCCGGACATGTCCGGCACGGCAGGCGCCGTATCTTCTTCCTGTTCTTCCCCGGTTTGGGAAACCTTGACCTTGGACTCGGGCTGCAGCCACTTGGCCAAGACCACGTCTCCGGGATTGAGCACCTTGTTCGCGTTGGTGATCTTGGCCACCTGTTCGGGCGCCAGCTTGGGATTGGGCTTGCGGCACCAGCCCATGGTGCTCACCGGGATGTACCCCTTGTACTGCCCCATGCGTACGTGCGCGCCCTTGTTCTCCACTTTGGTCACCAGCACTTTGAACCATTCGCCCGAGGCGACCAGTCCGGGCGTTACGGATTCCTTGCGCAGAAAGTTTTCTATGTCCTTCTGGGAAGTCAGATTTTCCAGCGGGCCCTGCCAGCCGCGACGTTTGGAGGAGGCCACCAGTCCGTCATGCACGGCCTTTTCCGCGGCACGCTGGTGGTCGATATCCATGGCCGTATAGACGTGCAGACCGGATTCATAGACGGCGTCTTCGCCGTAACGTTCCAGGGTGATGCCCTGCTTTTCGAGATTTTCCTTGCTCAGATAGTCCACCAGCCAGCGCCGGACTTCTTCCAGATAATAGGGCCCTACTTTCCAGGAAACATCTTCCATGCTCTCGTACTTCAGGGGCTCGTCCTTGGCCTGGTCGTATTCGGCCTTGGTAATCCAATTCAACTCGAGCATCCGGTCCAGCACGTAGAGCTGGCGGGTCTTGGCCGCCTCCGGATGGCGGTAGGGATTGTAGCGCGAGGGCGCGGGCGGCAAACCAGCGAGTACGGCGCATTCCGCCAGGGTCAGATCCCGGACGTGCTTGCCGAAATAAGTCCGTGCGGCCGCTTCCACACCGTAGGCTTTGGCCCCCAGGTAGATCTGGTTCAGGTAGATGGTCAGAATTTCGTCTTTGCTCAGGTAGTTTTCCAGCCGGTAGGCCAGAATGGCTTCCTTGAGCTTGCGTTTGTATTTGCGTTCCGGGGTAAGCAGAATGCGCTTGATGATCTGCTGGGTGATGGTGCTGCCGCCCTGCACATTCTGTCCGGCTTTGATGTTCTTGATCGTGGCGCGCAGGATGGCCACGGGATCCACGCCCTCGTGCTCGTAAAAGGACTTGTCCTCTGCGGCCAGAAAAGCCTTGGGCAGCATGGGGTTCATGTCCTCCAGGCGCACCAGAAAACGCTTTTCCCGATACAGATAGCCCAGAATCTCGCCGTCCTTGGCATAGACCGTGGTGACCAGGGGCGGTTTGTAGTCCGCGATCTTCTTGAACCCGGGCAGATCACGGGAAGCCCACATGTACACGCCCACGGCGCCGGCCACGGCAAAAGCGGACACCACAATGACCAGAAGCATACAGAGAATAAATATTTTTTTCATTTCAGGCTCTTATACCGAGCAAAAGCGTGTTCGAGCAAGGGCATGCCTTCCTTGGGAGGCAGCCCCCAGGCCAGGCGCAGCCTGCCGTGCAACAGTTTGATTTCCGCCTTGGTGGCGCCGAAGAGTTCGAGCATGTGCAGGTTGGAACGGCTTTTCTGCACAGCCAGGCAATCCGGGGTGGTAAAGGACGTCATGCGCCCGCCCATGACCCAGAAAGGAAAGATCTGGCAATAGTAGGGCCGGGCTTCCCGAGGAAGCCCGCAACCGTTGCTGCCCAAAAATACGCAGGTGCCGTCCTTGTGGGTGGCGATGCGGTAATGCTGCTTGCAGCCGGGGAACAACTGGTCGATCAGATCCTTTTCCTTGGGAAACATCCGTTTGAGGTTGTCCACAAAGGGTTTGGTATTGTGCGAGATGGTGTAACCGCCCCTGTCCCCGGCGCATTCCAGCATGCGCTCGCGCTCCATTTGCGAGAGCGGGAAGCATACGTCTTCTTCGCCCGGAGTCAGGCGGCAGCAGGTGGAGCTCAGTTCGCTGCACCGTTTGCAGATGTGCGGATCCACTGTATCCGCTTGTTTCCGACCTTCAATCATCAAAAAACCTTTTTTTCGGCTTCCGGCCAGTGGCCGTTGAAACCGTAACACAACAGAATGGTGAACTTGCGCGCCGGGGATCCCCTGTGCGTGCTTTGAAAATGAATCCGTTCGATGTGGTCGAACATGGTCTCAAGCCCAGGCGGCAGCTTGTCCTTGTATTTCTTGGCCACGTACAACGCGTCCCAGCCCTTTTTGTCCTTGGGGCCGGGCCACAGATCGTACTGGTTCATCCGCCTGTCCAGATACGCGCAATAACTGGCCGGCTGCCCCGGCGCGTAAAAAGCCAATGCAGCGCTCATATCGTAGGTGTCTGCAAAGAAAAAGACCTTTTGCGGATCCTCGAATTTGCTCTGCTGCAGCTCGCCCAGTTCGCGCCCCAGATCGGACCAGCCCTTGAGACGCATGGTGGGGTTGATGACGCCCGGCAGCGGAAGCAGATTCTGCAGCGTCAGCAACACGAACAGCACAGCGCCCAGCGACGGCCAGAGCCAGGGCGAACGCAGCCCCATGAGCAGGAATTCCCTGCGGTTCTGCGGACGGACCTGGGGTTCGGCCTGCATTTTTTCCCGCTTGCGCTGGAACCAGTTCTGAAAAGAAAAGCTTGCAAGAATGATGCCCCCTGCATAGCTGACCCCGGACCAGTTGGCGTAGATCTTGGCGTGAAAACTCCAGAGAATGAAAAATCCCCAGACCGGCCAGAAAGCAGCGGCAAGCAGCCAGACCTCGCGCAGGTCCGGACTCTGCCCGTCACGCACTGTTTTGTCCGCGGCCGCGGCCCGGATGGCCGGCGAACGAAACATCAGGTGAAATACCTGCCAGGCGCCCGCCAGGAGAAAACAGAACCACCAGGGGGTCAACAGCCCGATCTGGCTGGCGAAATATTCGGGGAAACGATCATAGCGGATCAGGGGGGCAGAGCCCTGTCCGGACATGCCGGCCAGTTTGCTCACATGCCACAGCCCCACAAAGTCGTTCTGGATGTTCCAGATCAGAATGGGCAGCAAGCCCGCTCCCAAACCAATGAGCAACGTCAGCCGGAGCCTGCGCATAAAGCCCCTGGGCAGCGCCCGTCCGCGCCCCAGCCCGAACGCGTAGAGCAGTGCGGTCACGGCGAATGCCAGCATC
Organism: Desulfovibrionaceae bacterium; assembly: GCA_963667575.2. Classification (GTDB taxonomy): domain Bacteria; phylum Desulfobacterota; class Desulfovibrionia; order Desulfovibrionales; family Desulfovibrionaceae. The sequence goes on along the minus strand of CAXXHY010000035.1, from coordinate 382,760 downwards.
ATGTACTTGGCCAGCACGCCCAGGGCCAGGCAGATGCCCAGCAGAACCCAGGGCAGACGACCGGCGCCCTTCTCACCATGCAGGCTGGCCCAGTGCAGGCTGAACAGGGCGCCCACCCAGCACAGCAGCAGGGGGTTGTCCGTGGTCATCAGCAGAGCCGAAGCCATGAACAAAGGCGTGGTGTTCATGATCACCAGCATCCACACCGCGGTACGCGGTCTGCGGAACAGCCGGGACACGCCGCAGTACATCACGGTCTGCGTCAGGCACCCGCACAGCACCGCCCCGAATCGCACGCCCAGGCCGGTATCGCCGAATACCGAGGTCCAGAAACCGATGATGCAGGCGATCAGCGGGCCTTTGGAATAGTACGAAAGCTGCAGATGACGGGACCAGTCCCAATACTGCGCCTCGTCCTGCACCAGATCCAGCTGATTGGTGGCGATGAACCAGAAACGCACCAGAGTGGTGCCCAGAATAAGCAACGCGGCCAGAAAGTCCGGCCGCCGCCAAAAGGGATTTTTTTCGCTATTGTTTTGCAACATCATATTGACCGCGCAGCTTACAGGGTCGCGGTTTTGATGTCCACTGAGGGGGGGTTAAAGATTTGTAAAAGAGGCTGCGCCCGTTCCTTGTTCTGCAGTGAGTCAAACCCTTTCGCCAATGCACTGTCAAAAGAGCGACTGTCAAAAGTCCAGTATTTCATTGCACAAGACACTCCTGTGGCCTATACTTCAGGAATCTTACGTCCCCAATATCTTTGATGCAGCATTTCAGTTCAAGGAGTACAGCGTCATGCGTCAACCGTCCGCGCCCCGATCCGGGCCCAGATCCGGTCTAGATACGCTCCAGCGATACGTACGCGCCCTGCGTTTCGTCAGTCCCCTGATTCTGGGCGTCTTTTTTCTGATGATCGCCATCCTCGCCGTGGCTCTGCACAAACAGATGCCCCAGAACGACCTCTTGTTTCTGCTCGGCATTCTGGCATGCGCGGGCCTTTTTGTGGCCCTGATGCTGCGCTCCGTGTTTCGCAAAATGCTCGTGGGCGTGAACAACGCAATCACCATGCTCCAGACCCAGAAACCCCGCCGCATGCTCGTACGCTTTACCGGCGTAATGACCTTGGGCGGATCCGTGGTAAAACTCTGGGATCCGGACAGCGAAGAACTGTCCTCCGGACTGCTTCTGGCAGCCGTACGCACCACATCCAAGAAACAGGGGTCCGCCAAGGAAGCCGTACCCGTGGACGTGTATTTTTCCCCGGCCGCCAGTTCCAGGGATCAGGAACTGGTCTTCGAAGTGCCCCAGGAACACAAAACAGGCAAACTGCGCGGATTACGCGGATTGTCCGCCGGGAATGTCTACTGGGGGAAGCTCTGCGACCGGCGACAGCTGGACAAGGCCTGGAAGCAGATGCAGCTGATGATGGCGGCCCTGGCGCTTTTCGCCATCTGTTTTGTGGGCGCCATTGCCTGGTCCACCCACCTCGGCCTGGAGAACGCCCGGCAGAATTTCGCCAAGGGCAAGGAATCCTTGTCCTGGCCCATTGCTCCGGGCAGGATTCTGGACTCCAGCATTGAAGAAGTGACCATCAAACGCGGCAAGAGCCGCGTACCCGGCTATATCGCCCGTATCCGCTATGAATACTCGGTGGATAAAAAAACCTACACCGCCAGCCGCATTTTCTACGGCTACGAAGCCCACACCAGGCGTAAATACGCCGAAGAGCTCGTTTCCTATTACCGCCCCGGAGGCACGGTGTCCGTACGTTTCGAGCCCCACGATCCGTCTCAGGCCGTACTGGAACCCGGACACATGGAATGGAACAAGCAGGAAGTGGAAAATGCCGAACGCGCCATGTGGATTTCCCTGGCCATGTCTTCGCTGATCTTCATCATGCCCGTGGTTATGGTCGTGTTCATGCGACGCAGACGCAACGCCCTGATGAGCGACCTCCGCCAGGCCATGGGCCTGGGCGGCGGACAATACGGACGCTGATCCGACGTAGTCCGTCATTGATCGCCATGCGTCAATAAGTACCTGCTCCGGCGCTTTTTTTCCTTTCGCCATCACATTGCACCGCAGACAACCTGTCAACAGCACTGTTTACATTACTTCTCGCTCGAGATATTAGCTTTCAGGTATTATTTATGCATCTATCAAACCATTGATTGAAAATCATGGACATACATACGGTATTTCCCGACCTTCCTCGCCCTGTCGCGTTTCTAATCAGAACCGTCGGCTTTATTTACAACTCGGTTCCGATCCAGGTGGCTCTGATTCTGCTGGGTTTCTACCTTTTTCAGACCTTCAAAGCAGAACTATACAGCCTGAGCACGCCGATGCACGTTATGCTCTTCATGGTGGCCGCTCCTCCCATTCTCTTCGTATTGTTCAGCTTCCTGACCTTTCCGATTCGTGCAATTTTCAAACGCAAATTCACCAAGACCTTTGAGTCTTTGGAGGGCTGCCTCCCCCGGCGCATGACTGCGACCAATACCGGCCTTTTGGCCTGGGGCGGTTTTGTCCATAAACTCCAGGATACGGATTCCGAAGGAAATGCGATCAATACACAATTGGTGATCATAAAACGCCTGACAAAATTTTCCGAGCCGCTTAGGGCCCGTAGTCTCTACGCCGCTATCAACTCTAAATATCCCGTGCCCGTGGATGTCTATTTCCCTTCCCACAAAAAATTCAATGTTGTTCTGCGGATACCGGAGGACGTGAAGGATAGCGACGCCAAATCCCAGGCTGGAGAACTGTTCCGGGGGCATCGCTGCGATGCGAAAGAACTGGCTACCACCTGGAAGAAAAAGCTCCTGGCCGTTACCTGTTTATTAATGCTTGCTCTGGTCATTCCGGGATACAAGGCCTGGGGGCCTTTGCAGGACGTGCTTGAAGCCCTGGGAAACAGATCCTACGCGCTGGAAAGCAAATCCTGGCCTGCTGTCGAAGGAGCAGAAGTCCGGGTTTTCTACGATCCGGATACCCCGTCCGTGTCACCCCTGAACACCGGGATTGAGGAGTGGAGCAAGGGCACATTGAAGCGCCAGGGACTCCGGCTGCTGAAATACGGATTCTGGTTTGTCCTGTTCGCACTCTTTCTGATCGTGATCGTTGAATTGGCCCGGCGACGGCAAAAGAAACTGGAGCAGGAAATACGCCGGGATATGGGGCTGGGCGAGGGATATTACGAACTCTGATCCGGCGCATTCCGCCATTGGTTGCGATGAGCCCAAAAAAAATGCCCTGACACTTACTCTTTTTTTGCCTTTCACATTGAACCTGCCCCAAAAAAGGTTCTATACGTTTTCCTGATTTTTCCAGTCGGCAGCCATAACTCCGTATTACTTTTCTGGAGATATCAAACCGGATATTTACATTAATTAAATGTTTACTTATTATTAAATTTATATTTCTTTGTTAACATAATTATTTATATCAACAACATAAATACTATGCCTCCTATTCTCGATCATCCCATCGCGTTTTTCTCCAGAATATTTCGTATTTTCAACAATTCGATCCTGATTCAGATGGCTCTGCTTCTGCTCTGGTTCATCCTACTGCGAATATTTGGAGCAGAGTTCAACAAACTGATCGACAGCCTGGAGATCTGGCAAAAAATCTTTGTCTCCATATTTGCGGCAACCCCTGCCTTTTTCCTGGGAAAACGCATTATAATCTACCCTTTTCGCAAAAACGCCGAGCAGCTATACGCGGAAACTCTGAACGCGATGAAGGGCTGCACCCACCGGCGCATGAACATGAGCAGTACGGGCGTCCTTGGTTGGGGCGGCTTTGTATATAAGCTTCAGGAAAAGGATTCCGAAGGGCAGACTGTCTATACGCAATTCGTGATTCTGAAGCGCCTGCGAAAACCAGCCGAGTGGGGATTTCAGCGTCATTTCATTGCCCCCAAACTCAAAAGCCTTATGCTCGTGGATGCCTACTTTCCTTCCCGCGAAAAGTTCGATGTGGTTTTACAGGTACCACGAAGGGATGAAGGTGCTGCAGCCGGGGCACTCGCGGGCCAGCTGTTTCGCGGCCATCGTTGCAGCCCGCAGGAACTGGCTTCCGAATGGAAAAAAACACTCGTTGCCGCAAGCTGTGCTCTCCTGATTTTTCTGGCCTTTCTGGGATACAAGGCTCTGGATCCTTTTCAGAAAATGCAGGAGGCCTGGAAGCTGAGATCCTACGCGCAGCAAAGCGTATCCTGGCCGTCAGTGGTGGGAACATTCCTTTCCAGTGGTTTTTCCGAAGTAAAAGATAGCTATTTTGGCCCTGTTCTCGGCTATGCAGTCACAGTCAAATACACCTACATTGTCAGCGGTACGGAGTACTCCGGCAACTGCATTGTTTTTGGATACCACCATACAAAGGACCGCGGACACCAGAAGCAGATCAAAGACGATTACACGCAACCCCGCGGCTCCAGAATCCGGGTATACTATGATCCGGAAAATCCGTCCCTGTCGACTTTGAATCCCGGACACGAAGGTTGGAGCAACGACACCCTGAAAACCAAGGGATACGAACTTTTGACCCTTGTCTTCTGGTTTGCCATGGCAGCAGTCGCCGTATTTATGCTGGTAGAATCCACCCGGGGGCGGCAAACGGAACTGAAACAGAATATTCTCCGGAACATGGGGACGAGCGGCTGAGCGTGAGGTGCTCCACGAAGGCAGCGATTACCCGAACGCTATGCCGGTAAGCGCCACGATGCGTTCCCTGAAATCCCGGTATTCCTCGCCCTTGGCGGACTTGAGAGACGAGAGTCTGTAGAACATGTTGGTGGTGGGGGATTCGCGCCGGGCCATGTCCATGTCCATGCGGTCCACATTGACCACGGTCCAGCATTCGACATAGCCCGAGGCCCTGGCCTTCTGATGGCTCTTTTCGGCCTCGCCCACCCGGTTGTGGATGTTGGAAAAATCCGTGCCGCCCTTGACTTCCACGGCAATGATGTTGCGGAAACGGTCCGGTCCGATCTCCTCGCGGATCACGATGTCCGGATCCGGCGCGAACTCGATGAGCACGACGCGCCCGGCCGCGTTCAGCAGTTCGATACGGCTGGCCGTGGAATGGGTGGCCGCGTGCTGGACAATTTCATGAATGGCCTGAAACACGTCGATGATTCCGGCCAGCCCCTTTTTCACGTTGGCCCCGCCGCGTAGTTGCGGCCCCAGGGTCAGCAGGGACAGATCATCAAACAGCTCCCGGCTGATACGGTCCTGGCCGATGCCCTCCAGCAGCGCGGTGGCGCTGGATATCAGCCCCTTGCACAGCTCGGGCAGGCGGGTGTTGTTCTTTGTGGAAAGCGTGCCCCTGGTTTCCATGGATTTGAAGCCGGAAACCCCGAACTGGGTCGTATAAAACTCCTTCTGGCTGAAGCCCAGAAGCAGGCGGTAATAGCCCAGCAGAAAAGGATTGGCCTTGAGCATACAGGGCACGGCAAAAACCAGTTCGCCGCGCAGCCCCAGTTTGGCCAGCCGCTTCAGCATCATCTGCGGCACGTATTCCGAAAGTTCCGTATCCAGGGTGGCCAGGTTCACCTTGTCCAGGGTCTGGCTCAGGGCCTCGTACAGATACGTGGTACGCAGCTGTCCCAGCGCATAGGAAAAGTCTATCTGCAGTTCGGGCGCGGGGATGGCTATGGCGCACATCAGGCGGCTATCCTGATGATACGTCCGGCCGCGAGCTGAAGCCGTTCCGCGGCCAGCGCCACATAGTCCGGATGCAGTTCCACGCCCACGTACTGGCGGTGCAGTTCCTCGCAGACCAGCCCCACGGTGCCGCTGCCGAAAAACGGATCCAGTACGAAGTCCCCTTTCCGGCTGGAGGCGCGGATACAGGGTTCGATCAAAGTCGGCGGGAACGTGGCGAAATGCGCCCCGGCAAAAGGCTGCGTATTGACCTGCCAGACACTGCGCTTGTTGCGCAGTTTGCCGTTGTGGCCGGGTTCCTTGATGGCCTCGTAGTCATAGAAATAGCGCTCGTTCCTGGTGAACATGAAAAGATACTCGTGCGCACGGGTGGGCCGGTCCTTGACGGATTCCGGCATGGCGTTGGGCTTTTCCCAGACAATGTCGCTGCGCAGGTACCATCCGTCGTCCTGGAGCGCGAACGCCAGCCGCCAGGGTATCCCGAGCAGGTCCTTGGGCTTGAGCCCTTCGGGCGTGCCCGGACGCACGGTCATGGCCCGTGCAGGGTTCTTCTTGTCCGTGGCGCGGTAGCCCCGGTTGCCGCTCGTATAGCCATCCCCGATGTTCACCCACAGGGTGCCGTCCGGACGCAGAATCCGCTTCACCTCGTTGAAAATGGCCACCAGACGGTTGATGAACTGGGGCAGGCTCTTTTCCAGGCCGATCTGGCCCTCTATGGAATAATCCCGCAATCCCCAATAAGGGGGAGAGGTTACCGCACATTGCACTGATTCCGAAGGCAGACGCTGCAGCGCGTGATAGGCGTCTCCCTGCAGCAGGAGCGAATTATCCAGAGGCAGCGGCGCTGGAGGTTGAATTTTTTCGTGTTTCGTGGACAAAATACTTCCAGGTTGTTGTAATTTTTGTTGCTAAAAATAAACAAATGTTGCAATATGTAGTTGCAGTATGCAAACAATCACGGCAAAAGTCGAGCCTTTTTTAAGCGTCCGGCTCTGCTTCACGCCTTTTCGGAGAACTCTACATGCGTATCCTTACGACCCTGTTGCTGCTTATTTTTACTTTTCCGGCAATGGGTTATGGAAAAGTTCTGACTCTGGCCACCTGGAACCTCGATAATTTCACGGCCGTGGCGGGCCAGGCTCTGCGCTCGCGCGCGCCCAAACGTACGGAGGCGGATTTTTCCAGGCTCGCCCTGTGCGCCAAAGGATTGGACGCCGATGTGGCGGCCCTGCAGGAAGTGGCTTCCCCCGAGGCAGTGGCAAGGCTGTTTCCCCCCGAACACTACACCACTATTTTCTCCGGACGTTATGGTTCGCAGATGCGCGGGCAGCGGGATATTTTCAATGCCCTGGTGCTCAAAAAAGGCAGTGCTCAGCTTTTGCGTCAGGAAGATCTCCGGGATCTGGCCCTGGGGTCCTACAGGAGCGGACACTGGACCCGTTTCGGCGTGGCAGTGCTGCTGGAGGTGCAGGGACAACGGCTTTGGGTGCTCAACGTGCATCTGAAAACCGGCTGCCACACCAAAGGCCTGCGACGCCCGCGCATGCAGGCTTGCAAGACCCTGGCAAAACAGACACGGGTGCTGGGCCAGTGGGTGGCGGAAAAGCTCGATCAGGGAATAGCCTTTGTGATTCTCGGGGATTTCAACCGCCGCATCAACACCTATGGCGCCAAGGACCACCCTCTGGCAGGCCCTGGACCCCTCGGGCACGGCCCTCGTACGGTATCCAGCGGCTGGAAAGCAGCTATGCCCAAGCCATAAGGGCTCGGACTTCATAGATTACTTTCTGCTGGGCCGTCTCGCGGTCGCCTATGTCGTACGGGACAGTTTTGAGGAGGTGATCTACAAGACCACGGACAGCAAGCAACTGCGCGGACTTTCCGATCATTGCCCGTTGTTGTTGCGACTGGACATTCCCTGAAAAAAATCAGGCCGGGGCGAAACAGGGCCAGTTCGCGCAGGCAGCGGTGCAGATGCTGTTTTCCGCTTCCGGATGGGATCTCGCTTGCGGGCAATCGCAGGCCGAACGGCTGGCCGTTTTCCTCGGCCTGCAGCAGCATGCGGCACAACATTTCCAGCCGGGTTTCCTGGTCCGCCTCGGGCAGGCCGTCCCAGTCCAGCAAGGGGCTGTGTCCGGAGAGCGCATGGAATTCCTTGGTCTGCAGTCCGTGTCCGCGCGAGGAAACCTTCCAGGCCACACGCTGCGGCGGGTCTCCCGGAACATACGGACGCAGTCCGCCGAAATCGTCCACACCAGGCCCCGTTGCTTCGCCCTCCCCTTCTCCCAGGCCGCCTTCGGGCAGTTGCAGCACGCCATCATAGGGTTTGGGATAGACCAGGCATTCGGCCTTGTTTTCCAGCAACAGACGCATTTCGAATATTCCCAGCGGATAACTCGTACGGACCTGCAAAGGCCCCGGCCGGAACAAGCCGCGCTTTTGACTGACGGCGGACAGCACCAGGGAAGAGGACTGCGAATCCTGCAGAGCATACTCCGCGATGGGGCCGCCAGGGAAGCCTGCCTTCAGACTGTGACCGGCAGCGGGAGCCGTCAGGATGAAGCCGAATCCCGCTTCTTCCCCCGCGAAACACGGGTGCTGCCCCTGTAAAGCGGACCGTGAGGCTTCTGGTCAGGCTCCAGGTCTGCAACAGCGAGGCCGCGCATGCGCCCGCGAATATGAAACTCAGCAACAGACCGAGGTTGTTGCCGTAGTTGATGGCGCCAATCACAATGCCCAACAGTGCGAGCAGGTAGAACCAGCCTTGCCTGGTGGGCCGTGGGAATGACGACACGGACTTGAGCACGGACGTACGGGCGAACATGGGGGCATTCCTCAGGGGATAGGTATTCCGGACATCAGTTCCTGCAACTCCTCGTGATGCATCTCGCGAAGATCCCCCGTATGCCGCAGCCTGTGGCGCAGCACCCAGGGGGCCACGGCCTGTACGTCCTCCGGCAGAACCATGTCCCGCCCCTGCAGAAAAGCGTGGGATCGCGCGGCCTGCAGCAATCCGAGCCCGGCTCTTGGCGAAAGCCCCATCTGAAAGTGGGGTCCCTTGCGGGTGAAGTCCAGGATATTAAGCAGATAGGCGATGAGCGGCGCGGAAGCATGCACCTGCCCCACCCGTTTCTGCACGTCGAGAATATCCTCCGGGCTCAATAAAGGTGTGAGTCCGGAGATGACCACCTTGGTGTCGCCGTGGGTCAACAGAGACTTTTCCGCCTCCCGCCCCGGATAGCCCAGCTCGATACGCATCAGAAAACGATCCAGCTGCGAATCCGGCAAAGGAAAGGTTCCGGCATGTTCGATGGGATTCTGGGTGGCAATGACGAAAAAGGGCTTGGGCAACGGACGCGATGCGCCTTCTATGGTCACCTGCTCTTCTTCCATGGCCTCAAGCAAGGCACTCTGGGTCTTGGGCGTGGCCCGGTTGATCTCGTCCGCCAGCAGCACCTGCGTAAAAATGGGGCCCGAATGAAACACGAACCCGGCCTGCTGCTGCTCATAGACGGACACGCCCAGAATGTCGCCGGGCAGCAGGTCGTTGGTAAACTGTACGCGCTGAAATTCCAGCCCAAGGCAATGGGCCAGGCCCCTGGCCAGCGTGGTTTTTCCAATGCCGGGAAGGTCCTGAATCAACAGGTGACCGCCTGCGAACAAACAGGTCAGGCAAAGTTCGATCTGCTGGCGCTTGCCCAGCACCACCTGTTCCAGTTGCCCCACCACATCTCGAATCCGTTGTTCCATGAAAACATGCTCCTTGCTTGGATACGTCAGGAGACGCGGCGCAAAGCCGCAATTCCTGCCGTATTATAACAGGCATTTTGCCGTGATGAAAGCAGGCGCTTGGGCTGCACAGATCAACCGCATTGTCCATTCAAGGACCAATGGTTCCGGCAACCCAAGAACCTTTTTGAAAAAAGGTTCTTGGGAATCTCCAAAAACTTTCATTATCAAAAAAATATATTTTAGTGGGATACTATCAGATGATAAATTGGGGGCACAACATGGCTTCAGAAAGACACGGCGCTTTTTGAATGAAAAAGCAGTGCAAAACAGAATTCGTATAACGATACGAATGAAAAAGCGAACGTACCAGCTTTTTTCCAGATACCGGTCGATTGCTTCGCCATGGCTGGCGACGTACTCGCAGCTCGGTTCATGAGCCGAGCATTTTGCAATGTTCAGACTGGTCAGTGTCTGGCAGCGTTCTCCATGCACGGAAAATACACATGAACAGGCCCTTTTCCACTGTTCCGAATATAAAACAACTCCTTGAAATCACACGGGCTCGATATCTCAACGGAATCAGATTCCATCTCATAGGAAACACGCGCGTCATAGCCGAGCTCCCGAAACGCAGGGACAATGCGCGACGTGAGCAGGAGTTTTTCAATGTACTTTGGCGAAAGAGCCGCTGTTTCATTGTAGACCTGCGCATCGCATATTTCGGCCGTGCTTTTTCCATGCATGATAATTTCCGAAACATCTTCCGGCGCAAGTTGCAGTTGCCGGGTTATGGTCTCGGAAAACAATGAAACCGTTTGTTTGTACCATTGGATATTGTTGTAATTGATCGGAAAAAAGCTGACAGCGAACAGGCAGAGCAATCCGCTGATCATGGCCTTTTCTTTCCGTGACGGCGCATCTTTCAAAGTAAAAAAGAAGACCAGACCGGTCCAGAAAGGAAGAATCGAACGCCAGGCCGTGCTGACGCCTGAAATGGCGGTGAAGCTGAAAACCGAACAGGCCACCAGCAGACTGATGCCATTGAGATGCGCGTTTTTCATTTTGCGAAGTTTGTACAGCAAGAACAAAGACGCCGGAATGATAAACGCAAGCGCATTGTCCGCAATGGCGGCAAGAAATTGCCGCAGATAGAAAGCAACTTCCTGCAAATTAGCGCTGATGCCCGCCCAGGAGCTGGCAAACTGCGCGTGCCGCCAGTCCGCAAGCTCAAAAAACTTCCCCAGCAGCAGATAGGTCATCAGCTGGCAGCAGCAATAGCCAAGAATGAAATATGCAACCCAGAATACCAGCAGGCGCAGCATTCGCACCGGTTGGTGCTGCAGGTCCTTATCCCCCAGAAACAGCAGAGGCATGAAAAAATAACCGTAGGCAAATGTTCCCCAGAAAAGAATCGCTGCGATGATCAGGCACAGATGGACTCGCCGGGGCGCGTACAACCAGGCCAGAAGGGCGAGAAAAACATAGGGCAGGGCCGAAACTCCGGGCCAGAGGCTTTCCAGCACGATTGAAGGCGCCTGCAGCAGTGCCAGCGCACACACGAGTCCGAGCACGCCGGAGCCGGTGTAGCGCCTGGCGGCGATATACACGAACAAAGGCGATGGTCAGGAGCTTGATGCCAATCAGCACAAGTGGCGGGCTGGCCTTGAGGACCTTGAATAGCAGGTAATTTATCCAGCGGCCCTCGGTGGCGAGCTTGAGCTCATAATTGTCGATGTAGCCTATGTAGTCGTGGCGCCAGATGCCGATGGACGCAAAGCTCCCCCAGCTTATGCAAGCGAGCAGCAAGCAAAAGAGTACTCCCGCGTACGGAATCCATTGCCACGGATTCCCGCAGGGAATGGCATTTTTCATATTCAGCCGGATATCCTTGTTAAAACCCGTATCTGTGTGGTCTGTGTTGTCGTCTCGACGACAGCCCGACCTTACAGCCTGTTCCCCTGCCCCGGTTTTGTCTGAGCGCCGTAATATCAGGTAGTTTGAGAGTATGGAAGTAGATACGCACGGTATTGCCGGACGCCCCTCCGCACTCGTTCGGATTTTCTTTTATTCATGGGCAATCAGCAACTAGCGCACCAAAAAAGGACGCCCCGGCGGGGTAAACCGGGGCGTCAGGAGAGGAGAGACTTGTTGCAGTGGTTGGTTCCCGGTTGGGGCACCGGGAGGGAGGTTTGGAGAAATACCTTTCATACGCGAGGAGGAGCAGGCGGTACGGGCAGTATTTCTCCCAGAAACAATCAGGGGACTCTCGCCAGCTTCGCGTCCGGATCAAAGAACTGGTGTTGCTGGTCCGGAATCGCAGCAGACTAGCTTCGAGATCAACACTTCAGCTATTGCATGGAGGGTGCCAAAGTGCGAAAGCCCGGAAATACCAGCTTACCTCACGAAAAAAAGCAGCACACACCTCGGAGCAGTCGGTCAAAAAGAGCTGGTTTTTCGTCAATATCTTGATTTTAATGATTTAAATATATTCGATTCAAAATGACCAGGTGCTGCAAATTGATCAGGTGGGTGATGTATCTGTATACGGCGCACATTTTCCGCATCTGTTCGGAAATGGCCGACTACAGTCGCATACTTTTGCTCTGCGGCATGAATCCGGGATGGGTTCTGATGGAAAATGGAATACGGCGTGCAAAAAATTACGCCCCGGCGGGGGGGCCGGGGCGCCAGGGGAGGAGAGACTTGCTGCGGATGTTGGTTCCCGGTTGGGGCACCGGGAGGGGGGATGTATGGGGAAACACCGTCATATCGCGAGGAGCAGCAGGCGATATGCGTCTTTTTTTCCTCAAAGGAGCAACAGTCTTTCAGGCCCTTGTCCGTCCGCTGTACTCCGGTCAAGAAGCCTGGCGGGGATTCCTTAGTTGAAACCGGAACACCAGCGGACAAACTGAAATGCTGATACGACCTGCATTTGGGCTTTGTTTGTAATAAGCATAGATAGTGCCAAAGATAACCTACCGAATTCAGGATTCTTTTCTCATGGGCACAAGGCACAAAAACAACCGGGACCTGGTCAAAAAGAGCAGACTGCGAGGTAACATACCGTTTTAAAGAGGAAAAACTGCTGCCATATCAAAATGATCTGGTTGTTCATTTTGATATGGCAAGGAATGCGTGTCAGCGTACGCCGTAGGCTTTGAGTTTGCGCTGCAGAGTCGCGAGGCTGATACCCAGTTCGCGGGACGTGTGCGTCTTGTTGCGGCCAAGAGCTTCATAGGCGTTGAGAATGTGGCGACGCTCCACTTCGGACAGAGCTTCGATGGAGGTTTGCGTACTCCCTGCTCCAGGGATATGCGTGGGAAGGTTCTTGTGCGGCAGATTCAGATGCTCGGGGTGCAGTTCGCCTCCCTTGGCCAGATTGCAGGCTGCCTCAATGACCCCTTTGAGTTCGCGGACGTTGCCGGGCCAGTCATGGGCCACCAGGCAGGCCGCGGCGGCCTCGCTCAGGGATGCGCCGCTGGATGCATTTTGCAGAAAATGGGCGGCCAGAAGCCGGACATCGTCCTTGCGACAGCGAAGCGGCGGTAAATCCAGACACGCGAAGCGCAGCCGGTAGTACAGGTCCTTGCGGAAATGGCCCTTTTCGACCAGGGCCTCCAGGTCCTGATTGGTGGCGGCCACAAAGCGGGTATCCGCCCGTTCGGGGCGGGTCTTGCCCACCGGGGTGAATTCCCTTTCCTGCAGAATGCGCAGCAGCTTGCCCTGAATTTCCAGAGGCAGGTCGCCGATTTCATCCAGAAACAGCGTGCCGCCTCTGGCCCGGGACAAATATCCCTGCTTGTCCTGATTGGCGCCGGTGAAGGATCCTTTGGCATGGCCGAAAAATTCCGATTCGAACAAAGACGGCGAAAGCGACAGCATGTTCACTGCCACGAAAGGCCCTTTGCTGCGCATGCTGGCGCGGTGGATGGAGGCTGCCAGCAGCTCCTTGCCCACGCCGGTTTCGCCGGTGATGAGTACGGGGATGTCCGAACCGGAATGCAGTTCGGCTTCCCGCAGCAGACGGAGCATGCTTTCATTGCAGGTGATGATGTCTTCAAAAGCCGCCGGATTGTCCAGAGTGTCTTCCGCGGCTTCCCTGCCTCGCAGCAGCAGAACCTCGAGCATGCGCTTGCGCTCCAGCGCGCGTTCCAGCGCAAGCAGGAGCTGATCCGGACGCAGCGGCTTGACCAGATAGTCGAAGGCGCCGAGCTTTACGGCCCGGATCACGCTGGGAATCTCTTCCAGAGCGGTGATCATGATGCACTCGGTCTGCGGACTGCGCATTTTGAGCTGCTCGAGCAGTTCCAGGCCGTCCATTCCCGGCATGGTGATATCCAGCAAGGCCACGTCGAACGAACGTTCCTGAGCCAGGCGCAGGGCTTCCGCGGGATCCGGGGTTGCGGTCAAATCCTCATAGCCGTCCAGGCGCAGTTTGCGCACCACGGAATGCAAAAAAGGTTGTTCGTCGTCAACAATAAGCACGCTGGGAATCACCGGTCGGTCTCCTCTTGAAAGTCGTCGGTCTTGTGCGCGGTCGGAAGAAAAACAGTGAACACCGAGCCTTCTCCCGGAGTGGAACGCAGGCTCAATTCTCCCCCGTGATCCTCGATGATGCTGCGGGAAATGGCCAGTCCCTGGCCCGTGCCCGTCTGACCGCGCTTGGTTGTAAAAAACGGTTCGAACACTTTGTCCGTCAGTTCTTTAGCAATTCCCATGCCGTTATCCTGGATGTGGATACAAATGCCTTCCCTGTCTCCATCGGCCGGCTCCACCACCAGTTTTACCCACGAATCCTTCTTGTCCGCGGCCTGCCCCGCATTGACCAGCAGATTGATGAGAACCTGCTCTATCCGCGCAGGGTGCACGCGCAACAGCGGCAGCTCCTTGCCCACCTCCACTTCAAAGGACTTCACCAGCTTCCGTACGTGGTTGCCGGCCAGGGTCATGACGTTTTCGATGATCTCATCGATACGCATTTCCTTTTTGGCGTCGTTTTCCGAACTGCGCAGATAGTTCTTGAGTTCGGAAACAATGGAAGAGATGCGCGAGGATCCCAGCTCCATGTCCTCCAGCAACTGGTACATATCGTTGAGATAGTCCTCCAAAGGCTGGTTCATGATGGTCAGCGGACCATCGGCCTCCTGCCACTTTTCCAGCACAGGGGCAATGGCGTTGAGGTATTCGCGCAGAACAGGAATATTGAAATAAATGAAATTGTTCGGGTTGTTTATCTCGTGTGCCACTCCGGCTACGATGCGCCCCAGAGCGGAAAGTTTTTCGGACTGGAATACGCGTTCCTGCGCAGTCTTCAGTTCGGAAATATCCCGTGCTTCGGCAATGAGCAGCGTCACATCCCCAAGCTGGTTGAATACGGGTTTTATGGAAAAATCAAAATGCTTCTGCGGTTTCTCCAAAGGACGGCTCACACACTGCTGAAAACGGACAAAGCGTCCTTTGGCGGCCTGCTGGATGGATTTTCTGAGTTCCTTTTCCCGCTCCGTGCCCTTAATTTCGGGGCGATCCCAGATATACTTGCCAATGGCCTGGCTCTTGTCCGCATTGTCGGCTTCCAGGGCCGTACGGTTGATCTCCAGAATCCGCCCGTCCGGTTCAATCAGGGCAATGTACTGGAAAGTCTGGTTGAAAATGGCCCGAAAACGCATCTCGCTCTCCCGCCTGCCGGATTCCGCGGATTCCTTGTCCTGACGCAGAGTGCGCATACGGTCCGCAAGGGCCAGTGAAAGCAGCAGGGTAAGGGTACCGGCGCCGATCTGCGTACTGTGGGAAATCAGGGTCGTATTCGGAATGTAGTTCATGAAGGAAAGCATCTGCAATGCCCCGCCAATGGGGAAAGCGGCCAATGAAACAATGAAGAATCGCGCGGACTTGAACCCCTGTTTGAACGTCAGAATGCCGGCGCCGATGCACAGGAACGGCGAAAGCAGCACCAGCCCCTGCACCAGCAGAAAATACAGTTCGAAATTGCGGAAAAGAGGTATCGGAATCAACAGCAATGCGGCGTATCCGTACCAGCTGAGCATCCTGTCCGCGGCTTTGGAATATAACGAGGTCATCAGAAAAGCGCGGGAAAAAAGGGTAAAAAAGAACAGCATAAGTCCGGATGCTATACTGTAGACCATAGACTGCTGCAAAAAAGAAAAAGTGATCAGGATTTCATCAAAGGTGCTGTTCTTGATGGAGAAAAATACAACCACGGAAAGCAGCCAGTACAGGAAATACAACAGGCTGCGCTCACGGTTGACTATGTAGAATACCAGGGTGACCAGGGCCACGGCCAGCAGAAAGCCGTAATACAGCCCATAAAGCAGAGACCGGCACTGCTGCTGGCGCAGGAACTCGAAGGTGTCCACCAGGGTAAAATGGGGAATGCGCCCGCCGATGCAGGAATAGCGTACGAAGTATGTCCAGCTTCCTGTTATGGGCGTTCCCGGCGGCGGCACCGGCACGATGACCACAATGGTACTTTCGGCCTGGGGCAGCATGGTATCGGGCTCCAGGCGTCCCTGGAGCATGCCCCCGGTAAAATCCTTGTACCGAAAAAAGATTTCCTGCTGTCTGGAGGTAAAGAAGTCGTCGTTGAGCAACAATGTCCAGCGAATGGGAGGACTTATGGCATCAAGGCTGAGAGTGAAGCGCGCCCAGAAGGTTGTGGGGACGTTTTCCAGGTCGGTGTTCACTTCATTGAGCGGCTGGTAGCTGTCCTGCAATTCGTCCGACATGGCCTGCTGCGGCGAGAGGGTTCCCTCTTTGTCCATCAACAGTTCCACATGGGACGAAAGCGAATAGCTCGTCAGATCGGGTTCCAGAACCAGAGGCCCCAGATAAGAAGGCTGCTGCTGTTTTTTCCCGAGCTGAAACGCCTGGCTCCCGGTGCAGGCAACAAAGAGCAGAAGCACTGCCAGCACTCCGGCCACTGCCAGCTTCCGGCATAAACAACTGCGGCCGGCAATGCTCCCCATGAACGACCTCATTTGAACTGCCGGCGCTGTCCGGAATGCAACGGACCGCGTCTGCAGCGTTTTTCGTTAAAATACCACGGTTTTGTTCTTGTAGATCAGGACCCGGTCTTCCAGATGCCAGCGCACGGCCTTGGCAAGCACCCTGCGCTCCATGTCCTGGCCTATTTCCTTCAGGGCTTCCACATCGTCGCGATGGGTCACCCGTGCCGTATCCTGCTCGATAATGGGACCGGCATCCAGTTCGGGCGTTACATAATGCGCTGTGGCGCCGATGAGCTTGACCCCGCGCTGATGCGCCTGGCGGTACGGGTCCGCACCGATGAACGCGGGCAGAAACGAGTGGTGGATGTTGACGATCCGTTCCGGATAACGGGCGACGAAATCAGGAGATAAAATTTGCATATAGCGTGCCAGCACGATCAGGTCGGCGGCCTCATCCAGCAAGCCGAAGAGTTGGGCCTCGGTCCCGGCCTTGTCTTCCTTGTTTACGGGAACATAATGGTACGGCACGCCGAAGCTTTCCACTTTTTCCTTATGGTCCGGATGGTTGCTGATGACCATGGACAGCTCGCAGGGCAATTCGCCCCTGGCCCAGCGCCAGAGCAGTTCCAGGAGGCAGTGCTCCTGCTTGGAGACCAGGATGGCCATTTTCTTGGGTTCCGAAGCATAGCTGATCCGCCAGTCCATTTCAAAGGGAGCGGCCACCACGGACTGGAAGGCGTACTCCAATGCGGAGCGGGCAATATCCAGCCCCGGAGTCTGAAACTCCAGGCGCATGAAAAATATACCGCCTTCGGGATCGGTCGAATACTGGTCCAACTGGGTGATGTTGGCCCCGTGGTTTGCCAGAAAGGCAGTTACCGCGGCCACGATGCCGGGTTTGTCGGGACAGGTGATCAAAAGTCTTGCAACGCTCTCTGTGGGCTGAATCATAGGTTTTCGTCTTACTTGTGCTGGGGCTGAAATTTATGGTCGCTCGGCGGATGCCGAGTCCCTGGGCTGCAGCAGGTGCAAAGGCTGCAGGAAACTCCGATAATTCATGACGGCAACAATAAATCCCGCCCGCGTCTGGCGCGGGCGGGAATTGCCTTGCTTTGAATAAGCGGCCGCAGTTGCTGCGAAACGCTTAGATCCGGTCGGCCACCAGGTTGCCCATTTTGTTGCAACCAACCAGGCTTTTGCCGGATTCCATGATGTCGCCGGTTCTGAAACCCTGCTCGAGCACGGTGGAAACGGCCTTTTCAATGGCGTCCGCCTCTTTTTTGAGACCAAAGGAGTAGCGCAGCAGCATGGCCGCGGAAAGGATGGTCGCCAGAGGGTTGGCCTTATCTTCACCGGTGATGTCCGGAGCGGAGCCGTGGATGGGCTCGTACAGGCCCGGACCGTCTTCGCTGACCGATGCGGAGGGCAGCAGGCCGATGGAGCCGGTGATCACGCTGGCCTCGTCGGAGAGGATATCGCCGAACAGGTTGCTGGTAACGATGACATCGAATTGGGAAGGTTCGCGTACGAGCTGCATGGCCGCGTTGTCCACGTACAGGTGGCTGAGTTCCACATCAGGATATTCTTTGGCCGTCTCGATAACCACTTCGCGCCAGAGCTGCGAAACGTCGAGCACGTTGGCCTTGTCTACGGAGCAAAGACGCTTGTTGCGCTTTTGGGCGACTTCAAAGGCCTTACGGGCGATGCGGCGGATTTCCGACTCGCTATAGACCATGGTGTTGTATGCCACGCGTTCGCCGTCGCGTTCTTCCTCGCCTCTGGGAGAGCCGAAGTAAATGCCGCCGGTCAGTTCGCGTACCACCATGACGTCGATGCCCTTTTCCACAATGTCCGGACGCAGAAAACAGGCCTTGGACAGCTCGGGAAAAAGCTTGGCCGGGCGCAGGTTGGCGAACAGGCCCAACTCCTTGCGGATGGCCAGCAGGCCGCGCTCGGGACGGATGGATTTTTCGATGTTGTCCCATTTGGGACCGCCCACGGCGCCCATGAGGACGGCATCGGCTTCCTTGCATTTTTCTATGGTGTCCACGGGCAAAGGCGTTCCAACGGCATCAATGGCCGCGCCGCCTATCAGCGCCTCGGCGAAAAAAAACTCATGGTCGTACTTCTGGGCGATACGTTCGAGCACCTTGACGGCCTGAGGTACAATCTCAGGCCCGATGCCATCACCGGGAAGCAGACATAAACTAATACGCATCAGGTTCCCCTTTCATAAATTATACTGCCTGCGCCGCGATAAAAGCGGCGCGCAGCCGTTACTTTCTCGCGATAAGGCAGGATTGAATGCAAGTCAACAAAGAGTCGGGCCTCATCATACCAAACAGGCAAAAAATTTCCCGCTTTTTTTCAGTACTGTTGCCATGCAACCGCCCTTATCCATGGGCGCGTTGACGAAGAGCGGTACACGCAGGTGCACTCTTTGGCGGAATGATGGCAGAAAAAGGCTGAAATTCCGGCCGCATCACAACATATGCTGTTGCCGTCACGTCGAAAAAGACGGGAACCTGCACCACAAGGCCTCCAGGGCTGCCGCTTTCCGGACGGATCAGACGATGGTGTCCCTGTCCGGGACGCCCAGCAGGTAGAGGATGCTGTCCAGGCCGAAGGTGGAGATGGCCTGGCCGGCGCCCGAGCGGACCACGGGCTTTGCGCGGAAGGCTATGCCCAGGCCGGCGAGATTGAGCATGGGCAGATCGTTGGCGCCGTCGCCCACGGCAATGACCTGCTGCAGGCTGATGTTTTCCTTTTCCGCGATCTTGCGCAGAAAATTGGCCTTGCCCGGACCGTCCACAATGTCGCCCACGAGATTGCCCGTCACCACGCCGTCGATGATTTCCAGCTCGTTGGCGCAGAGATAGTCGATGTCGAAGCGTTCCTTGAGAAATTTGCCGAAATAGGTGAAGCCGCCGGAAATGATGGCGATCTTGTAGCCCAGGCGCTTGAGGTTGGTGATGAGCCGGCCCGCTCCCTCGGTCAGGGGAATGTTCTGGGCCACCGGGAGCAGATCCGATTCCTTGACGCCCTTGCAGAGTTTGAGCCTTCTGGTCAGGCTCTCGCGGAAATCCATTTCCCCGCGCATGGCCGCCAGCGTAATGTCGCTGACTTCCTTGCCCTTGCCCGCCAGCGCGGCCAGTTCGTCGATGCCTTCCAGCTGCACCAGGGTCGAATCCATGTCAAAGGCCACAAGACGGCGGTTTCGGCGGAAAGCGTTGTCTTCCTGAAAGGCGATGTCCACTTCCATCTGGCTGGCCACGTCAAGAAACTCGGCCCGCAGCTTGCTCTGGTCTTTGGGCGTACCGCGTACGGAGAATTCCACGCAGGCGGCGCGGGTATAGGTATTCAGCGAGGAAGGCGAATCAGATTCTTCGGGCTCTTCGAAATCTTCCAGAGGGCGCCTGCCGGAAAGCCGGGTCATGACGTCGATATTCAGTCCGTGGCGGGCGATAATCTCGGTGACACGGGCCATCTGCTTGGCATTGATGTTGCGGCTGAGCAGCGTGACGATATGCCGTTGCTTGCCCTGGGACTCCACCCACTGCGAATAGCTCTCCCGGGAAACAGGCTGAAATCTGACGTCCACGTTCATTTCATGGGCGGCAAAAAGAACTTCCTTGATAATGGGCGCGCTCTGTTCCGTAGCCGGAATGCTGATCAGAATGCCCAGAATCAGCGTATCGTGCGTAACGGCCTGCCCGATGTCCAGTATGTCCACCTGGTGTTCAGCCAGGACACTGCAAAGATTGGCCGTGACTCCGGGTTTGTCCTGCCCGGTGATACGGATAAAAATGATTTCCCTCATAGCTGCTCCCTTAGTCGGCACCGTATTCGGCAAGCGTGATACCCCAGTACACGCTCAGGCGCAACACCGCCGTCCGCCACAGCCTGGCCGGTCTTCCTGGCGCTGCAGGCTACCCGTTTTGCAGATCGAAAATTCCGCGCAACCCCCGCAGGTGTTCCGCACAGTCCATGCCATACCCAACAGCGTAGCCTTGTTCAACGGTAAAACCCGAAAAATCCACTTTGACGTCGGTTTGCCTGCGATACAGTTTCTGCACCAGCGAGCAGACCCGCAGACTGGCCGGGCCTCGCTTCTCCAGCTCCCTGTAGAGAAAATCCAGGGACAGGCCCGTATCGACAATATCCTCCACCAGAAGCACATCCATGCCCTTGATGT
Organism: Desulfovibrionaceae bacterium; assembly: GCA_963667575.2. Lineage (GTDB taxonomy): Bacteria > Desulfobacterota > Desulfovibrionia > Desulfovibrionales > Desulfovibrionaceae. The sequence goes on along the minus strand of CAXXHY010000035.1, from coordinate 362,196 downwards.
CGCACTCCAGATCCTTGGACAAGGTGACCACGCCGGAGCTCGAGGTGGAATTGCCGTAGCTGCTCACGCGAATGAAATCCAGCACCGGTTCGGGGTCTAGTTCGCGCACCAGGTCTGCATAAAACATGAAGGCCCCTTTCAATACGCACACAGCAAGGTATTCCTTGCCGGCGTATTGTGCGTTGATCTCCTTCCCCAGCTCCACCACTCTCGCGGCGATCTCTTCGGGTCCGAACATTTTGACGAGTTTTTGATCCATACTGACCCCCTCCCGGAGCATCAATCTCTCTGGCGCGCAGCAGTCATGCCTTTGAAAAGTTAAAAATTGTATCAGATGCCCAATGAACCTGGCACTCAGCTGGTTCCGGTTGTCCAAGCGCCGGGCCGCAGGCCTGGTCAAACAGCGAAAACCGTGTGAAATATGGCTGTTAGATTTTTTCGGTTTCAACAATACACAACGCTACCGGATACGGACTTTTCCGCAGCAGCCCCTCCCGGCAGTGAAGCAATGGTGAAAATGTGTAAAGTCCGTGTCTTACCAAAGGCTTTTATTTCAGACAAGCGCGGTCCACCCACTCCAGCCGACAGCGACCGCTAAAAGGGCGAAATCCATTTCTTGTCAGCAATATTTTTTCCATCATGCTTTTCATGTTGATTTTTATCTACAGAATTAGATTGCTAAAATCTTTTTTGGGAGAATTAATTCCTTACAATTTTATGGGCGATACTTTTTTACAGTACCGTCGCTACATACTTTTTTTCATGTCGTTCGTCTTTTAAAGAACATTATTATTTATCTATACTTAGCAATGTGTACCCAAATCAGCCATTTTTTCTCAACTAAATTATTCTTTTCATGAATTCTTTTTTACACCTGATTCACTCATTTTCATAATCCGTGAAATAAACTTCGACATGATTGTTTTTCATATAGTTTTACCTTTTTTTCTTCCTTTTTTTATCTTGATTCTCAAATTTTACAAATTCAAACCTTATCATCAAAGACAATTTGTGAACATACGTTGATCAGAAACAGTGTTCATATTCGTTTTTATAAACTCACAGAGGCACTTTCGGTGAATATATACTATCAAAAATTACTATTTTATCTTCATATCTAAACAACAAATTCAAAATTTAGCAAAGTTAGTAATATGTATCATGTAAAAAAAATTATATGCGATTTGTTCATTAGTTTTTTTTACAATAAATTATTTAAGCAATAATTACATCAATGAATTTGATTTAACACATTTCATTTCTGTTGTTGTTAATATCTTGATATTTGAAATATCTTTTTTTATTGCATTATATACTCTGTATTACAAATAGTAAAACAGCCATTATATCTGAAATGCAAAACAATTTTTTTATTTTTATTGCATGAAAAACATTTTTATTCCCTAAAAGAAACATGAATCTATATGATTTAAATCACTTCCTTGACTTTGGATCTTTTTAATATATAAAAGATAAAAAAAACATATGAAGAGATAAGGATAGCAAATGACCCCCAAAATCAGAATCACCAACGTCAGCAAAATCTTCGGGCAGCACACCGACGATGCTCTGCGTTTGTTGCAAGAAGGAGCAACAAAACCAGAAATCCTGAAGAAAACAGGCTGCGGGGTCGGCGTGGCCAATGTCAGTTTTGAAGTGCAACAAGGTGAAATCGTCGTGGTAATGGGTCTTTCCGGCTCAGGAAAATCCACCCTCGTACGTTGTATTAACAGATTGATCGAACCTACGGCCGGAACCATTTACGTCGACGACCAGGAAGTCACCAAGCTCGGACGCGAAGAACTGCGCGCCCTGCGCCTCAAAAAATTCGGCATGGTTTTCCAGAATTTCGCTTTGTTTCCCCACCGCACTGTCTGCCAGAACGCGGAATACGGCCTGGAAATTCAGGGCGTTGACAAAAAAGCACGTCAGGAAAGCGCCTACAAGGCGCTGGAACAGGTAGGTCTCAAAGGCTGGGAAGAATCATACCCCCGCCAGCTTTCAGGCGGCATGCAGCAGCGCGTCGGACTTGCCAGAGCCCTGGCCCTGGATCCCGACATCCTGCTCATGGACGAAGCCTTCAGCGCGCTGGATCCTCTGATCCGCAGCGACATGCAGGACGAACTGATCCTGCTTCAGGAACGCATGCAGAAAACCATCCTGTTCATCAGCCACGACCTGGACGAAGCTCTCAAGCTCGGCGACCGGATCGTGCTTATGAAGGACGGCGCCATCGTTCAGATCGGCACTCCTGAGCAGATTCTCACCGAACCCGCCAATGATTATGTTTCGCGCTTTGTCGAAAATGTGGACATCACCAAGGTGCTCACCGCGGATTCCGTCATGAAACGGGCCGAGGCGGTGGCATTCGAACGCACGGACGGCCCCAGAGCCTCTCTGCGCAAAATGCGTACTGTGGGTATCTCCACCCTGTTCGTCATCAACAAAGAACACAAGCTCAAGGGCATCATAACCGTCGAAGATGCCGTCCAGTCCGCGGAAAAGGGCGAAAAGGACCTGTCCAACATCGTCCGGACCGACATTATCACCACCACGCCGGACACGCCCGCCACTGAGCTCATTCAAATGATCCACGACCTGCCGTACCCCCTGGCCGTGGTGGACGATACGAACCGCCTGCTGGGCGTTATCGTTCGCGGTTCCCTGCTTGGGGCCATCGCGGAACGAGGGAGGAACTAATGGACATACCCAGAATCCCGTTAGGGGAAGCAATAGAATCAACCATCAACTTTCTGGTCGACCATCTGTCTTTTCTGACCAGAGCGTTCTCCAAGATCACCGATCACGGGCTCGATTTTCTGGAACACGGCATGCTCTGGCTGCCGCCGTGGCTCTTCATCATCCTTTTCGCCCTGATGGCCTGGTATTTCACCCGCTCCAAGGGCATTTCCATCTTCTGCCTGCTCGGCCTTGCGCTGATCTGGAATCTCGGTCTGTGGCCCGCCACGGTCAGCACCATTGCCCTGGTGTTCATCGCCACGCTCATCGCCATTCTCATCGGCGTTCCGCTGGGCATCATCTCCGCCATGAGCAAGGTCGTCTACCGGATCGTCATGCCGGTTCTGGACGTGATGCAGACCATGCCCGCCTTTGTGTATCTTATTCCGGCCATTCCTTTTTTCGGACTGGGCAAGGTTGCCGCTATTTTCTCCACGGTTGTTTTCGCCATGCCCCCCGCCATCCGGCTCACCTGCCTGGGCATCAAGCAGGTGCCGCGCGAGCTGGTGGAATGCGCCGACGCCTTCGGTTCCAACCGCTGGCAGAAGCTCATCAAACTCGAACTGCCCCTGGCCACCCCCACCATCATGGCCGGCATCAACCAGACCGTCATGCTTGCCCTGTCCATGGTCGTCATCGCGGCCATGATCGGCGCCAAGGGCCTTGGCGGCGAAGTCTGGAAAGCCATCCAGCGCCTTGAAATGGGTGCGGGTTTCGAAGCCGGTATCGGCATCGTCATCGTGGCTATTGCACTGGATAGAATCCTGCAAAAAGTAGGACATCGGAAATAACCTTTTGCTACGTACCAACAACACATTCCAAGGAGGATACGATGAAACTTTCGCGTATATTGACTGTGCTGCTGGCTCTGGCCTTCCTGGCCGTGGCCGCTGTTCCCGGTTTTGCCGCTGACAAAAAAAAGGTTAAACTGGCCTATGTCGAATGGGATTGCGCCACGGCAAGCACCAATGTTCTGAAGGCTGCTCTCGAGCAAGCCGGTTATGAAGTGGAAATCCTTCCTGTTGCCGCCGCAGCCATGTGGGCCGCAACAGGCACCGGCGACGTGGACGGCATGGTCACCGCATGGCTGCCCGTCACCCACGCTTCCTACCTCAAGAAAGTAAAGGACAAGGTTGAAGACCTCGGCCCCATCACCGGCGGCGCACGCCTCGGCTGGGCTGTGCCCTCCTATGTCGAAGTCGACTCCATCGCCGACCTCAATGACAAGGCGGACATGTTCGACGGCAAGATCATCGGCATCGATCCCGGTGCGGGTCTGATGAAGCTTTCCGAAGACGCCATGAAAGCGTACGGACTGGACAAGTTCGAGCTGGTTGAAGGCAGCGGAGCCACCATGACCGCGGCTCTGGCCAACGCCATCAAAAACAAGGAACCCATCATTGTCACTGCCTGGTCCCCCCATTGGATGTTCGGCAAATGGGACCTCAAGTACCTCAAGGATCCCAAAAAAGTCCTGGGCGGCGAAGAGACCATCAACACCATCGTTCGCAAAGGCCTGAAAGAAGACGATCCTGTCCTGTACTCCATCATGGACAAGTTCGGCTGGAAGGACGCCAATCAACTGCAGATGGTCATGGCCTGGAACCAGGAACCCGGCGCATCTCCTGAAAAAAGCGCCCAGCGCTTCATCAAGGAAAATCCCGAGCAGGTCAAAGGCTGGCTGACCAAATAAGAACACTCTGTTTTCCTGCTGCTCCGAAGCCCTGGCACCTTTGGTGTCGGGGCTTTTATTTTAGCCCTACCTCACTCCCTCCGCCTTCAGGCCCTGCCTATCGTAATATCTCAGGCAAGACGCGCCGCTCCTGTAGCAGGTTATGTGATTCCGACACAGGCTTGATCCATTTCCGTTATACGGGCTATGCTACAATCACTAGAAAGACTGTCGCCAAAGGACAATAGATTTTTAATGGCGACATGTGTGCTTGTATGATAAAATTATTGCTTTTCTAAATCCACTTGGAACATAAGGAAAAACATGAAAGAAAAAAATGTTCTGTGGCCCGTGAAACTCTTTGGCTGGATGGCCTACCTGTCGTCATTTTTGCCCATTATAGTTCTCACAACTACAAGCGAACAATTCGATTCTGTTTTTCTTGTTTTTGCAGGTTTATATTTTTGTATTCATTTTTGTATGGGTCTTGGAGTCATTTTACAAAAACATTGGGGCTTTAAGATGATGGTCTACTGGTGGCGCTTTTTATTACTGGGCTTTCCCTGTGGCACAATATTGGCCGTATTCGCCTTAAGATACATAAAAAACAACAAGATAGAATTTTTCTATAAACGGCCGTGTCTGTTGCTGTAACCGATTGAAATAGGACACAGCACGGCAACCCAGCCCTGCCAGAGCAGTATGTTCCCATGTACGCGTTTTGCTGGAATCCTGTCCGCCGGGCACGGTAATTTCTGGAAACATATACATCTGACAGGCACCCATAGTAAATTTAATATATATGTGTTACATTTTCCTGAGGTCGAAGAGCTTCTTAACAGGACAAATAATGTTAAAATCTGATGCAGCTATGTATGAATATTATTTGAACCATTTTCAAATAAAATATGTTGGACTTCCAGTCATGTCACCTCGGCAATATACCTTACATTTTTTTCCTGGAAAATACTTTTAATTAACTTTTGGTTTTATGTTATTTACGGCATGTGAAGGAAAGCAGTTTTACTGCTTCTAATTAACTTGTTTTTATTCATGGGTATTTTGTTCAATCTTCTTTACAGGGCATGTTGACTTTGATTATTTTATATTCCATCTGGATTGGAACAATGGCTGACTATGACAAATACCGGAAACAATACCTGAAAGAAATATTCTGGTTTTAACGGCCACAGATATGAGAGCTGATCAAGACCTATCAAATCGGGGCAATATTTTCATGAACGAGTACTTGCAGGAATTGTATGATGAAATAGTACAATTATTTGATAAAAAAGACCTCAAGTTTGAAATACTGGTCATAACGAATACGTATGGAAAAATAGACGACGAGGCTTCGGTTGGTGTTCGGGTAAAACACACCCCGACAGGAATCATGGTTGAAAGCACGAACCATCATAGCCAGGTGAAAAATGCTTTGATTGCCCTTGTACGACTCAAAAAGAAAACCAAGACATTTACCCTTCGTCCAAATTCTATATTTCTATTGCAGAAAATGTCACTGTATCGGTTGTTTTTCTCAGTGTGATTAGACTGACAAAGATAACTTTGATTATTTTTCCAAAAATGAAACAGCAATTTTTATATATGAGGCATACGTATATTTTTTCACTTCGACCATACAGCTATATTTCTGAATAAAGCATACACTACAAACAGGTATACCTATGCTAAAATTTTTTATATTTTCTGGAGGTTTTCTTTCAGGCGCAATATTTTTACTTTTCATTCTCATTCACTACGATATTCTTGATTCTCATTACAATATCCCGCCTGAACTGATAGAAAAAGTCGAATCCATCTCAATTGAAGAGATTTGCGCTTCCTTTCCCCGTAATAAGCATATCAACGAGAAATTTCACATAGACGCCTGGAGCGATGGAAAACAATATGTAATAGCCGGATGGCAAATACAAAAATCAGGCATACCGGTTTTCTATTGGACTGGCGCTGATTTACCGGACGGGATTGCCACTTGTAAAAAAATGATCAGATAACTGAGAGAAAAAAGACTCCAGCGAGGTATCACGGAGGTCAAGCTGTTCAACATACGAACTTAGATGGAATAATTCCTGAATCATCTATCAATCAGAGTCATAAATGGACATAACCAACTTACTAAATGACTATCAAGAATGTGCAAGACATATTTGGAATACTTTTCTACTCAAAAAAGTATCATCAAACTGCATTTGGAATACAATAGAAGAATTTGATAAAATTTGTACAATATTATTTAATCTTATTGTGCTTAAACCACTTGGTCATTCTGAAAGCAACAAAGCTTTTGGATTTGAAAAGTATCCTTCTCCACTCCTTTTCATAAAAGTTATACCGGGAACTGGTTCGCAGATATTTATAAATCGTGAGCTAAAGGTATCTGGCTACTGGGATTATACTTCCAATCATGATTACAGTAAAATTGATTTACGGTTTATTGACTTTTTCGACTTTGACTTGCAATCATTCCGTCATTTCGAGTATTACAGGGTAAGAATTGTTGGCCCCCCGCAATATTCCGATATTATAGGAAGAGATGCTCTTTTAAAAAGCAATGAGGCATCCATCGAGATGATTCAAGATTCAGACGAAGGGTAAAGGTCTTGTTTTTCCTGAATACGAGAACAATCCCAATATTATATGCTATTATGGAACCTCTGCGGCACTAAGACGGACGTCAAAATTGCTCATTGGGTTTGATACGCGGACATCATTAAACTCGCGCGTACGCTTTCGCGACATTCGATCTTTTCCATGCGTACGATCAGATCATTACGCATGGATTCAGGAACGGTCTGTTGGAATTCGCCGGGAATGGCGCTCCTCGGCGTGAGTAAAGGCGGAGTCTCAGGATGTGGGGGCTATGAAATCCTTGAGAACATTGAGGATGATGTCTTCGGTCTGAATTTCATACGTGCCGTTTCGGATGGCGGACTTCAGAGCAGCAATCTTCTCCGCACGCTCCTCGGGCGTTTCCGGATTGGGTCCGGATCTGTAATTGGTGTATTTGGGGTAGCTGCTCATGACTGTCTTTTCCGTTAGAGTCCTTGCGCCGGGGAATTACGCGACGCTGTTACTTACTCTATCGGTCCTGCCGACGCAGCTCTTTAGATTCCGGGGCAAGTTTCATTCTTCACAAAACCTGCCCCGGGAGAATTGACTGTTATCTGCAGTTGCTCACCTCGAGCTGGAAGAGGCTCACGCCCTTGGTACGTTCGACACCTCTGACAACGGCGCTGATGGTCCCGTTCCTGTCATAGAACCGGCCGCATAGCTCAGCAAAGTTTTCCGGAACGCCCACCACCTCGTATACGGTGTCCGGTGTCTGGTCGCTGGTCTGAATACGCAGCTGGGAGTCGACCTTAACAAAACGGCCCTCGATCCGGATGGTTTTACTCACGTTTTTCTGCAACTCCGCCAGATAGAGATGCAGCATGTGCTCCATGTCGTCCGCGCTGCCAGCGTTCTTCACCAGGGCGTCCTTTTCCGGATCATGCAGCCATTCCACGCCCAGGGCATTGGGGCTGCTCCAGAATACGCGGTTGGCGGATTTTCCAGGCTTGTCGGCGCAGTCCGCGAGAACCAGAATTTCCGACAGGTCATCCCGGTTCAGATCCACTGCCCGCAGCTCCCGGATACGGCTGCTGCATTGCGATGCCAGAGGCAGGGCCTGCAGGCTTTTGGCCTGGTCGGGGACCAGAAAAAGCGCCTGGCTGTTGGTCTGCTCCTGTTCCGCCACCAGCAGGCAGACGTCGCCAAAGGGCGGAATCCTGACCGCAAGGGATTTTTCCGGCAGCGGCCGCATGCCTGAGGAGCGCTTTTCCATAAACGCCGCGGCGTCCCGGCAAACCCGCGGATCGGATGCAACGGCGGGCTTGGGTAAGGTGTTCTCAAAGCGAATGTCCTGCAGCACCTGGTCAAAGAGCCTGCTCCAGCGCTCCGCATGCTTTCCCGCACTGCCGGAAAGCAGTTTTTTAAAAAACGCCTGGCTGGCATTGTCGGGGTAGTTCCAGACCAGCGCCTCGCCGCAATTGGCCTTGTCCTTGAAAAACAATTCGGGATTGTCGCTGACGATGGCTTTGACAGGTCCGGACACATGGAGGGTGAAGCGGCAGTTATTCCAGTAAAAAATAGCCACATGGTCAAAGGTCAGGTCGCAGACTTCGAATCGGCTCAATACCACGAAGGTTTTGGCGTTCACCCCCTTGGCCAGGGGCACCACCTTGCGGCTGCCGTCAACGACGAAATCCACGTCCGGATCTCCAAACTCCCCTTTGCTCAGAGCTTCCTGCTCCTTCTGCGCCTCTTCACGGGAAATCTCCGGGCCATCCTGTCCGGACGCCAGGTCCGCCACAGGTTCCACACGCAGTCCGATACTCAGTTTGTCGGCAGGAAGCGGCTGCTTCCGGAGTTCGATCCAGGGCACATCCGCAGGATAGCGAAACTCCACTCCGAGTTCCGGATATGCGGTAAACGCGGTGTTGTCCTGCACACCGCTTTCGGCAATCAGCGTTTTTTCAAGGTCTCCCGCAGAAGCGGCAAAACCCGGTGAGGGCAACCAAACCGTCAACAGCAATACAATCAACCCGAACAGGCTACGAATGGTCATTACAGGGACTCCTTTGCGTTACGCTTTTCCGGCTGCTCCGGGTGAAAAGGGATGTTCTCCGCGCCCCGTATTGGTCCATCCTGCGAAGCATCAACCCGCTGGGAAGAATCCTTTAAAACGTACGTCTTTCTCCCCTTGTTGCCGGAGTCGGGACACGGGGCCTTTCCGCTCCATTATCCCAGACTGTACGCTCTCGCAATAGCTGCCCAAACAAAAACGCGGTTGCTGCCAACCGCGTTTTCTTTTCATTATGCTTTCCGCAAAAAGTCTGTTTGCGGTTCACTGCAAAATGACCATCATTCGGTCCGTCCGGACGCTTCGAAACCTTTCGCGACGTTCCTTTGCGGGCAAAAGTTCCGCCACTCCGCAGCTTATTGTTCGAAAACAATCCCCTGCAGAATCCCGTCGAACATGGTGTTCCAAGCGGCTGCTTTCTGACCCGCCTTGCCGGAGCGCAATTTCTCCAGGAAAACCTTGCTGGAATCGTTGGTGATATCCCACATCAGCTCGTCGCCGCAGTTGTCCTTGTCCTTTGTGAACAGCTCCTTGTTGTCGCCCATGAGAATCTTTTTGGGGGCAAAAAAGAACAGGGTGAAGCGGCAATCATTCCAGTAAAACGTGGCCACATGTTCGAAGGTGATGTCGCATACTTCAAAACGCCCCAGGACAATGTTGGTCTTGGCATTGATCCCGCCGGACAGGGGCACCACGGTACGGGTGTCTTCCATACCGTCGTCCAGGCTTTCGTCGCCGTAAACGCCATTTTCCAGGGCGGCCTGTTCCTGCATGGCGTCTTCACGCGAAATATCCGGACCGCCGTCTCCGTCCGCCTGCAGGGTTTCAAAAGGTTCCACCACCACGGCCAGGCTGTACCCTTCCGGGTTCGGCATACCCTCTTCGAAGTCAATCCATTCCACATTGGAGGGGAACTGAATCTTCACCCCCAACTCGGGATAGGATGTAATTTTTTTATTCCCCACAGTCTCTGTTTCGGTTCGCAGAAGCTGGGCCAGATCATCCTCACTGGCGGCACTACCGACGGTGGGCAGACAAACAATACAAAGCATCAAAATCAATCCAAAAATGAACCGATTTTCTACGAACATACGAACTCCTTCCCAAAAGGAAAAACGTCGGTTGAGGGTTGTTTTTTTCTGGATCTCTATCCCTAAGCAACCACGTCCGCAATAGCTTTGAACAAAAAAAATGCGCCTGTAACAGGCGCATTTTTATGACTTTTTCAAAGGCACTCCCAAAAATTTTCCCGGACGTCAAAGATCTTCTTCAAACGCCGTCAAGATGAACGCAGTTGCGCCCCCCATTTTTGCTCCGGTACATCTGTTTGTCCGCCCGGTTCACCACAGAAGCTGCGTTTTCTCCCGGCACCGACACTGCGCAGCCCAAAGATACGGTGACCTTTATCAGCTCTCCCTGATGCTCGATCCAGCTATTCTCCACCAGCATCCGCAGTCGCTCAGCCACCTCCAGAGCAGTCGGCCCGGTGACATTGGGCAGCAACACCACGAATTCCTCGCCTCCCCAGCGGCAGGCCACATCCAGAACCCGCAAAGCATTGGCCAGAGTCCGGGCCACCATCTGCAAAACCCGGTCTCCCATGTCGTGCCCCCAGGTGTCGTTGACATGCTTGAAATGGTCTATGTCCACGAACAGCACAGCGAAAGGCACGCCATGTTCCAGCAACGACTCTTCATAGTTCTGCAGTGTCATTTCCGCAAAACGCCTGTTGCCTATTTCGGTCAGCCCGTCGCGCAGAACTTCCTTGCGCAAGGCCTCGATCTCGGTCAGGACGTCAAGCGATTTGGAATTGTTGGAAAAAATTTCCACAGCACCGATAACGCGACCGTTCTTGTCCAGCATGGGGGAAGCCCGAACCGCGACCGGTACGCGATGTCCCAACTTATGGTGCAGGTAGACCTCGTTTTCCCTGATCTTGCCGTCTTCCATGGTTTTCGACAACGGACAGCCCTCCACGCACAGATGATTGCCATCCGCATCCACATGGCGCAACACGTTGTCCGCGCAACTTTTACCAATGACTTCCTGGGCGCTGAATCCGCTGATCCGTTCGGAAGCCTTGTTCCAAAAAGTCACCGTACGATCGACATCCACAAAATAGACGCCGTCGGCAAGGGAGTTCAACAACTCGCGGTAAAATTCATGGTCCATTATTCCCCCCTTTGGAAAAGTCATGACGACAATACCCCAATAATACCCATCCTAAAAAAGAATAAATATACAGCACTCGATAATATTTATTACAATTATTGTACCCTCAAAATAAACCCGGAGCAATGTTCCCGGGTATTTTTCAGGTCTTCTGAGTGGTTTTATCGAAAAGAGGAACAGGAGTAGATCATGAGCATTGCTGTTCTGCCCTCAAACAACGGCAGGCCGTACGCAAATGGCCGTAGGAAACAAGAGCAGATGCAGGTCATCAACAGCCCTTCGAGCTGTTCCAAAGACCTATGGCGCAGGCTCCAGCCAGGGCATCTGTCCGTCGCGGTGAATGCGAAACACCTTGCCGGCCGGAGGTTCCTTAAAGAAGCCGTGGAAGCTGTCCCAGAGGGGCTGGCTGAGTACGGGGAAATACACATAGTCATACCGCAGCAGGGTCTGGCGCAAGACGTCTGGGCTCTGATACAGCACATCCGCATCGCTGACTTCGGCTTTGGCGGGGGCCAGCTCGTACTCGAGCATCAGCCGGAAAAATCCATTAGAATGTACGGGGAAAACCACCCAGACCGGGGTGTCGTTGCTCGTCAGCCCTTGCAACCGGTTCACGTCCTTTGCAATCCGCTCCCGGAACATATTGTCGGTGTTGACCGTATGCAGCGGTGCCCAGTACGGGCGCTCCACAAAAACAAACAGCAGCAACAGCAGTCCCAGCAGCAGCCACTGCGTATTGACCCTGCCCTTCAGAATGCGCACCGGCGAACTCTCCATGGAAAGTGCCGGGGCAAAAGCGGCAACAGAGACAAGGGCCATAGGCAACACCACGATATGCATGTAGCGTACGTAGGAAACCAGCTGCAGGCCTTGCTCGGAGCTGAACAAAAATGTGTATAAATAGAGCAGCATATAGCCGTACAGCACGAAAAGCAGAGAAAGAAAACCGGCCGTGTACAGCAGGTCCTGACGGCGTTTGCCGCGCTGCGTCAGGGCATGCAGTACGTTCAGCAGAGCCAGCAGCACGGCCCAGCCCAGTGCGCTGAGCCTGAAATGATCAGTGAACAACGGACGCATGCCGTAGTTGAATTCGTTGAAATCATAGGAAACCTTGTTCTTGCTCAACTGCTGCGTACGGAGCACGGAAAAATAGCGGTTGCGGATCTCGGCTGCGTCCTTGTTGGTACCCTGGGGCGGTGTTCCGCCCAGAAACAGCCACTGCAGACGCGCCCCCAATAAGGTATGCGCCTTGGCTGCCGGAGGATTCGCTTCAGCCGCGGAAACGGTCCGGCTCCAGCTTTGATGCGCCAGCACCAGGGCCAGCACCAGGGCGGCCAGCGCAAGGGCACTTTTAAGCCTGGGACGCTGTGTACGCCCCATGGCGAACATATGGACGGCCATGAACAGGCATGCGGCGCCAGACAGGAACAGGCCGACCTCTTTGAGCAGCGTGAGCACCACCAGACAGGGCAGCAAGGCCAGAAGTCTTTTGCAGCTTTTTTCCCCGGACAGATAGGCTATCAGAACACCGGCGAACCAAGCGCCCAGCAGGGGTTCCACCAGCAGACTGGTCATGCCGTTGCCCAGATGCAGCACCAGGATCACGACAACAACGAACAATGCCGCGAACACAGGCAGCGTACGCAGCCGCACGCCGTGAAACAGCTGTACCAGGGGTGCGGCCAGCAGCATGAACTGCCCGAAATACACGGCTCCTTCATTGTAGGCGGCGCTGGTGAAAAAAAAGAAATACTGCCCCAGAAGCGAACCGGGCGGATAACGCCAGAAATTGTCGTTTCCCTGCGCCAGGGCCAGCGTGTTGCGAAAATACAGCTCCTTAGCGGCAATTCCCCAATGGGAAAACTCGTCCCAGGCAACCATTTTATTGTCCTGAAAATGCAGCCAGTAGGCCACGGCGCAGACCAGCAACAGACAAAACTCCGGACTGAGTAGTTCCGTCAGTCCCGACCGCCCTTCCCGCAGGCCCGCCACCAGCCGCCAGACCAGGAGCAACAGGCCGCCCCCCAACATCCCCGTGGCCGCCTCAGGGAGCACCCCGGACAATGCGGCGCAATACAGGCAGACGATGACAGAGGCCAGTGCGACAAAAAAGCCCAGGCCGAAAGCATGGCCAAATCGTTTTTGCAACGCGTACGCGTATCCTGTCAGGGAAAAGAACGATAAAAATACCAATGGGTGCGTCCTTGGCGAAAAGTAAGGGGTTGAGGAGCTCGATAAACCTTTTGGCCAGTGGCTAAACCGCTTTTTTCAAAGCACATCTTCCCGTCAAAGTCCAGCAGGTTCGAGATCCTGGCGGGAGTCTTCTTCCACAGGGAATGGAGCTGTGTTTCACTGGCAAAACTTTTTTTCTGCCGAAAATGCGGCGTATCAATACCTTCGAAAACGCGAGTCCCTTGTCATGCCTTATGTGAAATTCCCAAAATCAGCCCGGATAGGTATTCACACGTACGGGATACGTCATAAATACTTTCACGACGAAGCCACCTCATACAGCTGTTTCATATAAAGATACGAACGCATGCATATTGACCGAATTTTTCTTTTTCGCCTCAAGCATGATAAGAGTACTTTAAAGCGCCTGGAATCCGGGCCTCAATGACTTGTTGCGCAGCTGCGGGGATGTCCCCTGCAACTGCGCAATGTTTTTTGTTTGGACCGGCACTCCGGCAGCCGATCAGTCGAACAGCTGCCTGGCAACAATGAGCTTTTGGATCTGGTTGGTTCCTTCATAGATCTTCAGCAATCGCGCGTCCCTGTAGAAGGTTTCCACGATGTTGCCGGCCATGTAGCCCTGCCCGCCATGAATCTGCACCGCGGCGTCCGCCACCCTGTTGGCCATTTCCGTTGCAAAGAACTTGCACATGGATGATTCCTTTTTCAGGATGTTGCCCCTGGCGAACTCCCGTGCCGTCTTCTGGATCATGGCTTTGGCTGCGTAAATTTCCGTGGCGCATACCGCCAGCATGTCCTGGATCAGCTGAAAATGGGACAAAGATTTTTTGAACTGTACGCGGTCCCTGGCATGGGCGATGCTCTCGTTCAACAGCCTTTCCGCCATGCCCACGGCTATGGAGGAAATGTGCATGCGACCGAAAACAAGCGTATTGCCGATGAATTTGGCGCCGTCACCCACCGAGCCGATCAGGGCCTGTTCGTCCACCCGGCAGTCGGACAGCACCACCTCCGCGGTATGCGAGCCCCTGTGGCCCATTTTCCTGTCATAGGCTCCCACGCTTACACCCGGATTGGTGCGCTCCACCAGAAACATGGAAAGCTCTCCCGGCTGCGTCCGGGCAACGACACTATAGAGCCCGGCCTCGGGCGCGTTGGTGATATACCGCTTTTTGCCGTTCAGCACCCAGCCCGAACCGTTTCTTGTGGCTGAAGTCTGCACATTGTAGGCATCCGATCCGGCATTTTCCTCTGTCAGGCAGAACGAGGCGATGAGCTCCCCGGATGCGATGGCCGGAAGATACTTCGCCTTTTGCGCATCCGTCCCGTAGGTCAGCAAGGCCTTGGAGCCTATACCGATATTCATGCCCCAGATGGCCTGAAATGCCGGCAGTGTCTGGCCGAAAACAAACAGTATTTCCACAATTCGGGAAAGATCGAGCCCCAGCCCGCCGTACTCCTCGGGAATGGACAGCCCGAAGAGGCCCATTTGTTTCATTTCTTCAACGATCGCTTCCGGTACTTCATTGGTGGATTCCACGTTTCTTTCATTGGCGAACAACACTTTTTTGCGAAACGTTTCAATTTTTTTCAAATACTCCTGGAAAGCTTCATCTTGCATAGCCGTTGTTTCCTTATTGATCATACGGAATCTTTTACATTCCGACAGGGACTTTTTTTCCAACACGCCGTAGCCATAACGCTCCGGGGGCAACTGTTCAACTATCCGTTACCATGGAACAAATCATACCTTTGCTATCTGCTATTACGCAATATTTGCTCAAAAACTACAGTGGAACGTTACAACGTACAAAGCAGCCTGCCCATGCCCCTTTTCAATGCAAAAGAACAACTTGTTCGCACCTGCCAGCATTGCGAGCCTGACTCCACGAGATTCTCGCAGGTTCTGCGTTGACCTGGCTGCCGGATTGACTCCAAAACCTGCCAGCGCACCGGAATATTCGTTTCAGTGCTTTTTCCTGGGCATCCCGTGCAGCATTCTGCCCCTGAATTGCCCCTTGACACGGGCAAACGATACGGCTAACCACTTTCTCAATTGATAGCGATTTTCATTATCACAACATCTCACGCTAGTAGTCAAAGGAGAAATGCGGTTGAACAGCCAACCAGAACACACCTGCCCGAGTTGCTCCGCATGCAATACGCACGTTGTCAAAAATATACTGCATGAATTCGCCGAATCCCTTGGCGCTGCCGTGGATGCCAAAGATACTCATACGCGCCTCCATTCTGAGGAAGTGGCCGCCATCGCCTACGTGTTGTCTCTGGGAATGGGCATGAGTTCCGCCACCGCGGACATCATCCATGTGGCGGCCCACCTGCACGATGTCGGAAAAATAGGCATTCCGGACACCATACTCAAAAAACCCGGCCCGCTCGGCACCGACGAATGGGTGATCATGCGCCAGCATCCGGCCATGGGCGTGGAAATCGTCCGACCGGTCCGCGTTCTGCGGGAAACAGGCGTACTGGAGATGATCCTCCACCACCACGAACGGTTTGACGGCCACGGCTACCCCGACGGACTGCAGGGTACGGATATTCCCATGGGCGCGCGAATCATCTGCGTGGCGGATACCATCTCCGCCATGATGCAGAAACGGCCGTACCGCGATGCCAGCAGCTATGACGAAGTGTGCGTTGAAATCGTCAAACAGTCCGGGAGCCAGTTCGATCCGCAAGTGGTCGAAGCCTTTCGTACGGAAAAATTCGCCATCCGGCAGATGATCACCTCGAGCCAGAGTGTCGACGTACCGGCTGCATCTTTGCTGAGCCAAAGCATCGTCCTGTCCCCTGACGGCCATGAACACGGCGTCCGGGAACAGTTTAAAACCGGCACCGACAATCTGGGCAAACCCTGACGGCCCTGTTCCGGCGTACGCACTTTCGCACCAGAACCAGCAACAAAGATGGATACAACAATGTCTCAGGATTCAAGCACAGTGGCCATGGCCCCGGGGCAGCGCACATCCCTGTACGGCAGAGTAATGGACCAGCTGTCCGCCATCAGCGTGGGCATCAAGGTCAAACTGATCATTCTCGGCCTTGGCCTGTTCCCATCCCTGTTGTCGCTGCTCGTGCTGCATCAGTTCGGCAGCGCATACCTGCAGAATGCCCTGGCCCTGTATGTCGCGTGCTTTGTCCTGCTCTACTACCCCCTCAGCAAACTTCTGGAAGAACTCATTGTTCTGCGCCAGACCCGGCACATCAACAATTACGTGGATCAGGTAAAGTCCGGGAAACGGGCTCCCCGTTTCGATCTGCCCAGGGAGCGCGGGGACGAGCACGACTTTATCCGCCTGCAGCGCAATATTTTCTGGATGATCCAGGGGCTCAAGACACGGGAAAACCGCCTTCAGGAAACCCTCTCCCAGCTGGAAACCGCGCAACGCAAGGTTCTGGAAAGTATAGAGTACGCAAGCCGCATCCAGCGGTCCTTTCTGCCGGGCACCGACGAACTGGAAGCGGCTCTGGGCAATTACTTTCTGCTCTGGCTGCCGCGTGACGGCGTGGGCGGCGACGCCTACTGGGTCAGACGCAGCAGGAACCACACCTACCTGGCGGTCTTCGACTGCACAGGGCACGGCGTACCCGGGGCATTCCTGACGCTCATCGTCAACTCGCTGTTCGAGCAGCATTTCGATGCGTCCTGCTGGAACAACCCCGCGCAGCTGCTCTCCAAAATGAACAAGGGGCTCAAGTTCGCCCTTTCCCAGCACGACCGCCAAAAACTCTCGGACGACGGCCTGGAAGGCGGGCTCTGCTGCATCGACAGGGAAAAGCAGCTGCTCTACTTCGCCGGGGCGCGCAGCTTCCTGTTTCTGTCCGGAGATGAAGGCATCCGGGAAATCAAAGGAGACAAAAGCGGCATCGGCTTTGTGGACGTGCCCCTGGACCAGGAGTTCGCCAATCGCTGCATCCCCCTGCAGGACATTCATTCGGCCTACCTGTTCACCGACGGCATCACCGACCAGATCGGCGGCGGCAAACGGCTGCCATTCGGCCGCAGAAGACTGCGCCTGTGGATCGAACAGCATTCCGGCCTGCCCATGCAGGAACAGCGTGCCGCCCTGGAAACCATGTTTCACGAATATAAGGGACGCAATGCGCAACGCGACGACGTCACCGTACTCGGATTTGCAACCAAGGAGCCTGCATGTTGAATGACCTGCATCAGTTTTATGAAGACCTCAAACAGGAAGGCGTAATGTTCTGTTTCAGCGGACCGACCACACAGGGAGTGGTCGAAGGAATCGGGCGCATGCTCAAAGTGAAGATGGAACTTGAAGAAGCCGGAATGAGTACCATTCATCGGGTTTTTTCCCTCTTTGTGGAGCAGATGCAAAATATAGTGAACTACTCCGCGGAGCAGACCCCCGTGGACAACGCCAACGGCGAGGAGCTCAAACACGGCATCGTGGTCGTGGGCCGGCGCGACGACAAATTCTACGTCATTTGCGGCAACTACGTCAGCGAACCCCAGAGCAGGAAGATGATCGAACACATCCGCTACCTGCAGGGGCTCAACAAACAGGAACTCAAGGAGCATTACAAGCATGTCCGGCGCCAGACTCCCGATGCGGAAAGCAAAGGGGCGGGCCTGGGCTTCATAGAAATGTTCCGCAGAATCAGCGAACCTCTGGAATACCATCTGGCTCACCAGGAAGGAAACAAGGTCTTCTTTACCATCAAGGCCATAGGGTGAGCAGTATGAAACGTTTAGCAATCGCAGCCACCGACGCCACCCTGCTCGTGGATTTCGATCCCGAATCCGCCAGGCTTGTTTTGAGCGGCGAATCCTATCCGGAAAACGCCACAAAATTCTTCACCCCCCTGCTCGAATGGCTCGAGGAATACTTCGCCTGCCTGGATACGGGCGACAAGGTCACCGTGGACATGGACATCGTGTATTTCAACTCGTCCAGTTCCAAGGCGCTGATGAACCTATTCGACTCCTTTGACGATGCGGCCAAGCAGGGAGTGCAGCTGGAAATATTCTGGCGCTACCATGTGGAAAACGAAATCGCCCTGGAATGCGGCGAGGAATTCGGAGAAGATCTCGACGCGGCACTGTTCACCCTTTGCCCCTATGAGGACAAACCGTGAACGGTCCGGGCTCCCTTTTCAGCGATGAGGAACGCACCATCGCACGCGCGGAAACGCTCCTTTCCAGATCATCCGGACAGTTGCCGGCCTCGGATTTCGGCGAACTGCTCAAGCAGTACAAGAAGCTCTACAGACAAAGCACCCGGCTGGTGAAAATGGGCGACCGCATGCAGGGCCAGCTCAACCGCCTCAACGATCAGCTGGCCAAAAGCGAGGAAAAATACCGCGGTATTTTCGAAAGCAGCATCCAGGGCATTTTCCGCCTCACCCCGGAAGGCCGCTTCCTGGACCTCAATCCGGCCATGGCCCGGATCTTCGGCTATGCGAGCACGGAGGACATGCTCTGCTGTTCGGACGATATTTTCCTTTCGCCCGAACAACGGAGTAAATTCATGTCCGCCCTGGCCCGTACCGGCCTGCTCAAAGACCATCTCCTGGAACTGCGCCGCAGGGACGGCAGCAGCATCTGGGTGGAAATCTGCGTACGCGCCCTGTTCGACTCTCAGGGAAGCCTGGCCGAACTGGAAGGGTTGCTGGCCGATGTCACGGAAAAACGCCGCATGCTCAAGGAATTGCAGGAACTGGCCCGTAACGACGGACTCACCGGGCTCTACAACCGTCGCTATTTCGTGGAACTCGGGCAGCGCGAACTGCTGCGTGCGCAGCGCCAGGACACGCCGCTGTCTCTGGTCTATTTTGACGCCGACCATTTCAAGCGCGTCAACGACACCTACGGACACGATGCCGGAGACCGCGTGCTTCAGGACATCGCCCGTATCGGACGCGAGCATCTGCGCGACCTGGACGTGTTCGGCCGTATTGGAGGGGAGGAATTCGCGGTTCTGCTGCCCGGAACCTCCGGACGGGATGCGATTTTCGTGGCGGAAAAACTCCGACGCGCTTTCGAATCCCACACCGTACGTACGCCTCAAAGCTGCATACGCTTTACTGCCAGCTTCGGCGTGGCCGGATATCAGGACCGGAATATCAGCCTGGACGACATGCTCAAAAATGCGGACTCCGCTTTGTACGAGGCCAAACGATCCGGTCGCAACACCATTTCATACCATAGGCCTCTGGATTAATTTACAAAAGAAACTATTTCTTTACACAATTAATATTGACAATCATTTTCAAAGCGTCTAGGTTTCACCAATTGACAGTGAGTATCAATTTCAAACTTAAGCTGCAACCATTCGGGAACGTTTAACAACTTGGGGGTACAGCATGTTCTGGAGAAACGGAAAAGGCCGTTCCAACGGTCGCAACAAGGCTGCCGGCAGAAGTTATACTGATGGAAACTTTACCCCGCTGACATCCTTGCGCTCCGGATCCAGCGCTGAAGTCAATGCCGTGTGCGCCGGCTGCAAGGCACGCTGCCGTCTGGCTTCTCTGGGGCTGTTCCCCGGATGCACACTTCAGGTTGTCGCCAACCCCGGTATTGGTCCCCTGCTGCTTTCCGTGGGAGAAAGCCGCCTGATGGTCGAACGCGGCGTAGCCGAAAAAGTCCACGTCCAGCAAGTCTAGTCTTTTCCGAGGGCATGCTCTTTCCCGCATGCCCTTTTTATCGGCTTCTGACTGAGAATGGCTCTCATTATCGTTAAGACCTGTAACGACTGGAACAACTATGTCCACGCAACTCCTTGTGGCTCTGGCCGGGCAGCCCAACGCCGGTAAATCCACCATTTTCAACATGCTCACAGGAGCACGCCAGCATGTGGCCAACTACCCCGGTGTCACCGTGGAAAAGAAAGTGGGGTTCTTTTCCCAGAACGGACAGTCGGTGGAGCTGGTCGACCTTCCCGGAACCTACAGCCTGACCTCCTATTCGCTGGAAGAACGGGTCGCACGGGATTTCATCCTCAATGACCGCCCCGCCGTGGTGGTCAATGTGGCCGACGCGTCCAACATCCGGCGCCACCTTTTTCTGACCTTCCAGCTGCTCGAAATGGGCGTTCCCGTGGTGGTCAGCCTGAACATGATGGACGTGGCCGAATCCCGGAACCAGAAAATCGACGCGGCATTGCTTGCGGAAAAACTGGGCGCCCCAGTGATCCCCACCATAGGGCGCAAGGGCGTTGGCAAGGACCTGCTCAAGGAATCCCTCTGGAAGTATTTTGAAGGCACCGGGCATACGGCTCCTCTGCGTATAGACTACGGCGACATGGAACCGGCCATTGCCGAACTCCAGCAGGACATCGAGGGCAAGGTGGACACCTATGCGCCGCCGCGCTGGCTCGCCATCAAATTGCTCGAGGGCGACGAAGGCATCCGCGAATTGATGTACGAACTGCATCCGGAAGCCCGGAATCTCTGTGAAAAAGCGGATATGAAGCGGGCTTTGTTCGAGGAAAAGCACGACATTGCACCCGACCATTATGTGGAAAAGCGCCGCTACAAGGTTGCCGCCGCCATTGCCGACCAGTGCGTGGTGGCGCCGGATCACGGCAAGGCCACCATGTCGGACAAGGTGGACCACTGGATCTGCCACCGCGTCTGGGGCTACCCCATTCTGTTCGCCGTCATGTACCTGATGTACTACCTTTCCATCGAATGGGGCTATGCGCTGACCAACTACACCTGGCCCGCCCTGGCCTGGATGCGCGAAACCATTGCCGGGGCCCTGCCCGCGGAAGGATTCATCACGGATTCCCTGTTCCGTTCGCTGGTGCTCTGGGTGGTGGACAGCATCAATGCCCTGCTCAACTATATCCCGATTTTCCTGATTCTTTTCGCCTATATCGCCGCTCTGGAAGACCTGGGCTACATGCCGCGCATGGCCTTTTTGCTGGACGCCTTTTTCAGGCGTTTCGGCCTGCACGGTCAATCCACCCTGCCCCTGGTTCTGGGCGGCGTCTATGTGGGCGGCTGCGCGGTGCCCGGCGTCATGGCCTGCCGTGCCGTGCCGGACGAGCGCGCGCGCCTGGCCACCATTCTGGTGGTGCCCATGATGAACTGCCTGGCCAAAGTGCCCCTCTACGTGCTGCTCATCGGCATCTATTTCGCCGCATACAAGGGGCAGGCCATGTTCTTCATAGCCACGGTCACCATTCTCATGGCCCTGACCACCTCCAAAATCCTCAATCTCACCGTGCTCAAGGAAAAGGAAACCGCTCCCTTCATCATGGAGATGCCGCCCTATCACACGCCCACCATCGGCAACATCATCCGGCGCGCCGTGGAAAGGGTCTGGCTGTACTGCAAAAAAATCATCACCGTGGTGGCGGCGGTGTCCATCATCCTGTTCGTGCTCATGCAGTTTCCGGGGATTTCCAGCGAACGCATGGCCGCCATGGAACGCAAGGCCGCCAAGGCCCAGGAGCAATTCATCAAAGTCGCGGCAGGCAGCCCCCTGACAAAGGAAATCGACACGCCCGAGGAAATCGACGCCCTGTTCACCTTTGCCGACACCTACAAGAACGCCCGTATGAGCGCTTCCAGTTCATCTGCGGCCAAGGCAATAGACGCGCGTTTTCAGGAAAGCTCTCCGGCCTTCTTCAGCGTTCTCAAACCACCCAAAAGCGACAAGGCCGCCAAAAAAGTCAACAAGGCCTACAAAAAACTGCGCCGCACCCGGCTGGGCCTGCGCATGGAGGCCAAGAACGCCGTCATCAACAACAGCTTTCTGGGCACCATCGGCCATTGGATGGAACCCGTCACCCAATACGCAGGATTCAACTGGCGGGTGAACGTGGCGCTGCTGTCCGCCCTGGCCGCCAAGGAAAACACCGTGGCCACCCTGGGGGCCCTGTACCAGCCCGAAGAAGGCTCAGGTGACCTCGAAGAAGACGCGGAAAACGCCCAGGAGGGCGCAACCGCCCGGACTGACGCTCCCGCCCAGGGGCACAGCCAGGCACTGGGCAGCCGCATGGCTCAACAGGAAAAGGGCTTCACGTCCTTGCACGCCCTGGCCCTGATGCTCTTCATGGCGCTGTACCCGCCCTGCATGGCCACCACCATGGTGGTCAAGGTGCAGTCCGGCTCCTGGAAATGGATGTTCTTTTCACTCGCGTACATGATGGGCCTTGGCGCTCTGGTGGCGACCCTGGTGTTCACGGGCGGTACCGTCCTCGAACTCAGCGGCGCACAGGCCATGGCCTGGTTTTATGGAATCGCCGTGGCGGCCACTGTCGTCACCGGCTTGTTGAAACCCCACCCAACAGACACCTAGGAGGAACAATGCGTTTATTTATCGCCAGCGCCCTGTGTATCGGGCTCCTTTCCCTGAGCGGACTGGCCCAGGCTCATACGCCGCTCTTTTCGTGCTACGACAACGGCGACGGCACCGTCTCCTGCGAAGGCGGCTTTTCAGACGGCTCATCCGCCGCGGGAGTTACCGTGCACATCTTCGACGCCAACGGCAAAAGCATTTCGGAAACCAAGCTGGATGAATACAGCGAAATCAGCTTCAAGAAGCCTGAGGGAACCTACAGCGTTCAGTTCGACGCCGGAGAAGGCCACAAGATCGACGTGGCCGGCAAGGATATTGTGGAATAACGACGCTTCTGCAACCAATAATTGACAATGAATTTCATACTCAAAAAAAACACGATAGAGCAGCAAAAGCCGCAACAAGCCTGCCAAAGGAGAGCATCATGATGCGTTTATTGCTTACGGCCGTACTTGTCCTGACTTTCAGCGCTCCCGCGTTTGCCCACTTTCAGATGATCTACACTCCGGAAGCCGTTCTGGAAAAAGGCGGCGAACTGGATCTGAAGCTGGTGTTCACCCATCCCTTCGAGGCCGGACACACCATGGACATGGGTGCGCCCCTGGATTTTTACATGATCAGCAAGGGCAAAAAAACCGACCTCAAGGACAAACTCAAGGATATCACCTGGACCAGCCTGACCAACTCCGGCAAGGCCTACGAGGCCAAGGTCAAGGTCCGTAAAATGGGTGACGTTGTCTTCTGCCTGGTGCCCGCCCCCTACCTTGAAAAGGAAGAAGATATCTATATTCAGCAGCTGACAAAAGTCATCGTGAACAACGCCGGTCTGCCCACGGATTGGGACGCCCCCACCGGCATGCCCACGGAAATCCTGCCTCTGGACAAACCCTATGCCCTGTGGACCGGAAATGTTTTCCGCGGCGTGGTGGTTGCCAACGGCAAACCCGTACCCAATGCCGAAATTGAAGTCGAATTCATGAATCATCCGCCTGTTCCGGGCAAGAACGCGTTCCAGAAAGAAGCTCTGGCCACTGCTCCCCAGGACGCTTTCGTGACCATGGGCATCAAGGCCAACGCCAACGGTGAATTCGCTTTCGGCATTCCCAAGGCCGGCTGGTGGGGATTCGCCGCATTGGGCGCGGGTCCGGACAAGGAATATCAAGGAAAAGAACTTTCCCAGGACGCCATTATCTGGGTTCAGGCCAGGGACATGAAATAACACCTCGATTGTGCCCCAACATCCATAGTGACCCGGACGCCCACTCCATGCCTCAGACCTCTGAATTGCGTCCGGGTCACCCCCAATAACAAGCGATCATCCATGGATTATAAAAAGCAACTTTCCTTTTTAGTAAAATCTATGATAACGAGAAACGTATAAAAGTGTCCCTTGTCCAGAACACTTTTGACTTAAAGGAACATCAATGACGTACCAACCTGCCAGGATCAAAATCCGCCACGAGCTTCCCAATCGCATCCGTTTCAAAATCGGCAATCTGCCCAATGGACGGATCCGGGAATACGCACAGCCCCTGGAAGAACATGAAGGGATCATCTGGGTGCAGGTCAATGAAAAATGCGCCAGCCTGGCCATCGGGTATGATCCCGACCAACTCCCGCGTACGGCTCTGCTCAATGCGGTACGACAGACCTTTCTGCCGCAGCAGAGCGGTTCGGCGCAGTCCGCCCCCATCAACGGCTGCCCCTGTTCCTGCACCTGCGCCAGCCCCAGCCCGGACAAGGTCAAAAAAGCCGGCCGGCGCTTTCTTGCCATTTCCGCGGTTCTGGGATTTAGCGTTTTTCGTTCGTCCGTGCTCGGCCTGACCGTGGCGCAGACCGCCCTGAGTCCGCTGGGGCTGTTCGCCCTGGGGTTCAGCCTGCCCCTGGTGCGGTCCGGGGTTAAAAAAATTCGTCAGAAACGCATCGACCTGGACGGATTTCTCGGCGCAGGCGCCATTGCCGCCATTGCCGCGGGCGAGGCCATGACCGCTTTCGAAATCCTCTGGATCAACGCCGGGGCAGAGCTGCTCACGGCCTGGACTGCCGAACGTTCGCGCCGCTCCATATCCGAAATCCTGGATCTGACCTCGCACCACACCTTTGTGCTCGTGGACGGCATCGAGGTGGAACGCGCCGTGGAAGACGTGAACATCGGAGACACCGTCGTACTGCATACGGGCGAAAAAATTTCCGTGGACGGCGTGATCATCAAGGGCGAAGCCCTGCTCAACGAGGCGCCCATCACCGGACGCCAGGAATTTTCCCATAAAACCGTGGACGACACGGTCTATTCCGGCACCTTCGTACGCGAAGGAATCATCTACGTGCGCGCCGAATGCGTGGGCGACCAGACCTACCTGGCCCGTGTCATGCACAAGGTCCAGGAAGCCATGGAAAACCGCGCTTCCATAGAATGCACCGCGGACCGGCTGGCTGCCACGCTGGTCAAGGTCGGTTTCGGGGTAACGACCCTGACCTTTATCCTGACCCAGAGCGCCTGGCGGGCCTTTACCGTGCTTCTGGTCATGGCCTGTCCCTGCGCCACGGTGCTGGCGGCCTCCACGGCCATCAGCGCGGCCATCAACGCAGCGGCCCGCAATCACATCCTCATCAAGGGCGGACGCTATCTGGAAGAAATCGGCGGCTGCGATACGGTCTGCTTTGACAAGACAGGCACCCTGACCTCCCACGAACCCGTACTGCAGACAATCGTTCCCGTGGAAGGCGTTTCTGAAAACGACCTGCTGCAACTGGCCTGTTCGGCCGAAACCCACAACCACCATCCCCTGGCCCAGGCCGTCAAGGCCGAGGCTGTGCAGCGCGAAATCGCGCCCATTCCCCATACGCTCTGCGACTACCACATGGGCATGGGCATCCGGGCCGTTGTCCGGGGGGATGAAATCCTGGTGGGCAACGCCAAGCTGGCCCAGCGCTACGAGTGTTCGCTGGAAGGGACTTCAGGCGCAGGCCGACGACATGCGCGACAAGGGACTCACCGTGCTGCACGTTTTCCGCAACAGCCAGCCCCAGGGGCTTCTCGGACTGGATGCGCGCGTTCGCCCCGAAGCAGGCCAAGTCATCAAACGGCTGCGGAAACTGGGCGTACAAAACGTCACCCTGATCACCGGCGACGAGGCCGCTTCCACCAAACGTCTGGCGGAAATGCTGGGCATCGACCATTACCACGCCTCGGTGCTGCCGGAAGACAAGGCAGAGATCATCTCCGGCATGCTCGGGCACGGGCATTCCGTGCTCATGGTGGGAGACGGCGTCAACGACGCGCTGGCCCTGACCCGTGCCGACGTGGGCGTGGCCATAGGCGCGGGCGGCGCCGAAGCCGCCGTGGAAGCCGCGGACATCGCCCTGGCCGACAACGACCTGCAGGCTCTGGCCGACGTGTACGGGCTGAGCCGCAAGACCCTGCGTATCGTGCATGAAAATTTCTGGATCGCCACAGGATCGAACATCGTGGGAGTGGCGCTGGGCGCCCTGGGCATCCTGACACCTGTCACAGCGGGCCTGATTCATATCGCCCATACCCTTGGAGTTGTGGCCAACTCTTCCCGACTGCTCGGATTCAAGGCCACGGTTCCAGGCAACAACGTTTACGACGAGGATAGCAATGGACTTCAACGCACTGGCAAAACTCAGGCGCTACCTGGAACTCAAACATCACATTCCCGGACGGATGCGAATCAAATTCGACTCATCGATCAGGAAAGATCCCCAGGCAATGGCTCTGGCCCAGGAACAGGGAGATCTGGACCCCAGCGGAATGCCGGGGGTGACGAATATCCGGACGAATCTACTGGCCCGGTCCGTAGTCATTGAATACGACCCCACGCTGATTTCTCCGCAATTGCTGGAGGAACTGGCCACAACCAAAGATGCAAATCGCGCCGCAGAAATTGCGGAGCAACTCTATACAACCCTGCATGCCAATTAATTCAAGGAGGTCATACATGTCCTCAAGATCAAATGGCGATGATGCCACCGGAATACGCTTGCGAAAAAGAAGCCGCAGCCGGGACAGCAGCCTGACGCGGGACAGGGCGAACAGGCCATGGGTGAATACGCCATGGGCGGTTATGTCTACCAGCCCCAGGCGCAACCGGCAGCCAAAGGTTCGTCCCAGGGCGGAGCGGGCGGATCAGGCGGATGTGAGGAATCCGCCGCCGCGCCCGAACAGGGCTATTATTATGTCCAGCCCCCCCAGATGGCCCCGCAAATGGCTTTTCAGGCGCCGCCCCAGCAGCCCAGACCGCAGGCAGCGCCTCAGGCTCCACAAGCTCCTCAGGCCCCACAGCAGGCGGCGGCGCAGCCTTCCGCACAGATGTTTCAGATGGGCGCTCCCTTTCAGCAGCCCCAACCGCGCCCGGTCATGATGGCCCAGCCTCCCCAGGGGCAGCCTATGCAGCCCCCCCAGGGCATGGCCTATCAGTACATGGCGCCTCCCATGGGCGCTGCCCAGGGCCCCATGTTTCAGGCGCAACCGTTTCAGGCCCCCGGCTCCATGGGTGCCATGGGACCAGCTGGTCCGGCAGGCATGCCGGGCATGCCGGGACAGATGCCCCATCCATACGCGGCCTACGGCCCCTTTCCCGGACAGCCGCCCTATGAAGCGGCAGCTTCCATGGGGAGCATGGGCGGCATGGGCCAGGCTTCCTCCGACAGCCACGCCGAAGGCGGTTGCGGATGCGGGGGCGCAGGCCATTCGCAGGACGCCAAACATCTCGAGAACAAGTACGGGCAGCTCTACGGCATGATCAACGAGGCCGCCAGCGGCAACCCGGACATTTCCAAATTCATGAACTTTTTCAGTTCCACCAGCTCTGATTTCTGGAAAGGCGCACTGGTCGGCGCAGGACTGACGCTTCTGCTGACCAACGACACCATCAAGGGCGCCATAGCCGGAAGCGTTTCCAGTGTTTGGGGCGCTTTTTCCAAGAAAGCCGAGGAAATGGAAGAAGAAGAAGATCGCAAAGCTGAAGAACGCTTCGCCAAGGAGGCAAAATAATGACTAAACCAGCAAAACTGCACACCGGAACCGGGATCAACCAGGCAGGCACGGGTCTGCGCTCCTCCGTGGCTCTCCGGCCAACCCTGGCCATGGGCGCCGTGGGCGCCATTGTCGGCGGCACGGCTGCCGCGGCCCGCAACATTTCCAGGGTGAACAAAAACGAAATGACCCGCAGCGAAGCGGTCACCGACTCCATCAAGGAAGCCGGAACCACCGGCGTGGCCACTGCTGCCGCCACCGCCGTGGTCAGCTCCGTGGGTCTCACCGGTACGCTCTCCCTGGTCGGGCTGGTGGCCGTGGCCATCGGCGCCAAATACGCCGCGGACAAGGTCTTGAGTTGTGCCGGCTCGGCCTGTTGCAGCTCGCACAAGCCCGCGGAAGCCGTGGCCGAAGGTCCTGCTCCCAAGGAAGAAAGCAAGAAAAAAACGGCTGACGCCAAAAAATAAGGAGTGTTGTGATCATCATGAGCAGTCCGGATCAAAAACACCTGGCGAACATGGCCTATGACCCCTACGGCGGATACTATTACTATTATTACGATCCCCAGGGATACGCCCAGCAGTACGCTACAGGCGACGCCTATGCCATGGCCCAAAGCCAGGCGCAGTCTCCTGTGGGCAGCTGGTTCAACTACAAGGACTCCTCCTACCTCAAGGGTTTTCTGGTGGGAGCGGGCGTCGCCCTGGTCCTCGCCAACCCCACCGTGCAAAAAGCCCTGATTTCCGGCACCGTGAAATGCTGGAACGCGTTGCAGGGCGGCGTGGAGGAAGTGAAGGAAAAGGTCAAAGATATCAAGGCAGAAATGAGCAACGGAGACTAACTGAAGCTGACGCCGCCCGGAACTTTGTCCTCCTCAGGCCGGGCGGCGTCTCTTCCCAGGAGATGCGTAATCATGGATTATCCGCAACACCCGTACATGCCGGTTCCTCGTTCGCAATCGAACCAGGCCGCGAACCGGCAGAAAACTCTGCAAAGCGACAGGAACCTGGCCAAAACCGGTATGGCAGTGTCCCTGGGCGCACTGGTGATAACAGGTCTGATGCGTACGCCGCAGACGCGTACGTTGCATTTCGTCGCCGGGGCCGCTCTGGTCGGCTTCAGCGTATGGCATGCGTCCCTTTACAACTCCAACAACAAACGCTGATGACACGTTCGAAAAAGGATTATTCCCAGCAATTCCGGATTGTGCATGAGCTGCCGCAGCGGTTGCGCATCCGCAGCAACCGTCTCTGGGACCCGTCCCTGGACGTGGACTACCTGGTGGCGCTGCTCGAGTCCCATCCGGAAGTGCAGTCGGCCCGGGTCAATATCGCTGCGGCCAGCGTGATCATCGAATATTCGGGCGCTCCGGAAGCCAAGGCGGAGCTGCTGGCTTCGTTGAACGCGCTGCCCAATGCCGCGTTTCTGCCCTCCCCGTATCGGGAGGACAGCCCGGATCTGATGGAAGTGGGGGCCCGGGGTACGGCCGCGGCGCTCACCCCTTTTCTGCCCCTGCCGGTCAAGGCGGCCATGAGCTGGTTTCTGGCCGCGCCTTCGCTGATGCAAGGGGTGGACACCCTGTTCAGCGAGGGGCTGAAAATCGAGGTGCTGGACGCCACCACCAAGCTCTTCGCCCTGCTGCGCCGGGACTATTTCACGTCCAACGCTGTGGGAGCGCTGATTGCGGCGGGCGGCTACATGGAAAGCGCTGCCGAGCGCAAGACCAATGATCTGCTCAAAAGCCTGATCCAGCCCGAGGTTGAAACCGTCACCGTGGAGCGCAACGGCATCGAGACCAGAGTCCCCTATGCAGAAACCCACATCAACGACATTGTGGTCTGCGGCCACGGGCAGCTGGTTCCCGTGGACGGCGTGATCGCCGCGGGCGAAGCCTCGGTGAACATGAGCGCCATCACCGGCGAATCCGTGCCCGTGCACTTCAAGCCCGGCGACGAGATCAAATCCGGCGGCGTCATCGAGGACGGCAAACTCAAGATCCGGGCTGAAAAAGTGGGCTCGGACACCAATGTTTCGCGTATCGGCGGGTACATCGAAAAATCCCTGCGCAACAAGTCCAAAACCCAGAAACGCAGTGAGGAACTGGCCGACAAGCTCGTGCCCCTGACATTCGGCGCGGGCCTCGGACTGTATCTGCTTACCGGCGACATGGCCCGGGCAGCCTCGGTGCTCACCGTGGACTATTCCTGCGCCATCAAGCTTTCCACGCCCGTGGCTGTACGCTCGGCCATGTACGCGGCCGGGCAGCACGGCGTGATCCTCAAGGGAGCGCAGGCTCTGGATCAGTTCGCCCGGGTGGACACCATGGTCTTCGACAAGACCGGCACCCTGACCACTGGCGTGCTCCAGCTCACGGACGTGTTGCCCCTGACGGATATGGGCGAGGACGAACTCCTGGCCCTGGCTGCCGGTGCGGAAGAGCATTACGCCCATCCGGTGGCCAAGGCGGTGGTCAAGGCCGCCAAGGACCTCGGGCTCGAATTGCCGGCTTTCAGTCAGGTGGACTTCATCGTGGCGCACGGGGTTTCCGCCATCATCGACAATACGCAGGTGCTCGTGGGCAGCCGTCATTTCATCCATGACGACGAACACATCGACTGCACGGCCGCGGATGCGGCTGCGGAAAAACTTCACGGAGAAGGCAAATCGCTTTTGTACGTGGCTCACGGAGACAAACTGATCGGCCTTATCGGCATGCGCGACGCCCTGCGCCCGGAAGCCGGGGACACCTTGCGCGCGCTCAAGGATCTGGGATTCAGCCGCCTGGTGATGCTTACCGGCGACCACGCCCGTATGGCGGAAGCCATCAAGGCCGAACTGCCCGAACTGGACGAAGTACGCTCCGAGCTGGCGCCCGAGGACAAGGCCGCCATCATAGAGCAGCTCCACGACGAGGGCCGCAGCGTGGCCTTCATCGGCGACGGCGTCAACGACGCGCCCGCTTTGATCACAGCGGACGTGGGCATCTGCATGCCCACCGGAGCGGACCTGGCCCGGGAAACCGCCCAGGTGCTGCTGATGAAGGAAGACATCCGCGGACTGGTGGAAGCCCGCAAGGTGGCGCAAAATGTCGATTCCACACTGCGCCAGTGCGTCTGGTCCTCGGTGGGCATCAACTCCGCCCTGTTCGCTCTGGCCGGAGCCGGGGCCATCCCCGCCGTGGTGGCTGCCGCCGCGCACAATGTCAGCACACTGGGCATTCTGGCCTATGCCGGACTGCGTACCGTTTCCAGCGCACCGAATCCCGAGACGGATCAGCCACAGCACTCCCCCAAGCTTCCTCACACTACGTCATCAATTTCCAGCAACACTCAGCCGCCGGCCATCCCGGCCGGAGGAGAATCCGATGCGCATCCCTGTTAGCCAGGCTCCGAGCAGCATGCAGCTGATCATCACCGACATTCTGGATGAAAATCTGCAAAACTGGCTGCGCAAACTCAAAATATCCAAGGGCGACTCCATCACCCGCCTGCCTGATGATGCCGTACTGCGGCCCGTACGGGTCAAAACTCCCACCGGCGAGGTGGTTCTGGCAGCGGGCATGAGCGCCAAAATCATCGTGCGCCATGACGACGCGCACACCACGCCGGTCATTGAAATGCTTCCCAATGAAAGCGGCCAGGTGGTGGCCATGACCTGCGGCGAAGGCTTGAAAATCGGCCTGTCGGTTCTGGGCATTCAGGAAGGCACCCGGTTGACCATTCTGCGCAAACTGCCCCCCATGACCTACCATACGCAGGTGGGCGACCAGTCGTTTTCCCTTTCCGAAGGCGCGGCCGCCAAGATCTGGGGCGAAATGGGCGGCCGGCAGATGCAGTACGTCACCTCTGCCCGGGGCAGGGAGTTTCACGTTCAGCAGCTGCTGGGCGGCAACCGCGCCAATCAGGTGCTGGTGGACATGGGCATCACCCCAGGAAAGACCATAACCCTGCAGGAACTTGCGCCTGCCTCGGTCATTGGCCGCGGTGGTCGCGCCCACCTGGTCATGACCACCGAGTCCGGACTGCGCTTTTATCTGCGTCCGGATCAGGCGGACCACCTTCTTGTCCGGGTCACAACTCCCCACCAATAGGCATATGCGCTGCTAACTTCCTGATATTACGTTGATTATGAAAACATTCTCTTCTTTTCGCATAAAGCGGCAACTCTTTATTGACAACGATTCTCATTTTCAATAAGTTGGAGCCACTTCAACAAGAGGAGAAGCAATTCGTATGAAACCTTCGGAAGTCATCAAAGCCCTGGAAACCCTTTTGGCCGTCAAGCAGCCCGTTTTTCTGTGGGGCGCCCCCGGCGTAGGCAAAAGCCAGGTGGTGGCCCAGGTGGCCAAAAAGCAAGGGCTTTCACTTATAGATGTTCGGGCCGTTCTGCTCGACCCCGTGGATCTGCGCGGCATTCCGCGTATCGATGCCAACGGCAAGGCAGTCTGGTCCGAACCCTCTTTTTCTGCCGCAGCAAGGACGCGGCATCCTGTTTCTGGACGAACTCAATGCCGCTCCGCCTCTGGTGCAGGCAGCCTGCTATCAGTTGATTCTGGACCGCAGGCTCGGTGAATACCAGCTGCCCGCGGGCTGGACCATCGTGGCGGCGGGCAACCGCGAATCCGACAGGGCCGTGACGCACCGCATGCCTTCGGCACTGGCCAACCGCCTGGTGCATCTGGATTTCGACGCGGACCTGGAGGACTGGATCTCCTGGGCCCAGAATCACGATATCTCTCCCAGACTCCTGGCTTTCCTGCGTTTTCGCCCCAAACTGCTGCATGCGTTCGACCCGAAAAAGAACGAAAAGGCCTTTCCCTCGCCGCGCTCCTGGGAATTCGTTTCGCGCATTCTGACCGCACGTCCGGATCCGGACACCACCCAGGCCATCGTGACAGGCGCCGTGGGCCAGGCCGCAGCCGCGGAGTTCATCGGCTTCTTGCGTATCTGCGATGATCTCCCCGACGTGGATGCCCTGCTGCGCGACCCGCAGCGGGCGCAGTTGCCCGAGGACCCGGCGGTGGTCTACGCGCTGTGCGAATCCATTGCCCGGCGCGCCAATGACGACGTCATGGGCGAATTCGTGCAACTGGCCAACCGTTTGCCCGCGGAATTCGGCGTACTGCTGATGCGCAACGCCGTGGCGGTACAGCCTTCCATCGTGGAGACCCAGGCCTTTGGCGACTGGGCCCGGGACAACCGCGAGGTTTTGATGTAATGCGCCACGATCCGGCACGCATCAAGATGATCAAGGCCAGGAGCGACTTGGTGCTGGATCATCCCTTTTTCGCCAATCTGGCGCTCCGTCTGGAACTGCGTGAAGACCGCAGCTGCCGGACCGCCTGGTCGGACGGCAAAATTCTTGCCTACAATCCGGCGTACATAGACATGTTGCCGCAGGACATGGTCAGGGGGCTGCAATGCCATGAAGTGCTGCACCTGGCCTGCATGCATCATACGCGCCGCAACGGACGTGATAAAAAACTCTGGAACAAGGCCTGCGACTATGCCATCAACCCCATCCTCCTTGAAGCCGGATTGACGCTGCCCGACGGCTATCTGGACGATCCGGCGCTGCATGGCAAAAGCGTAGACGCCATCTACAAAATCCTCATCGACCGCGATGCCGAACCCAACGGGGGTGCGGACTCGGGCCCTGAACAGGAGACCTCCCAGGAGCCCGGACCTGATGCCAGTACAGGCGATTCACAGCAGGCCGACAAGGACGAACACGAGGATGGCACCCCCGGCGCCCGATCAACAGGCGCCCGACGCCGAGCAGGCCTCCGGAGCAGGAAGCGGAGGAGAAGCCGAAGACCAGGCAGAGGACCAAGCCGACAACGACCCCGGTTTATGCGGCGAAGTCCGCGATGCGGCCGAACCCGGCGACGGGAACCCTGACGCCGACAACAGCGCCCGGTTGCGCCAGGAAGAGGACAACTGGCGTATTGCGCTGTCCCAGGCCATGCAGCAGTCCCAGCTGGCTGGAGACCTGCCCGGCTGCATCCAACGGCTCTGCAGCGAACTGTTGACGCCGGCCCTGCCCTGGAGCGAGCTGCTCCGCCGCTTCCTGTCCGATGCGGCACGCAACGATTTTTCCTGGGTCCAACCCAACCGCCGTTATCTCCACGCCGGGATCTATCTGCCCGGCCTGCATAACGACGAACTCGGACAGGTGGCCATTGCCGTGGATACCTCCGGCAGCATCACCCAGTCCGAGCTGGATACGTTTTCAACGGAACTTTCCGCAATTCTGGAGGAGTTCGACTCTCTACTGCACGTCTACACCTGTGATGCGGAAGTCACCGAAAGTTACGGGCTGACCAGTGCTGATCTGCCCCTCGAGTTCACTGCCACGGGGGGAGGCGGCACGGACTTCCGCCCGCCCTTTGAAAAGCTCGAACAGGAATCCATCGCCCCCCATTGCCTGATCTATTTTACGGATCTGCAATGCAACCGGTACCCGGAAGAACCAGACTACCCCGTACTCTGGGTAACCCCGCGCGATGCGTTTCCGCTGCCGCCTTTTGGCGAAACCATTGTTCTGGAGGAGCAACCATGACCATTATGTGGAATCTGTCCAAAAAAAGAGGCAACGTCCGCCCGGTCCTGCGCTATACGATCAACCTCAACGAATTTGAGAAAAAACTCTGCATGCCCGCGGTACGCATCCAGAGCAGCATTCCAGTCCCTCCCGAACCGGGCTGGGTGCACTGCTGGCCCGACCATTACGAACGCGGCGAATGGCAACCATCCGAATACTATTTTCTGATGACGCCGTCGCACAAGTCCTGGTCCGCCACCGAAGAAATCCGCCTGCCCTGGCGCGCGGACAACAACTATCCGGAAGTGGAAGAAGCCTTTGAACAACTCCGCGAAGCCTTTGAAAAAGTGCTGCAGGAAAGTTGCTCCAGCAAGCCCCTGAAAACACACGGTTCCCTGGAATCCACCGCGGCCGCCAGACAATGCATTGCCCCGGCTTTTGCCGCAGAACGATTTCTGCAGGTGGTCAAGGCCTGATCCTAAGGCCTCCTGCGGCCGTGCAAACAATATTTTTTAACCCAATTAAGAGGACACCCAGCCAGTCATGATGCGCGTCTAAGACATCCCACCTTTAACAAAGCCCTACTCTCGCATAATACACCCTATACCTCGCACCCCTCCAAACGTCAGTATCCTTCCTTATAACGCATCAGTGACTGGCTGGATTTTTCAAACAACAATACCCTGTTAATCAGGATTGTAATTCCAGCGCACAGGACTCCATCATGCAATACGCCATTGAAGTTGCGCATCTCCACCACTGTTACGGCAAGCGCGTCATTTACGAAGACCTGAACTTCCGCGTACCCCGGGGAGCCGTATTCGGGTTGCTGGGAAAAAACGGCGTGGGCAAGACCACGCTGATCAAGATTCTGATGGGTTTTCTGCGACCCACCGGCGGGAGCTGCCGGATCCTGGGAGACCCCTCCCATGCGCTTTCGCCCCGAACCAGATCCAGAGTGGGGCTGCTCTTCGAGGGGCATCTGGCCTACGAATTTCTGGATATCGGCGGCATAGAACGTTTTTTCGCGCCCTTTTATCCGCAATGGCGCCCCGAGTTGTATTACGCGCTGGTGGAAAGGCTCGGGCTGCCCATGACTCACAAGATCGGAAACATGTCCGAAGGACAGCGTTCGCAGGTGGTGCTCGGCCTGATCATGGCCCAGCAGCCCGAGGTGATGATTCTGGACGACTACACCATGGGGCTGGACGCGGGCTACCGGCGGCTGTTCCTCGAATATCTGCAGGAATACCTGCGCCAGGGCGAGATTACAGTCCTGGTGACTTCGCATATCGTCCAGGATCTGGAGCAGTTCGTGGACGACGTCATTTTTCTCGAGCGGGGCGGACTGGCCACCCAGATGCCCCTGCAGCAGTTCCTTTCCGGATTCCGGCAATTTCATCTTCCCAAAAACGGCGGCCCTTCGCCGGAAAAAGACGCACTTAT
The DNA here is from genome assembly GCA_963667575.2 of Desulfovibrionaceae bacterium. Taxonomy (GTDB): domain Bacteria; phylum Desulfobacterota; class Desulfovibrionia; order Desulfovibrionales; family Desulfovibrionaceae. Next base: position 326,492 of record CAXXHY010000035.1, on the reverse strand, counting down.
CAAAAATGTGGAGGAAACCGCCGGCGGCTACTTTTTGTATTCCTTTGCCGAACGTTCGGATGTGGCCAGAGGACTGCACCACCAGGGAGTGCCCTGCGATGCGCTGTCAGAGGTTCCCATGAGCTTTGAAGACGCCTTTGTGGGCTTTACCGGCAGATACTGATCCTGTTCTGACTGTTTTTCCCCCTGCACCTGGAGGTTCCATGTTCGGTTCGTTGTTACACAAGGAATGGGTCAAGCTGCGCATGTTCTGGCTGGCGGCCCTGATATTGAACCTTGCCGTGGTGGGCTACGTGTTCGTGGCCATGCGGCGTCTGTTTCGTCTGGATCACGCGGAAGTGGTCTGGTATCGGGTCATCCATCTGGGGCAGATGTTTTACGACCCGATGATGTACGTACCGTTGCTCAGCGGTTTGTTTCTGGCCGCGGCGCAATTTCTGCCGGAAATGCGCAATCAGCGCTTCCGCATTTCCCTGCACCTGCCGGTGCCGGCCTTTCAGATCGTGCTCGGCCATGTTCTGGTGGGGCTGGCCATGCTCCTGACCATTTTGCTGGCGGACTGCGTATTGCTCTGGTCCGCCAGCTTGTCCCGCTTTCCAGTGGAAATCGCCAACCGGACCCTGCTGACCATTCTGCCCTGGTGTCTGGCCGGAGTGAGCGCTTACCTTGGAGGTACGCTGGTGCTGCTGGAGCCAGTCTGGAAGCTGCGTTTTTTCAACGGACTGGTGGCCGCCGGCATCACAGCCCTGCTGCTCCAAAACGCAATCCCCGGCGCGTACGCGCATGTGTTTGTCCCATTAACATTGCTGGTGGTCTTGTTCATGCCTTCGGTGCTGCTTCCCGCCTACCGTTTCCGTTACAGAAGAGGTTGATCATGCTCCTGTTCGCCCGTTACGCCTTTGTATTCTGCGCCGTATTGGTCATGTCCGTATATCTTCCGCAACTTTTCGATCTGGCTTTTGGCCAGCGTGTGGCCAAATCGCATTTGTTCTACAGTCCGGTGCTGGAAAAATTCATCTGGCGGGACAGCCTGCTCGAACCGCCTCCAGATGCCAAGGAATCCATGCACCACGCCTTGTTCCTGCAGATGGACCAGGACGGCCGGACCTATGACCGCCAGGAGTTCGAAAAAGCGCTGCCATTCATTTACTTCAAGAACATGGAGCTCTGGGGGCTGCTGCCGCTAGAACTCAAGGGACAAAGCTTCGACAGGGAATCCATCAAGAACAACCGCCAGGTCATCGAACTGGCGCCCAGTCTGCTGGCGGGACGTTACCCCGACGATACGGTGCACCCCTTGCTGGAATCATTGCCGGACAGTGCGCGGCTGGTCTTTCCGGAAGAGCGTTTCCGGCTGGGCAGGGAGATGGAATTCATCAACGCGGATTACAATACGCGGGATCCGGATCTGACAAAAAAATTCACCCAGGCGCTTGCCACAGCGGGTTTTCAGTTCCCGGCAAACTGGCCGCGGGCAAGGAAACCATCCTCAAACCCTTTGACGAGGGGTTCTTCCTGGTGGATGCGGCCGGAGCGCTTTTCCACGTAAAACGGATCAAGGGCGAACCGCAGGTAATCCGTACGCCTGTGGATCCCGGTGTGGGAATCCGGTCTTTGAAGATTTCCGAAAACAGCAGGCGCGATTTTTACGGCCTGCTGCTGGGCAAGGACCAGCAGCTGTATCTGCTGTCCTACGACAACTACGCACTCCAGCGCCTTCCTCTGGACGGCTACGACCCGGACAGCATGGACTTCAAGATGATCATCAATCCGCTGTACCGTACGGCAATCTACTCAGATGAGGATTATATTCATGCCGTGGCCATGGACGCCGACTACCAGCCCATTGCCAGATACACGCATCGCATGCCCGGAGCCGATCCAACTGCGGCGGAAAAGGCTCTCTCCTTTCTGGTGCCCTTTCGGCTGAATCTCGAAGATCCGACCAGCGCCTACCTTGGGCTGCATTTTCAAGGCTTCGGACTGCATTCGCTGGTTGCCTTGCTTGCAGCCGTACTTCTGTACGCGCTCCTGGCCCTGAAAAGACGGCCTGCCGGAAAAGCCTTCTGGCTGGACGGAGGACTGGTTCTCTGCACGGGCCTCTATGGTCTGCTTACCGTTTTTTTCTTGCCCCTGGAGGAGTAAACAATCTCCGGTTTAGGATTGCACGCCGTCACTGGCCCGGCACAAATGCATCCGACTCCATGCAAACGCCCTGCAGACTCCAACTGCAGGGCTTTTTTACGTCCTCATGATTTGCGCATCAAACTGTTTTGCTCCCGGCACTTACGTATAGTGTGCAAACAAACTACGCACCTGCAAACTTTGTTGGCATTTAACAAAGGTCCATGAATTATACATCCATCTGTAATATCAGTATTTTTTATCTGGAACAGACTTTGCTTTATCCTACCCAAAACATCCAAAAACCGGAGACGAGACCATGCAGCAACCCCTGGGCAGCAAAAACGTACAGATCATGCATATGAATCAAACGACCAACTCCATGAAGACGTCCATGAGCACCTGCATTGTGGGGCCAACCGGACGGCCCCGTCAGGAGCGCAAACAGGAAGTGGCGCATGTGCTCGACGGCTACCGGTGCAGCATGGAGATCTTCAACGAGACCAGTTACCTGAATGGGCCGGCAACGCCTACACCCCGGACTGTACTGCGCAAATTCGTTCTGCGGATTGTTGATGAAAACAGCTCCACAAGCTGCTCGTGGTTATGCAAGAAAAACGGCAGTTCTCTCTTGTTCACGCCATTTTACTGCACAGGTACGTTCCTGGCCCCGGAAGGTCGGCAGGATATAATCACAAGGAATTTTTCCTGGGTAAAAGGAATGCGGACTGAACAGGTCTGCATGGATTTCATCCATTTTCTATACTGATTCTTTTTTACGTACATTGTGCCAGTATCGAATTTTACTAATTTTTCAAAACAACTACATAGAAATATTTGCTTTATACCGATTGTAGACTTGTAGAATAACTGCTCTGAAGTCATACGCTTTCACTGAGAAATACAATCTCATCCCGCTCTGCTTGTGTTTTAGTACATACACATATATTTGCTTTTCTTATGTTTATTTGAGCTTTTAAAAATCACTCAATTCTGCCATATTGCTTTCGGACGCAAGTTGATTTCTTTCATCATGATTCTTCAGTTCTTTTTGCGAACTTACGCAAAGGTGATACATGGACCTGATTGCTCTGAACAAGCTTGCAGTTTCCAGACAAAGCGCACGGGATTTTTTCTCCTCCTTTTGCTGGAAAAATCAGCCTCGTTACTGCCCCAATTGCAAAGGTTGCGACCTTGAAGAACTCCCCTCGGGCAAGTATCGCTGCAATCAATGCGGCAATCTTTCCGATGATTTCACCAGCCGTTTCATCAGCGCCTGCGGATTCGATTTTCAACAATGGCTCTGGTTCCTGAAACTTTTCTCCCTTGAAGTGTCCAACCAGGAACTGGCCATGCAGCTCAAGGTCTCCTACGCCACCGTCATCAAGGCCAAGGACATCATGCGCCGGGCCATCCTGGCCCAGGCCATGGACGCCAACGTCTACTATGACCTGGGCATCTGGCCGGGACCAGGACGGGACAAACCGCAGAAAGAACTGAGACATCCGCCTGTTATCGGAATCATGGAATTAAACAGATTTGTCATATGCGACGTGTTGCCGGAAATCACTCCGGACACCATGCTGCAATTCGTGCACAATTTCTGTCTGCGGACTTCACGGGTCGGCCAGGTGCTCTATACGGCGCCCTTTCAGCAATACCAGTTGCTGGCCTGCTGCGGCCGTGAATTCTCATCAGCGGAATTCAATCACAACAGTTCGGAGCTGCCTGCGGATTCCTTTGAATTCTGGAAATTCGTCAAACAACGTCTGAAAGGGTTGCGCGGCATCGCACCGGACAAATTCCCTCTGCATATCAAGGAATGGGAACTGCGCTACAACCACAAAGGAAGCAAGATGGTTCCTGTGCTGGCCCGAGCGCTCTGCAGTCTTATTCCGGACCCTTACTACACCTGAAACAGCATATGGCCCGCAAGCCCTGACGGCCTGGCCCATGGTGGAAAGAAAGCCGTCATTTGGAACAGATGCGGATCAGATACGGACCACATCCATGCAGAGAATGTAATTGTTGCCGTCCATTCCCGTAAAAACCGCGGATATGGTGGAACAAAGATTTCCCGAGGCCATGGAAACGTAGGCATCCGTGGTATAGCGGGCCAGTCCGGCTGAAATCGGCAGGAAATAATCCTTGAGCGAATGGTCGGCCCCGCGTTGTGCCGGATGGTAGATGAAACGCTTGTTGCTGGAAACAATGAGAGGATTGCAGACCGTATCAGTGACTTGTTTGCCGTTGGCGTCGAGGAGATACAGACATTCGAGGTGCGAGTGGAGGGTGATGCCGCTAGCCAGCGCTGTGCCGAAATCACCGGGAGGCGCGTGCTTCAGCAGGGAGAGAATGTCATCCAGCAGCACATTGTAGGAATCAAAAAGACCGCGCTGCGCATTGAGCAGGTCGATGCTGCAATGTTTGAAGCGGGTCGCCACCGTATGAACCTTTTCGAGGCAATCCCAGATGCCGTTGTCCACAAGACCCGGCTTGCCGAAATAAAACCCCTGAAACACATCCAGTCCCAGTTGCAAACATTTGAGCGCTTCTTCTTCCCGTTCGATACCTTCGGCCAGCACCAGGGCTCCCAGTTTGTTGCCCAGAATGGACAGCGCCTTGACCACTTCCTGCTTGTGGAAAATCCGGTCTATGTTGCTGACCAGCGAACGATCTATCTTGATGATGTCCGGCTTGAGCGCGGCAATGCGTTCGAGATTGGAATGCCCGGTGCCCACATCGTCCAGAGCGATGAGAAAGCCCTGTTCGCGGTAGGTTTCGATGAACTGGACCAGCGCGCTGGTGTTCTGAACCTTTGATTCGATGAGTTCGATGATGATGTTGTTGGGGTCAATGCCCGCCTCCTGCACCTGATGAAGCAGATGAAAGGAACCGGCTGCGGAAGTGTCCAGGATGGAGACGTCCAGATTGACGCTGATGAGCAGTTCGCGGTGTTCCCGGTGCAAAGGAGAAAAGCTTTCGAAGGCCTTGAAACGGCAGAGCCTGTCCAGGTCAATACGATGGTCGATGTCCGTTCCTGCCAGAGTGAACAGGACGTTGGGGGGAATATGCGGCGTGACGCCGTCAAAGCTCCCTCTGCTCAGCGCCTCAAATCCCAGGATCGCCCTTTTCTTGATGGAAACGATGGGCTGAAAAAAGGTAACGATCCCGCTGGTGCTGAGTATGTCGTGAATGTCGTATTGTTGCATGGACTGTACCACCCCGGAAATCTCTTAACAAAAAAAGCACCGGTAGTCATCTCTCAAAAAACGAACGGGCTGGCCGGCAGAGTCCGACCAGCCCGTTCATATGGAGGTTGTGGGTAGATTATTTTGCTACGTCTTCTTCGCCGGTACGTACGCGCATGGACTTTACGATATCCACGGCGAAGATCATACCGTCGCCTTCTTTACCGGTTCTGGCGGCATTGGCGATGAGAGAAAAGACTTCTTCGGCCTTATCGCTGGCAACACCGACTTCCAGGCGGACTTTCTTGAGCAGATTCATTTCAATGACAACACCGCGGTAGGTTTCCGTGAAGCCTTTCTGGCGGCCGGAGCCCAGGATGTTGGTAACCGACATGCTGTAGTATCCCTTGGCGTACAGAGCCTGCTTTACGGTTGAGAGCTGTTCAGGCCTGAAATATGCTATGATGAGTTTCATATATCCTCCTCTTTATATCGTTGGGTTCCGCTTATTCCACGGTGAAGATCTGGAAGCCGTTGTAAGCTTCGTTACCATGCTCAACAATGTCCAGACCCTTCATTTCTTCTTCGGCAGAGACTCTTACGCCGAACATACCCTTGACTACTTTGAAGAGGATGAAGCCCGTACCGAATGCCCAGACAAATACCACGCCCACGCCCAGGAGCTGGGTCAACAGGGGCTGGATGCCACCGCCGTAGAACAGGCCCACGGTTCCGCCAAAGTCCGGGGAGCCGAGCAGACCAACACAGATGGTGCCCCAGGCGCCGCAAACACCGTGAACGGAAACAGCACCGACGGGATCGTCGATCTTGAGCACTTTGTCGATGAATTCAACAGCGATGACTACGAGAATACCGGAAGTGATACCGATTACCAGAGAACCCATGGGAGAGACATCGTAACAACCGGCGGTGATGCCGACCAGGCCGGCCAGCGCGCCGTTCATGCTCATGGAAGGATCGGGCTTGCCGTAACGGCCCCAGGCGGTGAACATGGCGGCCAGCATACCGGCAGCAGCGGCCAGAGTGGTGTTCACGGCGATGTAACCGATGGTGCCGTCAGCAGTGGTGGTGGAACCGGGGTTGAATCCGAACCAGCCGAACCAGAGGATGAATACGCCCAGAGCAGCCATGGGAATGTTGTGACCGGGAATGGCCCGTGCTTCGCCGTCGGAAGTGTATTTGCCGATCCGGGGTCCGAGGATGATGGCGCCGGCCAGACCGACCCAGCCACCTACGGAGTGAACAACAGTGGAACCGGCGAAGTCAGTGAAGCCAAAGCCTTCGAGCCAGCCGGAACCGGCATCGCCCAACCAGAGGCTGCCCCATGCCCAGTGACCGGAGATAGGATAGATAAGACCGGTTACAAAAAGGGTCACCACCAGGTACGAGGAAAACTTCATGCGTTCTGCGATACAACCGGAAACGATGGTCGCGGAAGTTGCCGCGAACACGGACTGGAAGAACCAGAAAGTAAGCGTCCATTGCCCGTCGGGATCGCCTTCCAGGCCAGTGGCGCCGGAAAGGCCAAAGCCGGATCCGCCGATGAATCCGCTGATATCATTACCGAACATCAGTGCGAAGCCGAACAGGAAAAAGATAATTGCGCCAACTGCGTAATCCAGAAAATTTTTCATGATGATGTTGCTGGCATTCTTGGCGCGCGTGAAACCACATTCTACCAGGGCGAAACCAGCCTGCATGAACATGACCAGGATCGCTGCTACCAGCGTCCAGAGAATGTTGGCGTGTGTCTGCGTAAGCATTTCCGGAGCTTCTTCAGCAGCAAGAGCGAGTTGAGGGATAAGTAACAGTCCCAACACTGCCGCTCCCCCCGCCAGTGAACCTACGGCGTGTTTTGTAAAAGTGGACTTGGAAAACATATACGACCTCCTTTTAGGGTTAATCTTATTTTGCCACCCGATTGTCACACACCTCTCAGCAATAACCGGACCAGTTTTATAATACATTGAAATAACTATATTTTTATTTTCATATTCAAAAAAGGACCAATTCTATGAGACATTATTAACAATTTTGATAATAACAGCTTGGTCACTTTAATACAAAATTGTAAGCCAAGTTGAAAAATCAACCATTCTTTAGGCTAACATTTTTGTAAACGCTATTTTTTACCTTTCAGCAATACGGTACGGCGCAGAGAAATATTCTTTGGCACAAACGCCATATCCCGGCTCGACACCGGTCGGACCTGCATCCCGGCCTCTCCGGTCGAACCTGGTGTCTGACTCTGCAAATCAAAATTGCAAATCCGCCTTTGCCCCCTTTGACTGAAAACCACGGAATGGTAGTATCGGATCACGGCTTCATTCTTCAAAAAACCAATCGCAGGTACAGTCATGAAACACGTTTTTGCTTCCCTGTTCCGTACGCACCCTCTTATTTTTACCCTTTTGGTTATTCTGCTGTTTACGCCCCTACTAGCCGTACTCCTGCCGGCTCGCGGCAACGCGCAAGAGTTCCCCCATGGCTGCGCAGCCTGCTTTCCCATGCAAAAAAATCTTTCCACGGAGCCACTGGGCGTACGCATCCTCCCGGCCACGGATTGCATTATCAATTACCTTGCCGAGGAAAACAAAAAGGACGGCATTCCCCTCACTCCGGTGCCCGCACAAACGGATCCGGTGTTTACCAAAGCCTTGCAGAGCATTCTCAAGGATCTGTCCGCGCCCCTGCGTACGGTGCTGAAAAAACAACTGGCCGGGATCTATCTGGTCCGGAATCTGGGAAGCAGCGGATTTACGGAAGAATTTCTCGATGCCAACGGACAACGCCGCGCCTTCATCGCTCTGGATGCAGCCATTCTGCTCCAAAATCCCGCCAACCAATGGGCCACCTGGAAGGAAAACAGCGCTTTTCTGCCTTCCCCTGCGGCCAAACTGAAGATGACCCTCGAGCCGGATGATGCGGATACCCATGAAAATGCCATTCGTTTCATTCTGCTCCATGAACTGGGACATGCGCTGGGATATATATGCGGAGCGCATCCGGCGGTTTCCGGGCTCGAAACCGCGTCATTTCAGGACTACCCATTCATCCCCCTGTCCTGGCAAAAGCAGGACGGCCGGATCCAGAGCCGCTTTGATGGATTTTTTCCGGAACGTGGACAATTGCGATTTTACGGAGCAGAGCCCAAGCGCTTCCACTTGTCCGACGCACCCGAGCTTTACAAAAAAGTAGCCAAAACCAATTTTCCAAGCCTGTACGGTTCGTTGAGCATTCACGAAGACTTTGCCGAAAGTTTCGCCACCTACATGCACGTCATACGCGGACGCCGCCCCTGGCTCGTGGAGGTCACTGCGTCCGGACAAGCCCCGGTGACATTGTTTTCCTGTTTTGCAGATGGTGGTTGCCCAGGGAAAAAACAATTCTTCGACGACTTTTTCCAAAATCCGTAAGTCGTCCGCAGCCATTCCGTGCGGCCGGATCTTAACGGCACAGCTGGAAATGTTTCGGTCTGCCTTTTCCTCCCCTGCCCGTCTATACCCTCTGCCATTGCGGCTCGTACGCGCTGGTTACCAACAAAAGGGGGAGTGCCGTGGCTTCAGGTGTATTTCAGGGAATGATTCGGGACGCGCTGGCAGGCATGACGTTTTTGCCCCGGACGCTTGCGGATTTTCAGGAATCCATGGCGCAGTCCGCAGCCGGTTTGAACATTTTCAGCGAATCGCTGGAAAACACCCTGCCCGCGAACATTGCAACGAATTTTTCAGAAGCTGCTGTTCCTGACGGCACAAACACGGCCACCGGCAACACGGACTCCCTGGACGGTGCGGATGCGGCCGCGCGTACGCTCCTGGCCCTGGCAGACGCCGGGTCCGGCTTTGAAAAACAGCTGCTGATGCTGAACCCCTCGGTACGTGCCGTGGCCCTGGCCAACGAAGCCGTAGCCTCGCAGATCAGCACCCTGTCCGTGGAGCCGCCCGTGCTGGAGGCCGTTGCCCAGGTTTCCGGGCTGGCTGCGGGCGGACAGCCTTTCCAGCGTCTCACCGCACCCTTCATCACCCAGGGATCCGGACTTTCGGATGATGTCCCTGCCTTGCTGATGCGCGACGAATTTGTCATGCGCAAGGCCGCTGTAAAAAAATACGGCCTTCCCCTGATGTACGCGCTGAACAATTGCGAACTCCCAGACAGCCATACCCGCGGGGACACCGCCGAGCTTTCAACCACCCCAGGGCCCTTCCCTGCGGCCCGTGTGGCTGCATACGCATCCGGGGGTGTTGTTTCCAGCAGCAAGGACGACGATGAGGACGAGGACACCTGGAGCCTGACAGTCAGCGGCAGCTCGGTTTCCCCGGAAAGCTTTTACCACAGCTTTTCGGCCCCTGCGGACGCGACCTGGAGCGATGCGGATCTGTCGGACTACGCCGCGGAACTCGTACAAGGCGTACGCGACAGTCTGGACATCCGGACCATGCAGAACGACCCGCAGAGCTATCTCGACTCTATTCTTGCGGCCTTTTCCACAGACAGCCAGGCCCTTCGAATTTTTGGCTCCGGCGGCAGTTCCAGCATGGAATCAAGCGCGCTGCAGCAGGAAAAAGCCCGGATCAACGAGGCATACGCGGCAAAAATTCAGAACGCCAAGGACCTGGGCAATGTGGAACTCAGCGAGCTGTTCCAACTGCAACTGAACACCCTGCTCGAACTCATAGACGAGCTGGCGTACGCGCTCGAGCAGCTGGCCCAGGAGTATCGGGATTCCGTGGAAGACGCCCTGGCGGATTATGAAGATGAATTTCAAAACATCCAGGAAGATGCGGGAGAACAACTGGCCGCGTTGCAGTCCCGCTATCAGGCCCTTGCCGAGGGCAGCAGCCTGATCAGCAGCCTGGGCGGAAATGCCGACTCGGAAAAATCGCTCCAGGGGCAGACCAAGAGCCAGATGCGCAGTGTGGAAAACGAACGGAGCGAAGCGGAACAGGAAGCCGAAGACAACTACGTGGCCCGTACGGAGCGGCTTTTGAAAACGCTGAAGATCGAATCCGCTTTCGAAGCCCGAACCACGGACTCGCAGGGCGACAAAGAGCGCATCGAATCCACGGCCGACCTGCAGCGGGCCTATCTGGAAACCCTGCAGGACATCAGGGATCTCGAGGTGGAACGGGACGAACAGCTTGCCGAACTGGCCGACGAATACACCACCGGCACCATTGCGGAAACCTCCGAATATCTCAATATGGGCGGTGTTGTCGGGCGCTTGTCCGACCTGGCCGAACTGCTGAAGGACACACGTTTGGGCTTGGCGGGAATGTTCAGCGGCGCGGTGCAGACCTTTGCGCAGGGGGGGCTGGTCTCAGGGGGCGTCCAGGGCAAAGATTCCGTACCAGCACTGCTGATGCCGGGAGAATACGTACTCAATACGCGCGCAGTGGAACACATCGGGCTGACAGTCCTTGAAAAGGCCAATGCCCTGCGGAATCACTGGGGAGGTCTGCCCGACTTTTCGCGCTTTGCCCAGGGGGGGCTGGTCAATGCTGCGAGCCTGGAGCACCCCCGGCAGGAACATCTGATCCGCTTTGATCTCGGACGATCGCAACCCACAGTCCGGACGGACAGCGAAAACATGCGTTCCCTGGTACGCGGGCTGAAACAGATGCGCAAAAGGATGGTCTCCTGATCCACGCCGCCGGAAGTCTCATGCATCAATACTGATGGGCGGAGAAGGAAGCTGTCAAAAAAAGAAGGTGAGGAATCGCAACGGCTGAGGGAGCAGGAATGGCGACCTGCTCCCAGGCGTGATCGGTGTGCAAAAGCCAGCGGGACCCTGAGCAGCACTTGCGCGCAAGAAGGCCCCACTGAAGAGCATTACGAGGATTGCAGCAAAATTTTATTCGTTAACAGCAGCTTCAACATCCTGCACTTTGCAGAAAAATTCTTCTTCGGTAATGGCGTCGCTCATTCCGCAGAGCCCTTTGACCACGGAAAGAAGGTCCACGGCATTTACCGTCACGTCAAACAAGCCGTTGTTGATTTTGCACAGCTGGCCTTCGCGCTTGATCAGGTAGGCGCGTTTTTCCTTGATTTTTCCATCCGTGGTTACCACGGAATAGGCCTGCTGGGCTTTGGTGGTCACGTACAGCTTCTGTTGGGTCAGCACATTGGTCTCTTCATCATAAAAAGAATGCTCGCCCACCAGCCGACCGGTAAACATAATGTTGTTTCCGGCATCGTTATCTAGCGTAAACTGCTCCATCATAGTGCCCTGTTTGTTGACTTCCTGTTCTTTGGTCATAAGCATAATCCCCTTCTGCACTTACTTTGAAGCCTCATGTGGGAAGCTTCAATTGCTCTGGCCCACTTGCTTTCTTGCTCTTTTTCTTCACAGGCTCCAAAGGTACTCGTGGAGAATCATCAAAAAGCGCTCCACCGCCTTTCGCCGTCCAGTATTCTTCCAGGTCTGTTTTTGAAATCCGCCATTCTTTTCCGATTTTAGCTGCTCGCAGCCTGTCTGACTTGATTTCACGGCGCAGTGTTTCCTTGTGGCAATTCAGGAGCTCAGCGACCTCGCCCAGCGTATACGTTGTTTTGTCTGTCATGCGCTCCCTGTCAACCGGGTAAGCACCCGCACCGATATCGAGCAATATACCAAAAGCGAAACTTTTCATATGGCCAGCCAAGAGGCTCCCAGATGAATAAGCTGCCATTTCTTATCACTGTGAATCAATCAATGTCAACAATAATCAACAAAAAACGCATTCAATTCACTATAACCTCATAAACGCCAACTGAAACAAACTAAATCTACAACAATTCACAGTCATACTGAGATAACCACAGCAGCCTTTTATTTGCCTCGATTTCGTAACATTCGGATAACATCAATGATCCTGGACTATTGAATTCGCCATACGTCCTCTCGAAACATTGAATTAAAAAAAAAAATGCTTTTTGGAAAAAACCTTTCTTTTTTTCCTCCAGCCTGACCAGAACACATAAAAGCATCCCCAGGAAACTTTGAAGAGTTTTTCATGAAAATTTCTATAAAACTCCAACGGTACGCATTTTGATAGCGATATTTCACAATGCCGGTGCAAAGCGCTTGCATCGTCATCATCTGATGTTCTTTCAACTCTTTTGTCAGCAGCAACAGACACTTTGCGGACGCAGTAAAAATGACGGGGGATTTTGGGATGGAAATCAAAACGTTTCATGCTATGCTCCAGGCACACACTGCTGGAGAAAAGGATATGCAAGAACCCACGGAATATCAGGAAATGATCAATCAATCCCTGACTGTAGTGGGCAAGGCATGGGGCAGGCTTCTGGATCATCAGCTTGTCGATGCTTCGCTTCTGCGCAGGGAAATCGCCCTCTCCTGGCAAAAATGCCTCTCTCGCAACGTCAGCCCTTTCAACAGCCTCAATACCGGAGTGGACAAAGACTTTCGGGAAAAAAACAAGCGATACGAGAATCTGCTCACAGTCGCGGGCCCCTATCTCAAGGAACTGTACACGGCAGTCAAAGGCAAGGACTTCATCGTCATGCTCGCCTGCCCCGACGGCCTGCTGATCTCGGTTTTCGGGGACAGGAAAATGTCCACGGTGGCGGAACTCGTCAACGTGGTGCCTGGCGGCAGTTGTACGGAAGACATTCTCGGCACCACGGCGCCCGGCATCTGTCTGTCCCAGCAGGTGCCCGTACAGGTATTCAAACAGGAGCACTACTGCCAGCTCTGGCACGACTGGTGCTGTTCGGCCGCTCCCATTTTCGACAGTGACGGCGAGCTGATCGCCGCCCTTGACGTATCCAATCTTTCACGCGAACGGCATCCCGCCCACCTGCTGGATCTGGTCAAAATGACCGCCAGGTCCATCGAACTGGAATACAACTACCGCGTGCTGCAGGGTGATTTTCAGCGATCCTGCCATTATTTCAACATGGTCATCAACACCAGCCCCGATGCCCTGCTTTTTTTCAACAAGGAAGACACCCTGACCCACCTTAACCACAAGGCCCGGAAAATGCTGGGGAACAGCGCCAAGAAACTTATCGGAAAAAGTCTGTACGATATTTCCCGCAAATCCACGGCTCCCGGCATAATTTCGGAAAAGCAATGGATAACCCTGCAACTGCATGAACTCAGCATGCAGCGCGACATGGACGCCTATCTCACTCCCATCAAAAACGAATATGCCGAACAGGTCGGCGTGGTCTGCACCCTGAGCGAAAGCAACAAGAAATCCAGACAGGCCAACCACGCCAGATATACATTTGACGATTTTGTGTATCACAGCAAGAACATGGGAAAAATCGTCAAAGATGCCCGAAAGGTCGCGGCAACGGACATCAATGTCCTGATTCAGGGCGAGAGCGGCACTGGCAAGGAAATCCTGGCCCAGTCCATCCACAATCAAAGCTGCAGGCGCGACAAGCCCTTTGTAGCGCTCAATTGCGCGGCTATTCCCCTGGAGCTGATTCAGAGCGAACTGTTCGGATACGAAGACGGCGCATTTACCGGCGCCAGACGCGGCGGCAAACAGGGCAAATTCGAACTGGCCAACCACGGCACGGTTTTTCTGGACGAAATCGGCGACATGCCCCTGGAAACCCAGACATCCCTGCTGCGCGTCCTGCAGGAAAAAGAAGTCGTTCGGGTGGGAGGCGCAACCCCCATCCCCTTGGACATCCGCATCATTTCCGCCACCAACAAGGATCTGATGGCCGAGGTCCATAAAGGCACTTTCCGACAGGATCTGTTCTATCGTCTGGCCATCATCGGCCTGGGCATCCCCCCCCTGCGGAACCGCAAGGAAGACCTCTGGATACTGCTGGAACACCTTGTGACCAAAAACAGCCCCCCGGATTTCGCTGCCGGAGCCCTGGAATTCAGCCAGAAAGCCAGGGATCTGCTGGTGGCCTACGACTGGCCGGGCAATATCCGCGAACTGGAAAACACGGTGCTGTTCGTGCTCAACCGTATCGAGGGACACCAGGTGTTCCCTGAGGACCTTCCCGACTACATCATGGCCACTCGGGCCTGTTCAACGCCAGCCGGCGAACTCAAGGAACTCGAGGTACAGGCCATCAAAGGCGCCCTGGCCAAGAGCGACAACAACATTTCCCAGGCGGCCAGGCTTCTTGGAATCAGCCGGGCGACCCTGTACCGCAAGCTGAAAAGAGTACAATAGCAGCCTCAAGCGCCTGGCATATCCTTATACTGTCCGGTGGCATTTACATGTTAAAAATTGTGTTTGAGGGGCAGGGATGCTGCAGCATCCCTGCCCCTCTCCTGTCATGAAAGGCTTTTCACCTTTTGCCTGTGCCAGAAAAACCAGGAACAACCAACACGGTTTTGTGCGGATTCGAGACACATTTTCCGGCTTCACCAACTGAAAGACCTTGATTTTATTTATTTTCCATATATTGAACCAATTCTGTGCGTGGTGTTCAGCGCTTCTTTGTCGCAAAATGAGACACATCCCTTCATAAAACCATAAAAAATCCTGTCCCAGACCATTCTCCATTTGTATTTTCAAATTTTGGGAATTTTTTTTCTCTTTATATCGTAATTCAAATTTTATTTGGAATGGCAGTTTTTCTTTGCAGATATTCAGTTAAAACTGGATTGATCTATTTTTCACATATCATTTTCTTTTAATATCTATTCAATATGCACATCATCAAATATATTGGCACAGCTATTGCTATTTTGTTTAACACAAAATCATACGATCAATTTTTAGTATATTTTTAGCAGTATTTAATACTGGAATACGATTTTATAATTGCTATTTTTCAATTTTCAGAAATATTTTTTCAACAATAAAAATAGTTTTATTGTCCTTTATTACTATTTTTATGTTCATAAAAGTCAAAGCTGCAATAGAATAGCAACTCCATATATAGCGATCAACAGGTTATCAACATATAAACAGGAGTATTCCATGGACATCAAAGCGGCAGTCGTTCGGGAAAAAGGTGGTAAATTTCTTTTTGAAGATCTGCAGTTGGAAGATCCTCGCGACAATGAAGTCCTGGTGCGTGTTGTGGCATGCGGTGTTTGTCATACGGATCTGGGCGTACGGGATCAGTATTACCCCACGCCCCTGCCCGCAGTTCTCGGCCATGAAGGTTCGGGTGTTGTGGAAAAGGTCGGAAAGAATGTCACCAAGGTGCAGCCGGGCGACCATGTGGTCATGAGCGTGCTCAACTGCGGAAAATGCCCGGCATGCGCAAAGGGCAAGGTGACGTACTGCGAGAACATGTACCTCTGCAATTTCAGCGGCGGCAGGCTCGACGGCAGCTCCCCCATCAGCAAAGGCGGCGAACGCATCAACGGATGTTTCTTCAGCCAGTCCTCTTTCGCCACCCACTCCATCGCCACGGAAGCCAATGTGGTGAAGGTTTCCAAAGATGTCCCCCTGGAACTCCTCGGACCGCTGGGCTGCGGCATTCAGACAGGCGCCGGTACGGTCATGAACGCCCTGCATCCCGAGGCCGGATCCTCCATAGCCATCTTCGGCATGGGCTCCGTGGGGCTCAGCGCGCTGATGGCCGCTCATATCTGCGGCTGCACCAAGATCATCGCCGTGGACATCAGTGACGAACGCCTCGAACTGGCCAAGACCTTTGGCGCCACCCACGGCGTCAACGGCCTGAAGACCGACCCCGTGAAAGCCATCACCGAAATTACCAACGGCGGCGCCGATTATTCGGTGGAAGCCATCGGCAACCCCAAAGTGCTGCGCCAGGCCATGGACAGCATCAGCGTAACTGGCATGTGCGGACTCATCGGCATGACTCCCATGGGTACGGAAGTCAGCTTCGACATGAACGGGCTGCTTTTCGGCAGAAACGTCAAGGGCGTCATCGAGGGCGATTCCGTCATCGACGTTTTCATCCCCAGACTGATCGAACTCTACCAGCAGGGACGTTTTCCCTTTGACCGGCTGATCACCTACTACGGCTTCGACGAACTCAACAAAGCCGTGGAAGATCTCGAAAAAGGAAAAGTCTTCAAGGGCATCGTCAAGATGTAAAGCCCCTTTACATGTTTTGCGCAGTGCCGGAGGTATCTCGTGGCCTCCGGCACCCGGCACTCCCGTGTCTGAAAACAATTTTCCTTTTGCAGAACCACGGGAAAAACCGCTCCCGCGCATGGAGCCCGCTTTTCCGGATGCACCTGTCTGCGATTTTGGCATGCTTTGTGTTTTTCATACTGCAGGTATTGCCTGGAAAAGCTGAAATGAACTCATGAACTTCTGAAACTGCACGCAAAACTGCAATTATTATCCTGGCATTACGCTCACTTGAGACACAACTTCAACTTTCATTTCCTGTTCGGACTGGAGGTTTACATGAAAAAGATGATCCTGAACATCAACGGTGCCGACAAGCTCGTCACCATTGATCCGGAAGAAACGCTGGCCAATACCCTGCGCGCCATGGGACTCACCGGTACGAAAGTCGGTTGCGGCACCGGCCAGTGCGGGCTGTGTTCCATTCTGCTCGACGGTAAGGTAATCCGTTCGTGCGCGCGCAAAATGTCCAGGGTGCCGGAGTTCAGTAAAATCGTCACCATCGAAGGAATCGGCACGCCGGACAACCTGCACCCGCTGCAGCTGGCCTGGATCGTCCACGGTGGTGTTCAGTGCGGCATCTGCACTCCCGGCTTCATCGTATCCGCCAAGGGGCTTCTGGACAGCAACCCCAGTCCCACAAGAGAAGACGTACGCGACTGGTTCCAGAAACACCGCAACGCCTGCCGTTGCACCGGTTACAAGCAGCTGGTGGACGCGGTAATGTCCGCAGCAAAAGTCCTGCGCGGTGAAATGACCATGGAAGAGCTGTCCTTCAAGCTCCCCCAAGACCAGCGCATCTACAATACCTATTTTCCCAAGCCCACGGCCCTGGCCAAAGTCACCGGCACCTGCGATTACGGCGCGGACATCATCGAAAAACTTTCTGGCGACCATCTGCACCTCGGACTGGTGCACGCGCGGGTTTCCCATGCCAACATCATTTCCATCGACACCGCCGAAGCGGAAAAAATGGAGGGCGTCCACCGGGTCATCACGGCCAAGGACATCAAAGGCACCAACCACATCAACGGCATGTGCGCCTACCCCACCAACAAGAGCGATGGCTTCGAACGCTGCATCATAAATGACAAGAAGGTCTTTCAATACGGCGACGTGCTGGCCGTGGTGGCCGCGGATACGGAAAAGCACGCCCGTGCGGCCGCCGAAAAGGTCAAGGTGGAGCTGGAAGTGCTGCCCGCCTACCTGGACGGTCTCTCGTCAGTGGCCGAGGATGCCCTGGAAATCCACCCTGGCACGCCCAATATGTTCAACCAGATGCCCTGCATCAAAGGCGAAGAAACCCAGCCCCTCATGGACTCCGCACCGTACACGGCCGAAGGCAGCTTTTTTGTGCAACGCCAGCCCCACCTGGTTCTGGAACCCGGCGTAGGCCTGGCCTATATGGACGACGACGGCATCCTGACCATCCAGGGCAAGAGCCAGTTTCTGCAGGCCGTGCCCCTGATGGTTGCCGACGCCGTGGGCTACCCGCCGGACAAGATCCGCGTCATCGACAACCCCATGGGCGGCAGCTTCGGCTCCACCATGAGCCCCATCAACGACGCCATTCTCCTGGCCTGCGCACTGATTCTGGAAAAACCGGTCTGCCTGCATCTGGACTACGCGCAGCAGAGCTTCTTCAGCGGCAAACGCTCCACGGGCTATTACAATCTCAAGTTCGCGGCCGATGAAAAAGGCATGCTCCAGGCCATGGAGTACGACTTCCTTTTCGACCACGGCGCCTATCATGACGGCACCTCGGATCCGCTGATCGAAAAGGGCTTCCGCTGGTGCGCCGGCGGTCTGTACGTGCCCAACATCCGCGGTGTGGGCCGCATCTGCGCCAGCAACCATGCCTTTGGTACGGCCTTCCGCGCCTTTGGATCGCCCCAGGCCCTGATGGCCAGCGAATCCCTCATCGACATCCTGGCGGAAAAGATCGGCATCGACCCGCTGGAGATGCGCTACCAGAACACCTACCGTCCGGGCACCACCATGACCTCGGGCTGCGAGATGGACGTACATCCCTTCCCCAAACTGCTGGAGATGATGCGTCCCAAATACAAGGCCGCCCTGGAAAAGGCCAAAAAGGAATCCACTGCCGACAAAAAACACGGCGTGGGCCTGGCCCTGGGCATGTACGACAGCTCTTTCGCGGCACACGACTTTGCCGGAAATCGACCTCGAACTCAACTCCGACAACACCATCACTCTCTACGCCGGATGGCATGATATGGGTCAGGGCGCTGACGCGGGAGCCCTCTGCCTTGCGCATGAGGCCCTGCGTCCGCTCGGGCTCAAACCCGAACAGATCCGGCTGGTGCTCAACGATACCGCACTGGTGCCCTTCCTGGGCGCTGCCGCGGGCAGCCGCTCGCACTACATGGGCGGCAAGGCCATCATCAACGGCGCCGAACAGCTCATGGAAGCCATGCGCAAATCAGACGGCAGCTTCCGCAGCTTTGAAGAGATGGAAAAGGATGAGATCCAGGTCAAATACAGAGGCACTGCCAGCACCACCGGGTATTCCGAACCCTGCGACTTCAACAGCATGCAGGGCGATCCCAACCCCACCCACACCTACGGCGTGTTCATGAGCGAAGTGGAAGTGGACATGAAAACCGGCAGGACAAAGGTGCTCAAAGTCACGCTGCACGCGGACTTCGGCCCCATCGGCAGCAAGCTGGTGGTGGACGGCCAGATGTACGGCGGCATTGCCCAGGGCATCGGCCTGGCGCTCAGCGAGGATTTCGTGGATCCGGCCAAGGATGTCAGCCTGGTGGCCCAGGGATTCCCCTTCATCAAGGACATCCCGGACGACATCGAACTGGAATATACGGAAACCCCGCGCCCCAGCGGACCATTCGGTTCGTGCGGCTGCGCCGAGCTTTCCCTGACGGCCGGACATGTGGCCATTGTCAACGCCATCTACAACGCCACAGGGGTGCGCATCTTCGAACTGCCCGCAACCCCGGACAAGGTGCTGGCGGGCATCAAGACCCTGGAAAACGGCGGAAGCATCACGCCTCCGGAAAAGTATTACCTGGGCAACGACATGTACGAGAAACTGGCCGAGCTGCGCGCCAACCCGGTCCTTCCCAAGGAAGGCCAGGTATAACCGGAGATAACCGCAGCAGACCAGACTCTATGCATACATCTTACGAGACCTCCTTGGTAACGTAATCACCGGACGAATAACCGCGTCCTGCCATGACACCCGGGCTGCCTGGCCCCAGGCAGCCCGACTGAAAAAAAGCCCGGACGTTTCAACGTCCGGGCTTCTCAGTTCGCGAAAGCAGCTGTATTCAGCTGAAAATTAGTCCTTCTTGTCCGCCTTTTCCACCATGTCGATGACCTTTTCCAGTGTGGGCAGAGGCAGCGCGCCATTGATGACCACTCCGTTGATCACCAGCACGGGAGCGCCGTTCACGCCCATCTGCTTGACCTCTTTCATGTCGGCCTTGATCACGGCCTCGATGCTCGGGTCGGCTATCTCCTTGTCCATGGCGGCCACGTCCAGCCCGAACTTGCGCATCAGTTCGTCAAGCCCGTCCATGCCCTTGCCCTGCAGCACGTCGCGGTTTTCAAACAGAAATTCGTGAAAATCCCAGGCCTTCTTCATGTCCTTGCGGCCCAGCACCTCAAAAACCTTGGCGGCTTTTTCCGTGACCTCTTCAAAGGGAAAATGCTTCAGCATCACTTTCACCTTGCCGGGATACTTTGCAATGAGCTGGTCCAGGGTGACGTTGGCCCGTTTGCAGTAGGGGCAGCCGTAATTGGAGTACAGCACGATGGTCACAGCAGCGTCTTTGGCGCCGCGATACGGACGCTTGGGGTCGATTTGGGGATGAAAAGGCGATTTGATCTTGGCCTTGACGTCTTCGATGAAGTCCTGCTGCTTTTTCTGATCCATGCTCTTCTGCAGCACCTCCACAAACTCCACAGGGCGGGACTCCAGCGCCTGCAGCACCAGTTCGGGATGTTCTTTCAACACCCGGGCCACAGCCTCATCCAAAGCTTTGGAATCCGGCGTATCAAGCGGCATACGCGGCATTGCCGCACAGCAGCAGGCTGAAAAACGCACACAACATACCAAGACTAAGCAGACGAAAGGTATTCATTATGATTTTACTCCGTATTCGATGCAATGGAAACGCGCCTGGTTCCCGGTGGAACAACGTCGCCATGAATTACTGCGAACATCAGGAAAAGCCCTGCCGGCAGTTTTCCGGCAACATTGCTGCTCCTGTGTCCACTTGCGGCGAGCATGCCATGATTTGATTTTTTGTCTAGATTTTTCTGAAAAAACATCCGCAGCTTCGGTCTTTTCCATGGACGGCCCGGACATGCGATAAGCATCTGTCACATCAAATAAAAACCAAGTTCCGGATCCCGTGGCTGGTCCTTGCAAAAGGCCACGCCAATCCGGTCGCCGCGTACGGAGCGTATTTCCACACGCTTGCAGATTACGCTCTGATCGGGATTGTCCAGCTTGAAACAGACTTCCAGAATGTCCTGGGGACTGAAACGACTGTCTCCTTTCACCTGCAGCTGCAGGCCCCCGAGGGACAGATCCACCACCCGGCCCTGGCCCGAGGCGCTGGTGGCTATGTTGGTATAGCGGCAGGGCAGATTCACGCTTTTGCGGTAGGATCTTCGGTAATCCAGCACACCCTTGAAGACTTCTCCGCAGGTGCAGCGAATCCGCAAAGACGTTTTGAAGTCCTGGAACCTGGCCGCTTCCACAAGCCTGGAATCCCCGCACTTGGGGCAGACTATCTGCGCTTTTTCGTCCTGGTCCACATAGAATGTAAAAACGGGCAACCCGTCGTCACGGATATCCATGGCATCTCCCGGCTGTAACAGTTCAACCCCCAAGGGGTCAAAATAGCCGATTTCCGTTGCCCGGGCAAGATTCCCCCCTGTCGTCCGGATTTTTATTCTCCGCCCAAGCCCTTCTGGCGTTCCTCGAGGGAGCTGATTTCTTCTTCCAGAGAGGCCATCTGCTCCATGAGCGTTTCGCTTTTGTCCTTGCAGTCCTGATAGGTTTTCAGCAATTCCGCGGCTTTTTTCCCATCAGCGTAAATTTCCGGATCAGCCAGGGCCTGTTCCGCCGCGTCCATCTCTGTCAGCACCTTGTCCAGGTCGGATTCCAGTTTGTCCATGACCGCGCGCTTGGGTTTGAGCTCCCGATAGATGGCATTGCGCAGTTCGGCCTGTTCGCGCTTGGCGCGTTTGACTTCCTCGCGGGAAAGCTGGCGCTGTCCGCTGTTGTCCGGAGCCTGGCTTTCCTGCAAAGCCGCGGCCCGCTCCCGACGCTTGTGCTCGTACTCCTCAAACCCGTTGACGTGCGCTTCGATGCCCGAAGAGGACAGTTCCCAGATCTGCTCCGCCACGCGGCCCAGCAGCCAGCGGTCGTGCGCCACCAGCAAAATGGCGCCTTCAAAGGACTCCAGGGCCTGCACCAGGGCTTCGCGGCTTTCCAGGTCCAGATGGTTGGTGGGTTCGTCCAGCACCAGAAAGTTGGCCCGGGCCAGGAACAGACTGGACAATACCAGCCGGGCCTTTTCACCTCCGGACAGTTCGCGTACGGGCCTGTCGAAAAAGCTCTGCCCCAGCATGAACAGGCCGAGAACGCTCATCAGCTCCTCTTCCGTCATCTTGGGATCCGAGAGGCGCCGCAACTCGGACAGTACCGGCTTTTCCGGATCCAGGATGTCCAGCTGATGCTGCGTATAGTATCCGATACGGACCTTTGAGCCCATTTCCACGTTGCCGGTCCAGGCCTTGAGATCGCCCACCGCCAGCTTGATCAGCGTGGATTTGCCGCAGCCGTTGGGCCCGGCCAGGGCGATTTTCTGCCCGCGATAGAGATTGAAGGTCAGCGGCGTCCAGAGCGGCTTGTCCTTGGTAAAGCCGAATTGCAGGTCGGCGGCGGCCAGCACGGTCTTGTCCGTACGTACGGGTTCCGGCCATTTGAAGTCCAGGGATTTGCGCTTGCGCTCGGGCGCCAGGCCTTCGAGCTCCTTTTCCAGCTTCACGGCCTGCTTCTTCTTGGAACCGGCCTGGCGCGCCTTGGTGGCCTTGTATTTGAAGCGGCGTACAAAATCCATTTTCTTTTCGATCTCGTCGCTCAGGCGCTTGGCTTCGCGGCGTCGCTGTTCCTCGTTCTCATCCTGCCAGGCCATGAACTCCTCGAAACTACCCTTGCGGAACTGCGGCTTGTTGCCGCCCAGCAGCAGCACATGGGTGCCCACGCGGTCGATGAACAAGCGGTCGTGAGCCACAAATATCAGCACTCCCGAGTAAGCCAGCAAAAAGGCTTCCAGCCATTCCACGGCTTCCAGGTCCAGGTGGTTGGTGGGTTCGTCCAGAAACAGGATATCGGCCCCGGCTACCAGAACTCTGGCCAGTTTGGCGCGTTCGCGCCAGCCGCCGGAAAAGGTCTGCAGCGGGTTGCCGTGCGCGCGACGTCAAACCCCAGGCCGCTCAAAACCGCATGGGCCTTGTGTTCGGGGTTGTAACCGTAGGCGAGTTCGAATTCATGCTGTTTTTCGGCCAGCCTCTCCAGAGCCGCGCTGTTGTTCTGCCGGGTGGCGGCTTCCCATTCGCTCCAGAATTCCCTCCAGGAGGGCAGCGCATCCAGCACATACTCCAAAAGCGTCTTTGCCAGATCTTCCTGATCCAGTTCCTGCGCCACATATCCGATACGGGCGCCCTTGGGACTCTGGACGCGTCCGGCGTCAGGTTCGTTCACTCCGGCCAGAATTTTGATCAGCGTGGATTTTCCCGTACCGTTGGGACCG
The DNA here is from genome assembly GCA_963667575.2 of Desulfovibrionaceae bacterium. GTDB lineage: Bacteria > Desulfobacterota > Desulfovibrionia > Desulfovibrionales > Desulfovibrionaceae. Next base: position 303,305 of record CAXXHY010000035.1, on the reverse strand, counting down.
ATCACGGCCAGGCGCGTACCGGAAGCGACTTCCAGCGAAAAATCCTTAAAAAGGTCGTTTCCACCATAGGACTTGCTGATGGATTGAATGCTCAGTTTCATAATGATTGCAGTCTATTTTTCATGTTATTTTCTAGACAAAGTCTTAGCTTTACAAAACATTACTATCAGATTCTCTGTAGTACAACAGCTACAAATGTCACGTTATATGACTAAACAGTGTTTGTCCGAATTAAAGAGATGTAAAATAGTCTTCCTTTTATGCAGATTTCATAAGCATTAGCCTTACAATAATCATTTTGACAAAAATTCGGACACTCACTATATCTGTTTTTCAAGAAGTTGTCTCTGTGACAGTAATCAAACAAGGAAGCAAGGTGAAAAAAATTTCCGTAAATGAACTCAAAGTCGGCATGTGCACCAAAAAATGCCGGTCTTTCCAGTTCCGAGCACCCGCTTCTCTATCCTCGTGAAGAATACATCGGTTCACAAAAACAGATCGACCAGATTGCCACCCAGGGATTCACCGAAGTCTTCATCGCCACCGGACAATTTGATACGCAAGCCCTGCGACGACCAGCTTGCCATTTCCCTGGAAAAGCGCGGAGGACCTCTGGAGTCCACCGCTTCTTCAGACCCGCAACGCAGGTCCTATTTGGAAGAGCTGGACAGGGCAAGTGAAATTTACCGGGATTCATTGAACCTGGCCCGCCAAAGTCTCGACGATGCGCGCCTCGGACGCAAGCCGGATGTGGACAAGGCCGAAGACCTCATCGAAGATATCGTTCACAGCATCACCCGCCAGAACGACGCTTTGGTCAGTCTCTGCAAACTACGCGCTTTTGATGAATACACCTATACGCATTCGGTGAACGCCTGCGTCATTTCCGTGGCCTTTGGCGTACATCAGCACTTTGCCCTGCCCCTGCTGAAAAAACTGGGCATTGCAGCCATGTTCCATGATGTGGGCAAATCCATGCTTCCCAAGGAGGTGCTCAACAAGCCCGGCAAGCTGACCATGAAGGAATTCGAGATCGTACAACAGCATCCGGCCATGGGGTTCTGCATGCTGGATCAGCACGATCTGTTCGACACGGATGTTCTGGACGCCGTGCTGCAGCACCATGAAAAACTCAACGGCGGCGGCTACCCTCTCGGCCTGGCAGGAGCCCATATCCATCCCCTGGCGCAGCTCGTTTCCCTGGCCGAGGTCTACGACGCCCTGACCAGCAAACGGGTCTACAAGCCGCGCATCATCCCCAACGAAGCTCTTAAAATCATCTATTCTCTGCGGGGCAAGGATTTCATCCCCGAGAACGTAGACTGTTTCATCAAATGGCTGGGCATTTACCCGGTCGGCAGCTTTGTCCGCCTCAGCAACGGCTATACGGCCATTGTCAGCTGTTCCAATCCCGACGCGCCACTCTATCCATCCGTTACCGTCATCCTCGACGAACGGGGTCGCCATTTGCGCTCCCAGACCCTGGATCTGCAACTTTTGAAAAGGGACGCCTCAAACGGAGAAGAGCCCCTGTCCATTGTTTCCAGCCTGAACCCCAAGGAACTGAACCTGGATCCGGCGGATTATCTCATCTGACGCCTGCTGCGGCGTTCAATAGCCGTTATTCTTTCCGCTCATTTCCAGAATATCAATGCAGACCACCGTGGTGATGGCCAGCTTGTGATCCTTGAAGTGCCAGTCGCCGGGCGCATAGTGGTTCATGATCAGCTGCAGTGCGTGCACCCGTTCTTCAGGGTCTTCCACAATACGGGCCGTTCCTGTTCCAATGACGCTTTTATAGCGTAGGCCGTATTCGCAGGGTTCTCCGGGTTCGTCGGATTCCGCCGGTTCCTTCAGGCGCACGTCTGTTTCCACCACAAAGCCAACTCTGCCGTCTGCCCGGAGCAACTCCAGCTTGCGGCCTTCCCTGGCGCAATGAAAATAGATTCTGCCCGGCTCGAAACCAAAGCTCAGCGGCAGCACATAGGGGGCTTCGGCCGCATTCAGGGCCAGATGCAGCACCTCGGCCTTCTGCAAAACGGCTTCAACCTCGGCCTGGTCGGTCATTTCATTCTTTTTTCTGCGCATTGCCTTCTCCCGCCACGGATGCCAGTCCGTGCAGCATTTTTTCCATCAGTTCATGCAGTGTTTGCCGAGATGCCCGGCAGCCTGCTGCCGCATTTCCTCGGCCGATTGCACAAAGGGGCCTTCGGTGATGTCGTCCGCGCAATTGCTGAGCAGACGTTCCATGGATTCGGCGGAAGTTTCCAGATGGAACTGCAGCCCCACCACCCGGTTATCGTACATAAAAGCCTGGTTGTTGCACCCTTCGCTGAACGCTGCCGGTTTTGCGCCCGTGGGGCAGGCAAAGGTGTCGCCGTGCCAGTGAAAGGCCATGAATTTTTCCGGCAGATCCGCGAACACCGGACTGAGGGTGACTGGCGGATGCAGCCGTACGGGCAGCCAGCCGATTTCCTTGTGCTCGTTGCGCGTCACTGGCGCGCCGAGCACATCGGCAATGAGCTGTGCGCCCAGGCAAATGCCCAGCACCAGCTTGCCCTGCTCGATGGCCTGCGAAATCAGCAGTTTTTCCTGAAGCATCCACGAATACTCCGCCGCGTCGTTCACCCCCATGGGACCGCCCATGACCACCAGCCAGTCAAAGGCCTCGGGAACCGGCAAGGCGTCCCCCGCGTACAGGTTGCTGACGGAAACTTCATACCCCTGGGCCCTGGCCCAATCACCGATACCGGCCTCATCTTCAAACGGCACATGCCGCAGACAGTGCATTCGCATTGATCGTTCCTTTTATTGGCTCGCCGCGCCCTGCGTCCGCACCGGGCAGACTCCCGCGCGTTGCAGGAGATCCTGCAGCTCATGGGCGTAAAACGCATTGAGTTCGGGCGTGTAATGCAGCCCGCTGTGTTCGTTGTAGATTTTCCCGTATACCCGTCCATGGGCAATTCGCCAGCAAAGGTCATGTCCGCGCCGCAAACAGCACCGGCCCGTTGGGCCACCTGCTGCACGGCGGCCGCGTACCAGTTGGAATCATAGGTCACCACATGGATTACCGGCACATGCGGCAGCACCTCGCACTGCAATTCGCGCAGGCTTTTTTCCAGCAAGGCCTCCTGCAGCGGACTGAGGGCCGAACGCCGGATGCCCAGATCGTATTCATCATGGGACAATGAATAGGATTTTCCATTCACATCGATTGTCGGGGTTTCGCCTTTGGCCATTTTAACAGGAAAGGCGAAAAGGGTCTGCCCCGCTTGTCGGGGTTCGCTCTGTTGTTTACTGCTGTCCGTGGAAATGGCCAGGTTCATGTACTCCGTACGGTTGATGAAATTCAGCAAATGGGACCAGCTCATGTTGACGCTTTCAAAATTGACCTGCCGCAGCCCCAGGCGCACGAGCATGTAGATCACATTGTCCATGGGATCATTGGGACAGTGCAGCAGGACCACGGCCCGCACTTTTGCCGGATCATGGGTACGAAAATACGTTTTGACCCGTTCCACGACCTGCAACGTACCATACCCGTTGACTCCGAGATTTTCCAGTCGCAGACCGCAGGAAGCGTACAGGGACTCGTCCAGATACGAGGCCATGGTCTGGTCCGTGTTCACGCCCCAGCCAAAGGCAAAGGAATCGCCCAGAAGCAGCACCCGGTCAGCATCCTTGGGAACCGGGCCGAGCTTGCCCAGCCGCATGCCGAATCCATCCGTACGGATGCGCATGGAAAAATCCGGACCATAGAAGGTGTCGTCCAGGTCGGGATGCGGCATCCAGCCAAGATCCGCATCGGACTGGTAAAACGGCGCCCGCTTTGCGTATGTCTGCCCGAAATAACAACGGAACAGCCCTTCCAGCAAAGCCAGACACAGCACCAGGGCAAGGACAAGGGTAAAACTGTTTTTCAGCCAGCGATTGCGCATGCAATGTTCCCCGACAATCCTAGGAGTGCTTGAGATTTTTCGTGGCGGACAGCGTTATGCCCTGGACATCATAGCTTTCCAGCAGCCATTCCAGAAAGGAACGGATCTTTTGCAACAGCTGTCTGGAGTCCTCTTCTGTACGGATTTTCGGGCAACCGCCGGGCATCAGTTCGGAGGAGTGCAGAAACATGTTCAGTACCTGGCCCCCGCGTGCGTGATGCAGACGCACGGCCCGGCGCATGGTGGAGGCCGGATGCCAGAGGGGGTGAATGCCCAGGGCGCAGGTCAAACGAAAAAACTTGAGCACTTGAAAACGCGCCTTGAGCGGGAGACTTCTGGAAAACGCGTATACCATCCAGGGTGCATTGCGGAACAGCGGCACCATGGTCACCGGTGTTTCCAAAAGCTTCGGATTCAGTGCATGGGGATCCGGCGGCACGAGGAAATGGTCCGGTCCGTTGGGCATGGCGCGCAGGGGCACCAGGCTGGAATCCACACTGATGCCGCAGGCCGGCAGCAGGGATTCCAGGGCAGGGGCGAAATCGAACCGCCCCATACGGAAAGACTTGGGTCGGTGTCCCACGGCGGCTTCCATCTGCGCGGCAAGGCTCTCCAGTTTGTTGCGCAGCAGATCCTCGGGCAGACTTCGACAGGGGATGGGCTCCGGATACGGCAAAGGCTTGAAGGGCGGTGTGGTCCAGTGGTGCAGATGCGCGCCCAGTTCCGCTCCGTAGTTCTGTTCCCATGACCGCAGCGTCTCACTGGCCTCCTGATCCGCGTACACCAGATAATCCGCCAGCAGTGTCAGGGGCAGGCCGTATTCCGCGCTCACGAATTCCAGACCACGCAGCCAGGACACATTGGTCACCGGCGCGTCCTGAGCGTAATGGCCGGAAAACAGGCCTTCCTCTTCTACGTCGATACTGATGACAAGTTTCACAGAAAAAGTACGCCCGCGACGGGCTTTTTTGCGTAGTTCGTGAAGCTCTCCGGGGTCCGGCAGCACAAACAGCCGGACCGCCGGAAGCAGAAAAACTTAACGATGCAGCAATAGCGGGTTCTGCACGCCCATCTGGCGAAGTGTAGCCTCCACATCCGACGGCGAACCGGTTCCGGTAGCCACCACGCGGTAGCGATTGCCCCCGTCAAGAGCGATCAGTTCGATCTCAGACGTGATACCCGCACCGTTCAAGCGGTTGCGCAGGGCTTCGGCATTGGCGACATCGGTAAACGAGCCCACCTGAAAGGAGACCGTACCGCCAGGCGCGGCAGCGGGAACTGCGGCCTGGGCGGCAGCGGGTGCAGCCATTCCGGCCGAAGCCGAGGGCAGAAAAATGGGATCCGGAAAGCCCAGCATGGCCAGACGCCCCTGGGCATCTTCCTTGGGGCCGGGCAGCATGGCGATCACTTTGTAATACGTACGCCCGTCCACCGCTTCTTCAGGGGTGTCCACGCGAATGCCCTGGGCGTCCAGTTTGTCACGCATACGCGCGGCATTGATGGGATCGCTGAACACGCCAACCTGGTAGCAGAGCAAAGAACCACCTGCTGCCGGAGCCGGCGCGGCATCCGAGTAGTTGGGGGCCGGGGCCGGAGCGCTTCCGCCGGGGCGTTTGCTGCCTCCCAGCACGATGGCATCCATCACGCCCGCATCCTGCAGACGCGCGCGCCCTTCCGGATCGCTGCCGTACCATTTGGCGGTAACACGATACACGGGTTGCGGCAGGGAAACATCACGTTCGATGCTGGTCTCGAAACCGGCCTTGTCGAGCTTGTTCTTCATGGCCGTGGCATTGGCTATGTCGGAAAAAACCCCGACCTGGTAGATGACCATTTCACGCGGCGGGGCCGGCTGGCTCGGCTGTACGGCCGGAGCCTGTTGTACGGGCGGCGCCAGTTTGGGAGTGGGCAGGGACGAATCCGTATGAGGCGTCTCAGCAACCTGGGGTGCGGGTTGCAGATCTTTTTCACCAAGAGAATCCTGCTGAGCCGCAGGCACTGCAGAAGCATCGGAAAAAGAGGAGTTGGGCTGTTCCACAGCTGGTCCGCGACCGTATCTGCTGGGGTCGATGGTTGTTTTTTTATTGCATCCTGACACTGCCGCGAGCAACAGCAACAGGGCAAGTATTCCGTAGCGCATAGGCTCCTCCGGAGGTATCAGAAGCAAGCAGCACCTCACTTGCGTCCCGTTTGTATCATACAATCAATCACAAAAAGCCTACCGCTATTTCGGGACAAAGTCTAGATTATCCGCCCCTCCCGACCAATTCCAGGATGATTTTCTCAAATTCGCGGGCCATGATTTCCTGGCTGTGCCTGGAGGCTATCTCCTCAAGGGCTGCACGGCCCATGCTCTCGGCAAGCTCGCAGTCGCCGAGCAGCTCTCCAAGCCTGCGGGCCATGGCCTCGGAATCCCCCGCAGGCACCACAAAGCCCGTACGCTGATGCAGCACCACCTCACTGCAGCCGCCCACATCCGTGGCAATGACCGGCCGGGCGCAGGCCGAGGCCTCGATGACCACCCGGGGCAGACTTTCGGATCGCGAACTGAGCAGCACCGCATCCGCAGCCGCAAACACCGTGGGCACGTCCGAATCCGCGGACAGCAGCCGCACCGCGTCCTCGAGTCCCAGCGCTCCTATCCTATCCAGAATACGTTGTTTTTCCGAACCATGCCCCACAAGCACCAGCAGCGCTTCGGGCAGTTCCTCGCGCACACGGGCAAAGGCCGCCAGGGAGGTCATATGGTCCTTGACCGGTTCGAACCTGGCCACCTGCACGGCGATGGGGGCATCAAAGGGCAGATTCAGGGCCTTGCGCGCGTCGAGCTTGCAGGAAGGAGTGAAACGGGAAAGGTCTATGCCGTTGGGCAGAAACAGCACTTTTTCGCCCGGGTAGCGGTACATGTTCCGGAAACTTTGCTGCAGCGCCCGGGAGTTGGCCACCACAGCGGTGGTCTTGGGCAGGAGCAACGGTTCGTACCAGGGCTTGCGGACCGTACGATAGGCCGAAACAACGGCGGGCACTCCGCACAACATGCCGGCCAGACGCCCCCAGAGCTTGTCCACATAGGTATAGACGCAGAGCGCATGGGGACGGAACTCCCGTACCGCCCGGCACAAATCCCAGAGCGGCGGACGCCTCCAGCTGATCACCGGGGCTTCGGCATAGGAAATGCCCGCTTCACGCAGAACTCCGGCCAGAGGACCGCCGGAACGCAGACAAAGCACCTGGGGCAGAAAACGGTCGCGATCCAGCATACGCGCCAGGTCCACCACATGCCGTTCCGAGCCGCCGAAGGTCAGCTGCCCAAGCACGAACTGCACCCTGATCAGCCCGTCATCCGTGTAATTCAACGGGGATTTTCTCCCTGGCGGCGTGTCATCTCCACGAAAATCTTGCGCAGATCAAAATATACGGACCCTTTGAGGTCTTCGTCGGTTTCTTCCACCATCGGCCCTCTTTCCCTGCTGTCATGCAGAACCGAGATCAAGCCCTGAACCGGTTCATTGGCCTTCGTATCGATGTGCAAGCGGATTTTCATCCGGGTCTGGATGCTGCTTTTATATTCGGTTCGAAGATAGCCGCCCTTGTCCTGTTTTTCATAGTCACGGGCCACCACATTGATCACTTCGAATCGTTGCACATGTACTTCCATGTGCTCAATGAAGGACTTGATATCGAAATCTTTGGTAAAGCGGTCTTCCGCGGCTATTTTCACCAACCGGGCCAATAATACCGGAGGCAGCTGCGGCAAAACCACCTTGTGCACGTTTATTTCGTCGATCTGCCCCACGGGCACCCGGAACAGAATGGACACAATCTGACCAAGGGTGAAAAAAGGGAACCGTTTCTGATGCTGCAAAGCGGTCTGCAGCTGTTCCGCGGTAATCACACCCTCGCCCACCAGGGCCGGGCCTATGCGTTGCCGAAATTCAGTCTTTTCCATCGCAAAACCATACGTCCGTTTTCGGACCTTCAGGGCAAGGGAATCTCCGCACTTGCCAGAGTTGCCCCCTCTTTGCCCGTCCGAATAATCAATACGCAGTCCCTGGCATCCGCAGGAACTTCAAACAACATCGTTCCGGATACGGATCCACCGGGCTGCATTTCCCTGGCAAACAGTTTCCTGTCGCTCATGGGGTTCGCCGCGTATTGTCTGCCCTGGGCATCCCGTACGCTGAACATTCCCTGCTGCAGTCCGTGGGGCGCCGTGTCCATGTTCTGTGCCAGCATGTCTACCAGCAGATACGTTCCAACGGATGATGTGACCCATTCGTAAAAGGCATCCCGATAGGACTGCCGACGTTCACAACCCGTGACCGCAAAATTGAAAGAACCGGCCAGGGCCGTTCCCAGGGGCGCTCCCCCGGACTGGCGGGTCCCCGGCCCTTTTTGCGCACCCGTCCCCATCCCGCGGGTGGCGTTGCCCTCGGCCTGCGCCGTGGCGGCCGTGGCCCTGCCCGAACCGGCTCCCGGACCGGACATGCTGTTTCCCCGCACTTTGACCAATTCTACCAGGGCGGTTTTGCCATTGTCCATCCGCAACACCAGCTTGGGCGCGGAGCTGTCCTCCGGGACATCGAACACCAGCCGTCCCGTGACCGGCTGCCCCGGATGCAGAGCTTCAAAAAACAATTTTCTGTCCGAAAGCGCGTTGGGCGCGAACTGCCGCCCCCGATTGTCCCGGATGGCGAACATTTTCGGGTCGAGCTTCAGGGCTTTTTCCCCTTTGTCCACAACCGTCACCGTCAGCAACAGGTATTTTCCGTACTGCGGACGGGTGGTATCGCCGTAGGCATTGGCAAAACTGTCCTGCCTGTCCAGGGCATTGACGCTCAGAACCAGGTCGCCGCTCATGGCCGAGGCCAGAAACGGGGCATCCGTGGCAGCGGTCTGCGCCGAGCAGAAGCCGGCCGATGTCCAGATCCCCAGACTCAGACAAATCAGCAGCAGACTTGCTCTGCAAGCCGTTGTCAGGAAAAAACTGCACTCCCGCATGGAATTCTCCTGTTCTTGAAAGCCGCACAGCTTCTTGAACTCTCGATCATCCCTTGCCGTTGTCCTCCGCAGAGGCCGCGCACTTTTCAAGACGCGTACAACAGGCTATAGCATCGTCCCATGGAAAGAGCACGCCTGCTTTTGTTCACTTCGGTATTCGCCGCAACAGTTTTGATCGGCACACTCGGATTCGTCCATATCGAAGGGATGCATATCCTCGATGCCCTATATTTCAGCATAGTGACAATTTCAACCGTGGGTTACGGCGACATCCATCCCAACAGTCCGGAGGGCAAGCTCCTGACCATCGTGATCATCATCGCGGGCGGCGGCACTTTTTTCGGCATCCTGGCTTCGGGCGCCGAAACCATGCTTTCGCGTCGGGAGAAATCCAACCGCCTGGAAAAACTCAGCATGATCATCGGCGTTTTTTTCAGCGAGCTGGGCATGAAACTGCTGCACCAGATGCTGGACTGCGACCTGAAAGCCGACCACCTGGCCCAGGTTTTCCGCGTGGACTCCGGCTGGACCAGAAAAAACTACAGCTCCACCAGAAAGTATCTGCGTTCTTACAAATACGAGGTGGACATCCGCCGCGCCGACGCCCAGGAGCTGCTCAAACTGTTGCAGGACAGCACGCCCACCCTGCTGCGTCTGCTGGAAAACCCGCTGCTCCTGGAGCACGAAACATTCACCGAACTACTCAGGAGCGTGTTTCATCTCAAGGAGGAGCTGGAACGCCGCCACGCTTTCACGGAAGACGACCTCAATCACCTGACCGGAGACCTGAAACGGGCCTACCACTGGCTGCTGTTGCAATGGCTGGAATACCTGCACTACCTGCAGGTAAACTACCCCTATCTGTTCTCCTACTCTTCGGCCATGAACCCGGTGCTCACACACCCGGCCCGGACAAACACGGCCGCGTCCGGCTCCCCCTCATAATGAACTAGACTTTCAAAGACTCCAGCATCTCCAGGATTGCATCTTTTTTAACCAGGCCGTCTATCCAGCGCGTTGGTATGGCCTCCATGCCGCCTCCCTTGGGATTGGCAGCAAGAACCGGAGCAGCCATCATGGCCCGGGCCGAAGAATCCCCGCCGCCCATGACGCAGTCGATCAGGGCGTTTTCCAGATCGTTCTCGTGGCTGGCTATCAGCTGCACGGTCGCCGGAAAGGCTTCGTCCACGTCGCAGGTGGGGCCCAGTTCGGCCACTGCTTTCACGCTGTGTTCACCGGCCAGATCCAACCCGGTTTTCACCCATTCGGCTATATTGGGAATCTCGTAGTTCAATGCCGCGGCTTCACGCATGGCCGCAACAGGCGTCTTGCCCTGAAGTTCGCGCGCAATGACCCGTGCGAAGAATTCCGCAGCCGCGATCACTTTGGAGTTGTTGTGCGTCATCCGGGTCTGGGCCTTGGCCGTGGCCACCAGCACTTCCTCATCGCCTCCGTAACAGGCCACCAGAGGCCCCAGGCGCGAGGCTCCGGCCAGATCATGCGAATTGGATCCCGAAGATTCGGGGGCTTCGCCAAACTCCACCCGTTCCAGGGTCTGGCGCGTGGCCGCATCCATGTAGCCGTCGTAGCCTCGCATGAAGCTTACCCAGCGCTTGAAAAAATCCTCCAGCACAAAGCCCTTGTTCGCCGCCAGGGACTCCAGCAGCACAAAGGCCTGATCTCCATAATGGGTAAAGCCTCCCTTGGGACGCGAGGCATGATAAAAAACCGTACCGGGGGCCACATAGTCCGTCACCCTTCCGAAGGTATCATGGATCTTCTCCTGATCATAAATCCAGTGTACGCCCAAAGCCAGGGCGTCCGCGATATAGCTTGATAATGCCGCCGCTTTTTTAATGGACATGGTTCCTCCGAGGTTCGCCGTCCGGCGGTTTGTTGTTCAGGCTGCCACTGTAGCACACACGACTGGTTCGGGGCAACGGTGCGCAGGCCACAGCATGGGAACTTTCAATCCTTTTCTTATTCCATACTATAATAGTCTGCATATAGCCAGGCAACCCGATATCATGTAGATTTTTTTAATATACTACTCCAGATTTATATGAAAACACTTATTTCCACCACAGCCCCCAGGGAATTTGCCTCCCTGGAATCGCGCCTGCTCAGCGAGGGGTTCGGTCCCGTTGTCACGGGCACTGCGGCATCACATGTGCTGGAATTGCTCGATGCCGCCGCCGCGGACAACCCCTTCGAACTGGTTCTGCTGGACGTGCGCCTTTGCACGGAAGATTCCCGACTGCCCGAACGCATCAGAATAGTATCGGCTGCTGCCCATGCGCTCCTGGTGCTGCTGGTCCAGCCCGGAACGTCCGGCAGTGAACACTCCGCCATGCTGGCGGAAGCCGATGATTTTTGCGTGATCACGGATTCCTGGGACGAGCTGCTGCTGCGCATCGGGCTGCTGCGCGACAAGACACGGGAACAACGCACCACAGGGTACGGAGCACTCCAAACCACCCTGGAGGCCATGCCCCGCCTGTTCCTGCGCCTGTCCTCCTCAGGACGCATCCTGGAGTCGAACCGCGCCTTCCGCACAACCTCGGGCCTGGACAGACAACAGTTGCAGCAATGCTTCCTGCTCGAACACTTCCGATTTCAGGATGTCGATGCGGCCTGGGCGTTGATCGAAAAAGTCCTGCAGACGCATACGCCGATTTTCAGCCACGAAATGCTTGTGTCTTTCAACCAGGACCAGCCCCGGTGGTACCTGGCAGACATGATCCCCGTGCAGAACCATGGGAAAAACGTCGGCGACCTGTTGTTTTTCGCCAGCGACATCACCCCGAGCAAAATCACCGGCTATGCCCTGGAAGACAGTGAAGCCCGCTATCGCAATCTTCTGGACAGACTGCCCATGGCCATTATCGAGCAGGATTTCAGCCTTGTGCAGCATTGGATCAACTCATTGCGCGAACAGGGAATCGCGGATCTGCGCACCTGGCTGCAAAGCCACCCCCAGGAGCTGGAAAAAGCCTTGCTGCAGGTGCGGCTGATGGGCGCCAATGCCCTGTCCTATTCGCTCTTCGGCGCCAAGAGCCAATGCCAGTTTTCCATGCACGCAGGGCAAATGCTCTACGGCCTTGACCCAGTGCTCGGCCTGGAACAGATCATGGCGCTTTGGGAGCGTACATCCCGCATAGAATTTGAAACCCACCTCCAGACTCTGAGCGGTACGCTGATCCATTGCATCGCCAGTTTTTTTCCTGTGGAAAACAACGGACCGGACACCGAACACCGCAAAATCCTTGTGTTGCAGGATGTGACCAGACTGAAACGCGCCGAGGGCATTTTGCGCAGCAACGAGGCCCGCTACCGGGCCATTGTGGAAGATCAGACCGAATTCATCTGCCGGTTTCTGCCGGGCGGCAAGTTCAGCTTCGTCAACGGGGCTTTTGCCCGGTACTACGGCAAAAGCCCGGAAGCGCTCATCGGGCATCATTTTCAATCCCTGATTCAGGATGAAGAACAGCTGCAAGACATTACCCGGCGGATTGGCGCGCTGACTCCCGACACACCCGTGGTCACGTTCGAAAACCATTCCAAGGATCCGGACGGGCAATTTCACTGGCAGCAATGGACGTTGCGGGCAATTTACGACCAGCAAAACATTCCGACCGAGTATCAGGCCGTGGGTCGGGACGTGTCCTGGCGCAAACGCATCGAACATGAACTGCAGGCAGCCAAGGAAGCCGCCGAGCAGGCCAGTCATATCAAATCCACTTTTCTGGCCACCGTGAGCCATGAAATCCGCACGCCGTTGACCGCCATTCTGGGATTCTCCGAACTCCTGCTGCGCAAAAAAGACCTGCCGGAAGACAAACAACTGCCCATCAAACGCATTTTTCAGGCAGGAGAACGTTTGCTGGCCCTGATCAACGATGTGCTGGACCTTTCCAAAATCGAGGCCAACAAGCTGGAAATGGAAGAAAATGATTTTTCCCTGCAGCAGATGACCATTGACCTCGTGGGCATGTTTCTCGACCTCAGCCAGGAAAAAGGGGTCGAGCTGGATTGCGATCTGGACCCGGAGCTGCCGCATTGGGTCCGGGGTTCGGAAAAGCGGCTCCACCAGGTGCTTGCCAACCTCTTGTCCAATGCGGTGAAATTTACGGACCAGGGCACTGTGCAACTGCGCATACGCAAAGGGCCCAGGCGTACGGCTGAGTTCTCCGTATCGGATACGGGCATCGGCATCCCGGAAGACAAACTGGAGGCCATTTTCGATCCCTTTATCCAGGCCGGCGGATTTGTAACGCGCAAATACGGCGGCACAGGACTCGGTCTGAGCATATCCAAGCGTCTGGTGACCATGATGGGCGGCACGCTCAGCGTACAATCCACCCCAGGCAAGGGCACCACTTTCCGGTTCACCATCCAGCTCTCTCTGCCGCTGGATCCGCAACAGCCCCTTCCTGATGAGAAAGCCCTGCCCCAGCCCCGCCGGAACCTCAACATTCTGCTGGTGGACGACGACCGCAGCAACCTTGAAATCGCCAAAGCCTTTTTCCTGGACCGCGGGCACAGGGTTGAAACCGCAGACAACGGCTCACAAGCCGTAGCATTGCGTACGCTCAATGAGTACAGCCTGATCCTGATGGACGTGCAGATGTCCCCCATGGACGGTCTTGAAGCCACCCGGCGCATACGCGAGTGGGAGATGGAAAACAGCGCCCCTTATACGCCCATCATCGCCCTGACGGCCCACGCCATGAAAGGGGACAAGGAACGTTTTCTCCGGGCCGGCATGGACGGTTATGGAGCCAAGCCCTTTGACTTCAAAAAGCTCGTGGAAACCATGTCCGAGTTGATGTCGCGTCCGCGCGATGCCGACGGTCGTCTGCTGCCCGAAGCGAGCTGTCCGCTCTCGCCCAAAACACCTCAGCCTCCCGAGCCTGAAACAATCGACGAATCGGGCACGCCGATCCTGGACATGCACCAGGTTCTGGAGAACATGAGCCTCCGGATCTGGCGAATCGGTGCTCAGGTTTTTCTGGAAGATACGCCGGAGCAGGTGGAAGAACTCCGGGCGTTAGTGCGCTCATCCCAGTATGATGCAGCCAGGAATCTTGCCCACAAACTCAAAGGAGCTTCAGGCAATGTCGGCGCATTGCGGCTGCACCACCTTTGCAAGGAGATGGAACAGGCCGCAGACCAGCACAATACATTATGTACGGAAAAACTTCTGAATCTGATACTGGAATGCTGGCCTCAGACGCAGACATCCCTTACGACGGAGTTGACGGCATGACATATTTGCAGCAAGATCTTTACATTTCTACGTTCTGATTCCATTTGGTGGATATTCCTTAGCAACTCGTATATACTTTTGGTTCGGTGTCCATAGCCGGAATAATTGCAACAAGGACGACTGCTGATGAAATCTTCGCTCTCTTTGCTTTGCTCCTCCGCTCTGCTGTTGGCATTCCTGTCCGTTGTATCTCCATCTGCCGCCATCGCAGAAGACGCTGCATATGCGGGTGATGCAGCTTGCTCCCAATGTCATGAATCCATTTGCAAATCCTTTTTGACCATGGCCCCGGCAAAGGCCAATCCCTCGCAAGGTTTTCCCAAACTCCTGGACGATTTCACCGAAGACCAGCGGATGTTCTGTTATCATTGCCACGTTACCGGGGCAGGCAAGCCCGGCGGATTTGTCAGTTTCGAACAGACTCCGGAACTGGGACACGTAGGCTGCGAAACCTGCCACGGTCCTGGGGCGCGTCATGCGGAATCCGGCGACCCCGAGGACATCATCGCCAAACCGGAATGGAGCGTCTGCATTTCCTGCCATGACGGCAATCGTGTGCCCAAGCCCAACATCTACGGCCGCCCCCATGCCTCCGAAGAATAGCAATGGAGCAGTGACATGAAATATTACTCGAAACTAGGACTTCTGGGCAAACTGATCCTCGTCTGCACACCCATTCTGGTTATTTTTCTCATAGGATACATATCCTTTGATTTCGCCATGGACTCCAAGGCCAACGACAAACGTTTTTCGGACGCAGCCTCACGGGAGTCCACGCTCTTCCGCAGTGCTTTTGCCTCTCCCATGGAACGGGGAGAAGACGATGAAACGGCTCAGACCTTTCTCAAACTCCCCCAGCATCTGCCGGGAACCGCCGCCTACCTGCTCGATTTCAAGGGACACATAACCTACTCCACCAGCGCCGAGGCCGTGGGACAGAACGCCGACACGCTGTTCGATTCCGACCTGCTCAAAAGCTGGATAGCCGAAACGCTCCAGGGCAAAAAGGAAGAGCAACACGGCGTCATCGGCAACAATTTTCTCAATGTGGTGCAGATAAAAAACGAACCGGCATGTTACCATTGCCACATGGATACGCGCCCCATTCTGGGTGCCCTGGTCTTTGACAGAAACGTCACCGACATGCGCGCCGAAGCAAGTTCACACACCTATACGCGCATCGCCATTGTTGTCTCCGGCATTCTTGTCGTCCTGCTGCTGCTCGGTTTTTTCATCTACAAAGCCATTCTGCGCCCGATGATCCGCGCTGCCGGGTATGCGCGTGAGGTCAGGGCCGGCAATTACGACGGCAACCTCGTCGTCCATAACCAGGACGAAATCGGCGACCTGTCGGAAAGTCTCAATTCCATGTGCAAGGCCATCAAGGAAAAAATCGGCTTTTCCGAAGGCATCCTCAAGGGGCTGACCGTGCCCTGCATCGTTTCCGATCCGCACGGCAGCATTTCGCTGGTCAATCCCATGATGATCAATTTTCTCGGGCATGCCGGCAATCCGGAAGACTACATCGGAAAATCCATTGACGAATTCTTCGCCATCGCTCCCATTGTGGCCAAAACCATGCACGACGCCTGCAACGAACGCCGAATCATCGCCAACCTGCCCTACGAAGGAAAGGACACACGGGGCGAACGCTTTTTCATCAAGGTCGATACGTCGCCCATTTACGATCTCGACAAGAATCTCCTGGGCAGCCTGTGCATGCTCGCCGTGCTCACGGACGTCAAAATCCAGGAAGAAAAGCTCAAGGTACAGAACGAAACCATCACCCGCACCGTGTCCCATATCTCCGAAATCGTCACCCAGGCACGGGAGGTAATGGAAGGACTGACCTCGGAAATCGACCAGACAGTGGACCGCGCCAACATGCAGAACCACCGGACCTCTGAAGCCGCCCGCTCCATGGACCAGATGAACGAATCCATTCTGGATGCGGCCAGAAATGCCAGCGAGGTGGCCTCCCAGGCCGATGAAGCCATGGCCAAAGCAGCGGAAGGCGCGGATGTCGTCAACCAGGCGGTACAGGCCATCACCGAAGTCGCCAGCCATGCCGAAGCTCTCAAGATCAACATGAACGACCTGGGAGAACAGGCCGAGGGGATCGGACAGGTCATCACCGTTATTCAGGACATTGCGGACCAGACCAACCTGCTGGCGCTGAACGCCGCCATCGAAGCCGCCAGAGCCGGAGAAGCCGGACGCGGATTCGCCGTGGTGGCCGACGAAGTGCGCAAACTTGCGGAAAAGACCATGCTGGCCACCCAGCAGGTTTCCACCACCATCCAGGCCATTCAAAGCGGCGCGCTCACTGCAAAGGACAGCACGGAAAAAGCAGGCGAAGCCGTGGGCAAAGCCTCCAATCTCGCCCATGAATCCGGCAAGGCTCTGGAACTTATCCTGTCGCTGGTCGAAGGCAGTTCCACCCAGGTGCAGACCATTGCCTCCAACGTCGAGGAACAGTCGGCAACCAGCAAGCAAATCAGCGATTCTTCAGAGGAAATTTCGGAAATGTCGAACCTGACGGTCCAGGGAATGGAAACTGCCACGGAAGCGTTGAGCCGTCTGAACAGCGTTATCCAGCAACTCTACGACCTGACTCAGGAACTTGCGAAGGAAAGCAACTTGAAATAAGACGTTTCAAACAGGCCAGAAAATGCCGTCAAGACGCATCGGTGCGGTTTGCAGTGCCTTTTATTTTCAAAAAGGAGTGCCCACCAATGGCAAGAATTCTTGTTGCAGACGACGACAGAGTCACGAGAGCCATGCTTTGCAGCATTCTTCAGGACAGCGGTCATCAGACCATGGAAGCGCAGGATGGAACAATAGCCCTGGAACTATGCAGAAACAACACCTTTGACATGGCCTTTCTGGATATTTTCATGCCGGAAACCGACGGTATCCAGGTGATGAAGACTTTGGTCAAGGATCACCCGAACATGCCCATCGTGGCCATGACCGGAGGCAGTTCCTTTACCAACACCGAACCCCTTAAATGGGCCCAGCGCTACACCGAACAAATCCTCACCAAACCGTTTCAGGAAAACGAAATCAAAGCGTTTCTTTCGGCGCTCTGATCATCCATTCGATCTAAAACAAGGGCGCTCTCTGGAGCGCCCTTGTTCTTTCATGCTTTTCAAGCAGCCCTGCGATCCTTCCGGCAAGGCTTGCGACTTTGCAACTCAGGACTTACGCCCGAGGGGATCTTCGTCCGTGTCCGTGGCAAAAAAGAACTCCAGGTCGAACGGGCCGAATCCGCCGCTTTCCGCGGACAGGGTGAAAAATTCCAGTCTGTCGTAACGAACGCTCCGCTCCGGCGTTACACCCATGACTTCGTAATACTCGGCCTTGTTCAATGGTTCGCGGCTTTCCGTGAGATCCATGACCGCTCCGTCCAGTTCGCACCAGGCGTGCATTACCCAGCCTTCCGGGGTGCGCAACCAGCCGTGCACCACCACGGCGTTTTCATTTTCACTGGCCACTTCCAGGGTGGCCTCGAAACAATTGGGCGAATGCGCCCTTCTCGGCTGCAGTTCTTCCGTATCCATATGCATATGTATCACCGCCTCACGTTATGCAGCAGACTTGAAAAAGCCCTGCGTTATGATGCCATTTTTCCGGATTGCAAGGCGATCCAGATGGCCCCGACAGCGTTGCCCACTTCATAATGTGGCGGGAGGATCAACTCCGTGCGCAGTTCTTCCGCCACTCCGGGCAGCAGAGCATGCGCCGCCGCGCCCAGCCCGATGATGGGTAGATGCAACCGGAAGTTCACTGAGAGCAGATCGCCGGCCTTGCCGTTAACCAGAAAACTTTCCCTGGCGCTGCCGGTCTGCCGCCTCAGCGCATGGGCCACAATGGCGGTCTCGATCTTTTGCTGCGTCTGGGCCACCACCTCCCGGCAAAAATCCTCGGCGCTCTTGCCGCAGGCCTCGGCAAGCACTGTGGCTGCGGCAAGCGCCCGTCCGGTATCGCCCAAGGACAATTTGCCCAGCACATGCAAGGCGTCCGTGGGCGTAAAACCGATTTCTTCCACCTGATGGTGGAACACCAGGCGTTCGAGCCGCTTTTCCAGACCAAAAACCGTAATCCGCAACTCTTCCACAATCCGCGCCGGGGTTGTCGCGCCCAGATCGCATAGCCTGCGCATCACGGGATCGTCCGTGAATTCCGCGTCGCAGGTTTGCGCCACGAGAAATTTGCCGTTGCTGCCCGGACCTATCCAGTCCGCAGGGTCAGGGACTTCCGGGGCCATGCATACCGGCCGCACGCGTCCGGGCCCCAGTTGCAGATGCGTATGCGCATCCAGCAGCACCAGGCTGTCGCCCCCCACTCCGGCAGTGTCCATTTCCACGGAATCGATATGCGTCTGCCATTTGCCTATCAGGCTGCCCTTGGAGGAAAAAATGGGCGAACCATGCTCCACAAGGGTCACATCCGTGGTCGTACCGCCCACATCCACCACCAGGGCCCGCTCCTTGTTCACGGAGTGTGCGCCGAAAAAGGCGGTCGCAGCCGGACCGCTGGCCACGGTACAGCCCGCGCGTTCGATGGCGTCCCGCGGACTTTCGGCCACCCCGTCGCCGCGGATCATGCGGACTTCTCCGGTCAGGGCCTTGGCCTCAGTCATTTTCTCCAACTCCACGACAAAGCCTTCAATGACGGGTTTCAAACGCGCATGCAGTACGGCTGTGGAAGCGCGCTCCACCATGCCCGGCAGATCGCTGACCTGATGCGAACAGAATACCGGTTTGGGGTCCACCAGTTCGATGGCCTTGGACGCCACCTGCTCGTGCGCGGGATTCATCAGGCTCATGGCTCCGGCCACCACATAGGCGTCCACTTCGCCGCGCAGATCCAGTACCGCCTGCATGAGGTTCTCCACCTCCAGCGGACAGCGTTCGTTGCCGCGATAGTCATGTCCGCCGTCGATGTGCTTGACGCTGACCACGGGCAGATCAAAAGCCTTGTTGTAGCCGATGACGATCAGCCCCACGCGCGCGCCCTGTCCCTCGACCATGGCATTGGTGGCCAGTGTTGTGGAAAAAGCCGACAGCTTGATCTGTTCCACATCCTGCCCGCGCAGCACCTCATCCAGAGCCGCGGTAATGCCCAGCCCGAGGTCATGATGCGTGGTCGGACGCTTGGCCGTGGCCAGCACCTCCCCCGTACGCAGATCCATCAACACGGCGTCCGTGTAGGTGCCGCCCGTGTCTATGCCGATTCCGTATCCGGATACCATTTCCTGAGAATCCACCGTTGCTTACCTCGTATCTGATGCCGGGATTCTGCGCCCGGCCGTTGTTTGAAAGGCAATACGTTCAAAGCACATGTCGTTTGAGATGTCCAGAAATATTATGATAATGAATATCATTTTCATAATATTTCTGCAGCAGGTTGCTTTCGGACTGTCGGCAGATCCTACCAGTTTTCTTCCTGATCAGCCCAATCGTCCGCATCTCCCATGACTTCGCCATCCTGGCAGGGAATCATGGTCAAAGGTGCGTTGATCAGACCGCTTTTCCAGTCGATACGCGAAATGATCATTGGTGGGAGCGCGTCCAGACCGTCGCCTGTTGCAGCGGAAATCTTCAGCGCGTCCGGATAGGCGTTGCGCAACAGAAGCCT
This sequence comes from Desulfovibrionaceae bacterium, assembly GCA_963667575.2. Lineage (GTDB taxonomy): Bacteria > Desulfobacterota > Desulfovibrionia > Desulfovibrionales > Desulfovibrionaceae. The sequence continues at coordinate 283,454 of CAXXHY010000035.1, read as the reverse complement.
GTTTTCCTCATCAAGCTTGTCCCATTTGTTCAGGACGCGTACGAGGGGTTTGTCGGCCAGACCCATTTCCTGAAGAATCTGCTCCACGGCCTCTATCTGCTGTTCGAGCTCCGGATGCGATGCGTCGGAGACATGCAGCAGCAGGTCGGCCTCTTCCAGTTCTTCCAGAGTGGCCTGGAAAGCCTCGCGCAGTTCTGCAGGCAGTTCGCGAATAAAGCCCACCGTATCGGAAAGAATGACTTCCCGTTCTTCCGGAAAACGCAAACGCCGCGTGGTGGGGTCCAGAGTGGCGAACAGCTTGTCCTCGGCCAGTACCTCCGAGTGGGTCAGGGTGTTCAGCAGAGTGGATTTGCCCGCATTGGTGTAGCCCACCAGAGCCACCACGGGGAGCCCCGCCTTGGCCCGGCGTTGCCGCACGGACGAACGCTGCCGGCGTAGCCGCTTGAGTTCGTTTTTGATGCGGCCGATGCGTTCGCGGATTTTACGACGATCCAGTTCGAGTTTGGTTTCACCAGGGCCGCGTCCGCCGATTCCGCCCATGAGCCGGGAAAGGGCCTTGTTCTTGCCCACCAGTCTGGGCAGCGTGTATTGCATCTGGGCCATTTCCACCTGCAGCTTGCCCGCGCTGCTGGTGGCCCGACGCGCGAAAATATCGAGAATCAGCTGGGTCCGGTCCAGAACCTTGCGCTCGGTCAGATCAGCCAGATTGCGCATCTGCGCCGGTGAAAGCTCGCGGTCGAAGATCACCAGTCCGGCTCCGGCCTGCAGGGCCTGGATCTCCAGTTCGGCCAGCTTGCCCTTGCCCATGATAAATTTGGGATTCAGCCTGGCCACGCGCTGCACCATCCGCCCCGCCACCTGCAGTCCGGCGGTTTCGGCCAGATCCGCCAGTTCGTCCAGGCCGCTTTCTATGGCCGCCCTGGGCAGGGTGCTGACGCTGACCAGCAGTGCGCTTTCTTCCGCGCTTTCGCCTATTGCTCCGCCCTCGCGCGCGAACTCGTCTTCCAGAGCCTGCACCATCTCCTGCAGATCCAACGTGGCCCGATCCCAGGGAAAATCCTGCGTATGATAGGGCTCCTTGGCACTGTTGGCTGGCAGCAGGTGGGCAAAATACAGCCTTCCCGGGTCCCCCTGGTCGGAAACGGTCAGGGCGGCGAGGGAATCCAACCGCAGGAACAGCAGATCCATCAAATCTTCCTGGGAGAGCGCATCCGGTTTGAGGTGCGTATGCAGCAGGCGCAATCCGCGCAACCTCCCGGAAGCCTGTCGCGAACGTTCGAGTTCCGGAATAAAAATGGAGCCTGGATCGCCCACAATGACCATCTTGGGCCGGCCCTGTCGGTCAATGAGCAGTCCGAGCTGCCGCCCCACGGAAAAACTCAATTCGGCGATTTCCCTGGCCTGTTCGTTGGTATAAAGTTCGTTGAGGGGGAAACGACGGTGGTAGAGACGTCCCAGGGCCTTGAGCTGACTCGGTTTGAGCCCCTGGGTGTTGCCTTGAACTTTGGTAGCTATTGCGAAATCCTCTTTGGTTGATGGAACAAAGCATGAACACCCCGCCGCGCGTGGCGCAATGGGGCATGGCGCACATTTTTCCATGCGGAAAAACCGATTTTTCCCGCACCTATTTTTTCCGCCTGGTACGCGTCGGTCGCTGTTCTTTTTTTATTTCAACATGTCCTGGCCCTGCTGGCAAGCGAAAGCAGATATCCGCAGGCAGGCAGTCGCGGACAGTCCGCATCCGGTCCGAAGGATGGATTGATTCACAGAAGAGCTTTGATTTGAATAATAAGCATAAAAAAATGATCGTCCATGAAAATGCTGGGGGGGGATAGCACTTGCGCCATGGACGATCATTTAATTGACCGTAAGGACGGTCTTTATGGTCATCGGGACAGATGGCGGGGGGGGGGATCGCCATTCCGCGGGACACACGGATTAATCCCGTTACCAACAATATACTATCGCGCTGCTTTGCGGACAGCGAAAAAGAACTGCCGACATGCAGCACGATGGACTTTAATAAGCAATCAGCATGCCAATGCCGCACAATTTTTGTTTATTCATAACACGCTGTTTTGCCAGAGAAAAATTCAATATCTCTAAATTTTCTCCAGACTATGTCTTTCTTGTGTTCGAAATCGAACGTTCGAAAACAAACAGTGTGCGATTTCGCACGTCAGCTGCTTTTTTGCAAACGCCGCAGGAGAGCATAACGGGAGATGCCGAGATAACGCGCGGCCATACTTTTATTGCCGGAAAACTTCTCCAGACTCTTGCGTATTATTTCCAGATTGAGCGCTTCCAGATCAAGCCCTCCCTCCGGCAGATCCAGAGCGCTAAAGTTCAGCCCCGTACTGTGCGCATGGTCTGTGTTTGCGTCCTCGCGTCCGGCAAACGGCAGCTGTTCCTGATGCAGAAAATCAATGTGCTCCGGCAGCAGAACTTCCCCATCACAGGTCAGTACGGCTCGCTCGATGACATTTTCCAGTTCCCGGATATTACCCGGCCAGGAGTATTGCTGCAGGAGCTTCAGGGTTTGCGGATGTACGGATTTGAAAGCCTTTTTCTTGCGTTTGGATTCCCTGTGCAGAAACATGGCTATGAGCGGAGGAAGATCTTCCACCCGCTCGCGCAGGGGAGGAATGACAATATGACCCACCTTGAGGCGGTGGAACAGATCCCGGCGAAAACGCCCTTCCGCGACCATGTCGGCAAGGCTGTTGTTGGCGGCGCAGATGATCCTGGCATTGAAATCCCGTTTGCGCAGTCCGCCCAGCCTGTAAAAGGTTCTGTCTTCCAGCACGCGCAGCAGCTTGGGCTGGACCTGAAGGTCGGTTTCAGCAACTTCGTCCAGAAAAAGCGACCCATTTGCAGCCAGCTCGAGTTTTCCTGCCTGGCCCTTGGGTGCGCTGCCCGTATAGGCGCCGGCTTCATGGCCGAAAAGTTCGCCTTCGAAAAGATGATGGGGAATGGCCGAGCAGTTGATGGCCACAAAGGGGGTGTCCGTGGTGCCGTCGCCAAAATGGATGAGTTTGGCGAAAACTTCCTTGCCCACGCCGGTTTCACCTTCGATGAGCACCGGAACAGTGGGGTCCTGATGATACATGTGGGCTTCACGCAGCAATTGCAGCATGGCCGCGGATTCGGCAACCACCGGACCGATGCCCGCATTGGCTCTGAGACGGCTTTGCGCCCGTTCCAGATCACGCCGGATCTTCTCTGTGGCGGCCTGCAGGCGCGAATCGAAATGGTTGCGGAACTCGGCGTTTTCCGAAAGCAGGGTCTGGTGCTCTGCGCTGCGCTCCACCACGGCGGCGAGCTCGCGGGCATTGATGGGCTTGTTCAGATAATCATAGGCTCCGCGACGCAGGGCCTCCACGGCTGTTTCCATATCTCCGTGACCGGTAATGATCACCACGTCCGTTTTGTTTGTGCCGTCATCCGCCTTGATGCGCGCCAGCAGCTCCAGACCATCCATGCCGGGCATACGGATGTCTGTAATGATCAGGGGAAAGAATTCCTTCTGCACCCGTCTGAGCGCGTCTTCCGCGCTTGCTGTGGCCACGGTTTCATAGCCCAGATCATCGAGAACCACCGCAAGGCTTTGCAGGTTGTCCTGATTGTCGTCTACAAGCAGAATGCGCATTATCAAAAAGTTCGCCCTATCGCGATCCAGATCCCCGTATAACCGGACATTTTGTCCGTCATTGGGCAAGATACCAGGAGTAGGTTCTTTGCAGGCCTTCAAAAAGCTCTATGCCGGCTGAAAAGCCCAGGGAGCGCAGACGCGAAACATCAAGAAGTTTCTGGGGAGTTCCTTCGGGTTTGCCCGCGTCCCAGACGAGCCGCCCCGTGAAGCCAGACAACTGCTGGACCTTTTCCGCAAGCTCGCGGATCATCAGGTCCTGGCCATACCCGATATTGGTAAGCTCGGTGCAGTCCGTTTCCATCCCGAGATAGACGCAGGCCGCGGCCATGTCATCCACATGCATGAACTCTCGCCTGGCCTGCCCTGTTCCCCATAAAGTCACACGGGGACCGGCCTGATCCTTCAATCCTTCCATGATATCCGCAGGAATCTTTCCAAAACGGTTTTCGTCCTGCTGGATGGCTGCCCAGTCATTATCCTGAGCCAGTTTTCCCAGATGAAATTTGCGCAGCATGGCCGGCAGAACATGGGAGCTCTCCAGATCGAAGTTGTCCCCAGGCCCGTAAAGGTTCGTGGGCATCACGGGCAGAAAGGCTGTTCCGTATTGCCGGTTGTAGGCCTCGCACATGGTCACGCCGGAAATCTTGGCCACGGCATAGGGAGCGTTGGTGGGTTCCAGAGCCCCGGACAGCAGCGATTCCTCTTTGATGGGCTGCTCCGCGAATTTGGGATAAATGCACGAGCTGCCCAAAAAGATCAGCCGCCGCACTCCGGCCTGATAGGCCAGGTGCAATACGTTGCACTGCACCATCAGATTCTCGTAGATGAACTCTGCAGGTCGCGTATTGTTGGCAAAAATACCACCGACTTTTGCTGCGGCCAGAAAGATGCAGTCGGGTTTTTCAGCCGCCAGAAAGGCCTCCACCGCGATTCTGTCCAGCAGGTCCAGCTCGGCATGCGTCCGCAGCAAAAGGTTGGAGAAGCCTTTGGCTTCCAGCTGCCGCACAATGGCGGAACCCACAAGGCCGCGGTGTCCTGCGACAAAAATTTTCTGATTTTGTTTTTCAATCATCTGGTTCATCTGAAGTTACGCTTCCGCCTTTTGCGACAACGCACGAAGCAGGTCATTTCTGATTTTTTACCTGATCTTTCTGGTGACTCAGCCAGCTGCTGCGCCAGATAAGATACATCAATTCCTCGCGTAATGATGTGGGCGCTTCCTGAAAAGCCGAACGTGCCAGTTCAAGAGCCTGCTCAAAGGTAACATTCTTGGGCATGGCATTGCCATGCAGCAGAATTCCCAGAGCAGCCATGCTGGCGGTCAATCTATAATCCACGGAAGTCTTCATCACGTCGGGAATAAAGGCATCCGCATTCAGTTCCTTTGTCAGTTCCCTTTCCTGATTGGTGCCGGGAAGCCTGTATTTGACCGAAACCGTGCAAAGCGGTTTTTTTGATTGCAATGCGCCCGGTTCCAGAGCCAGATTATACAATGCCGTGATATGCTGCCCCGGGTAGAGCAGTGATTGCGGCTGTTCCTCCTGGGTTCCCTGGGTATCCTCAGCAAGACTCTCTGCACCGAGACGATGGTAGCCCGTCACTGTTTCCGGATTGAAGGTGACGCTGGCCTTGACGCCTTCGGCTATGGGATCGTGGGACATCAGCAAGCCGTACGTCAGGTAGTTCAGACTTTCTTCTATCCCTTCTATATGAAAGAACATGCCGCCGCCCGAATGGGCGAGCTGGTAGAGGAAATGATCATTGGTGTACAGCTGGCCGAATTCAAAGACAAACAGCTCGATTCCCTGCCGTTTTCCCTCTTTCGCGTACCTGTAGAGTTTTTCAAAGACATGGGCTTCGGTGCCAAGATCGCCATCCGTGACGAAAACCAGGGAATTGGTCCCGCCCCTGATGTAATGCCGTTTGGCGAGGTCATAGGCGATTCGGGCGCCCTCGCCCTTGGGAATTTCACTCTTGATGGCGGGTTTTTTGATGGCGCTGAGAATCTTCTCTTTTTGATTGCCCGGAGTCGGAGGCAACAGAATGCCGCTCTTGCCGTTCATGACGGCGATGGAAACATAGTCGGTATCCTTGAGCAGATCGAGGAACCGGTTGAAACCGACCAGAAACAGCGGCAGCTTGTTGCTTTCGAACATCGAACTCGAGGTGTCGATGAGAAAAACAATGTTGGCGGATTTGTAATCCTTTTGTTCCGTCAGAGGCGAACGCAGCGTGATGTTGAGCAGCGGGTACTCCGCATTCCAGGGAGAAGGCGCTATCTCGGTCTGAATTTCGAAAGGAGCGGTCGGAGAAATGGGCTTGGTGGAAGCAAGATCCAGGCTGTTGACCATGCCCTCCACAGTGACGGATACGCGCGGAGGCAAAAGCCCCTGCAACAGGTAGGACCGCGCCACATGGTAGACGCCCGTATCGATGTCCACCGGAAAGGAGGTTGTGGGCGACTTTTGCGTGACAACGCATCCGTCCGTGCCGATGGCCTGTTCCTTTTCGGCAAAGGTCAAGGGTACGGGAGGCGGAATGACTCCTCCGTCCAGCGTATATTCCGGTTGCGCCGGCATGCCCTTGTCATCGGGTACGGAATCATCGCCATGGCAGCCCGAACAGGCCACCGGACCATGCTGCATTTGCTGGTGCGAAGCTCCGCGGTGGCAGCCGACACAGCTGTTTCTGGAAGAGCTGTGAAAGGCGGCGTAAAAAGACCCTTCCCCGCTGTTCATGGACGTGTTGACGTGGCAGCCCTGAGCCGAGCAGGGCTTGTAGGTTTCCCCGCGTTGATGCTTGTGGTGGCAGTATTTGCAGTTGAAATGCGAATGCTTGTTGTGGGAAAATCCCACCTGACGCATGGTGGCCATAGTATTTTTGGGAAGCGACACCACCAGGTCCGCAGGGGGATCTGCCTGCATCATGCCTTTTCCCATACCTCTGCCCATGCCCATTTGTGCAAACCCGGGCAACGCGGCCCAGGTCAGCAAGCCCATGATCACTGCCAAAAATATCATCAGACGTCGCATTGCGTCTCCTGCGTACGAAAAAGAAGATGAAGCGCGAGGTTCACTGCTGCTTTTCCGTTTTTGAACTATGCATTCTGGGTGCAGAAACAGAGGCCATCAGGTCTCTGACATCCGCCTGCTCGACCAAAAGAACTCAACGGCGGTCAGAATCGTCCCACCCGGATTTTAGTCAAGGATATACGCGGCTCTCAAAGATAACAAGGGCTGGGCCGACATTTCGTTTTTTTCGCCTGTTCGGAGCTGACCTTGCAACAATTTATTGCAAAATTCCGCCTTGCAGTATTGACTTTGCCCGGTTTCGCTTTATCATTATAACCAAGAGCCACAAGGATCCTTTAGGATGGCTGAAATTTATAAAACCGCAACGGAGGGTGGGCAACGATAGACACGGAGCAGTTTCGTAAAATTCGGCGAGCTGAGTCGCCTGATTTCCAAACGAACGCGCCTCTTAAGTAACAACTCTGCTGACACATCGAAACCAGAGACAGCCGGGTCGCCCGGCATGGCGCATCACTACTCTGAAAAAATCTAACCCTTGGTTTGCAACTGTTAACAACGCCCCCGCCTGAACGGTTCAGGTGGGGGCGTCTTCATTTCTATTTCTGTTGCCCGCGTATGGTTCGCCAGATCAATGAGCCGCCAAAACAGATGGTGGCCACGGCAATAATGGAAGCGCCGGAGGTCAGATCATAGGTGTAGGCGAAATACAGGCCGGCGATGCAAAACAGCAGGCTCCACAAACTCGCCCCCACCATCATTCTGCCCAGTGACCGGGCCTGCCGTTCCGCCATCATGGGCGGAATGGTCAACAGGGCAATGACCAGAATCAATCCCACGACCTGAATGATCATGACCACGCCCACAGCCACCATCACCAGCATCAGGTAATACAACGGCTTGACCGGCACGCCATTGGACCGGGCGAATTCCAGATCAAAGGACAGCGCCAGAAAATCCTTGTAGCAGAACGTCACCAGAGCGATGATGGCAAGATCGAGTCCGAGCATTATCCATATATCGCTGCGGGGGACGGCCAGAATGCTCCCGAAAAGATAACTGATCAGGTCCACGTTGTAGCCCGGAGTCACGTCCAGCAAAATGATGCCCAGGGCCATGCCCGCCGCCCAGAGCACGCCGATTACCGCATCGGTCCGCTCTGCCCTGCCGAAGGTGGCGAAAGCCATGACCAGCGCCGCCAGCACGGTAAAGCCGATGGTCGTTGGCAGCACGGGCAGGCTGAAGAAAAAGGCCAGCCCTACGCCGCCGTACGCCGCATGGGCCACGCCTCCCGCCAGAAACACCTGGCGATTCACCACCACCAGCGAGCCGATGATCCCGCAGGCTATGCTGGCCAGAATGCCGGCCAGAAGCGCGTTCTGCATAAAATCCATGGAAAGCGCGTCAATCATGCTGATGACCACCCTGCACGAAAATGCTGGAAACATCCTTCAGATAATCATCCAGCGGACATGTGGCATCGTGCGTACCATAAATGAGTTCGAGCATTTCCGGCGTCATTTCCTTCTTGTCCCGCTGGATCAAGCGATTGTTGACCGCCGCCACTCCCGAGATCCGTCCCGATGCGGAAATCAGGTCATGGCTGACCATCAGGATGGTCAACGAGCCGCTCAGGTGGGCCAGCAATTCGAACAGACAGATTTTTCCGTGGGGGTCCATGTTGGAAGTGGGTTCGTCAAAGACCAGCAAGCGCGGCTCGGATGCCAGCCCTCTTCCTACCAGAACGCGTTGTTTCTGACCTCCGGACAGAGCGTCGAAACGGCGGTCCTTGTAATCCGACATGCCCACCAGCTGCAGCATGTCCAGGGCCTTCTGCCGATCTCGGGACGTGTACCAGGGGAATCGCAGCCCCTTGCGGTGGAGCCCCATGAGCACCACGTCCAGCACTGTGATGGGAAAACTGAGCTGGACATTGGCGTGCTGCGGCACATAGCCCACGTCCGGACGCCCGGTAAAGGGGTCCATCCCCAATACGCGGACCGCACCGCTTTTGGGTTTTCAGCAGCCCCATGATAATTTTGACAAGTGTTGTTTTCCCCCCGCCGTTGGGCCCTATGATGGCGAGAAAATCCCCCTGGCGGACGTTCAGATCAATATCCGTCAATACGTCCTGCCCGTCGTAGGCAAAGCAGACTTTATCCAGCTGCACCACCGGCTCCGCCGAAGACTCGTCCCTGTAGGACAGCGGCGTCAGGTTCGGGGCAAGCGGCGACGGGCTGAGCTCTTGCGTCATTGTTACTTCTCTCCCGACTTTCGAAATTGAATGGAAAGGCAAAGCTTCTTTTTTTGATGTGTAAAGGCGGGGCAGGCTCAGGATTCAAAATCCGGCACAGCCCGCCGGTATTCTTTCAGCATGCACCACATTCCCTTTGAGGTGTCAAGGCGGACAGGCAAGGAAATCACGAAGAACCGGATTTACGTGCGACCAGAAGAGAAAATACCTGCTGATTTTACTATTTCGTACGCGTCAGGGCGGCTGACAGGGCGGCCATGAGTTCGGTTATCGTTTCCGGCAAGGGATCTCCCTGGGCCGCGGCGTGCAGATACACAAGCAGCGAGGCCGGATCCTTGGGCAGGGATGCCTTGTCCAGGTCCAGTCCCTGTTGTTCGGCGCTTTGCAGCAGCTGTCGCACCAGGGTTTCAGATTCTTCGGACATTTTCGCCTCCTTGTTGCGTCAACGGTCTTCCCGAGGAACAGACCGGCCGACAGATTCCGTCCGTGGTTCAGGCCCGTGAAACAGTTCCGTATTTTTTTCGTCTATGCTATGCGAAGAAAAAAACTGGAGCCCGCAATGAAGTACCTGCCTTTGATTCTCGGATTGTCGTTTTGCCTGTGCCTGAGTCTTTCCATAGGTCTGCCGCTGCCGCAGCAGGCCCTTGCGCAAAAATATTCCGGAACCGACAAACCCGATCCCGAACTGTTGAAACAAGACAAAGCCGTCGTACTTGGGGAAAAAGCCGCCAGAGACTGGTTGAGCCTGATCGACGCCGGAAAATACGCGGAAAGCTGGGAACAGGCCGCGCCTTTTTTCAAGCAGGCCGTAACCAAAAAAGACTGGGTCAAAGGGGTCAAATCCTTTAGAAGCCCCATGGGCAAGCTGAGCAAGCGCGATATTGCCTCGGCCGACTACGCCAACAAGATTTCCGGCGCACCCGATGGCGAATACGTGGTTTTGCAATACATTTCCAGCTTCAGCAACAAGAAAAGCGCGGTGGAATCGGTCACTCCCATGCTGTGCCCCGACGGCGTCTGGCGCGTTTCCGGCTATTTCATCCGCTAAGGCCGGTCTGATTCTGGTCCGGGTCCTCCACCAGCACCTGGACCATATGATGCATGCGGGCTGAGGCTCCGCTGCCGCTGAACGTGCCGATGAGCGGAGCGGCCAGATCCGGATCCGCGGATGCTGCCAGCACCACATGCTGGTCAGCCACGGCCAGCCCGTGGGTGGGGTCATAGCCCCGCCATCCGGCCTCGGGCACGTAGGCCTCGGCCCAGGCGTGCAGATCGCCCAGATCCTCGTCCGTATCACCTGCCTGATATCCGCTGACATAACGTGCGGGGATGCCCATGCGCCGGCAGCCCTCCATAAACACCAGAGTGGCGTCCCTGCACGCGCCCGTACGGCATTCCAGCACCTGTTCGGGCGTCATCACGCCCGGTTCCTCGCGTACGGTCTTGTCCAGCGTCTCGTACAGATGGCTGTTCAGGGCAAGCAGAAATTCCGGGACCATTTCACATTGGGCAGCGATGCTCCGCACCAGCTCTTCCAGGCGGTCTCCCTTGGGCGGGGCGGGATGCCGCTGCACAAGGTACGGGGCCAGCGCGTCGGCTTCCGGTCCGGAGAACACTGCCGGCAGTCCGAGCCGGTTCGTGAGCAGCAGATAATCAAAAGGATTCGACGCCAGGGTCCGTACTTCCGCGGCTACGGCAAGGCCGAGGGAGGTATGCTCCCCGTCGAACCAGACCTGGGCGTATTCGTTGCCTTCGCAATCCAGGCCCCAGGCCATGCCCGAAGGCTCGGGCGTCACCTGCAGGCTGAACTGCTCCACCCGCTGCCGCCAGTCCGAACGGGGGCGCAAACGAATGTAATGCGGACCGATGAATACGGGCCGGTCGTAGTGATACCGGGTGAGGTGCTGAATGGAAAAATGGGCCATATATATGTGTTTATACAACTAAAGGCCGTATAACGGCAAGAGGCGCCTGAAGAGCGCCTCTTGTATGAAGCCAATTGACTTGGAAGATCATTTGTTGCCAGTGGCGCAATCCGTTACACGGGACAGCTGGGCGGCAATGTCCTCCACCCATTCGCTGGGCAGCTTGTGCACGGACTCGCGCAGGCGCTCCTGCCACCATTGAGAAATGTTGCGCAGGTCTTCCTGTTCGTAACGGTGTTGTACGAGCTGGTTGTGCTCCTTGTTGAACAGCACGACATCGATGGGGAAATCCACGTCCGAGGCGCTGATCCGCGTGGAATCGAAAGCCAGGCAGCCCACCTTGAGCGCGAACTTGAGCGGATCCGTATACTTCAGGGTCCGGTCCAGCACGGGTTTGCCGTATCCGCCCTCCCCAATGATATGATAGGGAGTGCCCTTGGAAATCTCCACCCAGTTGCCTTCCGGATATATCAGATACAGCTTGTGCTTGCGGTCCTTTTTCAGCCAGCCTCCAAGAAGCGTGAACGCGTTGAACTGCAGACCGCTCTCTTCGAGATAGGCCTTGTCCTCCTTGGCCACCTTTCGGAGCTGGTCGGCGAACATGTTGACGACTTCATAAATACGCTCGGGAAACACCTCCAGGTCCTCGAGCTGATCGTCAAAATAGGTCAATGTCTTGTCCCGCACGGAACGCAGGCCGGACATCATCAGGAAAAACACGCCATTGTCATATTCATAGGTCCGGACCTTCTGAGCCGTGATCATCTCGTTGCCGGATGTGATGCGCGTGTCGGCAATGGCGAGCAGTCCTTCTTCAACTGAAATTCCCAGGCAAAATGTCATTGCGTTGTTCTCACTGTTCCGCAGACGCGTCGATGGCGGGATAAACCGCGAAAAACGTATCGAAAATGGCCTCGCCCACGTCATTCATGTGCGTTTGCAGGTTGTCTGTAAATTCGTGCAGCCCCAGTTTCAGAATTTCCTCCATGCTCGTATAGGAAAGCTCTGCGCAGAGTTGCCCGAGGTACTTTTCAGCGGGATTGCTGAACTGCCCCACCCTGGTGCCGGTGATTTCATGCACCCGCTCCTGGGCCTTGCTCAGGCAGAAAAAGACCGAACGGGGGAATTCCCTGTCCAGCATCAGAAAACTCGCGACCTTGGACGGCACGATCCGCCCGTGGCGGTGGCGGTAGGCCTGCAGTCCGCTGGTGGCCTTCAGCAGCGCGGTCCACTGGATGTAGTCCAGGGCCGAGCCCACGTCCTGCACCGAAGGCAGCAGAATGAAATATTTGACGTCCAGAATACGCGAGGTCTTGTCCGCCCTTTCCAGCATGCGCCCCAGGCTGAAAAAACGCCAGCCTTCGTCATGGGCCATGCTGTCCAGGGAAATGCCGCCCAGCACCTGCCCGTAGAGCTTTATCCGGCGGCAGAAGGATCCGGGATTGTGCGTCACGCTCTCCAGCGCCAGAACCGCCTGCTCGGTGTAATGATAATAGGCGTTGATCTCCTCCCACATCTCCGAAGGAATGATCTCCCGGACCGTACGGGCGTTTTCCCGAGCCATGCGCAGGCAGGAAATCACCGAGTTGGGATAATCGGGATTCATGATCAGATAATGCAGCACGTTTTCCCTGCTGGCTTCATCATAGCGCTGGGAAAAATCAGCATGATCGCCCGTTACCATGACCAGAGGCAGCCACTGCTCCTGCTCCTCAGTCAGGTCCAGGGTCAGTCTCCAGTTGACGTCGATAAAACGCGCGATATTCTCGGCCCGCTCCAGATAACGGCTCATCCAGAAGATAGCGTCAGCAACACGGCTGAGCATCTGTGCCTCCTCGTAGTTTTCAATCGCAACAGTGCAAACAGCTTCCAGCCGGCAAAAGCCTATACATCCCGTGAAAGCACCCAGGTGTCCTTGCTTCCGCCGCCCTGGGACGAATTGACCACCAGGGAGCCCTTTTTCAGGGCTACACGGGTCAGGCCACCGGGCAGCACCTTGATCTCATCGCCATAGACAATGTAGGGCCTGAGATCCACATGCCTGCCTTCGAAATGGTCGTCCACTATAACCGGTGCGCGCGACAGGCTGATGGTCGGCTGGGCCATGTAATTGCGGGGATTGGTCTTAATAAGACGGGCGAATTCCTCGCGCTGCTCCCTGGTGGAAGCCGGTCCCACGAGCATGCCGTAGCCCCCGGATTCATTTGCCGGTTTTACCACCATGGAGTCAAGATGTTCCAGCACGTAGGCGCGCTCCTTGTCGTCCGAGCACAGATAGGTGGGGACATTGGGAAGAAGAGGCTCTTCGCCAAGATAATACTTTATGATCTTTGGAACATAGGCATATATGACCTTGTCGTCGGCCACGCCCGTTCCAGGCGCGTTGGCCAGGGCCACACGGCCGTTCCGGTACACGTCCATGATTCCGGGCACGCCCAGCAACGAATCCTTGCGGAATACCGTGGGATCGAGAAAATCCTCGCCCACGCGGCGATAAATCACATCCAGGCGCACCAGGCCGCGTGTCGTACGCATGTGCACATATCCGTCGTGCACCACCAGGTCGCGTCCTTCCACCAGTTCTATGCCGGTCTGCTGGGCCAGAAACGAATGTTCGAAATAGGCGGAGTTGTAAATGCCCGGAGTGAGCAGTCCCACCGTGGGCGCGGCCGCCTGCCCGGGCGCGATGGCGCAGAGCATGTCCAGCAGCAGGGACGGATAGGCGTCCACGGGCCGCACCTTGGAGGCCGCGAACACCTGCGGAAAGGTCTGCTTGAGCACGGCGCGGTTGGCCAGCACATAGGAAACTCCGGAGGGCGAGCGCATGTTGTCCTCCAGAACATAGAACTCCCCTTTGTCGTCGCGGATCATGTCCGCCCCGGTTATGTGACACCAGACCCCCAGGGGCGGCTCCAGCCCCATGCAATCCTTGAAAAAACCCTGTGCCGAGAAAATCAGCTCCCCCGGGACCACCTTGTCCTTGATGATCTTCTGTTCACCGTAAACGTCCGCGATGAACAGATTGAGAGCCCTGATACGCTGCTCCAGGCCCCGTTCAACCCGTTCCCACTCCTTTGCCGACACAATGCGCGGCAGGATGTCGAAAGGAAAAATCTTTTCCGTGCCCTTTTCATGGCCGTACACCGTGAAGGTCACGCCAAGGTCGTAAAAGGCTTTTTCCGCTGCGGCCTGTCTCGTCACCAGATCGTCAGTGGGAAGGGATTCGATCTTTTCCTTGAGAAGCATCGCCCCCGGACGGGCCTCGCCGGAAGACAGAAACATCTCATCGTAAAATCCCTCAGTCACGTACCCGTTAAAATCCAATCGTTTTTCCATTGTCCCCTCTGCATGCAGCACTGCTCAGTGACCAGGATAAAAATTTACAAAATTATCTCTTTTTTTATTCAAATATATACAAATTCGTAAAAGCTCAAATGTAACAGGACACTAGCTTCTATCAGCAGGTGTTTCACACCCAAAGCCCGAAACGCGCGCCCTTCACAGCGTACCGGCGATTCCGGCCCCTTGAAAAAGCAGCGATTCCGGTCGGTCTCCGCCCTGATACAGGAAAATATTTGCAATTCAGATGCCGAATCCCGAACCGCACAGGCAAATGAACTCCATCACCGATGCGGGAAATGCATACGAGTATACATACGCGGTGTGTTTTTGTCATAGCGAATGGAAGCCTCCTGCGAGTCCCCCCCCTTCTCAACCGGAGCAACTGCGGAAATAATCGGCGATACGCCGGATACAACTGGTTCGCAGTGTTGGAGAGGCGTAAAAGTCCGACTGCGTTCCCCGGACCCAGTACAGACTTTTGGGACCTCCCAGTTGCTGAAAACAGGCCTCCGCGCCCTGCGGATAAAAACTCTGGGGCGAATGAATGATCAGCGTGGGCAGGCGCACCTCGCCCGTACGCGCGAGTGGTTCGAAAGGGAGCCATTTGTTCCAGGAGTGCAATGAAATTTCGTCTTTCCAGGACGTCCCGCTTTGCCCCAGCCAGGCCAGTTCCGCGGCCATTGCCGCATTGCAGGAATAAGCCCCGGAGATTGAAGAGACGGAAACGCAGGTGGTGACGCCCTGCGTATCGTAGGCGTGTTGCGCATCGAGCCCCTGCTGCCGAAGCAGTCCGAGCGGCTCCTCGCCGCCGTAAATTTCGGCCTGCGCCGCAGGCTCTTGCAGCCAGCCGCCCACCAGGGCCAGGGCTCTCAGTCGGGTATCTTCGGCCGCGGTCCAGAGCATGTAGCCCGCCCCGGCACCTAGCCCGAGCCCGAAAATCCGCTCGAAGTCCAGCTCCGGCCTGCTTTGCAGAAAAGCTGCCGCCGCCATGCAATCCGCGATCTTTCGTTCCGGCCATTCGGTTTGAAGCGGATCGTCCGCAACACTCCCGAACCCCCGATGATCAAAGGCCAGGGCAGCGAACCCCATGCGGGCCATGGCCCGTGCATACGCCCCGGCCATCTGCTCCTTGAGGGAAAGCCACGAACCGCAAACCAGCACCGCGGACAAGGCACCGTTGTCATCCCAGTCCCCCGGAAGATACAAGTGCCCTGGCAAGATGCTCCTGTTGCAGGGGATTTCGACCTCCAGCCTCCTGGGATGCAGGCGCGCCTGGGCCAGCTCCGGCAGAGCCTGATTGCCGGTCAGATAATCCTTTTCAAAGCGCATTTCCGAGACTTTCCAGCCCGCACTGCGGCGCACAAGCCGGAAATCGTACGCCCCCACCACCTGCCAGGCGTCTCCTCCGCGCGCGTCGGGGATCACATGCAAGGCATCCACATAACAACGACAGCGGGCCTGATCGCCCGTACGCTCCACCCGGAAGTTGCTCAGACGATGTCTGGTAAAGGCGAATCCGGGCAGCAGTCCCTGCCAGGCTTCTACTATTTGCTCCGGGCTCAGCTGCACGGGCGCGCCGCCCGCCAGGGTGACGTAATCCACCCGTACGTTCGCGTCGAAACAGTCCTTTACCAGGTCCCAGTCATGGGCGTCGGCACCGCAAGCGATATTCCGCACGCAGGCAATGACGGCCTCGCTATCCGGAAGACATTCAGGGCTCATGCAGGCTCCTTGTCCAGGTAGTTGGTCGCTTGGAACTCGTTACCCTGCTTCTAACATCTTTTATTCGCAAGAGCCAAGTCTATGGGACAGTTACCTGGCCCCATCGCCTATAAGACGGCCATCATTCAAAAAATCCGCGTCAGTATGGCGCCGGGACATGCAACAAGTTCAGGGGGTGTCACAGAAAACAACGCCGCTGACTGCGAAATCAACAGGAACCACAAAAAAGAGAGTCGCTGACACATTCAACGACTCCCTTATTTCTTTGTCTTGGCAGACAAGCCATCCTGTCCGTGCAGTTGTCTGCACCTTCAGGATCTTTTGTTTTAGTCCGAACAGCTCTCTACTTCAGCAGTGCCCTGGCCGCGTCCCTGACCTCTTCGGCCAGGTTCTCCTTGCCGGTGACGTCCTTCGGACCATAGACCCCCACGGCGCGCACCAGGCGTATGTCGTCATAGCCGTAGACCTTGAAAAAACGGGCGTAACGCGGGAAGATATCGTCAAAGGCATAGGGACTGCCATTGCCCTGCGATAATATGAAGAGCAATTTCTTTCCCGGTTCCAGGCGGCTGGGATCCGGACGTTTATAATATTCGGGCTGCAGGAAACTGAACGTACGGTCTATGAAACCTTTGAGCTGCGCACTGACGTCTCCGTAATAGACCGGCGCGGCCAGTACAAGCAGATCGGCCTCACGGGTCCATTCCAGCACCTCGGCCAGATCGTCTTGCAGAACGCACCGGGCCAGCTTGGTCTTGCAGCGATTGCAAGCCTGACAGCCTTTGTAGGTCAGGTCATTGAGGCGTACGTCCTGGACTTCCCAACCGGCCTGCGCGGCCTCTTCCCCCACCAGGCCGGACAGATAGCTGCTGTTGCCCTTGCGGCGGGCTGCCGTTGATGAGCAACGCTTTTTTCACTTGTGTTCTCCTTGTTTGCTGACTCGGAATAGCGATTCGTTCTTTCATTGCTGTAAATCAGAAGAAATGTCCATTTTTCCTGCAGCCTCAAAAGATTCGCCATTCAAGCCGAAGGCAACAGCTTGCCCGGAAAGCAAAGGAACAGTTTCCCGACTGGATTTTAAATGAAAATCAATATATTCAAAAAAGAGGCATTAAAATAGCATTAAGTGGCAGCAATTACCGCAAGAGCTTTCAAGGCAGGATGGGAAAGCGACGCGCGGGGCAAAGTGCCCCGCGCATATTGCTATCCAAAACGCCGTGTGATGGACCGGCGTGTATCAATAAAAGGTATTGTGATCCGCCGGGGACTCCTCTCATCACAAACGTCCCAGATATATAGTACAATAACCATATTTTGATCCTAGTCAACAAAATTTTAAAAGTTAACGTATATTTTTGATTGCAGTATATATGTAATATAAAGTTTCGAAGGTTCTTACTAACTGAATACGGTTTTTTAAAAAGTCACAACCTTCTCCACCAGTGCTGTTATATGAAAGATACAGACGCTCATAAATCATTGTATTATCATCCTCATACCGGCAAAGGCCTGCTGATGCTGCTTATTTCCGCACTGGTGGGAGCCGGTGCGGGCCTCGCCGCCACTGCTTTCGGCTCTGGCCTGGAACTCCTCGGCACCTGGATCAGATCGCTGCAGGTGCCTTCCTGGCAATACGTGCTGATTCCTGGGATCGGCGCCGGGCTTGCCTGGCTGATGACCCATCTGATCTTCCGCGAACGCGAAGGCCCGGGCGTGCCCAAGGTCATCGCCAGCGTCTGCACAGGCGGCGGACGTCTCAAGTTCAAAACCATCTTTACCGGTCTGGTGGCCAGTCTGCTGACCATTGCCGCTGGCGGATCCGCCGGACCCGAAGCCCCCATTGTGGCCAGCGGCGCCGCAGTGGGATCCAATGTGGCACGGCTTTTCAAGCTGAACCAGCGCTTGCGTGAAACCCTCGTGGGCTGCGGCGCCGCAGGAGGCATTGCCGCAATCTTCAACGCGCCTGTCACCGGGATGATCTTCTCCGTGGAAGTGATCATGGGCGAATGGTCGGTGTTCAATCTGATGCCCATTGCCATTTCCTCGGTGGTGGCAGCCGAACTCGCGCGTGTTCTCCGAGGCAACGTGGTCCCTTTCATCGCTCCTTATGACCGCCTGGCGCCCGCGGATTTCATCCCCCTCATCGTCATGGCGCTGTTCTGCACGCTCATGTCCGTGGCACTGATGCGCGGCCTGAGGCAGGTGAAATCCACTTCGGAAGTGCTGCGCTTGCCCAAATGGCTCAGTCCTGTGATCGGAGGCGTACTCGTCGGCATCATCGGCATCTGGCTGCCCGATGCCATGGGGGAAGGCTATGCGACCATCCAGCATACCATTCACAGCTACTACGGTGATTCGCTGCTGTTTCTTTTTTTGCTGGCCGTGGCCAAGCTTCTGGCCACCTGCCTGACCCTGGGCAGCGGCGGCGCGGGCGGCATCTTCGCTCCCTGCCTGGTCATCGGCAGCCTGAGCGGGCTGACGTTCTTCCGCGTGGTGCATTCGCTCTGGCCCCACGCCATCAAGGCCGGGGAAAGCAGCTTTGCCCTGCTGGGCATGGCGGCCATCGTGGGCGGCGTCATGCAGGCGCCCCTGACCGCCATTTTCCTGATCATGGAAATCACCGGCGGCTATCACATGTCCGTTTCCGTCATTGCCGTGGCCTTTACCACCTCCTTCTTCACGCGCATGTTCGAGCCCGCGTCCTTTTATCTGCGTGATCTGATGGAAAGCGGCAAACTGCTCCGGCCGCGTACCGATGCCAGAGTCCTGGCGGACCTCAAACTCGTGGACATGCTGCGTACGGACTGGACCACCGTGTCCTCGGACATGAAGGTGGAGGCTTTCATCGATTTTCTCACGCAGCACAGAGAGAACTTCTTCCCCGTACTGCATCCGGAAACCGGCAAATGCCTGGGGCTGATCGAGGTGGGGCAGGCCCGTCCCAGCCTCTGGGATGAGCAGACCCGGAAAATGACCGTGGAATCCATTATCAGCCACAGGGACATCAACGCCCAGCTCAACGATTCGGTGGACGCCGTATTGCGGGCCATGCAGTTGCGCGACGCCCCTGCCATCCCCATTCTGGACGGCCAGGATTATGTGGGACTGGTGACCGAAAAACGCATCTTTGCGGCCTATCGCAACAAACTCATAGAAGCAGGTGAAGAGGTCGAATAATATTTTGTTTTTCTATAAAACATATTATAGGGTCGTTATCAGAATTCAAAACACCAAGGATATGGTAAACGAATAACTCAAAAAGGAGATCTCATGAAGGGACGGCGACCTTCTGCGCCTGTTGTATCTACTCTTGCTGCGTTGTTTCTTTTGCTGTTGACCTGCACTCCATCTGTCCACGCGAGCCTGGCCACTGCAGATCCCATGGTCAAGATCACCTCTCCGCCGGTTTCCTTTGACACCAACACCGTCCTGGCCCAGGTCAGCAAGGACGTGAGCAAAGCCACCGGCATCAAAGAATCCTTCATCACCTATTTCTGGCAAAGTTTCGACACCATTGTTTATGAAGGCAAAAAAACCGACCTGCCCCTGTTCGTGGATCTGTACGTTCCCTCCTTTTTCAGCGACGACGACGTGCACGGCATGTTGCGCGCAGTGGCCGACGCCCTGGTGGAACATGCCAAGGTGGACAGGAAATGGCTCTTCATCCACACCCATTTTCCCCTG
Organism: Desulfovibrionaceae bacterium; assembly: GCA_963667575.2. Taxonomy (GTDB): domain Bacteria; phylum Desulfobacterota; class Desulfovibrionia; order Desulfovibrionales; family Desulfovibrionaceae. The sequence continues at coordinate 263,846 of CAXXHY010000035.1, read as the reverse complement.
CCGGAGCAGGTCTACATTGCCGGCGACATCACCCGGTGGGACAAGTACCGGGGGCAGCCCAACAACGACCCGCGTCCCATTGAAGACCGCGCTTCCGACAAATTTCTCTTCAACAATCCCGCTTTTGTCTTCCAATGCCTCTGGCGCTTCGGACTCACGGCCACCGGCGGGTCGGACATTGGCGAACTGCTGACCATAACCGGCAGAATCAAGGACTTCGACCAGGAGAGCTGGTACAAATCCTGGAACGACATGGCCGGCACGGTGCTGGCAAAGGCCGAGGCATTCGCGGCCGCAAAGCACTCCCTGAGCGCCCAGGAAGCCTATTTCCGCGCCTCCAACTACTACCGCGCCGCCGCGGTCTATTTTTTCAACAGCGATCCGCGCGGCTACGTGGCCTGGAAGAACGGACGCGACACCTTTCTCAAGGCCGCAGCCCTTTCCAACGGACGTATCAAACCCGTACGTATTCCGTACGAGCAAACCACCCTGCCCGGCTATTTCGTCACGCCTGACAGCAGCGGCAAAAAGCGCCCCACCCTGCTGATTCAGACCGGACTGGACGGCACTGCCGAGGATCTCTACTTCATCATCGGCAGGCAGGCTGCCGATCATGGGTACAATTGCCTGATATACGAGGGCCCCGGACAGGGCGAAATGATTTACGACCAGAAACTGCCCTTCCGCCACGACTGGGAAAATGTGGTCACCCCGGTGGTGGACTTTGCCCTGACACTGCCCGAGGTGGACTCCAAACGCCTGGCCCTGCTGGGCTACTCCATGGGCGGCTACCTGACCCCGCGCGCCCTGGCCCATGAAAAGCGCATTCCCTACGGCGTGGTGGACAGCGGCGTGTTCAGCGTATTCGACGGCACCATGACCAAATTCGACGACTCCGTGAAGCAGGCCGTGGAGGCCGGGCAGTGCTCCGACGAAATCAACAAGCAGGTGCGGGAGGAGATGGACAAGCATGCGGACCTGGACCAGTTCATCAACCAGATGTTCTGGACCTTCCAGGCCGATACGCCCTGTGATCTGTTCGAGAAACTCCACAACTACACCCTGAAAGGACAGATTGAGAAGATTTCTGCGGAAATGCTCGTTCTCAATTCCAGCCAGGACCAGGTGGCGGCTTCCAAGGAGCAGTGCAGAATCTTCTACAACGCCCTGAAAAGCAAAAAGACCTACCACGAGTTCGACGAATCCCAGGGCTGCCAGTTCCACTGCCAGCTCGGCGCGCCCATGGCCTCTGGAGAAACCATTCTCAACTGGCTGGACGAACGGCTGCATCCCTGACCATTATCCCGGGAAACGGCCTTTCCGGCCGTTTCCCGCATTTAACCGTACGTAGCGAGGGAACAATGAAAGCATCCCCCCTGTTGTTTACTCTGGTTCTCAGCCTGGCTGTTCTTTTTTGCGCCCAGACGGCAGTGGCAAAAGAAGCTGAAAAAGTGGAAGAAGCCTTTGACGCCCATGCCACCAGTTTTTCCTATTTTTTCAAAGACGGCGACATGGACTTCCATTTCGGCAACCTGGCCCTGGGGGCCGCGGTCAACCAGGGGCTCTCCACCGGCGAGGCCTTTTACGCGGCTTCGCACATTGAGGACGGGGACGCGGCCAGCTGGCAAAAGGCCTGGTACGAACTGGCGCAGCGCGTCGAAGCCCGGGGCAAGGCTTCTCTGGCCGCAGGGCACACAATCAGCGCACGGGACCAGTTTCTGCGCGCCGCGTACTATTTCCGTCTTTCCACCCTGGCCATGCTGCCGGACAATCCCGATTTTCTGCAGCACGGCAAGCACTGTCGCCAGCTCATGCAACAGGCCGGGGCCCTGTTCGATCCGCCGCTGCAATACGTAGAAATCCCTTTTGAAGACACCGTGCTGCCGGGCTATTTCCGGGCTGCCAACGCGGACGGCAAACCCGCCAGGACCCTGCTGATGATCGGCGGCGGCGAAACCTTCATCGAAGATCTGTACTTCTACATCGGGCCCCAGGCCTTCGAGCGCGGCTACAATTTTCTCACCGTGGACCTGCCCGGACAGGGTCTGCTGCCCTTTGACGGCAAAACCTTCCGTACGGATACCTACGTGCCCCTGAAAAAGGTGGCGGACTACGCGCTGCAGCGTCCGGAAGTGGACCCGAAGGGGCTGGCTGCCTACGGCATCAGCGGCGGCGGCCTGTTCGCGCCCCAGGCCGCGCAGCATGATCCGCGTATTAAAGCCGTGGCCATGAACTCCGCCGTGGTGGACGCGGAACCGCTTTTCGCCACCATGCCCGCCGCAGTGGCCACGCAAAAGGACATGGACAGCTGGTCCTCCTTTCACGGCAACATCGTCCGGGCCATCTGCTGGCGCTACGGCGTGGACAAACCGTCCGGGCTCATCGCGGCCAACAAGGGCAACACGTTTGATCCGCGCAAGATCACGGTTCCGGCGCTGATTCTGGTGGGAGAGGGGGAATACCGCAGCGAAGAAGTCCAGCGCCAGCAAAAGCTCGCCCTGGACAATTTTCCGAACACTTCGTCAAAGCAGGTCATCACCCCCACCAACGAAGGCGCTACTAACCATTGCGTCATGGAAAACCGCCAGCTCATCGGGCAGGTGCTCTTTGACTGGCTGGATGAAGTGCTGCAGTAATTGACGCCCATGCTGGCAAATCCTGCTTTTTTCTCGTATGATGAATAACGATTCGGAGTTTTTGGCATTGCACTGAACACCTTCATACGCCCGAGGGTCGGACATGATGCACCGTTACGCACGGCTCCCCCTGCTGATGTTTGTTGCGGCCGGATTATCCGGGCTTCTCCTCTGCACGGGAGCGTTCGCCGGTTTTGCTCCGGATGAAACTGTTCAAAAATGCATTTCCGACCGCGTTGCGTCGGGGCAGAATACCGGTATTGCGGCTGCAGTGGCGGACTCCGACGGTGTCCGCTATTTTTTTGCCGGAACGTCGAGCTCATCCCCTGCCAGCGAGCTGCAGAAAAACACCCTGTTCGAGATCGGCTCGGTAACAAAACTGTTCACAGGGCTGCTGCTGGCCCAAGCCGTGCAGCAAGGAGAAGTGCGGCTCGACGAGACCATTGCCTCACTGCTGCCCGAACAGGTCGTCATCAGCCATCCGGACATTGCCAACATCACCCTGCTGGACCTGGCCACCCATACGTCCGGTTTGCCGCGCATGCCAGCCAACTGGCAGGCTCAGGATCTGTCGGATCCGTACGCCCACTACGATGGCGGATTGCTGTTGCAGGCCTTGTCCGCACAGGATCCCGGCCTGAAAAACAAAGGCGCGTACCTGTATTCCAATTTCGGAGCCGGACTGCTGGGCTATCTGCTGAGCCGGGCTGCCGGCTCGGATTTCCCCTCACTGGTGGCTTCGCGCATTGCCGCTCCCCTGGGACTGAAAGACAGCACGGCAACCCCCACGGCAGCGCAAAAGCAGCGTATGGCCCACGGATTCGCCACCAGGACAACTCCCGCGCCGCCATGGAATTTCGACGCGCTGGCAGGCGCCGGGGTTCTGAAATCCACGCCGCAGGATCTGGCCCTGTATCTGCGTTGCTGCATGGGCTTGCAACCAAATCCGCTGGAAAAACCGCTACAGATGACCCTCGAGGCGTATCGCCAGGGGCCGGAAGGCATTTCCATGGGCCTGGCCTGGCACATCATCGAAACCGCGGACAAAAACTATTATTTTCATGACGGCGGAACCGGCGGATTCCGCGCTTTCGTGGGCTTTGTCACAGGGAAGGACAAGGCGAAATCAGGCATTGTCCTGTTGTCCAATACGGCCGCGGATGTCTCGGACATCGGCATGCACATTCTGGATACCCGTTTCGCCCTGCGGACGCCGCGCAAGGCTGTCGAACTCCCTGCCGAAGTCATGAAGGAATACGTCGGCCGCTTCCGGTACCGTCCGGGCAATCCGTACGTCAGCGCAGGGACAGAGGCCGAACTCACGCCCGAGGGCAAGGGACTGCTATACGCCTGCCCGAGCATGTCGGATCAGGACACTCTTTTTCCTGCTCGCAAGGACCTGTTTTATTTCGCGTCGTCCAGTGACGTACGGCTGGAATTTCAACGCGACCAGCTTGGTAAAATAACGGGATTCGTCATCCATGCCGCCGGAGACCAGCTTGTGGCGGACAAAATCAACTGAACATTGATTTACCATGCAACCACGATAAGACGACATTACGCAGAGGTACGAACACAAAACCTATTATTTCACCACGCCGCTTTTTTCCCGGACTCTCAGACTATTTCTGCTGATGTTTTCTTTGGTATGTCTCAGCATCCTTCCCGTGATTTATCTTCATTACAGCGTAGAAAGGCGAACTATCATCACAATCATACAGGAACGGGAAATCAACATAACTAAATTGCAACACGCAATAATCACTAATTCACTTTTTGAGATCATCAGCGATCTTTTATTTCTTTCCAAGCAGAATGAATTGTTCATGCTGGAATCAAACCAGGATGCAAGACCTCTTATACAGCGTGAATATCTGATCATGGTCAAATCAAAACTCATTTATGACCAGATTCGATTCATTGACATGTCCGGAACAGAGCAAGTCCGGATCAATTTCAATAATGGCAAACCGGCTGCTGTTCCCAGTGCACTATTGCAGGAAAAACAGCAGCGTTACTATTTCAAGCAGGCCATTGGATTACAACGTGGAGAAGTATACCTGTCCTTACTGGACCTGAATATGGAACATGGAAAGATAGAAACTCCGGCAAAACCCATGCTCCGTTTCGCTACGCCTTGTTTTGACCGGCAGGGCAACAAGCTTGGGATCGTGGTAATCAACTATCTTGCCGAAAATCTGCTGCTCCGCCTGAAAGCCATTGGAACGAACCAGTTGAGTCACAGTTTCCTGCTGGACCCGAATGGCTATTGGCTGCTGGGGCCAGATGAAAATGTCGAGTGGGGATTCATGTACGAGGACCGCAAGGATAAAACCTTCGGCAATATGTACCCGATAGCCTGGAATGCCCTGAAAGGAACAGGATAGCGGTCAGATTGAAACCGATAATGGCCTGTTTACCTTTGCCCGGTTTCATGCCCACAATTCCATGGCCCATTCCTTTTTCGCACAGCAGAAAACCGCAACCACATTCAACGACCTGTTCAAGATTGTGCACGACAAGGGTAACCGGGATTATTACTGGATCCTGGTTTCCTTTATTCCGGCCAAGGCTTTTACCGTCGCACCACCCACGACCTGCATCGAAATCTTCGCTGGGCCGGATCAGGGTTGCTGGTACTATTCGGAGTCGGACTCTGGTTTCTGGCACATTCGATCATCTGCAAACGAATGTTTCAGGAAAAAATGGCGCACATGGCCCAATATGACTCTTTGACCGGTCTGCCCAACAGGGCGCTCTTTTTTTGATCGCCTGCAACTGGCCATGCTGCAGGCACGAAGAGACAAAGGCAAATTCGGGTTATTGTATATTGATCTTAATAAATTCAAGTTAGTTAACGACAGCATGGGGCACCAGATCGGAGATGAACTTCTGGAGCAGGTAGCTCGGATTCTCCAGCAGACCGTACGCAAATCAGACTCAGTGGCCCGTATGGGTGGGGATGAATTCGCCATTGTACTGAATCAGATCATATCGGCAGATGACCTGAAAGAAGTAGGAAAGAAAATCACCACTGCCCTGGACGCCCCTCTTCCTGTTTCCTCCGGCACCGTGCACATAGGCGCCAGTGTGGGCGGCGCCGTTGTTTCCCGACCACGCCGACAATGCCAAGGACTTGATCAAAGCCGCCGACGAATCCATGTACACTTCCAAGCAAACCCACGAGCGGTCTGTATTTTTCACAATTGTGATCTCTGATCCCTGCCGTGCCCTTCTCTTCCAAAGTCTTTAAAAACATTTTCCGCTCCCCCCTGGTTGCTTTTTTCTGCAAATGGGATGAAGAAACCACCAAACAAGTGTGAATAATTGTTTTCTGCCCGCATTTGATTTGACAGATTTGATAATTTACGACAAAAACATCAAGCTAAGTAGTACAAATTTGTCATTTCACAAAATATTCGTACGAAGAGCACCAAGTTAACCTCTTCGGAATCGTGAAATGATCCACGATAGGCGCGGTATTTGCTTGTCTTCGGACTTTTATAATGGTTCGTAAGTCCAACGCTCTTTTCGGGCAGAACATAGAAACCCCCAAGTTAACGGAGAGGCTAGTATGAGTGGATATCAGGTCCGGGCGTAACGCCATTGAAGCGGGTAACCAATCACAAACCCAGTATCGAACCTTTGGATTATTCCAAAACCACCCCCACCGAGATTTTCGGCAGCAACGTTTTCAACGAAAAAGTCATACGTGAACGGCTGCCCAAGGATGTCTACAAATCTCTGAAAAAAACCATCGAACGGGGTGAAAAACTCGATCCTTCCATTGCCGGACCTGTTTGCTTCGGCCATGAAAGAATGGGCCATTTCCAAGGGCGCCACGCACTACACCCACGTATTTTATCCCCTGACCGGTTCCACGGCGGAAAAGCACGACAGCTTTCTCGCTCCTGACGGATCAGGCGGCGCCATTGCCGAATTCGACGCCAAACTGCTGATTCAGGGCGAACCTGATGCTTTCCAGCTTCCCCAGCGGCGGCCTTCGCTCCACTTTCGAAGCCCGCGGCTACACAGCCTGGGATGTGACCAACCCTGCTTACATTCTTGAAAATCCCAACGGAACCTTCCTGTGCATCCCCACCGCCTTTGTTTCCTGGACAGGCGAAGTGCTGGACAAGAAGACCCCTCTGCTGCGTTCCGGCCAGGCGTTGAACATCCAGGCCCAGCGTATCCTGAAGCTCTTCGGCAACTACAAGGAAGACGAGCTGGTTGTTTCCAATGCCGGTCCCGAGCAGGAATACTTCCTGGTTGACCGCAACTTTTTCTTCGCCCGCCCCGACCTGATGGTTTGCGGACGCACCCTGTTCGGCGCCAAGCCCGCCAAGGGGCCAGGAGCTGGACGACCACTACTTCGGCGCCATTCCGCAGCGCGTGCTGTCCTTCATGATGGAAGCCGAACACGAACTGTACAAGCTGGGCGTGCCGGTCAAAACCCGCCACAACGAAGTTGCTCCCGGCCAGTTCGAAATCGCTCCCATTTACGAAAGCGCCAACCTGGGCAACGACCACAACCAGATCGTCATGGCCACTCTGAAAAGAGTCGCCAAACGCTACGGCATGGCCTGTCTGCTGCATGAAAAGCCCTTTGCCGGCATCAACGGTTCGGGCAAGCACCTCAACTACTCCATCAGCACCGCTTCCCAGGGCAGTCTGTTCAACCCCGGTGAAACCCCGCATGAAAACATGCAGTTCCTGGTGTTCTGCGCCGCCCGTCATCCGCGCCGTCCACAAGCACGGCGATCTGCTGCGCGCTGTTGTGGCCACCGCGGGGAACGACCATCGCCTGGGCGCCAACGAAGCACCGCCTGCCATCATGTCCATTTACCTGGGCGAACAGCTGGCCGACATCTTCGACCAGATCAAAAAGGGCGGCGCCACCAGCTCCAAGACCAAGGGCAACCTGCAGGTCGGTGTCGACACCCTGCCCGCCCTGCCCATGGACGCCGGCGACGCGTAACCGTACCAGCCCCTTTGCCTTCACCGGCAACCGTTTCGAATTCCGCGCCGTTGGTTCCAACCTGTCCATCGCCCGGACCGCTTTGCGCACTGAACACCATCATCGCCGACTCCATCGACTACGTAGCCACCGAGCTCGAGAACAAGACCGGCGGAGACAGCTCCAAACTCGGCGCCGCTGTTCAGGAATTGATCAAAGACATCATGGAAAAACACGACGCAGTCATCTTCAACGGCGACGGCTACTCTGAAGAGTGGCAGGTTGAAGCGGCCAAACGCGGCCTGCCCAACCTCAAGACCTCCGTGGAAGCCCTGCCCGTGCTGACTTCCCCCGAAGTCGTGTCCATTTTCGAAAAATACGGCGTACTGTCCGGACGCGAACTGGAAAGCCGCCAGGAAGTCTACCTCGAGCAGTACAGCCAGCTGGTGCTCACCGAAGCCCTGCTGACCGCGAAGATCGCCAAAACCATCATCTTCCCGTCCGCCGTACGCTACCAGAACGAACTGGCCGCCACCTGCGCCAACATGAAGGCCGCAGGCATCGAGCCCTTCCCCACCGCGCTGAACGACGTTACCGAAAAGCTGCGCGGACTGCAGAAGGCCACCACGGAACTGGAAGAAGCCATCGAGAAGAACGGCGCTGAAACCGCTCTGGAAGACGCAGCCAACAAATGCAAGAACCTCCTGCCCGCCATGCTGAAAGTACGTTCCTTCGCAGACGAGCTGGAATGCGTTGTTGCAGACGACCTCTGGGACGCTGCCCAGCTACCAGGAAATGCTCTTCATCAAATAGCCTTTAAGGGTACCAGACTTACATAAGCGAACGGGGGATTCCGAAAGGAATCCCCCGTTCTTTTTGTCGTAACGCTTAGGTGAAGCTGTCAGATACGGCAAAAAATTATTCTGAGACCGCCTATTTGGGGGTAGGTGTGGTTGTTTTTGTCCCGGCTTTGATGCTTTTGAGCACGGAAGCGAAAAACTTCTTGGGTGTGGATTTTGATGTAATGGAACTGGACATGTTCATGGACCATTCTCCAGGGAAAGTCGGTTATCTGCAATTATTGATACGCCTGTTCATCAGAGAGATTCAGGTCGCCAAGAGTCCGTGTCAGAGAGGAAAGGCCCGAACTGCGCAGCATGTAGCAGGGTTTGTCGCAATGCTTGCAGGGCGTTTTTCACAAAAAGGCTGGCCTCGTGGCTGACGCAGTCCACCGGAAAGAGCACGGCGTCGGCTTTGGGCAAAATCTTCTGCAGCTTCTTGCTCGAGGTCTCCACTCCGCCGTCATGATGCAGAAACTGTCCGCCGTATTTTTCCACCAGCGAACGATAATGCCTGATCAGATTCGTTCTTCCGCCGACATAGAGAATGCACTTGCCGCACAGGTTCCTTTCCTGGCAACGGTCCGCGTATTCGCAACCGCAAGGCGCCTCCGGGGCGTTGGAAACAGCGCGTTCCATTTCGCTTTCCATCAGTTCCAGTTCCGCACGCTGTTCTGCGTTTTCCGTTTCAAGAATTTCATTGCGCTCGGTCAGATCCACAAGCTGCTTTTCCAGCTGATCGAAGCGGCTTTTCAGAACCGCCAGATCCTTTTGCAACAGGGCATTTGTCCGGAAAAGCACCGGATCCGCCACTGTTTCGGTCTGCTGGCGGCCCGCGTCCAGCTCCTGTCGCAACAGGCCGTTGTCCTGCCGGGAGAAAATTGTTTTCCTCTTCCAGCCTTGAAATGCGCCCGCGATACGCGCACTTGACCTGCTCCTGGCGCTCCTGAGCGTTTTCAAGCTCCTTTTCCAGCGTACGCAGTCGCTTGATGTCCCCCCGGTTGGAAGCTCCCACGGCATGGGAAAGCATGTGCACCTCGCCGAACACATGAGCCTTCAGATTGGGCGAGGCAGTAGGATGAGACATGATGGCCCAATAAGGGCCGGGGATGATGCCCTGCTGCATGGTCTCGTCCCACATCACCCGCAGCGTTTCGCTGTCCTTGCCTACGGAGAACTTGCGCAGCAACCGTTCGTACTTCTTGTCCAGCAGTTTGTTCACCGCTTTCGCGGCCGGACATTCGTCCTTGCAAAGTCCCACAAAGATGCCATGCAATTCGTATTCGGTCACATTCTTGCGCAGCTCCACGCCGGTCTTGCGGCGCGATCTTGCGTAATTCCCCCAGACTCAGACAGGGTCCCCACGATGGAACATTGCGTATCCGGCAATTCCCAGATCTTGATGCGTCTTCCGGATTCGGCTTGCATTTCAATGGAATACATACAACCTCCTGCGTACGGCCCCGCTCAGGCTTCCAGGCGGGGCCGCTTACTTCTTCACCCGTCAGGCAGCCTGACGCAGTGCTGTTTCCTTGTTTTTGCGGATTTTGTCTGCCAGATAGCTGCCGCATTTGTTCAGACCCTGGGTTTTGACCAGAGCTTCGTCAAAAAAAACATCGGCCTGGTTAAACTCCTCCTGCATCTGGAGCACCAAGCCGATGTTGTTCAAAATTTTTACTTCATAGGTTTTGAATTCACTATCCTGACAGACCTGAAGGGCCTGCTTCAGAAGCACCAGCGACTCGTCGTATTTTTTCTGATTGCAAAATTCCATTCCCTGACGATTCAATTTGCCGATGGTATTGGCTACACACATACAATATTCCTCATTTCATGGTTGGTGGCTTTAATTACTGGTCCCCAGTCGCCATGGGTCTATTTGATAATGAATCTCATTTTCAATGTCAAGCGCTTTTGAAATTTCTCTTTTCAGAGCCTTGCTGCACTGCGAACAGCTTTTTTTGTTATTCATACAGACTGTCCTGTTTACAGGCGGGGATTGTCCTGCTGAAAGGCTTATGGTAATTCTCAACCAATATTGTGAATTCAAACCGCCGGCTGTCTGCCGCATCCGGCCGGAAGGTTCCTTTGTCGTATTATTTTTTACCATAAGGAGATAAGCGTATGTCAGTATTGAAAATGACTGACCTCGATCTGGCGGGAAAAAGGATCCTTATCAGAGAGGATCTCAACGTACCGCTCAAAGATGGTCGCGTGACCAATGACAAACGCATCCGTGCAAGTTTGGACACCATCAAGTTTGCGGACAACGCCGGGGCCAAGGTCATGCTCATGAGCCACCTCGGACGCCCCACCGAAGGCGAATATGACGAACAGTTCTCTCTGAAACCCGTGGCCGAACACATGTCCCGAACTGCTGGGCAAGCCCGTACGGCTGGTCAAGGACTGGATCGACGGCGTAGACGTGGCCGACGGTGAAATCGTGCTGTGCGAGAACGTCCGTTTTCTGATGGGTGAAAAGAAGGACAACGAGGATCTGGGCAAGAAAATGGCCGCCCTGTGCGACGTCTACGTCATGGACGCCTTTGGCACAGCGCACCGCGCCCAGGCTTCCACCCATGCCGTGGCCAAATTCGCGCCAGTGGCCTGCGCCGGCATTCTGCTGTCCAACGAACTGGAGGCACTGTCCAAGGCTCTGGAAAATCCCAAACGTCCGCTGCTGGCCATTGTGGGCGGATCCAAGGTGTCCACCAAGCTGACACTGCTGGAAAACCTGAGCAAGAAAGTGGACCAGCTCATCGTGGGCGGCGGCATCGCCAACAACTTCATCGCCGCCAAGGGCTACAACGTGGGCAAATCCCTGTACGAACCCGAACTGGTGGACGAGGCCAAAAGGCTCATGGAAGCGGCCGAAGCCGCCGGCAGCGTGATTCCGGTGCCCGTGGATGCCGTGGTCAGCTCCGAACTGTCTGAAAACGCCGCTCCCACCCTTAAAAACGTGGATGAGATCGGCCCTGACGACATGATTCTGGACGTGGGTCCGGTGACTGCCAAAATGTACGCGGATTACATCAAGAAAGCCGGCACCGTGGTCTGGAACGGTCCTGTGGGCGTGTTCGAATACGACCAGTTCGCAGGCGGCACCAAAGTGGTGGGCATCACCATCGCGGACGGAGACTGCTTCTCCCTGGCCGGCGGCGGCGACACCATCGCGGCCATCGAAAGCTTTGGCCTGGCCGACGGAATCTCCTACATAACCACCGGCGGCGGATCCTTTCTGGAATTTCTCGAAGGCAAGACCCTGCCCGCAGTGGCCATGCTGGAAGAACGCGCAAAAGGCTAGCTCCGATTGCCCCCGGAGTCTGAGCCTGTTCCCCTGAATACGCCAGAAACTTCAAGCGGATTATGCCTGACGGCATAATCCGCTTTTTGTTCCCCGCAGCAAAATAAACTCCTATTTGGGAAAACCGGAGACAATCCGGACGAAATCTGTGACGGCACGGTCCAGTCCCACCAGGATGGCCCGGGACATGATGCTGTGCCCGATGGAGTACTCATGGATGCCCGGAGTTTCTGCGAACCCGTAGACATTGGTGTAATTCAGCCCGTGCCCCAGGTTGACCTTCAGGCCCAGAGCCTGGGCGTAGGCGATGCCTTCCAGAAGCCTGTTAAGTTCGCGCTGCTGCGCCTCGCGGTCCTTGGCGTCCGCGTAATGACCGGTATGAATCTCGATGTACTCCGTACCGGTGGCCTTGGCGGCGTCGATCTGCTTCTTGTCCGCGTCGATGAACAGACTGGTGGCGATCTTCGCCTCCAGAAAAGGCGCCACATAGTCCTTGAGAAAGGATTCACGCCCGACGCATTCCAGGCCGCCCTCGGTGGTCAGTTCCTGGCGTTTCTCCGGTACCAGGCAGACCATCTCCGGCACGGTCTCCAGGGCGATGCGCTGCATCTCCTCCGTGGCGGCCATTTCCAGATGCAGCCTGGTCTGAATGACGCCACGCAAACGGGCCACGTCGTGATCCTGAATGTGGCGTCTGTCCTCGCGCAGATGGACGATGATGCCGGCCGCACCGGCGAATTCGCAGGCGATGGCGGCCGCCACCGGATCCGGCTCGGTACCCAGGCGCTGCTGGCGCAGGGTGGCCACATGATCAACGTTCACAACCAATACGGGCATGGTCTCCTCCTCTAAAAAAAGCGGTTTCCGGACTTCAGTCTTCCAGATACTCGCTGATGCTGTTTTCAACATAGGCCGCGATTTCCTCGGCCCGTTCCTGGCTCATCCGGACAATGCCCTTGCCCAGGCTTTCTGCTTCCTTCTCCGGAATGGCTGCGGCCTGTTCTATCATGAAACCGTCCACTTCTCCACGCCCGGTGAGCATGCCGCAAAAGCACACGGCTCCGGAAAAGACCTCTTCGGCGAACACGGGCACGCAGGCCACGGTCAACCCTGTGGAGCATTCGGCGAAAACCGTCTGACGCGATTGTTCGGCCTGTCGCAGCGCACCCTGCAGGGCCGGCGAGCAAATGGTCTTTTCTCCAGCGGGAACCGCCTTGACCGCAGGGCAAAGCTTGTTTCCGAATTCCGCATTTTCCGTCAGCCGTTCGCATTGTGCATCAAAAACAAACGCATTCACGCTGTAATCTTCGCAAAGTTCCTCTTCCACCTCCATCCAAAGGCCCAGTGACATGATGTCGGTCAATTTCATTTATGTATCCTTTGCTGTCATAATCTAATGTTTACGGGATTCGGGTTCGCCGGCATCTTCTCCGGCATGGCTGACGTCTTCTGTAACACCATAATAGAAATCCCCGGCATCCCAGCAGCCGGCCAGGGCCTCGAGCCGCACGGCTAGCGTTTCCAGTTCCTCGAGCAGACAGGACAACCGCACGCCCCAGGAGGCCGCTTCCATTTTCTGGGGCCTGGTTGCAGCCAGCACCGTACGCAGACTCTGCCGCAACCGGGGCAGTTCCGTTGCCAGTTTCCGCCGGGCATGACGGACACTGGCGGTAAATTCGACCAGCTCATACGTTCGGGGTTTCGAGTTACCAAAAGCCCTTTGCATTGCCTTTGCCGTTGCGTCAAGCACATCCTGCAGTCCGGTGGAATATGCTCGTGCAGCCAGCACTGACGGATAGCCCTCCTCAAAAAGGCCATGCAGCTGGTCCAGGGCGATACGCACATTTTCCATCGAGCCCCCGAAAGTCGCCAGTTCCGAGGCGGACAACTGCCTGGTGGCCGAGGCCAGTCGCAGCAAGCCAGGAGCATCTGACCACCTTGCCCTCAGGGCCAGAAGCAGGTCCGTATCCTTGGACTGTCCCTGTTTTTCGGTCAGCAGGTTCAGCAATGGCGCCATGCCCGCTCCCAGACGGCAGAGAAGTTTCCATAGTTCCCGTTCCGGCTGGAAAGGATACAGCAGGTTGGCTATGACGTTGGATACGGCTATCCCGATAAATATTGCCGCCAAACGCGAGAGAGGCGGTTCCAGGTACGTCGCCGGACCATAGGAATGGAAAAAGGTGACGGCCATGGCCAGAGAAGCCTGCAATCCGGCGTATGAGCTGCGCGCCTGTCCATAATTGATGTACATTGCGCAAAAAAGAAAGAAAAAAATAAGGGCCAGCCAGGGAAAAAACGAATGGGCCAGGGGAAGCCCGATAACAATCAGGGCCGAGACGCCGCCCAGAAAACACCCGGAAATACGCAGCAGAGCCCGCTGCCAGGTGGCCACCGAGTCCGGACGCATGACAAGAAACGCTGCAATGGACGCTCCCATGGGATTGGGCAGGTCAAACCACATCCAGAGCAGCGGCACGGTCACCATGGCCAGCCCCATGGCCAGCCCCAGGCTCAGGGCCATGCGCACGTCGGGTGCGGAATACGTGTCCGCCAGAATGTTGTTTTCCTCTCCGTCCAGGTCCGTGAGAGACTCATGTATCCGTCGCAGGAGCCTGGCGAGATAATTGAACTTCAGATGTTCGAAGTAATCCGAGGACTGCTTTTCCTCCAGGTAGGTTTCATAGGCCTGGATCAGCTGAGCCGTGGCTTTGTCCAGCTCTCCCACGCGGCTGCGGACCAGCGCATCGGTGCCCAGGGAAAGCGTACCGGACTGCACCGCGGACTGTATGGCCTGGGACAGGGCGCTGAAGGCCCCGGCCACATTGCCCAGTTCTTTGCCGAATGCCGCGGGCAATCTGTCCGGGTGTTTGCTGCTGTGGCTGAAGAACTGGAACATCCAGCGGCAGATGGCCCTGCTCCGACGCAACAGAAAATCATAATTGCCGAACTGAGCCAGAGTGAGGCTCCCCTCCGTACGGGCTTCCTGCAAAAGTTTGGGCAGACGGTCCAGATTCTTGCGCAGAGTCCCCAGGATATCCAGAACTTCCGTACTCTGCTGCCGGGCAAGTCCTTCCATGCCCTTTGCAAAGGCCTTGTCCATGCCCTGCCACAAAGATATGAAATTTCCACTCAGGTCCGTCCTGGCCCGTGAGCCGAGAAACAGCGAACAGATCGCAGCAATTATGGAGCCCAGAGATATCTCCATCGTACGGTATACGCACATCTCGAAGATCTTTTCCGGCGAATTCAACGCCACCGTCAGCAGGGCGACGACCAGAAACCCTCCGATTGTCCAGCCGTACTGCTGGCTGGGTCGCATGGCAATGCCGAAAGGGACCAGGAAAGAGCAGGCAAAGATGCAGAACAGCAACACCCAGGGGTCGTCCGCAAAAAGACTCACCAGAACAAGCGTCAGCAGAGCCCCGATCAGGGTTCCGGTAACACGTAATATGCCCTTGCTCAGAGACGCGCCCACACTGCTCTGACTGACTATCAACGCGCTGATAGCCGCCCACTCGGGCATGTCCAGGTGCAGCATGTAGGCGCCCAGATAGGCCAGCACGCTTGACAGAGCCGCGACAAAAGCCAGTCTGGCCTGGCGCGACCGTATGCTGAAATTGCGGTATTCGGACCGCAGACCGGCAATGAACTCCTGAAATACGAAACGAACGTACATGGTCAGTAAATCACCAGGGTGCGTACGTCCGCGCCCCTGCGCAGCACAATGTCGGGAGGCAGTTCGCCAAGCTCAATGGTCACCGGGAAACGTCTGGAAAGCCTGATCCAGTTGGTGGTCGGTTGGACATAGGGCAGCACCTTGGCCTGTTCCGGCTGCCGGGATATGCCGTAGGCAATGCTGCGTACGTGGCCGTAAAAGAAATGCCAGGGATAGGAATCCAGGTAGATGAGCACCTTTTGCCCGGGTTTGATATGCCGGATGAACTGCTCGCGATAATTCGCCTTGATATGCCAGCCTGTCTGGGAAACCAGGGCCAGAATCTCCTGCCCCTGCCTGGCGTAATCCCCGGCATGCAGGCGGAGCCCGGTTACGTATCCATCCACGGGAGACAGCACGTTGGTCTGCTTCAAGTCGTAACGGGCCTTGTCCACGGCGGCTCCAGCGGCATCGATGTGCTTCTGCTGCGTATCCAGGGCCTGTTTGGCCTCATCGAGCAAAGCCAGGGATTTTTTGCGTATGTCCCCTTTGCTGCCGCTCTCCTGTTCGGCCTCAACGTTCTGCTTCGCCAGTTTGTATTTTTTGTCCAGCAGCAGCAGCTTTGATTTCTCGGCCTCAAGGTCGGCCACGGACTGCCTCAGTGCCAGGCGATAGGGTTCGGGGTCCACAATGGCCAGCAACTCCCCTTTGGAAACCTGCTGATTGTCGGAGACCGGCACGGAGATGACCGTACCGGACACGTCCGTAGCCAGCATGACCAGGTCCGTATCCACGTATGCGTCGTCCGTGTAGGCTATGAAGTAGCCGGACAACCAGTAAGCACCAAAAATGACAACGATGACAAGTGCAATGAGCAATGCCTTCCGAGCCATATCTCCTCCTTGTCTTCTATCTTTCGCATCAGAGTATTTTTTGTATAACAGATGATGAGAATAGAAAGTAAAATAGCGCGCACTCCCAGACGTATTTCGAAGTGCGTATCTGAAGATCCAGAATCCAGGCGTTTTTGTATGAATTCAGTTCAGCTGTCGTCTTCTTGACCTGACGGCCTTCCCGTATGTTTCGCTACTCCGTCTCCCCCCGAAACTGGTGGTGTGTATTGCAAAAGCTGTCGCTTATCAATCCCGTTTTCCCCCAGCTCTTTCCGGAGCAATCAAAAAATAACGGCCTTCTTCCGGGCAAAAAATCTCCGTCCGCATCCGGGGTGCCGACATTGTCCGGCGTGTAACCCAGAGATCCGGATTTGCGTCTTTGCTACCAGCGCACCATCCCCGATACAATTCTATGCGCAAAAGTGATCGTACAGCGGGAAAGCCGTCTGTCAACCATTCGGGGGGCAAAAAAACAGGAAAAAACGTTGCTGTGGAACCGGTCCTGCGATACTTTGCCCGACAAGGACCGTAAGCTGGTTCCTTTCGCATCCACAGATCCTCGAGCCTGGATCTTCCGAGATTTGTTGCACCCACGGTGAAAAACGTTGCCGACTCCCTTTCCCGGAGCATAGCTGTCTGAATATTCTTAAAAAAATTCTCAACGGATTTGACTTTCCGGCAGTCAGGTGTAGGTTGGCGCTAAAAGCAGACGTACTCCATGCGTTTCCGCCAAGACGGTTCAAGCCGTCCTTCGGATTGCGAAACAGAGGGGGCAGAGAGCCCTCCCGTCCACCAGTCCACAACCTCATGATCCGGCGGTAATATTCTTGCCCAATATTCTTCTCATCAACCCGGTGCTGCCCTATTCGTTCTGGAGTTATTCCGAAACCTGCCGTATGTCCGGCCAAAAAACCCTCACGCCGCCCCTCGGGCTGCTGACCATGGCCGGGCTGCTGCCCGGAGACTGGAACATGCGCCTCTGCGATCTGAATGTGGCGCCCCTGGGACCTCAGGACTGGGATTTCGCGGACATTGTCCTGATCACCGGCATGATTGTTCAGCGCCAAAGCCAGCTGGACCTGATACGGGAAGCCAGGCAACGCGGCAAAATCGTGGTTGTAGGCGGCCCCTATGTGACCTCCGTACCGGATGAAGCCCGGGCCGCGGGCTGCGATATTCTGCTCCAGGGCGAATGCGAAGAGCTCGTACCGCAATTTCTGGAGGCTCTGGAGAACCGCCAGGGTCCGGTGACACTGCAATGTCAGCGGCATCCGGACATGTCCCTGTCGCCTGTTCCGCGTTTCGACCTGCTGCGGTTCGACGCCTACAACGCCATCAGCATCCAGACATCACGCGGCTGTCCGTTTCATTGCGAATTCTGCGACATCACCAATCTCTACGGACACAAACCCCGCTATAAAAGCCCGGACCAGGTCATGAACGAACTGCAGACCCTGTTCGAACTGAACTGGCGCGGCACGGTGTTTTTTTGCGACGACAACTTCATCGGCAACAAGTCCCACGCACGGGCGATCCTCGACCGCCTGATCCCCTGGAACAAGGAACACGGCGAACCCTTTTCCTTTTTCACCCAGGCGTCCGTCAATCTCGGTCAGGACAAGGAACTCATGGACCTGATGACCGAAGCCAATTTCAGCGATGTGTTCGTGGGCGTGGAAACACCCAATGAAGACGCGCTCAAGGGCACGGGCAAGCACCAGAACGTGAGCAATCCCCTGCGCGAATCCCTGCGCAATCTGCAGCAGAACGGTCTTTCGGTGCTGGCCAGCTTCATCATCGGCTTTGATGAGGAACCTCCGGGCTCCGGCAAACGACTCTGCGAATTCGTGGATGAACTGGCTCTGCCGGTGGTCATGCTCAACGTGCTGCAGGCAATGCCCAACACCACCCTCTGGACCAAGCTGGAACAAAGCGGACGCCTGCGCCCAGGTGCGGATTGCTTTGGCGGACGGGGGGCCCAGATGAATTTCGAACCCACTCGTACGGAAGCCGAAATCATCGGGGAATATCTGGAAGTCTGGGAAAATCTCTACGAGCCTTCCCGCTTTATGGACCGTACGTACCGATACTACGAGGGCATGCGCCCCACTCGCAAGGCCCAGGGCAAGGCAAAGCACTATGCCAATGCCGCTCCCAAGGCGAAACTTTCGGGACGTCGGCAATTTTTCGATCTTGTGACGTTTGCCCGGATCGTCTGGCGCCAGGGAATCTGCTCGCGCTACCGGCGACAGTTCTGGAAACAGTTTCGCGCCATCCGCCGCAACAATCCCAGCCGTTTCATGCGCTACATTTCCACCTGCGCCGTGGGGGAAAACATGTTCGCCTTTCGCCAGGAAATGCTGCGCGGCCGCCCCGCCAGGCAGAAGGCCAATTCCTGAAGCAAAGGGCCATTACCAAAGGCGCGCGCCAGGAGTCCAGAATCCGTAAGCATAGCACACCCGTGCCGGATCCACGCGCTCGGGCATCCGGCTGTTGACCTGGTCGCAGTCAAAGGCGCCATGGGAAATCAGCTTGTAGTCCCTGCCATCGGACCTGTAAACGTACTGCGTACGCGGGTCACCTTTGGATCTGGGGTCCTCGGGCAAGCGCTCCAGATATCGCGGCGTCAACCCCGGAATCCACTCCGGCGTCACCAGGCCATCCGGACTTTTCAGACCGCTCCATCCCGGACTGACCGGATAGCTGCCGTGGTCGGCGTGAAACTGTTCCAAGGCGCTTCTGATCTCCTCCAGGTCGCTGAAATTCCTGTCATACCCCGCGTTCAGTGGCAGCCAGAGTCCGAATACCGCCACGGCGATTATCAGCACACTATTCTGAAAAAAGGCTTCGCCCCTGTCCTGCCTGCCGAGCCTGGCCAGCAATCCGCGCCCTACTTTGCCGAGGATCAGGACAAGGCAGTAGAAACAAAGCGCAAAGATCATCAACCGAGCCTGCACAGTGTGCCGTTCGGGGCAATCCGGCGAAACAAAGGTACAGAAAAAGGTAAACAGCACGACAAAAGCGAAGCAGGACAGCAAAAACACGCGCTGCGTCTGATCCTGTGTTTTCAAGGACAGAAAAACACAAAGCACCGCGAGAAGGGGAAGTGTCGCAGGACCAAAAGGCAACCAGCGTGTCGCAAGAAAACGAAACAACGCTATTTTTGGTTCTTTCAATAAGACGAAATAACTGGGCGTAAATTCATTTTCTTCTGTCCAGACAAGCTTGAAATTGTCCCAGCCCATTTGCAAAAAATCCAGAGGGAATGCGCATATTGTTTTGAATACGGCCTTTTGTTTGAGTTTATAATAGTCGTAATAATCTTCCATTCCCAATTTCTTCATGACGTCCTGCTGGATGGCCGTCATGACAAATCCACTATGTCCGCCGTTTTTGCGGTATTCATATATCTGCCGTTGCATGACCTGCAGTTCAGGATCCGTCACTTCCATCTGCAGCAGTTTGGGGCTCGCAAAAAGCTGCAAGGTAAAGACTGCATTGGAGGTATAGATGAAATGACCGATGCCGAAAAACAGCTGAAACAGGCACCAGAGCACAGGAATCACCGCACTTGCCCCCACAAAACCCGTTGCTGCAGCCAGGGCACGCTGCCAGGTACCTTTCCGGCGCAACACGCAAAAAATACCAACGGCAAAAAGAGGCGCAAACAGGGCCAGAGGCGGACGTATCCAGGTGAAAACACCTATGGCCAGGGCCAGCAACGCCAGCAGCCAGAGCCTGGGCCAGCGCAAAAACCAGACAAACAGAAAAACAGCAATCCAGACGCAGAAAATAGACATGCTCTCCACAAGAATCGCATGCTGATACAGCAACGTACAGATGTCGGCGTAGTAGCTCATGGAACACAGGAAACCCACCAGCGGACTACGCGAAGCAAGAAAGAACACCCCGTAGAGCAAAAGCGGCAGGCAGAAGAAAAGCGCCTGCTGCACAATCTGGATGGATTGCAGCAGGGCTGAGCCCGAAGCGTTTGGCTCTGTCCAGTTTTCCGGCGACATGCCCGTATCCCGCAGGTCCACCCCCTGCAGTGCGGCAAACCCCATGAGAATCAACGGATAGCCCGGCGTCCGCAGAGGGTCCACATAGGCATCCTCGCCGGCGAACAACCTGGTCAATTCCCTGGCGGTCTCCACATAAAAATACGTATCCACGGAAAGTTCATTGGAACGCACCGCTGAAGTGAAGACATTCCAATGGAATACGCACGAGATAATGAGCACCAGCAGGAAATACACCCAGGCTCGCGTTCCCGAAGAACAGCCTTTTACACAAAGCACAGACTTCCAACCGTCCGCCGGATGCAGTTCCGCATCTGCCGCCATACAACCCCTCGCACATAAAAAAGTATTATTTCAGCGTACTATGACACAAAGTCCGTTAGCAGACGGCGCATGATAGCCTTAGGTATATTTTCCCGCAAGCCTGTTAAACCATAAAGACCATACACACGCAGCTAATACACCTGCATGTTTCTCCTGCATTGGCAGTTTGCGTCCGACGCAAGCAAATTAATTTCACTCCCCTGTTGTACTGAATTACGGTCTGCGTTATAACCATACGTGGTATATCCATAAAACGGGCGTTGTCAGTGGTATGTCTTGTTGCTACCGTCCGCATCCGCCTCAACAGATTTGAGAGTATGCATAACATGTCATGGTGGAATACTTTGTTCGCCATATTGGCGACTCTGCTGCTCAGCGCATGCCCTTCAACTGAAAAGGTTCCGGAAATCAATTTCGGGCATGCTCCCCATGATCACCATGCCGCGCTCTATATCGCGGCTTCCCGTCCGGACTATTTCAAGCAGCAGGGCGGCATATATCTCAAGGAAACAGCCTTTCGCCGCCAGTACGAGCTTTATAACCATGACACTCTGCTGGCCCGCCTGAATATCATCAGCTCCACGGGCGGCTCCCAATTGATCCGCAAACTCACCGAACGCCGGCTGGACATGGCCATGGGCGGTGTTCCCGCCATGATCGAAGCCATTGACGCGGGCAGTCCGATCCGCATCATCATGCCTCTGATGACCGGAGGAGCCGGGCTGATGCTCCGAAAGGACATCCCTGTCACCAGCTGGTCGGAATTCATAAGTTATCTCAGTCAAACAAAGGACCCCGTACGCATCGGCTACAAGACCGCAGCCTCTGTGCAGAATCTTATTCTGGAGCAGGCGCTGGCTTTTGAGAACATTCCCTTTGCCCGGGAGCTGCAGGCAAAAGATGCTTCGCTGATTCTCGTCAACATGTACGGTGCCGACAATCTGATTCCCGGCATGCGCAACGGGTTGCTCGATGGTTTCGTGATCATGGAGCCCTTCATGACCCTGGCGCAACAGGAACTGGACGCGCGGCTGATCTGTTCGCTTGACCAGCTTCCTCCAGAGGGGCAATGGGCGGAATTCCCCTGCTGCGCCCTGGCCGCTGTGGACAGGCTGTTCATCCGCGACAACAGCCCTGCAGTGGTCGCCCTTGTCCGGCTTTTCAAACAGGCACATGCCTTCATTCAATATCATCCGGAAGAGGCGGCGAAAATCGTGGCTCACTGGCTGGATAAGCCGGTGGAGGTCGAACTCCTTTCCCTGCCGACCATTCATTTCATGAACAGTTTCAGTCCTGCCTGGCGGGCGGGCGTAAGGTCCTGGGTCCGCGCACTGGTAGATACGGGGAGACTGACCGGTGATGTTGCAAAAGCCGAACGATCAGGGAAGCTCGACAATCTTCTCTACGATTTCAGGCCAGTCAACCTTGCGACCGAGGGCGCTTCATGAACCTGTCGCAAAAAACATTCTGCATTTTTTTCTCACTGACCATGGCCTCCGTGTTTCTGGCCGCCGGTCTGTTCCTTTCTATTTTTGCGGAAATGCGCTCGCACAGCATCACGGAAAGGTTGTTTCAGACAACCCAGTTTCTACACGAGGTCGAACACGCCCGTTTCAGACTGATCGACGAAAACAGCGCGCAGGATAAACAGTCATTTGAAAAAAGCGTATCCGATGCGCACGATTACCTGGAAGACTTTCTGAAAGACAAAACCATCCGGGGCAAGGCCATCGGCGGTCAATTGCGCACCATGCTGTTCCAGTTGGGCACATACCAAAGAGCGGCCCTGGAACTGCAGGACAAAACCATTCAAAACAGAAAGTTGAAGATACAGTTGCGGCAGACCTTTTTCGAAATTCCGGAACTGCTTCGCAAACAACCGACGCATCCTTCGGGGCTGGCGATGATTCCACGCATTGCCGTTTACAGAAAAGCACTGGAATCCATCCTGTGGTCATCCGATTTTGACGCTTTTCCTGAAGCCAGAATAACTGGCCCGAGAAATCATCGATCAGACGGCATCGCCCGGACTGAAGCGTATCCTCAGGGAAACGGACCGCATTTTTCAGGAAATCTATGCCAACACGCTGGCCATCCGCGACCGCTCGGCATTTCTTGAAAACGCGTCCCGCCATTTCCATGGGGCAGTGCAGGAAGCCCTGGCCAATATCGGAGCCGCAAGTAACAAAGACCGCATGCATTATTTCTGGCTCACTTCCAGTATCAGTGTTCTGGCTGTAATACTGGCCATTTTTTTCTGGATACGGGTGCAGCGCTACTTCAAGGCCTTTGTATCAAGTCAGCAACAAATCATGGATGCCATCCGCGCGGGGACCAGCAACGTGACCCCACTGTTCTCCCCCCGGGACGAACTGGGCGAACTGACCCATACCTTGCTGCACCTGGCCCAGGAAAAGGAAGCCATGGAGAGTTCGCTGCGCCAGGCCATGGTCGCGGCAGAGTCCGCCAATGCCACAAAAAACGAATTTCTGGCCAACATGAGCCACGAAATAAGGACTCCGCTCAACGGCATCCAGGGCATGCTGCAATTGTTGCAACTGACACCAACTGAATCAGGAACAGTTTGAATATGCCCAGACGGCCATCCAGTCCACGCACCGCTTGTCCAGTTTGCTGGCGGATATCCTTGACCTGACCAGGGTCGAGTCAGGAATACTCGAGGTCAGACCTGCGCCGTTCAGGTTCGATGATTTTCTAACGTCCCTGGAAATACTTTTTGCTTCCGCAGCCCGTCAAAAGGGATTGCTCTTCCATGTGAAGTCCGACCCGGATATTCCCCTCATACTTTTGGGCGACGCAGCACGATTGCAACAGATTCTCGCCAACCTCGTGGGCAATGCCGTCAAGTTCACGGAAAAAGGAACCATTGAAATCCTGGCATATCTTCTCCCCGTATCCGTTTCAGGCCGGATCAACGTACTTTTCATGATCCGGGATACGGGCATCGGCATACCCGATGCGTTGTTGCCAAGCCTTTTCGAGCCCTTTGTGCAGGCGGAAAACACCTACAGACGACAATTCCAGGGGGCGCGGCTGGGGCTGTCCATCTCGCGGAAGCTCACGCACCCTTCTGGGAGGCACTCTGGCAGTGGACAGCGAACAAGGACATGGGCACAACCTTTTACCTGTCCCATGCCCCTTGGCGATTTCCACACGGACGCAGCCCCCTGCGCCCACTTCAATACCAGAGCAAACCGGGAACAAGCCCTTTGCCAGCCTGTACCTTCTGCTCGCAGAAGACGACGAGATAACGCAGATGGCCATGACCAGCCTGCTCCAGCGGCTCGGACACCGGACATACACCGTCCCGAACGGTCGCAGCGTCCTGGAAGCGTTGCAACAGGAGCGCTTCGACCTGATCTTCATGGATATTCAGATGCCCGTCATGGACGGATTGGAGGCCACGCGCCGTATCCGGTCCGGCGAGGCGGGGCAGGGACAACACCGCCATTCCCATTGTGGCGGTCACGGCCTACGCCATGGACGGAGACCGGGAAACCTTTCTGGCGGCCGGCATGAACGACTACCTGTCCAAGCCTGTGGACATCGAAATGTTGCGCTCTGTTCTGGAAAAATACGCCAGGCCGGCTCCGGAAGACTCCTGAACCTGTCACGCCGCCCTGATCGGGCGCTAGTGCATGACCAGGGGCGCAAACGTATTACCCGCATTGAATACGGCCAGCACGATGGTCAGAATCTTCGCCGAACTCGGACGCGCTCCCAGACAGCGGATCAGCGCATGATAGACCAGAAACAGCCCGTAACAGGCGACCAGCACGGAAATCACGAGCATCAGGGTGTTTCCGTTCAGGGAAAGCGAATCCACCAGCAGGTTCACGGGTTCCAGAACCATCATGGAGGCCGCGCAGCGGGACTGCGGTCTCAAAAGGGCCGCCACCCTTGCAGACCATGGCGCCCACCAGCAGCAGGGCCCCTCCCACGAAACTCAGCACCACCACCAGAATCGGCATGGCCAGCACGGCCATGGCAGCGGACTGCGGATTGTCCAGCACGGGTATGCCTGTGGCTTTCAACACACCCAGCACGCACAGCACAACGCCGCTCAGCAGGCCGTACAACGCGGCCTTGATGACCGGCTCCAGAAAACCGCCCTCCACGGGCATTGCGGCAAAGTATCGGCCCGGATGAACCAGGGTCTGGAAAGTGTGTCCTCCGGCGAAACCTGAGAAAGAAAAGCTCATGGCGGCTCCCGTACGCGTGTTGTAGTGTTGCAATCATCATGACCAGAGAACAAAAACACTGGCTGCCCGCTCCACGGGCTTTCCCTGTGATCCTTGTGCAGCAAAAGCAACAGTCTCCTGCTCGGATCAACAAGCTGTAGAGCAAGACAGTCTCCGGGGCAAGGTCCTGCCTTCCTTCCGGACTTCACTGGTTTTTCCTGCCCTGGCGGGATTCCCCAACGGCGCGGATTGAGGTATCACTTGGTGCTGGAAAGGCCGCGCACCAACGGGGCCGGGCGACGAATGCCCGGAAATGAGCCGTACGGAGGCATGCAGCCGCATCATTTTTTTTGAGAGGATCCTTATGAAAAACACCTGTGACTGCCCGCTGTATCTCATTGGCATGCGGGCCTCGGGCAAGACCTCCGTGGGCAGAGCCCTGGCCCGTCTGCTGGGATACGCCTTTGTGGACCTGGACCTGCTGCTGCGCGAGGAAACCGGCAAGGAAGTCGCGGAAATCGTAGCCGAAGAAGAGTTGGGAAGGATTCCGCAGACACGAAGCCCGCATCCTGCGCCAGGCCTGCGCACCGCGTACCGTAGATCGCCACGGGCGGCGGCGCCATACTGCGTACGGACATATCGGGAGTTCATCCTGGATTCCGGTCAATTGCGTCTACCTGGAAGCGGAGCCGGAAGTGCTCATCCAGCGCTTGCAGTGCGATCCCAACCTGGCCCAGCGTCCGCGCCTGGGCAACGCATCCGGAGAGGATCAGCCCGAAGCGGACTACAACCCCTGCGACGAGATCCGCGAGACCCTGAATCAGCGTGCGGAGCTATACCAGCAATGCGCCCACAGCGTGGTGGATGCCCGGCAGTCCATCGAGGAACTGGTCGAAGCGATCGCCGGACTTCTTGCCGACGCCAGGGACGGCCAACAGGAGCAACCATGAAAATACTCGTATTGAACGGCCCTAACCTGAACATGTTCGGCAAACGGGACCCCAAAATATACGGAACCGAAACTCTTGCGGGCATCCGCGCGGGCCTGGAAAGCCTGGCTGCCGAACTGGGCGCATCCATCGACTTTTTCCAGACCAACCATGAAGGCGAAATGCTGGAAAAAATCCACGCAGCCTTCGAGGACGCCGCCATCAGCGCCGTGGTCATCAACGCGGGCGCCTGGACACATTACAGCATTGCCCTGCGCGACGCCCTGGACATCCTTACCGTGCCCATCGTGGAGGTGCACATGTCCAATATCCACGCGCGCGAGCCCTTCCGCCACCAATCGGTCATCGCGCCCCTGGCCGCGGGCTCCGTCGTGGGCTTCGGCGCGGACAGCTACCTGCTCGGACTGCGCGCCGCCGTAAACCTGGCGAAGAAGTAACCATCACGGGCATCGTCCACACGGACAGGAGGTATACCTATGCGAATTCTGGCTTTCAACGGCAGTCCGCGCAAAAAAGGCAACACGTCCACTTTGCTGCAATCCTGTCTGCAAGGTGCGCAGGAAGCCGGCGCATCCTGCGAGCTCGTGCATCTGTACAGCCTGGAATTCAAAGGCTGCAGCAGCTGTTTCCAATGCAAGAAAATCGGTGGTTCTTCCTACGGCCGTTGCGCCTTGAAAGACACGCTGACTCCCCTGCTCGAGGAATGCCTCCGATGCGACGCCCTTGTCTTTGGCTCGCCCGTGTATTTCGGCAATGAAACCGCTTGTTTCCGGGCTCTGCTGGAGCGTCTGTTCTTCCCCCATGTCACCTATACGCCCGACCGCCAAGTGCTGTTTCCGCGCAGGATTCCCACTGCCCTGTTCTACACCATGAACATCAAGGAATCACAGCTGGAAGAATACGGCTACCGGTCCTTCATGGAGCGTACGCAGTCTTATCTGACACGGGTGCTCGGTCCGTGCACCATGCAACTGAGCACGGACACGTACCAGTTCCATGATTATTCCAAATATCTTTCCACGGCCTGGGATCCGGAAGCAAAGGCCAGGCGCAAAGAGGAAGTCTTTCCGCAGGACTGCGCCAAAGCGGCCGAACTCGGACGCCAGCTGGTACGGGAAGCAGGTAACGAGTAGGTCGGTTTTATTTTTTACATTGCTTAACTAGGGGCGTAGCAAAAAACGATAGCCCTACAACCACTTAATTTTACAATATACTTTTTTAGCCAAAAGGTTCCTGAGCCGCCCGGAGGCGACTTTACACAACATGTCTTCTTTATCCCCCACACGCCTGGTTGTACTGGGGCTGGACGGGGCTGCCCTATTCGCTGGCCTGTTCGTTGTCCGAGCAGGGCGTGGTTCCCAATCTGAGCAAACTGGCACTGGCATCCGGGGGCGGAGCCATCCGGGCCGAGCTGCCCGAGCTTTCGCCCGTGAACTGGACTTCTTTCTATACGGCGTCAGCCCCGGCCGAACACGGCGTTTTCGGCTTCACGGCCCTGGACCCGCAGACCTATGAGATCAGCATAGCCAACTCCAACTGGGTATGCAGTCCGAGCATTTTCCAGCGCCTGGGCGAGCTGGGCAAAAGCGCCCGGGTGGTGAACCTGCCCAATACGTACCCGGCCAAGCCCTTGCCCGGCATGCTGATAGCCGGATTCGTGGCTCCGGAACTGACTCGGGCCGTATTTCCGCCGTTTCTGGCACCCAACCTGGGCGCCCAGGGCTACAAACTCGAGGCAGACACCGTACGCGGTAAAAAGGATCCGGAATTTCTGCTCAGCGAACTGCGCGCCACCCTGGATTCCCGCCGGCTGGCCCTGGACATGCTCTGGCCCGACCTGGCCTGGGATCTGTTCGTGTTCGTGCTCACCGAGACGGACCGGCTGTTCCACTTCCTTTTTCCAGCCTGTACGGATGCCGACCATCCGTTGCACGCGGCCTGCCTGGAGTTCTTTCGCCACTGGGACGCCCTGATCGGAGAGGTACTCGAGCGCTACGAACGGCTGCCCGAACCAAAACGGTTGGTGGCCCTGGCGGATCATGGTTTCTGCGCCCTGAAAATGGAAGTGAACCTGAATACCTGGCTCGAACAGCAGGGACTGCTGCGCCTGGCGCCGCTGCCCCCCGGACAGACCACGGACGAACTGGACGCTCGGCGAATTCTGCCGGAGAGCAAATGCTTTGCCCTGGATCCGGGGCGCATTTATCTGCACGCGCGCGAACGTTTTTCCCGGGGCACGTACGCGGCCGGGGAGCTGCACAGGCAGCTGGAAGACATCAGACAGGGTTTGCTGCACTTGACCTTTGAAGGCGAACCAGTCATGCAACAGGTTGCGACCAGGGACGAACTGTATCCGGTGGAGGCCGAATTCCGTAACGCCGGCATTGCCACCTACCAGCCGCCCGACCTGCTGTGTACGCCCAATCCGGGCTTCGACCTCAAGGCCAAATTCGACAGCCGCGCGCTGTTCGGCCTGCACGGACGATACGGTACGCACACGGTGGGCGACGCCTTTTTTTACGACAGTGCCGGAACCCGCCCGGAACGCGTCAGCGACGTGGGCAGACTGGTTCTCGACCATTTCGGGATTCCGAACGGCACAGACTCCAAATAATACGCATGAGCATAGATTACGAAAACGAACTGAATCCGGCCCAACACGAGGCCGTTACCACTGTGGACCGCCCATTGCTGGTCATCGCCGGCGCAGGCAGCGGCAAGACCCGTACCATTGTCTACCGCCTGGCCTACCTGGTGGAACAGGGCGTGCCGCCCGAAGCCATCCTGCTGCTGACCTTCACCCGCAAGGCCGCGCAGGAAATGCTGCTGCGCGCGGGCGACCTGCTGCACAACAGCAAAGCCAACCTCGGAGGGTTCAGCGGCTACGGCGCGGACCTGGTGGGCGCAGTGCAAGGCGGCACCTTCCACTCCTTTGCTTACAGGATCCTGCGCACCAATCCACCGCCGGACTTTCCGGACCGCCTGGTGATCATGGACCGCCAGGACGCCGAGCACATTCTGCGCGATATCAAGGCCGAGCTGAAACTCGGCAAGGGCGACCGTTCGTTTCCCAAAATCGGCACGGTCTACGAAATGCTCAGCAAATCCCGCAACAAGGAACTCACCCTGGACACCATCCTCACCAGGGAGGCCTTTCACCTGGCCACCTACGGGGATGACTTCCGCGAGATGGGCAAGGTCTACGCCAAGCGCAAACGCGAAAGCGGCCTGCTGGATTACGACGACCTGCTGTTCGAGCTGGAAAGGTTGCTGCAGGAGAACGAAAACGTCCGCAACTGGCTGCGCAGCCGTTTCGCCCATGTGATGATCGACGAATACCAGGACACCAACCTGGTCCAGGCCCGGCTGGTGCGGCTGCTCACGCCCGAGAGCAACACGGTCATGGCCGTGGGCGACGACGCCCAGTCCATCTATGCCTTTCGCGGCGCCAACGTCCGCAACATTCTGGAATTTCCCAATACCTTTCCGGACACCAAAGTGGTCAAGCTGGAGCAGAACTACCGCTCCACCCAGCCCATTCTGGACCTGACCAACGAAATACTCGAACAGGCCACGGCCCACTTCCAGAAACACCTTTTTTCCGACCGTACCGAAGGCCCCAGGCCCGAACTGCTGCGTCCGCTCAGCGACCTGACCCAGTCCCGCCTGGTGGTCAACAAAATCGTCGAACTGCTTAAAGAGTACGGGGCCGGAGAAATCGCCGTGCTGTTCCGGGCAGGCTACCAGTCCTACAACGTGGAGACCAACCTGGCCAAGCTGGGCATCGCCTTTAAAAAATACGGCGGACTGCGTTTTTCCGAAGCCTCCCACGTCAAGGACGTGCTCTCCTATCTGCGGCTTGTGCTGAATCCGGGCGATACGCTGGCCTGGCAGCGGGCCATTTCGCATATCAACGGCATCGGCCCCAAGACCGCCAACCGCCTGCACAGCGAACTCATGGCCAACGATGAAAAGAAACTGCAGAAAGCCTTTGTCAAATGGCCGGAACTGCGGACTTTTCTGGAGATGCTCGAACACATGCGTCAGGGACAGCATACGCCCGCGGCCCTGGCCACCATGGCCCTGGAATTTTACGAACCCATCCTGGAAGCGCGCTATCCTGATGATTATCCGCGCCGCCAGAAGGGATTGGAAGAGCTGGCTCAGATCGCCCTGGGCTATGACGACCTGGAGCAGTTCCTGGCCGACCTGAGTCTGGAAAATCCGGACCGCGGCGAAGAACGGGGCGAAGTGCTGACCCTGTCCACCATCCACCAAGCCAAGGGGCTCGAATGGGACGCCGTGCTGCTCATCGACGCGGTGGAGGAACGCTTTCCCTCGCGCCACGCCCTGAACAACCCGGACGACCTGGAGGAAGAACGGCGGCTGATGTACGTAGCCTGTACGCGCGCCCGCGAATATCTGGGAATTTTCGCCCCAAAGAATCTCTACCGCCGGGGCCAGGACTTTTCCGAACCCGCGGTGCTGAGCCCCTTTATCCGGGAAATCGAAACCGGCTATCTGCAGGAATACCGCGAGGAACTTTCCGGCGGCATGCACCAGAAACGCCAGCCCGGCTCGGGTTTCACCTTCACCCCGCCGGCGGCCTCGTCAGGGGCCTCGTCCCCATCCGGCGGTTCCGGCGGAGCAGGCTCGGAAACGAAAAACAAGACCTCCCGTACGGACATCCGCTGCTACTGCAAGCACAAGATTTTCGGGCGCGGCAAAATAGTGGACTCCATCCCGCCGGACAAATACCGCGTAAACTTCCCCGGCTTCGGTCTCAAGGTCATCCTGGCCGATTACCTGGAGCTGGAAAAGGACAAGTAACCGCCCGGGGACTGCCTCTGCCCAAACCTTTGCCCAAGCCTGAGCCCAAGCCCCAACGGGGCGGCTTAATTATAGCCTGGGGTGCAACCCCAGGATTGCATTGCAGTATTGATCGAGCCCTGTAAGGGCGACATGGCGATAAAGAAAACCATTGTTTCCCTGGTCATGTCGCCCTTACAGGGCTTTTCTTGTGACTAATCCCAATTCCCAGGGCTGCGCCCTGGGCTATAGATATGTCGCCCCGTTGGGGCTTGGGGGGTGGCGTGCGGAATCAGACGTGATATCCGGCGATTTTTTCATGCCCTGCAAACGCACCCCGCCTCCATCGTGGCTGAAAAACGCTGGGGCTTTTCCTGGGAAAAGGCATTGTGCCGAGGGCGTATTTTCTTGCGTTATCCCGTTCATACACCTTCTCCAGCAAGACCGGTCTCCGCAAAACACCATCTTCTGCTCCCGCCCGGGCAGATAGGCTTTGCCAACGCAAATCCTGTCTGCCCGGCCTCTGCCCAAGCCTCTGCCCCAAGCCTGAGCCCAAGCCCCAACGGGGCGGCTTAATTATAGCCTGGGGTGCAACCCCAGGTACCGTGGCAGAAAATTGAATCGAGCCCTGTAGGGGCGACATGGCAATTGGGACGGCGTTCGCGTCCCTGGGGCTATGCCGCACCGCTGGATGTTCCCTCTCCCTTCCCTTTCACCAAAAAAAACCCCGGAGCGTTCTCGCAACCGGGGTTTTCCTGGCTTGTTACCAAAAGGTCTACTGGGCCTGTGCGCCGCCCTTGAGGTTCATGGCCTCGTCGTCGTTGGGCGTGGAGCCGGTGGGGATGTTCAGGGTTGCCTCGCGGACCTTGGTGCCTTTGCGGGGGCCGGAGCCGTCCGCGCCGTCTTCCTGGTCGCGCAGTTCGCTGAGGTCATCGTTGAAGGTGCCCTGGCCCATGACTTCAATGATGTTCTCACCCTTGTAGAGCAATTCGTTGCCCAGCAGGTCGCGCACCTTGTTCACGTCCATCTGCAGCACCACATAGGCCGTATCTTCCGAATCCCAGCCCCAGCCCTTGCGGCCGAACTTCACGGACTCCTGCGGAATGTGCGCACCGTATACCGCGGCGCAGGCCTTGGAGCGGTTGCTGTCCTTGGTCAGGATATAGTTTTCCGTGGAGCTTTGCGAAAGGATCTTTTCCCCGACCAGGGTCACGGCCATCTGGTTGTAGGCGTCCAGCAAAGCCGCGCGCAGCGCCTGCAGGGGCGGACGGGAGGCTTTGGTCATGGTTCCCAGGCCCACGCCCTGCAATGTCACGTTCTTATATTCGATGTAATCCCCCAGAATGTTCTGCACCGTGCCCAGGTCGATGTGGCCGTAGCACATGGCAATGTCCTTGCCTTTGTCGTAGATGCAATCGTCCACGATAACGCCCTTGATGACGCCCGCGGCCTTGGTGTCCACCTTGAACTGGGCATCCTCGGTCAGACCGAACTGCCCTTCGCTCTTGACCTTGTAGCCCACGATGGATTCCATGAGGTTGCGTTTCAAGTCCTGCTTGGCCATTTTCAGGCTCATCAGTTTCTTGTTGCCCGCGCTGGCAAACGAGGCCGTAAGCAGCAGGCTAAGCACTATGGTAAGCCCAATCAACAGCTTGGAATTCTTCATATCCTTTCTCTCCTGTTCAATACGGTTTCAAAATCCCCGGTAAACATGCGATCTGTCCGGAACAATTGCTCCCTACCAGATCTTCCACCATGACTTGTCCGTCTTCTCGTCGCCGACCTCCTGGGTTTGCGCTGATTCTCCAGGCTCAGCTGTCTTGTCGGCAACAACGGTCTCGTCTGGTTCAGCCTCTTTTTTCGGGGCCTGCTTCAGACTGATGGGTTTTCCATCCTTCATCTTGATGGAATCGTTGATCACCGCTGTGCCTGGAATATCCAGAACGCCTTCGGTGAGCTTGCCGGACACACGCAGGGTGTGTCTGGTTCCCAGTTTTCCGGCTGCTCCTGGCGAGTCTTCCGGTGCGGATCCCGTCAGGTCGATGGACTCCTCACGAACCAGTCCCGGGCCCCCGTCCGTACCGGCCTGGGCGCCGCCCACAGGCATGGAAGCTGATCCGGCCGGCTTCCTTGCGGACGTGCCCGTGGCACTGTCGAACACTTCCACCGAGTCGATTTCAAAGGTGGTCACGTTACCGTCGTTACCGGTCTTGACTCGGGCTTCGAACTGGATGGTTCCATTTTCCGGCAGATCCCCCTGCTTGCGCAGTTCCTCCAGAATCTGATCCCTGACATACTGTTTTTTGGCCGCCCACTTCTGCATCAGTTCCTTGTTTCCGGCCTGACAGGGCGCGGAAAGAACCGAAAGCAGCAATAGCAAGGACAGCAACAGACCGGCGTTACGCATATTCTTCTCCTGCGGATCTCAGAAAAACATTCCCCGTTGTGCCGGGCCCGAGTGGCGGACCATCCGGGCCCGGACATGATATCGAATATTGCCTTTGCCGGCTTTGTTCCAGGCTAGAAGTCGGCCGGATCCAGAGCCTTGGCGCCACCGTCGAATTTCTTCTTCACCACGGGCTTCTTGGGAGGCGGAGATTTCTTTGTGGGTTTTTTCTTGGGCGCGCAGATCTTCTTGGATTCATCCAGCTTGCGCTTGGCTTCGTAATAGCCCGGATCCAGATACACGGCCTGCTCATACATGGGCAGCGCGCTCTTGCAGTCCTTGTAGATCATGTAAATGTTGCCCAGGTAATAGTACACACGGGGGTCCTGCGAATTGTTGCGCATTTCGTCCACCAGGATGGCCCTGGCCTCGTCGTAATTGCCCCTGTTGTAAAAGGCGATGGCGTCGTCCACCGGATCAGTCTGCTGCACCACAGGCGGCGCAACGGGTGTGGGCGGAGGTGTTTTGGCGCATGCCGCGCAAAGACTCAGCAGGATGATGACCAGAAAAACATTAAGTATTGATTTCATCGTACTCTCCCTCACTTTTTGCTGTTAAAAACTTTTCACTGCATCCAGACCGCTCTTGGAATCCAGGATTCCTTCATTCTCCAATGTCTTGGCGGCCTCGGGCGCCACCGCAGCAACCTTCTTCAGGGCGCTTTCCGTCTTGACCACATCCTTGATGCGGCCCGGCGCGGAAATGGCCAGGGAAGACGGAGGCATATTCTGCAAACGACTCATGACCTCTTCACCGCTCAAATCCGAATTGAACGCAATGCGTACGGTGTTTCCATGGGCGGAATCCAGGCTGAAGGCGTTGTCTCCGATTTTCGTGTTCAACGGCGCGATAATCACGGAATTGAGCATCTGATTGAAGTTGGACGTGGCGCCGGTGAATTCCACCTCGAACAGCGACATGCCGCTCTTGTCGAAATCGCGCATGTCCACGTTCAGCACGGGACGCAGGCCGATAAACTCGTTTTTCAGCTTCTGGGCCACGTCATAGTTGGGCAGGCCGAGGACCTGCAGCTGAATGATCTGCGAAGGCGCCTGAAGATGCTCGGCAAAGAACTCCTTGGAAAACTCGTCGCCGATGAGCTTGCCGATGTCTTCGATGGCCTGATCCTCAGTGGCCCACCCTTTGCCCCTGGGCACCTTGTTGTTATAGAGGATTTCCTCGCCCGTATGCGCATCCACGCACTTAACGCTCCAGGAGGTCAGCACGTATTTGGTCACCTTGATGTTGGCCGGCTGCAGCGTCTGGGTCATCTGCTTGAACTTTGCCTTGCCTTCGATGAAAAAATCCGCGGCCTTGAGCTGCTGGGTGGAAATGGTGGCTTCCACCTGGTTGTTCATGGAGCTCTTGACCATCATCTCCTGCTTCAGTCTGGTGGAATAATCCTCGGACCAGACCCGGTAGCCAAAGCTTTTCAGACGTTCCTTGAGAATATTCTCCGCGATCTCGGACTGTTCCGGACGGGTGCCCGAACCGCGATCAGCATCGGCGATCAGAATGGCCACGGAAATCTTCGGATTGCCGTGCTGCTTGATCAGATAGACCTTCTCTTCCCGGGACATCTGCTTCAGGGCCTTTTTCAGGTCCGTGACAAAGACCTCGGCCTTCATCAGCATGTGCGCAAAACCATCTTCACCGATCCAGGGCGGGCTTTCCTTGATGACCCGCTTGATCATGCCCCGCGAACGGGTCAGAACGCGGTCGTGGATCAATTCGTAGTTCTGCATCAGGGTCGAACTCTCCACCAGGGAGCCCACGGCTTTTTCCACGCACTGAGACTTGGCGTCTCGCCGCAGGTCCTCCACCATCAGAGCCTTGTCGCGCTTGTAGGCATCGGCCTCGGGGTCTGCCAGGCCTTCCGCCGTAACCACGATGGTGTCGGCGGCGAAACAGTTCCGCGGAAAGCTGCCCCAGGCGACCGACAGCAGACAGAACAGTCCCAAAAGCATGCCCAATGACCGACAGGTAACTCGAAATCGCTTCATGCTTGCATATCTCCAAATTAATGGTCTCAACGACTCGCCATATGTGTGCATACGGCACTTAAAGCAAAGACCGTGCTAAACCCGTTTGTTTCATCAAAAAAATCATCGCTTGCCGCGAAACTCCACCCGTCTGTTCTGCGCCTTGCCTTCATCTGTAAGGTTGGACGCCACCGGGCGGCTTTCTCCAAACCCCTTGGTGGTCAGGGGAACCTGCACCTTGCCCTGCTGCTCCAGATACTTTTTCACGGCCTCGGCACGCCGCTCGGAAAGACGCTGATTGGCTGCCGGCGTACCGTCATTGTCCGTATGACCCTGAATTTCAAAGGTATAATTCTTATAATTATTACCCACGATCTGGGCGAACTGATCCAGGACAGCATAATCTTCGCTGGCGATGGCCGCGCTGCCCGAGGCAAAGTGCACTTCCAGGGAAATGGGAGGCAGCGATTTTTTGCCGCCCAGTCCGCGTCTGGCCACTTCACCCTGAATGTCCGGATCTTTTCCTTCTTTCAGGGCAATGGGTTTGTTCTGGTCACATTCGAATTTGCGGTTCTGCACGAACTTGCTGGTGGGGAACAATTTTAACGCTATTTCGTAATATTTATCAGCATCCACCCACATCTTCTTGTCGTAGTAGATATTGCCGAGTTTCACGGCCAGTTTTCCGCATTCCGGATACTGCCCGATACGTTCCAGCAGTTTGGCTTCGTCGTTTTCAATGGCCTTCAAGTCCGCGTACGCGGGGCCGCAATCCGCAGCCTGGGCGGCAACCGGAACAAGCAGGCTCAGCAACAATACGCAACTCACAAGATACCGCATAATCTCTTTCTCCATTTACATCCGGCCCTTACCGGGCAAAGGCCGCTTTTGGGCCGTTTCAGGACCCGATCAGAATGAACGCAGCCCAATAATAGGGGTCGGGCTGCTCAGCACGGACAGACTCCTGGGCCTGGCGCAAGGCCAGCGCATAGTCGGGTTCGCCCTGCTGTTCGAACAACTTGCCGTAAAAACGTTCCATCAACAGCGATGTTTCCTTGGACGGCACTTCCCACAGGGAAGCGATGATCCGCTTGATGCCCGCGGACTGGAACGCTCCGGCCAGGGAGGCGTATTCCAACCCGTTCATATCGCCGATACGCGCGGTCTCGCAGCAGGAAAGCACGCAGAGGCGCGTATTGGACAGCTTGCCGAACAATTTCTCCCGAATGGTTTTCACTGTCAGCAACCCGCGTTGCAGGATCTGGTCCTGCTGTTCGCTGTCCTCTGAAAAAGCCAGAAAGGAGAGCAAAGGCGCACCTGGGACCAGCTTGCCGTGGGTAGCCAGATGAATTGTATCATACGAACCGTT
Organism: Desulfovibrionaceae bacterium; assembly: GCA_963667575.2. Lineage (GTDB taxonomy): Bacteria > Desulfobacterota > Desulfovibrionia > Desulfovibrionales > Desulfovibrionaceae. Next base: position 227,461 of record CAXXHY010000035.1, on the reverse strand, counting down.
CTCCAGTCCGTCGAAAAGTTCACGCAGGGTAACGGGCTGATCCACGCTGACGGACAGGTTCTTGGATTCCTTCTCCTGGTAGAGCTGCGAAATGGCCCGGACTTCCTCTCCGGCGTCCGGCAGGGCAATGAAGCTCTGGGCCCTGGTCTGGGACTCCGGATCATTGTCGCTTTCGGCAAAGAGCGTACCCAGCAGCAAGCGCAGGTCCGGGTCCGTGTCGCCGCTGCCCCTGGTGCCTTTGGAATCCGGATTTTCGGCCTGGCCGCCCGGGGCGTCCGGGCTGTTCTGAGCGTCCTGTACGGGCGGGGCCGGAGGCTCGAGCGGCCGGGGCATCTGCGGATTGCCCACGCCGTAGAAGCCGGGCTGGCCCGCCTGCTTTTCCAGCAGCAGCTGGTTCAGCGAGGTCAGGTTGTTGATGGTGTAGCGGGCCACCAGAGGCGGATTGTCCGGACCGCCCCCGGCCGGTCCCATGGCCGCGAAAGGCAGCACGCTGATCTTGCCGTAGGGCACGATGGTCAGCCGTCCGCCCGCTTCCGGCAGGGACAGGCCGCTGTCCACGAAAAAGCGCTCGTACATCCGCGTCAGATCGTCCCTGATCTTGGCCTGCGTACTTTCATCCCGCTGGGATGTAAGCAGTACGATATGCTGCAGAAAATCTTCCATGACCTGAGTCAGGAAGTCCTCTTCCTCGTCCGTGGCCTCGTCCACCACCAGACGCGGCGTGGAGAACAGTTCGATGGAATCCGCCTGGATCTTCCAGATAAAGAAATTTTCCTTGTTGTAGTAGAACTCCAGCACCACCTGATCCGGGGCGATTTTCTTCTGGCAAAGCTCCAGGGCCGGTGCGGGCTTGTGAAGGAAGGGGTCGTCCTGCTCCAGGGATTTCTCCAGTTCGGCCTTGCGTTTTTCCAGAGGAGCCAGAACCTGGGGCACAGTGTCCGGAGCAAGGCGCAGCACTGCCAGCTGGTAATCGACCTCGGCGAGCTCGCTGCTGACTTCCTGCTTTTCCGGGGGCAGGGCCTGTTCGAATACGGATTTCAGTCCATTGAGCCGGCTGCGTTCCAGAAAAACCAGGGCCCGGCGGGCGTATTCCGCCTTTTGCGCACTGTCCGTGCTGTTCTGCCACTCCTTGAGCAGGAACTCCACGCAGTCGGTATAGACGATGTGCTTATCGTGCAGAAAACCCACGCTCTGACCGCCGCTAAGGAGATTGCGCAGATTTTCCACCACGTCCACGGCCTTTCTGTAGTTGTCCAGGGCTGCCGCGGCGTCTCCGCGGGCCTGAAACACCCGGGCCAGACCATGGTAGGCGCGCCAGAGCTTGTTGAGCAATTTCAGGGAGGAAGCGATATGCAGCCCGCTCTCGTAGTACTGCTGGGCGCAGTCCAGATACCCGGCCTCCCCTGTCTGCGTGTTGCCCGGACAGACCAGATCCGCCACTTTTGCGCCGCGAAAACGGGAATGCAGCTCGAGGAATACATCCCCCAGATCGATTTCCGCCTCGGCGAACTCCGGGGTCTGGGCCTGATCCGAAGCAAGTTTGCGGGCCTGGGCCTCTCCCTTGAGCAGCGTATCCACGGATTGCACCAGCAACTCGCCTGCCGCGTCCGGAGCGCCCTCATTGCGGGATTTATACAGATAGAGCAGCCCCAGGTTGGTGGCCGCTGCCACGGCGGTCCCCAGATCGCCGCTGTCCTGCGCCAGGGGCAGAGCCTGCATCAGGCGGTCCTTGCTTTTCTCGAAATAGCGCTCGTCGCCCTTGTCTCGGTAGAGCGAAAGATAGATGCAGCCCGCGTTGGAAAGACTTTTGGCCCGGCGCTGGACGTTCTTGCTGCCCGAAATCCTTTCAAACGCGGCCAGGGCGTCGAAGTACAGCCCCTGATGGTAATTGAGAATGCCGCGGTCGATGTCCACGGCTTCCAGGCCGTAATTATCCGCGGCCCTGGCGGACCATGCCGCTGCCTGCCGCAGAAAAACGGCTGCTTCGCCATAGCGCCCCAGCACGGATGCGCACACGGCGGCATTGACGCTGGCATCAACTACGTAGGTTATCCGTCTGGCCTGAACCTTGGCAGCCGCCTGGGCGGCCTTGGCGTCTTCAGGGGCCTTGGCCGCTGCGCCGGTTGCATCCGGAGCGTCGTCCTGGGCCGCGGACTGTTCCACCGCCTGTATCAAGCCCGGAAGCAGTTTTTCCAGGTCGGCCTTGGCCTCGGAAATCCGCCCCAGATCCAGGAGGATGCTGTCGCGAAGGATGGATTCGCGCGCCAGTTCCAGGTCGTTTCCGCTTTCCTGCCAATAGGCCACGGCCTTGTCGGCAGCGTCCAGCGCAATCTTGTACGCGCTGGCGTACTTGGCCGTACGGGCCAGGGCGCTGTTTTCCTGGGCTAGAAATTTATCCAGTTTGGGGCCCGGGTCCATCTGTTTCAGCAGTTCCACGGCCTGCTCCTGCAGGGGCAGCGCTTCCTTGCACTTTCCCGCCTGGCAGAGCTGCCGGGCTCGGGATGAAAGCAGATAGGACTTGTTGTCATAAATCATCGAGCGCTTGAGCTCTTTCAGCTTTTTGCGCTTGAGCAGGCTGTCGTACCACTGGACGGCCTTGTCGAAATTTTCGCCATTGCCCGGATCCTTGAGAGCCAGGTTGGCGTAGGACATGGCCAGTCCGAGTTCCACTCGTTCCTTGATTTTCCGGACCTTGGTGCTGTCCTTCAGCAGTTCCATGGCGTCGTAAGCCTTCTGCCATTCCGGCAGAGCCGCCTTGTAATCGCGTTTGTTGAAGGCCTCTGATGCGGCCTTGAAGGCCTCGTTGAAGTCCTTTTGCACGCTCTTGGTGCTCTGGGCTGCCGCCGGAGCCGAAAAAGCCAGCAGCAGCAAAAGACCAAGGCCTGTCGCAAACAGGCGGAAAGAGATACCGCAGGACCGGACGCGAAATTGTAACTGCATGAAAATCATCCTGATGACTATGCAGGGAGGCGGCATTGCGCCGCTCTCCCTGCGGTTGATCGATTGCACTTTCTAATGAAGCCATGCCGAACATGGGCTGCGAATCGCAGCGCCATTGTTCCGCGCAGGTTAGTCCTGCCCCATGCTCTTTTGGAGCTTGTCGTGCCCCGTGGCTTTCCTGCCGTCCTTGGAGAGATCGTTGACAGGCGGACGCCCGGTCAGAATGTACAGCGAATTCTGAATGGCCTTGTAGTCGTCCATGTTGGTCTGCAGTCTGGAACTCAGCAGCCGCAGCATTTCGATTTCCGGTGGAAGTATGCTGCCGCCGGAAGCCATGCGCGCTGCAGAGCTCAGGGCGCAGCCCACGCCGTAGGAAATGGGATCGGAAACCGCCGCATGAGCCTGGTTGATCAGCGAAAGCACCTGGGTGATGATGGAAAGAAAAATCTTCATGTTTTCTTCCATGATAACCAGGGTCCGCTGCTCAAGATAAGCCTTTTGTTTGGGGGTCACCTCGGAGGCTTTCTTGGATTGCAGTACGCGGTTGAAGGCCTTGTTCTTGGCTTCGGTGTAGCGCTGCATATCCTCCTCGGCCTTTTCGTCGCGCGCGTCGCTGGACGCGGCTTTGGCCCGGGCCGTGATCTGCTTGGCCACGTTGTCGTAAAAAGCCACCTGGTCCGGCTTGTTGGCAAGCTGGGCCTCGTCCATCTTGTTCTTGCAGTAGGCCACGATCTTGTCTCTGGTCTCGGAGATCTTGGTCTTGGTGGAAGCCGAAACCTTCTTGGAGGACATCCGCTCCTGATCAGCCTTCTTGGTCAGGGAAACAAAGGTGTTGAACTCCCGATCGATATCGATGTTCATGGCATCGTACTTGTCGATGGAAGGTCCGGGAACCGCTTCGCCGGTGGTTGTCTCAGCTGTGGTGGTTGCCGCCTCTTTGGCCGCTGCGCTTTCTTCAGCTTTTTTTGCCTCGGCCTTCTTCTTTTCGGCCTCTTTCTTCTTCTTGGCGGCGGCTTTTTTGGCAGCCGCTTTCTTGGCCTTGGCCTTCTTGACCTTGGCCTTGTCCACATCCTCGGTGCTCAGCACGTTGTCCGTGGCCACGAATGTACCGGTATTCTCTATTTCGCGCGCATCGGCTTCCTGTGTAAGCTGCGCTTCGCGCATGCTCTGTGCCACCACGCCGACGCACAGCGCGAACAGAAGAAAAATCGCCAGCAGCGTACGCAAACGCAATTTCCCCACCCTTTTGATCAAACTCATCTCTCTCTCCTTGTGTTGAATGAATCAGTCTCCACGTATACGGGCTGCAAGCAGCAGATCCGGCCCTGCTGCATGAAAGACATCACTCGTAGGCCGTTTGTATCAGCGGTGCCAGAACCAGACCGACGCTCTGTCCACCTTGTCTGCCTTGTCCCAGGCGGCCTGAAATTCCTGGGCCAGATCCTCTCCCCCGCTTCCGCCGTTCTGCAGCATCTTGTCGAACAGTCCCTCCAGTTCGGAGTCCGGACGCACCATGCCCAGGGCCAGAATCCGCTCCTTGCCCGTGTTTTCATCCAGGGTGAAGAAATCCTGCTCCGGCAGCAGGTAGCCCTTGCCCGGCGTCAGCGGATTCTTGTGCGAAGAAAAATCCTGATTAGGGAAAATGGCGAAGATGTTGCCCATGGAATCTATCTGGGCCACATAGACGTACATGCGGTTGCCCAGTGCCAGGGAAACCGAATAGGCTTCATTGGCAGTGAGTTCGTCGCCATCGCCCATGGCGAAACTGAGGCCGCTGGGAGAGAAAAAATTGAAGGTGGCCTGCAAGCCCTGGGCAACCGGAGCGCCGGGCTTGCCTGCGCTGGGAGGCGCGCCGGAATATACGCTGTCCACGATCTGTTTCATGAGTTTTTTGGCGGCGCCGGACAGCGGCCCGAGGTCATCCGAGGTCAAAAAACTCTTGGCAACGATGATTTCGCCATTGGCCACGTCCACCAGCCGGGCATCCACACGCAACTGGCCCTTGGGGGATTTGAACACGGAGCCTGAAAGCAGAAAGTCCGCGCCGACCATGTTGCCCACGGACTGGGCCACCGAGGTAAAGCCCTGATCCCTGTTTCCCATGGCCTGTTCGCTCATGATCTTTTCCAGCAGATGCCGCTCCACCACCTCGAATGCTCCCGTATTCACTGCGGCGGTGGTCAGCATTTCGCTCACCTGGCGGCCCCAGCCCTCTTCCTCTGCCAGGTCGTTCACCGTATCAAAGGCCACAATGGCTATCTTCAACTTGGCCGCACGGGCCGGCGAGCCCCAGGCTCCGGCCAGAACAAGGGCGGACAACAGAACACAGCAGACAATCGCCCCGGCAGGACGCAGAGCTCGAGTAGCAGGCAGCATTATTCTCATCAGAATCAACCTTCCTTCCAAATGGATTTGAAGTGACCACGGGGAGAGAGGCACACACCTTTCATTATTGCCCCTGCAGTCTGTATTTGCCCTGACAGACATCTCACAACGGCCGTATAAGCAGCAGGATTTCTGCAACCACCTATTCGTCGATGACGCATAAACGAAGCAGCATCCCACGCTTTAAATCATTCAAGAAAAAATATAATATTTTTCTAGATTTTATAACCGTAAAATTACCACACCTGAAGGGACACAAATTCCCATTTTGACAACTATTCCTCTTTATTAGCATGGCATGAGCAAGGATCTCAACAAAAAAACAATCCCAAGTAAAAGTATTTTGCTTAAACTTGTGATCTGTTTTTATGAATTTATTTGCATAATAGTTAATACAACACAAAATATCAAGAAATGTAAATATTCAAGTTGACTTAAACATGAAATATATAAACAATGTAGCTGTACTTATGTTATTATTACAGATAGTTGACGGTTAATCGTTTCAATTGGTCAACATTAAGAGTATGTAAATAAAAACCATGCTAAAACGGATCAAATCTTTTCCCTTGCATCAAAACACATATCTGGAATCAATCCATGGTTAGTATTTCTTTTGCTTTTCTGCAGTGTAATCTGTTTTTATGTTATCAATACAACATTCAGCCAAGAGACTCCGTATGTAAAACATACGGAAAATCATTCTGAACATTCCCAGGGAGCAAATGGCAAACGCATTTTTCCTGTTTTGCCTGCAATGCCAGAAAAGCGGTCAATAACGACCAGATTTCTGGCAGCACAACAATCAGTGAAAAACACCCTGCTCCACAGAAAAACTGCAGCATTTATGCAATATCAAGACCACTTTTAATTTTTAGTGCCCTTTTGAAAAAGAACGCGTACAGTGGAACCTATCATCCTATTATTGACGCACAAACCAACCCGCAGATACTGTCTTTTCAATGGGGCAAACAGTCTGAAACCTGCTGATTCCGCGCAGGACAGGCCCAAAGAGTGCGTATGGACGTGTTGACATCTCGGGAAGAATGGGTTGATTATATTGGTTTGTGCGGTACAAAGCCGGAGGAGCGCTGCCAGTGGATTTGCAGTACTCCGATTAATTTTTTGCGGAGGCGAACATGCTCCTGAGCATCGAGTGGTTGAAGGAACTGGTCCCCTATGAGGGACCTATTGATACATTGGCGGACCGGTTGACCATGACCGGACTGGAAGTCGAAGAAGTGGTCAATCCGTTTGCCGGGCTGGAAAAAGTGGTCGTCGGCAAGGTGTTGACCTGCGAAAAACACCCGGACGCGGACAAGCTTTCCGTGTGCACCGTGGACGTGGGGCAGGAAGCAGCCCTGGACATCGTTTGCGGCGCGCCCAATGTGGCTGCCGGACAGCTGGTGCCCGTGGCACTTGTGGGCGCGGACCTGCCCAACGGCATGACCATCAAGAAGGGCAAAATCCGGGGCAAGGTTTCCCAGGGCATGATCTGCGCGGAAGACGAGATCGGTCTGGGTTCCGGCCACCAGGGCATACTGGTTCTGGAAAAAGGCACTCCCGGACAACCGCTTACCGACGCCCTTGGTCTGGACACCCAGGTGCTGGACATCGGCGTGACTCCCAACAGGGCCGACTGCTTCTGCATGCTCGGACTGGCGCGCGAAGTGGCCATGTCCTTTGACCTTCCCCTGCGCATGCCGCAAATTTCCTTTGACGAAACCGGCGCACCAGCCACCGACGAGATGCGCATTCAGATCGACGATCCGGATCTGTGCCCGGTATACCAGGGACGCATCATCGAAAACGTTTCCGACGGCAGGTCTCCGGCCTGGATGCGTTACCGTCTGCTGGCCATGGGCATGCGCCCCATCAGCACCATCGTGGACGTGACCAACTACGTTATGATGGAATTCGGCCAGCCTCTGCACGCCTTTGACCTGGATCTGCTGCGCGGCGGCATGGTTCGGGTGGCGCGCGCGCAACAGGGCATGAAGTTCGTGACCCTGGACGACCAGGAACGCACCCTGCTGGATACGGACATTCTGATCTGGGACGGCGAGCGACCTGTGGCCCTGGCCGGCGTCATGGGCGGCGCCAACACCGAGATCAACAGCCAGAGCAAGCGCGTTTTCCTGGAATCCGCCATATTTCATCCGCTGAGCATTCGCCGTACCGCCCGTCGGCTGAATCTGCCCAGCGAGTCCTCTTTCCGCTTCGAACGCGGTGTGGACCAGCCCGGTTCGCTCACGGCCATGAATCGCGCGGCATCGCTCATCGCCCAGTTCTGCGGCGGTTCCATGCGTCCGGGCGTTGTCGCCGACGAGCCCCGTCCCTGGACCAAAAAAGTTTTCACATTCCGGCCCCAGCGCGCCAACAGCCTTCTGGGCATCGAACTGGACAACGCCTTCTGCCGCAGAATCATCTCCGGCATGGGCTGCTCCGTGGACGAAAGCGCCGGAGACACCTGGAAAATCGAGGCGCCCAGCCATCGTCTGGATCTCGAACGCGAGGTGGACATCATCGAGGAGCTCGGCCGGATGTACGGGATGGACCGTATCGAAGCCAAGCTGCCCAGCGTGCCCCAGCAGGTGGAACCCAGAGCCGGCGGCGAAGGCGAATTCGCCTTTGGCCTGCGGCTCAAGCACTGGGCCCGGGGCATCGGCCTCAGCGAAGCCATCAACTACAGCTTTGTGGGCCACCGCGATCTGGACTTTCTCGGACTGGAAAAGGAAAACCGCATCAGCGTCAAGAACCCGCTTTCTGACGAACAGGACGTGCTGCGTACCATGCTGGCTCCCGGCCTGCTGCAAAGCGTGCGGCAGAACCTCGCCCAGGGCAACGACAGCCTGCGTTTGTTCGAGTTCGCTCACGTCTTCCATGCGGATCCCACCTCCGAAACCACTGCCAGGGAACCCGTACGTATCGGCCTGCTGGTCTACGGCGACCGCTGGACCGAATCCTGGCCCTGGAAGGCGGAAGTCGCGGACTACCTGGACCTGAAAGGACTTGTCGAACATCTGCTGAAGACCCTCAGGCTGCCGGATGCGCAGTTTGAACTGGCCGAAGCCGATCACTGGCGCGAACCCAACGTACGCGTGCTCATCGACGGCCGGGAAATCGGTTATATCGCCCAGGTCAAAGAAGAACTGGCCAAGGAATTCCACGCGCGGTTGCCGCTGTGGATCGCCGAACTGGATGCCGACATTCTGCGGGAGCTGTTCAATCAGATGCAGATCCAGTTTGCTGATCTGCCAAAATTCCCGCCGTCCAGACGCGATATCACCGTGGTTTTCCCCCCGAACCTGCAGGTGGAATCCATTTTTCAGACCATCAAATCGCAGAAATCCAAATTGCTGGAAGATGTCAGTCTCATCGACGTCTTTGTTCCGGAAGGTGAAGAAAACGCGGAGCGGCGTTTGACCTTCCGGCTGACCTTCCGTCACGGACAACGGACGCTGAAGGATAAAGACGTGGACAAAGAAATGGCAAATATGTCAAAATCACTGATAAATTCGCTGCCTGTAAGGCTATAGGAGCCTTTTTTACCTTACGCGCGCCGCTCCAAGGAGAGCCCCCATGGGGGAGGAAAAAACATATCGTATCGGCGATGCCGCACGTATGCTGAACCTGAAGACCCACGTTCTTCGGTTCTGGGAAACGGAATTTTCCCAGTTGCAGCCCATACGTACGGACAAAGGCCAACGGTTGTACACCGAGGAGCATATCAAAATGCTGCGAACCATCAGACATCTGCTGCACGAGCGGGGTCTGACCATTGACGGCGCGCGTAAGGAACTGGCCCAGCAGAACAGCCGGAACCTCTGTCTGACACAGGAAATAACCCAGGAACTTCTGGAGATCCGCAACATACTTACCGGCGAAGGCAACTGAGTCCCGGTCTTCCCGTACGCTCTGGACACCCTATGCTGCAAAAGCGTTCGCTTGCCGTTCTTTCGTTGCTTGCCGCCTGCTGCCTGGCCGCTTTGTTGGGCGGCTTTTTTCTGCCCAGCGACACCCAGCGCGGCGTGTGGTTCGAGCACACGGGTTTCTATTTCATCTTTGCCTGCTTCATATTCTGGTCCGTCAGCCTCATCCGGCTGACTCCCGGCGTACGGGCTTTTCTGCAATCCATCCGCAGCAACTGGCCCGGACTGACTCTGGCCCTGGCGCTGACAATCTGCGCCTTTCTGCTTTCTCCGCCCAAGATCCGGATTCTCTACGACGAACCCAACCTCATCGGGGTTTCTACCAATTTCTACTATGATCACCTGGCCTCGATCCCCAAGAACAGCCTGTACCTGAACGGATTGAAGACCTCGTTTCTGAACCAGCTGGACAAACGCCCGCTGGCTTTTCCCTTTTTGCTGTTTGCCGCGCACGCGCTTACCGGCTACAGCGCTTACAACGGTTTCATCATCAATTTTCTGGCGGCCTTCGGCGCCCTGTTCGTCTGGTATGTGCTGTTAAGGCGCTGGTTCGCCCCGTGGCTGGCCGGTGCGGGCACGCTGCTCCTGGCCGCCTACCCGCTCTTCGTGATCTACGCCACCAGCAGCGGCTTTGAAATTCTGAACCTGTTCTTCATCCTGCTGGCGTTCCACTTCTTCAACTGCTTTCTGGACCAGCGTACGGCTCCTCAGGCGGAACGGCTGCTGCTGACTCTGGTGATACTGGCCCAGTGCCGCTACGAATCCGCCCTGTTTCTGGTGGTTTTCGTGCCTTTCATCATCCGGCTGCTCCCGCGGAGCGAATACCCGAAGATAAGCCTCCTGACCCTGGCCGTGCCCTTGCTGCTGATGCCCGTGGCCTGGCAGAACCTGCATTTCACCCAGCCCCAATACCATGAAATAGACAACGGGCAGCCCATCTTCGCGGTCCATTATCTGATCCGCAATCTGAAAAGCGCCCTGACCAGCATGCTCGGATTTCTCCCGAAAAACGGCATGGTCGCGCCTGTTTTTCTGCTGGCCTGCATAGGCTGTTGCCTGAGCGTCTATCGCCTGTGCAGCAGCAAAATCCAGCGGCGCCCGGATGTGTTCTACCCGCTGCTGGTCTTCGTCATCTCCTATCTGCTGGTGAGCATCCTGCAATTTTCCTATCACCTGGCCATTCTCACGGTGGTGACCACCGCGCGCCTGGGCATCATCTACCTGCCGGTGCTTGTGCTCCTGGCCGTGATCGCCCTGCGGGAAGTCGCGACTGACCTGCGTCGCCGGATTCCAGGGCTGCGTATCAAGGAATATGTTCTGGTGGGCTGCAGCGCGGTGCTGCTGTTTTCCTGGCCTGTGGCCGGACTGGATGAGGGAGTGAACTGGCTGAGTTATTACCGCCGTTATGATGCGGTGATGCATTTTCTGGATAACAGGTATCCCAGGCGCAAGGTGCTGATCATAGACGAGCGTTCGCACCCCTACACCATTCAGCGCTACAGTTCGATGAACTTCTTTTTCGCTCGGGACAACATGCCGCAGTTGCTGGAACGGCTCAGACAACACATGTTCAGGGACATTCTGGTGCTGCAGAACGTGAGCCTCAACAACGACCGCCCGCTCCAGGAATACGAGCTGCCCGAATCGCTCCCACTGGAGACGCTCTACCGGGAGCAGCTCGACCCGAACACCTATCTGCGCATATCGCGCATCGTGATGCCGGACGAACTGCCCGGCAAGACACGCATGCAATAAGAACCCGACCTGACGGCCGCAGTCCTCAGCATTTGGACTTTTCTATGCCCGCGTACGCGCTGTGGTTGTGGATGGATTCCTGGCTGTCCACCAGCACGCTGTACCAGGTGACGCGCGGATGCGCTTCCAGGGATTGAGCCACCTTGCGTACGACGTCTTCCACAAAGGCGGGATGGGCAAAAGCCTGTTCGGTCACCTGCTTCTCATCCTCGCGCTTGAGCAGCGTATAGACCGGGGACGAGGCCGCGTCCTCGCCGATCTCGATGAGGTCCTCTATCCAGAGCAGCCCCTGCATACGGCATTTCATCTTGATGATGGCGCGCTGGCTGTGGGCACCTGTTTCGCAAATGGCCAGAGAACAGGGACATACCGTCATCACGGGGACATCCACTTCCAGGGTGAACTCCGGACGCGATTCTCCCTGCAGCATTTCGCCGGTCATGCGACAGGCATAGGCCAGCATGCCCTTGCTGCCGCTGATGGGCGCGCTTTTTTGCTGAAAAAAGGAAAAGGCGAAACTGACATAGGCCTTGCGGGCGTCCAGACGGGCGAGGATGTCCGTCAGCAAAGATTTGACATTGGCGAAATTGAGTACGCCGGACCAGGCTTCCAGGGCTTCAACAAAACGGCTCATGTGCGTGCCCTTGAAGTGGGCGGGCAAATCAGCGCCCATATCCACACTGGCAACGGTACGCTGATGGTCATTGGCCCGGTCCTGCACGGAGATGGGAAAATCCACCTCCCTGACGCCGACCCGGTCAATGGCCAGGGGCACGGACGCCGGGCCGCTCTGGACGTCATGCATTTTTCCCGGCCGCCCCGGTGCCTGGTTGTTCTCCGTATCAGACAAGGTCCTCTCCTGTTGTGGCCAGATTGAGTTTGCCGTGCTTGACGCCCTTGGTGGAAATCAGGCGTTGAGCGGCTTCGCGCACGGCTTTGCCGGGGCCGCGCATGATCAATACTTCCAGGCAGTTGTCATGGTCCAGGTGCACATGCAGAGTCGAATGGATCACGTCATGCGCATCATGTTGCATTTCGGTCAGGCGCTGGGCCAGATCGCTTTTGTGATGGTCGTACACCAGGGTCAGGGTTCCGGCCAGATCGCGGTCGGTATCTTCCCATTCCTTTTGCACCAGGGTGTTGCGGATCAGGTCGCGAATGGCTTCGGATCGGGTCTGATAGCAACGTTCTTCGCAGAGTTTGTCGAATTTTTCCAAAAGTTCCGAATCCAATGAAACGCCGAATCTGATGGTTTGTCCCATGCTAGACTCCTTACGAATTGTTCGTCATTTTTTCCTGAATTCCCAGATGTTCACCAGAACATCCGGTCCGGAAACCGTTACCGGACTGACAGAATGCGAAGCGGCCCTGCGTGCGGTCCAGCCCAGCTTCCCGATATGTTCGCTGAAGGGCCCGACCAGCTTGCGTTCCGGAGCAGCGAACCAGACCGTGCCGCCGGGCGCGAGCGCGTGTTCCAGCATGGCGGCCACAGGTTCGATGAAACACCGCTCGTACATGATGTCCGCCCCCCAGATATGGGTGAAAAAACCTGGTTTCACAGGCGGCTGCCGCCAGTCTCCCATGATCCAGACAGGTGCGTCGCCGCTCTGCTCCAGACCATTGCGCAGGCCGTTGCGCCGGGCGTAATGGAGGGCCGGCCATTCGTAATCCATGGCCACCACCCTGGCGCCCAGTTGGGCGCCGACCAAAGCGCTAAGACCAAGGCCGCAGCCGAGATCCAGGCAGCGCGTACCGGCCAGGGCAGCGCGCTGTTTTGCCAGCCAGTCGCACAAAAAAAGGCTGGAAGGCCAGATTTCCGCCCAGTAGGGCAAGTGCTCATCGGCATCTGCTTCGCCATCTGCGCATATTTCCTCCCAAAGAGTTTCCATATCCGCATTGCGTTCGATCTGCCAGAGCCTTCCGGCAACATCAATCTCCAGAAGCTCGACAGGAGCGTCCTGGTAGTCCTGGAATTTCATAGTAACAACATACTCCGGTCATACGCGCAATAAAAAAATACTGTTTTCGTGTCACCGAGTGCCTGACAACGATAACACGTATGCTATCACACCAGGTTCGATGCGTCAGCCCGTGTTTTCCTGCTCAACGGGGAAAAAATCAAGGAAAGAATCAAAAGTGCAGCGGAACCTGCCAATGAACGCCCCTTGCCCAAGCCGGCCCGAGCCTGTATAGGAGAGCATCGTCTGTTGGAACGCATCCCCATCAATACTTCCGGGAAACACTCCCAATCCGGCATCATGGAGGAACCACATATGCCTTCTTTTGATATTGTCAGCAAAGTGGACTTGCAAGAAATGGACAATGCCATAAACAACGTCAAAAAGGAAATCGAGACACGCTATGATTTCCGGGGCGTCAGCACCGAACTGGATCTGAACCGCAAGGACAAGAAGATTTCGCTGGTAACCGGCGATGAAATGAAGTTCAAGGCAATCCGCGAAATGCTGCTCACCCACTGCATCCGGCGCAAGGTGGATCCCAAAGTACTGGAATTCGGCGAACCCGAACCCACGTCCAAGGGCCAGGTCAAGGCGGAGGTCACCATCATCGAAGGCATCTCCAAGGACACTGCCAAGAAAATGGTCAAAATGATCAAGGACAGCAAACTCAAAGTCCAGGCTTCCATCCAGGACGAACAGGTCCGTGTGACAGGCAAAAAGATCGACGACCTGCAGAGCGTCATCAGCCTGATGAAGGATGCCGACCTGGACGTGCCGCTGCAGTACGTGAACATGAAGAGCTAGAGCGGAGTCCTCCTCCTGCGCGGAAAATTTTTCGGGGAGCATGTGGCCACGACGTCACAGGCGCTGGACATGTGTTTCCCGACAGACTTCACTTTTCCTTTTCTGCGTCTCCCGGCAACCTGTACTTTACCACCCACGTATTTTCAGCTTTGAACTCACCCTGTTTTTCAGCGTAATTGATGACAGGTTCGCGGAATATATTGTCGCCGACGACCCAGAACGTCCCTGGCGGCAGGATTGTCCCTGTTCAGGCTTTTCAGCGGGCTTACCCGCAAGGAGAGTCCCAATAGCGCCGCGTAGGTGTTGAAGGGGTCGGGGTAGGAGGCATACACGTTCTGTCCTTTCCGCATCTTGTCCGCCATGAGTACGATTGTCCTGTAGTCCTGCCGTTGCGCCCCGTATTCCACCATTTTCTCTTTTTCTGTAAATATTCCCCGGGCACTGAGTGTGGTGACGGACAACAGCACCATGACGGCCGCGACGCATGCCCGTACGCTTTTGTCCCGGATGGTGGTAATGCCGTAAGCGGCCAGAATCAGAACAGCGGGCAACAGAGGAATGGTATTCCGTATCGTCAACAGGGGCCGTATGTATATGGACACCGCGTATGGGACTGCCAGCAGGGAAAAAATCCAGAGTACGAGAATGGTCGTCTGTCTTGAGGCACTGCTTCTTCTGAACAGGGAAAACACACCGAGCAACAGCAGCAAAGCGAACATCAACGCCAAATGCTCACCGCCGAAATACAGAGTAAAACTTTCACGGAAAAAGGTGTCTTGCGGTTTGCCTATCCAGAAATTCTTCACAGAAGAAATTGAAGAAATGCGTTGCAGCATATGCAACAAGGAAAGACAGACAGCAACCCCGCTCACACAATAGATAATGAAAACCTTGCGCTCCATTTTCCTGGAAATAAACAGAACCAGCACTGTCGCACATTGCGAAAAAAATACGAATACCCCGAAATAATGCGTATTCACCAGCAGGGCAGTGACGATTACGTACCACAGGGCGCCTTTTTTCCTGTCAAGAAGATTGACAAAGCAGATAAATGAAACAACCGTCAGCAGTGTCAGAAGCGAATAGGAACGCGTTTCACGCGCATAATATACCAGATAGAAATTGAATGTCGCAAAAAGAGCGGCATAGCATCCCACATCTTTGTTGAAGAGCTGTTTGCCTAAATGATACAAGGCGGGAATGAGCAAAATTCCCGCTGCTGCGGACAAGAACCTTCCGGCAATCTCTGAAAATCCGAAAACATGATACCACCCCCACAACAATAATTGATAGAACGGCGGATGCACGTCCACGTTCAAGGTGTGATGATAGACGGAAGCGGGACTTCTCAGTGGAGAGCTCGATACGGCACTGAACAATTCGTCAAACCAGTAGCTTGCCGCATTGATGTTGTAGAGGCGATAAAACACCCCGATCAGGATCAAACCTAGCAGGACATCAAAGGTTTTGGAGGTAATTGATAGTTTTTGTGTCATTTACTGTGTTCTTATACCAGGATAAATGCAACATTCCGGAACAGGCACTGCAGTGACATTTGATTAAAAAAAGCAATAGCATGATCTCTGCTAAAAACAAATAAATAGATTGCGTACTGTCATTCGAAATTCAGCTATTCTTCATACCAGGAAAGACCTTCTACTCCGACACGCTGATGCCGTAGGTCTTGAGCTTGCGGTAGAGGTAGCTGCGCTCCATATTGATGGCTTCGGCCAGTGCGGCCACGTTGCCGCCGCATTCCTTGAGTTTGGCTTCCAGAAAGCGGATTTCGAACTGCGCGCGCGCCGCCTTGAAATCCACCATGCCGCTTTCTATGCCCGCGTCGGCCATGGCCGAGGTGGTATGCGTGTTGGAGTCCCGCAGAAATTCGGGCGGCAGCTGCTCGGGCTGGACAATGCTGCCCATGTACATGATCTGCATCCGCTCTATGAAATTCTTCAACTCGCGTACGTTGCCCGGCCAGGGATAGCGTTTGAGCAGGTCCATGGCCTCGGGTGAAAAGGACAGGGACTTGAGCCCGCTTTCACGGGTCATCCGGGCCGTGAACTCATCGATGAACAGCGGAATGTCGTCCGTACGCGCGCGCAGGGGCGGCACCTCCAAAGGGAACACCTTCAGGCGGTAATACAAATCCTCCCGGAAGGCTCCGGCCTTGATCTGCTCTTCCAGATTCTTGTTGGTGGCGGCAATGACCCGCACATCCACCCGGATGGTCTTGCGTCCGCCCACCCGTTCGAAGACCTGTTCCTGCAGAATACGCAGGATCTTGGCCTGGGTCTTGAGGCTCATGTCTCCGATCTCATCCAGAAACAGCGTGCCCTTGTGGGCCATTTCGAACTTTCCGGCCTGGGCGCTGTCCGCCCCGGTAAAGGACCCCTTTTCGTGTCCGAACAGTTCGCTCTCGATCAGCTCCTCGGGGATGGCCGCGCAGTTGACGGCCACGATGGCCTTATGGGAGCGTCTGCTGCGGCTGTGAATGGAGCGGGCCACTATTTCCTTGCCCGTACCGTTCTCGCCTGTGATCAGCACCCAGGCGTCCGTGGGAGCCACGCGGTTGATCTGCAGGCGCAGAGCTTCCATCACGGACGAACTGCCGCTGCATTCCTGCACCGTGGAGGCCTGCAGATTGCTGCGCAAGGCCAGATTTTCCTTTTGCAGCTCGTAAAATTCCAGGGCCTTGTTGGTGGTGATGACCACCTTTTCCAGGGACAAGGGCTTTTCAATGAAATCAAAAGCCCCTTTTTTGATGGCGCTCACCGCTGTTTCAATATTGCCGTGGCCGGAAATCACAATGACCGGGGGCGCGCCTTCCCTGGGCTGAAACGCATCGAGAACGCTCAGGCCGTCCATGCCGGGCAGCCAGATATCCAGGAAAACCAGATCCGGCATTTCCTTGCCGAGCAGTTCCAGGGCCTCTTCTCCGGTCGCCGCCTCCAGCACTTCGTGTCCTTCGTCTTCCAGCACGCCGCGCAATGAGAACCGGATGGCTTCTTCGTCGTCGATGATCAGTATCTTGTATCCCATGGACTTTATCATAGCGTAGAACACGAAATTCCCGCTAGTAAAAAATCCCCACTGCATCATGGCCCATGCATATCCGGCACATCGCCGGGTATTATCCACCAAACAGGTTCCACAGTATTATCCGTTGCACTGGTTCCATATCCTGGTACAGTCGAGAAACCTGGATTTACCAGGCGTCAAGGCTGAGACCGGCGTCACGCGGCAGGAGGGAGGGATCCGGATCTCATTATCTGCCAAAGGATCATTGAAAACCAAATGCTTGAGGGGGAAACATGCACCGCAGAACTTTTCTGAAATGGACCGCCGCCGGCACCCTGGCCTGCGGCCTGGCTCCGGCCCTGACTCTGGCCCAGGCCGCCGTCACGGCGCCCCAGGCGCCCGTACGCTACAAAGTGGCCGACGGACATTTCCATTTTCTCGACTTCATTCAAAAGACGGAAGGAATGCAGGCACTCATCGCTTCCATGGATGCCGCGGGCGTGGAGCACATCATGTTTTCGGGTATGCCGCTGACCAAAAAATGGGATGCGGCCGCCCCCGAGGAACCCACCTACTACCTGGACGACAACGGGCGCGCCTACTGGTACACGGCCACTGATTTCATCATTGCCCGGCGCTACCAGGAACTTTCCGAAACGGACAAAAAACGCTTTCATCCCTTTATTTGCGGCATCAATGCCACGGACAAGCACGCTATTCTGCACGTACGCCGGATGCTGGAGGAATATCCGGACGTCTGGCAGGGCATCGGCGAAATTTTCGGCCACAGGGACGATCTGACCAATCTCACATACGGGGAGACCGCCCGGGGCAATCACCCGGCCCTGAACGAAATCTACGAACTGGCCGCGGAACGCAACATGCCGGTATGCTTGCACAACAACTGCACGTCCAGAAACCGCCTGGACAAGCCCATCTATGCCTACGAAGTCCGGGAAGCGGCCGGCAACCATCCCGGGACGAAATTCGTCTGGGCCCATGCCGGGCTTTCGCGCTATCTGGATCTGGACCAGATCATGTATACGAAGATGCTGCGCTCCATGCTGGACAAGCACGCCAACCTGCACCTGGACCTTTCCTGGATCATGTTCGAAAACTACGTGCTCACGCCGGACGGCAAAAACGTCCGCCCGGAATGGCTGGCACTGGTAAAGGACTTTCAGGACAGAATTTTCATCGGCTCAGACAACATCGGCCATTTCGCCACCTACCACCAGAACATCGTCAAATATTATACGCTGCTGGACGCCCTGGAACCGGCTGTGGCCCAGAAGGTGGCCATTGACAATTTTCTGGCTCTGCTGCCAGGGGCCCATTTGCAGGCTGTGCCCAAAAACAACGCCGCATAGAAAAAGCCTGCCCGGCAGCCGCGTATCGGCCGGCCGGGCAGGCTTCATGATCGTTTCAGCTTGCCGTCGGCTCAGTCTTTGCCGAAGCCCAGGGCTCCGGCCAGAAACTGGTACACGTTTTCCACATGGTCCGAATGGGGAAAACGGTGGCGGATGTCGCGGATCAAATCCGCAGCTTCATCCTCGCGGAAAAGCTTGTAGAGCACATAGGCCTTTTCGGCCAGATCCTCCGGATCTTCCCCAAGCCTGTCCATGGCGCCTTCAAAACATTTCTGCGCCTCGTCCTTGCGGTCCAGCCGGGCCAGAGCCTGCCCCTTGTCGCGCCAGGCCTCGTAATCCTCGGGAACCAGATCGAGCGTACGGTCGAAACAGACCAGGGCTTCCTCGCCGCGGTTCAGGTCCACCAGTGTTCTGGCCTTGTAGAACCAGGCGTCCGAATCATCCGGCTTCAGGGCAATGGCCTGGTCAAAGGCGGCCACGGCCTCGTCCTGCCTGTCCAGCTCCAGCAGGGCCAGACCTTTGAGATACCAGGTGTAGGAGGCTTCGCTGTCCACCACATCAAGAGCCTGCTCGTAGCAGTGCAGCGCGCCTTCATTGTCATCCAGGTGCGAAAGCGAAATGCCCTTTTCACGCCAGGCCCGCGCATCGCCTGGGTTCAGGGACAGGCACTTGTCGAAATGCTCCAGGGCCTGGGCTTCGTGCCCCAGCTGCGACAGGGCCACGCCCTTCTGACGCCAGGTGTGGTAATCCAGAGGATTGTATTCGAGGGCCTTGTCAAAGGCTTCCAGAGCTTCTTCCTGCCGGTCCAGCGCGCAGAGCGTGACGCCTTTCTGACGCCAGGCATCAAAATCTTCCACATGCAGTTCGAGGGCTTTGTCAAAATATTCCAGCGCCTCTTCCTCCTGGTCCGAACAGGAAAGGGAGACCCCTTTCTGACGCCAGGCATTGGCATCCTCCGGATCCAGATCAAGCGCCTTGTCAAAGCAGGCAATGGCCTCCTTTTCGCGGCCGAGGCCGGAAAGCGCCACGCCTTTTTCACACCAGGCGATATGATTGTCGGGTTCCAGGTCCAGCGCCCGCCCGTAGGCGTCCAGGGCCTCTTCCCAATAATCGAGTTCCGCCAGGGTGATGCCCTTGTCCAGCCAGCTGTGGAAATCCGCCGGATTCAATTCCAGGGCCCGCTCATAACAGTTCAGCGCATCGCGGACGCGCCCGAGCTCCAGGCAGGACACCCCTTTTTGACGCCAGGCATTGTAGTTGTTCGGATTAAACTCCAGGGCCCGGTCGTAATGGCTGATGGCCTCTTCCTCGCGGCCGAGTTTGGACAGGGAAACCCCCTTGCCCAGCCAGGTCCGGCTGTCCTTGGGGTTGAGTTCCATGGCCAGATCGAACAGCCCCACGGCCTCGTTGTCGCGATTCTGCCTGCTGAGGCAGGTCCCCAGATTCTTGAGCAGGTACGGATCCGCGGAGCGCAGATCAAGGGCCTGACGCAGCAAGGTCTCGGCCTGCTTGTGATCTCCATCGTACTCCAGCTTTTTGGCCTGAAAAAAGAGCGCATAGGCCGCATCCTGCTTTTCCGATTGCTCCAGGGCCTCTTGCAGCAGGTCCAGGGCCTGATCCCGCTGGCCATAGCCATAGAGTTCGTTGATCTTGAAACTCAGCTCGCGCAATTGCGCAATGGTTGCTGCATCCGCGGTCTGCATAAAAAAACTCCGGTCAATTTTAATGGTAGACTGATCATTATGATCAGGAGTGCGCCCTGGCACGGGCCAGAGAGTCCTGCCGTGGTCATAACAGTTTTTTTTTGTTATGGAGGTGGTAGTTTACTCCAATCCGTCATGAAAAGCGACACCATCAGGAGGGGGCATGCATTATTCCGTGGATCAGCTCGACAGCGCAAACATCGGCATCATGATTTTTCTCCTCGGCTGGCGCATCAACAGACACGTCTCCATCCTGCGACGCTACTCCATCCCCGAACCCGTCACCGGCGGCCTGCTGGCTTCGCTGGCCCTGGCCGTGCTGCATTACGGCTTCAACATCGACATATCCTTTGACCTGACCATCCGCGACTGGCTGCTGCTCTACTTTTTCACAACCATCGGACTCAATGCCAATTTCGCCAAGCTGGTCAAGGGCGGACCTGCGCTCTTCCTGCTCCTGGGACTCACCGTGGGATTTCTGTTCATCCAGAACCTGGCGGGCACGACCATCGCCCAGATGATGGGAGAACACCGGGTAATCGGACTGCTCGGTGGAACCCTTTCCCTGGTGGGCGGGCACGGCACAGTGATCGCATGGGCCCCGGAACTGGAAAAAATCGACGGCGTGCACCGGGCCATGGAAATCGGCACCGCCTGCGCCACATTCGGTCTGGTGCTTTCCAGCATCCTGGGCGGGCCCATTGCCAATTTCCTGATCCGCACCCGTCATCTCGAACCCGCCATGGGCATCCAGCCGGATATCGGCACGCTGGAGGAAGACCACAAGGACAATTCCATCGATTACGTCAAGGTACTGCGCGCGCTGATGGTCATCCAGGTCTGCATCCTGCTGGGCTGGCTTCTCAACTCCCTGCTTAAATCTGCAGGAATCATGCTGCCTCTTTTTGTTTCCTGCCTGCTGGTCAGCATCGTGGTCACCAACACCGTTCCCTATGTGTTCCGCCACTATCCCTGGCCTGCCGGAACCATTTCCGTGGCCATCATCGCGGACATCGCCCTGGGCATCTTTCTGGCCATGTCCCTGATGAGCCTGGAGCTCTGGTCCGTGATGACCCTGGCCATTCCCATTCTGAGCATTCTGGGAGTACAGACCATCATCGTGGCCCTGTTCATATTGTTCGTCATTTTTCCCTTCATGGGCAGGGATTACGACGCGGCGGTCATCTCCGCCGGATTCGCCGGATTCGCTCTCGGATCCACCCCCACGGCCATTGCCAACATGACTGCGGTGACCGAACGATACGGGGCCTCCTACAAGGCGTTCATCGTTGTTCCCCTGGTCTGTTCCTTTTTCATTGATATCGCCAATTCAATCGTGATTAAATTTTTCCTTTGAAACTCCTTCATTTTTTAAGTAGATCTTTACATAAGGCTTTGTTTGTAATTTCATTGTAACTTTTTTGTCCGTTTGTTGCGGTTTTGACAAACCTCGCTTATCTTTTATCCGCTTCAGCCATACTGCAACTTTTTTACACCGGAGATTGCCATGCCCTTGTCTAGGCTGATCTATGCGAGCACGCACGAAATAGACACCGGCACCAAGGATATTCTGAATATCCTTGTCCAGGCCCGCAAAGGCAATGTCAAACGCGGCATCACGGGCCTGCTGCTCTACGATACGCGTTTTTTCATGCAATGGCTGGAGGGAGACCGCGACATGGTGGGAGAAGTGTTACAACGCATTTTCACCGACGACCGCCACTCGCATCCGGTCATCCTTGCCTACAATGAAGTGCACAAGCGGGAATTCTTCGAATGGCATATGGCTTACGTCAATATGCAGGGCGTAGAATCCTCCTTGATTTTCAAATACTTTTCTTCCCAAGAGTTCGACCCCTATTCCCTGTCCGCAACAGGTGCCCTGGAATTTCTGAGAGAGCTCGCGCTGTTCAAGTCAGAACTGGATCTTCCCCCCCTGGATACATAACCCCTTTTTTACCCACGCAGCCTGAAATTTACGCATAAGAAAAGCCCCTGGCCGCGCTGTTCACGCTGGCCAGGGGCTTGCTTTCGCTATCGCAGTTCAATGGCTCAGTGGAAGATGCCCACGCCCTGCGCATCCCATGGGGAAGAGGCATCATTGCTGAAGGCCATGCTGGAGATGCTGGTACCGCTCATGTACCAGATCAGATTCTTGCCGCGGTCGGAACGACGCCACAGGATGTCGTCATTGCCGTCCGTATTGAAGTCGCCTACGCCGGCGATGGTCCATACGGTATCCGCGTTGTCCAGCCCCGAAGTGCTGCTGATGGTGGTGCCGTCCATGAACCAGACGTCATTGTTGCCGTTGTCGGAATTGCGCCAGAGAATATCGGGCTTGCTGTCGGAGTTGAAATCGCCGACTCCCATGATATCCCAGGGAGCGTCCCGCGTATCGAAGAAGCTGATGCTGTTGACTGTGGTGTTGGTCATGTACCAGATGCAGTTCATGCCGGATGCCGGATGGCGCCAGACAAGGTCCGGATTGCTGTCGGCATTGAAATCGCCCACGCCTCTGATCTTCCAGCCGGTGGGGGCGGAATCGAACATGTTCCAGCTTTTGAGGGTGGTGTTTTCCATGTACCAGATGGCGTTGCGTTCGCCATTGCGCATCCGCCAGATGATGTCGTCATTGCCATCCTGGTCGAAATCACCCGTACCTACTATCTCCCAGCCTGTGGCGCAGTCGTCCAGTTTGGTCAGGCTGTTGTAATTGCCGCCGATCATCAGCCAGGCGACATTTTTGCCGTTGTCGGGATTGCGCCAGAGGATGTCCGGCTGGTCAGCGGACGCCGTGGCCAGCGTATTCAGTGCGTCGAGAACCGAGATACGCCTGTTGATGCCTGTGGGGCTGCTGCAATTGCCGTCAAAGCTGACGGTAGCGCCGGTATTGCTGAAAGCGCTGAGAACCGTGTCCACCGTGGCGCTGTTGGCTTTTTGCTTCAATATGGCCCAGGCCCCGCAGACATGCGGAGTGGCCATGGACGTGCCGGACTTGTAGCCGAAGGCGTCGTCTCCCGAGCCCACGGCGGAATAGATGCTTACGCCCGGAGCGAAAAGCGGCACCAGTTCGTCCCGCCAGTTGCTGAAGCTGGCGCGTACGTCGCTGTTGTTGGTGGCGCCGATGGCCACGCCTTTGGAGATGCATCCGGGGGAACTGATGGAATCGCAGTAGCCCTCGTTGCCCGCGGCAATGACCGTGGCGATGCCCGCATCGCGCAGGTTGCCGATGGCCGTGGTCAGGGAGGTGCTGTCGCCATCACAGGTGGCGTAATACTGCCCGCCGCCCAGGCTCATGTTGGCCGCGGCAATGGAGTAGGTATTCCGGAGGGAATACACGTATTCCAGGCCCAGAATCTGGTCGGACTGATAAGACAATACCGAGGAAGACGAAGTGAACCCGTCGGAAAAAACATTCACGGCAATGATGTTCGCGCCCTTGGCCACACCATTGAGGGAATTGTCGGACATGTGCCCCGCAGCTATGCCCGCCACATGAACACCGTGATCATATCCGCTGTAGGAGCTGGAATACAACGCCGCGGCCCCGGTTCCGGTCTGACTGTCCGAACCGTCCGGACAAAGCCGGGCATTGGGGTTGTAGGTGTCGTCCTTGGTGGAAAAACAGGCTTCTACAATGGTCTTGGTGGAAAAAAACGTATGTGAATTCAGAATGCCCGTATCGAGAATGGCCACGTACCAGCCGCTGCCGTCATAGCCCGCGGACCAGGCCTGATCCGCGCCGATGACCGTGGTGCTGGTGCTCAGCAACGGCGGCACGGCGCCATTGTCCGCATCGACGGCTTCGGGCAGAGGAATGAGTTTGTCTTCTTCGATGTAGGCCACCGCGGAAGAATCTTCCAGTGCATGCAACCCGGCGGCGTCCACCTTGAGTACGGCGGAAGGAATGGTCGAAAAGGTCTTCAACAAAGTGACGCTGCCCTGGTCTATGGAGGCCAGCGCACTGCTCACACCTGATGCAATGGACGACGCCAGGGCCTGATCCGCCAGTGCGGCCGAGGCCGGCGCCACGGTTCCCGGGGTCACGCTGGAGTGCGCTACCGAAGCCGAACGCAAGCTGTCATAGTCAGAAAAGGCAAACGTGACTATGACCCGTGCGGAGCCCTGTTCCTGAATGGCGCTGGAAATGGCCAGGGAATCTCTCACCTTGTCCGCTGCGCTTGCCTGCACTGCAAAACATACAGCCAGCAGCAGTCCCAGGATCATGCCCATGGTCCAGCGAACCCAATCAGTGTTTGTACAACTAATTGCTTTCATACATTTTTCTCCAGATCATTAGTATTTTCCGCGGGGGGGACGACTCTTAGTATACACCAGTAAGGCAAAGTGTACACGTAAAAATAAGAATACTGCTGTCTTTAAAAAAAAATGTAAAGAAAAGAAAAGGAAAGCTTTGGTATTACAGAGTTTTGCAGCGCTTGATTAGAACTTAATAAATCCGAAGAAAGCCCTGCGAGCGTGCAACATGAGCCTGATACGGCTGTATCAGACTGCTTAACTATTAAAAAAAATTGAGAAAAAAAGAATTACTGCCCGACCTGGCGGGCAAGTTCGGAGATATTGTTGAATGAACTGTGCAAATCTCTGGGCTCTTCCACCGGTTGCTGCAGATAGGTGCGAATCGGACCGATCATCTGCAGGGCCTGGTCAATTTCCGGATTGCTGCCTTTGGAGTAGGCCCCTATATTGACCATGTCCTCCACCCGCTGGTAGGTGGCCATCAGCCGCTTGATGATGTCCCCGGCCTTTCTGGCCGGCGCAGGGGTAATCTCGCTGCGCAGACGGCTGATGCTCTTGAGAACGTCGATGCAGGGATAATGGCCCTGGTCCGCGAGGTCGCGCGTCAGCACCAGGTGACCATCCAGAATGGAGCGGACCGAGTCCGCAATGGGTTCGTTGAAGTCGTCGCCGTCCACCAGGACCGTATAAATGCCGGTGATGGTGCCGCGTTCGCTGCGTCCGGCCCGCTCGAGCAATTTGGGAAGCTGGGCGAATACCGAAGGCGTATAGCCGCGCGATGTGGGCGGTTCGCCTACTGCCAGGCCGACTTCGCGGGCGGCCATGGCGAAACGGGTCACGGAATCCATCATCAGCAGCACGTCCTTGCCCAGATCCCGGAAATATTCGGCCACCGCAGTGGCGGCAAAAGCCGCGCGCATCCGTAGCAAGGGGCTGACATCCGAGGTGGCGACGACCAGCACCGAGCGGGCCATGCCTTCCGGACCGAGGTCCCGTTCTATGAACTCCAGCACCTCACGGCCGCGTTCCCCCACCAGGGCGATGACATTGACATCCGCCACCGTGTAACGGGCCATCATGCCCATGAGCGTGCTTTTCCCCACGCCGGATCCGGCCATGATGCCCACGCGCTGGCCTTTGCCCAGCGTCAAAAGTCCGTTGATGGCCTGCACCCCCACATCCAGGGGATCGGTGATGCGCGGACGGGAAAGCGGACTGGGAGGCGATGCGTAGATGGGGTAATATTTGTCGGGCCAGATGGCGCCCTTGTCGTCCAGGGGCTGCCCGAAAGCGTCGATGGCGCGCCCCAGCAGATGCTCGCCCACGGGAAACAGGGGCGGCACGCTGGCGCTCTGAATCAGGCTGCCCGGCTTGATGCCCCGGACTTCCTCGTACGGCATGAACAAAATGCTGTTGTCGCGAAATCCCACGACTTCGGCCGGAATCCCCTTGTCCCCGGATTCGCCGGTCAACAGGGTGCAGACCGCACCCAGGGGGGCTTTGATGCCGCGGCCTTCCACGATGAGCCCGACCACCTTGCTGACTTTGCCGTAAACCCGGCTCAGGTTGGTATCGCCGATAACGGCGCAGCAGGAATGCGGATCCAGAGCCATCAATCCGCCGCGTCGGTCGCCAGGTTGATGGTGCCGTCATGGGTGGGCGGAGCCTCGCCTTCGTCGTACAGAGCGGCGTCATCCTGCTCGTGGGCATCGGCTGCCGGATGGCTGGCGGCCTGTTCGTAGATGCTGTCGGGAGCGGAAATTTCCGGCGGCTGATAGGTCAGTTCCAACTCGTCCAGAATGGGAATGAGCTGTGTCAGACGGCCTTCCAGGGTGTTGTCCACCATGCCGTGGTCCGTTTCCACCAAAAGACCGCCGCCCTGCATGTTGGGATCGCCCTTGACCACCCATTTTTTCAAGGAGGGATGGCGTTCGCGCGCCTCGTTCAGAATACCTTCCAGGGCTTCCTGATCCTGCGGATTGACTCGCAGAACATAATTGCGGCTGCCTTCCAGCGAACTTATGGCCTGATCCAGAAAAGCGGTGAGAATTTCCTCGCGCTGTTCCCCCAGGCTGATCTGCAGGGCCTTTTCCACCACAAGCCGGACCATGAGCACAAGATCCTGACGGTGGTGTTCCCAGATGGCCTGGCTGCCATGGTTCACGGCCTCCAGCGCCTGCACCAGGGATGCGGCCCACTCCTGGTTGGCCTGGTCCAGCTGCAGCTGGGCCTGGGCAATGCCCTCGGCATAGCCCTGATGATAGGCGTCTTCCTTGATCTTGGCGGCTTCTTCCTGGGCTTTTTGAAAAATATGCTTGGCCTGCATCGTGGCCTTTTCCCGGATGCGCTTGAAATATTCCTTTTCCACGGACGGATTCCAGAGATTCTGCCGTCCTCTGGCTGTCATTTCTTCGACAGTCATCTCCGAACGCGCGCCGGTTCCGGCCTGCATGATGATCTTGCCCCGGGAAGGCTGTTCTTCCTGTTTCTGTGCCTGATCAGACAAAGACATCGCTGGATCCCCTGCTGATTACGATTCTGTTTTCGACTTCCAGACGGCGGACGGTCTTGACGATGTTCTGCTGCGCGGACTCCACATCCGAGAGACGGACCGGGCCCATGATCTCCAGATCTTCCTTGATCATGTTCGAAGCGCGTTCGGAAAGGTTCTTGAAGAACTTGTCCTGCAATTCGTCGGAAGCCCCCTTGAGCGCCGTGGTGAGATCCTCGTTGGAAATTTCCTTGAGCAATTCGCGGATGGAGCGGTCGTCCAGGCCCCTGATATCGTCGAACACGAACATGAGGTTGCGGATTTCTTCGGCCATCTGTGCGGATTCTTCTTCGATTTCGGAGAGCACTTCCTCTTCCGTGGAGCGGTCCACGGCGTTGAGGATTTCGGCAACGGCCTGTACGCCGCCGACCTTTTTGCCTTCCTTGCCGCCCATGGCGATGAGCTGGCTCTGCAGCACCTTGTCCACTTCCACCAGCATTTCCTCGGGCACCGCTTCCAGCTTGGCCAGACGCATCAGGACTTCCGGACGCACGCCCGCGGGCAGGTTGGAAAGCAGATCCGCTGCCTGGTCGTGGTGCAGATGTCCCAGAATGAGGGCCAGGGTCTGCGGGTGTTCGTTGCGCAGAATCTGCGCCAGTATACGCGGACTGACGTTTTCCAGTTCGCGGAAAGGTACCGGCCCGTGATCCAGATCCAAGGCGTCCATGATGTACTTGGCGGTATCGGAATCGAGATTCTTCATGAGCAGCCGCTTCACGGTCTCCTCGCCGCCGGTAATCATCTCCTGGCCGGTGACCAGGGCCTTGTGGTATTCTCTGACGACCTCCTCCACCTGTTCCTTGGGAACCGTGTCCAGCTCCACCATGGCCTTGGAAACCTGGGCGATTTCCGAGCGTTCCATGCGCTTGAACATTTCGGTGGTGAACTTGTCGCCCATGGCGAGCAAGAGGATTGCCGTCTTATGCGGGCCGGTCAAGGTCTCAGGCATGGGCCTGTTCTCCCTCTTTCATCCAAGATTTAAGAATCGCCACCGCCTGGTCGAGGTTCTGTTCGCTCAACTGTACGGCGTGGGCTTTGATGTCTTCAATCTTTTTCAGGGCATCCAGAGCCTCGGCCTCTTCATCGTCGCCTTCTATGAGGGCCAGGCGTTCCTGACCTTCAGGCAGCCCTTCGAGGCCTTCAACCATCTCTCCCTCAACCCGAGGCCGGATCAGCGCCAGGATGACCGGACGTACGACCAGGAGCATGAAGAGGAAGATCAGCAGGGCCGTGAGGATGGGCTTGCTCATCCGCATGGCGTTCTTAATGATGATCTGGGCCAGGGATTCGTCCATCTCCAGTTCGGGAGCGCCGAACTCGATGGTGGACACCTGGATATCGTCCCCCCGGTCGCTTTTTATGCCAACGGCACGTTCTACCAGCTGCCGAATGCGGATCAGCTCTTCATCCGAACGGGGAGTGAAGACATACTCTCCTGTTTCTTCATTCTTAGTATACGTACCATCCACGATGACCGCAACGGTTAAGCGATCCAGCTGTCCCACAGGAGCGATGATATCTTTTTCGACCTTGTTGTATTCGAAGTTGGTGGTCCGGGTTTCACTGCTGGTCTGGGTCTGACTGAGGGCGCCGGCAATGCCGTCACCGCGGAAATTCGCTTCGGGAATGCCGGACTCGGTATTGGCCCGTCCCTGGGTGGTGGATTCCTGACGCTGCTCGGAGAGCACCACGCCGCTGTCGGGATCGTAGGTCTTCTCGTGAATCTGCTGCTGGCTGAAATCCAGGTCCGCATTGACTTTGGCGATGACCTTGCCCGGACCGATGACCGGGGAAAGCATTTCCTCGATACGGCGTTCCAGGTTCTGCTGCATGGTCAGCTTGTATTCGAGCTGGGTGGTGGTCATGCCTTCCAGGCTGTTCTCATCGTTGGGCGAATACAGCAGATGCCCCTGCGTATCGGATACGGTGATGCGGTTCTTGTCCAGCCCTTCCACCGACAGCGCCACCAGATTGACAATGGCCTGCACTTCCTTGTTCTTGAGCTTTTTGCCGTCGGCCAGCTTCAGGACCACGGACGCGGAAGGCTTGGCCTGTTCTTCGATAAACAGACTCTTGCTGGGGATGACCAGATGGACCCTGGCCCGTTCGATGGCGGGAAATTCCGTTATGGTTCTGGACAGCTCTCCCTGGAGAGCGCGCTGGTAGTTGATTTTCTGGATGAAATCGGTCTGGCCGACCTTCATCTCGTCGAAAATCTCGAAGCCGACGCCGTTGCCCATGATGGCGCCTTCTCCGGCCAGCTCCAGGCGCAGATCATAGACTTTGTCTTCAGGCACCAGGATTGTGGTGCCGTTGTCCTCCAGCTTGTACTCAACCTTGTTTTTTTTCAGCTGCTCAACGACCCGTGCCGCGTCCTCGGACTGCAACCTGGTATACAGAACGCCGAAATTGGGCTGGTTCATCCAGAAAACCATCAGGAAAAAACCGAGCACAACCGAGGCTGCAAGGCCTCCTATGAATACGCGTTGGGTCAGGTTGGTCTGGTCCCAGAAGGAGCGCAATTTGAGAGTGGAATCTTTTAATAAAGGGGACATGGTCATCTCCTACGCGGTCTTGGTCGTTTCTGCTGAGCTGCTGCTAAAAGCTGATCTGCGACAGTTCCTTGTACGCTTCCATCACCTTGTTGCGCACCGTGGAGGTCATGCTCACGGCGATGCTGGCCTTCTGCAGGCTTATCATCAGGTCATGGATGCTGGTATTTTCTCCGGCCACGAACGCTTCCGTGGCCGAAGCCTTTTCCTTTTGCAATTCATTCACATTCTTGATGGAGTCGGCGATGGTGTCCGCAAAGGACTTTTCGGTTTTGGTTTCCGGGTTTTTCTTCGCCTGAAGCCCCTGCGAATTTCTCTGCACGCCTGGTGCGCCCATTGCCGCCCCGTAAGCCCGCATGGCTGCGATACTGTTCAGTGCCATGATCGTCTCTCCTCAATATTTGGTCTGACCGGCGTTATTTGCCGATATCCAGGGCCTTGTTGAACATGCTCTTGACACCTTCGATGGAGGCGGTATTGGCCTCATAGGTACGCATGCTTGTGATCATATTGGTCATTTCTTCCACCACGTTGATATCCGGATAGGATACGTAGCCTTCCTTGTCCGCATCCGGATGCCCCGGATCGAAGACCCGCTTGAAGGGGCGTTTGTCCGTGGCGATATCCAAGACCCGTACGCCCTTGAGCTGGCGGTCCAGCTCGCTCTGCATGGCCTTGCCGAACGGCGTTTCCACCGGTGTGGCGGCCATGGTCACGCTCTTTCTGCGGTAGGGTCCGCCCTCGGGCGTGCGCGTGGTGTTCACGTTGGCCAGGTTCATGGAAATAATATTCATCTTGGTGCGCTCGGCGCTCAAGGCCGAGGAACCGATATCGAAAGCGCTCATGAAGTCCATATTACTTGCCTCCGTCGGCTATGACAGTCTTAAGACCTTCGAAGTTCTTCTTGAGAATAGTGGTCAGTGCGCTGTACATCATGTTGTTCTTGGACATCTTTGCCATTTCCGTATCCAGATCCACGGAGTCGTCACCCTTGACGACATGGGGCTGCCAGGTCTTGTAGAAATCCCCGTCGATTTCGTTGGGATTCACCCCTGAAGGCATGTGCCTTTCATTGGAACGGGACATTTTGCCGCGCTGGTTGAGAGCCAGGGCGTTCTGAAGCTCGTCTTCCCATTCCAGATTCAGGGCCTTGTAGTTGGGCGTATTGATGTTCGCCAGATTACTCATGACAACATTTTGACGCTCCAACCGCAGGTCGAGAACCTTTCCGGTGAGCTCCATATGTTCTGGGAACAAGCTTTTCATTGATTTTGCCTCCGTGTTGCGCCGCGTGCGTCCTGCGGCATCTCATACGCTGAACATGCCCTTTGCAACCGCCATTCCATTGGAGATATAAGTCTAAAATAACTATATTTTTTGAATTGATCTCAAGGATGATCCGGATCGAAAGTCTGGAAACCGACGCTGCCGGAACTGATGCATCGCCACGAACGGGCCTTAAGCGGGCAGGATTGAACTCATTTTCTTGTTATAGAGGACGCTTACTTCATATTTTTCTCTCAACCCCCCTAAAGCAACATGTTTTTTTAGTCGATGGGACTAATGGCGACCCGCAACTGTAATTTTATTGGCATGAGGATTGCTAGAGTGAAGCCGAGAAGTTTGAAAAGGCAAAATTTGCTTACCTGGCGCTACTGGCCAAAAACATGCCTGCGTATTTTGTGGCAAGGGCTAATACGATCTTTAGATGGAGGGGAGACCATGAGTACCCATCTTGATTATGAAATCAACAAGGAACTGGGCGAATGTTACCTGTTTATGGGCGACATTGACAAAGCTGAGGAATACTACGTCAAAGCGGCCAAAAGCAACGGCGTACATCCTGAACCCTATATCGGGCTGGCGACCATCGCCGTGCATCGCGGGCAGAACAAAAAGGCCCTCGATCTCTATGGCAAGGCCGCGGAAATCGAGCCCAACGACAAGGCGCTGTCCGGCATGGGCCTGATGCTCACCGAGGCCGGCCGCCATGAAGAAGCTTTCGAAAACTACGCAAAAGCCCTGAATTTCAATCCGGAAAACATGGTTGCGACCTTTGGATTGATTCAGCTGGGGCATGCGCTGCACCGTCTCGACGAAGTCATTCCGTACCTGGAGAACTTTCTCTCCGTGGCGCCGGAAAAAGACGACGTCCGGTTTGCGCTGTCCGGCTGCCTTGTGGGCCTTGGACGCAGCGAAGACGCTCGCTCGCACCTCGAGATAATCCTCGAGCACGATCCGAGCAATGAGTCCTGCAAGGAGTTGTACGAAAGTATCGCTGCCTGAGACTGCAGCGGGATATTTTGAAGATCTCCCCTCCCCATTTGGTTTCCCGGCCTTTTTCGCTGGCGTGAGAAGGCTGGGAAATCAATTCCACAGGGCTTCCTTGTGCTTGCCAAGCACAGGCCTTTTTGGCACTTCCTTAAAAAACAACGAGGAGGGCACATGGACGCACTGCCTATTCGCCGCGCGCTGCTCAGCGTGACGGACAAAAGCGGTCTTGTGGAATTCGCCGGATTTCTGGCGCAAAACGGCGTGGAGCTGGTTTCCACGGGCGGCACCAAAAAGAAACTGGAGGAGGCCGGACTGCCGGTCATCTCCGTCAGCCAGGTCACGGGTTTCCCCGAGATCCTGGGCGGACGCGTCAAAACGCTGCATCCGCATATTCATGCCGGCGTACTTGCCGACAAAGACGACCCCGAACATTTGCGCAAGCTTGATGAACTCTCCATCAAGCCCTTTGACCTGATCTGCGTGAATCTCTACGACTTCGCCTCTGCCGTGGCCGACGGCGCCAATCTCAAAGCCGCGGTGGAACAGATCGACATCGGCGGTCCCACTCTGCTGCGCGCATCGGCAAAAAATTACCACAGCATGCTGGTGGTCCCCACCACCGAAGCCTACGGCCGCATCCGCTCGGAACTGGAATCCGGCGACTTCAGCGTCAGCCTGGATTTGCGGCGCGAGCTGGCCGTGCAGACCTTTGCCATGGTTTCCCGCTACGACGCCATGATCGCGGACTACCTGTCCAAAGGCAAGGAATAGCCGCACCCTGTTTTTACGGAACACCGCATCAGGAGCATGGCCCGCCCTGCTCCTTTTTTTGCGCCTGTTCCTCAGAAAGGTTCGATATCCCCGGCCCAGACAGGCCCTATGTTTCCATCATCCTCCTCCAGCAAAAGTTCACCCAGAGGGCCGAATCCGGCCGGCCGGCCATGGCGCTCCTGTCCGGGCATACGTACCGTGATACGCTCCCCCAGAGGGGTGCTGCGCGCCAGCCAGGCCTCGCGTATGGCCGCAAAGCCGCCCTGCCGCCATTGCTCCAGCCAGATGGGCAAAGCCTGCCGCAAGCGCAGAAGCACATCGTCGATAACGTACGTTTGTCCGGTCTCGATCAGCAGCGATGTGGCGGGTTTGTCGATACGCTCGGCATCCTCACTGCCCATGTTCACGTTGCAGCCCACCCCGGCCACCACGAAATCCGGTCGCAGGGAAACCCGCTCACATAAAATACCGCAAATCTTTTTGCCGCCCACCAGAATGTCGTTGGGCCATTTCATGCCCGAGGCCACGCCGTAACCGTCCAGCCCGTACGAGATCCCCAGGCCCACGGCCAGGGGCAGGGAAGCGATCTGCTCTGCGGGCGCCGTGGTACGCAGAACAAAGGAAAAACACAGGTCCCGGTTGGGGGCCGTGGTCCAGGAATGCCCCAGCCGTCCGCGTCCCGCGGTCTGCTCGCGCGCGGCCAGCATATGGCCGGAAACCATGTCTTCGCCTGCGGCGAGCCTGCGTACCAGTTCGCTGTTGGTGGATGGCAGCTTTTGCCGCCATTCAGGCTCCAGCAAATGCACTCCCTCTGCCGAATCCGTGCTTTTCAAGTCCATGACCTGCCTCTCTTTGCCGAAATGTGTTGCGCCGACAGAGTTTTTTCCACGTTCATTGCCAAATATTTCCGGCTGGAATATACTTGAACCACAAATATATGATGGTCGCTGCTTTTCCGTACCTCAAAACAAGGGGGAACCGTAATGCGAAAAATTCTGATCGAAACTGTCTCCAGGGAACAGTTTGTCAACATCACCCCCCAAGTGCAAGAGATGATCGAGGAGATGAAATGGCTGAACGGCATTCTGACTCTGTTCTGCCCGCACACCACTGCCGCCCTGACGGTCAATGTCGTACGCGACCCCACCGTGGCCAATGATTTCATTTACGTTCTCGACCGACTGGTGCCCTACACCGACCGCTACCGCCACGAAGGCAACCCGGATGCCCACATCAAAAGTTCAGTGATCGGCACGAGCGAACAGGTCTTTGTGGAAAACGGCAACCTCCTGCTCGGCCAATGGCAGGGGCTGATCTTCTGCGAATTCGACGGCCCGCAATCACGGGAGATCTGGCTGCGCTGGATGGAATGATTCCCTCCGTACCCTGTACCTGTTTCACAATGCGGACGGTTGCCCTCGGGCGACCATCCGCATGTTATATATTTTCAGATAGATAGCGTAAACACACAAGAGCAGAAGTCTCTATCTCCAGCCCAGAGCCCTGAGATCCACCGCGCTAAATAGATTTATCGATACCATGCTATCACTCTTCACTTGACCTGCAAACCCGATTTTATCTGCAATAATAGCCAGTTTTCAATATCTTTCAAAAAACACCGCAATTTCGCTATTAATTATTCTAAGCATAATTATACTGTATTTTTTACTTGACATCGCTTCTGGCATAATTGATTTGTAAATCTACTTTAATTGAGAAAAAAATAACAATCTACTTTTTCGTACGTTGCAAGGAGATTCACCATGACAACCAATCTGCTCTGTACCGTTAGCGAAGACCCTAATATGTTTAATGGGTTACACTTCCTCTGCCGCTTCTTCGAAAACAAGGACAACCTGAAACTGACGCTCCTTTGCATGGCTGCGCCTGACAGCCAGTACTGTCGCTGGGAGGCAGGTTCGAACAACGGCAAGGCCAAAACGCTCCCGAATGATCTGGATCAAAACTGGAAAAGCGCCCAGGACGCTGCGCTGCGTATGCTTCAGGGAGACGGCTTCAAGCCTGAAGACATCTCCATCAAAAACAGCTCCAGTATGATCTGCCGTATGGAGGATATTGAACAGGAAATCGGCAACGAGCCCTATGACGCCGTTGTGATGGGACGTCGCGGATTGAACCGGCTCAAGGATTTCTTTGGCAAAAGCATTTCGCACAAACTGCTTGCAAGTCGCCCGGAAATCCCCTTGTGGCTCTGCCGCAAGCCGGATTTCAATCGCAGAAACGTCCTGCTCTGTGTGGACGGCTCAGATTCGGCCTATTCCATGGCCAGATACCTGGGAAAGACGCTCGTTGGTGAATCGCACAAGGTAACCCTTTGTCACATCAACAAAATAAAGACGACCGACCGTTCAGGAAGCTACGACATTTTCAATCGCTGTGAGGAAATCATGGCCGCGGAAGGATTCGACACCGGCCTGCTGCGCCACATAATCTTTCCATCGGACAGCTGCCGGCAGGCCATCCTGGACAACGCCAACTGGGGAAAGTTCGCGGTGGTTGCCACCGGGGCGACCAACAACCCCCGCAAACGGCTGCTTTATGGATCCATCACCAGCTTCCTGTTCACGGAACTCTCCGGATCAGTGCTGCTGGTGCATCCCTAAGAACCACCATGAAAAAATTCCAAGCGGCGCCGCCCGGACAATTTCGCCCGACACGGCGCCGCTATACGCTGTTTCTCTCGATGAAATCCTGCTGGGAACGGGGTGGAACTACCCCTGATGATGGTTGCTTTCCACGGATGAAAGCACCATGCTGCATAAAAATATTTTGTCCTTGAGATCCACTCCACTGTCATGGGATGTTACGGTAATGATATATTCACCGTTGAAGGAACTGTATTCATAATCAGCCGTCACCAGTACTTTCCCTTCTTTATCATAAATATTCCAGCCGTCCTTATTCGTATAATAGTAGGATTTTTCCTTTTTATCATCGCCATAAAACAGGTAAACGTACTTTTTCTCTGAATTGCAGAATGTTACGACCGTCTCTTCCGCAAATCCGGCTATCTCTTCATCCGGATACAGATAATCGAATCGCGTGGCCGTTGGCCTGCCGTCTTTGCACAACTGGGGTCCGGAATCATCAAAATCCGCATACTTGAGGTAAAAAGCCTCATTTTTCCCGATCAATAATTTGATTTTCCAATTGATAATGCCTTCTTCCTCAAGATTTCCGAGATACTCATCACCAACACGGATCGACGGTTTCTGATAAACATTGTCAAGGTCGCCCTTTACGGTGAACTGCCGCGCCTTGTCCAAACATGCGTATGCCTGATTATAGGATTTGGAAA
This sequence comes from Desulfovibrionaceae bacterium, assembly GCA_963667575.2. GTDB lineage: Bacteria > Desulfobacterota > Desulfovibrionia > Desulfovibrionales > Desulfovibrionaceae. The sequence continues at coordinate 191,863 of CAXXHY010000035.1, read as the reverse complement.
TAATACCGTCGTCATCATGGGAATCCCAAAATCCCGTCACGGTCAAATACACTATGCCAGCCATGAAAAGAACAGCAAAAATAGATTTTAACATGATACCAGTCTGTTGTACGTTTTTGAGCTTTTTTCCATTGAAATGATCCTGCTTTGAGCCAGGTTTGTCAGGGCGCAAACAATAAGTTCCAAACAATCATACGGCAAGCACAAGTCTTCCACAGAGTTCCCTTTACCTGGCCATTCCGGACCCGGCAGACTTTGCTTTGCAGGTCTGTTTTCCGGCCCGGTACTTGCATTTTACCCCCTGAATAGTGAAACACGTCAGTCTTCCAACAGACAGGGACCATCCAGGCAACTGGGCAACCAGGCAAAGGACATATCCATGGGCACGAACAGTCGAAAAATACTCCGGAACAGCAGGCTGGTTTCTCAAATGGCAGCAATCCTTATTCTGGGGCTGTTTTCTATTGTATTCGCGGAGTTGGGGATACCCGGCCAGGCTCTGGCGGCCCTGGAAACCATCGAACTGGAGCACACATACGTCATGGGAGATGCGGATTCGCGCATCGATGCACGCAACCAGTGCCTCAACGAAGCCAAACGCCGCATTGCGGAAAAGGCCGGAGCCTTTGTTGAAATTATGACGCGCAGCGCCAACTTTCAGATCGAACGCGACGAAATTACGTCATTCGCCGCGGCCGTGCTCACCGTGGAGATTCTGGATGAAAAGCTCAGCCTGGAAGGCGATCATCTGAAGCTCTGGCTCAAAGTACGCGGCACCGTGGATCCCGATGAGGTGGCGCAGCAACTCGAAACCTTCAAAAAGGAACATGCCCGGCGTATGGAAGCCAGTGCCAAACAGGAAATGACCCAGCCCGTTCGGGTTCCGGAAACCACCAGCCCGCAGTTGCAACCCGCGGTGTTCAACACCACCGACCCGGTGGCCGGTCCGTCCACCAAGGCCGAAGCCGCCCCAGAACCCAAACCCGCAGTGATCCACATGCCCCCGGCCCGGCGTCTGTCCATCTCCGCGGCAGCCCTGGCCCGCAAAGGCATGGGCACCCATGAAATCGAATCCATGTACGGCCAGCCCTTCGTACGCAAGGCCAGCCACGGGTATACCGGTTACAACTACGGCCCCTTCTGGGTGGTCTTCAAAAACGGGGCGGTATCCTGCGTACGCAAAAATCTCGCCGGCGAGCCGGACTGTTCGGGCTACGGCTACACCTTTGTGCTGCGCTGAACATCCAGGCTCCCCTCTCTCCTGCCATATCCTGAATCAGGACCGGTTTGTGCTGTACGATTGACACCGCCGGACTTTCAGTTTAGCTTTTATTGAAAATGATTTTCAAAATCACACTTAAATAAATCGTGTTGTTCGCAGAACCAGGAATTCGAGTTCCCAGTCCTGTGCCGCTCAAACCCTGCTGGGGAGCTCCCATGCTGTATACTTCCTATCCGCCCTTTCGCCTGAAACCGGGGCAATTAAAAATAGCGCATCAATTGCGCGGCCGCATCCGCCTCAAGGGCGGCTTCTTCAGACACCCCGAACTGCATTCGGCTTTTGTTGAAGCCTGGCTGGAAGACATCCCCGGTGTTGTCCACGTCCGTATCAATCCAAAGGCCGGCTCCGTAATCGTCCAGCATGATCAAATAGCCGACATCGTGGACAAGCTCTACGGGGCCCTGACCAGACTTCCACCCAAGGCATACGAGCCGCAGCCAACGCAACCCGTACGCGTCAGCAGGACGTCACTGGTCCTGCATGTGCTGGTGGAGGCGGCGGAAATGGCCACCTCGCTGGTTCCGGCTCCTGTACGGATTTTCCTGGCCCTTGTGGTAGGCCTGCCCGTGATATTGGGCGCCATCCGCAGCCTTTGCAGCCACGGGCTGACCGCCAGATCTCTGGACGGCATCAGCCTGAGCATCTGCCTGCTTCTGGGAGACCTGCGTACCGTGGGTCTCATCGCCTCCTTGCGGCTGATGGGTGATTACCTGCAGCAGGCCAACGAAGACCGCTCCAACAAGCTGCTCAAAAGCCTCTTTCATCTGGACAACCGCAAGGTCTGGATAGAGCGAGACGGCGTGGAAGTGGAAGTGAACGCCCAGGACGTGGGCGTGGGCGAAACCGTTGTCTGCAATACGGGCGAGCTTATCGCCGTGGACGGCATTGTGCTGTCCGGAGAAGCCCTGCTGAACAAAAGCTGCATCAACGGCGAGTCCGTGCCTGTTCCGGCAGTGGAAGGCGATACGGTCACATCCGGTTCGGTCATTGAAAACGGACGGCTGCGCATCCTGGCCACCAAGGTGGGCTCGGACACCAACCTGTCGCAGATCAACCGCTTCCTGGAGCGTACGCTCAAGAACAAGTCCCAGCCCGAGCTGCGCGGGGAAAAACTTGCGGACCGGCTCGTGCCCGTGACTCTGGGCATCGGCGCGGCAGCCTACGCCAAAACCGCCGACCTGTCCCGGACAGCTTCCCTGCTCTCCATAGATTTCGTCTGTTCGGTCAAATTTCCGGCCCCGGTATCGGTCAAGAGCAGTCTGTACGCGGCAGGAAAAAGCGGCGTGCTGCTCAAGGGCGGCAGCGCCCTTGACGCCCTGGCCCAAGTGGACGCCGTGATCTTCGACAAAACCGGAACCCTGACCCGGCACCGGCTCCAGGTCACGGACATCGTACCTGCCGGGGAAACCACGCAGGACCAACTGCTGCAACTGGCCGCCCGGCTCGAGCAACACTGCGATCATCCCCTGTCTCGGGCCATTCTGGCGGAAGCCCGCCAGCGAAACCTGCACCTGGCCCCCGTACGCAATCCTGTTTTCTGCGTATCACGCGGGGTCCGGGCCGAAGTGGACGGTCAGCCCGCGCGTATCGGCAATCACAGCCATCTTGCGGACGGCCTGGCATCTCTCGCCTCAAACATGGAACTGACCGCGGACCTGCTGCGTTCGCAGGGAAAAATGGTGCTGTACGTGGCCCAGGGAGATTCCATACGCGGACTGCTGGCCCTGCAGGGAGAACTGCGGGACGACGCCCAGGAAACGTTGGATACGCTGCGTACGCTGGGAATCAAAAATATCACCGTGCTCACCGGAGACCACCGGCTCAGCTCGGAACGGCTCCTGAGCCGGCTCCGGGGCATTGACCGGCTGCACGCCGAACTGGGTCCCGAAGACAAGGCCGCCATAGTCCGCGATCTGCAGGCACAGGGCCTTCGCGTGGCCGTGGTGGGCGACGGCGTCAACGACGCGCCCGCCTTTGTCAGCGCGGACATCGGCATCTGCATGTCCAGGGGCGCGGACCTGGCCCAGGTGGCGGCCCAGGGCGTGATCCTCAATGACGACCTCAAGTCCCTGTGTGCTGCTCTGCGTATCGCGCAACGCCAGCACAAGGTCCTGGACCGCTGCTACAACCAGGGGCTGGCCGTCAATGCTTTGCTGGTTCTGCTGGCGGCCTGCGGCGCACTCACCCCCTTTGCCGCGGCAGTGCTGCACAACGCCAACACCTTCGGACTGATGGGCTACGCGGCCCTGGCCAGCGGCAGGGAAAGCTGAACCAACAGCCTCTTACTTCTCTCAAAGAAAAAACGCCCGCCCGGCTAAGCCGGACGGGCGTTCGTACATGCCTGTCAGTACGTATTACCTTTTTCTGGCGGCCAGCAGCCTTACGGACACCAGGACTACGGCCAGAAAGCCGATGGCCCAGACCGGGAACGGCACCGAGGAGCCCGAACCGCCGGAAGCAGCGCCATAGCGGACGTTGTCGATGCCCATCGCGGACACAACGCCTCCGGTATAGACGGCCGAGAAAGAAAGCGTCGTAAATGACGTATCGGAAACAATCCCCCAAAAGCCGCTTGAACTTGGGGTAAGAGGCGGCTGGGTATATGTCACACCATCAATAACTACCTTATAATAATCACTACCATCCGTATTCTTCCAATCAAAGGCCACTGCCTTCCGAGCTGCTGCAAAGGTAATAATGAACGTTGGCTCCCCGGTAGGAGAAGAACCGCCCGTTGCATTCCCAGACCAGCCGAAATAATTGCCACTGCCCAGAGAGGCCGCTCCCGAGCTGCTGTAAACATCGGCATAATCGCTGCTATCCGGCAAGGTTACGGCAATGCTAAAATCCGTCAGGGATTTGGTATAGGTGGTCGGGCCCACCGTGTTTCCCGTTGCCGCGGACTCGAAAGTCTCCACCGAACTGCTGCCCGCTGCGGCTGCCCAAGTAGACTGATCCGTATACGTCGTCACCGCAGCCTGGGCCGTAACTGCGCTCCCCCAGAACACACAACACATTACCAGCAGACCAAGACATCTTAACATCATTTGCTCCTCGAATGTACGACTTACGAACGCCTCCCCCGGAGAACTAAGCCGGACGGTAATAAATTTCATACTGAAATGGTCAAAACAATTATCCAAAAAGAGTTATTCCAATATTAACCTATTATTAAAATTTATGTCCATAAGTAATGTAAAAATACCAAATATAATATATACGTCTAATTAATATTTCATACTTATCTTCTATATAATCATAGATCTACTGGAAAATATCCTGACGTGGAATGATAGGTACCTCAAAGGCTGGGCCTGCCTGCAAACAAAAAACACCCGCGCAGTTGCGCTGCGCGGGCGTTGATGCATTCTAATAAATCGAGGGTTATTGCTTTTTGGCAACCAGCAACCTGACTGATACGAAAGCCGCGGCCAGGAAACAGATCCCCCAGACCGGGAACGGCACCGAGGAGCCCGAACCGCCGCCCTGGGCAGCACCATAGCGGACGTTGTCGATGGACATTTGTTCTATCGTACCACCGGTAGCGGCCACCGTAAAAGTAATGGATGTAAATTCCGTGTCTGAAACAATCCCCCAGAAACCGGTTTTCAGGGGAGAACTCGAGGTTGCTTTGGGAATAAAAGGAGGATTGGTATACGCAACACCATCGATCTTAACGGAATAATAGTCGCTGTAATCGTTATTTCCCCAATCAAAGGCAACTGCCTTGCGGGCTGAACTGAATGTAATGGTAAAGCTCGGCCCTCCTTCAAGGGTTGCAGAAGTTGCATTTCCTGACCAGCCGAAAAAATTGCCGCTGCTCAATGAGGCATCACCCGAGCTGTAGACCCCGGCATTGTCGTTGGAGTCAGGCAGGGTTCCGGCAATGGTAAAGTCGGTCAATGATTTGCTGAAGGTGGTGGCGCCGGTCCAGTTTTCCACTGTCGCGGACTCGAAAGTCTCAACCGAACTGCTGCCAGCGGCAGCGGCCCATGATGACTGGTCCGTATACGTCGTCACTGCCGCCTGGGCCGTAACCGCACCAGTCAAAAACACACAGCACAAGATCAGTAAACTAAACCACTTCAACATACTTGCTCCTCTGTTAGTCATACGAACGCCTCCCCCGGAGGCACTTCAAACCAGTTTCCTCGGCCAATTCCATACTTAATTAGTTCCTAATATGTGTCTAATATCCATAATATATCTTATAATATTGTTAGCAATAGGCTGTCCAGTAAATTTCTCACCTAAAAGGGAGGATTTACTCTATCTTGATGATTTTCTTTGCTGTCAGACAGCCTGCGGCAAGCTGTTCAGGTAACAAACGTCGACTTAATGGTCTGTAATATCAGCAATTATAGAGAAAAGAATAATCTGGCCTGTTTTTCAGGCCAGAAAAAGAAATAAAGATTATCTTAAGAGAAAGATTCCGGAAGCCCCGCGGACAGGGCTTCCCGGTTTAAGGCAGGAACTGTCAGTCGGAAATTTTCCAGGCTGCAAGCATGCGAAGATTTTTGCTGTTTCCAACAGGAACATCGGTCAGTGCCAGCTGGGTTTCCAGGTGTTGACGGGTGGTAGCAAAAGATTCGAGTTCGGCAACAGTCATGTGGACATCTTCTCGCAGGTCGAAGTTCATGGGATTTACCCGGTTCCCATTTTGCACAACCTCGAAATGTAAATGCGGACCGGTCACGCGCCCCGTACTTCCTACATAACCGATTACGTCACCCTTGGAGACTTTCTGCCCGACACGGAGTTTGGCAAACTTCGAAAGATGGGCATATCTGGTCGTCAATTCCTCCGAGTGCTTCAACGTCAGAAGACGTCCGTATCCGCCGGCCCATTTTTTGGCGACCACAACGCCATCCGCGGCCGCATGTACGGGTGTGCCGGTCGCGCCTTTAAAGTCGACGCCCATATGCATGCGCCAGGCGTGCAGTACGGGATGTTTGCGTATGCCGTACGGGGAGGTGATCCGGGCGTGGGGAATGGGCATGTCCATGGGTTTGCTGATGCATTTGCCCGAGGCATCAAAATACATTGGAAGGCCGGAATGGTCGGTAAACCGGAAGATCTCAATGGTCTGGTCGCCGGTATCCAGGGCGCAGGCCAGCAATCCGTCCGCCACTTTGTCCTCGTCTTCCAGATTGTCGCCATTTTCTTCCCAAACCAAAGCCAGCGTATCGCCGGATTCCACCTCATTGCGCAGATTGATCTTCTTTTGCATCAGCTCCTCGGCCCGCTGCACAATGGGCAGAGCCACGCCCTTTTTGAGGGCTTGCAGCTCGAGGTCCGAACCCAGGATCAAAGTGGAATGGCGTACGCGGGATTCAGCTATAAGCTGCTGCTGAAACCTGGATTGCTGTGCCTTGGGGCTGTCCTGCGCGCCAGCTGACGCGACAGCCGGCCCGGCAACAGGTTCAAATTCGGACTCGTCAGCGGATGCGGATGCGGATGCAACTGCCGGCTGCCGCAGACTCTTTTTCACCCGCCGGGACGTGTAAGTGCCTCCGGAACTGCGCAGCACATCGATATTTTTACGGTTCACAACAGAAACGCTCAGTTCCGACAGCACAGGCTCAGCATCGGGCGTTTCCCGGGAAAAATGCATTTCCAGCTGGGTACCGATGAGAAGCCGGCTCGGCCGCATACGCTTTCTCTGCATGGCGTAGATGACTTCATAGGCATCTGCGCGGGCTACGCCGCTGCGCTGCAGCACCTTGAGCAGCGTATCGCCCCGTCCCAGCGTGTACCTCCTCACGACTCCCTGGGAATCGTTCCGGTTGGTGTTGCGCCAGGTGGGAGCCATGACGCCGTAGGCAGGCGTGGCCAATATACAAATCAATAACCAGCAGAGCAGCACTCTGCAAAAAAAAGGGGTAATAACAGGAGTTCTTTTATAAGACATGGCGAAAGTACGCTCGTGTGCCGGGTGCATGACCGGCGCTTCAATACAATAAAAGCGGTCGCATGCACGCGCCGCGAGTCGTAGGTACGAATATTATGTCGATTATGGAGATAACGTGCGCTACAACATTTCAGGTCACCAAAAGATGTGAAGGTCGCGGTTTCCTTTTTTACGGCGTAAAAGTCAACCCCATTACAAGCGCGGAAAGGTAAGAAAAAATAGTTTTAGGCAAGTAGCTTTTGCTACGAACGTGCCCGGCCAATAGTCATTTCAGGCCTGGCTGTTGAACCAATTTTTCAAAGTCCGACCAGGAAAATCAATCATTTCACTGGCACAGAGTTTCTTTTCTTCTGACTGAATCATCAGAAGAAAAGAAATCGGGGAGGAAAAACCTTTTCAGGTTTTTCCTCCCCGATTCGTAACCTGCCTCGGAAATTTCCAGGACATTAAAGAAAGTTTATATTGGATCGATTGAGGCGGGTTATTTCTGGCCGTGGCTGGATCGAAAGCGGACATCCAGGGGCGCATGGTGCAGACCCAGCAGCTTTCGCAGCTGTTTTTCAAGGTAGCGCGCGTAGGAATCCTTGACCAGATCCGCGTTGTTGACGAAAAAGACAAAGGTTGGCGGCCGGGTGTCGGCCTGGGTAAGGTAGAAAAACTTGGCTCTGCGACGGTTCACCAGCGGAGGCTGATGCTTGCCCAGGCACTGCTCCATCATCCGGTTGAGCTGTCCCGTGCCCACGCGCAGGTCGCACTCCTTCCAGAGTTCCTCGGCAGTGGGCAAAATCTTGTCCAGCCCGGCTCCGGTCTTGGCGGAAACCAGCAGCAAAGGCGCATGACGGCAGATGCCGAGATCGTCACGGAACTGCTGCTTCAGCTTGGGGCGTTCTTTGCGTTCGAACAGGTCCACCTTGTTGAGCAGGATGATCAGGGGAATTTTTTCCTTGTCCAGATAGGCCAGCAAGCGCTTGTCCTGGACGGCTATGCCCTCTTCCGCGTTGAGCACCATCAGGCTGACGTCGGCCTTGCGCGCGCTTTTGAGCGAACCGGATACGCTCATCTGCTCCACCGAGTCCACGATCTTGGAACGGCGGCGGATGCCCGCTGTGTCCACAAACACGTACCGTTTGCTTTCGCCGTCCGGTCCTTGCACCTCGAGAGCCAGGTCCACGCTGTCTCTGGTGGTGCCCGGGATGTCGCTGACGATCATGCGCTCCTGCCCCAGCATGGCGTTGGCCAGGGAGGATTTTCCGGCATTGGGGCGTCCCAGCAGTGCCAGGCGCAGAGCTGTTCCCGGAACAGCGCCTGTGTCGGCCTCTTCCGGCAGGGAATCCAGAACCGAGGCGATTTTTTCGATCAAACCGTCCATGTTGTAGCGGTGTGCGGCGGAAACAGGAATTATATCCAGCCCGAGCGCATAGAAGTCCGGCAGCAGGACCTGTTCCTGTTCGCTGCCGTCAACCTTGTTGGCCACCAGCAGAACAGGATGGCCGGACTGACGCAGAAAGCTCGCCAGCTGCTCGTCCAGAGGCAGCAACCCTTCACGCGCGTCCACCACCAGCACGGCCAGGCGGGACTCCTGCAGAGCCTGCTTGGCCTGGGTAAACACTTCGCGTTCAAACCCGCGCAGTTCGCTGGGCCCTTCGATGACATCTCCCGTGGTGTCCAGGTTCACGCCTCCCGTATCCACCAGGCCGAAGCTGATCCCTTCGCGCCGGACTTCTCCGTACATGCGATCACGCGTGATGCCGGGCCGGTCGTGGGTCAGGGCTCTGCTGCCCCGGGTCAACCGGTTGAAAAGCGTGGACTTGCCCACGTTGGGGCGTCCGATAAGGGCGACAAGATTCTTTCGGGATACTTCTTGGGACATGTAATTTCTCCACTCTGGCTACCGTTCGGGAGTACGTAAGACATAACTCCGAACAGAATACATTAGCCCCAATCAAGGTTCTTGACAATTGAAAATTCAAAATTATCTTATTTTATCAATAAGCTCCACTATCCCGGCGTGTTACCATAACGCTGATCCACTTATTATCTCTGGATTTTTCCATTTATCCGCCGGGATGTAACCGGCATTCCCGGCCTTTGGGACAGTCTGCCTGGTTCGGGCACTCTTTTTGCGACAAAAATGCAACAAATTTTGCCTGTCCCCTTGACCAGGGGCAAATCCGGCTTATTTTCTTTTACATATTTGTTCAAACGGGAGGTAAGGACATGAGCAAGATTATCGGTATAGATTTGGGAACCACCAATTCATGCGTATATGTTATGGAAGGCAAAGACCCCAAGTGCGTCAACAATCCTGAAGGCGGCCGGACCACCCCGTCCATCGTGGCCTTTACGGACAAGGAACAGCTGGTCGGCGAACTGGGCAAACGCCAGGCCGTGACCAACCCCGAGCGGACCATTTTCGCCATCAAACGGCTGATGGGCCGCAAAAAGGACGCACCCGAAGTGCGCGACTGGGAAAAGACCAGTCCGTACGCAATTGTGGCGGGTTCCAACGGCGATGCCGCCGTAAAGGTGGACGGCCGCAACTACAGCCCTGCGGAAATTTCAGCCAAAATTCTGCAGAAGCTCAAAAAGGACGCTGAAGACTATCTGGGGGAAAAGGTCACTGAAGCGGTGATCACGGTCCCGGCCTACTTCAACGATTCCCAGCGCCAAGCCACCAAGGACGCCGGACGTATTGCCGGGCTGGAAGTGAAGCGAATCATCAACGAGCCCACGGCTGCGTCGCTGGCCTATGGCCTGGACAAAAAAAACAATGAAAAGATCGCGGTGTTCGACCTCGGCGGCGGCACCTTTGATATATCCATCCTGGAAGTAGGCGACGGCGTCGTGGAAGTTCGTTCCACCAACGGCGATACCTTCCTGGGCGGCGAAGACTTTGACCAGCGTGTCATCGACCACCTGGTGGCGGAGTTCAAACGCGAAAACGGCATTGACCTCTCCACGGACCGTATGGCCCTGCAGAGACTCAAGGAAGCCGCTGAAAAGGCCAAGAAGGAACTCTCTTCCGCCATGGAGACCGAGATCAACCTGCCCTTTATCACGGCGGACCAGACCGGGCCCAAGCATTTGCTGCTCAAGCTGCCCCGGGCCAAACTCGAGTCCCTGGTGGAGGATCTGGTCGAACGTACGGCCGGCCCCTGCCGCAAGGCTCTGGAAGATGCCGGACTCAAGGCTTCGGAAATTGACGAAGTCCTTCTGGTCGGCGGCATGACCCGTATGCCCCTGGTGCAGGAAAAGGTGAAAAAGCTCTTTGGCAAGGAACCCGACCGCAGTGTGAACCCGGACGAGGTCGTGGCCATGGGTGCGGCCATTCAGGGAGGCATCCTGGGCGGCGAGGTCAAGGATGTGCTGCTGCTCGACGTGACCCCGTTGTCCCTGGGCATCGAAACCATGGGCGGCGTGTTCACCAGGCTGATCGAGCGCAACTCGACCATCCCCACGCGCAAGAGCGAGGTGTTCACCACGGCCGCGGACAATCAGCCCGGAGTGCAGGTTCATGTTCTGCAGGGCGAGCGCCCCATGGCCGCGGACAACATGACCCTCGGCCGCTTCGAGCTGGCGGGGATTCCGCCGGCACCACGCGGCATGCCGCAGATCGAGGTCACCTTCGACATCGACGCCAACGGCATCGTGAACGTCTCTGCCAAGGACAAGGGCACGGGCAAGGAACAGTCCATCCGGATCACTGCATCCAGCGGTCTGTCCGAAGACGAAGTACAGCGCCTGGTCAAGGAGGCGGAATCGCACGCTGAGGACGACAAGCGCAAACAGGAGCTTATCGAAGCGCGCAACCAGGCCGACGGACTGGTCTACAATACGGAGAAGACCCTGCGCGATCTGGGCGACCATGCCGACGCGGCCTTAAAGGCTTCCCTGGAAGGCAAGATCAACGAGGTCAAACAGGCCATGGAATCCGAGGATGTGAACGCCATCAAACGCGCCACCGAGGAATTGTCACAGGCTTCGCACAAGCTGGCCGAACAGCTCTACGCGCAGCAGAACGCCCAGAATGCCGGAGCTCAAGGCGCCCAGGCCGGTTATCAGCCCGGAGCTGAAGCCGGGAACCAGCAGGGTGCGGCGAACAACGACGACGAGGACGTCATCGACGCGGAGTACACCGAACACGCGGCATAATGTTGTCCTTACCACATATAACCACCCTACCATCGGGGAGCCGGATTGTCCGGCTCCCCTTTTTCATTCCCCCGCGCCTTGGAGCAACCTCAGGTTTCCATGGACTTTGCCTGCGGCCGATGGTACTTCTGGGCTGTTTGTACGCTTCTGTTCGCAAATTATGGCAGAGCGCATTTACATTGACTACTAATCCGCATAATTGGCGGTTGGGACACGCCGGGAGGAAAGATATGGAGTTTGAAACCAAGGTTAAAGACAATTTCACCATCCTGACCATTTCCGGACGGATGGACGCTGTCACCGCACCTGAGTTCGAAACCAAGTGCGATGGATTGATCCAGAAAGGCAGCACCAAAATGATCGTTGATATGAAACCCGTCCAATACATCAGCAGCGCCGGTCTGCGCAGCATTCTTTCCGTGGCCAAGAAACTCAAGGCCGCCGGTGGAGAAATTCGCTTTTGCAACCTCGAAGGCATGGTACGGGAAGTTTTCACCATTTCCGGTTTCGCCACCATGTTTCCGGTTTGCGATTCGCTGGACCAGGCTCTGCAATCCAGCAAGGAGTAGCTTGTGGAATCGCTACGTCTGGCTGCGAAAATGGAAAATCTTTCGCAACTGCGCGAGTATGTGCTCGCGTGCGCCGCAGACTGCAGCATGCCCGACGAAAAACTCTCCAAAGTCGAACTGGTGATGGAGGAGTTGCTGGTCAACATCATCGAGTACGCCTACCCCGATGATGCGGGGGACATCGAAATCAAGTGCGGCAGGGATTCGGAGCAGATCATGCACATACGCATTTCCGACTGGGGGACTCCCTTCGATCCTACGGAAAAAGCCGACCCGGACCTGAACCAGGGGTTGATGGAGCGCAATATCGGCGGCCTGGGCATTTATTTCGCCAGGCAAATGGCCGATGATCTCCAGTATATACGCGAGGGAGACAAGAACACGCTGACTGTTTCCTTTGCCCACTGACCATCCGCATTTTTCAATCCACTGCCGACCGCAAAGCCCCTTTCTTCCGGAAGGGGCTTTGTTTTTCCCGGTCTGTCCTTCCTGATTTTTCAGCTAAAAATTCCGACAAATCCTCCCGGATGTGCTATTCTTGACCAGGGGGCTGCCCCGTGACATACAATGCTGGTGAGCAAAGACCACAGGGAAAGGAAAAATGGATAATATCGGAATAGGCATGCGCATCTGGCTGGAGTCCGAGCAAGGCTTCACGTTTGGCCCAGGTCAGGCCGAACTGCTCAAAAACATCAAGAACCTCGGCTCGCTGAGCAAGGCTGCCGAACACATGGGCATGTCCTACCGCCGTGCCTGGGGACGGCTCAAAAAACTCGAGTCTTCGGTGGACAAACCCCTGGTGGACAAATCCGCGGGCAACAAGGCCGGTTTCACCCTCACCCCCTATGCCGAAGAGATGATCCGCAGTTACGAAGCCTGGGAAGCTTCCGTATTTCTCTTTGCGGACACCAAGGCCAGGGAACTGTTTCCCAACGAAATGCACCCGTCCAGCCAGGCAGGAAACCAGGCCATCTGAAGATTATCTGACGGGCAGTTCGATGATCAGCACCGTGCCCTGCGACGGTGTGGAGCGGACGCGGACATAGCCTTGATGATCGCTGATGATGGATTTGAGAATGGTCAGGCCCAGACCGGTGCCGCCGCGTTTGCGTGAAAAATAGGGCTCGAACAACCGCGAGCGCTCTTCCGGACTCATGCCCGGACCGTTGTCTTCAAATTCCAGCCGCACCAGACTGAGCTGCTTGTCATAAACAGCCCGGATGATCACCGCGGCGTCGGGCCGTTTGTCCAGCACTTCCACGGCATTGGTCAAAATATTGATTAGACCGCGGCGCAGGCCTTCCCGGTCGAAGCTCAGATGCGGCAATGTCTTTTCGCCCTCGCGTATCCAGCGTATCTGGCTGTGGCTGTGCTCGAACAGGGCCACCACTTCGTCCAGCAACGGCATCAGATCTCCCTTGATCAACTTCAGCTCGGGCAGCTTGGCAAAAGCCGAGAACTCGCTGACCATGGCCTGCAACTGCTCCACCTGACGGACGATCAGCCCGGTGCATTCGCCGAACGCCTGGTCTTCCACCTTTTTGGCGAACTTGTGCTCCAGCCGTTGCGCCGAAAGCTTTATGGGCGTGAGCGGATTCTTGATCTCATGGGCGATACGCTTGGCCACTTCGCGCCAGGCCGCCATACGCTGCATCTTTTCCAGTTCTGTGACGTCTTCCAGCACCGATACCAGCAACTGCCCCTGCTCCTCGGGGTCCTCGGGCACATTGATGGCCACGATGTTCACCAGCAGCTGCAGCTCGCCGCTTTTGAGGGGTACGCTCAGCTGTTTCCGCCATTGGGAATTGGGATTTTTGGCGAAATACTTCCGGATCTCATTTTCTATGGAACCATAGCCTTCGGGCACCAGCTCGGCGGACTTTCTGCCCACAAAGGTCACGCTCGGACTGCCGAACATCCGGGCCGCCGCCTTGTTCATGGTGGTTATGTACCCGTCCTTGTCCACGGAGATGACGCCCGCAGTGATGTTGTCCAGCACCGCGGCCATATAGCGTCCGCGCCGTTCCACTTCCACATTCTGTTTTTCCAGGCGCAGGTTGGCTTCGGTCAGATTGCTGCGGCTCTGTTCCAGATCCGCGGCCATGCGGTTGAACGAACGGACCAGGACGCCCAGTTCATCGCTGGACGTGTCTTCCAGGCGCACCGCCAGGTCGCCCCTGGCAATACGCTCCGTGCCCTCGGCCAGAGCCTGAATCGGCTTGGTCAGCTCCTTGGCCAGCCGGAACCCGAACCACATGGCGCCGAACACGATGAGCAGGGTCAGCATGCCCATGTTGTAGAGCAAGGCGGCCTTGAGCGGCTGCTTCAGAGTCCGCAGATTCCGGTATTCTTCCACGCCGCGGACGATCTGGTCCATCTTGAACAGCAGATCCGAGCCCACCCGCTCGCCCACCACAAGGTAGACCAGGCTGTCCGGGCTGCCCTTGTTCCAGGCCGGGCCATGGGGGCCGTCCGTGCCTTTGGCCGGAACCGCCACGGGCATGACGCCGATCACGAAATCATCCCCTGCGCCGGGCCACCAGGAGGACCAGAACTCCGGACTGGACTGCAGGCTGCTCCAGTCGACCTTTTCCTTCATTTCGGGCCAGGCCACTTCAAAGCGCGGGGTCCAGTCCCAGTGCAGATTCTCCCTGTCGGACGAAACCAGCCCGATCATGATCAGATTGTATTCTTCGTACTTGTCGTCCAGAAGCCTGTTGAACTCCGGACTGCCCACCTGCACCCCCTGTTTCCGGGCTATACGCAGAACGCTCTTGGCCTTGCGTTCGAGCAGCTCCCTGGCCTGACTGTAAAAGGCCTGTCCCACGTCCAGGGAATACTCCATGGACTTTTCCACCTGGTTCTTGAACCAGTACTCCACCGAAGTCTGCACAAACTGCGTACTGACTACGTACATCAGAGCCGTGGGCACCAGTGAAAGGGAAATAAAGGCCAGAACCAGCCGGCTGCGCAGATGGGAACCGAGCACTTTTCTGCGGCGCTCCAGCATAAGCTTGACGCCGTTGCGTACCACGAGGAGCAGTACGATGAGCAGAAAAACGAAATTGATGTTGAACAGGGCCATGAAAAGGTAGAAATCGACCCCGAGATACTTGATTTCCACCAGGGAGAGAACAACGATGAGCAGCAGCAGTCCACCGGCGATGAGCAGTTCGCGGCGCCGGCGCCGTTTTTCCTTGGCTTCGGTCTCGCTGATCTTGATCGACTCCCGGTTCATGTTCCGGCTCAGTATTCGAAATTCATTTGATAACGCGCTCCGGGTACGGCTTCCCAGGAGCGGAAAAACAGACTCCAGCGCATCCAGGCGGGCACATCGTCTTTTTTGAGGGAAACATCGAGGTCCAGAAAATATTCATTGCCGCGTTGCAGCATGCTGAACGGTCCGAGGTTGAGCTGAATATCGGTCCAGACCCGTTGCAACAGCTTCTCCAGGGTTTTGTCCTGGGTTTCGTCCTTGCCGATTTTGATGACGTAGACACGGGAAAGTTCATCCGCCCGCAACTGGCTGTCCTGTTGGCCCTGGGCCAGCAGTTTGGAGGTCCAGAAATTCCGCTTGCGGTACAATTCGGCCTTGCAATGCAGGCCGAGTCTGGCTCCATCCAGCAACATGGCCTCGATCTGGTCACGGTCGCGCTTGTTGAGGTCGAGACTGAAGCGGATCGTGATATTGCCGTCGCGATTGTCCAGCACGAAATTACGCAGCTGAATGCCCTGCGCGCTCCAGGCGTTGCCGGAACAGACGCAGCACAGCAGCAACACCACGGCCAGGGCCGAAAGCATTACAGCAGAGCCGGACCTGACATGCGCAAAAGGCAGGATCCTGTTGTTTGGAGCGGGCTCGAATCGCGATTGCGATACTATGGAGGCGTACTTAATTTTGTGCTTCACCGTGGCGGACTTCAATACGTGTTTTTCGTGTACTTTTCATACATCGCACAGAGTCCGTTGTTTTGGCAAGAGCGTCGCGTTGTCCTGCGCCCAGGGCATTCGGGCAGTCTGCCCCTGGAGAACACTGCAGGGCCGTCCGCAACCCGGCTCCGGCTGCACCGGCGGCACTCCGACCGCCCGTGTTCGTCAGCCCAAGCCGGGACGCGCGTCGTTGATAACGGATCAACCCAGGGCCGAATCATCAAGCTCGTATTCCGAAGCTTCCTGCTCCAGTTCCATCAACTCCGCCTCAAGGGTCTGCAGTTCCATTTTCATGGAGTCCAGCTTGTCCGATTTCGAACTGCCGGCTGCGGCCTGCTGTTGGGAAGTGCTTGTTTCGCCATTATCAAGCGCTTGGGTTGTTTCCGCCTGTTCACCTTCTTCGCCTTCCTGGCCGGTTCCGCTTGCAACGCTCACTTTTTCAGGCGCGCTGCTTTCACCGCCCGAATCATCCCCGGCAGCCTGCTCCACCTGGTCTCCGGAGGCTTCCGGTTCCTTTTCCAGGCTGGCTATCTGCTGTTCGAGGCTGGAAATCTGCTGTTTGAGCACGTCTATGGCGTCCTCCAGGGCCTCTTCCTCATCATCACTGGAGGATGTTCCCGAAGCGCCGCCGGACGATCCGGATGATTCCGCTCCGCCAAGTTCCACGGTGGTAGTGCTTATGCCTTCTTCGCTTTCACCGGAGGTTTCCGAAGATTCCTCGCCCGTACTCTGGACGCCGGATTGCTGCGCCTCGAGCAGGGCCATGGCTTCGTCGGAAAACGTTACCGTATCACCACCGGACGCGCTGGTGGAAGTGCTGCCGGAACCGGATTCGCTGGTACTCTCTTCAGTTTCCTCAGTTTTACTGGTCAGACTGAACGCGCTGATGGAATCCGCTTCAACGCCGAAACTGCTGATGGATGTCATGGTCTTCTCCTCAATGCGTATGGTACGAGTCAAAAATCCGCCAGCCCCTTGCGCATCCGGGCGTCCTTTCCCCAAAGAACGCCCGGATGTCCCCCGCTCGGGACCGATTCAGGGCATACCCGCAGTAAATCATCAAAAATTCCTGCATCCGCTTATGCCCCAGGGACCTTGATCCCCTTTGCCATGTTCTCACGCATTCCAAACAAAAAAACCGATAACAGGCTCACAAACCTGTTATCGGCATACTCGGCCAGAGGATTAATTTTTGGCGGGAAAAAAGGAGAAGATCTGATTGCGCTATGATCTCAGAGCAGTACCTTGTGGCCGGACTGCTCATCGAGCTCTTCTCCGGTCCGGGCGATCCTGATCCGCTCCCAGCGCGGCGTATGACCGGCAAGCTGCATGGCTTTGGAAAGCAGTCCGCAGATGGCGCCGCAACAGGGGACTTCCATCTCCATGCTGGTGACGCTGCGCGGTTTGGCAGTCTGCAGAATGGCCTGCAGCTTTTCCACCTGCATTTGCGGATCATCGAATTTCGGACAGGTCAGCAGCACCACCTTGTCCTTGATGTAGCGCTCGTGGAAACCAGGCACGGAAACAGGCACGCAATCCGCCACCAACAGAATGTCCGCGCCCTGCAGAAACGGCGCCTGGGGCGGCACCAGGCGCAACTGCACCGGCCAGTGCCCCAGGGAACTGGATGCGGAATCCAGATTGCGGACGGCATTGTGCGCGGCGCACGAACTCGGCGCGGCCTGGGCCTGCATCTGCCGCTGGACTTCCTCCTCGTCAAAGGCGTCGGCTTCCCGCTCGATGATCTTGAGCGCACCGGTGGGACAGACGCCCAGGCAGGCGCCAAGGCCGTCGCACAAGCGTTCGGCAATGAGTTTGACCTTGCCGTTTTCCAGCACCAGAGCGCCTTCCTGGCAATTGGGGATGCACTGGCCGCAGCCGTCGCACAATTCTTCGTCTATCTCTATGATCTTACGCAGAGACTGCATATTCTTCTCCTGTTTACGGACGGCCGGAAAGGTGGTTCCATCTTTCCGGCCGTCCCATTGCGAGGTCCGTACGGAGGATGCTATCCGAGGATGGCTTTGAGATCCTCATCCGGTGTGGAAATGGCTTTGATGCCGTAATTTTCCACAAGAAAGTTCAAGACATTGGGGGTGATGAAGGCCGGCAGCGTGGGGCCGAGCCGGATATTTTTCACCCCCAGGGCCAGCAGGGAGAGCAGGATGGCCACGGCCTTCTGCTCGTACCACGACAGCACCAGGGACAGGGGCAGATCATTGACCCCGCACTGGAAAGCGTCGGCCAGAGCCAGGGCGATCTTTACCGCCGAGTAGGCGTCGTTGCACTGGCCGATGTCCAGCAAACGGGGGATGCCGCCGATGTCGCCGAGATCCTTGTCGAAGAAACGGAACTTGCCGCAGGCCAGGGTCAGGACCACGCAGTCCTGGGGCACCTTTTCCACGAACTCCGTATAGTAATTGCGGCCGGGTTTGGCTCCATCGCATCCGGCCACCAGAAAGAAGTGGCGGATGGCGCCGCTCTTGACCGCCTCGATGACCTTGTCGGCCACGCCGAGCACGGCGTTGCGCCCGAAGCCGGTGAGCACCTGGCCGTTGTCTTCGTCCGCGGCAAACCCGGGCATGGCCAGGGCGCGTTGGATAACCGGCGAAAAATCCTTGCTGCCGTTGCCGCCAATATGGGCGATGCCCGGCCAGCTGACCAGTCCGGTGGTGAAAATGTTCTCCGGGTAGTCCTTAGGGTCCTGAATGCAGTTGGTGGTCATCAGGATGGCTCCGGGAAATGCGGCGAATTCCTTTTTCTGATTCTGCCAGGCCGTGCCGTAGTGTCCGTAGAAATGCGGATATTTCTTGAGTTCCGGATAACCGTGGCAGGGCAGCATCTCACCGTGCGTATATATATTGATTCCTTTGTCCCTGGTCTGCTCGAGCAGCATTCCCAGATCCTTGAGGTCGTGTCCGGAAACCAGAATGGCCTTGCCCTGCTTGTGCCCGAGAGGCACCGGAGTGGGAACCGGATGGCCGTAGGTTCCCGTATTGGCCGCATCGAGGAGCTCCATGGCCCGGACATTGGTTTCGCCGCACTTGAGCACGAGCCCCACGGCATCTTCCAGGCTCAGATCGGTCCGCAGAGTCGCGGCCAGGGCGTTTTCGATGAATGCGTAAACCCCGTCATCCTCTTGTCCGAGCAAGCGCGCATGGTCCGCATAGGCGGCAACACCTTTGATGCCGTAGATCAAAGTCTGTTTGAGGGATTCGATATCCGGATCGGGATCCGCGCCGGCGGAAAGCGCGTATGCCTTGGCGTCGATCAGCAATTCGTCCATGCCGTCCGCGGGCGTATACGTTGCAGGGCCGGACTGCGGAAGTCTGCCCCCGGCCTGAGCCACTCTTGCGGCCAGAGCTTCACGACGGGACACTGCTTCCCGAATCAGTTCGGCAATGCGTTCGGGGTCGAAGCTGACATTGGTAAGCGTGGAGAACATGGCTGCGCACAAAAAGGGACCGGTTCCGGGATCGACACAGGCCACAGAGCGTCCGGCCTGGGCCACCTGGGACAACCCCTTGAGCGCCGCCACCAGCAGATCCTGCAAATCCGATGCTGCCGGAGTTTTTCCGCATACGCCTATCTGTTCGCATCCTTTTCCTTTGGCAGTCTGTTCGCACTGATAACAAAACATCTGTTTTTCTCCTTTTCATGGGCTACGTTTTCGTGTTGACTGAAAACTACCTCAGACAAGCTGACCCGACCTTGACTTAGGTCATGTTTGGAAAAATTTTGTGAACAACATACCATATGCGCATAAAAAACATCCAGTTTGTTTTTACTCGGCCTGCCCGCCAAAATTCTCTTTGCTTTCAGTGGGTCAGAATCTTAACTTGCCGCAGAAACCCATTTTGGAGACAAGGACGGCCGAAATTCCAGCGTCTTTTTCTTTACGCACCTATATAAGATTCTGCCATTCTCGACGTATGGGGAATAAAAGGCCTTGCCTTTAGGAACGAGACAGCGTACCAAAAATGAACAGCAAGACGGTTGTGATGATTTCCTATGTGAGTGATATGTCATCTTTTCAGTCTTGTGCACTTCGTAAACCCAATACAACAAGGCTGAAAATCATGTGGGGAACAGTTGGCTATCCCTCTCTTTTCGCATCCAATCACCTCTTACGCCGGACGTCTCGGCCCTAAATTAATGATCTATTTTCTTGCGCCGAACCGACGGAAGAAGTCTCTTCGCCTCGCCTTACGAAGCCGTTTGGTGCCGTTTGTTCACCTGCTGCATCATAACACGCTTTAATCCAGGAACAATTTTATGTCATTTCCTACTCTTACGATTGGCGATATCACATTGTCTGTGCCGATTATTCAGGGAGGCATGGGTATCGGGGTATCACTTTCCGGGCTCTCATCTGCTGTGGCCAATGCCGGCGGCCTCGGCGTTATCGCCACTGCCGGAATTGGTTTCGACGAGCCGGATTACGCATCCAATACACCTGAGGCCAACATCCGCGCCTTGAGAAAATATATCCGGCAGGCCCGTGATCTGACCAAGGGTGTGCTGGGCGTGAATATCATGGTGGTTCTCACCAACTACGCCGAAATGGTTCGTACTGCGGTGGAGGAAGGCATCGATGTAATTTTTTCCGGCGCAGGACTGCCCATGGCCCTGCCCGAGCTGGTCAACAAAAATGCCCATACCAAACTGGTGCCCATCATTTCTTCGGCCCGTGCCGCCAAAATCATCTGCAAGCGCTGGCTTTCGCTCTACAAGCGTCTGCCCGACGCCCTTGTGGTGGAAGGCCCCAAGGCCGGCGGACACTTGGGCTTCAAAGTCGAAGAACTGGAAGACGAACGTTTTCAGCTGGGACACCTCATCCCCGAGGTTGTAGAAGCGGTGGCGCCCTTTGAAGAAAAGGGCGAACGCGCCATTCCTGTCATAGCCGCAGGAGGCATCTACACCGGAAGCGATATCAATGAAGCCATGAAGCTTGGCGCTGCAGGGGTGCAAATGGGCACCCGTTTTGTGGCCACACACGAATGCGATGCCGCGGATTCCTTCAAGCAGAGCTACGTCAATGCCACCAAGGAAGATCTGGTCATCATAAAAAGTCCTGTGGGCCTGCCTGGCAGAGCCATTAAAAACGATTTTTATAAGCTTGTAGAAGAAGGCAAGAGAACACCTTTTGCCTGCCCGTATCATTGCATAAGAACTTGTGATTACAAAAACAGCCCGTTTTGCATCGCGCTTGCTTTGGCCAGCGCCCGTAATGGATATGTTAACAAGGGTTTGCTTTTTGCCGGGGCCAATGCTTACAAAGTAGATGAGATTGTTTCCGTCCAGGAATTGATTCAGTCTCTCCAAAATGAATTCGAAGCCAGTTGTCCTGATCTGCCTGTGGGCCGGTTCGGGGTGACCCCTACAAACCCTAACTTTGGGAGGAGAGCCGCTAATGAGTAAAGCAGAAAAGGGCTCCAACGTATCCGTTCATTACACGGGTAAACTTACCGACGGGACCACCTTTGATTCCTCTGCGGGCCGTGAACCGCTTAAATTTGTCGTGGGCAACGGCGATGTCATCCCCGGTTTCGATACTGCCGTCATGGGCATGGCAGTGGGCGAGTCCAAAACCGTGAACATTCCGGCGGAAGAGGCCTATGGTCCGCATCACGAACAAATGGTGATGCAGGTCAGCCTTTCTGACCTGCCCGAAGGCGCCGCTCTTGGAGCGACCCTTGAAGCCTCCATCGAAGGCTCCCCCGTATACTTCAATGTTACGGATATTACTGACGATATGGCGACCTTGGATGCCAACCACCCCCTGGCAGGCAAGGAATTGCAATTCGAAATAGAACTTGTGGAATTAAGCTGAGCGGTTGGCGCTTGGCTGTAGCAGATGCCGATTGCTTCCAACAATCGGACATTCTAAATAATCTAGGAACAAGGAAGAGCAGATGTCTTACGAAGGAAAAGTGAAGTGGTTTAATGATTCCAAGGGGTTTGGCTTTATTGAGTACGGTGAGGGAGAAGACGTATTCGTGCATTTCTCCGCTATCCAGGCCGATGGGTTCAAAACATTGCAGGAAGGGGCTGCCGTACGTTTTGAAATCGAAATGACCCCCAAAGGAACCCGCGCATCCAACGTCGAACTCATCTAACTGAATACCGACGTTTTATTGCAGGTTAATGACAAGACCCCCGCATTTGCGGGGGTTTTTCATTTTTCTTGATCCGCCGGCAGCGAAAAATGGAAGGAAGCTCCCTTTCCAGGCTCTGTCTCGAGAGCCAGGGTTCCGCCCAGGGCCTTGAGTTCCCTGGATACGGCCGCCAGCCCCACCCCTCTGCCGGAAACTGTACTCACGGCTTCACGGGTGGAAAAGCCCATTTCAAAGACCAGCTCCAGCAAGGTTTCGCTGTCCGCCGTACGGGCCTCCTGTTCCGACAGCATGCCCCGTTCCACGGCGACATCGCGCAGATGCCCCGTATCGATGCCACGTCCGTCATCCTCGATTGTTACCAGAATACCTGAATCCTCCAGGGTCACTTCGCAGCGCAGGGTTCCGGCCGGGTCCTTGCCGGCTTCCAGTCGCTCGTCGGGCGTTTCCAGGCCGTGATCCACGGCATTGCGGAACACATGCACCAGCGAACGGGTAAAAGGCATGTAGACATCGGGATTGACGAAAAAAGCATCCCCCTCGATGCTGAACGGATGCAGCATTTTATCAAGCCGTTCTGCCAGTTCGCATGCGGCCTTGGGATACTGCGAAAGCAGGTCCTTGAAGGACACCGAGCGGATGTTGCGGATTTCAGCCAGAAGTTCCAGGCTTTCGGCATCAAAAGAATCAACCGCTTTTTCCAGCAGTCTGTTGGCCATGGCCTCCAGCCTGGCGGCCTGGGCCTCGGTGATGATAACCACACCGCGCTGCTGCAGAAACTCCTGGCCGAGAAATTCTTCAATGACTTCCATATCGAGATCCAGGGCGGCGAATTTTTTGAGGTCCTCCACAAGACGCGCCAGGTCGTCCTGGGAAACTTTTGATTTTTTGAGCAGCCTTGCCACGCGGTTTTCCAGGGTGTGCAGAGCCTGCGGGGTAAACAGAAAATCCTGCTGGGCGAAATTTCCCTTGAACGTATGGATCATGCGGTAGGCTACGGAGAGCGTCTCCTTGGGGTCCGCGTCGCCTTCCACCATGGCGGCCATGTCCTCGTTGCGGAAAGCGGCAAAGTCGTCCAGGGTGCTGAAAAAATCCTGCGAATCGCGCACCGTGGAAACAACGAACTTCAGACGATTGCGCTCCTGGGTAATTTCGTTTTCCAGCTCCTTGCGGCGGGTGACATCCGTGAGGATGAGCATCATCTTGCCCCGCACCACCCGGTATTCCGCTTCCACAAAGGTTTCACCGAGCCTGTATTCCTTGCGGAGCAGCGACAGCAGCACCTTTTGTTTGGAGCGTCCCGCGCTTTCGAAGATACGCAGAAAATTCTTCTCCAGCGTACGACGGGCGTCATCGTCCTCGGGGAAAAGCAATTCGGTGATGGAGCATCCATCGATGGACCGCTTGAATATATGCACGCATTCCTTGCTGTATTCGGGCTCCACCAGCATGTCCGGCCCGAAGCTGAGAAAGCCCTGTCCGGAGTTGTCCAGAAATACGCTTCTGGCCTTGGCCGCCGCCTCTGCCGCGTTTCTGTCGCTTTCGGCCTGTTCCCTGGCCTTGCGTTCGGACACGTCACGGTCCACGCCGCGCAGTCCGGCCACCTGGCCGTCCGCGCCAAAAATGGGCGCGCCATTGTATTCTATGCGCACGGGGTTGCCCTGCAGATCCAGCAAGGTCGTTTCCAGCCCGGAAAAAGGCTGTCCGTCCGCCACGAAGCGCGCAAAACGTTCTGCGGCCTGTTGCGCTTCCTCTTCCGGCATGTAGGAAAATCTGCTTTTTCCCAGCATGTTTTTCGGCGCATGCCCCAGCAAATCTTCATACCGCGGCGAGATGTACGTGAACACGCCCTTTTCATCGGTTTCCCAGACACAGTCGTTTAGTGTTTCTATCAGACTGCGGTATTTTTTCTCAGTCTCCTTCAGAGTGGCCATCTGCAGTTTTATGGTTCCTCCCATGTCGTGCAGCACGGCAATGAACTGGGAAAACTCCACCGGATGCAAATTCGCCGGAGGCAATGCGTAGTTGCCGTATGCAAAGGCATCCACCTGGGCGCCGAGATTGCGCAAGGGCACCCCAAGATAACGCCGCAGCAAGGATCCAGTGACCAGCGACAACGCGGCCAGAATGGCGAGAGCCCCCACAATGCTGGCAATCAGCAGCCGGTTGAGATTCTGGGCGTACTGGGCACGGCTGAAAACCACGTCGACCTTCCCCAGGTATTCGTTTTTATAATATATTTTTTTACTGCGTTGAAAAAACGGCCCTGTTTTCCCCTCTTGCCTGAGCGAAAAAAAAGACGCACCGTCACTATCCAGAATCTTCAACCCGGCGATAAAATCATTCTGTCCGTAGGAAGAGCCCACGCTTTTGATACTGTCCGTGTGGAGCGCCCACAACGGCATACGCAGGGCGTCGGCAATCAGTTCGCAGTATTCGTCCGCGCGCTGCTCCAGCTGCGCTCTGGCCTCGATCAAAGTCACAAAGTATGTCAGTGCGGACACAACGGCGGAAACGGCGACCGCAGTAAGAATCAGACTGATGGTCAGCCTGCGGGAAATGGAATGCCTTTTGATTCCGGGTGCTTTTTTCTTTTTCTGCATGACGGACAGCTGCTGACGGGGTTTAATGCAACGACGTATGTTCATTGAAAATCATCCTGACCTTGCCGCTGGCCTTGATCTTTGCCAAAGCCTCATTGAAACGTTCCAGAAGTTCTTCCGTTCCCGGATAACTTCTGGAAACCATAAGACGCTGCGGATTCACGGACAGTGGTTTGCCGAGGGTATGAAAATGCTGCTTGTCTTTGCCGAAGTTGCTGTTGATGATGTACCAGCCCACCAGCCTGTTCAGCACGAACAGATCGATACGCCCCTTTTGCAGCATCTTCAGTCCGCTCAATTCGTCAGGCGTGTAGAATGCCTCCACTCCTTCCCTGGCGAACAGTTCGGAAAAATAATATCCCGCGGTTCCGCCCATTCTGTATTTTTTCAGGTCGGAAATCCTGTCAAAAGCGTACCCTTTGTCCGGGCCGTAATAAAAAATATCCGTGCTGGATTCATTCAGGGGATCTGAAAAAAGATACAGGGTGGAACGGTCGATATTGATGGTGTACGGAAAGGTGCACCAGACCTTGCCCTCTGCGACGTATTTTTCCCCCCGCCGCCAGGGGTAATAGACATACTCGGGGGTTACCCCCATTTCCTTGAGCGCCGCATTGACGATGTCTATATAGATGCCGCTTCCATCAGTTGACGTATAAGGCCGCCAGTTGTTGGTCGTAATGCGCACTTTTTCCGGCAAACGGACATTTTTTCCAAAACAACTGTCCGCGGCAAAGAGACAGCAATAACACAGCGTCAGGAAGAACAGGACATTCTTCAGCATAGAATTCGCTCCATGGACAACCCATGGTAAGTAATGATGACTTATTGCAAATCAGAACGTCCTTCCCCCCATGGACAGGACCCCCCTCTGACTGCGAAGCAACATCTTTGATGAGCATTTCGTTTGCTCCAGAGCTGATCTGATTTAACCTTTTCCGTATGATAAGGCCAGAACAGATTTTTGTAAGCTCTCTCCTTTCAAACTGCCAAAAGGATGCTATACACTTCTGAAAAATTACTTGCCTGAAATTTTTCATACTAAGCATTCGCAGCAACAACCGGAAACGGAATGGTACATACTTTCCCCTCCGATCCGTAACCCTTTGTCCGGACGCTACAGCACATACACATCTTTTGTGCTCTCACGAGCAATCACGCGCAGGATTTGATCATTACGCAGCAGCACCCTGTCCCCAAGAGCGGCTTGTCCATAGGCTTTGCGGTAAGAATCCGCATCCATGCGTACGACCACCCGTCCCCGGGAAGGAATTTCCGTAACCGTACCCAGGACGAGCCGTGCAGAATCCTCCGCCACCAGCCCGCGCAAGGCGTTCAGTTCGTTCATGACCCGCTCCTCGTATTTTCCAGCAGACTCCGTTCCAGATCATAGGTTACCCGCGAACACAGCACCGCGCCGTCCAGGGATGTTTCCACGCGCCACCCCGTAAGTTTGGCCAGGAAATCGGACCCGCGCGAACCATCACGTACGGAAACAACCGCCCCGGGCAGGGGCAGCGTACGCAATGGCGTCTCCAGTTCGTAAAATTCCTTGTCGAACCCGTAGGTATCCAGAAAATTCCTGCCCCGCTGCCGCGCGGACTGCTCATTGGTGCACATCTCGTCCTCGATGATGTCCGGGCAGGGCTTGTCCGCAGGCGCCCTGCAGACCCGGATCAATTGCGGTGATCCTGCTTCATACGAGGATTCCGGCTCCAGGTAGACGAGTCCCTGGCTTCCTGTCCGGCATTGGGCCAGATAACAGCGGTAGCTGGTCAGATAGCGTACGCGGAGTGCCGAATGCCCTGTCTCGGACGTGGTCAGCGTCTTGCCGGAAAGCTCGAAGCTTCCCAGGTCCTGTCCGCGATAGGCGTATTCCAGCACACTGTCCGGCGGATAACTCAGCTCTCCCTCACCACTGACAACCGCAACGATCTCTTGCTTTTCAAAAGAGCGTACGCCTTGTTCGTAAAGCACCACCTCGCTGTTGCTGCTCTGCAGTCCCTGCAGCCGGGAGGGAAACAGGGCCAGAATACGCTGTGTTCCGGAATCCGGCGCTTCAACCCCGTCTTCTTCTCCATCCCAGACCAACAGCTCGACTTCGGCTTCCTCCTCGTCCTGATCCAGCAACACGCTGACCATATTATAGCCCGGAGCGGACTCGTACGTGTCCTTCAACGTCAGCACATCATCCATGTCGGACAACTCCAAAACCGCATTGCTCGCCGCATAACGAGTCGGGCTCACCGGATACCGATACTGTGCTACAAGAACACCGGCAGGCGTGGAAAACAACACACCGCAGGCGGACATCAGTTCGGATAGAATCTCCAGGGGCGTCAATGATTCCGCGGAATACAAAGCCAACGGCCAATCCGCCAGACGCCAGTCCAGTTCCACGCCGTATTCCCCGCACAGCTCACTGGCGATGCTCCTGGCCGTGCTTTTGGTCCAGCTTCTGGTGACGGGCGCCGCGTACGGGCTGTCCAGAAGCATGGCCGCCGACCGGCCGTAGACCGAATAACTGGTTCTGCCGAAACTGCGGCTATGCGAACGCGAATCAATGAGCAACCCGATGCAGACATCGCCCACCTGAACCGACAACGCCCTGCCAGGTTCGCAGCGCGACCATTCCGCCGCCACGGCCAGCACAAGCGTACAGGAAATGCAGTAGCTGTCCTCATCGCAACTCAGGTCCAGTTCGGTGACGCGCAGTTCACGGCCTTCCAGACTGGCGCTGACAGGCTTGAGGAACTCCGACACAGGTGCCAGCATGCCGTACACGGCTGTTCTGGAAGCACGTACCGGGTTGCAGGAAAGCAGGGCGTACGCCGCGCCCATGTCCCGGCGAACATCCTGCGACAAGGCATAAGAAATGATGCGGCTCGCTTGCAGACGCCCCTGCAAGGCATAGGGCGACCGCAGGTCCGCGGACATGTGTGCCAGAGAATAGGATGCGATACAGGATGCAACGACCATTGTTCCTCCCTCATGCAGCGCGTACGCAGTTTTGCAGCCACTGGGCCAGATGAACGCCGGTATGCGCCGTCAGAGTCTCACGGGTGCCGAACATGCCGGTACGATCCTTGATGCAAAGGGACTGCGGACTGGCCGGGGAAAGGGAAAAGACCGTCATGAACTCGTATTCGATGCCCTGGCGCTGCTCCGGCGCCAGCCCCCTGCGCAGAGGATGCGGGCCGTGGAGCTGTTCCTGACCGGCCGGGGAGGCCTCCTGCCCCAGGTCCGGCGAAAACCACTGGGTCTTGGCGCGCATGGTCGCCAGGACATGACACGGACTCCGAAGCAGATGCTGCACCAGCCGCTCGTTCCGACGTACGGGAACAGCCCAGGGATTGCGTACGTGTTTGTCCCTGCGCGCCTCGTCCACCTGCTCGAGCACGCCGCCAGGGCCGCTCCATACTTGCGACAGACTATCCAGAATCACGGTCTGGTACCCGGCTTGTTCCGCAGCCTGAAGCGCCCGGATGAAACGTTCGGGAGTAAAAGGGGGTTGCAGGTGCACTATGTCGAAGGAGAACAGATCAGCATAGAGTTCGCCTCCACGATTTTCCGCGTCGATCATGGCGACACGTCCGCCAAGGCCAGAGGCGACTCCCAGTGATGCAAGAGTCTTTCCGCTCCCGGAGGGGCCGAAGAAGGCCATTTTGAGAGCTACGTTTTCTTTTCGGGCAGGTTGAAACATCTCACGCCTCCTTTTTATCGGACGACACGAATGTTTGCGCCCTGAATCCGGCATGGATTATTCGGGCTTGCTCGAAAAGTTAATACGAGAAAATTGAATTTATGTCAAGATCAATTCGAGATAATCGAATTAAATTGAAGATCAATACTCCCGAGCCGACCAGATGACCCGCCCGATGATACGGACATTGGAATACTCGTTGATCCGGATCTCGAAATCATCATTGTCGGGATTTTCACTGTGCAGGATCAGGATGCCCGGACGGGCTTCGAGCCGTTTGACTATCACGGAATCGTCCACACCCACGGCGTATATGTGACCGGAGATGACATCATTCTGGGACTGATCCACCAGGACCGTGTCGCCATGCTCCAGCACCGGACTCATGCTGTTTCCGGCCACTTCGAACAATACCATGTCCTTGGCCGTGCCCTTGCGCTGCAGAAAATCCCTTCTGAAGGCATAATATCCGGAGATTTCGCTTTCCGTCTCAAAAGATCCGCCGCCTCCGGACAACTTGGCCTTGACCTTGGGTATGGCTTCAAAGGCGTCTTCCATCACCGGAACCACAGGCTTGAGACAAGGAATCCCCAGAATGCTTCGCCCCTGGTCCAGCATTTCCTCATAGCTCAGTCCCAGACTTTCGGCAATGGCCTGACGATTTTTGGCGGAACCGCGCGAGGTCCCCTGAATGATGCCGTTGAGAGTCGGAGGCTTGATACCGACACGCTGCGCGAAATCCTTCTGCTTGATTTCGCGGTCCGTCAACAACTGGCGCAAAGCGCTGCGAAACAGGACGTCATCAGATATCTTTTCCATAGTAAAATCATCTTAACCGAATTTTAGTCGAATTAATAGTGTTTTTACTCGAATTTCTTCTTGACAAAATTCAAGTTTCTCGTATAGAGTGTGCCCATCTCGAATACGGAAACACGTTACCTTTTTCTGGATTTTTTTTGAAGAGGACAAGGGGGTTTTCATGCAGGAGCAAACGCAGGAATTGACTGTGGAAGAATTGGAATGGAGCACCCTTCCCGCCCGATTGTGCGAAATCAAAGACATTGCCGGACCACAGGCCGCCTTGTCCCTGGCCAGGCAATACGGGGGCTCCAGCGTGTACGTTCCGGTCAAAACCACTGCCGAGCACCCGTTGAGCGTGCTGCTGGGCGAACAGGCCGCCAGAGCCATCAGCCGCATCTTCGGAGGCGACAGGCTCGAAGTGCCCAAAACAGACTCCATAGCCAGACAGCTGCGCGGTAAGAAAATCCAGCAACTGCGCCAGGAAGGAGCGACCATTTCCAGGCTTGCTTCCGAATTCAACCTGTCCCGGCGCCGCATACTGCAGATCCTGGCCGGCAACTGACCCGTTCCGAACCTTTACCCAGGCGTACAAGGAGAATGACCAATGGGAGCCATGGAAATACAGGCGACTTTGACCGAGGCCGGACAATTTTCCGAACCCCTGCCCGTTCGGGGCGCATCATTGATCTACGGACCGGGTGTTTTCGATCTTTCGGTGTCAGGAGAATTCACCGGAACCATCACTCTGCAGCTGTCGTCCGATAACGGCGTTTCCTGGGCGGATACGGGCGACGCCTTTACCGCATCCGATGCGCAGATGGGGGAAACAGCAACTGCGGTTCTTTTGCGGCTGGGCGTCAAGGAAGATGCCGACTGGAGCGGAACAGCTCAAGTGAGGTTGGCACAATGAGTCTGCTCAAAAATACGACCTCAATCACATCCATGGACGGCGTCCTGCTTGCCGCGGCCCTCCCTGCTCATTACGGACGGGACATGTGCTTTGCCGCGAAAACCGTCACGGAAGACGCCGACCGAGCCATCATGCTGACGCCCGGATATCTGACCGTGAACATCGGCAACAGCGGTTTCAAGCTGACAGAGCAGTCGTCTCTGAATCTGGCCGATACGGATAGCTGGGACAGCACAACAACGGATTATACGGTCGCAGCCAACCGCGCCGGGCTCGATTTCTTCATTTACGCCTGCAACAACGACGGGAAACTGACCCTGCTGCTCTCTCGCAATTCCACCTTTCCCGAGGGATACGACGCGGATTCATCACGCAAAATTGGCGGATTCCATTGTCTGTGCTCAAGTGTCGGCGCCATCAGTGACCATGCTCTGAACGGATACCTTACCGGCGATATCCTGCCGGCGTCGGTCTGGGACCTGCTGCATCGCCCCGCGTGCAATCCGGCCGGTATGGTTTACGTCGAGGGTATCAGAAAATGGGTGGACATTTACCTTGCTTCCGCAAGCTGCGGCGAACTGGTCAGCGAGTTCGGCGGAACCATTGCAACCGGGACCACGTCCCCGGCATTTCACCAATATAAATTTTCACAGTGGTTCGGGCTCATAGGAAAACGGCTGCTCACCCAGCATGAATTTGTGATCGCATCATTGGGCAGCAACCAGGGAACCAATATCAACGGGAGCGCCAACCCGGTTACGACCGGAGGAAATACCGATACCAGCGGACGCCGCATGATCAGTGATTATGGCGGAGAGGACTTTTGCGGAGTGATGTATACCGCCGGGAGCGAACCCAGCGGCGGAGAGAGCACGGCATCCTGGACAAACGCATACGATGCCAATGATAGCGATGTGGCCGGACAGCATTATATGCCCGCAAATCCCATATACATGGGCGGACATTGGGCCAGCGGAGTCTACTGCGGATCCCGATGTGCGAGTGGGGGCACCGGTCCACTTGCAGCAGAGTCGTATTTTGCAGCACGGGGCATGGCAAACAACAGAGGAGATTAAAATGAGAGGATACCCCGATACAATCTCGACGAGACAGGATGCAGTCCATTTGATGTCCATTGCGAAGTACCAGATGCAAACTGTAGAGCTGCTGCAAAAACTGCTCGATGGCCGTTACCAGTGGATTCTGCAGAAAAAACTTGACGACGGCGAAGCCGGAAACACGGCGGGCGGCTGCAAGGTAATCGGGATCGCGGACCAGGACGGTAACGTGACCCAACGCTATCAGTACGCATGGGGCATCAACACGCATGCCCTGGACCGGAGGGGAATTACCGTCGAAGATTGCGTGGACTGGGGCTGTGTGGACAGGGAGAAGGAAGTGCCTGAACAATAGAACGGGGGGTAAATCCGTGCGTAAAATCAATCTGCTGGTGGTGCATTGCAGCGCCACTGTGCCCGAACAGAATATTGGTATTGCGGAAATTCGGCAGTGGCATGAGCAGCGCGGCTGGAACGACATCGGCTATCATTACGTTATCCGCCGGGACGGCACCCAGGAAACAGGTCGGCCTCTGGAAAGGGCCGGCGCCCACGCAAAAGGACACAACGCCTTCTCCATAGGCATCTGCCTGGTGGGAGGAGTGGATGCGGGCAATCATCCGCAAAACAATTTTACCCCGACGCAATTCGCTTCCCTGCGCCGACTGCTGCTGCATCTCCAGCAACGTTTTCCGGAAAGCCGTATTTGCGGGCACCGGGATCTCCCCAAGGTTCGCAAAGCCTGCCCTTCTTTTGATGTGACCTCCTGGTGGACGCGAAACAGGTCTGTCCCGGACAATGGGGAAAACAGTGCTGGAAATCCTATTGTTCCTGCCAAAACTGACTGGATCGAATTGCTTCATGAAATCGCAGCCAGACATGATCTGCCTCCCGAACTTGTTGCGGCCATGGCTCAGGTGGAATCAGGAGGCGATACCTGGGCAGTGCGTTACGAATCCGGATTTTTCAAACACTATCTTCAGGGGCGCGAGGTGCCGGGATTCGGCGCCGCTTCTCAGGAAACCGAACTCCGGACCAGAAGCATGTCCTTCGGCCTGCTCCAGATCATGGGCCAGGTCGCCCGTGAACTTGGTTGCGACCTGCCGTTCCTGTCGCAACTCTGCGCGCCGGAAGCCGGTCTGGAATGGAGCTGCCGCTATCTCGCGCAACTGCACAGCCGCCTGGAGAAAGCATACGGCCACACCAACTGGGAATGCGTCTGCGCCGCCTATAACGGCGGCCCCGGCGTGGTGACCGGCGCACACGCGCACACCAACCCGGAATATACGGAAAAAATCCGCCGGCAGCTCGGCGGGCACTGGCCGCAATAAACAACCTGAGCTGCCAGAAAAAAACTTTCGTTCCACCCTTCGGACCACGACGGCCGGCGCCGTCATGTATTCAGACGTAATACACGAAACCTCAATAATCCGGTTGGTTATCTAACTGAAACAGGAGTGGTGCGTCTTATGGACACGTGGTTTTTCAAGGAACTGGGAATCAGTCCGGACGTCAACCTCCTGGACGACATGTTCGAATACGAGCTTGCCTGTCCGGAGGGAGTGCACGAGGCGGAAGAGGACTCGGACGAGGCGGAAGACGATGAGCAAGCCGCAAACTGAGATCCCTATGCGATTTCAGGAAATGAGAATTCAGTGGCAGGCCCCGGGCTCACTGCTTCCCTGTCCGCAACGGACCAGGGCGCACTCGGCGGATCAGGTGCGTACGCTGGCCAGAAGCATCGCCGCTTTCGGCCTGGATCAGCCCCTCGTGGCAGACGATCAAGGCATGATCGTCAAGGGCCATGCCCGACGGGAAGCCGCCCTGCTGCTGAACCTGGACGCCGTGCCCGTACTGGTGCGCAGCGACCTCACGCCCATGGAAATACGGGCCTTGCGGATTGCGGACAACAAATGCGCCGAAGCGGACTGGCATTGGAACACGCTCAAAAAGGAACTGAACGAACTGACCAGGCTGGGGAGCCACTGTCTGGAAACAGGATTTTGCGCGGACGAACTGGACTCCCTGGATGAAGACGCTCCGGAAATCGTGTTTCCGGAATACGACGAGCGCATTCTGAAAGCCGGACCGCGCTGTCCGTTCTGCGGGCAGAGCCATGTACGGTAAGCCTGCGTATCCCCGACGCCTGGAACAGGCCTGGCAAGACCATCTGGCGCCCCGGACGGACACCGCCCCCAGTGTGGTCTCCCTGTTCGCCGGAGCCGGCGGTTCCTCCCTGGGCTACTCCATGGCGGGATTCCGCGAACTCCTGGCTGTGGAAAACAATGCCAACGCCCTGGACACCTTCCGGAGCAATTTCCCCGGCATCGCGCTTTTTGCCGGGGACATCCGGGCACTGTCTTCAGAACGGGCGCTGCAGCTGGCCGGAGTATCGCCCGGTCAACTGGACCTTCTGGACGGCTCGCCCCCCTGCCAGGGGTTCAGTACGGCGGGCAAACGCGACAGCACCGACCCGCGCAACCGGCTGTTCGAGGAATTCGTCCGGCTGCTGGCAGCTTTCCGGCCACGAACGTTTGTGCTGGAAAATGTCGCCGGTCTGATTCGCGGCCCCATGCGACGGCTCTTTGTCGAAATGCTGCTCAAGCTCAGGCGTACGGGCTATGTCATGGCGGTCAGGCTGCTGGACGCCATGTATTTCCATGTACCCCAGTCACGCCAACGGCTCGTGTTCATCGGCATCCGGCAGGATCTGGACAGGCGTCCCAGCCATCCGGGCGCCCGTTCGCAGCCT
The DNA here is from genome assembly GCA_963667575.2 of Desulfovibrionaceae bacterium. GTDB lineage: Bacteria > Desulfobacterota > Desulfovibrionia > Desulfovibrionales > Desulfovibrionaceae. The sequence goes on along the minus strand of CAXXHY010000035.1, from coordinate 158,076 downwards.
CTTTCCCTGGCCCAGGCCATAGGCGACCTGCCGGACAACCAGGACCCGCGTATCGACCATGTCTGGCTGGACGAATCCCCGGCCGGACGCGACACCCGAACCTGGCACCTGGCCCATCGGGCCGCCCAGGGGCAGTGTTATGCGGGCAGGCAGCGACGGTATCGCTGGGACAAACCATGCGGTACGCTGCTCACCCCCGGACCGGGCAATCTGGAAAAAACCGCTTATCTGCGCAGTGTGGGCTGCCATCCGCTGCATACGCGTACGCTGTCGCTGCTGGAATACAAACGGGTTGGATCCTTTCCGGATGCCTTTCATTTTTGTGGGGAAACAGGACGCGCTTACGCCCGTATAGGCAATAGCGTACCACCACTGTTCATGCGCGCTATTGCGCAGCACGTACGCCGGTGGTTTCTATGAGACTATTTTTCCAGGTCGATGGCGGCCAGTCCTTTTCTGATCAGAGCCATGCCCAGATCAGCGGGGGACACGCCAAGAATGGAAGCCGTGTAGAACAGGTCGTCCTGCACTGTGGTGGACAAAGGCAGAGTCAGCCTCGGATGCTCCGTGTGGGAGCTTTCCGGGATGGCGTCCCCCCAGTTTTCGCAGGCCCTGATCCAGGCGATTTCGGCATCGGCAGCGTTGGTCACGGCCAGGCCCAGGGATTTTCCATCTGCCAGACAACCGGGCAGATCCGGGAAAGACACCAGAAAACCGCCGCCTTCTTCTTTGGTGAGCTCTCTGACCTCGAAAGGATATACGGGGATTTTTACTCGCATGGCTCCTCGGGCGAAATGGACTGCTGCAGCAAATGCTTGAACGCGATTATCTGGATGGTTTTCAAGGGACGCGTCGTTGAAACCGTCAGATGTTTTCCATGCGGATGCTTGAAAACTGCATGATCCGTATTGCCCTGAAACATGGGCACCCCATAGCGCTCAGCCAGGGACTGAAGGGTGGAAAACGTCCACATGCGCTGGTTTTCCAGCAGCTTATCCAATAGCAAACAGTAGGCGTGTTTCATAGGCTATAATATTAGATGTTTAGCGAATTTCGGTCAAGGGGGGAAGATGAAAAACACGCGAAAAAACACAAAAAAAAGCGGAAAACTGTCACCCGAGCTGCAAAATCGCCTGGCAGCGCTTCTGCAGCAGGGCTGCTCCATTGAAGCGGCCACCGCCGTGGTCGGGATCAGCCGAACCAGCTTTTACAACTGGATGCGCCGGGGACGCCGCGAACTGGACCGCCTGGAAACCTCTGTCCAGGCCCTGCCGGAGGGAGAAGAAAGCATTTATGCCGATTTCTGGCGGGCCGTGGAACACGCCGCGGGCGAACTGGAAGCCCGCAATGTCCGGATCATCGAAGAAGCGGCCCGGGGCGGGGGCGAACTCATCGAAACCATCACGGTGCTGGACAGCTCGGGCGAACCGGAAACCAAGACCACGCGAATTCGGGTGAAAAACCTCAAACCCGAATGGCAGGCCGCCAAATGGCTGCTGGAACGCAGGTTCCCGGCCGGTGGGGCAAACCCCGTCTGGAAACGCGCCCTGCGGACAGCGAGGAAAACAGCTCCGAACAAAGCAAACCCGATCTTTCGCAATTGAGCGCGGACGAACTCATCACTCTGGAGACACTCGTTGCAAAAACTACCGGCCCTGGAAGAGATCCGCAAGGAAATGGCTGAACGGGAACTGCTGCACTTCATCCGGCAGTCCTGGCCCGCGGTGGAGCCCGGTTCGGACTATGTGCACGGCTGGCATGTGGAGGCCGTTGTCCACCACCTCGAAGCAGTCAGTACCGGACAGATCCGCCGTTTGCTGATCAACATGCCGCCAAGGCACATGAAGAGTCTGACCGTGGCCGTGTTCTGGCCCTGTTGGGAATGGATCCGGCATCCGGAAAAACGTTTTCTGTTCGCAAGCTACAAGCAGAGCCTGAGCATCCGGGACAACACCCGTTCCAGGCGGTTGCTGCGTGATCCCTGGTACGCGCGCAACTGGGGCGACAGTTTTCGCCTGGCCGGCGATCAGAACCAGAAGTCCCGCTACGAAAACGACAGGGGCGGATTCCGGCTGGCCACTTCCGTGGGCAGCGCCGTCACCGGCGAAGGCGGCGACCGCATCGTGGTGGACGATCCGCACCGCGCCCAGGACATATTCAGCCCCAAACGCCGGGAGCAGGTGCTTGAATGGTGGGACCAGGTCATGAGTACGCGCCTCAACGATCCCATGACCGGCGCCATGGTCATCATCATGCAGCGCCTGCATGAAAAAGACCTGAGCGGACATGTCCTGGCCCAGGGAGGCTACGAGCACCTTTGTCTGCCCGCAGAATACGAGGGAAAAACATGCGTTACCTGTTTGGGATGGAAAGATCCGCGCAAGGAACCGGGCGAACTGCTCTGGCCGCAGCGCGTGGACGCGGAGACGCTGCAGAACCTGAAAACCGCCCTGGGCACCTATGGCACGGCAGGACAGCTGCAGCAGCAGCCCGTACCTTCTTCCGGGGGAGTGTTCAAAAAGGAATGGTGGCGTTTCTTTCGCCAGGCCCCCAAGCCGCTGCTCTGCATCCAGTCCTGGGATACGGGCTTCAAGACAGGCGATACCAATGCCTTTTCCGTGGGACAGACCTGGATAGTGGCCGACAACGGCTACTACCTGCTGGACCTCGTACGCCACCGCCTTGAGTATCCGGAGCTGAAGCGCCTGCTGCAGACCTGGAGCAGCAAATGGAAGCCCCAGGCCGTGCTGGTGGAGGACAAGGCCAGCGGCCAGAGCCTGGTGCAGGACCTGCAACGCGGCGCACGGCTGCCACTGCTGCCCGTACAGGTGCGCGACGGGGATAAGCTGACCCGCGCCCATACGGTCAGCGCACTGGTGGAGGCGGGCAAGGTCTTCCTGCCCGAAGACGCCCCCTGGCTGGCCGACTTTCTGGACGAACTCTCGCGCTTTCCCAAAAGCGCCTTTGCCGACCAGGTGGACGCCCTGACGCAGGCGCTGCACTACCTGACCAGCGCCAAACGCTTCAAAAGCTCGGGACAGCAATTTTGGAAATAGATGTGGGGGCTCCTCGCCCCCACTCCCCCCGCCAGGGCAACGGCCCCGGACGCGTTAAAGAGGATAACTCTTCCGCTAACGGAAGAGTCTGCAAATCATTCAATCTCGCGGGTCCAGGGGGGCGTTCCCCCCTGGCGGGGTTTGGGGCAGCGCCCCAAATACCTTACTCCTATTACGCCAACGCGGAGGGTACCATGGCTGAGACAGGAGTGGATACGCTGCAGTTCGGCAGGCATCCGTTGTACCATACGTTCAAGGAGCGCTGGTTGTTGTACCAGTCGGCTTACGACGGGGTATTCGGTCTGTTGGACCAGTATCTTGTGGAGCGGCACGAGCGTGAGAGCGAGCGGAATTTCCGGCGCCGGCTCAATGAGTTGTACGACTTCAATTTCAGCAAGGGCGTGGTGGATCTGTTTCACCACTATCTGTTCCGCAAGTCTCCCACCAGGCAGCTCGGCCCTCTTGCCGACGACGAGCTCTGGCTGCAGTTCCGGGACGACTGCGATCTCTGGGGCAATGATTTCGAGGTCTTCATGCTCGAACAGCAGCGCATGGCCTCCATTCTCGGGCATACGGGCATTCTGGTGGATAAGTACCCGGCCAGTGTTTCCACCCGGGCGCAGGAGATCGAGACCGGACTCTATCCCTACCTCACCGCTTATTCGCCCCTGGACATTCTGGACTGGCGCTACGAACGCGACGCAGGAGGCAGGCCGTTTCTGGCCTATCTGAAGCTGCGCGACGACGACGGCGGACTGCGCATCTGGACGCCCCGGCACTGGCAGCACTGGCGTACGGACCTGCGCGGCGGAGAGCCCGTGCTGGAAAACGAAGGTGCCAATCCGCTGGGGGAGATTCCCTTTGTGTTCCTCTACAACCTGCGCCACGTCCGCTGGAAATCCATCGGCATTTCGGACATCAGCGACATCGCGCCCATCGACCTTTCCATTGTCCGCAATCTTTCCCAATGCGAGGAGGTTATCGGCCTGGCGGGCTTTCCCATGATGCGCAAGCCCATGCGTGAACTGCACGAGACCGGGCCGGACCTGGCCGGGGTCAGCGCCGTGCTCGAATTCAACCCGGAGCACGGCGAATCCGGGAAACCCGACTGGCTGCACGCCGCAGTGGGAGAATCGGTCTCGGCGATCATGGAATGGATCTCCTTCAAGGTCAAAGAAATCTACCGTACGGCCAATGCGGGTTCGGCGGTGTTCAACGAACAGAGCTCGTCCGAAAGCGGCACGGCTCTGCGAACCCGTTTTCAGCTGCTGAACTCGCGCCTGGTGGCCAAGGGCAACAACGTCAGCGAGGCGGAACGCGGCATTATCTGGTACTGGCTGAAATGGCAGCAGCAGGAGCGTCTTTATGACGGTATCCTGGTGGAACGGCCAAAATCGTACGAGGTCGACGATCTGAGCAGCGACCTGGGCAATGCGCTCAACGTACGGCAGCTGATAGAAGCGCCCGAATTCGGAATGGAATTGCAGAAACGGGTGGCCAGAAACTTTCTGGATCATCTGGACGACAAACGCGCCAACGAGGTGCTGAAAAACATCGAACAGACCGTGATGCGGCAAACAGACCATACGGATGCGATACGCGAACCTGCTTCCGCCTGATAACGCTTCAAATACCGGCGGCCTCCGGACAAAGGGCCGCCGGCTGATTTTTCAGTATTTTTTGTTCGAAGTAATAAGAATGTTACAATGCACTGCTATGGTACGCAGTAGTGTTCGCATTGCAGCGCGAATGTGCTATCATTACGTCAAAGGATTCGATTTTTTATGGAAGAAGTACAAGGGCAATGAGTTCCGGCAACTTGCAGCCAATGGAGGAATTCATGGCATACATTCTGATTGCCGATGCAGATGCCGAGTCCAGAAAGATTCTGGCAGCCATTCTTGAAAACAACGGACACCAGGTCGTTCCGGCGGCGGATGGAGTCGAAGCCGTCACACTCTATGAAAACCGCCCCTTTGATCTTGTTTTTTCAGACATCTTTTTGCCAGGAAAGGAAGGGCTGGAAACCATCCGCGAACTGCGCGAACTGGACGGCAACGCCCGTATCATCGGAGTGGCGGGAGGCTCCGCCCTGTCGTCTCAGCTTGCCCTGAACCGGGGGCGCGAACTCGGCGCCATGGACACCGTATTCAAACCCTACGCTCCGGACAGCATCCTGCGCGTGCTCCAGGAATATCTCGCCGCTGTTTGACACTCAGCGGACTGCCATGCCTGCTTCCTCACCTCCTGCTTGGTCGCCTGCGCAATGATTTTTGCCTGCTTTTGTGAAGATTGATTGACTGCATTCCCCGCTTTCCCTATTTTCCCAACAACCAGACGGCAATCCCCGAACTGTCGTGGCACAGCTGCACTGTCAAAGGAGCTTTTATGAGCAAACCCGTGCTTCCCCCCTCGCCTCTGACCGGCGCGCATGACACAAGCATGCGCAACATCATGCTGGGTTGTATTGGAGCATTGATCGTCGCCGTGATCATCTGCGGTTTTACCATCGCCAACATGCACAAGGACCTGACCGCGGTCAAAAGACGTCTGCGCGGTCTTGAAACCGAAAAGGACATCATCAAGGTCGATGACATCGACAATATGGAAAAGCGCCTTTCCGGCGTCATCGAAAAGCGCTTTACCCAGCTTGAGGGCCTGAAGCAGACACAGCCGAAACAGACCGCGCAGCCTCCGGCTTCCGAGGGCGCAACAGCGGGCTCGGCCAAGGAAAGCTACCGCTACGAGATAATTCATCTGACGGAAAAAGAAAAAGTTGACGGCCAGGACCTGATATATACGCGCCGCAGCAATCTGGACGGTTTTTTCGATCTGGACATGAACATCGAAATTGTGGATACACAGATATTCCCGGTATGGGATGACCTGTATCTGCTGGTCATCTACAAGGAAAAACATTCGTAAAGCGGCAGACTGCATTGCTGTCCCTCCACGCTGGCGGCAACAAGCAATAGCCAACGATGCAAAAAGAATCTGCCGGCGGCCTGGACAATGTTCTCAATATAAGGCATAATTTTCTAGATTTTTACTAGATATTATACCGATTTTTTGTACGGAGGCCTACTCCACAATCCGCGGATGGAGACAAACAATGAAGTACCTCATCGGACTGCTGCTTGTTGCAATGCTGAGCCTGGCATCCGGCACCATGGTTTTTGCCGGAAGCTGCACTTACAAACCCTATGTCCGTGACGGCAAAGTACTCGGCACCATGGTCGTCAATGAGTTCAGCACGTATTGCGGCTATGCCATCGAAAATCGCGCCGGCATCCGCCTGTACGTCGATAACGAAGGCAAGTTTGAAAATTTCAGCAACGCCTATGCCATGGACGATGTACTGGATTATCTGTGCAGCAAGTGCGCCTACGAGGTGCCTTCGCCCGCAGATACTGCCAGCAATTAGGACTGTTCTTCTGCCTTTTTGGTCTCAGGCATCCGCTCTGCGCCCGACAAAGGTCTGAACCGAGGCAGCTTGCTGAAAGCATTGACAATTTGCCTAAATCCAGATGCTGTTCATTGTGACGGCCAGCAAAAATAGCAATAAAATTTGTCAGCTTGTTTTTTTCAGATATTGGAATCCTGCCCTGTGGAAAACTTTTCCACAAGCACCACGTCCTGTGCTAACTTCCTGAAAAGTATCTGATTCAAGACAGCTTCCTACTCTTCCAAAATCTGGTATAATTTTATTTATCTGTATAAAATCAGTGTATTATACTGTGTAATGCCTGTCTTCCAAAAAAGCCCAAAAAACTTGCCCCGGCAAGTGCTTTTCTGGCGCGATTAACTGTATAAATAGTATAGGCAGGCTAAAAAGATCATTTTCACTACCATGTCCTTTTCAGACATGCATGGACAGAAAGAATGAGTATGTATCTCGTTGCTGGTGGGATCCTTGTTGCAATGGTCCTGGCCGGCAAATTTTTCAAGTCTTTCCGCCGTTCGGCAAGCGACACTGTGCTTGTGCATTTTGATTTTCAAGCTGCAAAAGCTCAGGAAAAAGGCGGCAAAAGCTGAACAATCTGTTTTCCGGTTCAGAGCTCTTTCTCAGGAATCAGAATTCAAGGCAGGTTCCCGCGCCCAAGGCACGAATCATGACCTGCGCATCGTCACGCATATGGCTGGCCAGTAGTGCGCGCGCGTCAGTCCCCGTACAATGCCCTGCGTAAATATTCCTTACGCCAAATTCCCGTAGTACTTCCGCAGCCTGTTGCACCTGCGCTTCGGTTTCCACAGGTCCGGCATCGCCCAAATGCAGCCCCCCGAGTACCGTATCAACCCGTTCCACTCCGGTGTCCGTACGCAAGGCGTACATGGTGTTTCCCAGGCCCGCATGACAGCAGCCCAGAATCAGGATGTTTTTCCCCTGGACTTCCAGCAGCAGAAACGCGTCGTCCGGCACGCTGTCCGCCTGCGTACCGTCCGTGTCCCAGAAAAAACCGCGCACGTTTTCGCGCATTCCGGGCAACCGGCCGATGTCGCAGAACATCCGCAGGCCAGGCGCCAGTTCCGTGGTGTTGCTGACTAAATTCACACCGGGCAGTGCTTCGGGCGGCATGACACGGGGCAGTCCTATGCTCCTGAGCAATTTTCCATCGCGAATCACATGGCGTTGCTTCAATGCGTCGGGATGCGCATAGATAGGACCGCCAAACCCTTTTTGCAGCAAAGCCGGCAATCCGCCCGTGTGATCATAATGGCCGTGGCTCAGGGCCAGACCCTGCGCCTGCAGCACATCGATTCCCAGCCGTTGCGCGTTGTGCAGAAACAACTCTGACTGCCCCGTATCCCATAGCCATTTTTCACCGTTTTCCAGTTCGATAAAACAGCTCAGCCCGTGCTCCACTCCGCAATCCTGTCTGGCCGCATCATTGTCCGCAAGTATGGTTATCCTGGTCATGCCGGGTTCTCCGTAAAAGTGCTCGAATTGACGTCGTCATGGTGCTTTATGGGCGCATTTTTCGCCCATTTTTTACACACAGACAAGACTTCAAGAGCTTAACTATTTATAATAAAACAAAAAAACTTATGGCCTCAATATTGCTTCACATAAGGTGTTATTCACAAGAGATGCAAGGAGAGTAGCAATGAACGCGCGCAACACGCAAGGACGTTGTGGAAAAGATCAGGGCGGTTGTCGTCTTGCCGGCCAGGGACGCGGACAAGGTGGAGGACAAGGTCGCGGTCAGGGACGTGGACAAGGCGGCGGCGGTCAGGGATGCGGCCAGGGCGGCGGACAAGGCATGGGAAAACAACAAGGTCGTGGCAAAGGCAAAGGTTGTGGCGCCGGCCAGGGCATGGGACAGGGTCAGGGCCAGGGAAGCGGACAAGGCGCCGGCAACAACTAGCCGATCGTCACGATCCCGGACCTGGCAGTTTGAAGCTCCTTTTGTCGGCGGTCACACTGGCTTGATACGGTTTCACTCAGACGATGCTTCTGCCGCCCGGCAGAGGCACAGGGAGAACATCGCATGGAGAAAGTGCTTATCATCGGTTGCAAAAACACCATGAACACCATCTGCGTCGGATGCTCGCGTTGTATTGTGGCTTTCAATCGCCGGGAAGGAACCTTTGAGGATCTGCCCGAAGATGCGCAGCTCTTCGGATTGCTGGACTGCGGCGGCTGCCCCGGACAGGGCGTGGTCATCCGTATGGCCCAGTGCAAGTTGTGGAATGCGCCTCTGAATGAAAAGCCGACCAAGGTGTACGTCGGCCCCTGCCTTTTTCAGCACTGTCCGCATGCCGATACGCTGGTACAGAAAATACAGGCCAAGGCGGGCGTGGAGGTCATCGTGGGAACCCATCCGTATCTGCCGGCAGACATTTTTGCCTGACCTCCCTTGTCGTACTGTCGTACCCTCGGGGAGAAAGCCTGTGTAGGGAGGCTTTCTCCCCGAACTTTTTTTGAATATATCCGGGGAGCTTTTAAAACCGAAATACTGATCAGGAACTATTGCGGCATGTTCTTGTACCAGGCGCTGCCGGGCTCATCCTGTCGGCCTTTGCGCAGATGGACGATTTCGTCGCTGACCGCGCGCAGCCAGGTGCGGTCGTGGCTGACGATCACCAGGGTGGTGTTCCACAGGTCACGGGCAGCCAGGGAAGCCTGCTGAATGAGCTCGGTGCTTTCCTCGTCCAGGCTGGATGTCGGCTCGTCCAGCAGCAGCACTTCGGGCTGCAGTGCCAGACGGGAAGCCAGAGCCACACGCTGGGCCTCGCCGCCCGACAGTTCGTGCCAGGCGCGCTTGCCGAACAGCACGGGATCCAGCCCGACCATTTCCAGAGCCTGTTCCACCCGTTCGCGTTTTTCGCGTACGCCGCGGATGTTCAGGCCATAGGCCACGTTGGCGAAAACCGATCTTTTGAGCAGATAGGGCATCTGCAGCAACAGCGTGATCCTGCGGCGCAATTCGCCTTCATGCCCTGCGCTGGGCTGTCCGTGGAACAGCAGCCTGCCCTGGGCCGGCTGCTCCAGAATGGCCAGCAAGCGCAGCAGCGTACTCTTGCCGCTGCCATTGTGTCCGGCCAGGCCCACAATTCTGCCCTTTTCGATACGCAGGGATTCCAGATCCAGCACCATACGTCCGTTGTATTGCTGCCGGATGTTCTGCAACTCGTACAGGGGTGCGCTCATTGTGCGGACATCCTCCTGAAACCGACCACGGCGACGTTTACGGCCAGGGCTATCAGCATCAGAACCATGCCCAAGGCCACGCCCATGGCGAATTCGCCCTTGCCGGTCTCCAGGGCAATGGCAGTGGTGATGGTCCGGGTGTGCCATTTGATGTTGCCGCCGATCATCATGGAGATGCCTATTTCAGAGACAATCCGCCCGTAGGCCGCTGCCGCGGCCACCATCAGGCTGAAGCGGGCTTCCCACAGGGTTGTCAGCAGCACATCCCTCCGTGAGGCCCCAAGGGTCAGCAAGGTATGCCGCAGGCGCGTATCCAGGGCTTCCACCGCGGTTGCCGTGAGCGCCACCACAATGGGCAGCCCGAGCAGGGTCTGGCCTATGGCGATTCCGGGCAGCGAAAACATCAGCCCCATCTCGCCCAAAGGGCCCGACTTGGAAACAAAGGCGTAAAGCATCAGACCTATCACGACTGTGGGGAAGGAAAGCAGCGTATCCACAATAAGGCGTACGCATTTTTTGCAAGGAAAATTGTAATAGCCCAGCAGAAAGCCCAGCGGAGCGCCCAGAATGAGACAGGCGGCAATGGACATGCTGGAAACACGCAACGTGGTATAGATGCAATCGTAGGTCTGCTCGTCCCCTCCCAGGAGGAGAACAAAGGCCTGGTAAAGCCCATGAAGAATGAAATCCATAGAGCAGCTCTGGTCCGGTTCGGGATGGACCATCCCGGGGGGAACCGTGGCCCCGCCCGGGATGTTCTTCGCTAGTTATTTCGCGTTGGGAGTAAACAGCTGCTTGCCGAGCAGTTTGAATTCGCCGATTTTTTTCTGGGTTTCAGGCGAGGCCATCCATTCGGAGAACTTGGTGGCCAGCTCGTACTTGGCATCCTTGCAGCGCTCGGGATTCACGGCCAGCACGCTGTACTGGTTGAAAAGAACAGGATCGCCTTCCACCAGTATCTTCAGTTCAGGATTGCCCTTCTTGGTGTTTTCGTACTTGATGTAGGTTCCCCTGTCGGTCAGCGTATAGGCATTGCGTTCGGTGGCAAGGGTGATGGTCTTGATCATGCCCTGACCGGACTGCAGATACCAGGCTTCCTTTTCAGGCGACAGGCCGGCGGCCTTCCAAAGGGCGATTTCCTTTTTGTTGGTGCCGGAATTGTCACCACGGCTGGCGAAGTTGGCCTTGGCGGCGGCAATGGTCTTGAGCGCGTCGGCAGCGGACTTCATGCCCTTGATCTTGGCAGGATCGCTTTCAGGCCCGATCAGCACGAAATCATTGAACATGACTTCACGACGATCCACGCCGAAGCCTTTTTCCACATAGGCTTTTTCCGCTGCGGGCGCATGCACGAGCAGAACGTCCACATCGCAATTTTCACCAAGTTTGAGCGCCTTCCCCGTGCCCACGGCCGTCCATTTCAGTTCTATACCCGTATCCTTCTGAAACTCGGGGGCAAGAACATCCAGCAATCCGGTATTGTCCGTGCTGGTGGTGGTGGCCATCATCAGGGTCTCGCTCAGGCCCGAGGCGGGCAATGCAAACAACACGAGCAATAAAACAGACAGAATCAAACTCTTACGCATTCTTCATCTCCTGCGAAGTTAAAAGAGAGCGAAAACTGTCCGGACATACGGACCGGACCTTCCTCAGGGTTACATAAGCTTATATCAGTTCTGGCAGTTTTATCGCAATCAAAAAGTAGCATAACAGGAAACTCTGTATACTCCGAGTCTTAACCTGTTTTATTTATTCCGGATTCAGTCCCTGTCCCTTGTGCATCAGTTGCCCTGTCAGCAGGGTTTCATAGCCTCCAAGAGCTGCAATGCGTTCCTGAAAGCCCTTGTCGCGCAACAGAGCCAGCAGCACATCCAGCTTGGGATCCTTCTGATCCTTGCGGAAAAGCAGGTCGTACCGCTCCTTTGCCAGGGGGATGAAATCCAGGTCCAGGGCCTTGGCAGCGGCGTAGATGCCCATGCCGCAATCAGCGGTGCCCGAAAGCACGTTCACGGCCACGGCCATGTGCGTGTATTCTTCATTTTCATAGCCCAGCACCTGATCCGGAGTGATATTCTCCTTGCACAGATGGTAGTCGAACAGAATCCGCGTGCCCGCGCCGCGCTGGCGGTTGATGAACCGGATATCGTCGCGAAGCAGATCGCGTACGCCCTGGATGGATTTGGGGTTGCCCTTGGGCACGAGCAGTCCCTGATGACGAATCGCCAGGTTGACCAGCTGGACGCTGATATCCGGAAGGTATTTGTCGATGAAGGGAAAATTGTAATCCCCGCTGGCCGGATCAAAAAGATGCGTACCGGCCACCAGGGCCGAGCCGTTCTTGATGGCGCGCAGGCCGCCCATGCTGCCCACATGGGTGGAAGCCAGCCGAATGGGGTCGCTGCGGTCCATAAGCTCGTTGGCCAGCAGATCGAGCGTATTGTCGTGGCTGCCCACCACCACCAGGGTCTGCTCCAGTTCCTGACGCGTACGCAGCAGCGTAACCGGCAATTGCGCGCCTTCCACCATGCCCTCGCTTTCCGCGGGAACATCCGTGTAGCCCTGGGCCTTTGTCAGGGTGGTCAGCATGCCCGCTCCCCTGGGAAGCGGCGTGGCCACGTATTTTTTGCCCACACGCCCCACGGCCAGGCGGATGACTTCGTTCAGACCAGCCTTGGAGGGCGCCTTGCGGGTCAGCTGTGCGGTAATTTCAGTCCGTTCCACTTCGGGCCTGCGTCCGAGCCAGGCCAGCACGGGCTCCAGAATACGCTCGTAGCAAACTATGGCGCTGACCGGATATCCGGGCGAACCAATGATCAGCTTGCCGTTGGCCACTCCCACCACCGAGGGTTTGCCCGGCATGATGGTCAGCCCGTGAACCAGGAGCTTGCCCACCCGTTCGATGATGGACCGCGTATAATCCTTGCTTCCGGCCGAAGATCCCGCGCCGATCACCACCACATGCGCGTCCGAGTCCAGGGCGCTTTCCACGGCCTGGGCCAGCTTGTCCGGATCATCGGCAACAGGCGGTACGGATGTTCCCTCCGCGCCCCACTGTCCGAGCATGGCCAGCAGCACCTGGGAATTGCTTTCGATCACCTGTCCGGGCTGCGGCGTGGGACGGTCGCGAAAACTGAGCACCTCGTCTCCCGTGGGGATACAGTGCACACGCACTTTTTCCCAGACATCCACTTCCCAGATGCCCGCGCTGAGCAACACGCCCACGTCATAGGCGTTCAACTGGTGGTTCTGCGGATACAGCAGCTCCGTGGCCACGATATCTTCGCCGATTCGCCTGACGTGCTGCCAGGGAAAGGCCGGGGCCTCGATCTCAACCCCTTCCTCGTCTTCGCGCAGCAAATGCTCCACCATGATCACGGCATTGGCGCCCTGAGGCAGGGGATTACCCGTATTCACCGGGGTATAGTCCGTGCCCCTGCGCAGTTTCAGAGGGTTTCCTTCATGGGCGCCAAAGGTGGCTTCGGCCTTGACCGCGATGCCGTCCATGGCCGAACTGTGATAGGTGGGCGAAGAACAGGCCGCATAAACCGGCGCGGATGTAACCCACCCGGCGCTCAGCTGACTCGGCACCTTTGTCGACTGGATCAATCCGTCGCGATTCAAACTTCCCTTGATCCGGCCAAGCGCTGTTTCCACGCTCACCAGACTCAAATAGACATTCCTCTCCATGGGTGGTTCTCCGAAAATTTTTTATCAACCGGAGCGGAAAGCAGTTGTGCCCCGCTCCCGCGGCATTCGCCGCCAGCCCCGCCAGTAGCGTGACCTTTTTTGATAACTCTGTGCGGAAAATCGAAATTGCCGCACTGTTTAATATGCCTTTCGAGGCCTAATACAGCCCAGGAAAAAAGGTTCCTTGGAACCTCGCAATAAACGTTTTCAACGTGTGCAAACCAAATTTACAAAACCCAGACATTCACCAGGGCGTCCTTTTTCAATCCTTCCGCATCCGCAGGAATGCGAATGACTCCCTCGGCTTCGAGCAGAGTTTTCAGCAGTCCGGACTTGCCGCTGCGCGGCACGGCCAGAGGCGGCTGTCCCGAACGATATTCCAGGCTGACCCGGACATAGTCTTCCCGGCCGAGTTGCGAAGGCAGATTATGGGCCAGCACGGCCGAACGGGCGGGCCAGCGTTCCGAATCAAAGGGATTTTGCGCGCCTGCCAGGTGTTTGAGCAGGGGCTGGCCAAACAGCAGCATGACCACCTGGGCCGAAACCACCTGACCGGGAATGCCGAGCACGGGCTTGCCTCCGATGCGGGCAAGAATGGTGGGTTTTCCGGGACGCAGCCCCACGCCATGGGCCAGAATCTGCGCGTCGTCCAGGGCCTCCATGGCCTCGATGGTCAGATCGCGCATGCCCAGCGAGCTTCCGCCGGAGATCAGCACCAGATCGTTTTCATCCAGGGCGCGGCGCAGCGCTTCCACCAGACTGTCCAGATTGTCGCGTACGAGTCCGTATGCCGTGGGCTCGGCGTTGGCGGAGCGGACAAGGCAGGACAAGGTGGATGAATTCACATCGCGCACCTGGCCGGGTACGGGCTTGGCCTCCACGGGAACCAGTTCGTCCCCCGTGGAAACGATGCCCGCTCTTGGGCGCCGGTACACGGGCACCTCGAGTATGCCCAGGGCTGCCAGCAGGCCGATCTCCTGAAATCGCAGCCGCCTGCCTTTTTGCAGCACCACTTCACCCGTACGGGCATCCTCGCCCTTGCGCATGACATTGTCACCGGGCGCTACGGACTTGAAAATTTCCACATCTCCGGGAATGCCCTCCGTGAGCACCTCCGTATGCTCCACCATGACCACGGCATCCGTGCCCTGGGGCAAAAGGCCGCCGGTGGTGATGCTGACGCACTCGCCGGTCTTGATGGTAACATCCGGACGCGCATTGATGGGCAGATGCCGGATGCACTCGAGCAGGGCCGGATTGGATTCGGTGGCGCCGAAGACATCGGCCGCGCGTACGGCATACCCGTCCATGCAGGAGCGGTCGGCCAGGGGCAGGTCCTCTTCGGCTATAAGATCTTGCGCCAGAAAGCGTTCGTGGCATTCTCCGATGGGCGCGGTCTCCATTTCCACGCGGCTGAACGCCCCCAACAGGTCGTAGAACTCCGCAACAGAGACCATCTTGAAAAAATCATGCTCCATTCCATTCTCCTTCACCCGTGTACGGCTCGAACTACCGTACCTGGAGCCTTCACTCTAGCGTCATTATGCGAAAAATGGCAAGGATGGTGTCGGAAGAAGCGCAAGAAAAACACATAACGCAACATCCGGATTTCAGGACAAAAAAAGCCGGAACAGAACTCCTGGGGCTCTGTTCCGGCTCTCCATAAAGCTCTTTCACGTCAGCGGTTGCTTCCACCCTCTTTTTTCAGACTGGCAACGAGATTTTTGAGCAGATCCACCTGTTTTGTCATTTCCCTCGTGGACTTGACGATGCCCTCTACTGACCCGGCATTGTCCGAGGCAATCTGATTCACATCCAGCACGGATCTGTTGATCTCTTCCGATGCCGCGGACTGCTGCTCCGCAGCCGTGGCAATGGAGGTGACCTGTGCGGCGGTCTCGTCCGAAAGGTCCACAATCTGGGTCAGCATCTGGTCCGAATCCGTAGCCAGGGACGAGGCTTCCGCAATGGACTCCACGGCCTGTTCCGTATTCTCGATGGCCCCTTTGGCCACCTGCTGAATCCCCGTGATGGCGTCTCCCACTTCCTTGGTGGCGCTCATGGTCTTTTCCGCCAGCTTGCGCACCTCGTCCGCCACCACGGCAAATCCCCGGCCGGCTTCCCCGGCCCTGGCCGCCTCGATGGCCGCGTTCAGGGCCAGCAGATTGGTCTGGTCGGCGATGTCATTGATCACACTGATAATCTGGCCGATATTGTCCGCTTTCTCTCCCAGCAACCCCATGTTGTCGCCAAGCTCGGAAGCAATGGAACTGAGTTCCTGCATGGAGGCCACGGATTTGTTGACAATGGACCTGCCTTCGTTTGCCTTGCCTTTGGAATCCTCGGCCCGCTCCGCCGCAAAGGAGGCGTTGCGCGCCACTTCGGCCACTGTGGCGTTCATTTCCTCGATGGAAGTCGCTGTTTCGGAAATGCGGGACAGCTGCAGCCTGGTCCCCGTATTGACCTGATCGGTCTGCCCGCTGATGTTATCGGAACACTCCACAAGCGAAAACAGCACGCGATCCAGCCGTTCCGCCGCATCCAGCAACCCCTCGCTCCGTGCGGCCTCGGCCTTGGTTTTGGCCACCTCCGCAGCCTCCAGGGCATGCTCGGCAGCTTCGGCCTTTTCCTGGACCAGAGCGCTGTTCTTCTCAATGTTGGCAATGTTATCCCGCAGCGTATGGATCATGGTCCCCAGGGCCTCTTCCAGCAGCGTGACCTCATCGTGGCCTTCAGGCGTCACTTCCACTTCGAGATTGTTGCCTGCGACCTGTTGCGCAGCAGTGGTCGCGGAACGCAGCGGCCGGACAATGGACAGAAAGATGAATATGGTCAACGGAAGTACGACAGCCAGCAAAATGACGACAACACCCAGAGCGATCATCCCCGTGGTCGAATCAACGGATTCGCTGATGGCGTCGGCAATAGCCTGTTCCCGTACCGAAATATTGTCGATGTACACGCCGGTCCCTATCCACATCTCTGTTCCCGGAATCATTTCGGCATAGGAGAGCTTGGGCTGGTCTCCGGCTCCGGGTTTGGGCCAGACATACTCCAGAAAACCGCCTCCGCCCTTGGCCAACTGGTACAACTCGTACACCAGCCGTACGCCGTTCTTGTCCTTGAGCTGACCGAGGTCCTTGCCCTGCTTGTCATGGGCGGGGGGCAGGCTGACGTTGGTGGTTTCCCGGTATACGAAGTAATAACCGGAAGAGTCTTTTTCAAAACGTATCGGATCCACCATCTTGCGGATAAGCTCTACCTGTTCCTCTTCAGAGGCTGCGTTTTTGACGAGTTCGCCAATTGCAACCGCCATGGAATGCGTACCCACCTGGAGCTTTTCCTGCTGTCCCTCGAGCATGACTTCCTGAGTTCTCTGCACAGCAATATTTTTGGTTTGTTGCAGTTCCCCGTAAAAAGCCACTCCAACGCCCAATGCAAAAAGCACCGCGATTCCGATGAGTAGAATTATTCTGAATTTGATACTTATTTTACGCATCTGTTTTCCTCCAGATCAGGGAATGCAACCATCAAAAAACACCTGAAAGACGTTCCTTCAACGCCGACAAGCGAAACATACAGCCATGCTTCATGTCTTTTGCAGCATTAATTGCTCTTACAATAGCGCCGATCAATCATCAGGTGCGCAGACAATTTTTCCATTAAGCGCATAATTATGAATTTGAACATATATAAACACATTACATATTTCTTGTCCAGATAAAGAGGAATTTCACTGCATGCCTTCTGAAATAAAAAAACCCTGCCCCGGCCGGAGCCGGAACAGGGAGAGATGGAAACTGCCCCTGGGTTTGGAGGGCTAGTCAGATTTTACCTGGGTCCAGACATTGTCGTACAGCTCCATGGCCGGGCCCACGTCGCGCAGCAACTGCAGTCTGGCAAAAACATCTTCCGGCGGATAGGCGTTTTCATTGTTCTTCAGTTTCGGATCCAGCAGTTCCACGGCATTTTTGTTGGTGGTGCCGTTCAGCAGCCAGTCCGTGTTTTTGGCCGCCACTTCGGGGCGCATATAGTATTCCATGAATTTCAGGGCGTTCTCCTTATTGGGAGCGGTTTTCAGCACGCACATCATTTCCTGGTACTTGTTGGCTCCTTCCTTGGGGATCACGTAAAAGACTTTGTCGGGCTTCTGCAGGGCGCCCTGCATGGCCGAGCCGGACCAGTACTGCCCCACGGCGATGTCGCCGTTGACCACCTTTTCCGCAACGCCGTCGTTGATGAAAGCGGCCCAGTGCGGTTTGGCCTTTTTGATGGTTTCAAGAGCCACCTTCAGCTCCTTGGGATCCGTGGAATTGATGGAAAAGCCGTTGTAGACAAGCGCCGCACCGATCACCTCGCGGATGTCGTTGAGCATGGAAATCTTGCCGTCAAGTTCCGCCGGCGGGTTGAAAATCTGATCCCAGCTGGTGATCTTGACGCCGCCCGTGGATTCGATGTTGTAGATCAAACCCGTTGTGCCCCACTGATACGGGATGCAGTATTCGCGATCCGGGTCTTCGTTGGCGATGAAATACTTGGAATCGATGTTCTTGTAGGTGTCCAGATCCTTGAAATCCATCTTGGACAGCAGGTCCAGCTTGATCATGATGTCTTCCATATGCACGGAAGGAAAGACAATGTCATAACCGGTTGCGCCGGCCTGGATCTTGGCCAGCATCTGTTCGTTGGTTTCGTAGTTGTCCAGGTTTACCTTGATTCCGCTTTCCTTTTCAAAATCCGTCAGAATCTCCGGATTGATGTAGATGGACCAGTTGTACAAATTCAACTCGCCCCCGGCCAGGGCCGTGCCGCTGCAGCACATCACCGCCAGCAGCACGAATCCGATAATCCGCATGCACGTCGACTTCATAACAGCATCCTCCTTGAAAGATGTTATTTCACAATCGTTTATGCCTCCGGCGGTCAGAAAATCCCTTGTAAAGCATCCCGGATTCCCTGAATCCATAGACGTCTGCCGGCAACAAATCAGTGGAGCGGCCCTTTTTCCCCGATGCAGCGGACGCTCCGAAAAATTCGCCAACGCGGTCAATCCTTTTTTCCACCCCGTACGCGCAGCGCAAAGGCGACAACCAGTATGGAGACCGAGATCATCAGCACGGCCACCACGTTGATTTCCGGTGATATATTCCGCTTCACCGCGCCGAAAATGTAGATGGGCAGCGTTGTGGAGCCCACACCGGCGGTGAAGTAGGAAATCACCAGGTCGTCAAAGGAAATGATCACGGAAAGCAGAAAACCGCCGATAATGCCCGGCATCAGCTGCGGCAGCGTGACCCGCATAAAGGTGGTCACATGGTTGGCTCCCAGATCCAGAGAAGCCTCTTCCAGACTTTCATCCATGCCCGCCAGACGCGCGCTGACCACCACGTACACGTAGCTCATCAAAAAGAGCGTATGCGCCAGAATCACCGATCCCAACCCCAGCGGTAACCGGATGGTCACAAAGAAGATCAGCAGGGCAATGCCGAACACGATGTCCGGCAGCATGATGGGCAGAAACAAAAAGGCCTGGTAAACGGATTTTCCGAAAAAATTGTAGCGGTGAATGCCCAGAGCCGTGAACGTCCCCAATACGGTGGATATTCCCGCGGCGGAAAAGGCGATGAGAATGCTGTTCTTTACCGCGGGCAGCAGATGCGGATCCGCGTTGATGTGCAGATTGCCCTGCGCGATGGTGGTGTGCCCCGGGCTGAGCAGATGCAAGGACTCGAAGACCCGCAGGTACCAGTCAAAGGTGAATCCCTGCCAGGTCATCATGGAGCGCGGGTTGGCATTGAAGGAAAAAATCAGCAGCATCACGATGGGCGCGTAAAGAAACAGGAAGAACAGCCAGGCGTACGCGCCGAAGGCGTGATCCAGCCATTTGTGAAATCCGCGCATCAGGCCACCTCCTCGATTGGTTCGGAAGCGGAAGGCTTGTGCGAACCGTGTTGCGCTTCGCGGCGCTGAAAAAACGCATAGAGAAACAGACAGCCCAGCACTATGGCCATCAGGAAAAAGGCCGCTGCGGATCCGAAGGGCCAGTCACGTGTGGCCAGAAAACTCTGCTCCAGCAGGGTCCCGGCCTTGAGGTCCTTTGCGCCTCCCAGAAAGGTGGGCACGACGAAATTTCCCAGCGAAGGAATGAACACCAGAATGGACCCGGCAACTATTCCGGGCATGGTGATGGGCAGAATGATCCGCCGGATGGTCTGCAAACGGGTGGCGCCCAGATCATAGGAAGCCTCGATGAGCCTGAAGTCCAGCTTTTCTATGGAGGCGTACAGCGGCAGCACCATGAACGGCAGGTACTGGTACAGCAGCCCCAGCACCACTGCCCCGTCAGTAAAGATCATCTTTACTGGCGCGTCGATGATGCCCAGCCCCATGAGGATGTTGTTGACCAGCCCGTCGGCCCGCAGCACCAGAATCCAGGCGTACACGCGGATCAGCGCGTTGGCGAAAAAAGGCACCGTGGCCAGAAACAGCAGAAAGATCTTGCGACTGCCCCGCTGCCTGGCAATGTAATAAGCCGCGGGATAGCCGATGAGCAGCGCGGAGAAAACCGTGGTCAGCGCCAGCCAGATGCTTTCGAGGTAGATCTTCATATAGGTGAAGGACCAGCCCCGAAACTTGGCCTCGTTGGGGAACCCGAACAACCGTGCGTAGTTGTCGATGTTGAAATGCCAGACAACGCCACCGTAGGTGGCGCGCTGCAAAAAGGAATAGACCAGCATCAGAATCAGCGGCGCCACAAAGAACACCAGCAGCAGGCTCAGCCCCGGACCAATGAACCAGAACGCCTTGCGATTTTGTCTGTCCTTGCTCATGGCTAATCGTCCAGCAGCAGCAGTTGTTCCGGCCGGTAGAACAACTCCACGTTCTCGCCCTTGCGCAGCTTGCGGGCGTCATTGCTGGTGCGGTTCTGAAAGACCAGCTTGATGATCTCGCCCGAAGCAGTACGGACATTGGCGTGGGTAATGTTCCCCACGTAGGTAAGTTCCGCCACCTGCCCCTGAAGCGTATCGTAGGCCGCTTCTTCGCCATCGCGCGGGTGCAGTTCGATTTTTTCCGGACGGATGGCGGCAAAGGCCGTTGCCCCCGGCCGACGCGTGCGGGTGGTGGCCAGGTGCAGGCCCTGTTCCGTGACAACGCCGGTACGCCCGCCGGACCCGCTCTGCCCCACGGTAACCTTGTAGATGTTCATTTCTCCGATAAAGCTGGCCACAAAGGTATTGCGAGGATGTTCGTAGATTTCCTCCGGGGTGCCTATCTGCTGCACCTGGCCGTTGTTCACGGCCACAATGACGTCGCTCATGGTCAGGGCTTCTTCCTGATCGTGGGTGACACACAAAAAAGCGATGTCCACCTCGCTCTGCAAGCGTTTGAGCTCGAACTGCATCTCCTGGCGCAGGCGGCGATCCAGGGCCGCCAGAGGTTCGTCCAGGAGCAGCAGCTTGGGCCGGTTGATCAGGGCCCGGGCCAGGGCCACACGCTGCTGCTGTCCGCCGGACAACTGCCGGATGGCGCGTTTGCCCATGCCCTCCAGGCGCACCAGGGCCAGGGCCTGCTCCACCCGTTCGCGAATGACTTTTTTGTACAGCTTCTGCACTTCGAGCCCGTAGGCCACGTTGCGCTCCACATTGAGATGCGGAAACAGGGCGTACTGCTGAAACATGGTGTTCACAGGCCGCCGGAATGGAGGAACATCTTCCATATTCTGGCCGCCGATGAACACCTCCCCTGAGGTGGGATGTTCGAAACCGCCGATGAGACGCAGCATGGTGGTCTTGCCGCAGCCCGAAGGCCCCAGCAATGTGGTGAACTGCCCGTCCGGAATGCTGAGATCCGTGGGCCGGAGCGCATGTACGAACCCACCTTCCGGGCTGGGGTAATCCTTGGCCACTTTTTCGAGTTCAACAATATTGCTCATTGCCTGTCTTCATTTTTTACTATTTTGTTAACTATTTTCAATCTGCTCTTTCATTTGGTGTTTAGACAGAGTTTTTTTACTTGTCAATCCGAAAATATCTTTTTATAGCCTTAAAAAACATTTTGAGAGTTTTCGTATGTCAAAAAGTGTTCTTCAGGGGTACGTGCAGGAAATCGTACTGTCTCGCTTACGGAGCGAATCCATTCAGGTGGGGGAACGCATCAAGCTCGACCAGATCGCCAAAGAGCTTGGTTTGTCCCGTTCGCCGGTACGGGCCGTCTTTGATAAATTCGTGGAGGAAGGCCTGCTGGAAAAGGGGCGCGGCGGTTATCGCGTGAAACAACTGCCTCCGCGCCAGAACATCGCCCCGGACAGCTCGGCTTCCCCCGAGGCACGGGCCTATCAGGGGCTGGTGGACCGCATCACCATCGGCGAGCTCACCGGAGTCACCAGCGAGGAACAGCTTGCCCGTACGCTACAGGCCAGTCGCGGCGAGGTGGCGGCAGCCCTGGTGCGACTCAACCACGAAGGCCTGGCCATTCCCATTCCAGGCGGGCGCTGGCGTTTCGTGGAATTCAACAGGGAGCTGATGTCTCACTCCTACCAGATGCGCATGTACCTCGAGCCTGGGATTGTTGGGGACCTGACTGTCTGTCCGGACCCCGAACGCGTGGAAAACATGCGCCGCGATCACGTTCTGGCCGTGGAATCCCTTTCCGGGGAGAGTTTGTTCGAGGGACTGTTCGAGCTGGACGCCCGCTTCCATGAAATGATCATCCAGTTCAGCGAAAATCCGCTGATGATCGACTTGATGCGCAAGCTGAGCAACCTGCGACGGCTGTCCGAATATCTCGGTCGCTACCGCCTGGACCGGGTCGCGGCCTCCCTGGGGGAACACATCCAGATCATGGAAGCCATGCAGCAGGGCGATTTCCGCTGGGCTTCGGACATTCTGCGCTATCATCTGCAAAAATCCCTGCGTCAGATGAACACGCATTACGACAAGGACATCCAGGACCTGTCCTCCGGACAGCGCGCACTGCCCGGAAACAGTCAACAGCGAAAGGTAAACCAATGACAGACTACAGCTTCGGACAGGACGGTCGCCCGCGCGCCCGCGGGCTGGGACTGGCATTCAGCGGACAGTGCGGCCCTTGCAACGCCAT
This sequence comes from Desulfovibrionaceae bacterium, assembly GCA_963667575.2. Lineage (GTDB taxonomy): Bacteria > Desulfobacterota > Desulfovibrionia > Desulfovibrionales > Desulfovibrionaceae. The sequence goes on along the minus strand of CAXXHY010000035.1, from coordinate 135,582 downwards.
CACGGACGTCGCAGGCGTGGAAGTGGGCTTTCAAACCCTGATCTCCGGCGAGGGCCCGCTCCGCGTGGGCTCAGGGCCCGTACGTACGGGCGTCACCGCCATTCTGCCGCGTGGCAGGCAGGAGGCCCATATTCCGGTCTGGGGGGCCATGTTTTCGCTCAACGGCAACGGCGAAATGACCGGAGCCCACTGGATGCGCGAAGCCGGATGGTTCCGCGGACCTGTCTGCATCACTAATACGCATTCCGTAGGAGCCGCGCATCAGGGAGCCATTCGCTGGATGGTTTCCAGGTACGATCTGCAAAGCTCCAGCTACGACTGGTACATGCCGGTCATCGCCGAAACCTGCGACGCCCACCTCAACGACATGAACGGCCTGCACGTCACCGAAGTCGACGCCATCAAGGCCATTGAAAACGCCGCCTCCGGACCGGTAGCCGAAGGCAATGTGGGCGGGGGCACGGGCATGATCTGCTACGATTTCAAGGGCGGCACCGGCACCGCCTCCCGCCAGGTATCGCTAACGTGCGGACAGTATACCGTGGGCGCTCTGGTGCAGGCCAACCACGGCATCCGCCCCTGGCTGAACATTCTGGGCGTGCCCGTGGGCAGCTACCTCACCGAGCATACGGTCTGGAACAAGGAGACAGGCTCCATCATCGTGGTGGTGGGTACGAACGCCCCGCTGCTGCCCATCCAGCTGCAGCGGCTGGCCAAACGTATTTCCATCGGCATCGGCCGGACAGGAACACCCTCCGGGGACAATTCCGGCGATATTTTCATGGCCTTTACCACGGCCAATCCCACGCCCCTGGATACGCCGGACAAATTGCGGCACATGGAATACGTGCCCAACGAAACACTGGATCCGCTGTTTCTGGCCATGGTACAGGCCACGGAAGAAGCCATCATTAACGCCCTGGTGGCCGCCGAAACCATGACCGGACGCGACGGACACACCGTACGCGCGCTGGATCACGGCCAGCTGGTGGACGTCATGCGCCGCCATTCTCCCGCCAGCCTGCGCTGATTCCATCGGCCGGGGCGGCTCGGTCTTCAGAGTTTGTTGGAAAGTTCGATGAGATTTCCATCGGGATCACGAATATAGAGAGACAGGATTGGTCCTTGCGCCCCCGTACGCTTCACAGGACCTTCTTCGATTTGTACGCCCGCACCTGACAAATGCGCCAAGACCTGCTCCAGCGGCGTATCTGTCAAAAAACACAGATCCGCACTACCGGGTTGCGGAATACGCGCTTTTGGCTCGAACTCGCTGCCGGCCTGGTGAAGATTGATTTTCTGGTTGCCGAATGCCAGGGCAAGGCGGTCCTGGCCGAATCGGACCGGTTCCATGCCCAGAACGGACCGATAAAATGCCACGGTACTATCCAGATCTTTCACGGTCAGGACCAGATGATCCAGCTGGCTGATTTTCAATCATTTCTCCCAAAATACGCAAAAATGCATCCCCCCTTCCGACCTGCTTTTTCCTTGCGCCTGGATGAATGCCGATCAAGGCAAAATGTCGCCGATGCGGTTTCAGAACACATCGGACAGTTCGATGAGATTACCATCGGGATCACGTATATACAGAGACAGGATGGTTCCCTTCGCGCCTGTTCGTTCCACAGGCCCTTCTTCGATTTCCACTCCCAGATCAGACAGGTGCACCGCCATCCGGGTCAGGGGAGTATTCGTCAAAAAACACAGTTCCACACTTCCCGGTTGCGGATTTTTAACCTTTGGCTCGATCTCACTTCCAGCCTGATGAAGATTTATCCTCTGATCGCCGAATTTGAGGGCAACACGTCCCTGTTCAAAATGAACCACCTCCATTCCAAGAACATTCCGGTAAAAGGCCACGGTGGCATCCAGATCTTTCACTGTGAGTACAAGATGGTCCAATCGTTTGATTTTCAATTCAAATTCCTCCAGCATATAACATCGGCCGTAGTATCCGGCCCCCCTCCCGAGTTACCTTTGGCACATGAGCGCCGTCCCTATACGCAAAAACGTAATGGCAACCGGTTCATCGTATTTTGGCTTCTTTGTTGCATATATTACCGCAGTTCATGAAAATCGGTCAATGCTCTTTGAAATATTTAATGGTTTTGTTTCAGCTGATTAAGCCATTTAGCACGCCGTGACCGATTTCACCTGTCATGCCGAACGCGACAAGATTGTCGACGACTATAACAAAATTGGAAACAACCAGAACAAAAATGCTTTGAAAAAGCGGCTCCCGGTCGCTTTATTGAAGGAGATTCGGAGCAGCAGGGATCTTCTGCAAGGCCGTACACCCGGATTTTTTCCAAAAGACAGTATATAGCCAGACTTTTTTTCCAAACAGAAAAAAGAAGAGCAGCATGTTTTCTTTTGACAAAAATCAGCAGGACTAAACTTGTGTAAAAACAAGGTGTTATGTATTTTAACAAATTTGTCAAAATACTCCGAACACATTGACAATAAAGACTATTCCCTTTTGGAAACAATTACGGTACACAAGAAACGTATTGTTGGAACTGGCTCACTAACGAGAGGAGGTTTACAGGAAATGAGGAAAGTTTTGTTCTGGCTGGCGGCCCTGAGTCTGCTGTTGGCTGTCCCGGCGTACGCGGCTGAAACCATCGTCATCGGCATGGATATTCCCCTGACCGGCGATATTCCCGATGTAGGCGAGTCCTCGAAAGAAGCCGCCGAAATGTACAAGAAGATGATCGAAGACGCCGGCGGCATCGACATCAACGGCGAAAAGTACGAAGTGGAATTCGTTTACGACGACAACGAATCCAAGGCTGAATCCGCCGTTAAAGCCGCCACCAAGCTGATCACCGAGGAAGAGGTTCTGGCCATCATCGGACCCCAGTCCTCCAAGCAGGCCGTTCCGGCCGGTGAAGTCTGCAACAACTTCGCCACCCCCCATGATCAGCCCCTGGTCCACGAACCCCAACACCACTCTGAACCGTCCGTATGTTTTCCGCGGCTGCTTCCTGGATCCTTTCCAGGGCCCGGTTCTGGCCAAGTTCGCAACCAGCCAGTTCGGCGCCAAGAAAGCCGCCGTACTGTACGACATCGCCAGCGACTACCCCAAAGGACTTGCTGAATTTTTCAAGAAAGCCTTTGAAGAAATCCACGGCGCGGGTTCGGTTGTGGCTTTTGAAAGCTTCACCACCAAGGACGTGGACTTCTCCGCCCAGTTGACCAACATCATCAACTCCGGCGCCGACGTGCTGTTCATCCCGCAGTACTACAATGAAATTCCGCTGATCGTTAAACAGGCCAAGGCTCTGGGCTGGAACAAGCCTTTCATCGGTTCCGACTCCTGGGGCTCCGGCGACCTCATGGGCCTTTGCGGCGACGACTGCAAAGGTCAGTTCTTCTCCACCCACTACTCCCCCGTGGGAGCCAAGGGTGCCACCAAGGAATTCATCGACAACTATACCAAGCTGTACGGCAAGACCCCCAACGACGTGGCCGCCCTTACCTGGGACTCCATCGGCGTACTGGTTGCAGCCGTCAAGGCGGCCGGCGGCCTGACCGGCGATCTCAAGAAAGATCGTGAAGCCGTCAAGGACGCTCTGGCAAAACTGACCGACTTCAAGGGCCATCACCGGCACCATGACCTTCACTGCCGAGGGCGACCCCAAAAAGTGCGCGGTCATCGCCAAAATCAACGACAAGGGCGAATACGAATTCTTTGATTCGGTCTGCCCCTAAACGTCCCGTAGAAGCAACGCGGCCCCGAGGCCGCACCATCCGACAAGGCCGGCTGCGGACCACATGGTCCGCAGCCTGACGAAGCGGCCTGGACAGTTCTTCAACGGCCCGGGCCGCCTTCGCATGGGAGCAATTCAATGAGTTCCAGTTTTATCTTTCAAAATCTGATCAACGCCCTGCAGTGGGGAAGCTTTTACGCCATCATTTCCCTGGGCTACTCGATGGTCTACTCCATCCTGATGCTGTTCAACTTTGCCCATGGCGACATTTTCATGACCGGCACCTACATCGCCCTTTGGCGTGGCATCCGGTCTTGTGGCACTGGCCGGCGCCGGCTCCATCTCGCTGCCGCCCTTTCGTCATCCTCGGCCTGACCATCATGATCTCCGTGGTGCTCACCGCATGCCTGGGCATGCTGGTCGAACGCGTGGGTTACCGCCCGCTGCGCGACGCACCCCGCGCATCCGCGGCCATCACCGGCCTGATGATCGGCATCATCCTCGAAACCGGCGTTCTGGCAATTGTCGGCGGACAACGTAAATTGTTTCCCAGCCTGATCGACGTCGAGACGTACAAGATGGGCGGAGTCTTTGTCACCAACACCAAAATCATGATCGTGGTGGTCTCCGTATTGCTGATGCTGGCCCTGCACCAGTTCGTGCAACGCTCCAAATGGGGCATGGCCATGCGGGCCATGGCCTACGATTTCGTGGTGGTGCCGCTGATGGGCGTTTCCATCAACACCATTGCACGGATGACCTTCGCCATCGGTTCGGGCCTGGCAGCCATCGCCGGCATCATGTTCGGCCTGGCCTATCCCGTACTGGACCCCCTACATGGGCATCATGCTCGGATGGAAGGCCTTTGTGGCCGCCATTCTGGGCGGTCGCGGTTCGATCATGGGCGCCTGCATCGCCGGCTTCATGCTGGGGTTTATCGAAATTTTCGTGGCCATGATCTTTCCGTCCACACTCAGGGACCTGATCGCCTATTCGATCGTCCTTGGGATTCTGGTGTTCAGGCCCCACGGCCTCTTCGGCGAACCTTACAGCGCCAAACTGCGCCTGTAACCGAAGCCACAAGCAAATCCGTCTCATTTCGCTAAGGATTCGATCATGCAAGTACAAGACGCCGACGCCCGCAAGAAAACCGGGCTCTTTCAGCGAATCGGGCAGTTCCTGGGCAATGTTCCTTTCAGCGGCTGGCTGCTGGCCTTCCTGGTCGCGGTCATCCTGGAACAACTCGTGGGACTTCCCCTGGCAAAGTCTTTGGGCATGCGCAAATGTCCCGCTCTGTTCGGGCTGCTGCTGATGCTCAAAAAGCCGAACCTGATACTTTCGTCACTGGCATACACCACCTGCATCTACATCATCCCCATTCTGCTGGTGGCCAAACTGACCACGCCGATCACCAACGCCCTGTCGCGCTGGATGCTCAAGCTCCCCATAGTGATTCCCCACGCTGATCCATCTGGGGCTGCTCTATGCGGTGTTCGCCTGCTGGACGGACATCAGCGATTACCGGCTGATCACCCTCAAGCTGATGCTCATTGCCGTACTGGTCACGCTGAGTCTGAACCTGATCAACGGCTACATGGGTGAATTTTCCTGCTCACATCCGGGCTTCATGGCCCTGGGTGCCTATGCCGCTTCGGTCTTCTCCCTGGGCATCTTCGCGGACGACCGCTTGTACGGCCCCGCACTCATCAGCGGCGACTGGACCTTCATCTTCTTTCCCATAGGCCTGCTGTGCGCCGGCCTGCTCGCCGCCGCGGGCGCGTTGATCATCGCCCTCCCCTCGTTCAAGACACGCGGCGACTACCTGGCCATCATCTCGCTGGCCTTTCTGTTCATCGTCAAAAGCGTCATCGAGAACCTGGAAGTGGTCGGCGGACCGCGCGGCCTTTCCGGACAGCCGGACTGGGCCAGCCTGCCCATGGTCTTCATCATCGTCGTCGTCGGCGTCTGGATGATGAACAACTTCGTCACTTCCACCATGGGCAAGGCGCTCAACGCCGTGCGCGATGACGAAACCGCGGCCGAGGCCATGACCGTTGACACGCGAAGTACCAAAATGCGCTGCTTCCTGTTCGGCGCGTTCTGGGCCGGTGTGGCCGGGGCGCTGGCCTGCCACGTTATCCGTTTCGTCAGCCCGGCGTCCTACGGACTGCAGAAACTGGCCGAGATCCTGGCCATGGTCTACTTCGGCGGACTGAACTCGGTCTACGGCTCCATCGTGGGCGCGGTTTCCATCAGCGTGCTGGGCGAAGCCCTGCGGCCCCTGGAAATCTTCAAGTGGATCTGCATCCCGCTGCTGCTCATCCTGGTCATGATCTACCGCCCCAGAGGGCTTGTGGCCTTCAAGGAATTCAACATGCGCAGCCTGATGAGCCCGCGCGACGGTAAATAATTGTGAGGGGGAAATGCCTCCGGCGGTTCAAGAACCTTTTGAAAAAAGGTTCTTGAAAATCTCCCAAAACTTTTGGCTATACAATAAAAAGCTAGCTCAATGAATTTAGCTAATCCTATTCGCGGGTCCAGGGAGGCGTTCCTCCCTGGCGGGGTTTGGGGCAGAGCCCCAAAACATACTGTCAACATTCTTTTCGCTTTAGGAGGCTCGCATGGCGTTGCTTGATGTTATCGACATGAGCCACAATTTCGGCGGCCTGCGCGCTGTTAACGGATACAATCTGCATTTGGAAGCCGGTCAGATCGTCGGCCTTCTCGGTCCCAACGGCGCGGGCAAGACCACCATTTTCAACCTGATCACCGGCATCTACAATCCCACGGAAGGCAAGATCGTCTTCAACGGGCAGGTCATCAACGGCATGCGCCCCAACGTGGTCGCAAGCCTGGGCCTGGCGCGGACCTTTCAGGAAATGCGTCTCTGGCGGCACATGAGCGTGCTCGAACACGTCATGATGGCGCGCTATTCGAAGTTCACCTACGGGTTGACCGGCGCGTTGTTCAATACGGCCCGGCGTAAACGCGAAGAGGCCGAGGCCAAGGAAATGGCCTACGAATATCTGAAGATGTTCGGCGTGGACCAGTACGCGGACGAATGGGTCATCCATCTGCCCTACGGCGCGGCCCGCCGGGTTGAAATGGCCAGGGCCCTGGTCACGGAACCCAAGGTGCTGTTCCTGGACGAACCCACCGTGGGCATGACTCCCGAAGAAATGGAAGCCATGATCGAAGTCATCCGCAGCGCCCACGAGCGGTTCAAGATGGCCATCTTCCTGATCGAACACCGGCTGAAGGTGGTTTCCGAACTCTGCGAACGCGTCCAATGCCTGGTTTTCGGCGAAATCATCGCCGAAGGCACGCATGAGGAAGTACAGAAAAACCCCAAGGTCATCGAAGCGTACCTTGGTGATGAAAAGGTGGTGGCCTAATGTTGCTGACAGTGGACAACCTGCACGTATCCTACGACCGCATCAAGGCGGTTCAGGGGCTCAGTTTCGAAATCGAGGAAGGCACCCGCACCACCATCATCGGCGCCAACGGCGCGGGCAAATCCACCACGTTGCGCGCCATCTCACGGCTTGTTCCGGTAGGCAAGGAAACATCCATGACCTTCATGGGCAAGGACCTGCTGAAATATTCGCCGGAAAAGGTTGTCAGCAAACTGGGTATTTCGCACGTTCCCGAAGGCAGACGGCTGTTCGGCAACCTGACGGTTCTGGAAAACCTGCAGCTGGCCGCATTCGCCCGTAAGGACAAGGACGGCATCAAAAAGGACATCGAACGGATCTTTTCCATTTTCGAACGTCTCGAAGAACGCAAGACCCAGAAATCCGGCACCCTTTCCGGCGGCGAACAACAAATGCTCGCCGTGGGACGCGCCTTTGTCAGCGGCCGCAAGCTGATGCTCCTGGACGAGCCCTCCATGGGACTCTCGCCCCTGCTGATGCTGCGCGTGTTCGAGGCGCTCAAGGAAATCAACAAGGAAGGGACCACCATTCTGCTGGTGGAACAGAACGCGCACATGGCCCTGAATTTCGCGGACCACGCCTATCTTCTGGAAAACGGACGCCTGGTAAAGGGCGGATCATCCAAGGAAATGATGGACGACCCGGAAGTACGCAAGGCCTACCTGGGCGGCTAGCCTTTTCTCCACATGACAATCACAGGGAACTCCTCCGGGGGTTCCCTTTTTTTTGCTGTCAGTTTAATGAAACAGTGGAATGAAAGGTCGCTTTTTCAAGGACTTTATCGATCAGCCCAGCAGCCTATCCTGAAAATGCACACCAAAACACAAAAGTCATCCTCACAGCGAACGACTGTGCACTGCCGCATCGTCCTTAGTCAGTTTCAACCGTCTTCGAAAGAGGGTGCGGAAGATACTATTTTGCATACTTTCACACCTAGGGAACGCATGTATTGGGAGGGCGATAGCAGGTAGCAATCCCTCCCATCATTGCCACGTTTCAGCCCCAACGGGGCGGGATAATTGCAGCCCAGGGTGCAACCCTGGGTACAAAGACAAGGGAGAGAAACAAGCCCTGTAGGGGCGACATGATCATGGCCTCGGAGCTTGTAACAATACATGATTCTAGGGTTGAAAAATTAGACACAGATGCTTCCGCATGTCGCCCTTACAGGGCTGATCTCTTACCCCGGCATGTTACCCAGGGTTACACCCTGGGCTTCATCTAAATCGCCCCGTTGGGGCTTGGGAAGCATTTTGGTCTTAAGCGGCAAAAAAAACCAATTAAAAAACTTATTACATTGTAACTTTTGGCTTTTATTCACAAATCCAGGCTCGATGCCTGTCCGCGAGGAACGAGCATAACAGCAGTGCTATCCCTGTGCCCCAAATCCCCCACTCCACAAATAAAATATTTTCCTAGTCCGAAACATGCATCACGGCGTAGATGACGGCCTTTTCACCTGCGGCGCAGACCGTATGCGGCGCGTCCGAGTTGTAGTAGGCGCTGTCTCCGGGGCCGAGTTCGAAGCTGCTCTGTCCGTACTGCAGTATCACGGTGCCGGAAACCACTACGATAAACTCCTCGCCATGGTGCTGCGAACTCTTGAGCTCACGGGGGCACGGACCGAGAATGATGTAGAAAGGCTCCATCCGGCGCCCGGCTTTGCCTTTGCCCAGCGAATAGTATTGCTGGTGAAACGCGGACTTGGCATCCTGGGCAACCTCAGCGGCAAGCTCGGACTCGCGAACGATGTAGGGGTCAGGAGTAAGTATTTCATCCATGAACTCCCCCAGAGACACACCCAGGACACGGGAAATGCGTACCAGGTCACCGAGTTCGGGCTCCACGGCTCCCTGTTCCATCTTTTCCAGCAGTTCTTCCGGACAATCGGTCTTTTCGGCAAGCTCCGAAAGGCTGAGTCCGTGCTCCTCGCGGCTGTTCCTGATACGGTTTCCTATGGGTCTGGACATGGTTTTCCCCTTTGTGCTGTGGTCATCGGAAGTGCTCCATCATGATTCCATTATGGGAAAAGAACCACAACAAATCAATACGGCAAAGCAGAGGAATTGGGACCGGCGGGCAAAAAATGTTATTCAGCGGCCGCAACGGCCTGTTCTATGGCCTGCACCAGCGGATCCACGAGGATGGGCTTGGAAAAATAGGCGTCCATGCCGGCATCTATAAACCGCTCCTTGTCGCCGGACATGGCGTACGCGGTGAGCGCGATGATGGGAATTTGGGAGATGGCTTTGAATTCCTCTGACGTACGGATGATCCTGGTTGTCTCCAGGCCGTCGAGTTTGGGCATCTGGATGTCCATGATGATTGCTTCGAACCGCTCGCGCCGCAGTGCCGCCAGAGCCTCCGAGCCATCGCTGACGGCAACCACCAGGTAACCTTTCTTTTCCAGCTGGCGCGTCAGTACGAGCCTGTTGATTTTGTCGTCCTCAGCGATCAGCAGACGTATATCTTTGCGGAACGACACGCTTGCCATGGGCTCAGCTGATCGCGTATGGGTCTTTGCTTCCTTGAGTTCAAGAATGAAGCTGAAGCTGGTGCCCACACCCATGTGGCTGGTCACGGAAATCTGTCCTCCCATCAGCTCCACCAGTTGCTTGCAGATGGACAGCCCCAGTCCGGCGCCCTGATAATTGCGGCTGTAGCTTTCTTCCACCTGAACAAAGGGCTCGAACAATCCCCCTAGTTTTTCCGCAGGGATGCCGATACCCGTATCGCTGACAGTGAAACGAACCTTCCAGATTCCGTCTGCTGGAGGATCCGCGGACTCCACGGTCAGGCTGATTTCGCCCTGTTCCGTGAATTTGAAGGCATTGCCCAGGAGATTGTTCAGCACCTGCTGCAGGCGCGGGGCGTCGCCATAAACGGAGCGCGGCAATTGCGGATCAATACGTACGTTCAGACACAGCTGCTGCTGTGCGGCTGCAGGCCCGAAAAGCTGCTCCACGCCGTGGATGCTGTCCGCGAGATCCATGGGAGCCTTGTGGATTTTCATCTTGCCGGCTTCGATCTTGGAAAGATCCAGAATATCGCCCACCAGGGTGGCCAGACGCTTTCCCGAGCTCAATGCGGTGTCGCAATAGCTCTGGAGTTCGGGTTCCCCGGACGTGGCCTTGATGACCTGTATCATACCCATGATGCCGTTGAGGGGCGTTCGTATCTCATGGCTCATGTTGGCGAGAAATTCGCTTTTGGATCTGTTGGCAGCCTCTGCGGCCTGCTCGGCCAGCTTGGACCGGTTTATGTCCACGGTGGTGCCGGTGAGACGCAGAGCATTGCCTTTTGCATCCCGCTCGACCACCTTTCCGCGGCACATGACCCATTTCCACCCTTTTTGGGCTGTCTGCATCCGGAATTCCACCTCGATGCTGTCATCGGAGAAATATCGATCCTTCACGAACCGGCTCACACGCGGATAATCATCCGGATGGATCAGAGTGCGCCAGAAAGTATAGGTTTCCAGATTTTCAGGGATTTCCAGGTCCAGCATGGCAAAACAGCTCGGACTGCAGCACATGACGCTGTCCTGCGGATGCCAGTCCCATATGCCGTCATTGACCGAATTCATGGCCAGTTTCAATCGTTCTTCACTTTTCAGCAGGGCTACCTGCGCTTCTTTCAAAGGCGTCACATCGCGCCCCACGCTCACAAAGGCGCTCACCTTTCCGGTCAGGTCCGTAACGCTTTTGTTCCACCAGGACAGCCAGCGCCAGCCGTTTTTCGTCAAAGCCCGCTGCTCCAGATGCATGGAATACGGAGGCTCCTGCAGTTGCCCGATGATGGCAGTGGCTTCAGCGCGATCCTTTTCATGCACAAAGGGCCAAAATGTCTCGCCCAGCAGATCCTGCTCGCATTTTCCAAACAGTTCGCAGTAACTCGGACTGACAAACAGCAGACGTCCCTGCAGATCCGCCTTTATGACCAGTTCATTCTGGTTTTCCACAAGCAGGCGGTATTTTTCCTCGTTCCGCGCCAGGGCCGCGCTCTTTCGCTTTTCTTCCAGCCGGGTTTTGAGCACGGGTCCGACGAATGTCGCCACGGATTCGAGACGTTGCATATCCTGCTCGAGGAAGCCGCCGGATTTGTTGGCGAGCAGAAACAATCCGACCAGTTCGTTTTTGAAAAGTATGGGAACGGACAGGCAGTTTTCCAGCGACACATGGCCTTCCGGGACCCGTAATTCATGGTTGGCGATTATGCTTTGGCGCTGGATCAGGGAGTTACCCCAAATGCCCGTCCATTGGCTTCGTGGATAGAGGCAATTTTGGTCGAACAATCCGCAGTTTTGGGTGATATTTTCCGAAAGGTAGGGGAAAATCAGATCCCCCTGCAGGGTCATGTGCCCGAACAACCCGAATTCACAATGAAAAATATTCAGCAAGCGTTCAATAAGCTGCCCGTATGCAGAGTCGTCCTCTTCGGAAAGCAGGGACTCAGTGGCCAGATGGTACAAGGAGAGCAGGGTCTCCAGTTCGGTGATATTCTGACGGGCTCCGGCTGGTACTTCTGTCGACATGATGAAGGAGGCAGCTTTCGACATTTTTTGATCTTTTCCATAAGGTTCATTAATAACGGCAGTACATATGCGCTGCTCCTATCAGAAAACCAGCAGAACGACAATAAGTTATCCGAACTCCGTTTTAAGTAGATAAAACGATAAGATAGATATCGACCTGACGAGGTCGGAAACCAAATGTCGTTCTGCAGGAAGAAGACGAAAGAAAATGTCAGGATGCGTCGGCGATGGCCTTGAGGCAACGTACGGCCAGTATTTTCGAAGCAACATGCGTGACATGAACACCGTCATTGGCGCGGAGACGAACGCGTTCGCCCGTCAGTCCTCGGGCATACTGCGTGAATTTTCCATCATCATCAGCCAGTGCGTCCCAGGTGTCCACAAACTGACAATTAGGGGTTCTCTGGCAAAGCGTACGGATGATGTGGTTGATACGCATCACGTCGGTATTGAGTTTCTTGGGTTCCATGATGGGAGCCCCTACCCAGAATATGCGGCATGAGGGATTGTATTTCCTGGCGATATCAAAGAGACGCTTCATACGCCGCTTGTATTCGCCTGCCCATTTGGAATTGCGAAAGGCAATGACTTTGCCGTCCGGACATTTCAGGGCTTTGTTGTCGTTGGTTCCGATCATCACCACCAACGTTGTGGGGCGGTGTTCTTCGACCATTTCCCTGAGATTCTTTTCCCAGTCAAAAAAATCGGGGCGGGCCAGTCCACTGCTGACCTTGCCTCTTCTGGCAAAAGAGATGTCGTTATATTGGCCGAAATACTCTTCCAGACGCTGTCCCAGGGGGATGGAAAGGGAATCGCCCACGACCACGACGGATTGCTGAGGAAGAGAGCTGGTACCGAAGTTCACTTCGCTCTTGACCAGTTTTCTCAGGCTCGTATGTTCTACTGCGGTTTTCTTGGCCGCGGTTTGTTTCTGCTTTTCAGAAGGTGTTTCAGTGTGCTGCTCTATTTCGGGCGGATTAATTTTAGAGTCCCGTTTGGGAGCAGGGTTATATACAGCGACATGTTGGCGTTCTATAAAGTGAGGAGGCTTTTGAGGTGCTCTAGATACAACAGGAAAACGAACATTGAAGGTATGCAACATGCTGGCTTGGTTTCCCGGCAAAGGGAACACAAGGAGGACAAGCACTACTATTAATGCTTGAGAAAGCAAACGCATAATGATTAACTCCAGAAGGTTCCTGCACCATACAACTTTGTGCAGGAGAAAAAAACTACGACAATTCAAAAAAAGACATTAGCAAGGCTTATGATATGTATGAGTGATCCAAGGCAGTAATACCATGCAACTATTACATGATCTGCTTTTCTTTTTCAGAAACAGCACTGTTTTTCTTGGGATGCAACTCAACATATTTGGCAATATACTTCAAAATATAGCTGGTTAGTAAATCCCCTCCCTCTCTGGAAAAATGAATTCCATCTTTTGCCCTGATGCGAACGCTGTAGCCTTTGCTATCCTTTTTATAATTAGTATATCGACCATTTTCATCTGTCAACAATTGCCATGTATCGATAAACCGACAATCGTTGGTGTCCGTGCAGGCTTTTTTTGCAGTTTCATTGGTCAGGCAAATGCGTTGGGTCATGGCGTCATCTTTTACAATGGGAAGCCCCACCCAATACACGGGAACATTTCTGGATTTGATTATGCCCAAAAAGCGTTCGACACGCTTCTGGTAGGCCACAGGCCAGAACGGTGTTCCCAGTACGGCTTTTTCTCCGTCTATGCGGATATTGTTATTGGCATCATTGATGCCCATCAGGATTATGATGAAACTCGGTTTATATTCATCTATGAGCACCTGGACTTTCTTTTCCCAGTCAAACAGGTGCGGTATGGCCAGTCCGCTGGACACTTTGCCCACACGGGCAAAGGTGACGTTGTCGTAATTTTCCAGCGCCTCTTCGAACGAACGGGCCAGTCCGATGGCCAGCGAGTCGCCAATAACCAAAATTGAGGTGGGAGACAAGTCATGTTCTTTGAGCTTCGGCGCTTCGGGGGCCACAATGGGGGACGGCGTTTTCATGGCTTCCTGCCGCAGCAGTTGCTTGCTGGCGCCCACTTCCACGGAAACACCCTCGCGGGGCGTATCCTGCTGCTCCAGCCCCGGATTGTCCGCAGCTTCGTACTGCACCGTACGGATGCGACGCAGAGGCAGCGAACCGGCAGCGCCATGCCAGTCCGCGTGGATGATCCGCGGAGTCAGGCTGTTTCTGCCGCATTGCCGCAGACGGTCGTAAACCACCCGGGCCATCAGACGCAGCCGGGCCTCCCTGTCGGGGGACACGTCCGCGTTCTCGCTGCTCAGATCCTTGTCCAGATAACAGTCGGAATTGTCCTTGTAGGTGTCATTGAAAAGAAACGCTGTGGAACAGTCGAGTTTTTTAACAACCGAGTGCAGGCCGCTGTCCTCAGACAGCCGCTCCATGGCCGTAATACCCTGTGAAAGCGGCTCGTCGGAAGTAGTGGCGAACTCCAGACGATACCATGGGGCTATCTTGTCGATATTGATGAAACTGCAGATCACCAATGCGATGGCGTAAACTGCCACAGTCTGTACCACGTATTTCTTCATGGCCGTACATCCGAACAAAGCTGGTTAGAAACGATAATAAATAAACGAAGGTACGCCGTCGGGTCCCAGTCGAATAATGACGGCGCAAAGTATTCCCAACAGCAAGGCCTGTACGACTACAGGCAATCTTGCCGTATGATAAACGTAAAATTTTTGTATATCAAAGCTCAAGATATCCTTCAAGAGCACGCATCCGATGATAATATAAACCAAAAACCGCACACCTTCGCCTTCGGGATCCATGAGGGCAATGCGTTGCAGAATCTCCACGGCGCGGCCGAAGTCTTCGGCGCCAAAAAAGACCCAGGCAAAGGTCACGAACAAAAAAGTCAGCAGCCAGCAAGCGCTCTTTATGAGCATACGTGAAACAGTCCGTCCTTGCCTTGCCGTATCCGCCGGACTCGGGGGCGCTCCCAAAAGCGCTTTCTTCACATCCCGAAAGCCATGTACCACGATCAGCCCGAAGCCGTGAATAATGCCCCAGAACAGGAAATGATAGCCTGCGCCATGCCAGAGCCCGCCCAGGGCCATGGTAAGAAACAGGTTGAAGTACTTGCGAATCTTGCCCACACGGCTGCCCCCCAGGCTGATATACAGGTAATCCCGCAGCCAGAAGGAAAAGCTGATGTGCCAGCGCCGCCAGAACTCCTGCAGGCTGGTCGAGCGGTAGGGGCTGTCGAAATTGTCCGGAAGCGAAAAGCCGAGCAGCAGGGCTATGCCCATGACCAGGTCGGTATAGCCGGAGAAATCCACCAGAATCTGTATGGAATAGCCAAAGGTGGCGCACAGCACAGCCCAGGAGGAATAGCCGTCCGGAAATTCAAAGGCATGTTGTACGAGGTGTTCCGCCAAGTAGCTGGCCAGGAACAGTTTCTTGAACAACCCGCTCAGGATCAGGAAAAAACCCTGCGCGCTTTTTTCGCGGTCCAGTTCGACCCACTTGTCCAGCTGGGGCACGAACTGATGCGCCCGGAGAATGGGCCCGCTCAGGATGGTCGGAAAAAAGGCCACGAAAAGAAAGATATCCAGGGGATTTTTGACCACTGCCCTGGAATCGCGGTACACGTCTATGCCGTAGGAAAGCCCTTGAAAGGTAAAGAAGGAAATGCCGATGGGCAGAAAAATATCCCATTGGGGCAACTGGTTCTGAATGCCCGCGGAAACCAGAAAATAATCCGCGCTCTGGTAAAAAAAATCGTAATATTTGAAAAAGGCCAGACCGGCCAGACCGATGCAGACCTGCAGTACGATCAGCAGGCGGCGCACCCCCTGAGACTGCGTACGGGCCATGAGAAATGGCAGCAACCAGGTGAAAAAACTGAATTCCACCAGCAGCAGCAGAAACCACAATTTGAAAGAGCCGTAAAAAACATAGGAAGCGGCCAGCAAGAACAAGCGGTAGGGCAACTTCTGCGAACGGAGCAGCCAGTTAACAGGGAGAATTATCAGAAAAAACAGAGCAAATTGGAAACTTATAAGTCCCATACGCAGACTGGACCATTCTTCGTGGGAAGTTGCACTTTTAAAACCTGCATCGCAATTGCCATACGTGTAACCGTTTAGCGTCCTTTACGACATTCCCCTCAGGCCCGCAAGGGGCTTTGAAACAAACATACGCAAAACATATATCTGAATCCTTAATATCGCATTAGAAACCGGACCTTGAGAATTTTCTCAGACTTCAGAAAAATTTCGGTTCAGCACAGCATGAAATAGTGACGGGAAAAGGCCGGACGGGCTCTTAGCGGCTGGCGGGAGAAAGCCCCGGCGCAGGTGCGCCGGGGGGGGTTCAGCGGCGAATACTCAATCATCCTTGCCCAGAACAAAGGCCACGGCCTTTTCCTGGTCGGTAAAAATGGGCAGCAGTTCATCAACGCCTGCGACCTCGAGCAATTCTCGCACGGTGTCCGTGGGGTTGAGCAAAGCCATGCGCTTTTCTTCCGCATAGAGTCCCTTGGCGCTCTTGATGAACATCCGTATGCCCACGGAAGACATGAAGGAGACCTCGCTCAAATCGAGCAGCGCCGGTAGATGGCGCCCTGCGGTGATGGCGTAAAATTTCAGATCCTCATTTTTTATGCCCACGGCGTCCAACCGACCGGCAAGCGCGATGTGCGTAAGCGTTTCGTCCAGTTGTATCTCGGTTATCTTCATGGTCCTGCCCCTGTCTGTTTCGTCCTTTTGAACTGACGATTTATCCACTCGTTAAACAACAATTCGTACGTATAACCAGAAAATCTTCTTACCCATTGGATGCGGTAAAGTCCATAGGCCTGCGGAGCTAACTTTTCAAAAAAAAGAAAAGAATTATTTTGCTTTCATTCCTTCGGGCGTATATCTGCATTGCAACAATCTTCAATCAGTTTTTTACATAAATACAATAAAAATTTATCCACAAGCAAAATACCGCGCCAGGGGGTCATGGCTACATCTTGACAAGACGCGCTCCTGGCTTATTGTTTCGAGCTGTAATACCGGCTATACTCTTGTTTGTTTCTTCCCTTACGGGAACAGCTGAAAATCTCTCTAGAGGTGTTTTTTTTCTATGGTCAAAACCACCCCCCTTGCCTGGCAAAAGCTCAGGGCCAGACTGGACCCTGATAAAGTTCCCTATGGGGACAGCACAGAAATCAATCAAAACTCAAAATCCGCAAATCGCCTGCTCTTTCAGCCGCGCGCTCTGGAAGCCCTGCGCCTGGGACTGCACATCAAGGACAAGGGGTACAATATCTACCTGGCCGGCGAGCCCAATATGGGACGCAGCTTCATGGTGCAGGATTTTCTCGCGCCCCTCGCCTCCAAGGCCAGTGCCCCGCCGGACCTGATCTACGTCAACAACTTTGACGACGAAGACAAGCCCAAACTGCTCGCCCTGCCATCTGGTACGGGCAAAAAGCTCAAAACGGATCTGTCGCAGGTCATTGCCACCATCCGCAAGGAACTGCCCATCCGCTTCGAGAACGAAGCCTACCAGAAAAAGCGTACCGCCATCATGGAAAAATTCCAGACCGTACGCGAAAAACTCGTGGACGAGATGGAAAACGAAGCCGCCGGACAGGGCTTCAACCTGGATGTGGACGAACAGGGGGGCATGACCCTTTATCCGCTGGTGGAAGGCAAGCTGCTTTCCGAAGACGAGTTCGAAAAGCTCGATCCCAAGGTTCGCAAGCGCCTCAAGGCCGACAGCGACAAGCTCATGGCCGCCATGCAGGACCTCGTACGCAACCTGACACGCGAAGAAAAGGGCTTGCAGGAAAACGAGCAGACCCTGGACCTGGAAATCCTCGAAGAAGTCCTGGCCGAATATTTCGACCCACTGGTGAAACGCTTCACCGATTCGATCAAGAAAAAAGAATTTACCGCGTACTTGCAGGACATGCGCAAGGACATCCTGGACAACCTCGACCAGTTCGCGCCCAAGGATCCGCCGCCGCCTTCCCTGCTTCCGGAAAGTCCGCTGACCCAGCACCTGGGAGACAGCTTCTACATTCGCTACGAAGTCAACGTTTTCGTGGACAACAGCGAACTCAAGGGCGCGCCCATCATCATCGAAGACCATCCCACGCCTTTCAATCTGCTGGGCTGCATCGAGCGCGAATCCGAAATGGGCGCCCTGATCACGGACTTCACGCTGATCAAATCCGGTTCGCTGCATCGCGCCAACGGGGGCTATCTGCTGCTGCACGTGGAAGACATGATGCAGCATACCCCTGCCTGGGAAGGTCTGCTGCGCACCCTGCGTTCGGGCCTGGCCAAAATCGACGATACGGACGACGGCCACGAGCAGTCGCGCAGCCGGACCATCGAGCCCCAGCCCGTGCCGGTGAACGTCAAGATCATTCTGGTGGGCACGGACGAGGTTTTCGAACTGCTGCACGCGCACGACGACCGCTTCCCCAAGCTGTTCAAGATCAAGGCCCATATGCAGGAGACCACCACCCGCACCATGGCCAACACCCGTGGATATTTCCTGTATCTGAGCAGAATCATCGAGGAAGCAGGACTGGTGCCTTTCAGCCAGTCCGCCCTGGCCGGACTGGTGGATTTCAGTTCGCGCCTGGCCGGAGACCAGAAAAAGCTTTCCCTCAAACTTCCGCTGCTGCGCGAGCTCATGGTGGAGGCCTCGGCCATGGCCGTGATGCACGGCAAGAAAATGGTGGACAACGACGTGCTGCGCGCGGCCGAATCCGCCAGAGACTACCGCTCCAACCTCTATGAAGAGGAATTCATGGAGGAATACGACCGCGAACTCATCAAGCTGCCCACAAGCGGCGAATCCGTGGGCCGGGTCAACGGCCTGTCCGTATCCTGGTACGGAGACTACGAATTCGGTCTGCCGCACCAGATCGCCTGTACGGTGGGCGTGGGCGACGGGGGCGTGGTGGATCTCGAGCGCGAAGCCGAACTGGGCGGCCCCATCCATACCAAGGCCATGATGATTCTCAAGGGCTATCTTTCTTCCATGTTCGCCCACAACAAGCCCCTGGTCTTTGCCGGAAGCCTTTGTTTCGAGCAGAGCTATGCCGGCGTGGAAGGCGATTCGGCCTCCGGCGCCGAACTCGCGGCCCTGCTTTCCGCTCTTGCCAATGTGCCGATCCGTTTTTCCTGGGCCTTCACCGGCGCGGTGAACCATTCGGGCGCCATCATGGCCGTGGGCGGCGTGACCCGCAAGATCGAAGGTTTTTTCGAAGTCTGCAAACGCAAGGGCCTCACCGGCGAACAGGGCGTCCTGCTGCCGGCGGACAACCGCGACCATCTGATGCTCAAGGACGAGGTGGTGGAAGCCGTCAGAGACGGCCGTTTCCAGATCTGCCCCATCCGGCGTATCGAGGAGGCCATGGAAATGCTCACAGGCATTCCCGCAGGTCGCAGACTGAAAAACGGCGGATTTTCCTCCAACAGCCTGTACCGCCTGGTGGACGACCGTCTGGCCGAACTCAGCGCCACCTACTACGATTTCCAGACCGCCAGAAGGCCGCGCAAGAAAAAATAACAGCTCGCGCCTTCATGTATTTCACCGGGCCGTGTAAACGGCCCGGCAGTACCGACAGACAAAATCATTTTCTCCAGCCCGTTTTTTGTAACCCCGTGCCATGAACAGCATGTCTTGGCAGTCGCTCCAACAAAGCCTAATTGCATGTTATACGCCAAAACTTTTCTCCTGTTCATTATAACTGCTTTGGCCGAAATCATCGGTTGTTTTCTTTCGTATTACTGGCTGAGAAAGGGAGGCTCTGTCTGGCTGCTCATACCAGCTGCCGTAAGCCTGGCTGTGTTTGCCTGGCTTCTCACCCTGCATCCGGCGGCTAGCGGGCGGGTATATGCAGCTTACGGCTGTGCCTACGTGGCAACGGCCCTGGCTTGGCTCAAGATCGTCGACCGCGTACCGCTCTCCTCTACCGACATGATCGGAGGTGGCGTGGCCTTGATAGGCATGTTGATTATTGTCAGCGGTTGGGGCAATGCATCGGGGTAACTGTCGGCCCCTCAAGGACTTCTTTCAGCCAACGCATTTATGTTTGAAGCTGAAGAGTTGAAATAACGATATTTTTTTAAGTGAAATGCATCATAAACTCCAACCTTCTCAAAGTGAAGATGCTTTAAAGGGAATAACCGCGCCTGCACCTCTATGAGGTACAATTCTGTTCCAACGGGATGAGCCGTTTTCATTCCTCGCTTTTCCCTCCCCGAACGAATCCTTCTCCCGATTTCATGTCCTCCCCCCGCAGTTCTGTTTTTCAAGCAGATTGAATTAACACCACTTTTGTTTCCCGTGGAACTTTTTTTCAGTCATGCAAAGGGATAGCGCATGTGAAAAAAAAGTCGTATTGTGTCCAACGGAACATATCAGTCGGAGTGGCGGACAGGTGATACCCGCCTTGCGGCAATGTCCGCAAACCCGCCAACGGCGTGGTACTGTTTCTACGCTGAATACCATCAGCAAGCCGTTGATCTTTCTGCGTATCATGTCTTCATGGTACGAATGCAGCAACCTTTTGACTCCTGCCAGAGAAACAAGGATGGCGCCATGGCTGAAGTGGAATTGCGGAAAGTGGTCAAACGCTTTGGGTCTACCCTGGTTGTTCACGGAGTGGACCTCCAGATACACGACAGCGAATTCGTTGTTCTTGTAGGGCCTTCGGGCTGCGGCAAGTCCACCGTACTGCGGATGATTGCCGGGCTGGAGAAGGTCTCGGACGGTGAAATCCTCATCGGCGGCAACGTGGTCAACGATGTTTCGCCCAAAGACCGCAATGTGGCCATGGTGTTCCAGAACTACGCCCTGTACCCGCACATGACCGTACGGGACAATATGGGCTTCAGCCTGAAAATGGCCAAACACTCCAGGGAAGAGATCGCAGCCGCCGTGGACAAAGCCGCGGCAGTGCTCGAACTGGACGCCCTGCTCCACCGCAAACCGTCCGAGCTGTCCGGCGGACAGCGCCAGCGCGTGGCCATGGGTCGCGCCATTGTCCGCGAGCCCTCGGTTTTCCTTTTTGACGAGCCGCTTTCCAATCTCGACGCCCAGCTTCGCATGCAGATGCGTATCGAATTGCGCAAAATGCATCTGCGGCTCAAAACAACCACCATCTATGTCACCCACGATCAGATCGAAGCCATGACTCTGGCGGATCGGATCGTCATCCTCAAAGGCGGACACATCCAGCAGGTGGGCACACCCGTGGAAGTGTTCGAACAGCCGTCCAACGTATTCGTTGCCCAATTTATCGGCAACCCGCCCATGAACATACTCAGCGGCAGACTGGAACAGCAAAACGATGCGCTTTGCTTTGTCCAGGGCGGCACGACCATACCGCTGCCGCAGGACAAGTGGAAAAACATCGCCCCCGGCCAGAAGGTCCTGCTGGGCATCCGGCCGGATGCCGTCAAGGTGGGCGACGCCCTGCAACGCATCCCACAACAATGGCGTACGCAGGGTAAAGTGGTCATTTCCGAAGTCCTTGGCGCGCACTCGCTGCTGGCCTTTTTGCACGAAGGCGCGAACATGATAGCCGAAGTGGAGGGCCGTCTCGAGGTCCAGACCGACGACGTGCTTGCCCTGGGGTTCGATCTCCAGCGTGCATCCCTGTTTGATCCGGAGACGACGAAAAGTATTGTTTAGCTCAGGAATCCGCCATGGTACGCCCGTACGTTCAATTCCCGGATTCCCAATCAAGGAGGAGAAAATGAAGAGGCTTGTAGGTGTGTTCTGTGTTTTTCTGGCGCTGTGTACGCTGGGCGTTTTCGCTTCGACGGCAATGGCCGCCGCGCCCAAAAGTGAAGTTGAAATTTTTTCCTGGTGGGCCGGTGACGAAGGCCCTGCACTGGAAGCGTTGATCAAGGCTTTTGAAGCCAAATACCCGGACATCAAGGTAATCAACGCCACCGTAACCGGCGGTTCCGGCATCAACGCCAAAGCCGTGCTCAAAACCCGGATGCTCGGCGGCAACCCGCCGGACAGCTTTCAGGTGCATGCCGGCCAGGAGCTGATCGGTACGTGGGTCAAGGCCGACCGGATGGAAGACCTGACTCCCCTGTTCGAAAAAGAAGGCTGGATGGAAGCGTTCCCCAAGGGCGTCATCAAGCAGATCGGCACCGACAAGGGCATCTGGTCCGTGCCCGTAACCGTGCACCGCTCCAACGTGCTCTGGTACATCCCGGAAAATCTCAAGAAATGGGGTGTTGAAGCGCCCAAGACCTGGGACGACTTCCTGGCCATCGCTCCCAAGCTGAAGGAAAAGGGCATCGTGCCTCTGGCCCTGGCCACCAACTGGACCGCCAACCACCTCTGGGAATCCGTGGCAGTGGCCGCGGTAGGCGCCGACAACTACGACAAACTCTGGAGCGGCGAGCTTTCCTTTGACAGCCCCGAAGGCCAGAAGATCTGGGAACTGTTCGGCAAGGTCCTCGAATACACCAATCCCGACGCCTCCTCCCTGTCCTGGCAGCAGGCCACGGACATGGTCGTTGACGGCCGCGCGGCCTTCAACATCATGGGCGACTGGGCAGCCGGATACATGGCCCAGACCAAAAAACTCGCACCCAAAACCGGCTTCGGCTGGCAGGCGTCCCCCGGCACCGACGGCGTGTTCATCTTCCTCTCCGACTCCTTTGGTCTGCCCAAGAATTCGCCCCACCGCGACAACGCCCTGGCCTGGCTCTCCATGCTCGGCTCCAAGGAAGGCAGCGACACCTTCAACCCGCTCAAAGGCTCCATTTCGCCGCGCCTGGATAGCGATATGTCCAAGTACAACGTCTACGCGCAGTCCGCAGCCGCAGACTTCGGCAAAGACCGCATCGTGGGCAGCCTGGCGCACGGCGTCGTGGCCAACGAGGGCTTCATGAACGACTTCGCCTCGGTCATGGAAATGTTCCTCAAGACCCACAACCCGGCCATGGTCGCCAAGGCCACGCAGCAGATCGCCAAGAAAAACGGCATCGGGAAATAAGTTGGAATAAGAAAAAAGGGAGAAAGGGCTAATTTGGGGCGCTCCCCAAACCCCGCCAGGGGGGGAACGCCCCCCCTGGACCCGCGATAAAATTAGTTAATTACGCTGACGCCCAAACATGACTGTAGTTTTGGCATGTAAGGGCTTCAGTTACCTGGAAAAAAGGTATGTTCTTTTTCCAGCGAACTACCAAAAGTTTTTGGAGATTCTTAAGAACCTTTTCCCAAAAAGGTTCTTAAGCCGCCGGAGGCTTATCACTCCAGGATACGAGGAACACATGCGCGAGGTATCCAAGGACAGGCTCAAGGCGTTTCTGACGCTCTTGCCATCCATTATTCTCATTGCGATTTTCGTTTACGGATTCATCGGCAACACGATCTGGACGTCGCTTACCGACTGGGGCAAAGAGGGTGCGCTTGCCGAGCATCCGGTCAAGAATTTCATTGGGCTGCAGAATTACGTGGACCTGTTCACCGGCTTTCTGGACGGCCATTTCCGCCAGGATCTGGTCAACGCGGTGTACTATTCGGTGGCGCTGCTGGTTGGCGCCGTGGGGCTGGGCATGTTCATCGCCATCCTGCTGGACCGCAAACCCTGGGGCGAAGGCTTTTTCCGTACGGTCTTTCTCTACCCCATGTCCCTTTCCTTCATCGTTTCGGGAACCATCTGGCGCTGGCTGCTGGCCCCGCAGGGCGGAGTGAACATCCTGCCCACCTACGCGGGTTTCAAGCCTTTCAGCTTCGAATGGCTTTCCAGCAAAACCACCATTCTGGAATTCGACTGGCAGAATTTGCTGCAGGTCCTGCTCTACCTGGCGTCCGTGATACTGATCCTCGGCGGCCTGTTCATGCTCAAGGAAAAGCCGCGCAGAGCCTTGAAGGGCTGGATGCTCCCCGGCGTGATCATCGGCGCCTGCGCCTGGATTTTCGGCGGCATGCTGCCCAAGATTCTCTGGATGGAGGAGTTGCACGGCTTCAACCTGGCCACGGTGGGCATCATCATCGCCACTGTCTGGCAGTATTCGGGCTACACCATGGCCCTGTACCTGGCCGGATTCAACGGCATTTCGCAGGATCTGGTGGACGCGGCGCGGCTCGACGGCGCCAGCGACTTCGCCTATTACCGCCATGTGGCCATTCCCATGCTCAAGCCCATCACCATCAGCGCCGTGATCATCCTCTCGCATATTTCACTCAAGATGTTCGACCTGATTTTCGCCATGACCGGACCGGATAACGCGGAAACCGGCCACCCGGCCCTGAACATGTACCTGACCACCTTCCGGGCCAATGATTTCGCCAAGGGCGCGGCCATCGCCGTGGTGCTCTTTCTCATCGCGGCCCTGTTCATCATCCCCTATCTGGTCAGCTCCTACAAACAGAAACGGAGGAATGCGTAAATGGCTGCCGAATCCCGTTCCTCTTTTTCCATGGGCACTGTTTTCTATTACGGCCTGCTGGGGCTGATGGCGCTGTGCTTTCTGACCCCGGCCTACATGGCCTTTGTCACGGCCCTGAAATTCCCCGCGGACATCAGCCTGCCCACTTCCTGGGACCTGCCTGCGTCCGCCAACTGGGGGAGTTTTTCCCAGGCTCTGGATGTCCTCAAGCCCAACCTGATCAACAGCATCCTGCTGGTGATCTTCGCCACGGCCGGCTCCACGGTGCTGGGTTCGCTCAACGGCTATGTCTTTTCCAAGTGGAAGTTCAAGGGCAGCGAGGTCATCTTCACCCTCTTCCTGTTCGGCATGTTCATCCCCTACCAGATCATCCTGATCCCCCTGTTCCAGACCCTGCGCGCCATGCACCTCTACGGCGGCATTCCAGGGCTGGTGCTGGCGCACGTAGTGTACGGGCTGCCCATAACCACTTTGATCTTCCGGAATTTCTACGCCCAGATCCCCACCTCGCTCATCGAATCCGCGCGTCTGGACGGTGCGGGTTTTTTTTCCATCTATACGCGCATCGTGTTTCCGCTCTCGGTACCGGGCTTCGTGGTCACCAGCCTCTGGCAGTTCACCCAGATCTGGAACGAATTCCTCTGGGGCATCTGCCTCACGCGCCACTCGGAAAACCCCATCACCGTTGGCCTGGCGCAACTGGCCGGCGGACAGGCCGTGAGCTGGAACCTCCCCATGGCCGGCTCCATCCTCGCCGCCCTGCCCGTACTGCTGATCTACATCTTCCTGGGGCGCTATTTCATCAAAGGACTGCTGGCCGGTTCGGTGAAGGAATAAAAGAAGAGAGAGGGGAAAGAGGGGCTTCCGGCGGCTTAAGAACCTTTTGAAAAAAAGGTTCTTAAGAATCTCCAAAACGTTTTAGTATGAGAGGGGCGATACTGCGGCATCGCCCTTCAACCCTTCGCCTACGGCGCAAGTGGAACTCGATAAACCGCGCCATTGCCCCAATCAACGGCATACAGATCACCTGTGGGAGAAATTGTCAGTCCAACAGGACTCGACAATCCATCTGCGTACTGTACGGTTCGCCCGTCGCCCAGAATTTCGTGAATCGTCGTTCCCCCGTAATCCACGACAAAAACGCGGTCATTTGCGGTATGCACTATTCCAGCTCCTGGCGTGAGAATGGACTGGCCCGTTTCGATACGCTGTCCGTCTTCACGCAGAATTGTGACGCCTCCGCCAATGTTGGACACGATGAAACTCCCATCAGCTCTTTGAACAACGCCTACAGGCGTTCGCAAGTCTGAAGCGATGACGGTGCATTTGTAGTCTTTGTCAAAAGCCAGAATTTCATCACTCCGGCGATTGGCCACAAGAAGGCGTCCAGCGCTGTCAAAACCAAGTCCCACGGGCGTTGCCAGACCACTAATGATAGTCTCGCTTTTGCCGGAAGGAGTAAATCGATAGATCTCGTCACGCGAATAGGACGCCACATAAATCAGACCGTCACCATCAATGGCCAGCCCGGAAGGACTTGCCAGCCCCTGGGCGAAAGTCGTCCGGGAACCATCCGGGGCAATGCGGGAAACACGACCAGCCCCCCATTCTGCGACAAAAAGATTTCCCTGCGCATCAAAGGCCATACCGACTGGCGAATTGAATCCTGTCCAGAGACGTTCAACTTCAATCGTTTTTGCATCGGCAATTGTTGATGAGAACACAGCAGCAACAAGCATGCTGATGCAGATGAATACACCATGGGATAACACAGAACTAAGAGAGTGCATTGTTCCCTCCAGGGTCGAATTATGGAGTGCCGGTCAACTGCAATCGTTGCGTTCGTAAGCTCGTTGTTGACTGCAGATAGCCTCACTCAAAAGGACAGCATATTGCCTGACAAACAAAACATCATTTCGCATGTTTCCGGATGTGGTCATGCGTCGTTGCTGACCGCCATCTGGCAAACCCACGTTTAATGAAGAGTATTCATGCCCCATTCATTGCAATAATTCCAATTCATAATTAACATAGGTATCATGAAGCACATTCATCTTGCCTCCATTGATCTTAATCTGCTGGTAGTGTTCGATGCCTTGGCAAAAGAAAATCACGCGACTCGAGCGGCGGTGCGAATCGGATTGACACAGCCGGCCATCAGCCATGCTCTCAATCGATTGCGCGCCCTTTTTGATGATCCGCTCTTTGTCCGCTCTCCCCATGGAATGACGCCTACCCCGGCAGCGCAGAAAATCGCTCCCGCTGTTCATTCCATATTGGAACAGTTAGAGGGCGTACTGCGTGGAGGAATTGCCTTTGATCCGGTCCTAAGCGACAGACAATTCGTACTGGGGCTTTCGGATTATGCCGCATTGGTTATTCTGCCGCCATTGATGACACGCCTTGACCAGGAAGCACCGGAGGTGTCGCTCGTGATCCGCAATGCGAGCCGGAACGTGGGACTAGGTCTGGTGGATGACGGCTCGGTAGAACTGATCGTCGGCAACTTTCCAGGACCTCCGTCACACATGCGGGAAGAATTACTCTATGAAGAGGATTTCGTTTGCGCGACACGCAGTGATCATCCTTCAGTCGTCGACGCAATGAATATGGACGATTATCTGTCCTTGCGCCATCTTCAGGTATCCACCAAAGGAGATCCGCATGGATATGTGGACGCAGTACTCGCCGAACAAGGTTTACAACGGAGGGTTGTCCTTACGGTAGGGCACTTTCTGATGGCTCCGCTGTTGGCCGATGCATCCAACCTGATTGCAACCGAACCCCGGAGACTTTTCTACCCGCTGGCCGGACGTCTGCCTTTGCGACTGTGTAAACCGCCCTTTGAGATCCCACCGTTCCGCGTCGTTCAGACCTGGCATACCCGATACAATGCCGACCCAGGGCATCAGTGGCTGCGGGGACTGCTGCGGGAGATCGTCAACCAAAAATAAGGTGCCCCGATTGCAAGAGGAATTACTCTTTGACCCCAGATATGAACGGTCTGTTCATGTGGTTCGCAGTCATCTCCCCTTAATTGTTCTGCCCAACCATCTCTTCAACCAGATATCTGCTGCGGCAGATACGTATCCTTCCCAACTGGACAGTACGCGTCTCTGAGAATAGGATGGCTCTACTGTGTAACCCTTAGAAGCCACAGGAGGCTTTCATGGTAACCGCCATAGTCTTGTTCAAGGTCGAACCCCAACGTATTCCTCAGGTGGTGGATGCGCTGGCATCCATAGACAAGGTAACGGAAGTCTATTCCGTAAGCGGCCGCTACGACGTGGTCACGCTGATCCGGGTCAAAACCAACGATGATCTGGCCGACATAGTCACCAAGCAGTTTCTCTCCATCGAGGGCATCCGCGAATCCGAAACCCTCATCGCCTTTCAGGCCGTTTCCAAATTCGATCTGGAGCGCATGTTCAGTATAGAGTAGCCTCCAACAAGCCCGCGTGAGTTTTTGCGCGGGCTTTTCACACATGCCTTCCTCTGTTTTTTGACAAAGCACTTTTTCTTTTTACTCTAATAGAGTATGAAAGCGACAGATTGTATTGCGTCTCAAATGCGTGGTCACGTATTCTACAAAGGAGTCTGAAATGACAATTACTGATACGAAACGCCCGCGCATCGTGATTCTTGGCGCAGGATTCGGCGGCCTCTGGACCGCCAAGAACCTGGGCAAAGCCGATGCCGAGATCGTGATAGTGGACCGCAACAACTACCACACTTTTTTCCCGTTGCTCTACCAGGTGGCCGCAGCGGAAGTCGAACCCGAACAGATCGCCGCACCCGTGCGGGGCATTTTTCGCGGACGCGACAATGTCCAATTCATCATGGACGAAATCCGAGGCATTGATTTCGCCCAAAAACAGGTCCTGTTGTGTGATCGCAAGTTAGATTACGATTATCTTGTTGTTTCCATCGGTTCCGTGAACCATTTCTTCAACACCCCAGGAGCGGAAGAGCACTCGTTCTGCCTCAAGAATCTGGAGCAGGGCATCGAGCTGCGCAACCATGTCCTGGACCGTTTCGAATACGCAACCTCCGCGGTTGATCCTGAGAAAAAACAGGCGGCCATGACATTCGCGGTGGTGGGCGGCGGCCCCACGGGCGTGGAATTTTCCGGTGCACTGGCAGAACTGACACGGGGCGCGCTGGCCAAGGATTTTCCCACTCTGGATGTTTCCCAGGTGAAAATCCTGCTGCTGGAAGCCGCGGACAGCCTGCTGGGCATGTATCCGAAGCATCTTCAGGAATATACGAAGCAGAAGCTGGAAGCCCTGGGCGTGGACGTACGTACGGGCGCCAAGGTCAACGAGGTCACCCCGGACAAGGTGGTGCTGGGAGACGGCGAGGACCTGCCCACCAACACGGTGGTCTGGACCGCCGGCATCAAGGGCGAACCCCTGGGCGCCGGGCTGGGCCTGGAGCTGGCCCGAGGCGGGCGTATTCCCACCCTGCCGACCCTGCAGCTGCAGAGCCATCCGGAAGTCTTCGTCATCGGGGACATCTGCGGCGTGGAGTTCGAGGGCCGCCCGCTGCCCCAGCTGGGCAGGGTCGCCATGGACCAGGGAACCCATACGGGCAAGAACCTGCGGGCTCTGCTCAACGGCAAGCAGGCCAAGCCTTTCGTGTTCAAGAGCAAGGGCAGCATGGCCACCATCGGCCGCAACGCCGCTGTGGGACAGATGGGCAAATTCACCTTTTCCGGACTGTTCGCCTGGGTCGTCTGGCTGATTATCCACAACATGTATCTTGTGGGCTTCCGCAATCGTTTGTTCGTGCTTATCAACTGGGCCAGGGACTATTTTTTCTACGACCGCAGCGTACGGTTGATCCTGCCCAAAAAGATGCAGTGCAAAAAATAAGTGGAGTCCGAAACCGTTTGTTTTGGCAGGAAAACCGCCAGGAATGCGGTTTGACAGCTGTCCGGTAAAGGGTATAACCGTTTGCGGTTGTTCGATACCGGCTGGAACGCTTTTGCATGTTAACGCCAAGGAGAGCGAAAAAATGAAAGAAAAAGTACTCGCAGCATTGGAAAAAGTGCGCCCGGCCCTGCAGGCCGACGGCGGTGATGTCGAACTAGTCGAAGTGACTGACGACGGCATCGTCAAAGTGCGTCTCCAGGGAGCCTGCCACGGCTGCCCCATGTCTCAAATGACCCTCAAGGGCGGAATAGAGCGGATCCTGATTCGTGAAATTCCGGAAATCAAAGCCGTGGAAGCGGTATAAGGGCCCGGCCAGAATCATGATTGTCACTCGTTTTGCTCCAAGTCCCACGGGCGCCCTGCACATAGGCGGCGCGCGTACTGCGTTGTTCAGCTGGCTGCTGGCCAGGCATTCCGGCGGCAAGTTCCTGCTGCGTATCGAAGATACCGACCGCGAACGCTCTACCGAAGAAAACACAAAACAAATTCTGGATTCCCTGCTCTGGCTCGGCCTGGACTGGGACGGCAAGCCTATCAAGCAGAGCATGCGCTACGACGTATACAACGCCGCGGTCGAGCGTCTCCTGGAGGAGGGCAAAGCCTATTATTGCTCCTGCTCGCCCGAAGAAGTGGAAGCCATGCGCGAAGAAGCCCGTGCCAAGGGGCTGAAGCCTAAATACAACGGCAAATGCCGTGAACTCGGCCTGGGGCCCGGCCCCGACCGCGTTGTCCGCTTCAAGACGCCGCATTCCGGCAAGACCGTCTACGAAGACATGGTCAAGGGAACCGTAGCCTGGGACAACAGCGAACTGGATGACATGATCATCCGTCGTACGGACGGCTGGCCCACCTACAACCTGGCCGTTGTCTGCGACGACCACGAACAGGGCGTCACCCATGTGCTGCGCGGCGACGACCATGTGAACAATACGCCCCGCCAGATTCTCCTGTATCAGGCGCTGGGTTACGATCTGCCCAATTTCGGGCACGTCCCCATGATCCTGGGACCGGACAAAAAGAAGCTCAGCAAGCGCCACGGCGCCCGTTCCGTCATGGAATACGAGCTGGACGGCCTGCTGCCCGAAGCCCTGGTCAACTATCTGGCCCGGCTGGGCTGGAGCCACGGCGACCAGGAAATTTTCAGCACCCAGGAGCTCATCGAGAAGTTTTCCACCGATCATCTCAGCAAATCAGCTGCGGCGTTCGATCCGGAAAAGCTGCTCTGGCTCAACAGCCAGCACATCAAGGAAGCCTCCGACGACCGTCTGGCCTCCCTGCTGGCCGGACAGCTGGCTCTCAAAGGTGTGGGCGGAAGCGATGCAAGCTGCATCAGCTACCTCAAGAAGGTCGTCCCCTTGTACAAGCCCCGGGCCAAGACCATGTGCGAAATGGCGGATTCCGCCACATTCTTCGTGCTTTCGGACCGGGAACTCCAGTACGACGACAAAGCGGTCAGCAAGTTTCTGACCGCGGAAATCAAAACCCACCTCGGCGTGCTGGCCGAAAAATTCCAGGCCCTTGAAAGCTTTGACCAGCCCGCTCTCGAAGCCGTGGTCCAGGCCTACCTCGACGAGACCGGCCTGAAGTTCAAGGTCCTGGCGCAGCCTCTGCGCGTTGCCCTTACCGGCGGCACGGTCAGTCCGGGACTTTTCGAAACCATGGAAGTTCTGGGCAAGGACAGCACCCTGGCGCGCCTGAATCGGGCTCTGGGGTTGTCGGACGACTAACCCGCGCGTTCTATCAGCATTACAGGCCGGTTGCTTTGGCAGCCGGCCTTTTTTTGATCAGGCCATCGGGATGAAGACCAGGCAGACCACGTCATTGGCGTAGCCGTCGCTGCATTTGTATTCGCGATACCCCGCCGAGATCTGCTGCCCTACCGTATAATGGCGGCCCTGCAGCTCCACCACCGAAGAAAACCGTTCGCCGTTGGCGCCGCGAAACAAGGCGTCCGGTAAAGGCAAGCTCTCTCCAGGGGCGAATTCTCCCGCTGATGCGGCAATGACCTTTTTACCCCGTTCGGCGAACAACGCAAAACTGCCCTGCAGGATCTCCTTTTTTGCATCACGGGGAAGAATGGCCAGCAGCATATCCGTAAACTGCGGCGAGGCGTCGAACACCACCTGTATGGTGCCCACCACCTCCTTGCTGTTGTCCGGACTGCGTACCGCGGTGCTGTAGATATACGTGGGGCGTCCGCCATAAAGCGGGGTCGCAGAGAAAGGGGAAACGCAGTAATCCTTGCTGGACGGCAGTGTCAAAGCCTTGTGCACCAGAGAATGGTCCAGCTTCATGCCCACCAACTGCTGCCCCCGGGGCATGTCTTCGGTCACAAATGTCTCTTCGAGTTCGGCGGGCGGATCAGATACCGCCACCACCACTCCCTTGGTATCGGTGAGTACCAGCCGCAGATAAGGGGTATAGAGGTCGTTGATGTACTGCAGGCTGTCTTTCAGATCGCTGCATTCGTCCGCGTCCAGTCCCTGATGTTCGTTTTTGGCCAGCAGCCTGCGAAAAAGCGGCGTCAGGGCCCACCAGCAGACGTCATTGGCACGTTCGTACAAATTGCGGTCCGCGATATTGTTGCCCTTGTAGGCGCGGAACTGCAGGTCGTTGAACAACGAGGAAATAACCGTACGCTGTAGATTGGAGATGGCCTGGGAGAGCAGGCCGTCGATCTCGTCGCCGATCCAGTCCACGAAGCGCAACACCTCCACAAAGCCGTCCGCCTCGTACTTGGCGGCCTTGACCTGGCCGTTGATGCTGTCCAGCTTCATGTCCGCAAGCAGTCCGTCGGACTCATCCTTGATGCTCATGAGTTCGCGGGAAAAACTCTGCAGCTTCTGAAGCAGTTCGTCGTCCAGGGCCCCCTCCTCCCCCTTCTGGGCAAAGGCCGTACCCACTTCCACCATGGCCAGACCGTACCATTGCAGCCCGTAAAACCCCTGATAGCCGTCGGTCAGGGTCGTATTTACCAGATACTTCCTGTTCTTGACCGTGAGAATCCTGAAATCGGCATGAGCGTCGGTTTCCACTTTGCTGCCCACGGGCAGCATGGCCGGATCATTCGAATCCATCACGCTGCCGTCGGTGTCCAGAAAAGCCAGGGTCATGGTCTGGTTGCCCTGCCCCAGCTCTCTGAAAATGTCTTCCACTTCCTGTTCGAAGTTGAAACACAGGCACAGGGTCCCCAGGGACCGATGCGTCTCGGGGTCCTCTATTTTCTGCGCATAGACCAGAGTCTTTCCCTGCCGGGGGTGCAAGTCCGTCTTACGGTACAATTCGACGTATTTGTCCGCATCCTGCGAACTGTGCAGATTGACGGCCTGGGCCTGCTGCAGGCAGGGATCCGTGCTGCGGCGCAGCGGATTGTCCGGGGAAAGGTTCGCGCGTACGTAGCCTTCCGTATCCAGCACCAGGATTTCATCATATACGGTGTACTCGTACTGGTACTCGGCCAGCCGCTGCCGGATGCGCTCGCTTTCTTGCTCCAGAGCGTGCATGTCGTCGGAATCGCGCGCCAGCCTGAGCAGATTGACGATTTCGTCATCGGTGGCCAGATAGCCCACATCGGCCGTACGTTCGAAAAGATTGCGTTTGAGAATGTTGATGACGAATTTTGCCGCATCCTTGATTTCAAAAACCACCTTTTTGGCCATCTCGAACAGGATGGCATCCACAAGACGGTTCTGTATTTCGCTGTACCTGCTTTTTGTGGAGCCCATGTCCTGGATGAGCGGGCCGAACAATCTGGAGGTGTCGTCCGCCATGCGTCCGGTTTCGATCATGCCCGCGGTGATGGCGCCGTCCCAACGCTTGTTGATGGAACGAAAAGAAGACGAATAATTGGCGAGTTCCGGCATGGACAACAGCAAAGCGCTTTTGTGTTGTTCAACGGATTCCAGTTCCATAGTTCCCCCGTTCTGCTTGCGACATAAAAACCTTTATGATGCGACGCAACAGCCGTCATGGCCGGATCATCTCCCGGCCCAAACTTTCAAATAGCACTTTCCCCCCATGCAACTATGCGAAGTACTACTGTAAAATTAATAACCTCATCTATGCCCTTTTTGTCAATGCAAATAATTTTGCCTGGCTTTCCCAAAGTGAAATCCGTTTCATCCTCAAACGAAAAATCCATCTTTTTGCCAAGTCATTACAACGACGCCTACATCGCGCGAAAAAGCCCCGAACTATCCGGGGCATTCTTTCATTTCAATATATATCTACTATATCAGATTATTATGGCAAATATCGCCCAAACACCCACCTCTCGATTGGGTATTGCCCGCATCTCTGATGAACAAATATATCTTCCTCCCCGGCCTTGAACAAAAAAGTATGATTCCCTGCAAATCCTTTCACTTGCCCAGATCGGCGCCAGCGGCTACAGTGCTCAAACCTGGGACACATGAGGCTTTACCAGGACAGCTATTGGAGATTGCATGCGTGTTTTGTTTTTAGGCGATATTATGGCCCAGTCCGGGCGCAAATACGTTCTCAAGGTTCTTCCAGATTTGCGAAAATCCTTGGAACTTGATTTTGTGGTAGCAAATGGCGAAAATGCCTCGGGAGGCATCGGGCTCATTCCCAAAAACGCACGCGATCTGTACGCGGCGGGTGTGGACGTGCTGACTTCCGGCAACCATATCTGGCGCTACAAGGAAGTATACAACTTTCTCAATACGGAAAAACGACTGCTGCGCCCGGGCAATTATCCTTCCCGTACGCCCGGATCCGGCAGCGTGGTGGTTACCGCGCAAAACGGACAGCGTATAGCTGTCTGCAATGTGCTCGGACGCACGTACATGGACGCTCTGGATTGTCCGTTCCGGACAATGGACGCCCTGCTGGACGAAATTCCGGACGACGTGGTGCTGCGCATCGTGGACTTTCATGCCGAGGCCACTTCGGAAAAAATAGCGCTTGCCTATTACCTTGATGGCAGAGTAAGCGCAGTGCTTGGAACCCACACGCATGTTCAGACCAACGACGCGCGTATTCTGGCAGGCGGCACTGCAGCCGTGACCGATGCCGGCATGTGCGGCGTTGATAATTCCGTTTTGGGAATGGAATACGAAGGCGTTCTGGAACGTTTTCTCAGCAGCCTGCCCATGCGCTTTGTACCTGCAAGAGGCAAGGTAACGCTGCACGGCGTGCTCATGGATCTGTCCGCGGAGACCGGCCGCGCAGAACATGTTGAGCTGTTTCGTTATTCAGAGGATTAATACACACCAGGGAGCGGAGGTCTCCATCAAAGAGACCGGCTGCCGCACTGTAAACAGTAACTATTTTTGGATTTGTACACATGGATATCAACGCGACTTTGCAGCACATCATGCGCGGTGCTGTTGAATTTATCGACAAAGAAGAACTCATCAAGAAACTGCAGCGCGGCGTACCGCTCCGCATCAAGGCAGGTTTCGACCCCACAGCTCCGGATCTGCACCTCGGGCATACGGTTCTGATTCAAAAGCTCAAGCATTTTCAGGATCTGGGTCATCAAGTCATCTTTCTCATCGGCGATTTCACCGGCATGATCGGCGATCCCACCGGCAAAAACGAAACCCGCCCGCCTCTGACCCGCGAACAGGTTCTGGCCAACGCCGAAACCTACAAACAGCAGATTTTCAAGATCCTGGATCCGGAAAAGACCGAAATCGCTTTCAACTCCACCTGGATGAACGCTTTCTCGGCAGCCGATTTCGTCTCTCTCTGCTCGCGCTACACCGTTGCCCGGATGCTCGAACGCGATGATTTCCATAAGCGCTACAATGACAACCGCCCCATCTCCATTCACGAATTTCTCTATCCGCTGGTGCAGGGCTACGACTCCGTGGCGCTCAAGGCCGATGTGGAACTTGGCGGAACAGACCAGAAGTTCAACCTACTCATGGGCCGTACGCTGCAGAACCAGTACGGACAGGAGCCCCAGTGCATCCTGACCATGCCCCTGCTCGAAGGACTGGACGGCGTGCACAAGATGAGCAAATCCCTGGGCAATTACGTGGGCATTGAAGACGCGCCCTCGGACATGTTCGGCAAGCTCATGTCCATTTCCGACGACCTGATGTGGCGTTATTACGAACTGCTCTCGGACAAGAGCCTCGAGGACATCGCGCAGCTGAAGCAGGATGTTAATTCCGGCGCGCTGCATCCCAAAAAGGCCAAGGAACAGCTGGCCTGTGAAATCACCGACCGTTACCACGGACAAGGCGCCGGCGAAAACGCCCTGGCCGAGTTCAACCGGGTGTTCGCTCAGGGAAAAGTCCCGGACGACATGCCCGAACACCAGGCGGACAAGGGTGATGACAGCAAGCCGGTGAACTTTCTGGAAGCCTCCGGACTGTGCGCTTCGCGCGGCGAAGCCAGACGCCTGATAAAACAGGGCGCCCTGTCCATTGAAGGAGAAAAGGTCTCCGATGGGGAAACCCCCCTGGAAGCCGGAGAATATGTCATCAAACTGGGTAAAAAAAGATTTTTAAAATTAAGCGTCCGATGATAGATATTATGTGACTCTGTTGATTTATTTCTGCCGGGAAGTCAGCGGCAAGGAGGCATCTCATGGCCTTTGGCGGCAAGAAAAAAACCGAAACGCCTGAAAAGAATACACAAAAGAATGCCGGAATAAACGCCTTCATTGGCGAAGGCACAGTATTCGAAGGGCACTTCGAATTCGCGGGCATTGCCCAGATCACAGGCAAGCTGATAGGCGACATCACCTCCGACGGCACCCTTGTTGTGGGTGAAAAAGGTGATGTATCCGGCACCATCAAAGTTGCCGAGCTCAAATCCGCCGGCAATATTTCCGGCGAAGTCAGCGCGAAGCAGAAAATCACCTTGTATAAAAGCGCCGTCATGGCGGGCAACCTCTACACCCCGGCACTCGAGGTGGAAGAGGGAGCCAGCCTGGAAGGCGAAATCCGGATGAAATCCTTGAAAAACTCCTGATGCGTAGTGCCGCTTTCGGCTGCGGTTCATTTTTTACTTCTGCGATACAATTCAACGTCCTCACCGAGTTGTAGACTCGCTTGTCCAATAACTGGCGTTCTTCTGCCGCCTCGATGATGCGGCAGCCCTGAATTCTCCCTGCCCGGAGCGTATTTCCATCTGGCCCGCATTTTGCTTCACCAGGGGCCATGGAACTCTTCTCTTTTGATTACGAACAGATCTTCAATTTTCTGCTGACCATGCTCCGGGTGGGCATGATCCTGTTTCTGCTGCCTTTTTTCGGAGGCGAGGGCATCCCCAAGACCGTCAAGGGAGCATTGCTGATCATCCTGAGCCTCGTGTTCTACAAGGTTGTGGGATTCAAGCACATTCCATTTCCTTCACACCCCCTGTCGCTGATCATCATGCTGATCAGCGAGCTTCTCCTGGGCATGATTCTGGGCATGATCGTACGCATCATCTTCGCCGCCATTCAGACCGGGGGCCAGATCATCGGCTTTTCCATGGGGTTCACCATGGTTACCGTCATGGATCCGGATTCCGGCACCCAAATGGCCGTCACTTCGCACCTTCTCTACATGGTCGCCCTTGTTACTTTTTTGACGCTCGACGGACATCTCTACATACTTTCCGGCCTAGTCCAGAGTTTCAAACTGATTCCGCCGGGCGGCCTGATGCTGACCCCGTTGCTGGCGGACAGCGTACTGGAATTTTCAGCCACATTGTTCGTGCTGGCCGTGAAAATCGCCGCTCCCGTACTGACAGCTGTTTTTCTGGTCGACCTGGCTCTGGCTCTGGTGGGGCGCGCCGCCCCGCAGATGAACCTGCTCATGCTGGGTTTTCCCCTTAAAATCGCCGTGGGTTTTTCCTTTCTGGGATCCATGTTCACCCTCATCTCCATGTACATGAGCCATTACATCGAGAGTTTCGGCGGTATTTTTTCCAATATTCTGCGAGCGGCCAGTTAAGGCTGCAGAGGTAGCGCCATGCCCCAGAGTGACCCGAGTAGAACTGAAGATCCTACCCAAAAACGAGTTAAAAAAGCCCGTGAAAAGGGTAATGTAGCCAAATCGCAGGAAGTCGGTAAAAGTTTCGTGATTCTTGCCGGTCTGGCGGCCATGTATTTCTACATCAGTTTTCTGGCGGATTATCTGATGGGCACCTACCGCTTTTTTTTTCACCATCTGTTTCGAATTCAACCCCATCAAGCAGGACGTGGTGGCCCTGATGTTTACCACCATGGTCCAGATCGCCAAAATGATCATGCCCATGCTGCTGTTCATGGCGCTCATCGCCTATCTGGCCAACCGGCTGCAGGTGGGCAGCCTCTGGGCCCCCAAGGTCTTTGAATTCAATTTCGGACGTATTTTCGATGTGCTTGGCGGGTTGAAACGCATGATGTTCAACCTGAACACCTTCGTACGCCTGGGCAAGAGCATCCTCATGGCCGTGGCCATCGGCATCGCGCCCTACATCGTCATTCGCCAGGAAATGGAACACCTGCTGCCCCTGTTCTATCAGGACGCCTTTCAC
The DNA here is from genome assembly GCA_963667575.2 of Desulfovibrionaceae bacterium. Taxonomy (GTDB): domain Bacteria; phylum Desulfobacterota; class Desulfovibrionia; order Desulfovibrionales; family Desulfovibrionaceae. Next base: position 98,034 of record CAXXHY010000035.1, on the reverse strand, counting down.
CTCAGCGCCTATCTGCTTTCCACCGGCGCAAAAATGGTCGTGTACGCCATCGTGCCCATGATGATCATTGCCGCGGCAGATCTCTGGTATACGCGCTGGGACTACAACGAAAACCTGAAAATGACCAAGGACGAGGTCAAGGACGAACGCAAACAGGCTGAAGGCGATCCCAAGATCAGAAACAAGCAAAGACAGAAGATGCTGGCCATGGGCATGCAGCGGATGATGAAGCAGGTACCCAAAGCGGACGTGGTCATCACCAACCCCACCCACTTTGCGGTGGCGCTGCAGTACGACCCGCTGCTGGCCCCAGCCCCCATAGTTCTGGCCAAAGGCGCGGACCATATGGCGCAGAAAATCAAGGAAATAGCCCGCGAACACCATATTCCCATCAGGGAAAACAGACCATTGGCACAGGCTTTGTATAAACAAGTGGAGATCGGGGACTCCATCCCGGCCGAACTGTTCCAGGCCGTGGCCTCGATACTGGCTTCGTTGAACAAATTCAGGCGTCCCAATGGTCGCCCGCGCTAACATAACACTGCCGACGAGGTGTCAAAAATATGCCAGGGCCAGCACTTCCAACCATAGATTACAACAGATTCGCCAAACAGGGCGATATTCTGCTTGCAGGTGGCGTGGTAATCATCCTGTTTACCATGCTGGTTCCCCTGCCCACTCTGTTTTTGGACATGATGATGAGCCTGAGCATTTCCCTGAGCATGGTTATTCTGATCACCTCCATGTTCATGACCAGCCCCATGGAATTTTCCGTGTTCCCCTCGCTGCTGCTGGTCACCACCATGATGCGCCTGGCCCTGAACGTGGCTTCCACGCGCTTGATCCTGATGCACGGCGAAGAAGGCACCGCAGCAGCCGGACAGGTCATCCAGTCCTTTGGCGAATTCGTTGTCGGCGGCAACTTTCTCATCGGCGTGGTCATCTTCGTCATCCTGTTCATCCTCAACAAGGTGGTCATCGTCGCCGGTACGACGCGTATCGGTGAAGTCGCCGCCCGTTTTACCCTGGATGCCATGCCCGGTAAGCAGATGGCGGTGGAAGCCGACCTGAACGCCGGATTGATCACCGAGGACGAGGCCAGGGAAACCCGCGAAACCATCCGCCGCGAGGCGGACTTCTACGGCGCCATGGACGGTGCCGGCAAGTTCGTACAAGGTGACGTGAAAGCCGGCCTGTTCATCACCATGATCAACATCATCGGCGGCATTCTCATCGGCATGCTCCAGAAGGACATGACCTGGATGGAAGCCGCCCATACCTATACGCTGCTGACCATCGGCGATGGCCTGGTCTCCACCATTCCCTCGCTGATCATTTCCACCTCCGCCGGTATCATTGTCTCGCGCTCGGCTTCCAAGGCCAAGATGGGCGAGGAATTCATCGGCCAGCTGTCCTACAACGCCCGTTCGCTCAAGCTGGTTTCGGCAGTGCTGGTCATCTTCGCCATCGTGCCCGGCATGCCCACCTTCCCCTTCCTCACTTTCGCCGGACTGCTGTTTCTGGCCGCCCGCATGGTGGGAACGCGTCCGGACAAGGATGAAGCCAAGGAAAAGAGCAAAAAGGAAAAGAAGGCCAAGGAAGCGAGTCTGGATTCTCCCGAAGAAGTGCAATCCTTGCTGCCACTTGACGTCCTGGAGCTGGAAGTGGGATACGGTCTTATTCCACTGGTGGACGAAAACCAGAGCGGCAACCTGCTCTCGCGTATCCGCTCCATCCGCCGCCAGTTCGCCCTGGACATGGGCGTGATCGTGCCGTCACTGCACCTGCGCGACAACCTGCAACTCAAGCCCGGTCAGTATTCCGTACTGATCAAAGGCAACGAAGTCGCCTCCGCGGAAATTCTCATCGATCACTTCCTGGCCATGGATCCGGGCGATGCGAAGCACAGAATCAAGGGCATTGCGACTCAGGAACCGGCATTCAACCTGCCTGCCCTGTGGATCCCTGCCGCGCACAAGGAGGAGGCCATGCTTGCCGGTTACACGGTGGTGGACCCGTCCACCGTCATCGCCACGCACATTACCGAGGTATTCAAGCGCAATCTGCACGAATTCCTCGGACGCCAGGAAGTTCAGGCGCTTCTGGACAACCTCTCCAAAACAGCGCCCAAGGCTGTGGAAGAGCTCGTACCGGGAACCATGCAGCTGGGCGCTCTGCAAAAGGTCTTGCAGAACCTGGTCAAGGAAAACGTCTCCATCCGCGATCTGCTAACCATCGTGGAAACCCTGGCCGACATGGGGAGCAGCATCAAGGATCCGGATCAGCTCACGGAATACGCCCGCGAACGCCTGGCAAGGACAATTGTAAAACAATATCTGGACAGCAGCGGCGCTTTGCCCATAATCACTTTGGATATGAGTGTGGAACGTACGCTGCAGGAAAGCCTGCGTCAGACCGATCACGGCGCCTATATGGCGCTGGATCCCGGCACTGCGCAGCTGATCATCAAAAAAATCAACGAGGCGAGCGAAAACGGCCTGGCCACGGACGGACAACCCGTATTGCTGGCCACTCCGGTGGTACGCCCGCACCTGGCGCAGCTGCTCAGGCGCTTTCTGCCTACGCTGCCGGTCATCTCCCAGGCGGAAATACCGGGCGATATCCGATTGAACTCCATGGCAACAGTGAGTTTGAAGAATGCGGCTTAAAACGTACAGAGGCGCGGATACCAAATCCGTATTGGATCGCATCAAGACCGAGCTCGGCCCGGATGCGGTCATTCTCGGCACGCGCCAGTGCGAGGACAACGGACGGAACATCTGCGAGATCACGGCCGCACTGGAGGACAACCCCGGCCAGCAGCACAGCGAAACGCATTCCGGCAACAACGGTACGCACCATCAGGAAACTTCGGTTTCGGGCACCGGCCCGCAGACGCAGACCGCTCCCAAAGGCCCGCCTCCCGGATGGGACCAGTGGCACCAGGAATGGAGCGAAATCAAGCACCATCTGCTCACCCTGCTGCGTCCGCAGCTGGATCTGCACCTGCTTACGCCCATCCAGCGCCAGTCCTTGGAATACCTCGAACGCGAAGGCGTTACCGGCCAGGTGATCATGGACATCTATACGGAGCTCAAAAACCAGCCGGGCACTTCCATTCTGGGCCCCCTGGAACGCATGGTCCATGTCCGCGCCTGGAACAACGAGCTCTGGCCGCAGAAATTTCATGCCGTGGCCGGTCCGCACGGCGTGGGCAAGACCTCCGCCCTGCTGCGCATGGCCCTTGCCGTCAAGCGGGAAAAACCCCGCACCCGGATCTGCCTGGTCAACACGGACCAGCGCCGTCTGCAGAGCAGACTGATACTCCAGCACTATGCGGAGCTTTCCGAATTCGATTTTCTCGAAGCGCAGAGCCCCGTCGAGTTCGCCCAGCTTGTTTCGCAAAACGCGCAGGACTATGATAAGATTTTTCTGGATCTCCCCGGCCTGGAACGCGGCCAAACTCTGGAGCGGTTGATGGGCAGACTCGGGCTGGATGCGGCCCGTGATCTGGTCCTGCATATCGCGTTCTCGCCCCATTTCGCCTCGAGCCAGCTCAAGGAGTTCGAACGCCAGTATTATTCGCCGCTGGCAAAAAGCCTGATCTGGACGAAATGCGACGAGGCCTGTAGTTTCGGAGCCATTGTAAATACGGCGGTGGCCACCTCCCTGCCGATTTCCGCCCTGTCATACGGCACGGGGCTGGCCGAAACCATGGCGGCGGCCAAGCATGTGCCGCTCTGGAGGCTGGTATTCAAACACAAACTGCCGAACGAACAATGAAAATGAATTGGAGCCCAAGCACCATGAATTCCGCTTATCCCTTGGTGTTGTCCGTGACATCGGGCAAAGGGGGCGTCGGCAAGACCAACGTCTCTGTAAACCTGGCTTATGAACTGGAAAAACTGGGAAAACGCGTCGTCCTGCTGGACGCGGACCTGGGCCTGGCCAATGTCGATGTCATTCTCGGACTTGCCCCGCAGCTGAACCTGTTCCACCTCTTCCACGAGGGCGTTTCCGTACAGGATGTCCTTTACGATACGCCTTACGGCTTCAAGATTCTGCCGGCCTCTTCGGGTGTAAGCGAGATGCTTTCCCTGAGTACCGGGCAAAAACTGGACCTTTTGGAAGCCATGGACTATCTTGAAGACAAGGTTGATTATCTAATCGTGGACACGGGCGCCGGAATAAACGATAATGTCCTCTATTTTAATCTGGCGGTTCAGGAACGCATTGTGATAATGACACCGGAACCTACGTCATTGACAGATGCGTACGCATTGATAAAAGTACTTAAATTAAATCACGGAATTGGCCATTTCAAGGTCATCGTCAATTTGACGTCTGATCAAAAAACAGCCAAAGCCGTATTTTCCAGGCTGTATCAGGCGTGTGAACACTTTCTGGACGGAGTTTCGCTCGACCTCGTGGGCTTTATCCCGCAGGACCCGGCGGTACGGAAGGCCGTGGTGGACCAGGTGCCTTTCTGTCACGGATCGCAAAACTCCGCTCCCAGCAAGGCCATGCGCAACATTGCGGAAACCATACAAAACTGGCGCGTGTCGGATAATCTAGATGGTAATATCAAGTTCTTCTGGAAAAAACTCCTCTTCCAACACTGATCATCCGTGGTTGCTGCTGGACTCGGGCGAAAAAGCCTGGGACGAGTTTCAGACGGGCGAGCGCAGAGAAATCGTCAAACATTATGCGCCAAAGATCAAATACCTCGCGTTGCGGCTAAAGGCCAAACTGCCGAAACACGTCGAGCTCAATGATCTGATCAGTTCGGGAACTCTGGGGCTTATGGAGGCCTTCAAAAAGTTCAACCCGGAACTGAACATCAAGTTCGAAACCTACGCCGAAAACCGTATCAAAGGCGCCATGCTGGACGAACTACGCCGTATGGACTGGTTCTCCAGAGGGCTGCGCCATCGCGTACGTACCCTGGAAGAAGCCATCCGGCGCATTGAGAACCAGCACGGACGCTCGGCCACGGAAGAAGAACTGCAGGCCGAAACCGGTCTGAGCGAACGCGACGTTCGCGTCGGTCTGGAAGCCCTGCAGAACCAGATGTGCATCAACATAGATGCCATCCAGGACACCTTTTCCCCCCGAGCACCAATCCCATTTTGACAACGAACCCTTCCAGACTGCGGCGCTGCAGGAAATCATCGACAAGGTCGCAGGCCTGATCGACGATCTCACTCCCAGAGAAAAAATGGTCATGTCCCTGTATTACGGGGACGAACTGAATATGAAGGAAGTGGCGGAGGTCATGGGAATCACCGAAGGCCGTGTCTCCCAGCTCCACGCGCAGGCCATGAAACGCCTGCGGATGAATTTCAACCGCACAATACGGCAATCTGTAACGCCGGCGCGACATCAGACTCTTCCCTTTCGAAAGCGCCGGGAGATGGGTGCGGATATCTTTATTCCTGTGATGCTTTAACAACCGGTTGACGCTATGCTGCTGTTCATTGTTCCGGATGACGACTCCCTGGACGAACCTTTACGCGAAAAAGCCCTCCTGGACGCGGAGGAGCTGAAAGTCCCTGATTCGGCACCCGACAAGGACAAGGTCGAACTCGACCTTGATGACGCGCCTTTTCTGGAAGAAGAAGAAGAGGAAGAAGAGGAGGAGACTCCCGAACCGGTCGCGGAAGCCGAGGAAAGCGAAGAAGAGCCCAAAAAGGGCGCGGCCGCACTGCTCAAGGACAAGCGCTTCCTTATTGGCGCGGGCGCAGGCGCGCTGCTGGTGGTCGCCCTCCTGATAATCCTGCTCTGGCCCGCGTCGGAACCGCCGCCCCCACCGCCCATGCCAGAGCCCGAACAGACGGCCAAGGCCCCGGAACCGGAAAAACCCGAGTTCGTGGTCAAGATGGATCCCTTCTGGATCGAATACCAGACCGACGACGGAAAGATCCGCCTGCTGCGCTGCAGCTTTGCCACAGCCACGGACAACGAGAAACTATCCTGGGAAATTCAGACCAAAACCCTTGTCCTCAGGGATGCGATTTATTATTATTTACGTAATAAAGACCTGTTGTTTTTATCCGATAAGAAAAATGAAGAGGTCTTGAAAAAAGAATTGCTCTCGGTGATGAACCAGTACCTGAGCACGGACCGTTTGACCACGTTACTGATACAGGAGTACGTTGTGAGGTAACACGTCATGTCCATCAATCTGCTTTTTTCCCAGATTCCCCTCGTGGGCGAGATTTCCGGCACCATGCAGGCCACCCCGGAAGTGCAGCAAAGCATCATGAACCAGGCTGCGGCCGAAGTCACCGGGCTGCAGCGGGAACAGATTCAGAAGAGTGAAAAGCAGGACGGCGCCAATGCCGTTGATGAACATGGTTCCGGCGGTGGTCGACCCAAGCCCCAAAAAGACGCTCAAAACCGCAAGAAGCAGGCGGCTGAAGAAACTGAAGAAAAGCCCCTGTCCAAAACCCCGTTTACGGGCAACCTGATCAATAGGCGCATCTGACTGCGCTGGAGGCTAACGCTCTCTCATGTCCTTCTGGATGCTCATCGGTCTGAGTTTGACCGAAATCTTTCTGCTTTTTCTCCTGATCATCTTCTTTTTCCGGCTCAAGCGCTCCGAAAACCTGTTGCGGCTGATGCAGGACAAACAGGAGGACCTTCTGGCCCGCCTGCATTTCAATGCCGAGCTCGAACAGGAAGTGGTCACGTCCTTTGAAACCCGCCAGCAGCAGCTCCAGCAACTGGACGACGCCCTGGCCCGACGCGTGGAAGAACTCAAGGCTCTGCTGGAGGAATCCGCCAAAGTGGACCTCAGGGACCTCAAACCAAGAAATCCGCGCCAGACCATCATCAACGGCTACAAAAAAGGCCTTTCCATCAAGGAACTCTCGCGTTCCACCGGCATGACCACGGATGAAGTCGAACTGATCATTCTGGACGCCCGCCGGCGCTGATCAACGCCGGCGGTCCATTGGATTCGTCCGGATCTCCCCTGGCTTCAGGCCCTCTTCAGAGAGCGCCTTGTTCGCCCCTGCATCTCAGGAGCGGCCTTGGGGAAGGCTTTCCTGCAGTTTTTCCTCTGCCTCGTCCGCGGCATTTATAGACTTGAATTTAAACACCTTGCGCAACGCCACATAAAGCAGCGGGATGAAGAAAACGCCCAGCACCGTGGCTGCGATCATGCCGCCCAGTACGCAGATGCCCACGGAGTTCTGCGATGCCGAACCCGCGCCGGTGGCTATGGCCAGGGGCGTGACGCCGAGAATAAAGGCGAAGGAGGTCATCAGAATGGGGCGCAGACGCAATCTGGCCGCCGCCAGGGTGGCTTCGAGGACTCCGGCTCCGGCCTCCTGCTGGGCCACAGCGAACTCGATGATCAGAATGGCGTTCTTGGCCGCCAGACCGATGGTCGTGAGCAGTCCGACCTTGAAGTACACGTCGTTGGTCTGCCCGAAGAGCGTTGCCGCGAGCAGTGCGCCGAAAACGCCGATGGGCACCGACAGAATGACCGCAAAGGGAATGGACCAGCTCTCGTACAGGGCCGCCAGGGAAAGAAAGACCACCAGCACGGAAATGGCGTACAGCGGAGCGGCCTGGTTGCCGGAGATCTTTTCCTGGGCCGAAATGCCCGTCCACTGCAGCGTGTAGCCTCCTTTCAACTGACTCACCAGTTGCTCGACTTCGCTCAGGGCGTCGCCGGAACTTTCTCCGGGAGCAGCCTCGCCCTGGAGTTCCACGGCAGAGAACCCGTTGTAACCTTCCAGCCGCGGGGAGTTGTAGACCCAGCTGCCCGAGGAAAACGAGGCAAAAGGCACCATGTCTCCATCGGTATTGCGTACGTACCAGCGGTTCACGTCTTCCGGCTGCATGCGAAAGGTCTTGTCGCCCTGCAGATAGACCGGTTTGACGCGGCCTCTGTCGATGAAGTCGTTGACGTGGTCACTGCCCCAGGCCACGGACAGGGTGGTGTTGATATCCGCGAAGTCCAGCCCCAGAGCACTGGCTTTTCCCGAGTCAATGTCCACATGGTACTGGGGTTCGTCTTCCTGTCCGTTGGGGCGCGCGTTGGCCAGCACCGGGCTTTCGCCCATCATGGCCAGAAGCTTGTTGCGAACCTTCATCAGGGCCGCGTGTCCGGTTCCGTTGATATCCTGCAGATAAAAATCAAAACCATTGGAAGATCCCAGGCCGTGCACCGCGGGCGGTGTCAGGGCAAAGATCTTGGCTTCCTTGATCTTGGCGAATGCCTGGGTGGCCCGTTTGGAAACCGCTGCGGCGGCGAGCTCCGGCGAGGTTCGCTGGTCAAAGGGCTTGAGCTTGATAAAGGCCATGGCCACGTTCTGCCCCGAACCGCTGTGGCTGAAGCCTAGCGTGGAAAATACGCCCTCCACGGCGTCCTTCTCCTGATTCAGGTAATAATCGATGACCTTGTTCATAACCCGGTCCGTACGCTCCTGTGTGGCCCCTACGGGCAACTGGACCGTGGTGATCAGCACGCCCTGGTCTTCCTGCGGGAGAAACGAACTGGGCAAATCCATGAACAGCCAGACCATGCCTCCTGCAAGCAGCAGAAAAACCAGCATGAACCGGCCTACCCGGTGGATCATCCAGGAGGTGCCGCTGCCATAGGCCCGGGTCGCACGATCGAAATTCCTGTTGAACCAGTTGAAAAAGGCCAGCTTGGGCTTGTTGTCCACCGGCCGCAGGATGGAGGCGCACAAGGCCGGGGTCAGAATCAGGGCCACGATGACCGAAAGAACCATGGAGGAAACAATGGTGATGGAAAACTGCCGGTAAATGACACCCACGGATCCGCTGAAAAAGGCCATGGGCACGAACACCGCGGACAATACCGTGGCAATGCCCACCAGGGCGCCGGAAATCTCCTTCATGGACTTGCGGGTGGCCGCTCGGGGGGACAAGCCTTCAGTGGCCATGAGCCGCTCCACGTTCTCCACCACCACAATGGCGTCATCCACCAGCAGGCCGATGGCCAGGACCATGGCGAACATGGTCAGGGTGTTGATGGAATAGCCGGCCACCGAGAGCACGGCAAAGGTCCCCAGCAACACCACGGGCACGGCAATGGTGGGAATGAGCGTGGCCCGGAAATTCTGCAGAAAAATGAACATGACCAGAAATACCAGAATGATGGCTTCCACCAGTGTTTCCACGACCTGATGCATGGAGAGCAGCACAAATGGCGTCGTATCATACGGGTAGACCACCTTGAGCCCCTTGGGGAAGGTCGCGGACAGCCTGGTGATGGCCTGGGTCACATCCTTTGCGGTCTGGATGGCGTTGGCGCCGGTGGCCAGGTTGATGGCCAGACCGGCGGCTGGTTTGCCGTTGTAGCTGGCCGTGGTGGTATAACTTTCGGCGTCCAGCTCCACGGTGGCCACATCCTTGATGCGGACAACTGAGCCGTCGCTGGAGCTCTTGAGAATGATGTTGCGGAACTGGTCGGCAGTCTGCAACCGGCTGCGCGCGGTGATGGTGGCGTTGAGCTGCTGCCCTTTGACGGCCGGCTGCGCGCCGATCTGCCCGGCCGATACCTGGGTGTTCTGGGACTCGATGGCCGTGGACACGTCGCTGGGCATGAGCGAGTATTGGGTGAGCTTGTCCGGATTAAGCCAGATGCGCATGGCATAGGCCGAAGAAAACAGCCGGGTGTCTCCCACGCCCTCGATACGCTTGATAGTATCGTTGAGCGTGCTGTCAACATAGTCGGCGATATCCACCGAGGAAAGCGTACCGTTTTCCGAAACAAACCCGATGACCATCAGAAAACTGCCGGTATCCTTGGTAACGGTGATACCGTTGGTCTGGACCGCATCCGGCAGCTGGGATTCCACAAGCTGCAGTTTGTTCTGCACCTGCATCTGGGCCACATCGGGATCGGCCTTGTTGTTGAAGGTCAGCTGAATGGAAGCCGAACCCGTGGAGGTGGATGTGGAGGTGATATAATCGAGGTTGTCGATGCCGGTCATGCCCTGTTCGATGACCTTGGTCACCGAATTCTTCATGGTTTCGGCGTCCGCACCGGGATAGGTTGCCGACAGGCGTACGCTGGTGGGTGCGATTTCGGGATATTGCGAAACAGACAGTGTTTCCAGGGCCAGCAGGCCGGCAAGCATGATGATGATGGCGATGACCCATGCGAAAATGGGCCGTTTGATGAAAAATTCCGACATGGCGCACTACCCTTCTTTTGAAACTTTCTGTGCGGCGCCGCTCTCGCCGGAATCCGCTGATTCTGATTTGGCCCGGATTTCCCCGGTTGTTTTGAGAACCTCCATCTGCTTGGTGGCCACCTTCTGCCCGTCGCTGACAAACTGCGAACCTTCCACGATGACCTGATCGCCATCATTGACGCCGGAACTCACCAGCCAGAAATTGCCCATGCTCTGGGGCACTTCCAGCTCACGCTGTGCGACCTTGCCGTCCTTGTCCACGAACAGCGCCACGGGATCGCCCTTGGTATTGCGGCTCACGGCGCTTTGCGGCAACAGAAAACAATTGTCCATGACGCCCTGCTTGATGACCGCCCGTACATACATGCCCGGCAGCAGCAAACGATCCGGATTGGGGAATACCGCCCGTACGGTGTAGGTGCCGGTACTTTCGTCCACGTTGGCCTCGGAGAATTCCAACTTGCCCTTAAGCGGATACATGGTGCCGTTTTCGAGTTTCAGCTCCACGCTGATGGTATTGCCCTGGCTGGAAATCCGCCCGGCGTTGATGGCCTGGCGCAGATTCAGGAAGCTGATGCTCGACTGGGTCAGATCCACGTTGATGGGATCGAGGCAGCGGATGGTGGTCAATGCCGTATCCTGGCTGGCCGTGACCAGAGCTCCGGGAGTCAGTTCGGACTTGTCGATACGCCCGCTGATGGGGGCGGAAATCTGCGTGTAACCGAGGTTGATCTTGGCGGTTTCCACATTGGCTTTGGCCACGTCCACGGCGGCCTTGTCGGCCAGATAAGTGGACTGCGCGTCTTCGTAGTCCTGGTCGCTTATGGCCTTGCTCTGGAAAAGTTTGGCGTAGCGTTTGGCCTTTCTTTCCGAGCTGGGGAGCACGGCTTCGGCCTCTTCCTGGGCCGCCACCGCGCTGTCGTAGGCGGCCTTGTATGATTCGGGTGCGATGCGATACAGCACGTCGCCCTTTTTGACTTCGCTGCCTTCCTTGAACAACCGTTCGCGGATTATGCCTTCGACCTGCGGACGCACTTCCGCCACCAGCGAAGCCGTGGTCCTGCCGGACAGTTCGGTGGGCAAGGCCACGGACTGGGGATGCAGCGTGACCACGCCGACCTCCACCGGAGCCGCCTGCTTGACCTCTATTTTTTCATTGCATCCCACAAGCGGCAAAGACAACAGCACGAGCAATATCAGAAAGGCGGCCTGCCGGGGCGGCCTACGAAGCAGTCGAAATAAATATATGCAATTCACGGTATGAATTCCTCCTTGGCGGACTGACAGACAGGCAAGCATGCGCCTGTTTCAAGTACTATCCGAGAGTTTACTCACTCATGAAGGACCGTCAATCAAGTAAGCTGTTAAAAGATGTTAAAGAATCAGCCACAACCAGGAGATTCAGGAAAAATATTGACAGAAAAAGGAATTCTTTTACATAAAATATACAGTTATCGTTTAATGCAGTTTTTAACTATTTATTAACAACATCTTTGATAGTACGTACCAACACGTTCTCCAACAGCAGTGGTTTGCACTTTTTCGAAAATATTCTTTCATATTGAGTAAGAAAAAGACAAAATCACTTCAACGGCTGAGAAATACATTGCATCGAACGCACTTACGGGTGCTCCTGGGACTTCGCCAATCTCAGGAAGTCCTTTGCGAATCACTGACAACTGCTGATAAGGCGGCTTTCCTGATGTTGAACTGCGAACGGAAAAGCAGTATCCGGAGAGAAGGTTCGTGATTCAAATCCGTTTTCCGCTGCTTTGACGGACACCGTACGGCACCCTTGGCAATAACTCTGTCACCAGCATGGTTTTCCTATGCAATACCTTGTTATTTTTAACCAAGCATCAGCGTTTTCCCCACACCGCAGCAAATGCGCGTATGCTCCTGCAGCATCCTGCAGCACAGGAGACAGCTGATGCGCATCGGTGGATACGGTTCGGGATTCGGCGGTTATGGTGATGGAGGACAGGAGCGCGGGCAGCTTTTCCGCAAGCGCCACCGCGTGGGGGATCGTTTGCGCGGCGTGATGCTGCGCTGGGAAGCCGAAGGACTGGCCTGGGTCAACGTGGAAGGTCAGGAGCTGCTGGCCGAAATAGCCACAAGGCCCGAGCCCGGACAATATCTGTATTTTCTGGTTCGCAGTCTGGTGCCGGAAATAGTGCTCCAGGAAATCCTCCCGGCTTCCGTGGGCGCGCAAGCCGCGTTTCCGGATCTGGCGCGTACGTTCTGGAGTGCGCGTACGCGGTTCGAGTCTTCACTGCGGAACAGGGAACTGCGCTGGCCGGGCAAAAACGCCGCCGAACGCAAAACAGCCTTTTTCTCCCTGCTGGCCCAGGATACGCACCTGGCGCTGGAATTCGCCGCGCTTCTGGGGCCCCTGTCCTGGCTGAACCTCGGGCTGAAAGCGCGCGGAGCCGGGCGTATATATTACCTGCCCTGGCTGCTGCACGAACCGCTGGCCTGCGAACTCCTGGCCACAGGCAGACAGCTGGCTTCCGGATCAGTGACCGAACTGGCCCTGGGCTTCGATCATCTCGACATGGGGCACTGCGAATTGCAGGTGCTTCTGCAGGGCAAACGCGCGGGAGTCCGTCTTCTTGCGGAACATCCGGACAAATGCCTTGCCAAAATACCGGACACGCCCGGGCTCCAATGGCACGGCGTTTCTTCGCTGCCCCACGGCCACACCAACGTGCTCTCCGCCCTGCTCAAGGAAGACAACGGCCGCCCCTCGGGGGGCTTCACCGCCCGAGTCTGATTTCAAAAAAACACTGCGAACCGGACGCGCCGCAACCAGGCGCGTCCGGAAACGATCATTGATGCATTGATGCTCAGGATTGCTTGACCAGCAACGTGGCCTTTCTGGCATGGCGCAGAATCACGGGCGTGCCCTTGGCATGTCTGATGGCCTTGAGGGTGGGTTCGCTTTCCATGGGAACCGTGCCTGCCAGAATTCTGACGGGCATTCCACTGAAGGCAGCCTCCACCATGGGTGTGCTCGGCCCCACCATGGCCACGGGCACGTCCTGGGGAATCAGGCTGATCAAATCATCAAATGTGTTGTTTATAATGCTCGTGGAGGTCAAAATTACGGAGTCCGGCCAGGATCCGAGTTTCTTTTCAAAACTGTCCTGGTCGCCCATGTTTTTTCCCCTGTCCACCATCTCCAGGATGCCCTTGCGCTCTTCGACCAATTTGATGATCGGCGCAAAACAACCCACCATGGCGACTTTGCTGCCTTCCCTTATCCCCAGCGCGTCCATCAGAACATCGTTGCTGCGGTCTTCGGGAATTTCCTTGGCAAAGGAATGATTCAGGGCGTTCACCAATGCCAGCCCCATGGCCCGGTGCAAATCGTCCGGGGCCTTGAGCAGATCAAGGGCTTTCACGGCCGGCATATCTTCGTACTCTTCCGCAGGTTTCAATACCTGGCAGCTGGATGAAACGCCTTTGGGGGTGAAGGCCACGCCTATGCCGCCATCGTCAGTGCATACCGCGGTATAGCCGAGACCGATGGAAAGAATCTCCAGTGTGATTCCTTCGGCCTTCTCGAGCATCGCATTATAGAGTCTCGAATAGATGTCCATGTACCTTCCTCCTTGCACTGAGAGCCTATCGTATCCCATGCTCGCGGACAAGGATATTTTCTGATTTAACCTACCAACATAATGGTAAAACTCTTTAATATATCTGTAAAATTATAGATGTGGATGAAGGCGAACCCCACTGCGGCCCGTATTGCCCAAAAGGTCAGCCATGTTCCACATGCACTTTTTCCCTATCTGGTCTCTAGCGACTTATTGTAAATAATGATAACAATCAAAAATACACTACATTTTCCAAAAACAGGTCGTAGTAATGAAGGACCACGTCGTACCCACCAATACCAACTCGACTGATCAAATCGGGTTCCTTGACAATGCAACACTAAGTGTGGTGTTCCAGGACGCGCCTGTTGGATTTTCCCGCACCACTCCGGGAGGCCGTATTCTCTACGCCAATAACACCCTGGCGCACATGCTCGGCTATGAATCCTCCGAACAGGTGTATGCCGACATACATTCGCTTGCTGATCAGGCCTATGCCCATCCCGAGGAACGCCAGCGCATCTGTTCCCTGGTGAATTCCAGCGATGCCGTCAGGGACTTCGAGTTGCGGGCCAGGCGCAAGGATGGCAGCTTGTTCTGGATCTCCATTCACGCACGGGCCATACGCGATCCCCACGGCAATGCGAAGTTTTACGACGCGTTCTGCGTGGACATCTCGGAGCGCAAGGAAAAAGAACATGCTCTGATGGAGTCCGAGGCCCTGCTGGATGCCGTCAGCGAAGCGCAAGGCACCATCCTGTACGTCAAGGACATTCAAGGGCGCATTCGGCGTATCAGCGCCAATTTTTACAACATGACGCAGTTGCAGCCAGATGATGTTCTTGGAAAAACCTCGTATGAAGTCTTTACTTCGTACATAGGCAAAGAGCACCTCGAAAACGACCTGCAGGTTCTGGCCTCGGGCTCTACCCTCCAGTTCGAAGAAAGCGCCAGCACCCCCGAGGGAATACATCATTTCATTTCCGTAAAAAGTCCCCTCAGAGATGAAAACGGCAATATCATCGGCCTGGTCGGCATTGCCCAGGATATTACCGATCTGATACAGGCCGAGCAACGCATGCAGTTCATTGCGCGCCAGCGCCAGCTGGCCCTGGACGCCGCCCGGATGGGCTGGTGGCGTTATGACCCCCAATCCAAGGTTGCTTCCTTTGATTACCGGTACCGGGAAATTTTTCATGTCAATACGCCACAATGCCACAATGACGAGATCCTGGCCCGGGTGCATCCGGAAGATCTGTCCGGACTCCTTTCAAAAGTCGAAGCAGCGCTCAATCCTCAGGCGCCCGCCCCCTATGAAACGGAATTCCGCATTTTTCTGCCCGATAATTCGCTGCGCTGGATCAAGGCCAACGGAATCGCCACGTTCGAAAAAGCCGGAGAAGCGATGCAGGCCAAGGAATTCGTGGGCACGGTCCAGGACATCACCGATGCCGTGAAGGCGCGGGAAAAGCTCGCCCAACGGGCCAAGGCGCACGAATTGCTCACCCGTGTCGCACGCGAACTTTCCATGGCCCCAGGACAGGATATGATCATCGCTGTGGTACGCTCGGCCGTCCGGGATCTCACAGGAGCCGACGGGGCCACTTTTGTTTTGCGGGAAGGAAACAACTGCCATTACGTTGATGAAGAAGCTGTCTCGCCTCTCTGGAAAGGGCAGCGCTTCCCCATGGAACAGTGCGTCAGCGGCTGGGTGATGCTCAACCGCCGGCCTGCCGTTATCGAGGACATCGATACGGATTCGCGTGTCACAAAGGACATTTTCCGCCAGACCTTTGTCAAAAGCCTGGTCATGGTCCCGGTCAACAGGGAAAAGCCAGTGGCCGCCATCGGCGCCTACTGGGCCCAAAGGGGCGTACCGGATACGGAGAACCTGGAGATCCTGCAATCCCTGGCCGATCTTACCTCCGTGGCCATGGAAAATGTCCGGCTGTACACCGCGCTGCGCGAACAGGTGGTGGAACTCGAGGCCCAGAAACTCGCCGCAGAAGAGGCTCACCGCACAAAATCCGAATTTCTGGCCAACATGTCCCATGAAATCCGTACGCCGCTCAACGGCATCATGGGCATGCTGCAGCTCCTGGGAGCCTCTCCCCTCGAAGACGAAGAACGCCAGTACGTCAATGTGGCCTTGCAGTCCTCCCTGCGTCTGACCACCCTGCTCTCGGACATCCTCGACCTCTCGCGCATCGAGGCGGGGAAACTCCAGATAGTACGGGAAGCCTTTTCCATCAGCAGTCTGATCGATACCATCGCCGAACTGCAGTCCTCCACGGCCCAGGACAAAGGCATCGACCTCGAATTCGCCATTGCTCCCGATGTGCCGCCGATCCTGGAAGGGGACCACGTCCGGCTCCGGCAGGTTCTCTTCAACCTGGTGGGCAACGCCATCAAATTCACCGTTCAGGGCAGGGTCAAGCTGGAAATATCCCTGGCCTCACGACCCGCACCGGATCGGGCCCGCGTACTCTTCACCATCAGCGATACGGGCATAGGCATTTCCGAAGCGCTGATGGACAACCTTTTTCAGCCGTTCGTCCAGGGAGAAGGCAACTATACGCGTCATTTTCAGGGAGCAGGGCTCGGGCTCGCCATTGTCCACCGCCTTGTGGATCTCCTGGACGGAGGCCTCGCCCTGGAAAGCTCAGAGGGCCGGGGCACCACGTTTTTCCTGTCCATCCCCTTCCAGCTTCCCATCCAGGACCACGACAGCACGGGCAACGATGCCCCTTGCAGCAAACAAAAACCCTGTACCGTGCTGGTTACGGAAGACGACAGTCTGAGCATGCGGGCCCTGAAGGGCATGCTCGAGTACTTCGGCTATGCATGTGTGGAAGCGAACAACGGACGCGATGCCCTGCGGGAGCTCGAACAGCAGGAAATCGACCTGGTACTGATGGATGTTCAGTTGCCTGTGCTGGATGGAATGGAGACCACCCAGGCCATCCGGAAAGGAGAAGCGGGACTGGAAAAATCCATGGTGCCGATCATCGCCATGACCGCCTACGCCATGTCTGGAGACAGGGAAACATTCCTGAATGCAGGGATGAACGACTACATCGCCAAGCCCATAGAAATGGACACGCTGCAGCTCGTGCTCAGACGCAATCTGAAAAAATCAAAGCCCTGACCGCTCCTCCCGGAAGCAATCAGGCCATGGCACCGCCAATGATGGCGCCCAGCAGCAGCGAGCCGATATTCAGCACGATGAGCATGCTCATGCCTATGGAAGCAACCAGCCCCACCAGCGGGTTGAAAGTGACCATGGTAAAGAAGATGAACACGGCGGCGCCCACCAGAATGCAGGGCAGAAACACGGCCATCAGGGCATTGCCCACGCCTCCGGCCTTTTTGCCGCCCACAAAGCCCGCTATGAGCGGTCCGAAAAACTGCAGCCAGCACAACAGCAGGCTGATGATGCACATCCAGAATATTGCAGCGCCGATGGAGCCTTTTTCCGCCATACCTACCTCCGAAAAGCGTTTTTGATACGCCTCCTATACCTGAGCCCGGGGGCGCTGTCGAATCCGACTCAACGGAAAAAAGAGATCATGCGCTGGGGCCAGTCCGTGATGAACGCGTCGGCACCGGCATGCAGCAGGGCCGAGGCCTTGTGCATTTCATTGACCGTCCAGAGATTGACCATGAATCCGGCGTCTTTCACCGTACGGACCAGATCCGGTTCCGTGATGTCGCAGGCGGGGTGATAGGCGCAGACGCCCAGGCTGTGCAGAAAATCCACCAGATGATCGGGGTGGGCGTCCTCCACCAGCAAGGCCGTGGGCAGATTCGGTTCCAGGTAGTGCGCCTCGGCCATGTATTCGGCATTGAAGGAGGGAAAGCAGCCCCAGCTTCCATGTGCCCGTGCTCTCCAGCGTATCAAGCACATCTCCCACCAGGGAAAGATCGCCGGGAGCATTGGGCTGGTTCTTGATCTCCAGATTGAAGGGAAACTGGTTCGCCCCAAAGAAAAAAAGGATTTCAGCCAGCAGGGAAATGCGCTGCTGGCGGATCAGCGGATACTCGTTTTCACGGACATCCCCTGAGGACACGGTTCCAAAAGGATCTGTCTGCAAAAACCACGTACCTGCGTCCAGGCTCTGCAGTTCGTCCCAGGTATATTCCCAGACCGGGCGATCCGGATGGGGCGCATTGGATGTGCGTCCGGGCGTATCGTCATGCATCACCACCAGGCGGCCGTCCGCGGTACGCTGCACATCCAGTTCCACAAAATCGGCGCCGCAACACCGGGCACACTCAAAGGCCAGGCGCGTGTTTTCCGGCGCCAGCGAACGCGCCCCACGGTGTGCTCCGATCAAAGGCCTGTGCGCGAGCTTGTCAAGAAACATCCTGATTTCCTTTGCCGCTGAGAAACAGATTGACCAGTGCCAGCAATGACGTGCCCACTATCAGCAGCAGAGAAATAGCGTTGATCACCGGCGTACTGCCGTCCCGCACCTGAAGGTACAGGTTGATGGGCAGTGTGGGCTCGGAGCCCACCAGAAACAATGTCGTATTGAAATTCTCGAAGCTCATCAGAAAAGCCACGGTGCCTGAACCAATAATGGCCGGACGCAGATAACGCAAGGTGATATGCCAGATGACTTCGAAGCGGTTGGCCCCCAGATTCAGGGCCGCCTCTTCCAGAGAGCGATCGAACTTGCGCAGTCGGGCCGAGACCACCAGGGCCACGAAGGTGGTGATAAAGGAAAACTGCCCCAGCACCACCAGCCAGAAACTCGGACGAAACAGCCCGATGTCCCAGCCGATATGATCTTCCACAAAGGCTCCGGCCGTGTTGGCCGCCAGCAGAATGGAAATGCCGAGGATGACCCCGGGAATAACCAGCGGCGCGAGCATCAGAAAATACAGGGCGCCCTTGAAGCGAAACTCCTCCTGCTCGAACAGGAATGCCGCGCAGGTGCCCACCACCACGCACAAAATGGAAACAAAGAACGCGGTCTCGAAACTGGTCCAGATGGAGCGCAGGTTCTGGTCGTCAAAGAAAATGCCCACCCGTTCGGGTCCCTGGGAAAAGAACCAGTCCAGGGAAAACCCCTGCCAGGGCAAAGAGGGAAAGTCCGAATTGTTAAAGGCCAGCACGCAGGTCACCAGCAAGGGGGCGAACAGAAAAATGAAGTAGGCCACAATAAAACAGTGGAACGACCAGGTATAGGTCCGCGAATTGGGCAACGAACGGATCATGAGGCCACCTCGCCGAGTTTTTGCCCCGAAAGCTTCAGCCCGAGCCAGATGAATCAGGGTGCTCAAATTGAATAAGCAGCAGCAGACCAAAGGCCGATCCCTGATTCCAGTTGAAACTGGCGATGAACTGGTTTGTAGATCTGCTCGGTGAACCAGAGCGAAGTTCTTGCCGCCCATCAGGTTGGGAGTCAGGTAATTGCCCAGAAGTGAGCATGAACACCACAATGGCCCCGGACGTGATGCCCGGCTTGCAATGGGAGCAAATATGATGGTCCGCCAGATTGGAAATCAGCTTGAAAGAGCGCCCAGGATCGCAGGCCGCCTCGATCAGACTTGGGATCGGGAGAGGCTTGTCCACTGCGGAAATCAGCGTGCACCACCATGGAAAGGAGCATAGGGACGTATACACCAGGCCCATGTTATCATGCTCGGTTATCATAAATGTGATGAGCATTTCCACCGGCTTGTGACAGAATGCCCAGATGGACGAGAAAATAATTGAGTACGCCGGATTCCCGCAGCAAAATGGATCCAGATAGTTTGATACGCACAAGCTCGCTGACCCAGATACGGCAGGAGCAGCAGAATCAGCATGAATGATTTGATGCATCCGCACCATGGCCACCTTGGCGATAATGGAATAAGGCCACGTGGCATGGAATAGGCAAAAGGTCAGCACGGTCGTGATCACGGAATGACAGGGCCGTACGTACGAAGGTCAGTTGATAATGTTAGAGAGGGCTCGGTAAAAAAAGTCCTGTAGTTCTGAAGGGTCCATGGGATCAGGTTCACCGATAATCGAGTTCTCCCCGATGGAATACTCATGAGTGTGCAGATCGATATGCGGCAACACGATCATACAGCACCAGCCACATCAGCACCGGATGTTTATGAAACAGCCAGAAAGCGGAGCGTAGGCGCATGATCTCAAGAAGCCTCCGGCTCGTCGGAAAGGAGGATCCGCTGCGGCAAAACAGATGCCCGCATCGCCGAATGCCAGGCCACCTAAGCACCTGCCGGCCCGGTTCCATGGTAGATCGAACCGCCGGTTTTGCGGCAGATGCCATAACGATTAGAGAACTCGCGGCCATTAGGAGCGTGGTGGTCAGCAACCGGCTGATTTGGTTGAGCGTCGAAGAGTATGGCTTTGACCGTGACGTCGCAGCAGTTCAGTCCGACGCTTTCGCCAGGCTGCTCGATGCTCATGGCCTCCGGCCGCAGAAAACAGGGTGGCGGCACTGCCTTTGGAAATTTTTTCATTTGTCCGGGCCTTGAAGGTCAAGCCCTCTTCAGTTTGAAATACCACGCTTTTGTCATCGGACCTCCAGCCACCGTGCCGGGCCAGGCATTATTGTCGCCCACGAATCCGGCCACAAAGGGAGTGGCTGGCTCGGCGTAGAGTTCCTGGGGCGTGCCGATCTGTTCGAAGCGCCCTTTGTTCATCACGGCCACATGGTCCGACATGACCAGAGCCTCGGACTGATCGTGCAGTGATGTAGATGAACGTGGTGCCCACTTTGGCCTGGAGTTTTTTCAGCTCCACCTTCATCTGTTCGCGCAGCTTCAGGTCCAGGGCGCCGAGGGGTTCGTCCAGCAAAAGCACCGACGGTTCGAGCACCAGACAACGGGCAATGGCCACGCGCTGCTTCTGACCGCCGGAAAGCTGGTTGATCTGCTTTTCGCCATAACCGGGCAGGTCCACCCGCTCGAGAATCCGTTCCACCCGTGGCTGAATCTCGTTTTTTGGGTGTTTTGCGCCGCCGCAGGCCAAAAGCGATGTTCTCTGCCACATTCATCATGGGAAACAAGGCAAGATGCTGAAAAACCAGGTTCACGGGGCGTTTGTTGGGCGGTACGCCCAGCATGTTTCTGCCGCGGATTTCAATGTCGCCGGAGGTGGGCTCCTCAAAACCGGCAATCATGCGCAGCATGGTGGTCTTGCCGCACCCCGAGGGGCCGAGAATGGAAAAAAAAGGAACCGTCAGGAACGTCGAAACTGACGTTGTCCACGGCGACGAATTCGCCGAACGCCTTGTATAGATTGCGTATTCTGAGATCTATATCCCATGGGGTCCGTTGGTCTTGCCGCCGGAGGAGTATCCTCCCCCGGCGGATTGCGTCATTAGGTTCAAAGCAAGCGTGTTAGTTCGCGGCCTTGATTTTATCAAGCAACTTTGCCTTCCATGCTTTCCAGCTGGGCAGGTACGGGGCGGGTACCATTTGATGTTGGTGATGGTGGCTTCGGGGAAAGAACGTTCGAAATTGGCGCGAACCGCGGGATCCACGAACTTGTTGGCACCCTTGGAGGCAGTTCCGCATTTTTCCTGAGAAGTGAAGTAGGCGGCGTTTTCAGGCTTCATCATGAAGTTGATCCACTTGTAGGCGGCGGACACGTTTTCGGCCTTGGCAGGAAGGGCAAAGGTGTCGATCCAGCCCAGAGCGCCTTCTTTGGGAGCCTTGAAATCAATATTGGCATTGTCGTCGTGCAGCTTCCAGCCGCCGTTGTCCCAGGCCATGGCCACAAAGACTTCACCGGAGCGCATGGACTGCAGCAAGGCGTCGCCGTTGGCCCAGTAGTTCTTGACCAGGGGCTTGGCCTTGACCAGGGTCTCCTCGATCTTGTCGAGCATTTCCTTGTAGGCTTTGGGGTCCTTGTAAAGATCAAAGGGATTGTAGCCCAGGGCGAACCCCATGGCGATAAGCGTGGGGCGTTTCAGGCGGTAGCTGACCCGGCCCTTGAATTTGGGATCGAGCAGCGCTTTCCAGCTGTCCACGCCGGGAGCTTTTTCATTGTTGACCACCAGGCCGGAGGTTCCCCAGCAGAAAGGCGCGGCATAGGACTTGCCGTCCACCAGGGTGTTCTTTTTCACGGCATCCAGCATGGAGGGAATGAACAGCGCGGCGTCCAGCTTGGAGTAGTCCATGGGCTGGTAAATGCTGAACTTTTCCTGCACGGAGGAGATGCGGTCCTGGCTGGGCTGGGCCAGGTCGAAACCTGCGCCACGGGTGGCGCGCAATTTGGCGATCATTTCTTCGTTGTTGGAAAAGGGTCACTTCCACCTTGATGCCGGTTTCCTTTTGAAAGGCATCCACCAGCTTTTGCGGCGCATAGCCCTTCCAGGTCAACAGTTTCAAGGTTTCGGCGTGGGCGGTGCCCAGGCAACATACCAGCAACAGGGCAACTAACACTGCGACTTTCTTCATGACAAGACTCCTTTTGTCGATTCTTTCACGTATGACAAACAAACCTTCTTTTTTCTTTCAGGGTTGTAAGCAACTGAAGACATCAGGGCAATAGAAAAAGAGAGTTACATTTCTATGCCATAAATGACGGAATCATGACAATGCGCGCGCGTGATTTTCCTTGCGGAACATCCCCCCTGCTCTACAAAAGTCCCTGAGCCTGAAAAATCGCAGCCAGTGCAGTCAAGGTGAACAGATTCAACACGTTGGTCACCACGGCAATCATGGCTGCCTCTTCCGGAGCATGGTCATAGATGGCGGCGATGACATAGGTAACCAGGGCTGTGGCCGAACCGCTCATGATCACCCCGACAACCAGCCAGGACGCCCGAGACGCCGAAAAGCACCAGAGCCCCCCCAGGCCAGTGCGGGATGCACCAGCAGTTTAAGCACTGTGGCCGTGGACAAACGAGGCATACTGAAGCCATTACTCCCGGAAAGGGCACACGCATCTTGTCGCGCAGGTCCAGTCCCAGAGCCAGCAGCATGCAGGGCGCCGTAGTGCCCCGCCACCATGCCAACGGCCTTGTGCAGAGGCTCCCATAGCCCGATATCGCTGATGCCCAGCGCCAGACCTGCGCACGTTCCGAGCATCAACGGATTGAGAAACAGAGCCTTGCACAGAGTGGTCATAAAGGACGACTTCCCGCCGCTCGAGGCCTTGAGAAATTCCAGCTGTATCTGACAGGGCACGGTGACCACGTTGGGAATGATCACGGCCAGACCCGCGGCGACCAGGGCTCGTGATTGCCGGGGAACAGGCTCGATACAACAGGCAGACCGATGAAAGCCACATTTCCGCAGCTGCAGGACAAGGCAAAGGACGCAGCATCTCCGTGCCCTTTCTTGCTCACGTACAAATGTCCTACATAGGCGACAACATATATCAATGTCTGGGCAATGATGAATCCGGCCCAATAGCCGCCGTGCAAAACATCGCTCACGGAAGATTGCGACAGAACCTGCAGCATCAGCACCGGCAAAGCACGTACAATACGTAGGTTCCGATAACCGAGCCGGTCTGCTTGGGCAGCACGCGGAGGATATCCAGAACCACCCCGAACGCGATGATCAGAAATACGGGCAATATCAATAAAAATGAGTCAACCATTTGAAATACTTCTTTATATTTTAAACTTGCGACGATTGTAACCAGAAGGGATAGGAACTTCGGAAAGGGAACAAACAAACGGCAGGCCGCAGTATCGAACTGAAGCCCGAAGCTGTCAAGAACATTACAACGCGGAAATTCCGGAAAACCAGGGCTACAAGAGGCCCATGGAACGGAATACGCCGGCCAGCACCGTGAGCGTGACCAGATTCAGCACGTTGGTCACCACGGCTATCAAGGCCGCTTCCGCAGGTTCGTGGTCGTAGATCTCGGCGAATACCGTTGTCACCAGCGCGGTTGCCGTGCCGCTCTGGATGACGCCCACCACCAGCCAGACGCCGAAACCCGAACATGGCAGCAACAGCCAGGCCAGCAACGGATGCACCACGAGTTTTTATCACCGAGGCCAGGGTCAGCCGTTTCATGCTGTTGCCCCGTTCGCCTCCCAAAGCCAGGCGGATCTTGGCGCGCAAATCCAGCCCGAGCGCGAACAGCATGCAGGGGGCGGCTGGTGCTGCCGATCATGGTCACGGCCTTGTCCAGCGGCCCCCACAGGCCCAGCCCGGTGAGTCCGAGCACAAAGCCCAGCAAGGTGGCCCAGACAAGCTGATTGTGCAGCAGCGCCTTGCGCAGGACCCGCAACGGATGCGTTTGCAACGCCCTGCCCGCCTTCCACCGCGGCGTTCCCGGCGCCGGGATTCGCGTACTTCAGATATTCGAGCTGCACCTGGCTCGGTATCACCAGCAGATTCGGCACGATCACCGTGATTCCGGCCGCCAGCAGCGCCACATGGTTGCCCGGGAACAGGCTGGCAATGACCGGCAGGCCGATGAAAGCCACGTTGCTGAAACTGCAGGAAAGCGCAAAACACACGGCCGTACCGTGTCCGCGCCTGGCCAGAAAATAATCCAGCGTATAGCCCAGAATGTAGATCAACACCTGGGACAGGGCGAACCCTGCCCAGAAACCGCCGTGCAGCAGATCGCCAAGGCTCGAGCCGCTGAGAATATCCAGCAGCAGCATGGGCAGAGCCGCGTACAGTACGTAGGCCCCCACATAGGAACCCGTCCGCTTGGGCAGCAGGTCCAGTATGTCCAGAACAACGCCAAAGCCCATGATCAGGAACACGGGGAGAATTTGCAGTAATGATTCGAGCATGAAAAATAATGGGGAAAAAAAATCAGAAAAGGAACAGGAATGGGTCTGTATATCGGGGCCCTGCCCCAACCCCCGCCAGGTGGGAACGCCCACCCGGACCCGCGAATATATCACCTTCGCTCAATTCCAGCCAATAACAGACTATCCGTCGGACCTTGCCGTATGTCAACAGTATTTTACAAAACCACAATGTGGAACCGATTCAATTTACAGGATAAAACCTCTTTTGCAAAGCGACAGCCGAATGTATATAGTCCGGCCCAAAAGGAGATCTCCTGAAATGGACATACAACTTGTTTTGCAGGGCGCGGATGCGCAGGAAATGTCTCAGACACTGACCGGAATGATGGCCATGGCCGGGGTGCAGGCCACGGTCAAGGAAGAGGACGCGAACACCTACGCGTTGTCCATACCGTCCGCGGTGCTGGCCGTTATCGAGAACGCGGATCGCGCCGAAAAGCAGATGAAGGCCAATATGCTGCTCAATGTTCTGCAATCCTTTTGCGAAGGCAAGGACGTCAAGGTCATCTTCCGCAGCGAAAGCAAAGATACGGACCTGGCCGCAATGGACGCTGACGCGCTGCTGGACCTGGCCGACAAGCTGCTCAAGAAATAACTTTAAAAGCCCCGCAGGGGCGACATGATGCGATACAGGATCATACCATGCCGCCCTTACAGGGCTTTTTGCATTTCTGACGCCCTACCCAGGGTTGCACCCTGGGCTGCAGATATGCCGCCCCGTTGGGGCTTGCCGCGGATGTGATGCCGCCGAAGACACGCTGCGTACGAGGACACGGTACGCTCAGGGACGCGATCGGGGTTGCCAAGAAAAGTTTTTTTGCCCCGCCACGTTCCAAGCCCCAAAGGGGCGCGTTATCTAAAGCCCTGGGTGCAACCCTGGGGGATCTGACAGAGAAAAAAGAGCCCCGCAGGGGCGGCATGATGCGATGCAAAATCCTGCCATGACCGCCCGTCCCCCATTCAAAAAGTTATGGAAGGGGGAGTTTGAGGGGGAGAACCTCTTTCAAGAGGTTTCCCCCCTCAAGACCGCCGGAGGCGTAAAAACATCCTCCTCTTTCCCCCTCTTACAATCCCTTGCAGTTGGCGTAATAGGTCACGGTTGCGGGCCAGTCTGAAAACACGCCCATGACGCCGATGTCTTTGGCGAGCACGTCGAGCAGCACGTAGGTGTCGCCGTCGTTGTGCAAGGCGTCGCTGACGGACTGGTAGTACCAGCCGCCCCCGTCCTTGAGCAGGCCCGAACGTTCGAGGGTCCAGGCGATGATGCCCAGACCGGCGGCCTTGGCCTGTTCCGCGTACACTGAAGGCACGATTTTGCCGTTATCCGAACGTACGAGCATCCAGAGCGGCGGGGCGATTATCTTGACGCCCTGTTTGGCCAGTTCGTCCATGGAGGGCGTCCAGGTCTCGGGTTTGGAGGTGTCAAAGCCTTTGAGGGTCTCGTCGCGGCCGTCCAGATAGACGGCCTGCTTGCCGAAAGCCGGGTCGTTTTTGATCCAGAACAGCACGTCGTCCAGATTGAAGGACTGGGCATAGACTTTTTCCGGAGCCACTCCGGCAGTCTTGTACTCGTCTATCATCTGCTGCGCGTATTTTTCCTGCGTATAGTCGCTGTCAAAAGGCATGGTCACGCTGGGGGACTTGAGTTCGGGGGTCATTTTCACGCCGAGCTTCTTGAAAAGCTCGATGGACTCCCCATGGGTCATCAGGGTGCCCTTGTCGGTGTACCGATCCGTACGCCAGTTCGGCGTGGCGTTCATGTAGGCTTCCACGGTGGTGGCGTCCGGGTTGGAGGCGTCCATCTTGCCCTTGAGCTGTTTGAACTCCTCCAGGGTGATGTCGCTGGTGCAGCACATGGCCGAGGCTTTTTTGGTCACTTCCCCGGTCTTGGGGTCGATCTCGGCCGGTGCGAACGGTTGGGAACATTTGGCGGCCAGTTCGGGGAGGGCCAGGATGTTGGTGGTGGTGTGCAGGTCGCACTGCGAATGGCGGCAGACCAGGGCCTTGTCTTTGGTAAAGGTCACGTCGCACTCGATGACGCCGGCGCCCATGCGCGCGGCCGCTTCATAAGACTCTTTGGTGTGTTCGGGGAACTGCATGGCGGCGCCGCGGTGGCCGATGGAAAAGTCCGTTGTTTTGAACGGGCCTTCGGTGCACTGCCGGAGCTCCTCTTTCAAGGGGCTGTCGGCCATGTCCTCGATCAGAAAATAGGGCCGGGGTCCGAGTTGGACGTTACGTTCGCCGGACGCGGCAGCCTGCGCACAGGGAACGGACAACGCAAGTGCCAGCAATAGAAGTCCTACTGCAATGGTAGATGATATACGCATCGATTTCTCCTCTGTGTGTTTCCGTAAAGTTGCGGGATACAACTCCCGGACCTTCAGGTTATGCAGAAGAAATATGGCTCTCGTGTGACAGTATATTGATTTCTTGAATCAGAGCACAATTAAATCGTCCGGCAAACACATGTTGCCAGTGACATTGCATTGGGGAGTGAAAGGAAGGAACAAAGGCGTACAGCAAAGAAATATCCTTGCCGCAGGCAGGAAAAGAATCCCGCTGCGGCAAGGTTGCTGACATCGTAAGTCGAAACGACTCGAAGAAGACGGCCAGGCGTATTACCCGCCGTCACAGGGCGAATGCTTTCTGCTGCGATCTACTGGCAGCGTACGGAGCGATTCTGCCAGGCGGCGATGACGGTGATCAAGGCCAGAGCAAGGGCGGAAAGCAGCAGGAATATGAACAGGTAGCTCAACACGCCGAACAACGCCTGCAAAAAAGCGATTGTGGCCAGTACCAGCGTCCAGACCGAAGAGACCAAAGAGGATACATCGCCCAAAGGCTGGCCGCGGAACAGACCGATTACCAGAAAGAACATCAAACCGAAAACAAGAGCGGCCATAATCTGGGCCTTGGAAACCGGGATATTTTTGATAAGCGTTTTCATACGGATCCTCGAGATAAAAAGTCTTGTAGATTCAACCCACCATTCCCCTGCGCAATCAAGCCAAAAAAAATAACTTCACCGAATCGTTAAAAAAACGCTTCGGCGAAACCAATCTTCGGCTCAACGAGTGATAGTCCTCTACCTTATTGAAAAAAAAAGGTAAATACCGGAAAGCCCTTAACGACGAAAGCACAGGGATGCAACATGGTCGTTGGCTTGGGCAAAAATACATTGAAACAAGGTAGTTACTCTTTTCACAAGATGCCGCGAACTACCACGAGGAATCTCCGAAAAAAATACGTTTTCTGCTCCAGCCAGGCCTGTTTTGCCGGAAAAAGGGTTCCGGTTCGCCAAGTTTTCTCTGTACCACTGCTCGAAAAGCTCGACAAATTAACAAACCGTAAGAAAAAATCCGCACAAGCGGGATTCAGGCAAGTATTTGTGCTTTGTATTTTGTATTATTTCGCGCTAGAGCATTCCATCTTCTCAATTATTACGTACGCGGGAGACAAGTATGCCAAACAGCTATTCGCTTCTGGAACAGCGGGAGATAGAAGCCCGCACCATGGCCGTGCTGTATGAAAGCATGGCGGAGCGGCTTGGACAGGACCAGGCCCTGGAAATACTGGACCATGCTCTTGAGTCCATGGCCATGGCCGCGGGCAAGGCCTTTGCCGCCTCGGCTCCCGAAGGTCCGAGCTTCGAACATTTCAAGACCATTGTCGGTGTCTGGCGCGGAACCGGCGCACTGACCATAGAGAATATCGACGAAAGCGAAAACACCCTGCGCTTTGATGTGACCAGATGCGCCTATGTCCAGCTGTACCGGGAGCTGAACCTGCCGGAATGCCTGATACGCCGCCTGTCCTGCGGACGGGATGCGCCTTTTGCAAAAGGATACAGCAAGCGGATCTTGTTTCGCCGCACCAAAACCCTGGGCAGCGGCGGGCCGCATTGCGATTTTCAATTCACCTGGCAGGATGCTTGATAAACAGAACAAAAGACATGGATAAACGCAATCAGCTTTACGGTTACCTCTACGTATGCCTGGCAGCCCTCTGCTGGGGAGTCATCGGCCCAATGGCGAAACTGGCCTTTCAGGCCGGGGTGCCTCCCATGGAAGTCGCTTTCTGGCGCGCGCTGCTGGGCGCGTTGTTCTATGCCGTGCATTGCGTTGTATTCCGCCAGGCGCGCATGGCGCCCAAGGCCATGCTGGTCATGGCCCTGTTCGGGCTTGTCGGCGTATCCCTGTTTTTCAGCTCCTATCTGATCGCCGTGCAGGAAGGCGGCGCCGCCCTGGCCGCCATGCTGCTCTATACGGCGCCCGCCTGGGTGGCCGTGCTGGCGAGAATCTTTCTGAAGGAATCCCTGACGCAGTTGAAGCTGGCCGGCCTGGCCGTATCCATGGGCGGCGCCCTGTTGATCTGCCTGGGAGGGGCTTCCGGCGATTCCGGTGGCGGGGTGCTCTCCGGACTGAACTGGAAGGCCCTGGTTTTCGGTCTGCTCTCCGGTTTCAGCTACGCCACCCATTACATTTTCGCCAAACGCTACCTGGGGAATTACTCCGGAGCCACCATCTACATGTACTGTCTGCCCATCGGCGCCCTGGGCCTGACCCCCTGGATAGGCATTCCCCATTACAGCGCCCTGGTCTGGGGCGTGTTGTTCTGCATTGCCATCGGCAGCACGTACGTGGCCTACCAGTTCTACTGCGCGGGCCTGAAACGGCTGGATGCCACCCGGGTGGCGGTCACCGCCAATCTGGAGCCCCTGGTCGCCGCAGTGACGGCGTATCTCTGGTGGGACGAACTGTTCAGTCCGCTCGGTTTTCTCGGCGCAGGCCTGATCCTGGCCGGTGTGGCCATCATGATCTGGGAAGGCCGCCGAAAAGTTGTCGAAATATCGGCATAATTTACTCTCATCGACAACTTTATTGTCGATATTTCAAAAAAACAGCTGATTTTTTTCTTTATTTTTTCACCATATCCCGCCAGATGCGGCCTCCAGACAACGTGACGGATCTTGGCACGGGATTCGCTATAATAAAGGCTAAACGGGTCCAGCGGGGATTGGCAGGTCAAAGTGCGGGGGAGCATGTTTGGGGAACCTGTCGCGCATCCATGGACCCGTTTTTTTTCTTTACTGTACGGAGCCGCTCTCGTATCTAGAGGCCTTTGAACACTAAAAAGGCAGGCAAAAATGAACAACGAGGGAGCAAATCCAAAAGCGGCCACCGTCCCCCGTCGCGGAGCGGGACGCTTTCAATGGCATTCTGGCGCATGGTTCGGCGGACAACTTGGGGCTTCCTGCTATCTGGGAATCCTGGCCAGCGTATTCTGGTGCCAGGGCAATGTTCTGGCCGGTTTTCTGATCATGTGCTGCTTCCTGGCTGCCAACTTTGTGGGCTACAGACTCTGGGCCAACCGCGATCGCATCAAGCCGTTCATGGCCGCACAGATGCTGATGCTGACCCTGTTCTCTTTTACCCTGCTTTCCTTTGTGTTCGTCGAGCTTTTCCTGAAACGGGTGAGCCTGTACAAAACAGACTTTTCTCCGGTCAACTACCTCATCCTGCTGATTTTCCCCGTATTGATGCTGCTGTTCTGGCGTATCGAGCGCAGCGGGCAAAAATAACCCCGGGCGCCGCACAGAATCGTAATCAGAAAAAGATGCTCAGACGCTCATCCTTGCGGGCAAAGGCATCCAGGCAGATCTCGACGTATTCCTGATTATACAATACGCCGGAATTCCTCCGTATTTCATTCAAAGCCTGTTCCATTCCCAGGGCCGGCCGGTAGGGCCGGTGCGAACTCATGGCCTCCACCACGTCGGCGATGGAGAGAAGCTGCGCTTCCAGATGAATGGCGTCCCCGCTGAGTTTGTCCGGATACCCCGTGCCGTCCAATCGCTCGTGATGCTGCCGTACGAAGGTGGCCAGGGGCCAGGGAAAGGGAATGTCCTTGAGAATATCGTACCCGATGACGCTGTGCCGTTTGATCAGCTCGAACTCCAGAGGATCAAGCCTGGTGGGCTTTGTCAGCAACATGGACGGGATGGCGAGTTTCCCGATGTCGTGCATCAACCCGGCGAGCTTCACGCTTTCCACCTGATCCGGGGGCATGCCCGCATCTTCGGCAATGACCGTGGCAATGATGGAAACCTGTTCCATATGTCCGGAGGTGTAAGGATCCCTGGTTTCCGTGGCTTTCACCAGGCTGGTGATGGTGCCCACAAGCATGGCGTGCAGGCTTTCATTGGCCTTGCGCAGGCCCTCGGTCGTACGTTCCAGATCGGCCGTACGCTCGCGCACCATGCGTTCGAGGTTGCGTTCATAGGCCTGTTTTTCACGCAGAAAATCCAGCCGGTCGCTTGTCTTTTTCAGTGTGCTTTCAAATATTTCCCTGGAGAAATTTTCCTTGGTGATAAAATCCCAGGCGCCCAGTTGCAGGGCCTGAATCACATTCTGAATCTTGTAGGCGCCGGAAACCATGATCACGGGAATATTCTGCGCGGAATCATACAGGACTTTCAACAGTTCAAGCCCATCCATCCGGGGCATTTCCACATCCGTGATGATTATGTCCGGTTGCTCCGCCTCTATCAGGTCCATGGCTTCACGCCCGTCCCTCGCCTCCCTGACATTGAATCCCAGTTCTTCAAGATAGGTGCACATGGCGGCAAGCGCTATGACATCATCATCGACGCAAAGTACTGTCTTGGAAGCGGAAGTGTTCATAATGGAAGCATCTCGTTTGATCGTCATGGTCCAGGTTCTGTTGGTAAATGGAATTTTTTAATGTTTTCTTGCAACACGTTACAACAAAGGCAGTGGCATTGGCAAAGCCAGACGAAAATGCACGGGAGCAGCCCGCTGCGTGGTTTTCGCTCCCATCAAAAACATCAAAAATGCTGCCATGTACAGAGTACAATACATTCAACTCTTTTGACATCATTATTTCTCGTTTTATCTAGAGTCTCTCTAAAGAGTTACGCAAATTTATTGTTTCAAAAAAATATCAGTCCACTATCTGCCGTCGATGTATTTACATTGTCACAAGCCGCTCAAAAGCGTATCATTGAAGCATGTACTATCAGGTCGATCATACGGGCTCCTTTGTGGAATTGCGCAATATGCTCCTTGATCTCGACAGACGCGGGATGAAATCTCTTTTGATTCTCGCCTGCGAGGGCAATGGCTATGAGTATGATGATCTCAACCAGTTGCTCAAGACCATCAAAACCCCTCTTGCCGGAGGGCTTTTCCCTGTGGTGCTCCATGGCGGGGAAAAACTCGACCGCGGCTGCATTGTAATCGGGCTGGAGGCCAAGAGCAGCGTACACATCATCCCGGATCTGAGTCGCAGGAGTATGGACTATGAGCAGCTCATAGAGGAAACCCTGGATCCGCAGGAACCGTTTTCCACCCTGCTCATATTCGTGGACGGCCTGGCCTCCCGCATCAGCGATTTCATCGACGGGCTCTACAGGGTGCTGGGGCTGGAAATCAATTATATCGGCGGCGGCGCGGGCTCGCTGGATCTCATCCAGAAGCCCTGTCTGTTCAGCAACCAGGGCATGCTCCAGGACAGCGCTCTGCTCATGCCTCTGCATCTGGAAAGCGGCGTGGGCGTGGCTCATGGCTGGATGCCCGCGGACGGACCTTTCCGCATCACCGAAACCTCCGGCAACAATATCGTCAGCCTGAACTGGGAGCCGGCTTTCCAGGTCTACAAACGCTCCGTGGAACGCCTTTCAGGAAAGGAGATGCGCAGGGAGAACTTCTTTCTGCAGTCCATGCATTATCCTTTTGGCATTGCCAAAATCGGCGCCGAATACCTCGTACGCGACCCTGTCAGACTCACGGACGACGACGCGCTGGTCTGCGTGGGGGATGTCGCTCCTGGGTCCTATGTATCCACCCTCAAAGGTACGGAGCAATCCCTGATTCTTGCGGCGCGGCAGGCCAGCCAGAACAGCCGGCTGAACTACCAGGGATCCATGAACGGGGCCTTCAGACTGTTCATAGACTGTATTTCGCGCGTACTGTACCTCAACCAGTCCTTTTACAAGGAAATCGAGGCCGTTTCTCTGGACAGCCTGCCCATGTTCGGGGCCTGCACCTTGGGAGAATTCGCCAACAACGGCAAGGACTACCTTGAATTTTACAACAAAACAGCCGTGGTAGCCTTATTGGGAGAGGAATGAAATCCGCTCTTTACGAACAGATTTTTTTTGAAATAGCCATGAGCATCGGAAACAGCACCGATCTCGAGGTGATGTTGCGCGAAAGTTTGACCATCTGGATGCGCAGACTCAACTGCCTTGCGGGCATTGTCTATCGCCAAACCGAATTTTCCGCTGAGGAAAAAGGCTTCGAAGAGGTCTATCGTATTCC
The DNA here is from genome assembly GCA_963667575.2 of Desulfovibrionaceae bacterium. Taxonomy (GTDB): domain Bacteria; phylum Desulfobacterota; class Desulfovibrionia; order Desulfovibrionales; family Desulfovibrionaceae. The sequence continues at coordinate 65,155 of CAXXHY010000035.1, read as the reverse complement.
CAAGCGCATGCGCTCCAGCGAGATTCTGCAGGTGGCCCAGCAGGATTTCACCACCTTCACCTCAGGAGAGGAAATCGAACGTTTTCTGGATCGCCTCCCCCTGACCAGACACACCGGGCTGATGTCCTCCCATCTCCTGGAACTGCCCCAGTACGGGCTGTTGCTGCTGGTCAAATCAGGCGAGCCGTTCGACCCCTGGATTGTCAAGTCCCTGCTTCCTCTGGCCACAAAACTGGCAGGCGCCTGTCGCACCTGCGATATGCGCAAAAAACTTTCCCAGGAGATGGCCGAACGCCAGCAAGCGGAACTTCTGTATCGCGGCATTATCGAGAACGCGGTGGAGGGCATGTTCCGTACCACTCTGGATGGCAAGATCATGCATGCGAACCGCTCCCTGGCGCGGATGCTGGCCTATGATTCGCCTCAGGATTTTATGGACAATGTGCAAAGCCTGTCCGAAGACCTGTACGCCCATCCCGAAGACAGGGACGTTTTTTTGCAGCGTTTGCGGGAAAAAGGCGAGGTCACGGGTTTTGAAGTGGAGTTCAAGCACAAGGACGGCTTCGCCATCTGGGTTTCGCTGTCAGCCAAGATTGCTGCCCACGCGCAAGGGGAAACGCAGTACATCGAAGGCTTCTGCGAGGTCATTTCGGAACGCAAGCGGGCGGAACTGGCCCTGCGCGAAGCAAAGGAGGAAGCCGAACGGCTGCATGAAAACAAGTCCAACTTTCTGACCATGATCTCGCACGAACTGCGCACTCCGCTTACTTCGGTGCTGGGATTCGCACGGGTGGTGGAAAAACAGCTGAGCACGCATATCAGCCCCTTGTCCCGCAAGCATGGGGAGATCATCATCCCGTTGCGCCGGATCCAAGAAAACCTGCAGATCATCCAGGCGGAAGGCAAGCGTCTTTCCAGCCTCATAGAGCAGGTGCTGGACCTGCAGCGGCTAGAATCAAGCGAGTTCGCCCTTTGCGTTCAGGACATCCGGCTGGAGGATATTCTGCGTCATTCGCTGAGTGCCATGCGGGTGCTCTTTGAGGAAAAGGGCATCGAACTGGTGGACGAGATAGCCCAGAACCTGCCTGAAATCTGCGCGGATGCGGACCGTGTGGTGCAGGTGACCATCAACCTGCTGTCCAATGCGCTCAAGTTCACGGAACAGGGTTCCGTGACGCTCAAGGCAACAGAAGAAAAAGATCTTTTGCGGGTGGAGATCAGCGACACCGGCGTGGGGATCAGCGCCGACGAACTGCCCCACGTCTTCGACAAGTTCAAGCAGGTCGGCGATACGGTTCTGTCGAAACACCAGGGCTACGGCCTCGGACTGCCCATCTGCCAGGAAATCATCCGCCATCACGGCGGCGATGTGTATGTTTCCAGCCAGCCGGGCAAAGGCAGCACTTTTTCCTACACTCTGCCGCTCCACCCGGAGCAGTAGCCCCTTTATCTCTTACAGACGGGCGCGCATGCCCTCGAAGATCTGTTCCAGAATATCCTGGACATTGTATTGAAAATCCCACTCAGGGTAATGCTGCTTGAACTTGCGGACGTCTGAAATGTACCAGATATGGTCACCGATACGGTTGGTTTCCGAGTAGGAATACTGCATCTTGTTGCCGGTGATCTTTTCGCACAACTCCATGGCTTCATGCATGGAGCAGTTCGAATGGCGCGAGCCGCCCGCGTTGTATACCTCACCGCAGCGGGGGTTCTGATAATAGTGCCAGAACATGTTGATCAGATCCGAGGCGTGGATATTGTCCCTGACCTGTTTTCCCTTGTAGCCGAAAATGGTGTAATGGGCCCCGGTAATGGCGCATTTCATAAGGTAGGACAAGAATCCGTGCAATTGCGTACCGCTGTGGCGCGGTCCGGTCAGACAGCCGCCGCGGAACACGCCCGTATGCATGTCGAAGTACTTGCCGTATTCCTGGCACAGCACATCCGCAGACACCTTGCTGGCGCCGAAAAGCGAATGTTTGCAGTGATCCAGGGACATGCTTTCATCTATGCCGTGTTCGTAAAAAGGATGGTCCTCGGCAATTTCCCAACGATTTTCCAGCTCCACCAGGGGCAGCATGTTGGGAGTATCCCCGTAGACCTTGTTGGTGGAACAGAAGATGAAAACCGCCTTGGGACAATGGCGTCGTGTCATCTCCAGCAGGACGAGCGTACCGTTGGCATTGACGGTGAAGTCGGTAAAAGGATCCTTGGCCGCCCAGTCATGGCTCGGCTGCGCCGCGGTATGCACAATCAGTTCGATATCGGTCCCGTACTTTTCGAAAATGGCCTCCATGGCTTTATCATCGCGAATGTCCGCGGAATAATGTCTGTACTTGGGGACTTCGGTTTCGAGTCGGCGTCGGTTCCATTCGGTGGATGCATCATCACCGAAAAACCATTTGCGCATATTATTGTCTATGCCCACGATCAAATCAAATTTATCGGCAAAAAAATGTACCGATTCACTGCCGATCAATCCGGCGGAACCGGTAACCACTGCGACCTTCATAGTGCGTATCTCCTGAGCGAGGGCGCTTTTATCGCGTCACTCCTTACTGTTTGGCAACCGCTATAGTATAGACTTGAAAAATCCGCCAGTGCTTTGTGCCAGTGTGCACAAGGCGTTGTCCGCCATTGCAACGACATAAAGCAGGGACGTTATCCGCGAGATGACTTTCGGCCACCCCATGTATCGACGGTTCCTGCAATATGGCGTAAGAAGTACCCCGGGTCTTTTTCCCGTTCCGCTTACCAGCCAAATGAAACGGTAAATACGTACCGGCCCGGTCCCGGAGCATTGGCCGCCGGACGGGCAATGTCCCTGCCGTTTTCCGGCTCAATGCACAAATCAATAACTTTCTGCAAGGATTAGATTTTTTCAGGAGTACAGTATGCGAAGACCGGTTTTGGAAGTTCTCGATACGCGCGTCATTCTTGCCGACGGAGCCATGGGGTCGACACTGTTCGAGCTTGGTGTCGATCAGGGCAGATGTTTCGATCTGCTGTCAGTGGAATCCCCGGACCTTGTTGCGCGCATCCATACCGGCTACATCCTGGCCGGCGCCGAGCTTATCGAAACCAACACCTTCGGGGCCAACGCCTACAAACTCGAACGCTTCGACCTGGCCGGCAGAGTGCGTGAAATCAACCGCGCCGGAGCGGAACTTGCCAGAAAATGCGCCGGCCCGGACATCTGGGTGGCGGGGGCCATGGGGCCTCTGGGAAGAATGCGGGAAGAAGCGCCGGACGAAGCCGAGATCGCCCGGATGTACGTGGAACAGGCCGAAGCTCTGGCCGAGGGCGGCGTGGATCTGCTGATCCTCGAAACCTTTGCCAACCTCCAGACCCTGCTCGTGGCACTCAAGGCGGTGAAAAAAGCCGTGGACCTGCCTGTTGCCGCCCAGATGGTCTTTACCCAGCGGGGCAAAAGCCACACCGGACGGACGCCCGGAGACTGTTTCCAGGCCATGCTGGACCAGGGAGCGGACATTGTGGGACTCAACTGCGGCATCGGCCCGCACGGGGCCCTGGACGTACTGCGTACGCTGCATCTGCCGCCCTGCAGGCTTTCCGTCATGCCCAATGCGGGTTTTCCGGAAAAACTCGGAGACCGGCTGATCTACGGCAGTTCGCCCGAATACTTCGCCAGAATCACCGCCCAGTGCGCCAGTCACGGCGCCCGTCTCCTTGGTGGTTGCTGCGGCACGGGCGACGCCCATATCCGGGCCCTCAAGCAGGCTCTGGCCTCCCTCGAATCTCCTGGAAAAACCTGTGTTCCGGGCCTGACCATCTCCTCCCCTGCCCCTGCCGGATCAGGAGATCAGCAAAGCCGCCAACCGGGCGAACCCAGTGAATTCTGCAAAAAACTGGGCAGCAAGAAAATGATTCTTGTCGAGCTGGACCCGCCCAAGCATCTGGACCTCGAGCCGCTGCTGCAGGGCGCGGCCACCCTCAAGGCAGCCGGAGTGGACGCCATCACCATTGCGGAAAATCCCCTGGCCATTCCGCGGCTGTCCAACATCTCCACCGCGCAGCACATCCGCCAGGCCACAGGCGCGGAAACCATCATTCACATGACCGGACGGGACAGAAACCTCGTGGGCCTGCAATCCACCATCATGGGGCTGGCCAGCCACGGACTGCTCAACGTCCTGGCGATTACCGGCGATCCGCCCACCAAGGGGGCCGAAGAAAACGTCACTGGCGTTTTCGATGTGCAGTCCTTTGGCCTGATGTCCCTGCTGCAGGGCTTCAACCAGGGCAAGAACTACTACGGCGACGACATGAAGAAACCCGTCCAGTTCTGCATCGGCGGCGCCTTCAATCCCAACACCAAAAACATCGGCCTGCAGGTGAAACGGCTGCAGCGCAAAATAGACTGCGGCGCGCGCTATTTTCTGACCCAGCCGGTTTACTCCCAGGAACGGGTGGACCGCCTTCTGGAAGCCACCAAAGACATCAAAGTGCCCATTTTTCTGGGCATCATGCCCCTGGCCAGCCACCGCAACGCCGAATTCCTGCACAACGAATTTCCCGGCATCGACATCCCGGATCCCATCCGCGAGCGCATGCGCCTGGCCGGAGACGCGGGCATGCGCGAAGGCGTGGCCATTGCGCGCGAACTGCTGGAATACGCCTGGCCCCATATTGCCGGCGCCTATATCATCCCCCCCTTCAACCGCTACCAGATGGCCGTGGACCTGATGCAGGGACTCGGCTGATACCACGGGATTTCCTCTTCCCGCATCATGCGTATCGGATAGCCACTTTTGTGACTATTTCGTGACAGTTCGCGACTCAAGACATTCTGGATTGCTGTGCTCTGTTTTTTCCTGTTATAGGTATACCGTACCTTCAACGACCAGGAGCAGTCCATGAGCATCAAACAAAAGCTTATCCTGTTGACAGGCGTTTTCTTCGCGATTCTCGCTGCCGTTGGAATATACGGCTATACTTCCACATCCGGCATGCGGGATTTCGCCAGACTTGAAATGTCGCGCAGTGTCGACGCCGCTGATGGTGCCATGGAATCACGCATCAATTACCTGCACACCATCTGGGGCGCCCTGGAAGCGGCCAACAGTCCGGAGCCGGAACTGCAAAAACAGGCTCTTGGCCATCTGGAAGAAGGCGTCCAGCAATTCCCGGAAACCATGCAGGCCTTGCAGCAGTCCGGCATAATCTCCTCCCGGCAACTGGAAACCATCAACAAGGCATTTTCATCACTTACCCAGGCGGGACGCGCTGTCATAGCCACGGTGACGGAACGTTTGGATGCGACCGAGGAGCTGGATGCTCATGTTTCGGATTTGATCGAAAAAGGGCTGCAAACCACTCTCCAGCCGGCAGAAGTGCATGTGATCTGGTCCCTGGCCATGGCTGCCAATGATTACGCCTGCATGCCTTCCGAGGAAGAAAAGGCCACATGTACGCAGCTGTCCAAAGATTTTTCCAAGCTCAACCTGCCTGACGGGCTCAACGACCGTAAAGAGACTGTTCTGCAGTCTGTGAACAAGGTTGTGGAACTTACGGACAAAAAGGTTGCCTTGACCCTGGCGTTTTATGATGCTGCGGAAAGTCTGGACAGCATAATGGAAGTGGTCGAGGAAGGCGGCCAGGGCATGGAAGGAGCCGACGCCTTTGTGGAGCGCATGTTCGATAAACTGCAGCAATTGTCCCTGGACCAGTTCGACAACTTCATGCTGATCATCGGCATAGGCGCCCTGCTGGCCATCTGCGCAAGTGTTTTCATCACCCTTTCCATTCTCAAACCCCTGAACAATGTGCAGGCCTTTGCCCATGAACTCGGCACCGGACAACTGAATGCACAGATCAAGGGAAAGTACGCGGGCGAACTCCTGACCCTGAAAAACGCGCTCCAGGAAATGGCCGCCAAGGTGCTGCAGGAAATGGAACTGGCTGCGGATCAACGGCGTGAAGCCGAGGAACAGGCCAAGGCTGCGGAACAGGCCCAGGTTCAGGCTCAACAGGCTCAGCGCAACGCGGAAAAGGCCACACAGGAAGGCCGCATGCAGGCCGCAGATACTCTGCAGCATGTGGTTACGGGCACTTCAGCGGCCGCGGACCAGCTGCAGGCCCGGATGGACGAAATCCGCAAGGGCTCCGACGAACAGCAGCAGCGCATCACCAATACGGCCACGGCCATGGAGGAGATGAACGCCACGGTCCTCAACGTAGCCGAAAATTCCGCACTGGCCGCCGGGACCTCCGAAGAAAGCCGGGATAACGCCCTGCAGGGTAAGAAAATCGTCTCCCAGACCATCGACGCCATCAGGGTTGTTCAGAACAGTACCTCCGAGCTGTCCACAGTGATGTCCGAGCTGTCCACAAAAGCCGAGTCCATTGGCCAGGTCATGACCGTGATCTCCGACATTGCCGACCAGACCAACCTGCTCGCCCTGAACGCCGCCATCGAAGCCGCCAGAGCCGGTGAGGCAGGACGCGGATTCGCCGTGGTCGCCGACGAGGTACGCAAACTGGCGGAAAAAACCATGACTGCCACCAAAGAAGTGGGGACTGCCATCGGAGGCATTCAGCAATCCGTACGCACCACTGCGGAAAAACGCGAACAGGCTGAAACCGCCCTGGACAAGACCATAGATCTGGCCCAGGAGGCGGGAACCATCCTCACGAACATCGTCAGCACAGTGGAACAGGCCACGGACATGGTTCGCGCCATCGCCACCGCAGCGGAACAGCAATCAGCGTCTTCAGAAGAAATCAACCGCTCAGTTGAGGACATCAACCAGATCGCCGCCATCACTACGGAAAACGTGCATAATTCCACAAAAGCGCTTTCGGAACTGATGCACCAGACCAGAGAACTGGACAAACTCATCGGCGAACTCAAAAGCTGACCAGAGTTGCGCCGCGAACCGCTCGCGAAAACAGGGCTTCTTGCATCTTGGACGGAAAGTCCGTAACACTTTATCCATGAAAAAATTGCGGATAGCCGTCTATACGCTCGACTTGCCGGGCTATGCCTGCGCTCAATTGCGGATTCTGCAGCCGGCCCTCCACCTTGGCGACAAGATCAGTCTGGACTGGTGTACGCAATGTGACGGGGACGACTACCGCATTTCCAATACCTGCCTGGACGAAGCGGACCTGGTCCTGTTCCAGCGCAGTTTTCCCCAAAAGGACACCTGGCCCCTGATTTTGCGTGCTCTGGAGGCAGGCAAACCCATTGTCTATGACCTGGACGACGACTTTTTTTCCATACCCCAGACCCATTCCATGGCCCGACGCTTGTCCAGCGAATGTACGCCTTATGTCAAAAAGCTGTTGAAACGCGCGCAGATGGTTACGGTTTCCACTCCGGATCTCAAGGACTCCCTTCGGCCGCTGACCTCGGCGCGCATTGATGTCGTGCCCAATTTCCTTCCCGACCGTTTCTGGGCTCCCGCACTGCCGCCCATGGAACCAGACGCCCCTTTGTTCATTGGATTCGCCGGGTCGTCCACCCATGAGCAGGACCTGGCCCTGATCGAGGAAGCTCTGGTGCACACGGCCGAACGTTTCGGGGATCGTATCCGGATAGTGCTGTTCGGTTGTCATACGCCCGGGCTGATGCGCCTTTCGCAGACCCGGCTGATACAGTTTACCGACAGTTACGAAGCCTATGCCGCGGCCTTGCCCGCACTGGGACTGCATATCGGACTGGCGCCTCTGCTGGACGACACGTTCAACCGCTGCAAAAGCGACATCAAATGGCAGGAGTACGCGGCATGCGGCATATGCGGGGTGTTCTCGGACCTGCCCCCTTACGCACGACGCGTACGTTCCGGCGAAAACGGACTGTTGTGCGGTCCCACACCCGCAGATTGGGAACAGGCTCTGGCGCAACTGGTGGAACATCCTTCGTATTGCCGGAGCATGGCCCTTGCCGCGCAGCAGGAACTCCTGGCGTCCGGCATGCTTTCCAAAGGCATCGGCCATTATTGGAACGCCTGGGCGCGCGCGGCCAGGCATATTTGAGAACAGTCCATGCGTCCGCATCGCTCCGAACAACACGGGCCAGGGAAATACGTCACAAAAATTCTCTGCACGCTGGGCAACGACATTGTCCGCATTGAAACCTCCCGGCGCGAACGCAAGGGCATGGGGCCCGTATTCCGCCGACCGGACGGCAGTCCGCTCAAGCATGCTCCCAACCCGTGGCTGCGTTTCTGGGCGCCGGACAAACTGGCCTGGTGGACCGCCATACTCTTTCTCTGCGGCTCAACGCTGTTTTGCTACGGCCCCGCCCTGTTTTTGTTTCCCCGTTCGGCCTGGTGGATCTTCACCCAGACGAACATCAACTCCATTTATCTCGCAGGCTCCTTTTTCTTTACCGCCGCCAGCTACCTGCAGTATTTTCAGATGCTCAACGCGGAAAAAGGTCCGGCATACTTTTCCGGAAGAGGCCAGGTCAGCCACTCGGGCACTGTCTTTTGGGGTTGGGAACCCGGGCATCTGGCATTCTGGTCCTGTTTCACGCAATTGCTCGGGGCCCTGTGCTTCAATGTGGATTGCTTCTTTGCCTTTGTCTTTTCAGACAATCCATTGCTTGTGGATTTCAGCCAATGGCTTCCTTCCGTGATCGGATCCCTGCTCTTTGTTCTGTCCGCCTACCTGCTGTTCATGGAAGTCGGCCACAGCTATTTCCGTGTACGATTGAAAAGTCTCAGCTGGTGGGTCGCTGTGGTGAACCTGGCCGGATGCCTGGGATTTCTGGTGGGCTCCATACTGTCTCTGAGTACGCCCGGCCCGGCTCCTGCGGCTCTGACCAACGCTGCCAACGCCTTCAATCTGCAGGGAGCCCTTGGTTTTTGGATCAGCAGTTACCTGATGCTGCCTGAAATGTTCTCCGAAAGCGCCTGAACTGATTTCGGGCTCCTTTTCTCCCAACCCGGGACAAACATGAATATTTTTTAAGCGAGGAAAAGAAGCTCCGGGGATGGATTTTTTGATGACGGAAGCGTATAGGAAAAAAAAGTCTTTGGAGGATAACACAGGCTTAGCCCTTGAACCCCCTGAAAGGAGATGCCTATGTTTTTTTGGATTGCGCTTATTCTTGCATGCCTGCTGCTGACTATCCTGATTTCTATTTTTGTTCTGAACAGACAGGAAAAGAAAAACCAGGAACATCTCACCGTAGATTTTCATCACTACAAGACTAAAGAACTGCAACTGCGCCATCACTACCACAAAATAGTATTATAGTTTTCTCGAATTTTTTTTTAAAATTTCAACTTCCTTTCCTTTAAAGAAGGCATGCAGCCTCCCAACTTGCTTGATTTTTTCAACAAAGCTCTTTCTACTTCCTTGATCTGCCAGTTCAGACCTTCACAACTTTATATCATTCTCTATTCTTTTTCATGTCGTAGTCCAGTAACAGATATAGCTAAAAAATACATATCTATTTAATATTATAGATATATTCTCAAAATTTACCCTACACGTCACTGTACGCCTACTCTTTTCAATCTTGACAGATTAACCTGACAAAGTCTAATAATGAGTAAAATATCTCCCTTACAGCTTTGATGTTTTTTCATCAGTTTATTTGTTGTACCGGTATTTCATTCAGGAGTGGACTCGAAGACCCTACAAGGAAGGATGAAAAACAATAGATGTTGACAGATCCTCATGGCTTTATTATCTTAGAAAAATCGAATTTTTCTATAAGACATCTAATTTTTATCTATTTTAATGTAGTCCGGCCTGTGTTTTGAACTTGTTTCAGGAACGACATTGACGCAAGGATGCCACATACTATCGTAAAGGAAGCCGCATGGAAAAAAAGATTGAAAAACTCAACCATATAGCACTCAAGAAATCCAGCCCCAAAACTCTTGCCGATCAGGCCTATGAGCTGCTGGAAGAAAAACTCACCACCTTGCAGCTGGAGCCCGGCAGCATTGTCAGCGAAGCAGTGCTTGTCAAAGAGTTGAGCATCGGCCGGACCCCCGTGCGCGAAGCCTTGCAAAAGCTCGCTCAAGTGGGACTGGTCGTGATCATGCCGCACAAAGGCATTCTCGTTTCGGAAATCAATCCTCTCAAGCAATTGAAACTGCTTGAAATGCGTCAGGCGCTGGAGGAGCACATGGTCCGTTCCGCTGCCAAACGCCGCTCGGACAGCGAAAAACTGCTTTTCCAGGAACTTGCAGACGTGCTGGATCATACCGCCGGAGACAACAACCCCATTGATTTCATGCGCTATGACAACATTTTCCATGTGTTGATAGCCCAGGCCACCAGCAACGAGTATTTCTGCCGCGCCATGGAACTGTACAACAGCCTTTCCCGGCGTTTCTGGTACATGCACAACAAGACCACTGCGGATATTCCGCGTTGTTCCTCGCTGCATGCCGACCTGGCCCGGAAAATCGCTGATGGAGATCCCGAAGAGGCCGCTTTGGCGCATAACAGACTGATAGATTACCTTGTCGAGATTACACGCGATACCCTGACTTTCTAACGCCTGGCAGCTGCGGCCGGACAGAATTTCCGCCGCACAGTGCCACGCCCAGGCCGCCTTTTTCGGAAAAGCTTGCAATAAGCTGTTTTCAATTATATTGTTGTAACCTGATCAATAGGGGGACAGCACATATAACGTTCTTTTCCGGGGTAAGTGCACTCATGAATTACCTGCATATTTTTCTTGGCATACTTTACTCTGCCATCTTCATCAGCATGTTCACCAATGTCTACAATTTCTTCGACCTGCAGCAGAAGGTGCCGGATGGACAGCCCCTGCTCTGGCTGTTCTGGTTCATTGCCCCTCCCATGATCATTTCTGTTGTGGACAAATTACGGGTCATGTTCTTTCCCAAGGAACACGAAAACGTGTTCAAGGACCAGCTCACAAAGCCCATGACTCTTCTTGCCGAAACAGTGGCCTGGGCCATCCCGAACATGCTCGGCGGCATTCTCTGGTGTTTCATCATTTCCGTACTTTTGGGCATCTACTACTGGCTGTCTACGATGCCATCATTCTCATGATTTCCGATCTCATGGACTGATCATCCCGACCATCAAATAGCCAGGGATCCATGACCCGAAAGTCTTCTTCGCCTGCATCGGAGCAGGATTTTCTCGCCTGCATCGATCGCTATTTTCACCTGTTCATTCGAACCTGGAAGTAGGACGCGGCCATGACTGCGCCCTGCTGCGTACGCCTGACAACCTGCTACTGAGTACGGACCTGTTTCTCCAAGACAGCCACTTCAGCGCAGCTATTTTTCGCAGGCGGACATCGGCTACAAAGCCCTGGCCGTCAACCTGTCCGACATCGCGGGCATGGGAGGCAAACCTCTTGGGTTTTCTCTTGCCCTGATCGCTCCTCCGGATTGCAGCTCTGAGGATTGGGACGCCTTGTTTGCAGCCATGGCCGAGCTGGCTGCTACCTGGGACGTGCCTCTTGCCGGCGGGGATCTCAGCAAATCCGACAAACTGGGATTGAGCATAACCATCTGGGGAAGCCCTCCGGCTGTGGTCCCCAAAAGAGGGAACTGCGCACCCGGAGATGAAATTTTCATTTGCGGCTCTCACCGGAACTGCTGAAATCGGTCTGGCGCGTACGGCCTGCTGAATCTGGAAGAACATGGACTCCAGGCCTGCAGCCAATATCCGGTTTCCGTACGTACGCATCTCCGTCCGCAGCCCTGCATGGAGCAGGGCCCCCTTCTGGCGGGTTTTCCAGGACTGCATGCCATGATGGATCTTTCCGACGGCCTGGCAAGGGATCTGCCGCGACTTTTGGGCGCCTGTTTGCGGAACCGCGTCTTCCCTTGCCCGGTGCGGCACTGCAGTTTGACGACGCCATGTTGCACACCCGAACTGCGTGCCTATGCTGTGGCTTCCGGCCAATCCGCCCTGCATTTGGCCTTGATGGGCGGCGAAGACTATGTTTTGCTGGGATGCGCGAGCGCCGGATTTTGCCAGGCGCATGGGAAGCAACTCCCGGGATTGCACCGGATCGGAGAAGTTACCGCCGCGCCGGGACTTTCCTTGAACGGTACGGCCGTTGAGACGGCCGGTTTCGACCACTTTTCCAAAAATCCATAAGGAGGCGGTTGTGAGCGGTTTCTTGGGCGGGCTACTGGGAGAAAAAATTTTTTATCGGCGGTCTTGTCTGCCTGGTGATCGGCGCGCTTTTTCTGGCATCCGTACTAAATACTTTCAGCTCGTTATCCTCTCCCCAACAGGCCATTCCACTGGTCCTCGCCCTATGCTTCATCGTTTCGGGCATCCTGCTGCTGCGCCATTGGCGCATTCGCAAAAACGCTCCCGAAAAAAAACTCACCGACGGCTTCCTGGGGGGCTACTGGTCGCGCAAATACATTCTTGGAGGCCTGGCCTGCCTGCTGGCAAGCGCCGCATTCATCTACGACGGCGCCACCGGCGGCAAGCTGTTCTACGCACAGAACAGCACCGGCATGTCCGTGGATGGAAGCGAGGCCGTGGTCCGCGTCATCCTGAATTTCCTCGGACCCTATGGCATGGCCACCATCTTTCTCTGCCTGGGGATTATCGTCATCCGCGTAGGCCTGCTGAACAAAACAACGGCTGCAGGCTTTGGAAGAACAGGAACAATAGCCGGCCTCATTCCCATAAACAGCCATCAGACAGCTGCTTCCATTCCCCTGAACCGGCGGAACTCAAGGCGTTTTTTTTTGCAACGCCCTCTTCTTCGAGGTCATGGTTGCTATTTTCAGGTTTCAAAATCGCGATTTAGTTACCTGACAAACACAACTATAACACCTTAATTTTACTTTTTAACTTTCACCAGTGCGTGCCGAATAAGAACATCCTTCGCAATATCCATGCAAACACCGCAATCTTTGCAGCGTTTTTCGCAATTGCCGGTGATCTGCAAAAAGTCCTTGGGCAATTCCTTGGTTGGGCAGTTCGAAAACATCGGCCAGCGCTTCGGGCGCATCCAGCAGATCCAGAAGATTGCCTTCCCCAGGATCCGTCAAAATAGGCACGGACAATACGCATGAGATGTTCTGTGCCGAGAGTCCGGCCGCAAAGCTTGATGCAATCCACCAGCCCCTTCATAGCTGGACAGATCCTCGGGGCGAATGAACGGCGACTTAAGCAGCTCCCAGGGGTACTCGAAAAAACGCCGGGCGCAGCCGCGCACGCTGTGCAGTCGTCCAAGATCCTGGAATCGCTCTTCATTATCCCGACAGCTGCCAATAAGCACCTCATGGGCCTGGCGGAGCGGGCAGCGGTACAGGCAGCCTTCATTGGCCAGCAGGCAAATTTCCACCACAGGATACGGGCCGCGAAGTTTCTGCGTCAGCTCGGCCAGTTTTTTCAGCGAACGATTCAGCCAGCGGTCCAGGATCAGCAAGGTTGCGGGCTGAAAGCCCATGTCCACCAGACGATCCAGCCAGGACACCGCCTTTTCCGCGGCATCAATCCGGCAATTGATGCTGGGCGACGCTGATAGAGCCGCACAGAGTTCCGGTTCCGCATCCGTTAGGGTCTGGGCGAGATACAGATCCGAAAGCACCAGCCCCTGCACCAGGCCCCGGGCCACGAGAATCTCCAGCGTCGAGAGCAGCGGCTTCAGCGCTTCCTTTTCCAGGTAGACGCGCGGATCAGTGATCCGCCCGTTGAGCAGTACCTGACGGCGCGTATTGGGAAACAGAGCGAGCTTCTCGCACAATTCCTCCAGCGAACCCGCCGGGCTTTGCTGCCAGGGTCGGGCGTCCGGAAAGTCCGGCAGGCCCAGGCCGAAGTATAGATGCCCCACCCGGTCTTCATGCTCCAGCAACAGATCCAGATAGGCGTCGTCCGTAATAAAGGGCAGATCAAAACAAAGAGGTGCCACCAAACAATCCTTTCGGACGGCTGATCAGAAGCCAGCAAAGCTCATCCAGTACGTCCAGCAGCTCTGCGAAAAGTCCGCCCTGCTCCATGGCATGACCAAAAAGCTCTTCGCGCCGCAGTTTGAGTTTATCCGCCGAAACAGTCTCGGGAAAGCTCTTGGCCAGGGTCATGGCCAACCGTTCGGCAAGCAGATAGCCTTTGGCTTCTTCACCAAAACGTTCCAGAGCTCTGGTGAAGCCGATGGCATTGGTCCTGAGAAAATCTTCGGCCACCGGAGAGGGATCCATGGATTGCACCTGGCAAAGCAGGGAATACAGATGGTTCAGGCTCGAACCCGGGATACCCGCACGCCAGCCCCACAGCCAGCAGTTGCGCTTGAAAAGCAGAAAATGCTCCCGTCCCAGACGCAGCACTTCATCCAGCATGGTCCGTGCGCGCGCCAGTTCCGGCGCGTGCCAGCGCACTTTTTGCGTTTCCAGCTCCCAGGCGGGCACGGTTCCGGCATCCTTCCCCTCGCCGTTGTGCAACAGAGTCCGCAGGATATGCGCCAGCCAGAGGTTGGCTTCGGGTGAATTGGGCGTTTCCAGATGCGCGTAGCTCAACAAGTACGTGCCCCGGCCGTAGGAACCGCGTACGATGCAGGGCTGCCCGGCCAGTTTGGACGGTTGCAGGTTCACACCATAATCCGCCTCCCACTCTGCAAGCGTTCCTTCGGGCAGGCTTTCCAAAGGCAGGTCTGCCACCCAGAAATCCGGCCCAGGCCGGTCATAGGAGGCCAGAACCTCCACCTGCTCCGTACGGGACTGGGCAAAACGGGCGGGCCACCAGACAGGCACACAAGGCAGATCCGGCAATCCCTCGGGCAGAAACGGGCTTCCGGCAAGGGGTTTGACGTGCACATGGCCGCTGATCAGATGGAGCATACGGTCTTTGAGAGCGGCCCGTTTCCAGGGGCAAAGATCCAGGCCGTATTTGCCGGTAAGGCCCAGTCCGGAACCGCCGCAAAACCCTACATAGGCCCCGCCCTGTCCGATGTGCGTACGAATGGCTTCCATGCCTGCCTGACCGAGCTTTTCGGCTTTGCGCCGGGCCACACCGCCGGGCACCACCAGCACTGAGCCGGGGTTGCGCTGCAACAGTCCGCCTGCTATCTCCCGCGCGCGTACAACGCGACAGGAAAAGCCCATGGACGCAATGGCGCGCCAGGCCAGAAGGCCCCATATGAAGGATTCATCCCAGAGAATATAGAGACTTGACATCTTTGGTCCGCTCGATAAGTCTTGCTCGCCAGGCTAACAAGCCTTACAACACAAAACAACCCAAATACAACATGAATCGTTTTGCCCTTGAACGAGCAAAAGGAGTTAAAATCGCATGTCCCCTGCCCAGCTACCTAAAGGCTATGAACCTAAAGAAGCGGAAGCCCGTTGGCAAAGCCATTGGGAAGAGAACAAAACATTCACGCCCGACCCAGATGGTCCGGGCGAGCCGTATTCCATAGTCATTCCGCCTCCAAACGTCACAGGCCAACTGCACATGGGGCACGCCCTGAATATTACGCTTCAGGATATTCTTTGCCGCTTTCATCGTCAAAAAGGCTGCAAGGTCCTCTGGGTTCCCGGAACCGACCATGCCGGCATCGCCACCCAGAATGTGGTCGAGCGCAAGCTCAAAACCGAAGGCAAAACCCGTGACGACCTCGGCCGTGAGAAATTCATCGAACGCGTCTGGGAATGGCGCGAGGACTATGGTGGCCGCATCCTGAACCAGATCCGCCGCCTGGGCGCCTCTGTAGACTGGACCCGCGAACGCTTCACCATGGATGAAGGCCTTTCCAAGGCCGTACGCGAAGTCTTTGTCCGCCTCTATGAAGAAGGATTGATCTACAAAGGCAACTATATTGTCAACTGGTGCAACCGCTGCCACACGGCCCTGGCCGACGACGAGGTCGAGCACGAAGCCGAAACCGGCGCACTGCACGAAATCAAATACATGCTCAAGGAGCCCGTGGGCGACCTGGACAGCGTGATCATCGCCACCACCCCGCCCCGAAACCATGCTGGGCGATACGGCCATTGCCGTGCATCCGGAAGACGAACGCTTCCAGTCCATCATCGGCAAAACCGCCATACTCCCCTCTGGTGAACCGGGAAATTCCCATCATCGCCGATAATTACGTAGATCGCGAATTCGGTACCGGCTGCCTCAAGGTTACGCCCGCCCACGACATGAACGACTGGGCCCTGGGCAGAAAGCACAATCTGGAAGTCATCCAGGTCATCGACGACATGGGCAACATGAACGCCAATGCCGGAGCCTACGAGGGCCTGAGCAAGGAAGCCTGCCGCAAGAAGGTGCTGGAAGACCTCAAGGAACTGGGACTGCTCATCAAGATCGAGGAATACCAGCATAACGTGGGGCACTGCTATCGCTGCAAAAGCGTCATCGAGCCCCATGTTTCCCCGCAGTGGTTCGTCTCCGTCAAGCCTCTGGCCGAAAAAGCCCGTGCCGCGGTTCCGGAAGCCACGCAGATTCTGCCCGAACAATGGGTCAAGGTCTACTACAACTGGCTGGACAACATCCGCGACTGGTGCATTTCCCGCCAGATCTGGTGGGGACACCGCATTCCTGCCTGGCAATGCGAGGACTGCGGCGAATACACCGTGAGCATCGACACGCCCACAACATGCAAATCCTGTGGTTCCTCCAAGCTGGTGCAGGAAGAGGACGTACTGGATACGTGGTTTTCCTCCGCGCTGTGGCCTTTTTCCACCATGGGCTGGCCCGACAAGACCAAGGAGCTGGAAACCTTCTACCCCACGTCCTGCCTTCTGACCGGCTTTGACATCATCTTTTTCTGGGTGGCCCGAATGATGATGATGGGCATCCACTTCATGGGCGAGATTCCCTTCAAGGATGTCTACATCCACGCGCTCGTACGCGACGGCGAAGGCAAAAAGATGAGCAAGAGCACGGGCAATGTCATCGACCCCGTGGAAATGATCGACAAATTCGGCACGGACAGCCTGCGCTTCACGCTCACGGCTTTTGCCGCCATGGGCCGCGACATCAAGCTTTCCGAAGACCGTATCGAGGGTTATCGCCATTTTGTGAACAAGATCTGGAACGCCGCGCGCTTTACCCTGATGCAGCTCCCCGACGAGCTGCCGGACGTTTCCAAATATCCGCTGGACAATGACGACGGCATTCACCACGCCTGGCTGTTCCACCGTCTGGAAGAGCTCAAGGAACAGGTGGATACGTCCCTGAACAAATACTATTTCAATGAAGCGGCCCAGGCGCTCTACCGCTTTACCTGGCGCGAGTTCTGCGACTGGTACCTGGAACTGATCAAGCCCGAAATCTACGGCGACGATCCCGAAAAGAAAGCCATGTGCCAGGTCCGGCTCTGGACAGCGCTCAAGGAACTGCTGACCCTGCTGCACCCCATCATGCCCTTCGTGACCCAGGAAGTCTGGAGCCACCTGCCGGGCATCGACAATCCGGACCTCGCCCTGGAGCCCTTCCCGCCCCTGCGCCCCGGATGCCGCAACGAGCAGGCAGCCGAAGAAATGGCCCTGATTCAGGAATGCGTGGTGGCCGTACGCAACATCCGCGGCGAGCTGAACATCAATCCGGCTCTGGAGCTCGATCTTTTGATCCGTCCCACGTCCGGCGAGCATGCCGCCACCTTTGAAACCAACCGGGACCTGATCATCAACCTGGCCAGGCTCAAGAACTTCAGCATCGACGCATCCGCCACGCCGCCCAAGGCCTCGGCCAGTGCCGTGATCCAGGGCAGCGAACTGTTCGTGCCCCTGACCGGCGCCGTCAATTTTGACGACGAACTGGCCCGCCTGGACAAGGAACTGAAGAAAATCGAGAAAGAGCTTACCCAGGTCAACAAGAAGCTCATGAATCGCGGTTTCATGGAAAAAGCACCGGAAGAAGTGGTGCAGAAGGAACGCGATCGCGCCGCCTCCCTGGACGAGAAACAGGGCAAACTGCTCGAACTGCAGGCTCGTCTCAAGGCTGCAATGGAATAGAGGCTGGGTGCTCATGGATTACGAAACGCTGCTGAAAATCCTCGGTCCTTGCGGCTTGAACTGCTCCAAGTGCATAGCGTTCAAAGACGGACAGATTCAATTGCACAGCAAGGCCCTGTCCGACCTGCTGGGCAAGAACTTCGCCACTTACGCCGAAACCACCTTCAAAGGCATGGAACCGGCCTTCGGGCGTTTTCCGGCCTTCAAGGAAATTCTGGATTTCATGGCCGAAGGCAGCTGCGACGGCTGCCGCGCCGGGGGCTGCCTGTTCAAGGAATGCAAACTGCCCCATTGTACGCGTCAGCACGAGGTGGACTTCTGTTTTCAGTGCCCGGAATACCCCTGCGAACAGCATGGATTGTTCACGCGACTGGAAGCCATCTGGCGACGCAACAACAACCTGATGGCGGAAATCGGCGTAGAAGCCTTTTTCCAGGAAATCAAGGATAAGCCGCGTTACCCATAGTCTCTTTCGACATATAACCCCAAAAAGGGGAGTCTCCGAAACGAGGCTCCCCTTTTTATTTTCGCAGT
Organism: Desulfovibrionaceae bacterium; assembly: GCA_963667575.2. Taxonomy (GTDB): domain Bacteria; phylum Desulfobacterota; class Desulfovibrionia; order Desulfovibrionales; family Desulfovibrionaceae. The sequence goes on along the minus strand of CAXXHY010000035.1, from coordinate 46,721 downwards.
ACACCTTACTCTATTTGATTGCTGTTTTTGGATAATTTCAGCAATACCAGTATTTTTACACTTTCCCTGTTTTTCAAGGTTTTTTAAAAAAAACTAACCTCTCATTAGCTTTTTCCTACTTTTATTTCCATATTTACCATTTTTAACCGTAATATTTAATACGGTAAAAGTTTCTCTATGTTTTCAACATTAAAATCATAATGAACTCAAAAACAAGAATATATTGTATTTCATTTAGTAAACGAAAAGAAGACATAAAAGTACATTAGGCTAGGCTCAAAGCGAAATAACAACAAAATCGGGATATCAATGGCGTTACAAAAAGGAAGGAACCGGGAGGTGCGGAGAATTGAAAGGCAGCAGGCGCGGCAGGAATCCGCCGCGCCGGGATTGGCTGCGGAATTTGTTATTTGCTCCTTGCCCGATGGCAGGGATCTTCACGGGACAGGGCCTGCTTGCTGAGGTCACGCCTGAATTGCGCTTCCCGCTGGCGGCGGCGCTGGTCTTCGGTTTCCAGCATCAAAGGGGAAACCTGCTTGGGTTTGCCGTTGTCATCCAGGGCCACCAGGGTCAAATAGGCCGAAACAGCATGGCGCACATTCCCGGTGAACATATTTTCGGTGTCCACCCGTACGCCCACTTCCATGGAACTGCGTCCCACCCAGTTCAGGCAGGCCTTGAATGTCACCAGTTCGCCCACATACACGGGCTCCATGAAGTTGAGGCGGTCCACAGAGGCGGTGACGGCATTGCCTCTGGCATGACGCATGGCCACCACTCCGGCGGCCGTATCGATATGTTTCATGACCACCCCGCCGTGAATGGAACCGGCAGGATTGGCGTCTTCGGGGAGCATCAGATAGGCCATGACCACGGCGCTTTCGATGGCGCGCTTAGGCTCAAGACCGTTTACGTCTTTCTGGCTCATTGGATGGTATTTTCCTGATTTTGGGGTGCGGCGGCACGGGCTTTCTTCAAGAAGTCCTGAACCTCTTCGGAGTTCTTCCAATTCTCGTAGAGTTCCTGCCATTTATTGAAATCCATGAAGCCTTGTTCAAGCTGGGACTCATGATGCTGGGCCCAGATGCCGAACAGCTGCATTTCTTCCTGAAAACCTCTGCTGTCGAAAACTTCGGAAATCAATCCTGAACGATACTTGGATCCGTCCAGGGTCTGGACCACGAAAGTGCACACAGTGCTCACGGAAATCTCATAGGAGATTTCACTGTCCAGAAATCTTTCAACAAGCCCCCAGTAACCGGGGTAATCCTCGCGGAGCTTCTTCTGCGCCGTTTCAGGAATACGCATGAAGATCTTTCCGTCTTCCTCGCTGATAAAATAAAAACGCAGCCAGTTCTCGAACTGCATGACCTCGGCTACGTCGTTGATGGCATTTTCCATGGTGGACATGTGCTTCTCCTCACGATGATTTTTAGGCGTCTTGTCTTTATATGGTGAGCATAGGAAGGCCCACTGTCAAGCAGAGATATCAAGTGTGTGATATTGGTTCGTAACCGTCCGCCTGAAGCTTCAGGAAAAACAGGCTACCCAGTGACCGTTGCCCCTGTTCTCCAAGCCAGGGCGCTGTCCGGCGCACTGTTGCCCGGCATCGGGGCACAGAGACCTGTAGAGGCAGCCTTCCCGGATGTCCTGCATCAAGGCGACAGGCTCGGGCCCGGACTCCTCCTGCGTACGGACTACAGGCTGTGGTACGGAAGCCAGCAACTCGCGCGTGTAGGGATGCAGCGGATTGCCGAACAGCTCCTTGCCGGGAGCCAGCTCCAGGATGCGCCCGTTGCGCATCACGGCCACGCGGTCGCTGAGATAGCCCACCACGGAAAGGTCATGGGAAATGAACAGATAGGTCAGTTGCAGCTTTTGCCGCAGCTCCTGCAGCAGATTCAGGATCTGGGCCTGAATGGAGACGTCCAGGGCCGAAACCGGCTCGTCGCAAACCAGCAGGTCGGGATTCAGGGCCAGAGCCCGGGCAATGGCGATGCGCTGCCGCTGCCCGCCGGAGAACTCGTGCGGATACCGTCCGGAAATCTCCTGCGACAGCCCGACCTGCTCCAGCAACTCCGCCACGCGCTCGCGCCGCTCCCTTTGTGCGGCCCCATGAATGGCCAGAGGTTCGGCAATGGCCGCGCCCACCTTCTGGCGCGGATCAAGGGAAGAAAAAGGATCCTGAAAGATCATCTGAACCTTGCGCGCGAAGGCCTTGCTCAACCCCTCCCTGCCGTAGGCCCTGCCCTCCAGTACGATCTCCCCGGAAGTGGGACGCAGCAGACGTACCACCATCCGGGCCAGGGTGCTCTTGCCGCAACCGCTCTCTCCCACCAACCCGAAGACCTCGCCCCTTTCCACGCGCAGGCTCACATCGTCCACCGCCTGAACAACCGCAGCCTCTGCCGCGGAAAACATACCAACGCGACGGCTGAAGGATTTGCTGACATTGCGCAGTTCCAGGATGGGGGGCGATGAAGTCATGGTTGTTGGCTTGTCCTTGATACCAGGGCAGGATGCGGGCCAGAGCACAAACACACGGAGCGCGAATCCGCTCCTTTTCTGTCCTTGCTCCTTTACTACCGGCTTTCCGGCCGGGCTTCAAGCGCAAGGCTCGACAATGGGGCGGGAATCACGCATTATCCGGCGCAAGCACACACACAAGGGGGTCTTGCATGACGCAGACATCGGAATCAGTTCGGAAGGAACAGCGCAAACTGATCGTCGGCATCATTCTCAAACGCTTGTCCAGTTCGGAAGACAAAAGGCGCGAGGCGCTGGATCAGTACTTTGCGGTGAGCATGCCCAACATGGCGGACGATATGTCAGCAAAGGTTGCGGCTCTGGTGCCGCCGCTGATGGATACGCTCTATGAAAAATGGGCCAACATGTTCGTGGACAGCCTGTTCGAAAAAGTTCCGGCAGACCAGCTGGCCTATCTGACCAACGGCGACAAGGAAAACGAAGCGGCTCTGTCTCTGGCCTACATCATGTTCATGGAATCCGCCCGAATGGAAGAACAGTCCCAGAAAGACCTGGAGGCCTACGGAATCGAACACTCGGGAGAAGGTGAAGAAGCCGAACTGGCCGCCGGCTACATACGCGCAAAAATCGCAATGCTGGCCGCAGAACTGGGCAGGAAACAATAATTTACTGGGGGAACCCTCTCGCCTCCTGGCAGGCAATATCAGCCCTTGGTTTCCATGACCTGATTCACGAGCTTCAGCATTTCGGCCGCATCCACTGGTTTTGACAAGTACCGATCGGCTCCGGCGGCTATGAAGCCGGCCTTGTCCCCGGTCATGGCATGGGCGGTGATGGCGATGATGGGAATGGTTGCTTTGGCGCCGAACTCCTCGGTGTCGCGAATCCGGACTATGGCCTCGGTGCCGTCCATCTCCGGCATGCGGATATCCATCAGCACAAGATCCACGGAGTGGTTGCGCAGATACTCCAGCGCGTCCTTTCCCGTGCCCACGGTGGCGACACGGTGTCCGTGTTTTTCGAGAATCCCCCGAATGGCCAGTTGATTCACTGCGTCATCTTCCGCAAGCAGAACATCATAGGTCCGCCCACAAGTATCGTGCGGGCAGGAATCGGTTGAAACTTCTTTTATGCTTTCAGCCGGCACCTGAAAGGGAATGCAAAAATAGAAATCCGTACCAACCCCGACTTCACTGGATATGCAGGCCGTCCCTCCCATCAGCCCGACCAGCCGGGTGATTATGGGCAATCCCAGCCCGGCGCCCTGAAAATTGCGTTTGTAGGCTTCCTCTCCCTGAACAAAGGTCTTGAAAACTTCCTGCTGCTTGGCGTCCTCTATGCCGATGCCCGTATCCGATACGCAGAACAATACCCGATAGATTTCCGGACTGTTACGCGGCAGAGGCATGATTTCCACGGCTATGGTTCCCTCCTCCGTGAACTTCACGGCATTCCCCACAATGTTGAACAGCACCTGAAGCAAACGCGCACTGTCGCCAACCAGGCATTGCTTCAGATTTTCATCCAGTTTGATGGTCAACTCGATGTCCTTGTTGTCCAAACTTTCCCTGAACAGCTCATTGACCGACTGCATGATATCCGGAAAGCAAAACGGTCTGTTTTCAATGGACATTTTACCGGCTTCAATCTTCGATAAATCCAGAATGTCACTCAGGAGCCTGGTCAGCCGCTTGCAGGAATTCAGTCCGACCTGGGAATATTCCTTTTGCTCGCTGTTCAAAGTCGTGGTCTGCATCAGTTGCAGCATGCCCATGATACCGTTCAAAGGCGTACGGATTTCATGACTCATGTTGGCCAGGAATTCACTTTTCGATCTGTTGGATTCCTCTGCCTTCTGCTTGGCAATCAGCAATTCCTGTTGCGATTTTTTCTGCTGGGTGATGTCGCGAAAGGTGCTCAGCACGAAACGTGCCCCGGAAACATTGAGGATATTGGACCGTACGGAAACAAAGGATTCCTTTTCATCGCAGGCCTCAAAGGGGCACTCGAAAACAATATTATCCTTTTTTTGCAGCAATTTAATATTATTCATGAAACATTCCGAACTGCTATCCGGAAGCAGGTCGAACAAAGAAACCCCGAACAACACCGGGGAAGCGCATCGCAGCAATTGCCGGGCCTGCTGATTGACATCCAGAATCAGCCCGTCCTCATCGTGAAAGACAATGGCATCTCCTGCGCTGTCGAAAAGCGTCTGATACAGCTCCTCTGTTCGCTCCAGCCGCTTGGTCTGCAGGGCAAAGGAACTTTCCAGCTCTCTTTTTTCCCTGATAAGTTCTGTTTCACGTTTCCTGGTGCTCAGCACGCCCTTGAGTTTCATGGTCAGTTCGACGCCATCCACGGGGCGGGAGATGAAATCCACGGCCCCTGCCTCCAGGCCTCTTATCCGTATGGAGGGCGTTGTCTGATGGGCCGTGATCATGATCACTGGAATACTGTTGAGCTTGGGATCGGATTTCACCCGCTTGCACAGCTCCACACCGTCCATTTCCGGCATTTGAAAATCCACCAGAATGCCGTCCGGCATCTCCCGTGCGGCAATGGTCAGCCCTTCCTTGGCGGACGTACTGCTGAAAACCTTGCAGCCAGGCAGATGCAGGTCGATTATCTCTTCCAGAATGAAAAGATTTTCCGCTCTGTCGTCAATGAGAAGCAATCTGAATTGTTCTTTTTGCATAACGGCTATTCCGAATGCCCGGAGAAGGACTGACGCCATTTCCTGACCATGGAGACAAAGGTTTCCGGATTGACGGGTTTGGAAAGATAATCATCGCAGCCAGCCTGCAGTATGCTTTCCCGGTCCCCGCGCATGGCTTTTGCCGTCATGGCAATGATCGGAATTCCGGCTAGCGCAGGATTCGCCTTGATGGCCTGGGTGGCTTCCAGGCCGCTGAGCCCGGGCAATTGGATATCCATCAGAATAAGGCTCAGAGAATGCTGCGAAGCCATGGAAACAGCCTCCTGGCCGTCTCTTGCCACCAGAAAGGGAATTTTCGCATCTTCGAGAATGGCGGACAGAGTCACCAGATTGTCGCTGTTATCCTCAACGAGCAGTATGGGCGCACTGTCCGAAATCGCAGATATTGCTGCGATATCAGGCTTGGCTTGCGGTTTAAAGACCTTGTCTATGGTCCGGAGCAGTTGTTCGCGCACCATGGCCCCCTTCTGCACCAGATAACGAACGTTCAGAGACTGCAAACGTTCACGGTCGCTCTCGGTGAGATCCTTGGCCGTAAGTACGAGCACCGGTATCTGTCCGTCCGGATAGTGGAAGCGTATGCTTTCCAGGATTTCAAAGCCGTCCACTTCCGGCATCATCAGGTCCAGGATGACTCCATCGGGCTTGAGTTGCTGCATGATGGGCATGGCGTTGGCACTTTCCAGAATGACGTGCGGGATATAGCCGTGATCCGCCAGCAAAACCTTCATCTGCAGCGCTGCCACGGAATTGTCCTCAATGATCACAATTAGCGGTCTGGCATTTGTCTCGCTCGCGCTTTGCGAAGAAATCTGCAACAAGGCCTCGTTGATTTGCGCGAGAACCTCCTGTCCGTTTCCTGGTTTTTTGCGCATCACGTTGCGTACGGACTTGCTCAGCTGTTCGCATTCATCTTTGCTCAGGTCCTTTGCTGTCAGTACCACCAACGACGTATTTTCGTTATCCGGATTCTCACGGATTTGCTTGATCAATTCGAAGCCGTCCATTTCCGGCATGACCAGATCGATGAGGACCACATCCGCAGGGTCTTTTGCCAGACTTTCCAGGGCCTCCTTACCGTTCGCGGCAGTACGTACGGCGTATCCCTGCTCCAGCAGCAGGTCTTTCAATGAAGCAGTTATGGCCGGATCATCGTCCACCACGAGAATCCTGCCTTCAGGTCTGTCCAGGGCCACTTCGCGCAGCAGGGTCAGCAGCCTTTCCGGATCCACCGGCTTGAGAAGATAGCCGGATGCGCCCAGGGCGACGCCGGTATCGCGCTCGTCGCTGACGGATACGATTATCACCGGTATTCCGGCTGTTTCCGGATCGGCTTTCAGTTTATTGATGACCTCCCAGCCATCCTGTTCGGGCATCAGCAAATCCAGGGTTATGGCGTAGGGTTTGAGCTGTCTGGCCAGCTCCACCCCCTTTTCAGGAGAAGTGGTGCTGACGACATTGAACCCGGCCTGTTCGAGATGCATCTGCATCAACCCGCACACTTCCTTTTCATCATCTATAATCAGAATGGTCTTTTCCAACGGAGCACTGCCGTATTTGGATGGTTCAACTGCGGACATCGGTCCGGAGGGCAGCGTATCGGAAAGCTTTGCCGGCAGCACCAGGGTAAAGGTGCTGCCCTTGCCGCGGGCGGACTCCAGAGTGATATCCCCCCCCAGCAGCCTGGCCAGTTTCCGGCTGATGGCCAGCCCCAGCCCGGTGCCTTCATGGCGTCGCGTGGTGGAACCGTCCACCTGGCGAAACTCATCAAAGACCAGGCTTTGCTCGGCCGCTTCTATGCCCACGCCCGTATCCTGTACGCGGAACTCTACCTGATCAGGCGTGTTGCGTACGGTGATTGTCACCCGGCCCTGCTCCGTGAATTTCACTCCATTGGAGACCAGATTGAGCAAGATCTGGCTGATTTTTCCCCGGTCCGAAACCATCCTGAAATCGTTCTCCAGCACCTTCACCACGTCCACGCCCTTGTTTCTGGCAACCGGGAGCGTGGTCTGCAGGCACTCTTCCAGGAGTTCATTCACTGAAAAAGGCTCCGGATAAATTTCCATACGCCCGGATTCGATCTTGGTCAGATCCAGGATGTCATTGATCAGTGAAAGCAGATGCTGGCCGTTGCGCTCCATGATCTCCAGGTATTGCTTCTCCTTGTTCAGATCCTGGCCCGTGCCGCGGTTGATCATCAGCTGGGATAGCGCCAGTATGCTGTTCAACGGCGTTCTGAGTTCGTGGCTCATGTTGGAGAGAAATTCGGACTTCAACCTGTCGGCTTCCTCCACCTGCGCGCGTTTGACCTCCAGCTCGTTTTTCTGCACCCGCAGTTCGGTGGACTGGGACTTCAAGGCCTTGGACTGGTTTTCCAGTTCGACATTGGCCTTGCCCAATCTGCTGTTCAATGAGTCCAATTCCGCACTACGAATCTCCAGGGCAGTGTTCGCCTCGCGGGTTTCAGCCAGAAGCAGCTTGATCGCAACGGATTGGCTGGTGGCGTGCAACACATAACCAACCAGGCGGCCGGATTGATCGAGAAACTCCCTTTTGAACGGATCCATGGGTTCAAAAGATCCCAGCTCCATAACGCCTTCCAGCTCCCCGTCGCACAACAGGGGAAAGGCATAGATGTTCCGGGGCGGTCCGCTGGTAGTGCCGGTCCGGGCAAGAGCATCCTCCTCCTGGATATGCTCGAGCAGGATGGGCTTTTGCTCGAGGGCAACCTGCCCGACCACCCCTTCGCCGGGTTTGTATCTGGCAGAAAGGTACGTACGCTCCACATAGGCGTAGGAGGCGAGCAGGCGGCACTCACGGGCATCTTTGTCCCATTGGTAACAGGCCCCTACACAGCCCCCCATATAACGGGCCAGATAACTCAGGGCCCTTTCGGAAACTTCCTGCAGATTCTTGAGCCCGGACAACTCGTCGTTCAAGCCGTTGAATCCCTGGCGCAGCCAGAGCTGCATCTGCAGTTTGTCCAGCAGTTTATTGAAGGTGTCGGCAAGCTCGGTCAGTTCATTGGAACCTTTCAATCTGGCATACTGCAACTCCCCGGTTTCCACGATCTCCAGCATGGTCCGCTGCAGAAGCCTCAGGTTGGCGCTGATGTTGCCGATAATGGCAATGGCCGCCAGCAGGGTCACGGCAATCAGCACCAACGCGTATAGTATGGTGTACTGGTTAAGGCGCTGTTCTTCCCGTGCGGCATCTTTGATGAAACCGTCGGCCTTGTTGCGGGCGTAATTGGTCAACTCCCGCATCCGCTCTTCCAGAGAGGCCACCGGTGCGTCCCCCTGCACCCGGTTCAGGTTGTTGGACTCTTCCCATTTTTGCTCCATGGCCAGAGCCATGATTTCATCGCGTATCTCTTTCCATTTATGAAACTGTTCCCGGGCGTTTTTTTCCAGTTCCTTGCCCTGATCTCCAAGAATACGGGCGCGGATAATATCCAGATTTGTGTAGAATTCCGCCTCGTCCCGCCGGATATCCTGCTGAATTTCATGCAATTTGATCACTTCCTGCGTCCGTGTCACCCGTCGCATGGAGCGGTGAATTTTAAGAATATCGATTTTTGCATTCAATGCGGCATTGGAAACCTGCAATGGATGCTCGTAGATGGTATTTGTCAGATTTTCCAGTGTGATAAGGCCTGAATAAGCAAAGTAGGCATAAGCGCTGAACAGGATCAATGTGCAGATCAAAAAGGAAATAAGCCTGGACCGTATGGTCATATTATTAATAAACTGCATTTTTCAGCCTTTCTTTGTAATATGCGACAGCATGGTTTTTGATTATGTTTTTTGCAAAATATAAGCCCTTCCCATTACGGGGATAAAGCTTCCTGTAAATTCCTGATGCAGTGATTCACAGTCTCCAAGAATCAGGTATCCTTTTTTCTTCAGACAATTTACGAGTTTTTTGTTGATTTTTTGCTGCCTTTGCAGATCATAATACATCAGTACATTGCGACAAATGATCAGATCAAAAGAACCGAAAATACTTTCTGCAGGTGCGATATGTTCATTGTCCAGCAAATCGTCCTTGCAAAAACAGGCCATGGACCGGATGTCCTGAGAAAGTGCATAGACCTGCTGTCGCTGCTCAAAACAGGATTCGACAAAATGCAGAGGAAGGTTGCGGAGGCTTTCCCGTGAATAACTGCCTTGAACCGCCTGATCCAGAACTACCTGATTGATATCCGTCCCCAGCAGAAAATATTGCACATCTTTGCCGAAAGGATGCTCATATTCCCGCAGCAGCATTGCAAGCGAGTACAGCTCCTCTCCCGCGGAACACCCCGCACTCCAGATCCGCAGATTATTCGGAGGATCCGGAGATGCCGCCATCAAACGCGGCAGGATGATCTCCGCCAGAATGGCAAAGGTCAGCCCTTCCCTGTAAAAACTGCTCGAGCTGATCAAAATCGCGTTCAGCAGCGCGTCGCATTCGGCGTTATTCCACAACAGGTAGTCTGCGTAGGCAGGATAGGATTCGAGTTCGAGATCTTCCACCCGTCTGCAGATATATTGTTGCAGACTGTCGATGCGGTATCCCCAGAGATGTACGGCCCGGGCCTCCCGCAGCGAATGCAGGACCCTGTCCAGGCAGCTCTGAATTTCTGCGCAAGTGTTATTCTGTTCGCAGGTTTCCATTTTTCAGGTCTTCCCTTGAGGTGTTTCCGGCTGACAGCAGGGCCGTGGATATATAGGAAATCAAGCACTTACATATATAATCTGCACTTCACTGTATTTCGAAACGAAAAAACAGATTTTTTGATATTTTATTCATATCATCCCTCCAAAACGAGTACAACCAAAACTGTTTGAAGCGCTTAACTTTGTAAAAAAGGGGGGATCACAGGACGTGGAAAAAACGCCGGCCGCAATGACGCCGAAGTATTGCGGCGCCATTGCGGCCGAAAATGGATTTACGGATAGTTGTTTTAAAGGGATTGGGAAACGAACAGTGGCAGTGTCGACTGCAGCTGCCCACAACGATCAATCACAGCTTCTGACACCCAGTTTTTTCAGAACCATCATCAACGGGCACCAGTTGGTAAACGCCGACTGTAAAAGATTGACCCCTGCGAATGCGTCAGCAGAAGCCACCAGGGAGAGGCCAGACTCAACAGCAAGCTCGCCAGGATGACAATGCCTGCAGCGGCGCGCAAGATTCGCTCTACTGTCATGCTATCTCCTTGTCTTTAAATTTTTCATTTCCAATGGTATATCTTGTATTCTCTGAGTAGAAAATTTGTCAATGACGGCTTTGACGCCTCCGTATCTTACGGGTAAAGTCTTCCCATATCCAAGCGCATCAGCGCCACCGACCTGGAGGCGGTACAGATGGACTCAGTTTCCGAACATTACAATACAATCCTTGCCGAACACTATGTCTGGCTTTTTGGCGGCTACGAATTCAATTTACAAAAAAATACGGCCCTTCTGGATTCGCTAAAACTCCTGACCAACCTTCCTGAAGATGCTGTTGCAGTGGACCTGGGTACGGGTCCCGGTTTTTTCGCTCTGCCTCTGGCCAAGGCCGGTTACAAGGTCATTGCGCTGGACAGTTGCCCGAAACTGCTGGAAACGCTCACAGCGCAGGCCAAGGATCTGCCCATCACTCCCATCGAGGCGGATCTCCTGGATTTTTCCAGCCATATTCCTCCCACCGTGGACCTGATCCTGTGCATGGGAGATACGCTTTCGCATCTGACGGATTATGAAAAGGTCCGCAAACTGTTTCAGGACATCTTTAACAAGCTCAAGCCCGGAGGAGATTTTCTTCTGAGCTTCAGAGACTACAACATTCCCCTGAGCGGCACGGACCGGTTCATCCCGGTTCGTTCGGATGAAAACCGCATTTTCACCTGCTTCCTGGAGTACGACCCCACCCACATCCGCGTAAACGACCTGGTTTACGAACGCGAAGCGCCGGACAAGCCCTGGACCTTTCTCAAAAGCTTTTACAGAAAGCTGCGTCTGCGCAAGGACCCCATAGCTGACGGGCTCAAGGAAATAGGCTTCAAGGTGGAAAAGATAGAAGAAAGTCAGGGGCTTTTCACGTTCCGGGCGCGCAAGGCAAAATGATTCTGCCTCCACAGGCCACCCTGAAAAATCGCAACGAAATCCATAACCGCAATCGTTTTATTTTTCCCGACTGCGTATGAAGCAACATTCTGAAGATCACCGGAACACTCTCCTGCTGGGGGCGCATATGCCCACCAGTGGGGGGCTCCATAAGGCCGTAGAGCACATTGCCGCACTGCGGGGAAGCGCCCTGCAGATCTTCAGCAAGAACCAGCGCCAGTGGCGCCCGGCGCCCCTGACTCCGGAAGCCGTTGCGGATTTTCACAAAGCCCGCAAGGCCTGGGGCAACTATCCCATAGTCTCGCATGATTCCTATCTGATCAATCTGGCTGGCACGGATCCCGTCAATCTGGAGAAGTCCATCGGGCTCTTTGTGGAGGAAATCCGGCGAGCCGCGGCTTTGGGCATTTCCCTGGTGGTCACCCATCGGGCGCGCATCTCGGCCGGGGAGAGGCTCAGGGCCTGGAGTGCTATACCCGCAATCTGGATTACGTTCTTTCCCAGGCGGACTGCCCCGACGTACGGGTGCTGCTGGAAACCACGGCCGGTCAGGGAACGGTCTTGGGGCACTGTTTCGAGCACCTGGGCCGCATTATCCGAAACTCAGCGTTTTCCCGGCGCCTGGGCGTCTGTTTCGACACCTGCCACGCCTTTGCCGCGGGGTATGACTTCCGCACGGTAGCGGGCTACCAGCGGACCATGGAGGACTTCGACAGCCAGATCGGACTGGACAGGCTACTCCTGTTTCATCTGAATGATTCGAAGAATCCCCTGGGAAGCCGCAAGGACCGCCACGAGCACATCGGCAAGGGCGAGCTGGGGCTTACCCCCCTTCGCCTGTATCCTCAACGACGAACACTTCGCACGGGTCCCCATGGTTCTGGAAACTCCCAAGCTTCCCAAGGACAAGGAGTTCACCATGGATAAGATGAACCTGCGGACCTTGCTGTCGCTACGAGGATAATTGTGCCGGATGATTACCAGGCGAAACTTTCGCGCTGAACCTGGGCTGGTTTGACGCCCAGTTCGCGCAACAGGGAGTTGACGGACTTCTGCATCTCCGCCGGGGCGCAGCAGTAGATGCTGGCTCCGTTCAGGACGCACTGGCGCAGATGGGTGGCGTTGATGCGGCCGGCCTCCAGCTTGAAGCCCCTGCCGTCCAGAGCTATCAAGCGTTCGCCGAACTCGCGGCTGCAGAGCACGGTCAGATCCAGCGGCAGTTCTTTTTGCATTTCCCTCAGCTCTTCCAGGGCAAAAGCCTGTTCATACGTCCGTACGGACCAGATCAAACGCATACGCGGCGTTTTCTCCTGCCCACGCATGGTACGCAGCAGGCTCAGAAACGGGGTGATACCCATGCCCCCGGCAATGCAACACAGGCTGTGCTGTTCCAAAGCATCCGCGCAAAAGGTCCCATAGGGGCCGCACACCAGCACCTTGTCCTCGGGATGCAGTCCATGCGCGTTTCCGGTGAACATTCCCGCGCGTTTGATGCTCACGCAGACCTCTTCGCCATCGGGGCGGGACACGATGGAAAACGGATGCGGTTCGCTCCAGCCTCCCTTGCCCTTGATCCGCAGCAGCAGAAACTGCCCGGGATGAATACGGTCCAGTTTGCGTTCCCCATCCTCCGGCAAAAATGAAACACTGGTGGTGTCCGCGCTCTCCGGGGTGACCCTGCCCACGACATAGGGCAGCCAGTTGCGGCGGGTCATGACCTTCAGAAAGCGCCGCACCGCTCCGTCCGCCAGGCAATAGAAAGCCAGTCCCCAGATGACCAGCATCACGGGCGAGCGCATGTCCTCCCCCCGGAACAGGGCATGCAGCAACCCCAGTGAGGTCCCGAAGTAAACAAGAATATGGAATTTTTTCCAGAAAGCATAACCGAGAAGGCGGTACTTTCCCAGAAAGGCCGTCACTCCGGCAAGCACAAGCAGAATCAGGCCGATCTGCCCCAGCAGCATGACGGGCAACTGTGCGTAAAGCCCCATGAGTTCGAACCAGGAAAGGTTGTTAAGCAGGGCGTGGCGCGAACTCAGCAGCAGGGCGTGCGCGAGAAAACAGATCAGGGTCAGCACACCCAGCGGACGGTGCAGCTTCATGAGCGTGCCCAGCCCCAGATAGCGTTCCAGGTAACCGGGACGACCACCCAGCAGAAGCGTTGATCCCAGCAGCACGAGCCCAAGCAGCCCAAGCAGCCTTCCCGCATGGCCGGCTATGGCCTCATAGCTGGCAACAGGCACTTCCGGAATGGCAGCCACATAGCTGCCTAAAACGGCCAGCAGCAGCAGAACGCAGCCTCCGAGGAAATAATACCGCCTTATGGTTTTATTCATTTCAATGTGTTGCTAGAGGGTGTCTCCGGCCTTCAATCCGCCCAGGTACTCGGCCAGTGCGCTCTGCTCCTGGTCGGTCAGCTTTGCGCCTTTTTCTCGCATGTGCTGGATTACGCTCTGCCATTGGGCGGAGTCCTTGCCGAGGGATTTCTGAACCTTGCCCAGTCCATGGCAGCTGGCGCACTTTTGTGTCAGCAGACTTTTGGCCGATGTGGCTTCCTTGCTGAACGCAGTGTCGGTATGCAGAACGAAAACCATGATGCCGAAAACGCCTGCAAAAAAAATGATCGCGTACTTGAGCATACAAACCTCCATAAACATTGCGTCCCTTATCCGTGAGACAGATGGTAATCAGCGCAGAAAGGTTTCTTGTTGCCTGCCCTGATTGTAAGAAAGGCCGCGCCATTGGCGAGGCCATCGGCGAATGCCGCAGGAGCGGGCCGTCAGGTATTTTCCGCTCACATCAATCTGTGAGTTGTCGCACAGGACGCAAAATACCCTGCGGCACGTTCTGACGTTTTCCTAACCCGAAGCTGCAAAAGGTTAAATTTTACCTGCTCCGAGTATCAGCCTGCTTTTGTTGTACCACAGCCGTTGGGGAATGCAATGCGCAAAACCATCCCCAGCAGTCATGTGTTTACGAATAAAACCTGCCCCCCATCTCGAAGCTTCTTTTCTTCAATACTTTGAACAACAAAAATGTCTGCAGGAATTTCCCCCTATCATCACGGTAGACAATAAATGAAACGGCATGATATCATCACTCATAATCGAATCTTCGGCTCCTTTGACCAACTTCTGGAGGAAAGATCGTGTCCGAAGTGAATAAATCCAGAGAACAGCTGCTTGAAGAAATGCAGGCACTCGAGGCGGAACTCCGGCTATACCGGAACAACGCCGACCCCGAACACGGGGATGCCTCCCTGGATTTCGAAAAGCTGTTCCATTCGCTGAAGACTCCGGCCTCCATTCTGGACAAACAGTTCAGATACCAGAAAATCAACGATGCCTGCGCACGATATACGGGCGTCTGCCCTGAAGACCTTTCAGGAGCGACTCCGGCGGATATCTTCGATGCGCAGACCTTCAACGAAATCTTCAAGCCCCGCATGGAGCGTTGCCTGGCCGGAGAACAGGTCGAATTCGAAGCCTGGATTGAATTCCCTGCCGCGGGTAAGCGCTACATGCAAGTCACCTATACGCCGCGTACGGATTCTCAGGGCAACGTTACCGGCATTCTGCATTACTGCTTCGATCTGACGGACAGATACGACCAGGAAGTGCTTTCCTCCACCATTCTGGATACCTCCACCAATGCTTTCTGGCTGGCCGACAAGCAGGGACGCCTCTTCAGCGTCAACAACGCCGCGGCCGAAATGCTCGGGTATACGCGTGAGGAACTGCTCGACATAACCATATTCGATGTCGACGCCACAGGCGCCGATACGGTCGAGAAGCGTATCCGGCAGGTGATCGTGCAGGGACAGGCCCGCTTCGAAACCCTGCATCGCCGTAAAAACGGCACTCTCATCGAAGTCGAAGTCGTGGCTTCTTATCTCGAATACGGAAACGGCCGCTTTGTGGTCTTTGTCCGTGACCTCACCGAAGAAAAACAGGCCGAGCAGAAACTTCTGGCGAGCAAATCCCGTATCCAGCGAAAGCTCCAGGACTCCCAGTCTCCGGGGGACGATATCACCGGCCTGGAGCTGGGCGACATCATCGACATCAACATGCTGCAATCACTGAGCGACGCCTTTCATCAACTTACGGGCATGGTGTTCGCGCTGCTCGATACGCAGGGCAAAGTTTTCGTGGCCGCAGGCTGGCAGGACATCTGCACCAAATTTCACCGCATCAATCCCGAGACCAGCAAACGCTGCCTCAAAAGCGACACCATCCTCACCCGGGGCCTGGTCCATGGCGAGTCCAAACGCTATCGCTGCGAAAACCAGCTCTGGGACATGGCCACCCCGCTGATCATCGGCGGACACCATGTGGGCAATATTTTCACAGGGCAGTTCATTCTTTCGGATGAAGAACCGAACCGGGAAACATTTCGACAGCAGGCCCGGCAATTCGGTTTTAATGAACAGGAGTACCTGGACGCGCTGGACAAGGTTCCGCGTCTGAGCAGCACCCAGGTGGACACTGTCATGCACTTTTATTCCAAACTCGCGGACATGCTCGCCACCCTGAGCTATTCGAATGTCAATCTGGTCTGGTCCATTGCGGAAAAAGACGCCCTGAACACCCGGCTTCAGGCAAGCGAAGAAACGTACCGGACCTATGTGGATTCTTCGCCCGTGGCCATCTTCGTCATCAACAAGCAGGGGCAATTCGTCGACGTCAATCCCGCCGGCTACGCCATGACCGGGTACACACGGGAAGAACTGACGCAACTGCACATCTCGCAACTGGTCGTACGCGACCCGAACAAAAATTCGGATACCGGCTTCCAACCATTGCACAGCAAGGAACGGTTCTTTGGCGAGGTAAGCCTGCGGCGCAAGGACGGAGGCACCATTTACGTGCTTCTCAATGCCGTGAACATCGGACCGGACACGGACCTGGCCTTTTGTCAGGACATTTCGCTGCGCAGACAGGCCGAAACCGACATGCTCAAGGCCAAGACCGAGGCCGAGGCCTCCAATCGCGCCAAATCTACCTTTCTGGCCAACATGAGCCATGAAATCCGTACGCCGCTCAACGGCATCCTGGGCATGCTCCAATTGCTGCGCACCACGCCGCTGGACCTGGAACAGCAGGAATACACGCTCAATGCCATCAAGTCCTCGCAGCGCCTCACGCGGCTGCTTTCGGACATCCTGGACCTGTCAAAAATCGAAGCGGACAAACTGCCCCTGGAAACAGTCGAATTCAGCCTGGAGGAACAGAAACGCTCTGTTGTCGAGACCTTTACGCCGCTCCTCAACGACAAGGGACTGGACATGCGCTTCCACATAGACGAGCGTATTCCTCCCACACTGATTGGCGACGAGACCAGATTGCGCCAGATCCTTTTCAACCTGGTGGGCAATGCCATCAAATTCACGGAAAAAGGCTGGGTGGAGGTTGTCATCCATCCCCTGAGCCCGCCCTGGTGCTCCAAAGCGCGCATCTTGATTGCCGTAAGCGACACTGGGATCGGCATCCCGGACGAACGCCTGGGAGACATCTTCGAACCCTTCACCCAGATCGAAGGGAACTACCGGCGCAATTTTCAGGGAGCCGGGCTCGGATTGCCCATAGTCAAAAATCTCGTGCAGCTCATGGGGGGGAACATCTCCATCAGCGACACCGAATGCGGCGGCACAACCATTTATGTGTCCCTGCCCTTTGCTTTCGCCCAATCCCCCCTTGCCGAGGAGGCCGACACGTTGCCCCCGTGCATCAAAGCCGAATCCACGCCGACTATCCTGATTGCCGACGACGACAATCTCAGCCTGCTTGCGGCAAGCAAAATTCTGCAGCGCATGGGGTCCGAAATCATTGCCGTGAAAAACGGCAGAGAAGTGTTGCAGGCGCTCTCAAGCCAGAAAGTAGACCTGGTGCTCATGGACATCCAGATGCCTGTCATGGACGGCGTGGAAACAACCAAACAAATCCGCTCATCCAATGCGCCCTATGCAGAAATCCCCATCATCGCCATGACCGCCTATGCCATGAAAAACGACAAATCCGTTTTCCTCAATGCCGGAATGAACGATTACGTGGCCAAACCGGTCGAAATCGAACTCCTGCAGAAAGCCATCAACAACGCCCTGGGTTCCAACAGCTGCCACTCCCCCATACGCAACTGAACCCGCAGGTTCGTTGACGTACGCATCATACAGGACTACTGTTTTTCTATATCAACGGTGCAAAAAACCGGGCCGCATGCAATCGACTTTATCTCTTTTTTTGGATCGGGAGCTCCTATGAATCCGCAGAAGACCGCCGTATCCCCGTGGTTATACCTGTTCGCATCACTGGGCACATTTCTCGCTGCTCAATCCCTTGTGGTGGTTTCGCACGAGCTGACCCACAGCACCATGGCCTGGCTGCTCGGGGCCATGAAAAACCCGCTGGCCATTGTCTGGGGAAACCCGATCATGATGACCGGCTGGGACGAGGGCGTCGAATATCATCTGCTTTTTGAGCATGGCCAGCTGCTCAAGGCCGCGGTGATCGGCAGTTGCCCGTTGTTCATGCACGCCCTTGTGATCACCGCCTGCTTTTTCGCCATTTCCACCAGCAAGGTCCGCAACCGCTGGATTGCCAATGCGCTCTTCTGGTACGCGGTGGCCAACCTCATGGAGCTGGTGGCCTATATTTTCATGCGCTCCTTTGCGGCCCATGGAGACGTGGGCATTTTCAATCGCGGCACCGGCCTGTCGCCCTGGTGGTTTTTCCTCATCGCATCCGTACTCCTGAGCGCGGCCCTGGTCATGCTGTTCCGTACCATCCTGCCCAGGATCCTGAGTCTGTTCGCACTGCCCTGCTCTCCCCTGCACTGGGGAATGCTGATAGCCACTGCCTTTATCCTCTTTCTGTGGGGCAGCGGCCTGCGCGTCATGGCCTATGTGAGCGGACCGCAATGGCTATTCGGCTTGTTGGGCATTCCCGCTTTTTTCGGTTTTGTCTGGTTTTTCCGGCCCAGGCCCTCCAGCAAACTTTTTTAAAAAATTTTCATTTTTTTTCGATTCACCCTTAAGTTTCTCGACAATCCGTCCGATAGAACTATATGATAAGGTGTGATCCAGGAGCTTTTCCTGATTCCGGTAATGTCGCATTCACTACGCGCGGCATCATTCGCGGCATCATTCGCGGCGTCATTCACAACGACGTTCCTTGTCGGCATGCCTGGAAAATTCGCAGTAAAGGAGGCAACTGCCATGAAAATAGGATCCACAGCAGCGGAAGCGCTCAATGCTTTCAGCACGTCAGTCGCAGTTACCGCCAACAACCTCGCCAATATCAGCACGGACGAATTCAAGGCCAGCCGGACCAACCTGGAAACAGGACCCGATGGTCAAGGGGTTCGGGTTTCCTCCATAACCAGAGACGAGTCCTCCGGCCCGCTGAAACAGGAAGCTGTTCCCACGGAAAATCCGGACACAGGCCGTGTGCAAACCGGACAACAGTTTGTGGAAGGCAGCAATACGGACGTGGCCACGGAAATGGTCAATCTGATCGTCAATGAAAACGCCTACGGCGCCAATGCGGAAGTGATCCGTACGGATGATGAGATGACCCAGACAGTGCTGGATCTGAAGGTCTGATTTTCAAAAAAACAGGAGCTGCGGACTGATCAATCCGGCAGATTTCACAGGGCGCCGGACTTGCTTTCGGCGCTTTCTCCATTGCGGCTGGCCACCTTGCGAAAAGTGCCCTGCGGCTTTCCCCAATAGCTCACACGCGCGTCCCTGGTGAAGGACAGCAGCGGCGTAAGCGGCTTGGCCGCGATGAAGTCCACACGTGCTGCGCAGTAACTGCCTATGCCCAAAGGGAGCACGTAGTTGTTCATCCAGCGGAAAGGCTGACATTCGCGCCAGGTGAACATGGGGCCGGGCAACACGGATCGCAGGGTCATCCGCCGCGGATCGCAGGCCTCGACGATCAGCTGACGCAGCTTTCTCCAGGTCTGCCAGTGCGTCCCGCGCAGCAGGGATTTGCCGCTGCATGGCCATTGAATGCCTGTTTCCAGAAAATACAAGGAATTACGATTGAGAAAAGAGATGATCAGTCCCTTCTTGGCCACTCGTGCGGCTTCCTGCAAGGCCACCAGAGGATCTTCCACAAATTCGAGTACCGTGAGAATCGCAACAAAATCGTAAGACTTGTCCTCGAAAGGCAAATGGTCCGCGCTGCCGAGATGCAGATCCACACGCGAACCGAGCCTTTGGCGGCTGGCGTCGAGCATGGCGGGGGAAAGATCCATCCCGGTCACGTCAAAGCCAGTTTCCCAGAACATCTTGAGAAAAAGCCCCGTACCGCAACCGACTTCGAGCAGCTTCTGGCCGCGCCGGGGCCAGGGGGATATCAGATTGTGCAGCAACCGTTTCTCGCGCTCCAGCGCAAACGCCCCTGCGGGCGTGCGGAACCACGCTTCGTAGCGCTCAACGGTTTCCTGATCAAATTTTTTCAAAGGCTGCGCCTCCAAAGGCTCTGACGCCTTTTCCCAAGGACCATACGCTTCTGAACAAAAAAAACAAAATCTATCCAATGCCAAGCAGTCCCTATTCGGCACTGCGACTGTTCCGGATCAACCTGCAGGAACGGCACATTCTCCGGACCGCTTCCTTGCGATTCCCAAATCGTCCTTGCGGATGCGGGGGCTTGCGCCCCCGCTTTGACTCGCAAAAGAACTATTTCGGATTGCTCCAGATGGCGCCCTGGGCCGCGGAACTGACCATGCGGCGGTAGCGCTTGAGGAAAGGCGAATTGAGCACGCGTTCGGGCATCTTGAACGCGGCGCGGCGCTTTTCCAGTTCGGCTTCGTCCACCAGCAGATCCAGGGTCCGGCCCGGAATGTCGATCTTGATCTGATCGCCTTCCTGCACCAGGCCGATGGGTCCGCCATGGGCGGCTTCCGGAGAAACGTGACCAATGGCTGCTCCGCGCGTGCCGCCGCTGAAACGGCCGTCTGTGATCAGGGCCACATCAGAGCCCAGGCCCATGCCGGAGATGGAAGAGGTCGGGGTGAGCATTTCGCGCATACCCGGACCGCCCATGGGGCCTTCGTAGCGGATGACAACCACGTCGCCCTTGTTGATCTTGCCGTCCAGAATGGCCTGCACGCTTTCCTCTTCACTGTCGAACACGCGCGCAGTGGCCGTACGCTGCATCATTTCCGGAGCCACCGCGGACTGTTTGACCACGGCTCCGTCCGGAGCCAGGGAGCCCCTGAGAATGGCGATGCCGCCTTCCTTGGCATAGGGATTGTCCAGCGGACGAATGACTTCGTCGGCGCCGGGCATGGGTTTCAGGCCTTCCAGATTTTCGCCCAGAGTCTTGCCGGTGACGGTCATGACGCTCGTATCCAGCAGTCCGGCGTCGCTGAGGCGCTTCAGTACAGCCTGGATGCCGCCGGCGCGGTGCAGGTCAGAGATGTCGTGGTAGCCCGCGGGAGACAGCTTGCAGAGGTTGGGCGTACGCTTGCTGACTTCGTTGAAAATATCCAGTGTCAGATCCAGCTCGCCTTCCGCGAAAACAGCCGGAAGGTGCAGTACGGTATTGGTGGAGCAGCCCAGGGCCATGTCCACGGAAACCGCATTGGAAACGCTTTTGGCCGTGACGATCTTGCGCGGAGTCAGGTCCTTTTCAATAAGTTCCATGATCTGCATGCCGGCTTTTTTGGCCAGGCGTACGCGCGCAGCGGAGATGGCCGGAGTGGTGCCGTTGCCGGGCAAAGCCAGGCCAATGGCCTCGGACAGGCAGTTCATGGAGTTGGCCGTGAACATGCCCGCGCAGGAACCGCAGCCCGGGCAGGCCGACTGGGTCATTTCCTCCAGTTCCTCCTCGGTCATCTCGCCCATCTTCACCTTGCCGACGCCTTCGAACACGCTGATCAGGTCTTTGCGCTCGCCACGCCATTCGCCGCTCTGCATGGGGCCGCCGCTGACGATGATGGCCGGAATGTCCAGGCGCATCATGGCCATGAGCATGCCGGGGACGATCTTGTCGCAGTTGGGAATGCAGACCAGGGCGTCAAAGGGGTGGGCCGTGGCCATGATCTCGATGGAATCGGCGATCACTTCGCGGCTGGGCAGGCTCATGCGCATGCCTTCGTGGTTCATGGCCAAGCCGTCGCAGACGCCGATGGCCGGAAATTCCATGGGAGTGCCTCCGGCGGCGCGTACGCCAGCCTTGACCGCATTGGCGATGGTATCCAGATGGATGTGGCCGGGAATGATTTCGTTGGCCGCATTTACAACGCCCACCAGGGGCCGTTCCATTTCTTCACGGGTCAGTCCGAGCGCGTACAGCAACGAACGGTGCGGCGCCTTTTCCAATCCATGCGTCATTTTTTTACTGCGCATTTGCTTTTTCCTTACGATTGTTGTGTTACGAGACTCAGGCGTCTTTTGCCTGTGAAGCCGCCAGACAGGTCAGCACGGACACCAGAACAAGTATGCCCAGCAGACCGAACATCTGCCCTGTCGGCAGGAAACGAAGCCGGATGTATAAGGGCGGAAAATTCAGAATATCCGCCAGGGCCCCGTGCAGAATCTTCAGCAGCAACAAGGCGGAAACTCCCCCGGCCAGGCTTTGGGCAATGCCGTTGACCACCAGCGGGATCTGCACGTACCAGTCGCGCGCGCCCACCAGCTTCAGAATTTCAACCTCATCGCGACGCGAGAGCAGAGAAAGTTTTATGGTATTGCCCACCACAAGGGCGAATACCAGGGCCAGAAAGAACAGCAGAGGCCAGACGAATTTCCGGCTCGCCGCTCCCCAGGTTTTGGCCAGCTCGCTGCTGGCCGTGTTGCTGTGCACCTTGAGCACCCCCGGATAGCTGGAAAGATCCTTTTTCATCTTTTCGCTCCAGACATCCGTATCCTTGTCCCGGGGAGAAAAGGCCAGCATGGCCGTGGGCGGCAGCGGACTCTTGCTGCGAAGCCATTCCATCTTCACATCCGGGCCCATTCCTTCGGACAATTCCTGCAGCCCCTGGGAAGGCGTATAGGTTTCGATCTGGGTCAGAAAGGGAAGTTTCTTCATCTCCTCCCACTGAGAGCGGACCTGCTGCAGATCGCTGTCCGGCTGCCAGTAGACCTGAAAAAGCATCTCCCCGTGGACACGCCGGAATTCATTGTCCATATTGTGCAGGAACAACAGAAAAAAACCGGCGAGAAAGGTGATCATGGTGACGGCGCCAAAAGTCAGGGCCTGAGCCCACGGATTGGCCAGCATGTCCTTGAGACCGCGTATCACCAGTCTGAATACCGTTTCGAACACGGCTTCTCCTTGTTTGGAGCATCCGGGGCTTCATTGGCTCCGGACGCTCGGCTGTCTTGCTCCGAAACGGTTTTCCGTTCCGGGCTTCGCCTTGTTCCAGTACGAAAAGGCTCCGTCCTCCCCGTCAGGGGCGCATCAGACATCCACGCACATGGAACCGCTTTCCAGGCGCAGCACCTTGGCCCTGGGCATGCTCGCGATGAGCTCGGGGCTGTGGGTTGCCAGGATCACGGTGGTTCCGTGCGCATTGAAATGCTTGAAAATTTCCATCAGCCGCAAAGAAAGCTGCGGGTCCAGGTTGCCCGAGGGTTCGTCCGCCAGCAGAATGCGCGGGTTCACCACAATGGACCGGGCAATGGCCACGCGCTGCTGCTCGCCACCGGCGAGCTCTTCGCAAAGGATCTGGCTTTTGTTTTCCAGATCCAGGCTCCGCAGCACCGCCCGCACCCTGCGCTCGACAATATTGCGCGTCATGCCCCGGACTTCCAGGGCCAGGGCCACATTGTCGAACACGCTCCGCCGCATCAGAATCTTGAAGTCCTGAAACACTACCCCGAGTTCGCGCCGCAGCAAGGGCAGATTGAAACGGTTGAGCCGCTGCAGGTTGAAACCGGCAACTTCGGCTTTGCCCCGCCTGAGCTGTACGGCTCCGTACAGCAGTCGCAGCAAAGTGGTCTTTCCCGCACCCGAGGATCCGGTAATGAAATAGAAATCGCCCGGATCAACTATGCAGTTGATATCCTTCAGGGCCCAGTTGGAGCCGTAATTGTATGATACGTGCTGCAGCGTGACTATGGCCATGGAGGTCGCCCTTTGTTTGTTAGCCTAAAATCTTACTATGGAGCCATGCGCCCTGCCGGTCAAGCTCCGGATGCGATTAATCATCGGTTGTTTTGCATCAAGCCCTTCCGGTGCGCGTTTTTCGAGCCCGGAAAAGGCAAGGGGCGCACCAAGCGCCCCTTGTCCCGAATTATCTAGCCGCATTTGGTGTAATTGCAATGCGGGCAAATATGACAGCCTTCCTGATACACGAGACCTTCACCGCATTCCGGACATCTGTTGGAATCCAGGTCGTCGTTTCGCCTGGCCACCTCGCTTTCGTTGAGGTAGCGGTTCTCGAGCACCCAGGCTATGGCGTCCGGCAAGGACAGCAGCAACCCCTTTTTCTGGAAAATGGGATGCTCGCCGCCGATACCCTTCAACTGCTTGACGATGTCGCGGACCTCGATGCCCGAGCGCAGCGCCAGAGAAACCAGGCGTCCGATGGCTTCGGCCTTGGCCGTGATGGACCGTCCGGACTTGCCGATGGTGGCGAAGACCTCGAAGGGCTTGCCGTCCACCTCGTTCACGGTCAGGTACAGCTCGCCCAGTCCGAGATGGATCTTCTGGGTAAAGCCGAAGATCATATCCGGACGTTCGAGCACTTGGCGGCCGGTCGCCGGCTTGTCCGTCTGCTCCTGCCCTTTTTCGCCCGTACAGAGCACCTGAACGCTCTTGCAGCCGTCCCTGTATACGGTGACGCCCTTGCAGCCCAGCTTGTAGGCCAGGGTGTAAATCCGGCTGATGTCCTGCTGCGTGGCCAGATGCGGCAGGTTCACGGTCTTGGATACGGCATTGTCCGTGTACTTCTGAAAAGCCGCCTGCATCCGCAAGTGTGCTTCCGGATCAATATCCATGGCGGTCACATAGACACGGAGCATTTCCTCCGGCAGCTGGTCCAGATGGGCAATACTGCCTTTGGCAGCCACTTCCTGCATCAGCTCTTTGCTGTAAAATCCTGTTTCCTTGAGCTTTTCTTCAAAATACCTGTTGGCTTCCAGGAGTTTCTCACCATCCATGACATGGCGTTCGAAACTTAGTGCGAACAACGGCTCGATGCCTGAGGAGCATTCGGCGATGATTGAAAGCGTCCCGGTAGGCGCAATAGTTGTTGTTGTCGCATTGCGAAACGGGCCCTTATCTGCTGCAGCGAACACCGAATGTTCGTATCCCGGGAAGGGGCCGCGTTCCACGGCCAGTTGCTGCGATGCTGAGCGGCTTTCCTTCTGGATAAAATCCATAAGCTTTTCGGCAAGTTCCAGCCCTTCCTCACTGTCATAGGGGATGCCCAGCTGAAAGAGCATGTCCGCAAAACCCATGATGCCCAGGCCGATTTTCCGGTTCCGGTGCACCACGTCCGTAATGGCGTCCAGCGGATAGCGGGAAGCGTCGATGACGTTGTCCAGAAAGCGTACGGCCAGGTGTACGGTCTGCGCCAGATCTTTCCAGTCCACGGCCTTGTCCGGGGATTCTCCGGGAGCGCGGACGAATTTGGCCAGATTGATGGAGCCCAGGTTGCAGGCCTCGTAAGGCAGCAGGGGCTGCTCGCCGCAGGGATTGGTGGATTCGATCTCACCCTGGTCAGGCGTGGGATTGTCCTTGTTGATCCGGTCGAGAAAGACGATGCCCGGATCGCCGCTCTTCCAGGCCTTTTCCACCAGCAGTTCGAAAATGGCCTTGGCCTTGATGGTGGCCTTCACTTCGCCGTTGCTCGGATCTTTCAGCTCGTAGGAGCCATTCTGTTCGACCGCCTCCATAAAGGCTTCGGTCAGCGCCACGGAAAGGTTGAAGTTGTTAAGCTCGCCTTCTTTTTCCTTGGCTTTGATGAACTCCACGATGTCCGGATGGTCCACCCGCAGAATACCCATGTTGGCGCCGCGGCGCGTACCGCCCTGTTTGATCTGTTCCGTGGCCGTATTGAAGATGCGCAAAAAGGACAGAGGGCCCGAGGCGACTCCGCCCGTTGATCCTACCCGGCTGTCCTTGGGGCGCAGGCGGGAAAAGGAAAAGCCCGTGCCGCCGCCGGATTTGTGAATCAGCGCCGCGTATTTGACCGCATCGAAGATCTCCTCGATGGAATCGCCCACCGGCAGCACAAAGCAGGCCGCAAGCTGCCCCAGGCTGGTACCCGCGTTCATCAACGTGGGAGAATTGGGGAGGAACTTGAGCGTACGGAACAGTTCGTAAAAAGATCTGGCCAGCTCCGAAGCCTTGCAGGTGGAATTCTCGTATTTGTCTTCTTCAGTGGCGACACTGGAAGCCACGCGCCAGAACAGCCCGCTGATGTCTTCCAGGGGTTCGCCGTTGCGATCTTTCTGCAGGTAGCGTTTTTCCAGCACAGTGTGCGCATTTTTCGAGCAAATGACTTCGGGCAGATCCGACGGAACAGGTAAAACTGACATGATACTCCTTGATTGCAAACGTATTATATGTATGACTTTCGTTGTAAGGTAGTCCGGCGAGGCGATTCAGGCATACTAACGAAGACCGGGCAGGCCCGGCGTTCCTGACTTCAGGGATTCAGGGATTGAGCTGGAGGTTGAACTCCCAGACCTCGTCGTCGTAATTTTTCTTTACTTCAAAGCCCACGGCTCTGGCCAGGCCGACCATGCCCTTGTTTTCCATAAGGGCCTGACCCACGATACGCTGGGTGCCGCGGCTGCGGCAGTAGCGGATGATTTTTTCCATCAGCATACGCCCCAGACCGGTGCGCTTGATATCCGAACGCAGCAGAATGGCGAATTCGGCAACCAGGTTCTCAGGGTCGGTGATGGCTCTGACAACGCCCAGGGTGCCTGTGTCCTCTTCTCCGGTGGGACCTATGGCGATTATGGCCATTTCACGGGCGTAGTCTATCTGGCAGAGCTTGTGCATCTCCTGGCGAGGCAACATGCCCACGTTGCCGAAGAAACGCAAGCGCTTGTCCTCGGCCGAAACATGCTCCAGAAATTCGTAATGCGCGGGCTCGTCCTCCGGGCGAATGGGCCGCAGCGTCACATGCTGTCCGTTCTTGAGCACGGCGCATTCCACCAGCTCTCCGGGATAGGGGCGGATGGCCAGTTGTTCGGGTCCGGAGACCTCGGCACGGGCGATGCGGATCTGCGCGTCCAGAGCCAGCACGCCCTTGTCGTCCGCGTACAGCGGATTGATTTCCAGTTCGAAGATGTCGGGAATGTCGATGGTCAGCTGAGAAATTTTGATCAGGGTCAGATAGATGGAATCCAGGTCCACCTGCGGATGACCTTCGTAGCCCTGCAGCAGGGAAAAAGCCTTGGTGCGCGAAACCAGTTCCTTGGCCAGGCTCATGTTCAGCGGAGGCAGGGCCGCCTGAATGTCCCCGGCCACTTCCTGCAGGCTTCCGCCCTGGCCAAAGCGGAGAATGGGGCCGAACACCGGGTCCGTGGCCACTTCGATGTGCAATTCGTGGGCATGGGCCCTGTGCACCATTCGCTGCACGGTAAAGCCCAGAATACGTGCGTCCGGCCGCAGCAAACGTACGCGCAGCAACACAGCCTTGGCGGCCTCGCGAACCTGTTCTTCGTTTTCCAGATCCAGAGCCACGCCGCCGGCAAGGGATTTACGCTTTATCTCGGGGGAAATCACCTTCAGGGCCACAGGGAAACCAAGCTCCACCGCGGCTTCCACTGCGCCTTCGATGCCGTCCAGGTCCGAACACAGAGCCGAAGGCACCGTGGGAATGTCATAGGCCGAGAGCACGTCCTTGGCTTCGGGCTCGGTGAGCACCTGGCGCTGCTGATCCAGGGCCTTGCTCACAATGCGCTTGGCCGCGAAGGTGTCCGGGTCGAAATCCTTGGGCAGGGACGCCGGGGTCTCCATGAGGAGATCCTGGTTGCGCCGGTATTCCACCATGTTCAGAAAGGCCCGGACCGCCTTTTCCGGTGTGAAATAGGTGCAGATACCGGCCTTGTCGAACATCTGCCGCGCGGGTGCGGCGTTTTCTATGCCCAGCCAGCTGGTAAAAATATTTTTCTTGGTCTTTTTGGCGCCCCGGATAATGGCTTCCGCCACTTCCGCGCTGGTGACCGTGGCCGTGGGGTTGTGCATTGCCAGCACGCCGTCCACGTTCTTGTCCTTGACCAGAATCTTCAAAGCGGTCTCGTAGACCTCGCCGCCGGACTGGCTGCTGATCACCAGGGGATTCCAATAAGACCACTGATTGCCCAGAGCCTCGGCCAGGGCGTCACGGGTTTCCTGGCTCAGTTCCGCCAGTCTGCCCCGTCGCATAATCAGCTCATCCGCAGCCAGAAAGCCCGGGCTGCCGCCGTTGGTGAGAATGGCTAGCCTGTCGCCGCTGATGGGACGCGTACGCGCCAGGGTTTCCACGGTGTCGAAAAGGGCGTCGATATCAGAGACCCGCAGCATGCCCGCGCGCCGAAAAGCCGCGTCGTAAACATCATCCGCGCCGAGAAAGGCGGACGAATGCATGGCCGCCGCCCGTGCGCCCTCTTCCGAACGCCCGGCCTTGATGACCAGGATGGGCTTGTTGCGCGACAGAGCCCTGGCCGCGGAAAGAAAATTGCGCGCCTTGTTCACGCTTTCGATGTACAGCAACACCGCCCGCGTATTGGGGTCGCGGTTCAGGTAATCCAGTACATGGCTGAGATTCAGATCGCAGCGGTCGCCCAGGGAAATGAAGTAGGAAAAACCGATATGTTTGGAGGCGGCCCAGTCCAGCACGGAAGCGAACAGGGCATCGGACTGCGAGATAAAGGCCAGTTTTCCAGGGCTGGCGTCCCGGTGGGCCAGGCTGGCGTTGACGCCCACCACCGGATTGATGAACCCCAGGCAATTGGGGCCGAGGATACGGACACCGTATGGCTTGGCCGCTTCCAGGAGCGTATTGTTGATCTGCCGTCGCTTTTCCTGGCTTTCCCGAAAGCCTCCGCGGCTGAGCAGCACCACAGCGGTGGTGCCGCGTTTGCCCAGCTCCTGTATCAGATCCGGGACCTTTTCCGGGGGTTCGCAGATCAGGGCCAGGTCCGGAGTCAGGGGCAGCGTGTCCACGCTTCTGTAGCTCTCCAGGTCGTGGATGGGCAGCTGCTCCGGATGAATGGGCATGACCGGGCCCAGAAAGTTGCTTTTGGCCAGATTGCGCATGACCACATAGCCCGGCGTACCGGGTTCGTTGGACGCGCCAATGACGGCGATGGATGTGGGCTTAAATAACTGTTGCAGTGAACTAGAGAGCATGAGTACCCCGTTTCAGGGTGAGCTGAACCGTTGTCTTTTTATCGCCACCCACCGGGTGTAAGTCAATCCTAAATTCAGCTTCCCGGCCTTGATGCAGATACTTCTCTCCCTGTATCACGCTCTTACCAGACGCGCCACTCCAGGGATAAATTGATTTTTCAGGGGCGGGTCCCCTGCCTTTTCCGGCTATCCCCTTGATATTGCCCTTGAAAGGTATTAGCCATACTGAAAATTGAGAATTTTCAGACTTTTCACGCGAGGAGCTTCCCATGCGAAATATTCGTCTTGTTGTGCTGGCCTGCATGCTGTGCCTGAGTTTCCTGCTTGCCGGCTGCGGCGGCGGGGGCGCGCGGTCCGAAACCGCCATAACCACAAAGACCAAAGGTCAGGAACTCATCGACCTCAAGGAGGCCTATGACAAAGGCGCCATCAGCCAGGATGAGTACGAGGATCTGAAGTCCGAAGTGATGGACCGCGATTAGTATTGCTTTTTGACTGCGACGGATCAGAAACGGCGACGGATCCGTTGTCTGACTTCCAGGGGCCAGTAGCGCATGTGATTGAGCGCCATGCGCGCGTGTCCGTAGTGGCGCTTGTAATGAATGGAGCGCTTGCCAACCACCCGTGTGGCGCCGTTTTGCAATGCCTGAAAAGGAGTGGAGCGAAAACGCAGGGGCATGAGCGTCAGACAGTCTCCCAGAGTTTCCAGGGTGTGGGCGTCGCTGCCCCCGGTCACCACTTTGCGCCAGTTCTCAGAAAGCTCCAATGCCCTGATATTTCTGCGTTTGGACAAGGCGGCATTGAAACACTCAATGCCATCCACGTTTTCCGCAATATTTATGGCGGATTTCCGCAGCCTACTGGCCCAGTTTTTCCAGCCGGGAGCAAAGGGATGGGGCAGCACCACAAAGGCGCCATGCTCTTTGGCCTGCTGCATCAGCGCGTACACGTCGATGTCCGTGAAGCTGCTGGGGTCGGCCGTGCGTACGCGTCCTTCCACGCACTTCTTGTAATATTCTTCCAGAATGGCGGGACTTTCGAAGTAGGCCAGGACATCCAGCCCCTGGCGCGAAGCCACTTCTATGCCCGGAAGCACGGGACAGCGGTCCAGTTCCCAGGCGCGGATGCTGCCGCCTATGGCGTTGTGGTCCGTGATGGCCACGCCGATGCCCCGGGCCGCGGCGCGAGAGACGATCTCCGTTGGGGTGGGCACACCGTCTGAAAAAGACGAATGCAGATGCAGGTCGAAAAGCGCGTACCGGGATGAAAGATCCCGGACATGCGGTTTTTTAATTTCCAGAGATGACACGTTCCCCCCTATGATCCTCTCCAAGACATTCGGCATCTGGAGTTTCCCCCAGTACTGCTGATCAGAAGGTAAGCTTTCTTTGACTGATGTCCAGCAACCCTTTTGCTCCATAACAAAAACCCCAAAGAGGCTTACCATAAGTCTCTTTGGGGTTTCTTCCGACTTTTAAGGAGCAGCACGGCCCTGGCCACCGGGACCGGGGCCGTACGCAGCAAAATTTCTAGGCGCGTCGGCTGATGGAGGTTTTCATTTTCTCAAGCTGCACCGCAGTGCCGTAACAGGAAAAGAACTTGCTGCCGTCCGGATGGAAGGCCACATTTTCCTGATAGCCGATTATGGCCTGCGCCCCCTTGTTCACCGCACGGGTGGTCATGCCGAAAAAAGCCTCATCCGAGTCATAGCCTCTGCAGGCCACCAGACCGAGCACTTTTTCAATGGCGCGTCCCTCTATATTTTCCGTTGTCACCACAGGGAACCGCCCCGAAGTGAATAACTCACGGACTCTCTCAAAATTTTCGTCCATGGCCGCCCCACGCTTCTTGCCCTTTTTCTTTTCATTACCACTCATCAGGAAAAGCATACATCCTCCTTTGTATTACCCCGTCGGGCGTTTCGAACGGCAGCCGTGAATCCATGTTCCTGTGATCCCGTATCTGCTCGAATTGTATTTGCCTCTTCCTGATGCAATAAACCTGCCATTTAATATAGACGATAAAAAAACTTACTTTCCAATTGGTTATAAGCAGGCACCCGACGGGCTTGCCAAAAAATTGGCTGAACCCATACTGATGTAGACAGTTATTTTGCGCGAATGGTTACAAGGACGGACAAGGGAATGGAAAAAAAGACGCGTGCCCTGCCCAAGGCACGCGTCCGGAAAAGTCAGTCGGACTTGCCGCTGAGCTGCTCCAGCATGCCGTCCTTGAAAATCAGCTTGGTGGCCAGTTCGTCCGCCTGCTCGGCCAGGTCCATGAGTTTTTCGAGATAGTCCAGAATTGCATAACGGCGATCCTCGTCGCCGTTCTCGAAGTCGAACATCAGATCACCTGAAGAAAAATAGGCCTCGATCTTTTCGAGGTACTTGATATCCAGCATTCACGTTTCTCCTTGTGGTTTGAACCATTCGGGCTACAGCTCCCCCTGGGTGACCAGGCGGGCAAAATGTTCGAATGAACGATCAAAGGTTTTTTCGGCCGCCTTGTTGAAACAGCAGCCGGGCAACTCGCGCGCCTTGAGATGATACTGTATGCATTCGCAGCAGATTCCCTTGCGCGAACACGGATCATAGCTGCAGTTGCAATGCTGCAGATTCTTTTCCTTTTTACATTCCATGCCATCCTCCTGGTATCTTACCTCTGTCGTTGATCCAACAGGCTCCAGTCGCTGCCGTTTACGTGGCAGAGGACTATTTCTTTAGTCATACAGATAAGAGTTTAATAGCATACAAAAAATAGTTGATTTGTAATACATAAAGCAGCCAAAAAAGCATCAATAAAAAGAAAAAATGCTTACTTTTCAGCATATTGCAATGATCAGCAACGCAGAAAAGCACTCCCGGCAACACTATAAAAACATGCTGCCGACTATGGCCTGAAAAGGGGTTCAATGCAACCAGTGCGAGGTATGGAACTGTGATGGTGGGACAAACCGGGATAAAAGCGTTTTATCCCATGATGAAGCAGGGGTCAGGTTCGTGAAGACTGCATGGTGGCTGCGGCCACGTTGCGGCGGATCTTGTAGCTTTCCTGCTGCTCTTCTTCCCAGGAAAAGAACTTGAAGAAACCGGCCTTGATCTGTTTTCCGACGCCGTTCAGGGTTTCCAGCATGTTCTTTTCAGGAGCGCTGTTCTGGGCGGATTGCAGCTTTGCAGGAGCCGCGGGCTGCGAACCATAAGTGGTACGGTTGATTTTGCGGCGGATGGAGTGTCCGGCTTTGGCGGAGGCAGTGCGGGCGCTGCCGGAAGCCGATACCCTGGAGCCGTCCTTGGCCAGCTGGTCGCTGCCGGAGGAAAGCTGCGCATCAACGGCCCTGCTTGAAGGAGTCGGCGCCGGGATGGGCTTGAGCACCTTGCTCTGGGCTTCCGCATTTCTGTCCGGACGGGCTGCAGGCATCTGGATTTTGCGGTTCTGCAGTCTGGCTGCGGCTGTCTTGGCCTGCTGGGGCGCACCCCAGGCCAGGTCGGCCTTGGCCAGCATCTGGTGCCATTCGGCTACCGGACGTCTTTCCGGAGCTTGCAGAACTTTTGCCGGGGTTGTGGCCCGAGCGGTTTGTACGTTCACAGGCGCACCTTTGGGGGCCGCCACTGGCTGATGTGTCTGCACCAGTCCCAGCAGTCCCTGAACCAGGGCCTTGCCGCTGTTCCTGCCGGAATCGGCCTTGGGCGCATCTTCCACAGGAGCGGCCTTGGTAACCAGGGCTTGCTGCGTCTGTGTTTCGCTTTGCGTATTCTTCCCGGCAGTGGCTGCGAACTTTGCAGGAGCAGTGCGTACGGGGGCTTTTGTCTTGGCCATCTGGCCGGGCTTCAATTCCACGGCCGGCTGCTCTTCAGTCTCTTTGACGTCATTCTTCTTGTTATCTGCTACGACGTCGGCGGAAGCTGTGATTTCCTGCGTATCTTTGGTCTTCAGGGGCTTGACCACCTTGGCGACCACAACCTGCTCTTCCTTGGTGATGACGAGCTTCTGCCCGATACGGATGACGTTGGAACGCAGGTTGTTGGCTTTCTTGATTTCCCGCACGCTGGTGCCGTAGCGCTGGGCCAGGCGGGAGAGGGTATCCCCTCTGCGTACCTTGTGGCTGACCTCCGTACGCTGGGTAACGGTTTCTGCCACCACCAGCTTTTTGTGGGCCAGGTAGTCATTGAGCGCCTGGGCCTTAGCCTGCGGTACGTATACGAAGGCTTCCTGGCCTGCCGGGACATACCGGGTACGAAAACTCGGATTATAGAAGGCGAATTCCTTCCAATCCAGTCCCACGGCGGTAGCCAGATGTTCCAGGCTGACCGGACCTTTTGCCTTGACCTGCAGGAGGTCCTGGGCCTGGTTGAAATCCATGGGGTCGAAGCCCAGGAGTTCGTGCTTTTTGGCTATTTTGACCATGGCCATGAAGCGCGGCACGTAATTCAGGGTTTCGCGCGCCAGCCTGGCCCGTCCGCGCAGTGTGTTGTTGCGCTCGGCCAGTTCGAAAAAATTCTTTGCGCCGGTCAAACGTACGGCCCGCCCGATCTTGCCCTCGCCCGCGTTGTAGGAGGCAATGGCCAGGGACCAGTCATTGAAAATACCGTACAGCAACTTCAGGTAACTGGCGGCGGCCTCGGCACTGCGTACGGGGTCGCGACGTTCGTCGATCCAGCTGGCGTAGCGCAGATCAAAGCGGCGGCCCGTGTAGGACATGAACTGCCAGCAACCCGCGGCTCTGGCTCTGGAATAGGCGTAGGGATTGTAACCGCTTTCTATGAAGGCCAGGTATGCCAGATCCTCAGGCAATCCTCTTTCCACAAACACGCGCCTGGCATGGGGAAGGTAGTTTTCACCACGCTTGAACCAGATTTCCAGAGTTTTGTGCTGTTTGTTGAGGAACCAGGAAAACTGGCCGAAGATGGCGTTTTTTGCTGCAGGAGAAAGATTGTAGCGGATTTGATATTCGGAGTGCAATGCAACGCGTTCTTGAGGTGTGAGCTTGTCATAACCTGCGATCTTGGACCACCCGACTCTGTCGTTGCTCAAGATGCTATTTTGATCCAGAATTTGCGTTTTAGTCGCGCAGCTGCTGAGAAACAACATCGACAAAGTCAATAAAATGAATCTTCTTACAAAGATTCTGTATTTATTTTGTGCTTTGCTATTGTCGATGTGCATTGATCATACCTTTGTTTCACATAAGTTATTTCTGCATTGCAGTTGAATATGCAGAAACCATGCCAAACAAAGATATTTTCAGATTTTCTTCACTCTCCCCGTAAAATTTCAGCAATCAAAACCCAGGAAACAGTTGGAATTGTGCCGATGATGTTATTTAATCCTCTTGTTTTATTACTGATTACAAAATGAAGTGTTTTTATTTTCAAAACATGCGCTTCACATCGTTTTCATCCAGCAGCGTCAATGCCAGGGCTTCTTCGCGCATCAGACGTGACCGGACCGCCCGCTGAACCGCCTGCGAGGAGGAGGGGAAGTCGGAAGACCGGCTCTCGTAGATTTCCTTGATCAGTTTTTCGTCAAAGTTTTGACTTTTATTGGATCCGGCATGGCTCATGGCTTCGGCAAATATTTCGGCCGCGCCATTGGGGCCGTGTTGGACGGACGTGCTCAACAGCACTTCCTTGACAGCCGGATCCAGGGAATCCAGGTCCACGTTGTTTTGGGCCATGATGGATTTGAGCGCGGGTTCGTAGTGGCTTTGCAAAATAAAGTCGTCCTGGATCTGCTCAAAACGTTTGGGATGCTTTTTGGCGATATCCTTCCAGACCGCGGGCATCTTGCCTTTGCGGCTGCCCGTATTGGACGGCCCGGCCTTGCGCAGCTGCTCCGCCCATGTGGGCTCCTGCTTGTCCAGGTACTGTATGAACTTGTCCATGGAGCCCGGACGTGATGCGATCTGGTACTTGCCGTAGGAGGTTCCGCCCGTACGGTCGTAACCAATGGCTTCGATGCCCTGGTCTCCGGACTCGAAAGCGGCAGAAAGCTTGCCGCTGGGCTTTCCCGGCCTGAGGGTGGCGAACAGATTCCGAGCATATTTTTCCGCATGGGGATCCAGCTGCAGCATACGGCGCTTCAAGGCTTCCGAAGCATTGCGTACGGAGGGATCCGCAGCATAGGCCTTGGCCTTTTCAGCTGCGGAGAAAGGAGCTTCCTGTGCCTTGGCCTTGGCTTTTTCTTCGGCCTGCTTTTCCGCAGCAGGAGTCACCGCCACCTTCACGGGTTGCGGAAAAGCCTTGTGGCTCACTTCCGCCCCAAGGGCCGCCATCAGGGACACGCTGTTGGATTCAAGCAGGGCATGCTGTCCGGGTGTGCCCGAGATTCCCGCAGGAGCAGGCGCTGGTTTGATGTAGCGCGCTTCTCCTTCGGAGGTCAGCAGGCCGTCGGCATTGCTGCGCCCGCTTTCCTTGATCAGCGGATCGTCCAGATACTCTTCAAAGCGCCTGGGAGTTCCGATCAGACGTCTGGTTTCCGGTATGGCCTGTTCCCGTGGCTGTTCCAGGGCCTGTTTCGGATTTTTGACAGATCCGGAGTCGTTCCGTTGGGAACGCTGTTGGGATTTCACGGGAACATCCCTTATATAGCTGGCTATGCTCAATGGAATTGTCGCCATAACTCCGCTCCGCCTTTAGAAAAACTCGGTGTATCCAGCCGATAATGTATTAAAATATTTTTCCGTTCAGTATGCTGTCCGTTTCGGACAGGTCAGACTCCGGAGTTGTCCGGGCACGTTCCAAAAGTGGTGGAACCTCCCGAAAATTTGACTCTTTCAATTCTGCGAATGGAATAGCAAACAGGATGCCAAGCCTTTTGAGCCTGTGTTTCAGGACACGTACGAGGGGGGTTGCATTAGGACGCGGCTATGATTATAGCGTAGACCGTTATGCCCAAAGATCTAATAATCGTTGAGTCCCCGGCCAAGGTGAAGACCATCAAGAAGTTCCTCGGCAAGAATTATGAAGTCGAGGCCAGTGTCGGTCATGTGCGCGATCTTCCCACCAGTTCGCTGGGGGTGGACGAAGAAAACGACTTTACCCCGCAGTACCAGGTTATCGACAACAAACAGAAAGTCGTTTCCAAACTGCGCAGTGCGGCCAAATCCGCCCGTCACGTCTTTCTCGCGCCTGACCCCGACCGCGAAGGTGAGGCTATTGCCTGGCATGTGGCCGAGCTTATCCAAAAGGACAATCAGGATATCCAGCGTATCCAGTTCAACGAAATCACGGCCAAAGCGGTCCGCGAGGCCCTGGAGCATCCGCGCGAACTCAACCGCAAGCTTTTTGATTCGCAACAGGCCCGGCGCATTCTGGATCGCCTGGTGGGCTACAAAATTTCTCCCCTGCTCTGGAGCAAGGTCAAGCGCGGCATTTCCGCCGGCAGGGTGCAGTCCGTTGCGCTGCGCCTGGTGGTGGAACGCGAAAAAGAGCGCCAGCGCTTTACTCCCGAGGAATACTGGGTATTCAAGGCCGATCTGACGGCTGACAAGCCGCCGCTGATGACGGTGGATCTGTTCAAGGTGGACAACAAAAAGCCCAAGATCGGCTCCGAAGAAGAAGCCGTGGCTTTGGAAGATCATATCAAGGAGCAGGAATTCATCGTCAGCAAGATCGAGGAAAAAGAACGCTCCCGTACGCCTCCTCCGCCTTTCATCACTTCCACATTGCAGCAGATGGCCAGCCAGCGGCTGGGCTATTCGGCCAAAAAGACCATGAGCACGGCCCAGCGCCTCTACGAAGGCGTGGACCTTGGCGAAAAAGGCGCAGTGGCGCTGATCACCTATATGCGTACGGACTCCGTACGTATCGCCGATGAAGCCAGGGACGCAGCCAAGGCCATGATCATCGGGCGTTTCGGCAAGGAATACTATCCGGCCAAATCGCGCGTGTTCAAGACCAAGGCCCAGGCCCAGGACGCGCACGAAGCCGTCAGACCCGTTGACGTGAATCTGGATCCGGAAGAGATCAAGCATCTGCTGCCCAAGGATCAGTACCACCTCTACAAGCTGATCTGGGAACGCTTCGTGGCCTCCCAGATGGCAGCTGCCCGTTTCTGGGATACCACGGTGACCATCGACGCCGGCCGTACGCAGTGGCGTATCAAGGGCGAACGGCTGCTTTTTCCGGGCTTTCTGGCAGTGGCCCAG
The DNA here is from genome assembly GCA_963667575.2 of Desulfovibrionaceae bacterium. Classification (GTDB taxonomy): domain Bacteria; phylum Desulfobacterota; class Desulfovibrionia; order Desulfovibrionales; family Desulfovibrionaceae. Next base: position 9,962 of record CAXXHY010000035.1, on the reverse strand, counting down.
AAAAGCGGTTCCGCGGCTCCCGAACTGCCGGAACTGGCCCAGGGGCAGAAGCTTGACTGCAAGAAAATCGACAAGCAGCAAAAATTTACCCAGCCGCCCGCGCGCTACTCCGAAGCCTCGATCATCCGGGAACTGGAAGAAAAAGGCATCGGACGGCCATCCACCTATGCGGCCATCATTTCCACCATCATAGACCGCGATTACGTCCGGCTGGTGGAAAAGAACTTCATTCCCACTGACCTGGGCGTCACGGTCAGCGACATGCTCAGCCAGCATTTTTCCGATCTGATGGACGTGGAGTTCACCGCCAACATGGAGAATTCCCTGGACAAGGTCGCCGAGGGCGAAGGCAACTGGGTGGAACTGATGCGCGACTTCACCGGTACGTTCTATCCGACGCTCAAAAAAGCCGAAAGCGAAATGGTCAGCGTCAAGGGCGGTCTGGAGACCAGCATCGTCTGCGACCAGTGCGGCAAGCCCATGGTCATCAAATTCGGCAAAGCCGGACAGTTTCTGGCCTGTACGGGCTACCCCGAATGCAGAAACACCAAGGATTTCGTGCGCGACGACAAAGGCGAAATCCAGATTCAGGAACGCCAGCAGGCCGAAGCAGAGGTCATGGGAACCTGTCCGGACTGCGGAGGCGACCTGGTGCTCAAGCGCGCACGTACGGGCAGCCGTTTCATCGCCTGCTCCAATTATCCCAAGTGCAAGCACACCGAGCCCTTCAGCACCGGCGTCAAATGTCCGCGTGAAGGCTGCAACGGCGAGCTGGTGGAAAAAAGCTCCAAGCGGGGCAAGATCTTTTACGCCTGCAATCAGTATCCCAACTGCGATTACGCCATCTGGGACTGGCCCGTGGACACTCCCTGTCCGAAATGCGGCGCCAAGCACCTGGTCCGCAAACAGACCAAAGCCAAAGGGGCGCACCTGGCCTGTCCGGAACGCGGTTGCGGTTTTGTCCAGTCTTTGGAAGAAACGGAAGATGACAGCTAATCTCCTTATTTTCCATTAAATTCATACTATTTTGTTTCATTGCAGTTTGTCTTCCTGCTATGCGTCGGCAATGTTCATCAATCCGGTTTACGATTCATGAACACCGCCCTGTTTTTTCCGCTTTTGGCAAATCCCTTGAGAAATCCTTGCAATAAGCGCGGCGCGGCGTTATCGCAAAGGCAGGAAAAGCAACGCATAAACATGGCAGACCTTCTGACTGTGTTATGCAGAGCATGCAACTGTGATGTACACATGCCCCGCATGGTGACTCCGTAACCTGGTTTTCGCCCAGCTAATGAGGAAGGATCAACGTATGCCTGTTTTCAATAAGACGGTGCGTTTTGATCATAGCGACATACTGTGGGGGGGGGGATTTCTGGCAACGGCAGCCTGTCTGCCATTTCTGGCGCCGAACGGCATTGTCCAACCGGCCTACGCCTTTGTTTTTCTTTGCTGTTTTCTCAGCCTGTTCCACTTTTTGTTCAAAAGCGGCCTGCGTCATCTGACCAACGCCACTTTTCTGTTCTCTCTGATTTTCTTTATCGGACTCGGTCTGCGCCTGCTGTACGTGCAGCACTATCCCACAGGGACCAGCATTACCGATGCGCTCTGGTACGGGATGCTGCAACTGCAGGGCTACGCCCCGTCCACCTTCATGCCCGGAGTTTCGGACCTAGCCGAACTGTCCAGCGGTCCGCTGGCCAACATGCTGGCCCAGGTTCCCTATCCTGACGGCCCGTCCAGCGCCGGTCCGCTGACACTGCTGCTCTGGCACGGAGCGGCCTGGCTTTCGCCCACAACGCTCTGTTTCAAACTGGTATCCGTGATTTGCGACAGCCTGGTCTTTGCGGCCCTGGCCCAGATCCTGCTGAAGCTCCGCCTGCCCGTGATCTGGTCCGTACTCTACTGGCTCAACCCCCTTGTGATCAGCTCCGTTGCCGGAGAAGGCTGCGCTCCATTCCCTGCGCTTTTGTTTCTTTGCCTGGGAATTCTTGCGTTTTTATCGCAACGTAATTGGGCCGGATACCTCTGTTTCGGCCTGGCTGGAGCCATTCAGACACCGCTTTTGTTACTCGGGCTACTTTTCCTTTCAAAAAAGAATGTTGCATGGTCTCCTCTACTTCTGGTGCCGCTGGCAATAAGCACACCATTTTTTGGAGTAGAAGCAATCACCAGCAATCTTTCACTTTATTTCAACTCACCCGAAAGCACGGTTTTTTCTGTATCAGCCCTTCTCAAGCTGGCAGGATGCGATTACTCAGCAGTCGTTGTTGCTATTTTCTATTGTCTCTGGATAGCTCTCTGCTATGTGCTCTGGACCGGACGCATGCGCGCGTTGTACGCCGCCATGATCGGCCTGATGCTGCTGGCTCCAGGGCCTTTGCCCAGAGCTCTGTGCATGGTCTCCCTGTTCATGGTCATTTTCCCGTCACGGGCCTGGCTGTTCCTGATGGCGACGCTGCCCATCTCCCTGTCCCTGTCTCAGCAGCTCTACGCCGCCGGACAGGTTCAAGGCACGCTCTGGACCGCCTGGCTGCCCTTTGCCCCATTCGCCATTCTGCTCATCTGGGGCATTCTGAGCGGTCGCGACCGTTTGGCTCAGATGGTCGGCTACGCCCCGGCGCAAAGCCTGTGCGTACTGATCCCCACCCATGACGATGCCGTGCACCTGGTGCAATGCGTGGAAACGGTTCGCCGCGTTGCCGATCTCCATGAAATGGACGTGGAGATTCTGCTGGCCGACGCCGGATCCACGGACGGCACCCTGGATCAGGCCAGGGAACTCGGCGTCCCCGTACAGATCACGGCTCCCGGACGCAGCAATCAGATCCGTCAGTCTCTGCAGATCATCAAATCCGACTGCGTACTGGTGCTGCCTGTGGACTGTTTGCTGGACAACAACGCCTTGCCCAAGGTTCTGGGGGCCCTGCAACGCAACCGCCACGCCCTGGGAGGCGCGCTGGGCATGCGTTTCGCCTTCAGCGATCCCCTGCTGCGCATCGTGACCCTGTTCTCCGCCCTGCGGGCGCGTTTCTTCGGACTTTCTTTCGCCAATCAAGGGCAGTTCTTCCGCCGCCGGGCTCTGGCCACTGTGGGCGGTTATCCGCAGTTGCCCGAAATGGACGACCTGGAACTGTCCATCCGGCTGCAGACCTTTGCTCCGGCCCTGTACCTTGGAGGCGGCGTACGCGCTTCCCGCCGTGAATGGAGCCAGACCAGCTACTTCGGCCTGGGGCTGCGCAAACTGCGTCGGCTCTGCGGCTACCTGATACGCAAAAAATGGCTGAATCAGCGCTTGCGTGCCGAACATGTGGCCCAGAAGAACGCCTCTCGCCGCTAGGATATTTCCTATGGTACAAGGCGGTTACTGATTTTGTTTTTGTAGTGTATTCTGATATACCGACAAGGCCCGATCCCCCTTTTCGGAGCATCGGGCCTTGCGGCGGCCTCGCCAACGGTGATACCCGCCGCCACAGGAGCGAGGCTTCGGTCGTCGCTCCGCCGGATGGACTAACCGCGCGACAAAGCGCTGCCGTACGGAGTGCCAGGGGTACCTGCCTTCTGCCACGCTTTTCATTTTGGCACAGAGCTTGCCACTATCCTGCATTTCCGCATTACAATACGTTTTTCAAACAAATCGTAGTATTGTTTTCAAAATGTATACATTTTTGTCGCATATTACGACAATCGGAGAGCAAAAATCATGAAAACTCTCGATGAACTGATCTTTTCCGTCAAACAGATGGACGAGGAAGAATATCTCCCGGCCGGACAGCTGGACATGCTGCTGTATTCGCCCTGCCCGGTCAAACTGGCCACCAAGGAGCGCATTGATGCCATCCTCAGCCAGTACGAGCAGGAAGGCACGCCCCTGAGCATTCATATCCCCATGGGCTGCACTTCCGTGGACCCCTACGACCCCCTGCACAGCGAGACAGATCCGGAAAAACTGCCCGGCATCATTGCTTCCATCGGATTCGGAGACTTTTTCCGGCAGGGCTTTTCCGAACGCTTTGTCCAGACCGGCGTATTCGAGGCCGTGCTGCCCGAAAAGATCCATCCCATGCACCAGGCCGCCGGAATCGTGGACCCCCTGGGGCAATACGTGGTCTACGGCCTGACCCCGTACATCCTGCTCATCGATACGCGCCGCCTGGGCGATCTGCCCCTGCCCGGCAGCTGGGATGATCTGCTGGATCCTTGCTACAAAGGGCAGATCAACATGTGCGGGGACGGAGACGACATGGCCGACGCCGTGCTGGTGAATTATTACAAGGAATACGGCATGGAGGGCATCCAGCGGTTTGCCGCCAACACCCAGGTGCTGCTGCACTCCTCGCAGATGGGTAAATCCGGCGGATCCTCCCAGGGCGGGGGCATATACATCATCCCCTATTTTTTTGCCGAGACCTCGCGCCAGCCGGAGTACATGAAGGTAGTCTGGCCCCAAGACGGCGCAGCGGCGAGTCCGCTCTATTTTCTGGCCCAGCGCAAGGATCGCCAACGCCTGGCAAGGCTCATCGCCTTTTTCACCGAAGGTTTCGGACAGATGGAAAGCGCCCGCTGGTTCCTGCCCCTGGGCGGTCCGGTGCCGGACAGCCTGGGCGAGCTCACTGCGGCCCCCAAAATCAAATGGGTCGGCTGGGACTACATTCGCGCCAACAACATCACGGCGATCCGCGACGAGTTGAACCATACCTTTCGCAGGCTTGTGGGAATGGCGTCATGAGGCTCGTAACCGTTGCCGGGCCGCCTTCCTGCGGCAAGACGTCCGTGCTGGTAAAGACCTGCGCCAGCCTGCTGGCCAACGGCACATCCTGCGCCGTGATCAAATTCGACTGTCTGCAGACCAAGGACGACAAAGCATACGCGGCAGCCGGCATTCCCGCCACCGCCGTACTTTCGGGCGGATTGTGTCCGGATCATTTTTTCGCCACCAACCTGGAAGAGGCCTTTGCCTGGGCCGAGGGCACGGGAGCGGAAATCTGCATCCTGGAAACAGCCGGACTCTGCAACCGCTGCTCGCCCCACATCCGCGGACTGCTTGGACTGTGCATCATAGACAACCTCATGGGCATTGACGCGCCTGAAAAAATCGGCCCCATGCTGCGCCTTGCGGACCTGATCCTGGTCACCAAGGGCGACCTGGTCTCCCAGGCCGAGCGCGAAGTCTACCGCCACCTGATCCGGCAGATGAATTCCCGGGCCATTATCCGCCACATCAACGGCCTCACCGGACAGGGCTGCCAGGAGCTGGCCATGATTCTGACCCAGGCGCCGGGCACAGACGCCATTACCGAAAAGAAACTGCGGTTTGCCATGCCGGCCGCAGTCTGTTCCTATTGCCTGAGCGAAACCCGTATCGGCAATCGCTACCAGAAAGGCAATGTCAAAAAAGCCGATTTCGAGAGCCGCCATGCACTGTGATCAATTGACCATCAACAGCCTCACCGTCGCGGGCGGCCAGGACAAATCCGGCCGCGACGAAGCCACGAACGTTTTGTTCCGCCCCGGACAGATAACCGCCCTGCTGGGTCCCACCGGATCCGGCAAAAGCCGTTTCCTGTACGATATCGAATCCCTGGCCGACAATGATACGCCTTCCGGACGCACCATTCTGCTGGACGGCGAAAAACCAGACCATGACCGCCGCTTCGAACTGCAGGGCAGGCTTGTGGCGCAACTGACGCAGAACATGAATTTCGTACTGGACATGGGCGTGCAGGCTTTTATTCGCGCCCACGCTGCCAGCAGAAATGCGCAGAACCCCGAACTGGCTGCCGCGGAAGTCATTGATGCGGCCAATGATCTGGCCGGCGAGCCCTTCAGTACGCAGGCGCAGATCACGCAGCTGTCCGGGGGACAATCCCGGGCGTTGATGATCGCGGACGCGGCCCTGTTGAGCTGGTCGCCCATTCTTTTGATTGATGAAATCGAAAATGCGGGTGTGGATAAACGGCGAGCTCTGGAACTCTTGCTCAAAAGCGAAAAGATCATTGTCATTGCCACTCACGATCCGGTTCTTGCCCTTTCCGCGGACCGCAGGCTTGTTTTTGAACATGGCGCAGTACGCAAAGTACTGGAGCGCAACGAAGAGGAAAAACAGCTTCTGGAGCACCTGTCACGGATGGAGGAGAAATTTTCCCAGGTGCGGGCGCAGCTTCGACTGGGAGAACCGCTTTCTGCTGTCTGAAGAAGCATAATACGTTGACGGTAGTTTCCTGAAGTTTGCAATGGGAATGCTATTGCACAATCCTCTGCGTATTCAACAGTAGCTTCTCATGTTATTTTTCCATCAGGTTCCATTATATTGCATGGGCTGTGGCATCTTGCTCTATGGACAATATTAAGATATGTAAACTTTTCATGAACAAAGATGCACTTTCATTTGGTTTCACGCATTTCCCCCATGAGACCTTTTCTTTTTACGCCCTTGCCAATGGTATTACAGATACCCATACTGAGCTCAACTTTTCCATCGCAGGTCTGGAAGAACTCAACCAACAGGTACTTTCCTGCGATATCGACATCTGCAAGGCCTCTGCAAATATTTTACCCTATGTTCTCAATGATTATATAATTCTACGGGCCGGAGCCTCTCTTGGCCACGGTTGCGGACCGATCATCGTCAGCACCCACCAGGACAGCTTGGAAAAACTCAGCGGCAGACCTTTGGCCATTCCCGGAGAACTGACAACAGCCCATATGCTGCTGATGCTCAACGGTGCGCACTCGGGCCCGTTTGTGCCCATGGCTCCCCATGAAATTTTAAAGGCCGTGAGTAGCGGCCAGGTAGATGCCGGGCTTGTTATTCATGAAGCACGGTATTTCCTGGAAGATCTCGGATTGCACATTGTCCTGGATCTGGGATCCTGGTGGGAGACGGCCACTGGGCTCCCTCTGCCGTTGGGCGTCATTGTCATGCGCCGCAGTCTGGGTAATGAAATGCATCTGGCCATGGAAAAGGCCATCCGTGAGAGCATCCTGCGCGCACAGGGCAATCCCGGGGAATCCCGGAATTTTATCCTGGCACATGCGAAGGATACATGCCCGGAAATAATATCCGGGCTCATTCGCAGCTATGTAAATGAATTTACAACAGAACTTGGTCCAGAAGGCGAAGCGGCCGTCAAAGCCATCATCAAACAGTCTCTTTCTCTGATCAAAAAAAACCCTCCCGGAAAACTTAATGCTGTTCCCGGAAGGGTGATATCGCAACTTAGCCTACACTATGACTTTGCTATGATCCTGTTTGCCGGGCTCTCCCGGTTGCGGCGTCATCACTCGCATTCCCAAAAGGAACAAAGTTGAATTCGGGCACGGCAGGTATTTCACCCATTTCCACCAGATATTCGTAAAACAGCCGCATTCCCTGCTGCTCCTGGACGCCCAGGTCAAAAACCAGGCCCTTGAAATAGCGGCGCATGGATTCGGCGTCCAGCAAATCATTGCGGCAGGCTTGCTCCACAATCACATCCATATGCTCCCGGCTCCACTGCTTGGCCGCAAGCAGCGTACGGCATGGACCGCCTTCCGGTTCTCTTCCATTGGGCAGGCTGTCCACAAACTCCCTCCGGGCAGCCCAGATTCCGAATACAAAGGGCAGCCCTGTCCACTGGCGCCAGACTTCGCCCAGATCCCAGATATAGGGAAAATCCGGATGGCTGCGCAGCGCCAGCGCTTCGTCGCCAATGGCCAGCACCGCGGAAGGATTGGCCCCCTGCGAGAGCACGTCGGCCCGCTGGGCAGTGATATACCGGACATTCAGGGGCAGGTATTTGGCGAACAGAATCCGCAGGAGCGTTCCTGACGTATGCGTCTCGGAAGTGACCATGATGGAACGGCCGTCCAGCTCCTCGATGGGGACGCGGGAAAGCAGCAGCACGCTCATCACCGGACCGCAGCTGCCTATGGCCAGATCCGGCAGCAGGTAGTACCGCTGGGGATGGCGCGCGTACTCTATGGAAGACATGGATGCCAGATCCAGATCGCCCTGGGCCATGATTCTGTTGAGCCTGGCCGGAGGGCCGTAGGTAAATTCGAAATTATGGGAAATGGCTCCGGATTCCAGCGGATAATAAATGGGCAGGACATTGCGGTAGCTGATTCTGCCTACCCGGTACGCTTGTTTGCTTGCCTGGTTCACCATCAGATCACCTCCATGTGGGAGTAATCCATATTTCTGCGCCGGGGTTCGAATCCCGCGCTTGTTATCAAAGACTGGATGTTTGCTTCGGCCAGCCGGAAATGCACGCCCGCGGCAGCCACGACGTTTTCTTCGATCATGGTGGAGCCGAAGTCATTGGCGCCGTAAAACAGGGACACCTGGGCCACATCCGGCCCCATGGTCACCCAGGAAGCCTGGATATTGGAAACGTTGTCCAGTACCAGCCTGGCCAGAGCCAGGGTACGCAGATACTCCGTACTGGTTGCCGGCCGGCAGTCTATAGCCGTGTTTTCGGGCTGAAAGGTCCAGGGGATGAACGCGGTGAAACCGCCCGTACGATCCTGCACCTCGCGCACGGCGAACATGTGCTCCAGCCGCTGCGCCGGTGTTTCCACATGGCCGAACATCATGGTGGCCGTGGTACGCATGCCCTGGTTGTGGGCCTCTTCCATCACGCCCAGCCATTGGGCCGTGCTGCACTTGTTGGGGGCAACCCGCTGCCGTACTTCGTCCACCAGCACTTCCGCGCCGCCGCCGGGGATGGAATCCAGCCCCGCGGTACGCAGCCTGGAGATGACCTCGGCCACGGACAGTCCCTCGAGGTCCGCAAGGTAGACGATCTCGGGCGGTGAAAAAGCGTGGATATGGATAGGAAATTCCTTGAGTCCGGCCAGCATCTCTTCATAAAAAGCAATGCGCAGAGCGGGGTTGTGTCCGCCCTGGAGCAGAATCTGTTTGCCGCCCAGTTGCAGGGTTTCGCGGACCTTTTCCGCCAGTTCCTCTTTGGTGAGCACATAGCCGCCGGGCTGGTCCGGAGCCGCGTAAAATGCGCAGAATTTGCAGCCGCAGGCGCAGATGTTGGTGTAATTGATGTTCCGGTCCACCACATAGGAAACCACGGGCGCGGGATGGAGACGCTTGCGTACCGTATTGGCCAGCATGCCCAGAGTGTGCAGCGTGGCCTGCTCCTGCAGCACTCGTGCGGCGGCCATGTCCAGCCGCTGTCCCTGCAGTACGGACGCCACGATATCCTGCACGGCTTCAGGTTCGGAAAAAGGCGAACGCCCGGCAACGGACGCGGTGTTATGTATCTCGGTCATGGGAAGCCGTCCTTATGCGCTTGCGCCGCTGGCGTCCGCAACCGGCCGAAAGCAGCAGTCACGGCGTACGGGGGTAAAACCGCAACCGCGGATCATGGATTCTATCTCGTCGCGGGTCAGAGACTGGGAGGAATCCGCTCCGGCCATGTGCCCGATCTTTTCCTCCACCACGGTGCCGTCGAAATCGTCGGCCCCGTAATGCAGGGCCACCTGTGCGGTCTTGACGCCCAGCATGACCCAGTAGGACTTGATGTGCGGCACGTTGTCCAGCATCAGGCGGCAGACGGCCATGTTTTTCATGTCCTCCACGCCCGTACGCGGGGCAACGCTCTCCGGCAGCTTCAACTTGCTGTTCTCGGTCAGAAAAGGCAGCGGAATGAAACAGAGCATGCTTGCGCCGTCCTTGCCGCGGACCAGGCTGCGGTCCTGCAGTTCGCGCAGCGCGACCAGATGGTCCAGCCGGTCCTTGTGGCTTTCCAGATGGCCGTAGAGCATGGTGGAATTGGTGGCGATGCCGACCTCATGGGCTTCGCCCTGAATACGCAGCCATTCCGCACCGCTGATTTTTTTGGGGCAGATCTGGTTGCGAACCTCGGGCGCGAAAATTTCCGCGCCGCCTCCGGGCAGCATATCCAGCCCCGCGGCCTTCAGCTGTGTCAGAACCTCGCGTGTGGTGATGCCCGCGATCTGGGCGAAAT
>CAXXHY010000034.1:0-16299 GCA_963667575.2 Desulfovibrionaceae bacterium | reverse complement strand
AATACGCTGTGTAATAAAATAACACTATCATCTGACGGGGCAGTTTTTGAAACATGCTGTTTATCAATTCAGAAAGCAAACTGGGCTCGAACGGGAGAAGGGAATCTGGAGGGCGGCAGCTTCGATCTGGTGGTGGGCTTGGTTGGGCGGCGATAGAACCGGAGGAGGAAGTGTTTTGAGAACTTACTGGTGTTTCAGTGTCTTGGCTCATGTTTTCTCGACTGTTCAGTATGAAATGTCATTTTTTGCAAAAATGTAGTGAATTGTGGAGAGTTTCTGGAGAAAATCGCCTTTGTAAGGACTCTGACCTTGTTCTTTGGGGTTTTCGGCAGCATTGTGGAATGCCATGGATGCGCAAAGAGCATGAAGTAAGTTCTTAACATTCTGATATTAAATATCTTATTCAACTTCAGCATGACATTCGGAGTCGCAAATTATGGTCGGAAAATAGGAAATACTATTTACATTTTTGTTGACATGCTCTTCTAAAGATGTACTGATTCCCAAACCACACATATATTCTTTCGATACCGTACTTGAAGGAGAAGAAATGCATAAAATTGATCCTGATGAATGTCAGTTCTGCGGCGCATGTCAGAGCGTTTGCCCGTCCGATGCGATTTTTCACCCCGAGGGAAAAAATTGCTACGAGATCAACGACAACTGTGTTGATTGCGGCGCATGCGAAGACGAATGCGGCTTCAATGCCATCAGCGCTGACTAAGCAATTTGACTGATCCGGCTGTTCTCGGAACAACCGGTGAAAATGAAACGGCACCTGGAATTTTTCAGGTGCCGTTTTTTTTCGCCAACAAGGTGAACCCTCCATTTGCGATGGAATAGCGTCAAGACCGCATCAAAGGGCTTCAGCGCGTCATGGTAATCTTGCTGTCCGCGTAAGCGGGCAGCCCCTGCGCCTGCAGGATGTCCACAGCCGAACGCAGGGTGGCCACGTATTCTTCCCGCGTGGGCTTGAGCATCTCAGCCAGGGGGTAGTTTTTGTCCAGGGCCAGATATTTGTTTTTGCCCAGTTCGTGGAACTGCAATACCTGCACCTGCTGCAGGTTTGCTCCAAAGGACGCGGCAATGAAATTACCGGTACGCAGGATGTTCACGGAATCGTCGTTGCACCCCGGAATCAGCGGAATGCGGATGATGGTCTGTTTTTGGGTTTCCGCAAGTTTGAGAATGTTATCCAGAACCAGGTCCAGGCTGCCCCCTGTGAGCCGTTTGTGCTTTGCCGGATCCATATGCTTGATGTCGGTGATGAAAAAATCAATATGGGGCAGGGCCGGTTCCACTGCCTGCCAGGGCACGCAGAGCGCGCTTTCAACGCAGGTGTGCAATCCCGCTTCCTTGCAGGCCTTCAGCAGTTCCAGCGCAAATGCCGGCTGGGTGAACAGTTCGCCGCCGCTTACGGTGACGCCGCCGCCTGTGGCATCGAAAAACTCCCGATCCTTGAGAATTTCCTTCAGCAGTTCCCGGACGTTCATCTGCTTCCCGATGACACCGAGCGCGTCGGCAGGGCATGCTTCAACGCACTCCAGACAAGTGTCGCACCTATCGCGGTCAATGGCGCGGACCTGATTCATCTCATTGAGCCTGAACATTTCCGCTCCACCCGGGCAGGCGGATACGCAGAAACCGCATTTGTCGATTCCGATGCAGCGGTTGTGGTAAACCCCGATTTCCAGCCCCGGGGACTGGCTTTCCGGGTTGCAGCACCACAGGCATCTCAGGTTGCAGCCCTTGAGAAAAACCGAAGTCCGTGTCCCCGGACCGTCATGGACCGTGTAGCGCTGAATATCGAAAATGGTGCCGGTCAGTTCCCTATCCGCTGCTTCCTCTGCTTTGCAGACAGTTCTCGCGTCGAGCATATCCGTCTCCATTACTTGATGCCGGCCAGCCCTGCAGCGGCTATGGCCATGTCATCGTCCACTGATCCGCCGCTTACGCCCACGGCCCCGATGATTTCGCCGTTTTCCTGCAGCGGATAGCCGCCGCCGAAAACCACTATCCGGCCGCCCTCTGTTGCCTCTATGCCGTACAGCGGCTGGCCGGGCTGGGCCAGGGCATTCAGGGTGTCCGTGCTCATTTTTGTGGTCACGGCAGTGTAGGCCTTGTTGCGGGAGAGCTGTTCGCTGACCAGCAGGGCACCGTCCATACGCTGCTGGGCGATCAGGCTGCCGCCCTGGTCCACAACCGCCACATATACCGGCACGTTCATTTCTTGGGCCTTGGCCATGGAAGCCTCTATCACTTGCAGTGCTTTTTGCAGATTCATGGGCATGCTGACTCCAGTAGGTGAAAGCCGTGTCCCGCCGGACTGCGGATTGCCGGCGGGACACTGGATGTTTTTAGAACTCGAGCTCCGTACGGTTGAGAATGTCCATCTGCACAGAGGGATCCAGTTCGGTGAAGAACGCGCTGTAACCGGCCACCCGGACAATGAGTCCTTTGTATTTGTCGGGGTTTTTCATGGCGTCTTCCAGTGTGGAACGGCTGATCACATTGATCTGGTTGTGCATTCCCTTGCGCTGGAAATAGACCTTCATCATGCCGATGAAGTTTTCATCGCCCACTTCTCCGGCCATGGTGGAGGGGCTGAACTTCATGTTCAGCAGGGTGCCGTTGGAGGCGATTCCGTGATCCAGCGCGGAAACGGACTTGACCACGGCCGTGGGCCCGGACACGTCGTGCGAACCGCGCCCGTTGTGTACGGGGGATACGCCGTCGGCAACCGGTTCTCCGGCCTTGCGTCCGTCCGGGGTGGCCCAGGTAATGGCTCCCAGCGGAACGTTGGCCGAAACCGGATACAGGCCTGCCTGGAATTCTCCTCCATGGGCGGTGGGCCGGCGCTCGAGGAATTTGCAGTAAACCTTGGCGCCGTAGCGGGCCAGTTCGTCGGCTTCGGGGTCGTCGTTTCCGTAGTGGGCCACTTTGGAACTGTTGATCAGCGCGTAGAGCGGCTCGTAGCCTTCCCAGTTCTTTTCCAGGGCTTCCAGAAGCTGCGCGCCGGTGTATTTTTTTTCATCAAAGATCAACTGCTTGATCGCGGAAAGGCCGTCGGCAACGTTGGCCACGCCCACGCCCTGGGGGCCGATGAAATTGTAGCGGGCGCCGCCGGCTGTCACGTCGATTCCCTTGTCGATGCAGTCTTCCACCAGCAGCGACAGGTAGGGCAGGGGTTTGCGGGTCTGGTGGGCGATATCCATGGAGTTTTCCGCTATGACCAGGCGGTCCACCCAGTATTTCATCTGCTGTTCGTAGGCCTGTTTCACGTCGTCAAAGGTTTCGAAGTCGGCAAGCGAACCTGTTTCCAGGCCGAGCCTTTCGCCTTTGCCGGCGCAAACGGAGTAGCGGGGGCACTGGTCGCTGCATTCTATGCAGCGTCCGTTGTTGATGGCCAGTTCCAGGACCTTGTTCATGTTGAAGAACGCGGCATCGTGCCACCCGTATTCGCGCCCTTCGGAGTTGGGTTCCACGCAGCCCAGCGCGCCGTAGTCGCGCGAATCCTCGATGCTGCGTCCGCGGTTGACCATGGAGGGAATGATGATTTCGTCATTGAAGAAGGACGGCATGCCCAATCCCATCTTGGCCGCCTTGGTCACCTTTACCCACCATTCGTGGGGCGAATTGGAATGCCATCGGGTGGTCATCCAGGGTGCATTGAGGCGCACATGCACCAGGGCGTCCACGCACATGAAGGACAATTCGTTGGTGGCGTCCTCACCCTCGGGCGTCTGACCGCCCACGGTCAGGGAGGGGCCGCCCAGTTCCACGCCGCCAAAGGCCTTGGTGGAACCTGAGTCGCGGATCTTGGTCAATTCGCTGATCTTGATCCAGGCGCCTTCTATCAACTCCTGGGCGAACTGTTTGGTCAGGGTGCCTTCGGCCATGTCCTTGCAGAAAAAGGGATAGAGGTGCTGGTCGAAACGTCCCCAGTGAATGGAGTGGCCGTTGCCCTCGATGGTGATGGCCATGGTCAGCATCCACCACATCTGCATGGCTTCCCAGAAGGTACGGGGCGGATTCTCGGCAATCCAGTCCAGGTTGTCGGCCATACGCAGCAGTTCGTCGGATCGCGGAGCGGATTCTTCCCTGGCCAGTTCGCGGGCCAGCCCGGAGTAGCGCCTGCAATAGGTCATGATGCCTTCCAGGCAGATCAACTGGGCCTTGTAAAATTCCCTGGTGCGTATGTGCGCCGGATTGCCGTCATCCAGGTCGGCCAGTTTTGTCTGGATCCAGCTTTCCAGCCCTTTCCAGCCTTTTTCATAAAGGAGTTCGTAGCGGGCCGAGGTATGTCCTATGCCGCCGAAAAAGTAGTTGCCCAGCAGATAGACGCCTTTGCCGTACGCGCCGGTGCCCTTGAGGGCGGTTTCGGGCATGAGCGACTTGGCCAGGTCATGAACGGTTTCGTTTTTCCAGAAATCCTGGATGTCGCGCAGTTGCTGCTTGGTCTCTTCGCTGATCAGGAAACGGTCGCCCGCCCGTTCCTCAAAGGGCTGGGAATCCATTTCTTCGATGAGCCAGTCATATGAAAATTCGGGGAAAATGGGGGCGCAGCGGGGCGGCGCGGCCATGTTGCCGGCCAGGAGTTCGTAGTTTCCGATCTGAATGGAGACGTTCTGCAGGACATGACGGAACGCTTCGGCGCAGCGGATAATGTGCGGCTTGTTCTTGTTTTCCTTCATCTTCTCTGTCCAGAGCACCGCGCGCTCCGCCGAAACCGTCAGCGGGGTGTCCAGAAACTGCTTCCGCCAGGAGTTGATACGTTCGAAGGGCGAAGGATTTTCTTCCAGCCCGGACGACCCCACGCCGTAATCCTGATTCACAGGGTCAAAGCCTTCGAAGACGACCGGGTAGAGATTTACAGAACCGAATTTTGTGTTCATGCCATCCTCCTTGAAGGGTTGAAGCCCGCATCGCCCGTGGCCTGAGTTGCGTTTTGGACCTTTCCGGCTGGCAGGCTTGCGCGGTATAATGTAACTAATTAGTTACTTTCTAATGATTGTCTTTAACTAAGTAATTACTTTTGTGTCAACAGGTTTTCTGTTATAACAACGCCAGATGGGCGTAGGAATCGGAAAAATCAATAATTGCGGGTGACAACATGAATGAAATTGTTACCGGACCGGATGGCTGTGTCGAAGCCGCAAGCAGGGGCGTCTTTCGTTACCGATTTGACGAACTGTTTGATATTTCCAGCGTGTACAGACTGACCAAGGAGTTTTCCGATCTGGTGGGAATCTCTTCGGCCATTATCGGAGTGGACGGGCACATCTGGATAAAATGCAACTGGCAGGAAATCTGCGCCAACTTTCACCGCAAGCATCCGGAAGTCCGCGAGCGCTGTCTGCGCAGCGATACGGTCATGGCCAGCAAGTACATCAATGCCCATGGAAGCTGCGTGTACCGCTGCAAAAACGGGCTGTACGAGGCCGCCGCCCCTATCTGCGTCCAGGGGGAACATATCGCCAATCTCTACATGGGGCAGTTTTTTCAGGAGCCGCCGGACGTGGCCTATTTTATGGCCCAGGCCGAACGCTTCGGGTTCGACAAGACCCCGTATATCCAGGCGCTGCTCAAAGTCCCGGTGTTTCCCGAAGATGTGGTCAAGGCCAGACTGGCCTTTTTTGTCCGGCTCGCTGCCTTGATCGGCGAAATGGGGCTGGGGCGTCTGCAGCTGATGGAGTCCAATGAGGATCTGCTCCGCTCACGGGAGAATCTGCAAAAGGCGCAGCAGGAGCTGATCAATGCGCAGAAGATGGAAGCCATTGCCAATCTGGCCACGGGCGTGGCGCACGATTTCAATAATTTCGCCCAGATCATCGGCACCAATGCCGAACTTCTGCTGGCCCGTGAAGATACGGACAGCCCGCGCTACCGCAAATTGCGCGAGATAGAGATTGCGGTTTCCAAAACAAGCGACCTGACCCAGCGATTGCTCATGTTCAGGGGGGATGGCGGCGGTGAGCGCCAGACGCTGGATGTGAACCAGCTCCTCGACCAGGTGTCCTGTTCGCTTGCAGCCGTGCTGCCGTCCTCCATAGATATCGAACCCGATCTGGCAGCCGTGCTGAAGATCAAAAGCGGTGATCAGGTGCAGCTGTTCCAGGCTTTCATGAACCTGATCCTCAATGCCAGGGACTCCATGCCCGATGGAGGCACCATTGCCGTGCAAAGCCGGGATTTTGTTCCGGACGACGATTTTCTGGCCGAACATCCGGATTTTCAGGCCGGGCGGTTCGTCAGCGTCAGCGTGATGGATCAGGGACGCGGGCTGTCGGACGCGGATCTTGTGCATATGCTCGAGCCTTTTTACTCCACCAAGCAGCCCGGCAAAGGGCACGGTCTCGGGCTCACTGCGGTGTACAACTCGGTAAAAAGCCATGACGGGCATATTTTGTACCGCAATCGGAAGAACGAAGGAGCCTGCATCACGATCTATCTTCCGGCCATACGGGACTGCGGACAGGTGATTCAGCTTCCGGTGGGCGGATATGAGACGATTCTGCTGGTTGACGACGATCCCTGCATTCTCAACAGCGGCCGGGAATACCTGCACAGTTACGGGTATACGGTCCTGGAAGCCATGACCGGAGAGGGCGCCTGCGAAACCTATCTGGCCCACCAGAAAGAGATAGACCTGGTGATCATGGATCTGGTCATGCCCGGCATGGGCGGGGAAAAATGCATTGACGCCTTGCTGCAGTTCAATCCGGACGTGAGGGTTCTTGTGGCCAGCGCCTATTTGACCGACTCCTTTATTTCCAATGACCTGGTGCGCCGGTCCATAAAGGGATTCATCTCCAAACCGTATATCCGGGGGCGGCTTTTGCAAGGCATTCGCATGGCCCTGGACCAGGGCCAGGTGATCGAAGAATATATTGACAGCAAGTAATTAGTTTGTTAGTCATTTATGCTACGGATTGTTGTCCTGATAGAAAATCATCTGAAGTCAGTAGGGTATGCAGTCAGATCAGCTTTTCAGGAGAAGAGAATGAACCATGAAATCGGCATATTCATGAAAAAACGGCGCGAGGAGCTTGGTCTCACCCAGGCGGAACTGGCCCGAAAGCTCGGGTACCGGTACGGAAATTTCATCGGCTATCTCGAGAATGGCAAAGCCGTGTTCCCGGTGGAAAAATGGGAGGAGTACGCGGAGGTTCTGCAGGTGGACAAGCATGTTTTTTTGAAACAGGTGATCGGTGCCAAGTATCCGGACATGCTTGCGTTTCTAGACTTTCACGCAGCGGAGTCAGAATTGCCGGAGTCCGAACTGGACAAAGCCGGGAACAACTGAAAAGCGGCTGTCTTGCACCGCAGACAGCACGCATTCCAAGGGTGATGCGTGGTGCAGCGCATCAGATATGCGGTCTTTCATACCGCACAAAAAACATTCCAAAATCGGACGGATAGGTGCCGTCAGAGCGCATGCGCGCTCCGAATAATTGTTTCGCCCGAATAAAGGGGGAGAGGCAGGATTATTCGTTGGAGCAGTTCTTTTTTCCGTCTTCAAGCCTGTAATAAAGCATCCGGATGGATATTCCGAGTTGCGCAGCGGCTCGGGTTTTGTTGCCCGCGCTGGCTGTCATGGCCGCGTCGATTTCCGCATCCGTGGGCCGGCGTCTTTTCCGCCTGCGCTTTACGGACAGCGATTGCGATAACGACTGGGGCGCAGTATGGCCTGGCAACGCATCCGCACCTGCCAGGGCGCCCTGAAGGTGCTCCGGCCGCAGGGTTGGCTCATCGTACATGACGGTAATCCACTCCAGGCAGTTTTTCAGCTCCCGCACATTTCCAAGCCATTGGTGGGCCAGAAGGATTTTGTCCGCATCCGGGGACAGTTCCGCGAATTGCTTGCCGCGTTTTTTGGCAAAGGTGGTGAGAAACAGCCGGGCCAGCGGAAGAATGTCCTCGGGGCGTTCGCGCAGGGGCGGGACCAGTATGCTGCCCACGCGCAGCCTGTAGTACAGGTCCTTGCGGAAGGTTCCATCCTCGATGCGTTCGCCCAGGTTGATATTCGTGGCCGCAATGATGCGTACGTCGGCTTCGATTTTGTGCAGTCCGCCCACGCGGTAGTAGCTGCCTTCCTCGATGACCCGCAACAGTTTGGCCTGCAGCTCCACAGGGATTTCCCCGATTTCGTCCAGAAAAAGCGTTCCTCCCCTGGCCAGGTCGATTTTGCCCCTGGCCCCGCGTGAGGCGCCTCCGGTAAACGCGCCCGGTTCGTAGCCGAACAGTTCGCTTTCGAACAGCGTGGGGGGCAGGGCCGCGCAGTTGATGGCCACGAACGGCAGCGGGGACTGCTCCGGACCGTAATGAATGATCTTGGCCACAATTTCCTTGCCCACTCCGGTTTCCCCCTGGATCAGAACCGGCAAACTCCTGTCCTCGTGGTAGCGTCTGGCCTGGGAGACTATCTGCCACATGGCGTCGGAGAAGATGCCGATGTTGTCCAGTCCGGCCTGTTTTTCCAGCAGATCCTGCAGCCGTGCCAGTTCATTGCGGTAGTCGTTGGTGGCCTCGGCCACGACCTCGTCGAATTTTTTAGTCAGCTGTTCGTTTTCCAGAAGCAGAGACTGGTGTTCGGCAACACGCTGCAGAATGACCCGGAGTTCGTCCAGGTTGATGGGCTTGGTGAGATAGTCGTAGGCACCGGCCCTGAGCGCGCCGATGGCCAGCTCCAGATCGGCGTGCCCGGTGTAGAGCACCACATCCGGCAGATGCTGGCCGGACAGCTGCTTGATTTCCCGGACCAGTTCGATACCGGTTTTTCCCGGCATCTGAATATCGGACAGCACCATTTCGAAACCACGCGTACGGCACTGCGCCAGGGCGCTGTCGGCGTCCGGGCAGGGCGTTACCGCATGGCCCAGCAGGGTCAGATATTCGGCCAGGGATTCGCGGGTGGCCGTATCGTCGTCCACTAGCAGTATACGCACGCGTTTCACTTCCTTGTTTCGCCGGCCACAGGCAGAAGCACCCGGATCAGGGCGCCGCCTTCAGGGCGGTTGTCGGCCGTTACCGAACCGCCTGCGGCCTGGACAATGGTTTGTACGATGGACAGGCCGAGCCCCATGGATGTGCCCGGCGACTTGGTGGAGAAAAAGGGCTCGAAGATCTTTCCGGCCATGTCACGGCCAAAGCCCGGTCCGTTGTCGGCCACGCTGAGTTCGATCTTGTCCGGCCCCATGGCGCGAACCTCCACCCGGATTGTTTTCTGAACGCGCTCCACCTCGTCCAGGGCCTGCATGGCGTTGGCAGCCAGGTTGGCCACAAGCTCCTCGAAACGGATGCGCGTACCGAGGACCGGCGGCAGGTCGGGAGCGATCCGCAGTTCGGTCCGGATGCCCCGTGCGGTCAGCTGTGCACCCACCAGGGAGAGGGCGGAGCGTACGGCTTCGCCCAGGTCGCAGGTCTTGGACGTGGCGCTCTGGTTCTGGCGCAGATATTCGCGCAGGTGGTTGACGATGGCGTCCGCCCGGTCCACCTGGGCGGCGATGTCGCGCAGAATGCGGGCCAGGTCCTCCTTGGGCGGATCGAGCCGTTCGGCCAGCAGCTGCGCCGAGGCGGTCAGGATGCGGATGGCGTTCAGGGGCTGGTTGATCTCGTGGGCTATGCCCCCGCCGATTACCGCCAGGGTGGTGACGCGGCTGGCTTTTTCCATGGCCATCCGGGCCTCGGCCAGGGTGGTTTCGGCTTCCCGCTGGGCGGTGATGTCCCGTCCCACGGACTGGTATTCGATCACCTTGCCGGATGCGTCGAAGATTCCCCGTGTCACGTACTGCACAAAGCGCAGCCTGCCCTGGGCATCCAGGTAGCGCGGCTCTGTGACGATTTCCGGATTATCGGGAGAAATGGAAAAGACCTGCTTCACAATGGCGTCGCACTCCTCCGGATCCAGCAGATCCCGGAAGTTCGAGCCCAGCAGAGCTTCAGGGGCCTTGCCGTAAAAACGGCAAAAGGCGCTGTTCACGAACGTCAGGCTGCCGTCCGGACGGAAACGGCGTATCAGTTCGGTTTGGTGTTCGACCACTGCCTGGTAAATGGAATCGGGAGACTGCATTATATCTATATACAATTATCTGTGCCCAAAAGCTACCTGGAGGGCGCTGTTGCGCCTTCTGCTGCCGGAAATCCGCAGCAGTTCACCCTGGTCCAGAATTTTCAGCGCTCCGGCAGGACACACGGATACGCAGGCCGGGCCTGTCTCATGCCCGGCGCACAGGTCGCATTTGTAGGCCAGCAGCTTTTCGCCGCTTCCGGGAAGGCTGCCCACCCGAATGGCTCCCACAGGACAGACCGCCATGCAGCTTTTGCAGCCAAAGCAGCGATCCTCATGAACGCGCACGAGCTTTCCGTCATGGGTGATGGCCCCGGTGGGGCAGACAGATACGCAGGGAGCGTCTTCGCACTGGCGGCACTGAATGGGCGCGGTGACCTCGGCTTCGTGCACCACCGTGATACGCGGGGCAAAAGGCAGCCCCTGTTCGGCGGCTTGCCCCATGTCCTGGGCCGTATGGGCATCCACGCAGGCTATCTCGCAGGCCCGGCAGCCGATGCAGCGCGAGGGATCGGAGAGGATGAAAACGTGCATTACTCGTGCCTCCCCGCGTCCGCGCCGTAGTGCGTATGGAGCAGTGTGTGGGAACGATGCCCCAGCGGTTTTTCCAGATAATTCTCGTACAGGGCCGTGACAGAGGGGTTCTTGTGCGAAGCCCTGACCGGCAGGGCCTTGTCGTGCCTGTGCAGGCTGCCCCTGCGGCGCGCGATGGCGTCGGCGACGTCCACGCCAGGTAGCAGTTTTGGCTGGCCGCCGCCAGCCACGCAGCCGCCCGGACAACACATTACTTCCATGAATTCAAAGTCCGCTGTTCCCTGCCGGACCTTTTCCAGCATTTGCGCGGCATGCGCCAGCCCGGAGACGACCACGGCCCTGATGGTTTTTCCGGCCACTTCCACGGATGCGCGGAAAACGCCCTCCGCGCTTTTGGCAAAGACCACGCCGCTCTCGTCCACGTCCTTGCCCGTGGTCACGGCAATGGCGGTACGCAGCGCTGCTTCCATGACGCCGCCCGAGGCGCCGAAAATGGCTCCGGCTCCGGAATAGAGCCCCAGGGGCGTGTCGAACTCCTCTTCCGGCAGCTGGTCCAGGCGAATGCCGCGTTCCTTGAGCATGGCGGCCAGTTCGGTCACGGTGAGCACCGCGTCCACGTCCGGGATGTTGTCCGTGGCCATTTCCGGACGCGTTGCCTCGAACTTCTTGGCCGTGCAGGGCATAATCGCCACACTGGCGATATCCTTGGCCTGTTTGCCGGCAATCTCCGCACCGTAGGTCTTGAACAGCGCCCCGGCCATCTGCTGGGGGGACTTGCAGCTGGAAAGATGGGGGATCAGGTCGGGCCAGGCGGTTTCCACATAGCGGACCCAGCCCGGACAGCAGGAGGTGAACATGGGCAGCTCGCCTCCGGAAGCGATGCGCTGGAGCAGCTCCGCGGACTCTTCCATGATGGTCACGTCCGCGGCAAAGATGGTGTCGTAGACATGATCAAAGCCCAGCCGCCGCAGGGAGGCAGCCAGCTGGCCGGGAGCCAGGGTGCCGGGAGCCAGGCCGAATTCCTCGGCTATGGACACGCGCACGGCTGGAGCGCACTGAACCATGGAGATTCCGGACGGATCGGACAGCATGTCCGCGACTTTTTGGCGGTCCATGCGGTGGTTGGCGGCAAACACCGGCGCGGGGTCGTCGGTCGTTATTCCCCGCTCCTGGCGCAACTTGGGCAGCAGGTTCGCGTTCTCGTCAAAAGGGGACAAAAAGGCCGAACAGATCAGCACGCACTGGCCGCACATCACGCAGCGGAACGTGTCGATGGTCTGCGGTTCGTGCGGTTTGCCGATTACGGCGTCCACCGGGCAGACTTCGGCGCAGCGGCGGCACCCGGTGCACAGCTGGGGATCTATGGATACGATCTGGGATGTCGGGGATGAGATTTGCATTACAGCTCCTCACTGGTCCGGCTGAGCGCCAGTGCGGCGGCAAGATTGCGGCGTTGTTTGATGCGTACGGGATCCACCAGCGTCAGGGCCTGCTTCGGGCAGGCGTCTACGCAGGCCGGGCCTGCGTCCCGACCTCGGCAGAGGTCGCATTTGCTGGCCAGAATGGCCGGTTCCACAGTGGTCGTTTCCGGATTAAGCGGATCCACCACCCGGCGCATGGCCGGTTTTCCGTCTTTCCAGATCTGGGCCATTTCCATGGCCCCCACCGGGCAGACAGTCAGGCATGTTTTGCAACCCACGCAGCGGTCCTCCAGTACCTGCACGCCATCCCGCGTACGGATGATGGCCGCGTTGGGGCAGACTTCGGCGCAGGGCGCGTCCTCGCAGTGGCGGCAGCCGATGGGGATGGCGATGTCGTTGACCCGGGTCAGGTAGAGCCGGGGGGACAAGGGGCCCTCAAGGCTTCCCACTGAGACCCCGCCCTGCAGATGGGCCGCGGAGCAGGCCAGTTCGCAGGCCCGGCAGCCGATGCATTTTGCGGCGGAGACAAGTATGAAGGGACTCAGGCGGTTATGCATGTGCGTGTTCCTCGTTCCTTGAAGGTGTGTTTTCCTGGCTGCTGTCGCCAAGGGAGTCGTCGCATTTTGCAAGGCTGACGGCGCAGATTTTGAGCTGGGGCGTACCGGTTATGGGATCGGCCGCGGAAGTGGTCAGGATGTTGGCCGGGGATTCGGAGAAATGAAAGGTCATGAAGACCTGTCCCGGACGTACGCGCCGGGTGATCCAGGCCCGGGCTCTGGCCGCCCCCCGTCTGGAGCGCAGTTCGATGCGATCACCGTCGGTTATGTTCCTGGCGGCGGCGTCGGAGGGATGTATTTCCACAAGTTCCTCGGGCCAGGTTCCGGCCAGGCCGAAACAGCGCCGGGTCATGGTGGCGGTATGGTAATGGGCGACCACCCGGCCGGTGGTGAGCAGCAGGGGGTAGTCGGCGTCCGGCGGTTCGGCGGCCTCCTGATGGGAGAGAGGCACGAATTTGCCCGGCCCGCGCATGCAGCGTCCCCACATGCAGAATGGGCGTGCCCGGATGGGATGTGTCCGGGCAGGGCCACTGCAGTCCGCCCTGTTCCAGCCGGGCGTAGGTGATGCCCGTATGGCTGGGAGTGAGCAGGCGCATTTCGTCGAACACGTCCGAGGCCGAGGCATAGCGCTGCGGACTGCCGAGCCGGGCCAGCAGATCCGCCAGGATTTCCCAGTCCGGGCGGCTTTTGCCCCGCGGGTGGCACGGCAGCGCGTACGCGCTGAACTCTGCGTTCCGTGCTGGTGAAAGTGCCGTCTTTTTCCGCAAAGCTGGCGCCGGGCAGAACCACGTCGGCCAGCTGCGCGGTCTCCGTCAGAAAAAGATCCTGAACCACCAGAAAATCAACGTGATGCAGACAATGCTTCCACATGGGTGATGTCCGGATCGCTGCGCATGGGGTTTTCGCCGAACACGAACAGGGGCCTTGAGCTTGTCTTCTTCTATGGCCGTGAGCATCTTGGGGATGGTCAGGCCGGGCGCGGCGGGAAGCGCGACTCCCCAGGCCTTTTCGAATGCGCCCCGTACGGCGTCGGTCCGTCACGGAGCGGTAGCCGGTGAGCACATTGGGCAACGCGCCCATGTCGCAGGCGCCCTGGACGTTGTTCTGTCCGCGCAGGGGGTTCACGCCGGTTTTGGGGCGTCCGATGTTTCCGGTGAGCAGGGCCAGGTTGAGAAACGGCCAAAACGTTGTTGGTGCCGAAAATAAACTGGGTGACGCCCATGGTGTAGTAGAAGGCGGTATTGGCTGACCGGCCGATGCAGTGGGCGGCCTTGCGGATGTCCGCAGCCGGGATTTCCGTGAGCGCGGACACGGTCTTGAGGTCGAATGCGGCGAGTTTTTCGCGAAATTCCGCAAAACCTTCGGTGGCGGCGGCCACGGCGCTTTCATCCGCCAATCCGGCGTCCAGGATTTCCCGGGGCATGCCCGAGAGCAGGGCCGTGTCCGTGCCGGGGCGCAGCCGCAGCCAGACGTCGGCCTTGCGTGCGAGGTCAATCTCGCGCGGATCTATGACAATGAGAGCGGCGCCCGTTGCGTTTGGCCTCCATCATGCCCAGCCCCATGATGGGATGGCAGGCCGTGGTGTTGGAGCCGATGACGCAGACGCAATCCCCCTGACCCATGTCCCAGAGCTCCCGGATGGAGTTTGTCATGGAACCGCTTCCCAGTGATGTGGCCAGACCGGCCACGGTGGGAGCGTGTCAGAGGCGGGCGCAGTGATCGATATTGTTGGTGCCGATTCCCGCGCGGAAGAGCTTCTGGAAAAGATAGTTTTCCTCGTTGGTGCAGCGCGCGCTGCTGAATCCGCCAAGGGCGTCCGGGCCGTGGGTGGTGATGATTTCGCTGAAGCGTTCGGTGACCAGGGCCAGGGCTTCTTCCCATGAGGCAGGGGTCAATTGACCGTTCCTGCGGATCAACGGTGTTTTCAGCCGGTCCGCATGGTGTACGAAGTCGAACCCGTACCGGCCCTTGGAGCACAGGGCTCCCTGATTCGCCGAAGGTTCTGGTCCGGGGGAAACACTGACAATGCGGTCGCCGTCCACGTTCAGGGACAGGGAACAACCCACGCCGCAATAAGGACAGGTGGTGATGGTGTGTTGCATGCGCAGCCTGTTAGCAGGGAGCGTGTCCAACACTATTGATGTGCTTGGTATTTAATTCTATTAAAAATCAGCGAGATACGGTGCGTATCAAAGTGTTTGTACGCAACAGGTGGTAAAATTGCATGCAATACGCTCTGCAAAACGAGATTATTGCATGCAATTATGCGCTGTTTCCTGGAAGCGGAAGGGGCCAACGCCGGAAGTCAAAACCGGGCAATGGGTTTGCCTTGCAGTTTTTCGTAAAAGGCATTGCTGGTCATGAGCAGGGAGCAGATATTCAGGTTCATTTCTGTCAAAGGGGTGATCAGGAATACGGTCATCTTGTCGTCCTGCCAGATAAACGAAAATTTCTGGGGATGCGCAAGTGGGAGCCCCGTAGGTTTCCTGCAGGGTATCCATCACTTTTTGCGAGTATTTGCCGTCCATCTCCAGGGAGATATGCAGCAATTGCTCGTTTTTGAACTTCAGATGGATTTCAACGGGCATGTCATGAAACTCCTGGGGCATCCCCAGAAGCACCTTATAATCGGATTCGTTGTCTTTTGGGATGTAATGGGCTTTTGGCGCCCAGAGTCATGGTTCTGGACAGCTCCGAAAAGCTTTCTCCCCATTTCGCTCCCCCGTAGCCATTATATAAGGATGAGAGATCCGCAGCCCAGGCGCAAGTGGACGTACAAAAGATGATGCAGCATGCCATGATGATTTTGAGATGGTCGTATCGCATTAGGGGCTCCAATGTTTCGCATGTCTGAAAAGGGGCTGACCGCGTCGGGAACGTTCGGCGGAAAAAGCGTAATCAAGGGACAACCAGACGGTTCGCCAAGCCTGGCCTTCGGCTCTCTGCGGACAAGGACATGGCGCTCATTTTACAACATTCTCTTACTTGTCGGCGGTTCGGACCGTATGGTTTCATCTGTAACAAGCGGATTACATCAAGTCTGTATTTGTGTAATTGTAATACTCTTGTTTGGTATTTTTTATACAAAAAATTTTTAATGTGTTTTGTCATATAGAGCAAGAAGACATCTAGGTGATCCGACGAAGTCGTATGAGAGGAGCAGGCCGTACGCAATGCGTGCGGGCAGCCTCTCTGGATGAAGATTCCTTTGGGGCGGGAGGAGAATATAAATACATCTGCTTGAAACGAAAGAAAGTACATAGTGGCTTTCCAATGTGAGAATCTGCAGCAGTAATATTGCAGGAAGGATGGACATTGTAATTGTCTTCTGTTTTAATATGAAAATAGGTATTGGAATAGGCATCAGATGTTGCTGATAATGTTTTGCGCTGTATGCTGCCGATACGGGCTTGGAATATTTATAAAAGCTCTGAGCCGAGACTTGGCGTGCAGCTGATCAATGGGGGCACTTCATGAATTTTGCATCTGGTTTTTTTTCTTTGCCGGACCCAGAGCGCGCATAGTGCAAATTGCCAGGTTACTGCTGGTTTTTTATGCGTTTTTGCTGGCCGTGCCTTGTGTGGCAACGGCTTTTTCTCCTGCCCCGGATCTCAAGCTGACTACCGAAGAGCTGGCCTGGCTCGAAAAGCACAAGGACAATATCAGTTACGGACCCAATCCCTACTGGCCGCCGGGCGATTACATGGAAGACGGCGAG
>CAXXHY010000033.1:0-142555 GCA_963667575.2 Desulfovibrionaceae bacterium | reverse complement strand
AAAGATTTTTTGCTCTGACAGTGCTGTAGTGCTGTGCAGCTCTCTTCAGGATTGCAATGTGAAATATTTTTTCGCACTGCATCCGCTCTCCGATGGCCTCCGCAGCTACATAATCCGGCCTCAGTTGCCGTAAATACGCAGTCCGGAAATGCAGGTGTCGTCGGGCCATTTGTTTCCCGGGTAGTTCTCCAGGATGGTAATACGTACGCTTTGTGCTTCCAGGGGGGCAAAGGAGAGCTCCTGCCACTGACGGACATCCTCCAGCGTACGTTCCATGGTCTGACCAGAGGAAAACGTGATCCGGATTTTTTTGACACGGCTGTTCTGCAGCCATCTGTCGCTGCCGTCTTTGGCGGCTATTTTATTGTAGCCGTTCATTATCGCTATTTTTTCCACACGGCGGGGCTGGTCGAAACGCAGCTCCAGCCATTCCCCTTTTCCTGGTCCTTTCCGGCCTTCGACCCATACGGTCTCGGGATTGTCATCCAGCAGGTTGCCGGGCAGATAATCCGCGTACCGGGAAGCCTTGAGCGATGATGAAGCCGCGATGGCCGCCGGGCGCAGGAGTTTTGCCGCAGGTGCCTGTGGCGTGGTTGCGGGCTGCTCGGCAGTCTGGACGCCCATGGCCGAAAGCATTTTTGCCATGATGGTGCTCACGGCCTGGGACATGGCCTGCATGGTCAGCTGAGCCTGGGCGCTGTCCGCCAGCAGAATGCGTCCGTCCTTCACATTGATGAGCCGGGCATCGATACGCAGCACGCCGAGGAACTCGCTTACCGAGCCGGTGAGGACGGCGTCCGCTCCCAGCAGTTCGCCGATTTTCTGGGCCGCTCCGCCCGAAAAGGCGGAATCGCCGAATTCCATCTCATCCATGACTTTTTTGATCTGATGCCGCTCCACCACATGGAACTGCCCCGTATGAAAAGCCTCGGTGGTGAGCATTTCACTGATCATTCTGCCCTTGTTGTTTTTTCGGGCGTCTTCGTTCACGGCATCGAACTCGAGAATGGCGATGCTCAGCTTGTCGTCTTTCAGCGCTGACGCACCGGTTTCTTCGAGACTGCCTTGATCTCCTGGAGCCGCGAGGCAGACAGGAGCAAGAAAAAAGGCGAGCAGGGCCAGGCAAAGAAAAAACAGCTGTTTCATCGAAAATCCTTTGGCAGTGAAAGAGCATGAATGTTGGAACATGCTACCATATTCTCCCCAGGATCTCCAACCCGGCTTCTTGAATCATACAGAACGAACAGACTGGCGAGAGAACCCGTTGATGTACAAATCAACACCTGCTCTGCTTTGGGATAATGGTCTAAAAACGGATGGCGGATTCATAGTGTGCGTTGCTGCTCCCATCAATGTGAAATAGGTTTAATAAATGATTAAGTGAGATATTTATTTGAATGTTTAATAGCAATAATATGCGCAATTTATTGCACTATTCAGTGCCTGAGGGTAGGATCAGGAGTAGTACGCATGGCCCGTTTTGTTCTGACTTTTAAGAAAAGGATTAGGTTTATGAAAAAAAGTTTTTCCATTCTGTTGTGTCTGACAATGCTTATGATTTTCACCGCTCAAGGCGCAGTAGCAGCCGGCGTAGACGCTTTTTCCGGTCAAAAAGGTGAAATCGCCATTGCCGGAGGCACGGCTCATATTCCGGTAATGGAAGCGGCAGCCAAAAACATCATGACGGCGAATCCGGACATCCGGATCACTGTGGCCGGCGGCGGCTCAGGTGTGGGAATTCAGAAAGTGGGCGAAGGGCTGGTGAACATCGGCAATTCCGGGCGCAAGGCCAGTGATGCGGAAGTGGCCAAATACGGCCTGGTGTTGTTTCCCTTTGCCATAGACGGCGTGGCCACCGTGATTGCGGCGGACAATCCCGTCGAATCCCTGACCAAGGAACAGATCAAGGATATTTTTGCCGGAAAGATCAAGAACTGGAAGGAAGTGGGAGGACCGGATCTGGCCATCAACCTTTATACACGTGATGAAGCCAGCGGTACGCGCAGCACCTATTGGAAAAAGCTCCTGGACAAGGGTGAAATCGCTGTTTCCGCCAATGTTGTCCCGTCCAACGGCGCCATGAAAACCGCTATTTCGCGTGATCCGGGCGGCATCGGATACGTGAGCATCGGCCATCTGGACGGCACGGTCAAAGCTCCGAAACTTGACGGCGTGGATGTTAACCAGGATACTGCCAAAGCCGGAGGTTATCCCGTGGTCCGTAAGCTCTACATGAACACCAAGGGCGAACCCAAGGGCATAGTCAAGGAATTCGTGGATTACATCATGGGGCCGGATTGCGTGGAGATCATCAAAAAAGCCGGTTTCATACCCTTGCACAAATAATATTCTGACAGGGCGGGGCGCTATGCGCTCCGCCACAATTTCCCATGTCTTCCGTACCGTTCAATCAACGCATCTTTGTCTGGGCAGTCAGGTTTTCCGCGCTGCTATCCGCGTCCGTGGTCCTGGCCCTGTTTTTGTTTCTGATCTATTTTTGTCTGCCCCTGCTGCATCCGCAGGCGCTCGAGCAATTGTTCAGCTGGGACTGGAAACCGTTTCAGGAGCAGTTCGGCATTCTGCCCATGATTGCGGCTTCGTTTGTGCTGGCCTGTTCGGCGCTGCTGCTGGCATTCCCCCTGGGGGTGGGAATCTGCTGCGTTGCGCACGGCATGGGCCCCAGGCGCCCGGCGTTGCTGGTCATGCGGACCATCCAGCTGATGACCAGCGTGCCCACGGTGGTCTACGGCTTTGTGGCCGTTTTCGTGCTGGTGCCCCTGCTGCGGAACGTTTTTCATCACGGCAGCGGGTTTTCCTGGCTGGCCGCCTTGCTGGGGTTGTCCGTTCTGGTGCTGCCCACGGTGGTGCTGATGCTGCACAGCCAGTTCCAGGTGGCCGAACCCCAGGTACGCATCACAGCCGCGGCCCTGGGCATTACCCGGGCGCAAAAGCTGCTCTATCTGGTTATCCCCATGTCCAGGCGCGGATTTCTTGCCGCGGCAGTGCTGGGATTCGGCAGGGCTTTCGGCGACACCATGATCCCGTTGATGCTGGCGGGCAATGCGCCGCAGTTGACTGGCTCGTTGCTGGATTCCCTGCGGGCGCTCACCGCGCATATCGCCCTGGTGGTGGCCACGGACAGCCACAGCCTGGCCTATCAGTCCCTGTTCGCGGCCGGGCTGATTCTGCTTGTCACCAGCGCCCTGGTAAATCTGGCTCTGCGCTGGATCCAGGCCAGAACTGTCCGGTCTGAGCGCACTGCCCCATCGGGACGTTCGAAGAGGGGGCGCTCATGAAGACGGCGAGCATCAGACAGCGGATTTTTTCAGGCTTGTGCTGGGCCAGCGCCATGCTGCCGGTGCTGCTGATCGGTTTTCTGCTGGTTTTTTTGTTCTGGCAGAGCCATTCCGCGTTGGGGCTGTCCCTGATTTTCGGCGATACGCATCCCTGGGACGCCATTTTTCACGGCGCGGTTGTCTGGGACGGCATCTGGCCGGCCTGTGTGGGAACCTTCTGCGTCATTTTGCTGGCCTGCTGCACGGCCATCCCCCTGGGCATTCTCTGCGGCATCCACCTGGCCGAATACGCTCGTCCGCCTTTCAAGAACATTCTCTCATTCAGCGTGGATCTGCTGGCCGGCGTACCGTCCATTCTCATGGGATTGTTCGGATTCGCCCTGATTTTGTTTTTACGGCATACGCTGAACGCGGACGTAAAAACCAGCCTGCTGCTTTCCGGCTTCTGCATGGGACTGCTGATTTTGCCGTATATGATCAACGCCACCTACACCACCCTGGCTGGTCTGCCCGAATCCTTGCGTCTGCTCGGCCCCAGCCTGGGGTTCAGCAAGGTGCAGACCATCCGGCATATTCTGCTGCCCGCGGCCGGACGGGGCATCATGAGCGGTGTGATTCTGGGTATCGGACGCGCGGCCGAGGACACGGCCGTGATCATGCTCACGGGCGTGGTGGCCAACGCGGGCATGCCGCGCGGCCTGCTGGACAAGTACGAGGCACTGCCGTTCTACATCTTCACCACGGCGGCGGAATACCGCGGACCCGAGGATCTTGCCCGTGGGTTCGGCGCGGCTCTGGTGTTGCTGTTGCTGACGACGGGCTTGTTCGTCTGCGCTAATCTGCTGCAGCAGACCCTGCAGCGACGCTGGCAGGGTATGGGCGGTTCCGGGGACTGAACAATTTTCGATTGCAGATACGCATAGTGAAATACAAAGGATCGGTTCGGATTCAATGAGTATATCTGGGAGAAGCGCATGACTTCCGTGGTCATTGCCGGGTTGACGGTTGCCTTCAATGGGATTTCGGCCTGCACCGGGGTGGATCTGGAGATTCCGGCGGGCGGCATTTGCGTGATAGTGGGGCGCTCGGGTTCGGGCAAGACCACCTTGCTGCGCGCCCTGAACCGCCTCAACGAGTGTTTTGCGGGATGCCGTACGCAGGGGCGCGTTACATTGCGGTTTGCTGGGCAGGATCCGGTGGAAGCCTATGATACGCGTACCGATGTGGAATGGCTGAGGAGGCATGTGGGCATGGTTTTTCAAAGCCCCAATGTGCTGCCCGTTTCCATCGGGCGCAATCTGCTCATGCCCCTTCGGCTGGTGGCCGCCATTTCCGGCAGCGAGGCCCAGGACCGTATGCGGCAAGCCCTGCAGGGTGTCGGGTTGTGGAACGAGGTTTCGGACCGCCTGGAACATCCGGCCGCGACCCTTTCCGGCGGCCAGCAACAACGCTTGTGTCTCGCCCGTACGCTGGCTCTGGAGCCCGAACTGCTGCTTCTGGACGAACCCACGGCTTCCGTGGACTATCGTTCGGCCGAAATAATCGAAGATCTGCTGCGAGACCTGGCGCAGCGCCTCACCGTGGTCATGGTTTCGCACAGCCTGTCGCAGACCCGTCGTCTGGCCCAGCAGGTGGTGCTGATGCGCGACGGCCGTCTGGCCAGTGTCTGGAAACAGGATGCGGAAAAGGCGGACGATGCGGCCAGGGGGCTGGGTGTGCTGTTGGAGGAAGCTTTTTAGAACATTCGGTGACGTGCGGAAAGGTCCGGCCCGTGGCTGGAAGCCGACGGGCCGGGAGCGGAGAGGTATAATACTTACGCAGGTTTGACGATTTCCAGAACCGTCTTTTTGAGTCCGTCCTTTCCAGAGGTGCTGTAAATATCGTAGAAAGCCATGGCCGACCCCTGTGAGTAGAGGTAGTTGCGCAGGGCGTTGAATTTTTTGCCTTTGAGGTCGCTTTCGCTCAGTCCGTAAGATTCCACGGCGATTTCCTGGAGTACGGGCACGGTCCATTTCACGGCCGGTCCGGTCAGTACCCAGTCATGGTCGCCCAGGTGGCAGATAAAACCTTCCATACGGCGCGGCAGGGGCAGGGTCTTTTCGTCTTCGGCCAGCAAACCTTCCTTGACCGGATTTACGCCTACCAGCGTACAGGCTGCCTTGATCCAGTTCACCGGACCTTCCTCGTCCTTTTCAGAACCCGGATGGTTGTGGGCGCAGGCCTGGGCCACAACCACCGAAGCGGGCAGTCCGCGTTTGATGGATTCGGCCACGGAAAGGGGGTGGTGCTGTCCGGTTCCGGCCAGAGGAACTTCCGTACGGGATTCGCCGTCCTTGCCCCACTGGAAGACCCAGGGCTTGTGCAGGTCGTGCAGAGCCTGGGAAGCGATGATCACGTCGCGGTCCATCTCGAATCCAAAGACCTTGTTGTAGTTGTGGTACAGCGCATCGGAGAGCATCAGGTTGGCCGCGGTGTGCGTTACGACTCCGCCCGGATAGGCATGGTGGCTGGTCCAGCCGCTGCCCGGAGCGGACAGGAAAGGTTGTGAGGCCTTGCTGGCGGAACCGGCTGGCAGAAAATCCTCGATGCTGGTCTTTTCAACGTATCCCTGGCCCTTGAGCGCATCATAGGCGGCCTTGCGGTTGGACGAATCCGAGAGCTCGGACATGATGGTGGGCGCGGGGTTTTCAATGATGCCTTTGACTCCCTTGCGGATGGCGGGATCCTGGATGCTGTCCACCGTGCTCAGCAGATAATCGTAATTGTCTTTGACCATCTTGGACTGTTTGGCCATGTCTTCGGGGCTCATGTCCATGCAGTCGGACAAGGATGCCTGCTTGACGCTTGCCAGGCTGAAACGGGGCATGCTGACCACCGCGGCCGTGGCCACAGCTCCCATGAACAGGAATTCCCTGCGATTGATACCGTGAGAGTTCATTATGTATCCTCCATGATTATAAGCAAATTAAAAGAACAACAGCGGGCATATTGACCCATGGGAAGGAGGCGTACATGTCATCCCGGCTGCCTGCAGGTTAAGATGGAGTGAAAATACGGAGGCAGGTATGACGGTACAGTGACTTTTGTTGCAATTGTACGCTAACAGCCTGCATGTGCGCACAATTTTGCGTGAAGTCTCGATACTTGGGCATCCCAAAACGGCATGAAAGCAGAAAATTGCCGTTGCCCTGGCGAGATGCGGGTCGGAAATGGTGTCTGCTCTTAACTAATCGCTGGTTTGCATAATGGGTAATCTAAGGTAATACTGGCAGTTATGTGTACCATTGCAGCATCAACAGCAAAGACCGAGGGCGTACCCACAGCTTTTTTAATAGTCTGCCTGCTGCTTCTGACCCTGGCAGCTCATGGTTCGGGCGTGTTCAACGGCTTTGTGCCCTACGACGACAACGTCTATGTGTATGACAATCCGCACGTACGGGCCGGTTTGACCCTGGATGGAGTGATCTGGGCATTTCATGCGCTCCAGGGGGGCAATTGGAACCCTCTTGTCTGGCTGTCGCACATGTTCGTGGTTTCGGTTGCCGGGCCAAACCCGCTGGGACAACATCTCTTCAATCTTCTGCTCCATTGCGGCAACGTTGTTCTGTTCTTCCTGCTGCTGCAGGCAGCCACAGGCGCACGTATCCGCAGCCTGCTGGCGGCCGCGTTGTTCGCTGTGCACCCCGTTCATGTGGAGTCCGTGGCCTGGATAGCTGAGCGCAAGGACGTGCTGAGTATGTTGTTCGGAATGCTCGCGTTGCACGGGTATGTTCGCTACGCCCGTACCTGCAGCCGATCGTGGCACACGGCCGTGTTTTTTTTGCTGCTGCTGGGGCTCATGGCCAAGGCCATGCTGGTAACATTGCCGCTGCTGTTTCTGTTGATGGATTTCTGGCCTTTGAATCGCCTTGGGAGGGACTCGGTCGGAGCATTGCCGCTAGCTGTCAAAAAACTGGTTCTGGAAAAGCTCAGCTATCTGATGCTTTGCGTGTGCATTGGCGTGGTGACGATTTATGCGCAGAAGCACGGCGGCGCGCTGGCGCCTTTGCAGGAGTTCAGCCTCTTGCAGCGTCTGGCCAACGTGGTCACGTCCTATATCGCCTATTGCGGCAAGCTGCTCTGGCCTGTGGACCTGGCTGTCCTGTATCCCTTGCGGGCCGAGATTCCCTTATGGAAAAGCGGTCTGTGCGCCTTGCTGCTATGCCTTATCAGCGCTGTTGCAATCAGGTACGCCCGGCGCGTTCCCTATCTGCTCTTCGGATGGCTCTGGTATCTGGTGGCTCTGCTGCCTGTGATAGGCATTTTTCAGGTGGGGATTCAATCCATGGCGGACAGATACGCCTACCTGCCGTTCCTGGGGCTTTACGTACTCGTGGCCTGGGCTGTCGGTGATCTGGTCCGGCTTTATGCGATATCCAGACGGGCGAAAATTTTGGTGGTGATCTCCGCATGTGCGCTGCTCGTCCTGCTCGCTGCCGTATCACAGCGGCAGACCAGCTATTGGTGGGATGGCGAAAGCCTTTTTCGCCATGCCCTGGACGTAACCGAAAAAAATTATCAGGCCCGGCGGTCCCTCGCGCAAATTTATAATGCCGCTGGCAAACACGAGAAGGCTCTGGCGGAGTTGCGTATTGCCCTGGGCATCCGGGCGGACGCCTATGGCCACTGGATTTTGGCGCACCAGCTCATGAGCATGGGCAGGGAGCAGGAATCCATGGCGGAGTGCAAGGTCGCGTTGCAACGGTATCCGGATGCGGCCAATTTGCACAAACTGCTTGGATTTCTGCAGTATCGCAAGGGCTTGCTGCAGCAGGCCGAGGCCTCCTTTGCCCGAGCCATGGAATTGGCCCCCAATGACGGCGAAGCCGCAAAAAATCTGCGTATCGTGAAAAAGGAACTGGCGGGCAGAGCTTCTTCAGCGCAGGGAGTGGATCAATAGTTCGGGGCAGAAAAAAGGCCGGCAAAAGCCGGCCCTAAGGAGTGGTGCGATTGGGAGATTATGCGGCGTCTTCATCGGCATTGGGGTTGATGCAGACGGCGCTGTCCACTTCGCGGCTTTTCAGCTGGGCGCTTTTTACCACCTGTTTGAAGCTGGAAAAGTCCGAGTAGACATATTTGGGGCCCGGATTGAGCAGCTTGGCCACGTTCATGACCTCATTGAACAGGTAAGGCAGATACAGCGGCTCCCGGCGCAGGTATCCGTGAACTTTTTTGAAGATCTTCCAGATTTCCTGGCGGTTTTTGTCCGGCTTTTTGAAAAGTTTTTCCAATTGCTTTTGCGCGGTCCGCAGCTGCGCAGTCCATTGCTGGGCTTTGGGTTCGTATTCGGGCGGATTCAGGGGGCGGCGCGCGCGGTCTATGGCATTGAGGAAAAAAGCGACCCTGTCGGGATCGGAATCCACCAGCTGGTGGACGTCGTTTTCCTGGATGTGCTCCGCACCCTTGATCATGGCGCCTCCGCCGTAGAGCTGGTACACGGGAAACTGCGCCTTGGCGATGTCTCGCTCCATGTCGCGCAAAGCCGCGATATAGGGCATGGACGACTGCAGGGTTTCTCCATTGACGTCCTTGAGGGTGGCGTTTTTCTTTTTGTTTTCAGGCAATTTGCGATCGTGCGCATGGTGACCTTCCGCGTGCGTATGTTCGCCTTTCCAGGCGAAGTCCTGCCCCACCAGCAGAATGCCGCTGACGCCGCACCACTGCAGAAAGCGGAACAGGGTGACGCTGACGTTGCCGCCGGCGTCCAGAATCATCTCATGACCGCGCATGATGTAGGTGGCCAGTCCGCCCTGGGTCCAGATGGGCAGGGTCGGGCCGGGGTAGCGGCGCAGAACCTTGGGGTTGAGCTTGGTGGAGTAGAGCAGGGGAATGTCTTTGGCCCATTCGGGATCCAGGTTTTTGAAAACCTGGAACATGCCGTCGGAATAGTCCAGGGCCATGGCCAGATGGGGTTTGATGCCCGCGCGCTGTACAGCCGGCAAGCTCTGCATGGCCGTGCAGAGCAGGGCGTCCGGCGGATTGGCGGACAGGGCCGGGGCGTATTGCGCCAGAGAAGGCCCGGCGCCGAGGATCACGGCTTTCATTCCGTTGGCCGTATCCTTGAGCGTTTTGATAGAACCGTCCCGCAGGGCGCGCTGGAAATTTCCCAGCTCATTGCCTACCATGACATCCTGTTTGTTGCGCAGGGTGGTCATTTCCACGGCAAAGCTTTCCAGCAGCTCCTGGGTCTTGCGATTCCAGAACGCGTACTGGGGGCTCAGCTGCCGGCTGGGTAAATCCTGCCGCAGGTAGATGCGCCCGAACAGGAACTGGACATCCGCCTGCTGGACCGCGTGGGTCAGAAGGCCGAGATCCGGGGGCAGAAAAATCAGTTTGTTTCCTTTGATGTGCGGCGTATAGTCGGTCTGGCTCAAACACGCCAAAAGCATGACAGGGTCCGGCTCGATAACGACGACTTTATGGCCCTTTGGCGAATGGCTGAGGATATGGTTGAGACCATAGCCTATATTGCAGCCTATGAGATAGGTGATGCTCAAATGGGCGATTTTTTCTTCGGGCACCCAGGTCTTGTAGAAAAGCGGCGGTGGGGATGCCTCGAACATACCGGTACCATTGTCCATTTTCCAGTCCATGTGGCCCCAGCGATTCTTGAAGATTTTTTCTTCGAGAATGCGAATGTCCACCTGGGCCTGTCCCAGCCAGGGACCCAACGGACTTTTGACAGCCTTCAGGGTCTCCAGATTTGCTTTCAGGTAAGGAAGCGTAGTCATGATCAAACCTTTGCGAGTGTTTTGTCTGTCAGGTCAAGCACTTTAGTCTCCTGCGGCCTTGCGGTGCGGGCTGTTTTGCGCTAGCCGTGAAGGCGTGGCCCGTGTGCCGCATCAAACACGATAACCGACTATTGAAAACCGTTCATGCAATGAGAATGCCATGATTCGAAATACTGTGCTCGACTCCATGGGAAATACTCCCCTGGTACGTATCAATCGATTGAATCCCAATCCTCGGGTGGATCTGCTGGCCAAGGTGGAAAGCTGCAATCCGGGAGGCTCCATCAAGGACAGGGTTGCCCTGGCCATGATCGAAGACGCCGAGCGCTCCGGCGTGCTGGACAAAAACAAGATCGTCATCGAGGCCACCTCCGGCAACACGGGCATCGGGCTGGCCATGGTCTGCGCCGTCAAGGGCTACAAGCTCATGCTGCTGATGCCTGAAACCGCTTCCGAGGAACGGCGGCGGATTGTCCAGGCCTACGGCGCGGATATCATGCTGACTCCGGCAAAATATGCCACGGACGGCGCCATTGAAAAGGCCTACCGCATGGCCCGGGAAGAGCCGGAAAAATATCTTTTGCTCGACCAGTACAACAACGAGTCCAGCATCGAGGCTCATTACAACCATACGGGTCGGGAAATCTGGGAGCAGACCGAAGGCAAGGTCACCCATGTGGTCATGTCCCTGGGAACCACGGGCACGGCCATGGGCGTCACCAAACGCCTCAAGGAATGCAATCCGGATGTTCAGATCATCGCGGTGGAGCCCTACGCGGGGCACAGAATCCAGGGGCTCAAGAACATGAAGGAGTCCTACCCGCCCGGAATCTACAACAAGAAGGTTCTGGACCGGGTGGTTCATGTGGAGGACGAGCTGGCCTTTGAGACCGTCAGACAATTGGCACGCGAGGAAGGCCTTTTTGTGGGCATGAGTTCGGGCGCTGCCATGGCCGCGGCGGTCAGATTGTCCGAGGAACTGGATCAGGGCATGGTGGTGGCCATTCTGCCGGACGGGGGCGAACGCTACCTGAGCACGACACTTTTTGCGCCCAAGGCCAAGCAGGGGCTCGAGCTCTACAACCTGGCCGATTCGCGTCCCATAGTGCTGGAGCCCGGAGCCAAGGGCGCCGGACTGTATACCATGGGACCGCCTCTGGACAGCCTGGACGACCCGGATTCCTGGCGGCGGATCGTGCTGCTGGACGTGCTGGCGGGCTTTATGGAAAAGCAGGGCCGTTCGTGCGCCGTTGCCGTGGGCCTGGCGGACATGGACGACCGCGCCCTGGAAGCCGCGCGCAAGGCCGGTCTTTCCCCCCAGGAGCATCTCAAACAGGTGCTTGCCGCGCTCAAAAACAGGGCCGAAGCCCTGGGCATCAGCGAACGGGTGGCCTTTTGCCCGGCCAGCCAGAGCGTGGAAACCATCCTTGGGCTTACCAAGGCTCTGCTGGCCAGGGGAGCCGCCTACGAAAAGATGCGTTCGGTGTACTTCGACGTCTTGCGCTTCAAGGACTACGGACAGATCAGCTCCATGGACCTGGAAAATCTCAGCCTGGGCAAGACCGTGGACCTGGCCGATTACGTCAAGGAGCATCCGCAAGACTTCACCCTGCTCAAGCGGGCCTCGCTCCAGGATCTCAAGTCCGGCGACTGCCTGCAGACCGAATGGGGCAATGTCCGTCCCAGCTGGTTCCTGCAGCTGGCTGCGGTGGCTCTGGACCGTCTGCCCGAGCTCAGCGTGTTTCTGGCGGGTGAAAGCCATACCTTTCCGCATCTGGAGAATTTTCGCGGTATCTGGAACATGGGCCGCTCTGTGGAGCCGCGCGCCTGGATGGCCTGCGGTTCGGTGGTGGGCGAATCCGAGGCTGACGAGAATTTCGCCCAGACCCTGGACCTGCAGGACGTCAACGCGGCGGACAGAAAAAGCCTGCGTATGTTTCTGCTCTCAACCGCCTACAAGCGCCAGCTGACCTGGTCGGAAAACAACCTGGACATGTGGCGGAAAAACCGCGCACGGGTCCAGCATCTGGCCGTGGAGCTGGGAGGCGAGTACTCCGGCGACACCAAGCCCGCCAGGAACACCTCCGGGGCCAGCTCCCAGGAAGTTTCCGCGCCC
This sequence comes from Desulfovibrionaceae bacterium, assembly GCA_963667575.2. GTDB lineage: Bacteria > Desulfobacterota > Desulfovibrionia > Desulfovibrionales > Desulfovibrionaceae. Next base: position 130,373 of record CAXXHY010000033.1, on the reverse strand, counting down.
GTTGCCGAGCATCTGCTCGAACTGCGCAAGGCCTTTACCCAGGCTCTGGAAAACGACCTCGGGCTGCAGTTGTTCTGGCCCTCGCTGTTCGCTTTTTGCCGGGACATGGGCAAGCTGCAGAACAAGGGGTTGAACCAGGCCGATGCCCTGGCCTGCCTGGATCTGCTCAAGGAAATGGACGGAGTGCTGGGAATTCTGGAGCAGACCGAACTGCCCGTGGTCCGCAAACAGTGGCCCGATGCCGTGGCCGCGCTGGTGGCGGATCGGGAAAAGGCCCGGTCCACAAAGGATTATGCCCAGGCCGACAGCCTGCGCGAACAGATTGCCGCCAAGGGCTACCGTGTGGAAGACACGGCGGACGGGCCGCGTTTGTATTTGCTATAGGGCCTGGGGCGGCGGCAGAATGAAGCCTGAGACAGAGCTATACTGACAAGGTCGGGTAACTAATTGAAACGTGTTCGCCATAGCTTTTTCGTATTTTATGGAGTAGATCCATGGTATTTACTTGGAGGGGAAATTCAATAAGACATAGATATTGAATTTATTACACTGACGATAAACAAAAGGATCGCATTATGCCCAAGTCCGGGGGAAAGGGACTATCCGTTGTTACGTTGTCCTTGATGACCGTAGCCGCAGTGGTCAGCTTACGGGGACTGCCCATGATGGCCAAGGAAGGTCTGTCCATGATCTTCTACATCCTGTTTTCAACCATTATTTTTCTTATTCCCGCCTCCCTGGTGGCCGCCGAGCTTGGCGGCGCCTTTACCAAGGATTCCGGCGGCGTTTACACCTGGGTCAAAGAGGCCTTTGGTTCGCGTTGGGGCTTCACGGCCATCTGGCTGCAATGGATTCAGAACGTGGTCTGGTATCCCACGGTACTCGGCTTTGCAGCAGGCGCTCTGGCCTATCTGTTTTTCGATCCCAATCTCGCCAACAGCGGCGTGTACACGGGCTCCATCATTCTCGGGGCCTACTGGATGGCCACCTTTCTGACCCTGGCCGGTACGGACGTGGTGAGCAAGGTGACCAAATACGGCGTTCTTTTCGGAACCATGCTCCCCGGCGCCCTGATCATCATCCTGGGCATACTCTGGGTGATCATGGGCAATCCCCTGGAATTTCTCCATGTTTCGACACAGGTGGCCGATGCGGAAAAGCTCGTCGGCCAGTTGCCCCATGCGCGGCTGTTTCCGCATATCACCGGTCTGGGCAGCGTGGCCTTTCTGGCCGGCATCATTCTGCTTTTTGCCGGTGTGGAAGTGCACGCGGTGCATGCCAACGAGCTGGACAATCCCGGCAAGCAGTTTCCGGAATCCATGTTTCTGGCCGCCGGCATCATCTTCGTACTGTTCACCCTGGGCTCCTTTTGCGTGGCAGCGGTTATTCCGGCCCAGGAAATCAGCCTGACAGCCGGGTTGATGCAGGCCTTCACCTCGCTGCTCGGCAAGTTCCATCTGGAGTTTCTGACCCCGGTCATCGGCCTGCTGGTGGCCTTCGGCGCCATCGGCGGCGTCATGTCCTGGATCAGCGGTCCCAGCCGCGGTCTGCTGCATACGGCGGACCTGGGCGAGCTGCCGCCTTTTCTGGCAAAGACCAATAAAAAGGGCATGCCCATCGTCATTCTGATTATTCAGGCGATCATCGTCAGCCTGCTGGCCGGGCTGTATTTCGTCATGGACAACGTCAGCGTGGCCTTTTTCATGATTTCCGCCATGACCGTGACCCTGTATCTGGTCATGTACATTCTGATGTACGCGGCGGCCATAAAGCTTCGTTTCACGCGGCCGGATCTTCCCCGTACGTACAAGGTCCCTGGCGGAAACGGCGGCATGTGCGCCGTGGCCGGCGTCGGACTCGCGGGCGTGCTGTTCGCCTTTGTCGTCGGCTTTTTCCCGCCCAGCAATCTCAAGGTGGGCAATCCGGCCCTGTATGTCGGTCTGGTGCTCGTAGGGCTGGTGGTCTTTACCGGACTGCCCCTGCTCATCAATGCGTTGAAAAAGCCGAGCTGGAAAAAACAGAACTGAGGCCGGGCATACGGTCTTTTTGCCCCATGGCCTTCCATGAAAACGCCATGGATGCTACAACGGGAGCAGTATTCCCCGTACGCTAACCCCAAGCCATAGGAGAACCCCATGCTGCACGATAAAGATCAGGTCCGGGAAGAACTTCTGGACGACATATACGCCACGCCCGATTTGTCCAAACCCATGCCCAAGTACAAGTTCCCGAAACACGAGGAACGGGCCAGGGACGTGTACCAGATGATTCACGACGAATTGATGCTGGACGGCAATTCGCGGCAGAATCTGGCCACCTTCTGCTCCACCTGGATCGATCAGGAAATCCACCAGCTCATGGACGAGTGCGTGGACAAGAACATGATCGACAAGGACGAATATCCGCAGACCGCCGAGATTGAAAGCCGCTGTGTGCACATGCTGGCCGATCTCTGGAATTCGCCCGATGCCGCCAATACCATCGGCTGTTCCACCACGGGCTCCTCGGAGGCCGCCATGCTCGGCGGCATGGCCATGAAATGGCGCTGGCGCGAAAAAATGAAGGCCCAGGGCAAGCCCACCGACAAGCCCAACATGATTTGCGGCCCGGTACAGATCTGCTGGCATAAGTTCGCCAGATACTGGGATGTGGAGCTGCGCGAGATTCCCATGGAAAAGGGACGGCTGATCATGAGTCCGGAAGAGGTCATCAAACGCTGCGACGAGAACACCATCGGCGTGGTGCCCACCCTGGGCGTGACCTTCACCTGCGACTACGAGCCGGTAAAGGCCGTCAATGACGCCCTGGACAAGCTGCAGGCGGAAACCGGCCTGGATATACCCATCCATGTGGACGGTGCCAGCGGCGGGTTCATCGCGCCTTTCTGCGATCCTGATCTGGAATGGGATTTTCGCCTCGAACGCGTCAAATCCATCAACGCTTCCGGCCACAAGTTCGGCCTGGCGCCCCTGGGCGTGGGCTGGGTGGTCTGGCGCGATACGGCAGACCTGCCCGAAGACCTGGTTTTCTGGGTCAATTACCTGGGCGGCAACATGCCCACCTTTGCCTTGAATTTTTCGCGTCCGGGCGGACAGATCGTGGCGCAGTACTACAATTTCATGCGGTTGGGCCGCGAAGGCTACCGCAAACTGCATCAGGCCTGCTACGACACCGCGGCCTTCATTGCCGACGAAATCAACAAGCTGGGCATGTTCGAGATCATCTACGACGGCCGCGGCGGCATTCCCGCAGTTTCCTGGGCCATGAAAGAAGGCGTGAACCCCGGGTTCACCTGCTATGATTTCTCCGACAGGCTGCGTACGCGGGGCTGGCAGGTGCCGGCCTATTCCATGCCCGCCAATCGCGAGGACATGGTGGTCATGCGCATCCTCGTACGCCATGGCGTCAGCCGCGACCTGGGATCCCTGCTCATCGAAGACATGAAACGCTGCATCGCCTACTTTAAGGAAAACCCGGTGACAAAGCCCCTTGGCGCGGAATACGGCGGATTTTCCCATGGCGGACCAAAGAAATAGTTTGCTACAGCACCTCAAAAAAACACAAAAAACGCCCGGTCTGTTCGTCAGGCCGGGCGTTTTTTCGTTGTTGGAAAGAATGACGCCTAGAGCGTGATGTCTTCCAGGCTTTTGCGTTTGCGCGGGGGCATGCTGGATTCGTCGGGCGTACCCACTGCCAGGATGTTCACCACGCGCATGCCATCGGGGATGTTGAAGCGGGCTTTGACGTTCTTTTCGCTGAACATCCCCACCCAGCAGGTGCCCAGGCCCATTTCCACGGCGCGCAGCATCAGAAAGGCCACGGCAATGCCGGTATTCATGGCGCAGGCGCCGAATTTGGCGGCCTCTTCGGCATCGGCCTCGCGGGAAACGTATTCATCGATGCCGTCCATGGGATCCCCTTGCATCAGGTCGTTGTCGCGGTAGAAAAAGGCCGCGGACTGCGAATCCTTGACGTAATTTTCGAGGTCCACGCAGGAGATGATGATGGCCGGAGCCTTGCTCAGCCAGACCTGCGAACGGCTTGCTTCACTGGTGGCGAACCAGGCCAGGTCGTCGGGGTCGGTGACCACCTTGAAGCGCCAGGGTTGGGAATTCAGGCTGGAAGGCGCGTTGCGGGCGGCCTCCAGAAGTTCTTGTATCTGTGCCTCGGACAGCGGTTCCTTGGTGAAGGTACGGACACTGTGCCGTGCGGTTATTGCGTCTTTTACGCCCATAGTCATAAGGGACTCCTTGTCGTCGTATGCTGTTAGATCTGCGTGTCCTTGAAAAAAACATCTCAGGACATGATCATGACTTTTTCCTGGCTGGGCACCATGACCACACCAATGGTGTTTTCGTTGTTGTGGGTAGTCGGGGTAGTCAGCCGGACCGCGGCGGATCCCTCCAGGGTGATCTTCATGCTGCCTTCGGCAAATTTCATGGCCTCCATTATGGTGCTGGATACCACGCCGCCTTCCACACCCACCTGATCGCCGTTGGTCTCTTCCACGGTGGAGTTGATGGTCAGGGCCGGGGAACCATCGATCAGAATCGTTTCGGCTGCGGGCTCGGCCATGGGCATCTCGGCCAGATTGGGGTAGGGGATGGGTTCGGAAAAGGGCGGCGTCTTGCAGACGTCGGGCATTCCCATTGCCATTCCTTCCGCTATGGTGCACGCAAACATCGCTGTTCTCCCTGAGATTGTTTTTGTTTAAATGAAATTTTATCCGATATGGATGCGTTCGCCATCCATTTTCATGTCGTTTTCGGCGCGCAACGCGGCATCCTTGGCGTTCAGGCTGTAACGTTTGGTGACCCGCTGGCGCAGGCGCGCGGCATCCACGCTGTCCACATTGTCCACGCGGCGGAAGCAGTCCCGCATATGTTGTACGACGGATCTTGCCGTACTGCGTACGGTGTCGCAGACGCTGACCAGATTCTGCACCTTGGCGTCCAGGCCCGCGGCGATGAGGCCGAAGAACACGAAGCGCGCCTGGCCCTCCTGGGCCTCCAGTTCGAGCTTTTCCTGCGCGCTCAGGTGCAGGTTGCGTGCGGAAAGGGTCACGTCGCCGGGAAAGGCGAGGGTGCTGTCCGGCTGTTTTTTCTCCAGCACGCTGAGCACATAGCCCTGGCCTGCGCCGGGAGTAAAAGTCAGTACGCTGTCCCCTGGTTCGGGGGTGATCAGGCAGGCTGCGGCCTGTTTCAGTTCGAGTACCTGTCCCTGGGCCAGGCAGACGCGCAGCAGACCGTTCTCATTGCCGAGCACTGTGCCGGGCAGCAATTCGCCAGCGCCCGCGGCATCGTGTCCGAACATGCGTCCCGGATACATTACTTTGGCTTTTCCTGATTGCATCGTAATCTCCTGCCTGCTTATTTGATTTCGTCGAACAGCGCGTCCGGCGCCCATTGTTCGGCCTCGGCCAGATCCTTGTCCGTGGGCCTGATGGTGCTGGTGTCGGTTCCCTGGAATCGGGCGGAATCCATGTCTACGCGGTGCATGTTGGCACCGAGCAACTGCGCGTGCGCGAAAGAGGTTTCCTTTACCTTGGCCTGGGAAAAATTGGCGTAGTCCAGCCGGGTATTGTTGAATTTCGCCCCGCTGCAGTCCGCTTCCCGAAATTGCGCCGCTTCCAGCCCGGCCTGGGAAAAATCCGCTCCGTGCAGAGAAGCTCCTGAAAAATCCGCCATGGGCAGCTCGCTGCCGAGAAATTGCGCCAGGTCGGCCTTTGCCTTGCGGAAATTGGCTGTTTTTCCTTTGACGCGCAGAAATTTTGCCCCGGTAAGGTTGGCGCCGGTAAAAATGACCTTGGCTACGTCCAGATCCGAAAACACGGCTTCAGTAAGGTCGCAGCCATTGAACATGGCCAGTGTCAGCGAGCAGTCCGCAAACGTCTGACGCGCCAGTTTGGCGTTGCTGAACAGGGTCTTCTGCAGGTTGGTGTTGCGGAAGATAACCGTTGTGAGCCCGGATTTTATCAAGGTCGCCCTGCTGAGGCTTGCGTCGCTGAAGTCTGTTTTATCAAATACGCACTGGGCAAACGTGGCATTGAGCATCATGGCGCCGTTGAAGCGGGTCTGACTCGCATCGCACTGTTCGAACACGGCATTCACGCCGTGGGCCTGGGAAAAATCCGCATGGGCCAGGGGGCAGTTCTCGAACTCCGCCCTTTCCAGCCGGGTTCCCGAAAAATCGGCGTTGCTCAGGTTGCAGTCCTGAAAAACAGCGCTATTGAACATGGCCATGTGCAGTTTGGCGTTCTGGAAGTTCACTTTTTCAAACACTGCGCCCGTACAATCGATTTCGCGCAGATTCTGCCCCGAGCAATCGAGATCGCGTATTGGGGTGTTTTCGCTTACGGCTTTGAGGATGATGTCACGCATTCTTTGCTACCTTTTCCCAGAGCGTACGCTTCAGGTTGGAATTTTCAGCATGCGAATTTTTGAGATGCAGGCCGTACAGGTCGACCCCGTACAGATTGGCCAGCATGGCGCGTCCGTTGACGAGCTTTGCCTTGCGCAGGGAGCTTTTGAACAGATTCACACGGCGCAGCCTCGGACTGATGATCTCGGCCCGGAGGAGATTGACGCGCTTGCCCTGAACCCGGCTCATGGTGTTGTTCTCAAGAAGCGCGTTTGAAAAATCAGCGCCGTTGAGCAAGATGTTCCAGAAATGGGCGTTTTTGACATTGGCGCCGGCCCAGCGGGCCTGCGTCATGTTCACGTTGTTGAGCATGATCTTTTCCAGGCGCGTATGCTTGTCGGCCCGTGATTTGACCATGGAAGTCCGGCGAATGCAGATGCCCGTGCCGTTGACGCCGTAGAATTCGGCGCCGTCGGCCAGGCATTCGGTGATGCTGACATGGTGCATGACAGCGTCGCCAAAGGCCGTACGCTCCAGCAGGGAACCGTAGAAATTTACGTCGGTGAGGTTGGCGCCCTGAAAAGACGTACGCTTGGCTCTGCTGAAGTGGAGTTCCGCCTGCAGGAGGTTGCAGCTGCTGCAATCCGCGTTGTCCAGGTCGGCCCGGTGGAAACAGGCGTTTGAAAAATCGCACTGGCTGAAATTGCCGTGGCGGAGGTCCGTGGCGATGAACCGGGCGTTGGAAAAGTTGGCGCCGTTGGCTTCGACTTCGCCCAATCGCGCGTCTGTCAGGTCGGCGCCCGAGAAATTGGCATTGGTGAGAATGGCACCTTGGAAATCAGCCCCATGAAGGATGGCGTCGGAAAAGTCGGCGTTTTCCAGGACCGCATCGCGGAAATCCGCTCCCACCAGGGCCTGTCCGTGGTAATCCGCCTTGGCTGCCTTCTGCTCGGGGGCCGCTTCCTGCGGGGCTTCCTCCTGTCCGTCGACTGTTCCCGGCTCTGCTTCGGGTTCGGGCGTCTTGGGTTCCTGTACCGGAGGCAATTCTTCCAGAGTCTTGAAGGCCTGCTTCATGGTCTTCATGGCCTCGGTCTGCTCAGCGGTAAGCTTTCCGGAAGCCAGCTGTTTGTCCATGTCTGCGGAAAGTTGCGCCAGGGAGGGCGTCTTGCCTTTTTCCGCAAGGACACGATCCACATCCGCTGTTGTCAGCCCCCTGGCTGCCAGGAGTTTCTGCAGCTGGGCTTCGATTCCCGCTATCTCGGCCTCAAGGGCTTGCGGAGTGGCGGCGGTTGCCGGCGGCGCCGATTTGGCCAGTTGCTTTTCAATGTCGGCTTCGGTCAGTTTGAGCTTGCCCAGCATTTTTTTGAACGCGGCTTCGGCTTCGCCGACCATTTTTTCCAGGGCCGCGGGCGGCGGAGTGGGCTCGGCTTGCGCCGGAGCGGGTTCGGGCGGCGCCTCGGGAGCCGGTTTGGGCTCTGGTTCGGGCTCCGGCTCTTCGTCCAGCGGACTTTTCAGAGAATCCAGCAACACCTGGTGGTAGTACTCCACCGGTCTGGGGTCGGATTGCAGGGGCTCCCAGTCTGCCAGCACATGGAGTACGTCCGTGGCGTCTTCATCCACTCCCTGCAGTACGCCCCGGTAGCAGACAATGCCGATTTCCTGTTCAGGCAACAGCCAGAGGGTGTCTGTCAGATTGGGAATTTCAGCAAAACATTCGCGGTCGCATTGGGATCTCTGGGCGAAAAGCCTGGCCCGCAGACCCGGCAGGGCGCAACGGATAGTGGAAAGCTGCGGATGCGCTCCCTGGATTTCAATGATCTCGGTTCCCTGGAAAAATCCGTCGAAACGCTGGTCTGACGGGGCAGTGCAGTAAAATTCGGCCTTGCTGCTGCGCGGGAGATAGGGCCAGTCCTCCACTTTCCAGCGATCGTCGAATTTGCCGAGATTTTTGGCTCGCTGGGGCCAGAAAGGAGGTATGGCCGTGAAACTGACCGGCTCGTGTTCCTGCTGTACGGACGAAAGCAGTTCGCCGGGGCGCAGGAGTGTGGGAGCAGCCAGTTTTTCGGGTTTCTTTTCCTTGGTGTGCCCCTTTCCCAGCGGATTGACGGGAAAATCCGGACTTCCGTAAGCCTGGGACCAGTCCAGGCGTACGGGGTTCAAAATTTCCGGCGCGGTGCAGTGGTTGCCCTGCCAGTAGCGCTGTCCCATGACCTGCAGCGTCTTAAGCAGGTTGCCCACCCGGACGCCCACTTCCATGCCCGTGGTTTCCTTCTGGGGAAAACAGCGGCCATAGAGCAGGAATTCCGCACGGGGCTTGGGGAACCCTGGGTCGAAAATATCGTTTTCGCCAAAGGCCTTGGCCAGCTCTTTCCACATGTCCGCCTCAAAGAGCAGCTGATCGCCTTTGTCCCTGGTCAGGGGAAAGCAGGCGTAGGCCGAAACCGCCAGCGCAAAGCCGCCTTCCCTGGGCAGGGTCCGGAAGAACAGGCCGAGATTGTCGGGTTTGATGATATGCATAATACCGGTCCGGGATATAAATTTAGCCCAGTTTGATTATTGTGCCGTTTATCATAACGGCGGCGCTGGAAGATACCTGAAAAGCAGCCGCATTGATTTTTGTGTCTGTTTTCGAGGTGATTTTGAGCATGGGCGTATTTATGTTGATCATGCTCATGGACATATCCACTTTGGAGGGGCCTCCGGCAAGGGCCAGGTAGCTGTCCTCTTCCACCATTGAAATGCCGGCCGCCAGATTGCCTTTTCCCACGCTGAATTTGGCCATGGTTTCCTGCATCAGCAGGGTAGGGGAGGAGGTCGCTCCGATGGACAGTTTGATGCTTTCACCCGAGACTTTGACTTTTGCAGCCGAAGCCGAGGGGCCGGCTTGCAGGAGTACCGAACCGATCATTGACGAGCCGGAATTCAACGTGATGGAATTGCCCCGCTCCATGGTAAATGTCGCTTTTGTCATGATTGCCGGGTTTTCTATGACAAATTTGGCGTCCGGGGCTAGGAGGTTGTTGACTTTCATTGCAATGCCGTGCTCTTCGGACAGCACAAGGGAGGAAGCGACCAGGGACGCTTTGCTCATCTCCTCCAGGGCTTTGGAAGTTGCGCGTACGACGAGCATCATGGCGGCATCGAACAGGAGATCCGCACCGTCCGCAACATCGCCGATGATGCTTGCGGCGCTTTTGTAACCGTCTTTTGGGACTTCTTTTCCGTGATACTGGATGGCCATGGCCGTCACATTGGCGGTTGCCGTGGCAATGGAAGCGGCGGCAACGCCCGCGAGCACCAGTTTCAGCTTGCTGACCAGACCGGAGTAAGCCTCGGGCGGTCCCACAAAGATCTTGTATTCTTCCTTGACGAGTTTTGTCACTTCATCGGTGCAGGCAAATTCCTCATCGCCCGCCGCGATCTTGTTCCCCTTGAAATATTCCAGGGCAGTGCCCACGGTCAGTCCCCAGGACATGCCGCCGCAGATATCCCCCTTGCCGCCGCCGAACAGCTCGTTTTTCACGCCTATTTCAACTTCCGTAATGGAGCCCAGCGTCATTTCGGTTTTGGTTCCGAATGTGCCTTCATAATACTCGTTGGAGTAGGAAAGAAACTTTGCTCCTCCTTCTTCGGAATCGCCGCCGTCTCCTCCCTCTCCTCCGTCTCCATCGCCGCCGTCGCTGTCGCCATCACCTCCGTCTCCGGAATCACCGGACCCACCGCCGGTTTCCAGCAGGGCCAGGCCTGCATGCTTGCCGGCAAGTTGCAGGTGGATGAATCCATTGCCGTCGGTGTCGCCGATGGCGATCTGATGCCCGCCGGCCGTGATAATGGAGTTGATGTCCTGGTTGGAGGTGGCCACGTGGTTGGGCTTGTTGAAATTGTGTACAGCTCCTGTGATCAGCGGACGGTCCACGTCGCCTTCCACAAAGCTGATCAGCACTTCCGTGCCCTTGTGCAGGGGAAAGTGCATGCCGTAACTGCCCCCGGCATAAGGCTGCATGAGGCGGATCCAGGAGGACGCCTTGCCGTCCGAGCGTCCGGACAGATCAAAAGGCATGATCACCTTGTAGCGTCCGTGGCTGTCCAGTTCGGCGTATTTGCCCGAACCTTCGGCGTCTATGGTCGCGGTAAGCAGTCCATAAAAACGGGGTTTTTTGGTCTTGCGTTCCGGACGGAACTGCTGACTCATGGGGATGGCCACGAATGTGTTGGAATAGACCATGGCCTTGGTCTGCGTTTCGGCGTGGTTGGCAGCGGCCGGGGTGGATGCCGTCCAGTTCCGGGCCGTATGCTGAATGTGGGTCAGCAGGTAGCTGCCGTTCATGCCTTCGCTGAAGTGGTCCTGCAGGGTGTAGCTGAATCCGCTGATCATTCCGAGGCACAGGCTCTCGCCATGTATCTGCACCTGGCGGCACTGGAATTCCTGGGCCCGGATCCGGGCAATGGGGCTGGACTCCGAGGGGCTCTTGAAATTGTCCCCATAGGAATAAAACGTACCCACACCCTTTTCGTCCACAATCGCCTGCCCCTTCATGTCCATGGTCGAATACTGGTAGCTGTAATCCTTGAGCAATACACTTTGCGGCACGCTGGAGTATTCGGCCAGGGCATTTTTGACCACGTTTTCACGGTCGATATCGTCCAGCCCGGACGCCGGCCTGTAGATCAGATCCGAGTTGTCAAAGGCCACATGCGAAATGGCGGCGTCGGTGAAAATGATCTTTTCTCCGGTCTCTTCCTGCGTGAAATAATAATAGATGCCGTAATGCTCCATCCAGCGGGACAGAAACTGGAAGGGACTCTCATTGAACTGGCAGACATATTCGAGGCTCGGATAGCTGGACTCCAGGCGCAGTTCGTAACTGCTGATATTATGGGCGCTCAGCATGGACTTGAGGATGTCCGGAAAGCTCTTGTCCAGAAAAATCTGGTTGTTCTGCTGCAGGGTCAGGTTGAAGAGCTGGGGCACCAGAATGGCCTGGTACAATACCTTCCCCGACTCGAACTGCTTGAATTTAAGGGAGGCCACGATACCGTTGACCTTCAGGGTATGCTTCCTGCCAACCACGGTAAGAACGCAGGATTTTTGCAATATCTTGTCGTAGGAAATGTCGTTGTCCGTGGCGACCAGCAGAATATCGTAGTGGTAGAGTTCGGAGATGCCTTCCCGGCCAGTGAAGCTGTGCACCAGAAAAGTGCTGGGGGGAAGATCTTCTACTGTGAAGGAAAATGTGTACGGATGCTCGGACATGGGGACTTGCCTCCGGATTGCCTGTCAGGCCTTGTTGGAACGTACAGATTTATCAACTTCCCTACTCTTACGGGGAGTTTGCAGGTGCTGTCAATTGGCAGGCAGCTTTCTGTATTTATTTCTTATTGTTGAAAAAAACAGGTAACTTGCAGCATTTTTACTGAAAAACTCTTGAATTATGGCAAGTTAATCAAGTTTTGAACATTTTGCGAACATTCATAGAACAGGTTCCAGACAAGTTATAAACATCTTACGCACAAAAAATCAGACTCCATTTTTTGTTGTCAAGATTGAAAAACAATCATCTTTTTAATACGTTAAAAAATCTTTAGGGCTATGTTCGTGAAAAAAGGAGGCTTTTATTTGACGATCTGATGACGATTTTTTTCTGCATTTCCAGTGCAAAATTTTTTTCATCAACAATTACAGACTGTAACTATCCGACCAAATCTCTTTTTCTGAAAAGCATCTTCACAAAATTGCATGATTGAGGTATTTAAATGCCCACATGCGGATCATGAGTTTATCTTGATCTTCTCTAAATTTTTTGTTTTGCATCTCGCGTTCTTATCCGCAACCAACATTTTTGTATGCTTTGAGGATGAGCGTAACCACTCGGCAAAAATAACTAATCAATAAAAAAGCCAGAAAGGCAATGGAGAAAGTCCGGTTGTCGGGGGTGCGGACGCAATGTGTCCGCCCGTGTGTCCCGGCCAGACCGGACTGCCGCGATGTTTTTTTTGCGGTGTATCTCAGTTGACCGTGCAGGAAAGAAAACTATGGAAACCCCTGTCAGTTCCCCCTGGTCGCGTTTACGCGGCATTCAAGCCCTGAGTTTGTGTGATTGGCCCGGACATACGAGTTGCGTGTTGTTTCTGGGCGGGTGCAATCTGCGTTGCCCCACCTGTCACAACATGGACATGGCCTTTCATCCGGACTGGCTGCCGCCGGTCCGCAAGCAGGAGGTGGTCGAATACCTCACGGCTCGCAAGCGGTGGCTCGAAGGAATTGTCGTCAGCGGGGGCGAGCCCACCTGCACGCCGGATCTGGAATCGTTTCTTACGGAATTGCACCAGTTCGGGCTGCCCATAAAACTGGACACCAACGGCATGCTGCCCGGCGTTGTGGAGACGCTCATGGAAGCGGGCCTGGTGGACGAGTTTTTCGTGGATGTGAAGGGCCCCTACGCCAAGTATCCGCTGTTGACCGGCAACCGGGTGGACGAAGCCGCGGCCCGGCACAACATGGGGCGGATATTCGCCATGGCCGAGGCCCGGCCCCAGGCTTTCGTATTCCGTTTGACCAAGGTCCCGGCGCTGGACGCCGCGGACATCAGCGAGGCGAAATCCTATTTGCCCCAAGGATTTATGCTGCGCTTGCAGAATTACCAAGAACCCAGGAGGGTCCATGCCCAGATTGATAGTGAAAAGGGACAATTGTCAGGAAACATGGTCGACGGAACGCATCGCACAGGCCATTTTCAAAGCACTGAAGGCCAGCGGCGTCAAAGACCCCCTGTTGGCCAAGCGGCTTGCGCATAAGGTCGAAGACAAGCTGTCCGGAGAAGACGCTCCGCATCAGGAACTCGTACAGGACACGGTGGAGCACGTACTCATGGAGTCGCGGCTCTTCAATGTGGCCCGCAAATATATTGTCTACCGTGAAAAGCGGCGTGAGATCCGCGAACAAAAGGCCGCGTATCTGGACATCGCGGACACCATCGACAACTACCTGGACAAGGCGGACTGGCGCGTCAATGAAAACGCCAACATGTCCCACTCGTTCCAGGGGTTGATGCTGCACCTTTCGGGCACCATCCAGGCGCGCTACGCCCTGGAAAAGTATCCGCAGGAAATCCGCGAAGCCCACAACCACGGCTACGTGCACATCCACGACCTCTCCTTCGGGCTGGCCGGATACTGCGCGGGCTGGAGCCTCAGAGATCTGCTGCTCGAGGGCTTCAACCTCGAGGGCCGCTCCTGTGCCGGACCGGCCAAGCATTTTGACTCCATCCTCGGACAGATGGTCAACTTTCTCGGCACCTTGCAGAACGAATGGGCCGGAGCCCAGGCCTTCAACAATGTGGACACCTATCTGGCGCCCTTTATCCGCCACGACGGCCTGACCTACGATCAGGTGCTGCAGGCCATGCAGAAGTTCGTGTTCAACCTGAACACCACTTCGCGCTGGGGAGGCCAGAGCCCGTTCACCAACCTGAGCCTGGACCTGGTTCCGCCCAAGCACATCGCCAAGGAAGCCATCATCATCGGCGGCGAATTGCAGGACAGCACCTACGGCGAGTATCTGCCCGAGATCGAGATGTTCAACCGGGCCTTTCTCGAGGTGATGCTCCAGGGCGATTATCACAAGCGGATCTTTTCCTTTCCCATTCCGACTTACAACGTCACCAATGATTTTCCCTGGGAAAGCGAAATCGGCGATCTGCTGCTCAAGCTGACCTCCAAATACGGTGCGCCCTATTTCCAGAACTTCATCAACTCGGATCTGAATCCGGAAGACGTACGTTCGATGTGCTGCCGCCTGCAGATGGATCTGCGCGAGCTGCGCAAGAAAACAGGCGGACTGTTCGGAGCCGGCGATCTCACCGGATCCATCGGCGTGGTCACCCTGAACCTTCCCAAGCTGGCCTATCTGGCCCAGGGCGAGGAGGATTTTCTGGATCTGATCACGGAGTACGCCGAGCTGGCCAAGAATTCGCTGGAGTTCAAGCGTAAGCTCATCAACGACAATCTCGAACGCGGCATGTTCCCCTGGACGCGGCGCTACCTGAAAAACGGCTACAAGGGCCATTTTTCCACCATCGGACTGGTGGGCGGCCATGAGGCCTGCCTGAATCTGCTGGGCAAGGGCATCGAAACCGCTGCCGGTGTCCGGCTTATGCAGCGTACGCTCAATCATCTGCGCGAGGTGACTTCCCGCTTTCAGGAGGAAACCGGCAACCTCTACAATCTGGAGGCCACGCCGGCCGAGGGTACGAGCTACCGACTGGCCAAGATCGACAAGTCGCTCTACAGCGAGATCTACGCCTCGGGCAACGGTACGCCCTATTACACCAACTCCACGGCGTTGCCCGTGGGCATGACCGAAGACGTGGTCTTTGCCCTGGAACACCAGGACAAGCTGCAGCCGCTGTATACCGGCGGTTCGGTCTTCCACACCTACCTGGGCGAGTCCGTGACGGACAAGACCGCGCTCAAGAACTTCATCATCAAGGCGTTCACCAACACCAAGCTGCCCTATCTCTCGATTACGCCGACCTTCTCCATTTGCAAGGACCACGGCTACATCGCGGGCGAGCACTTCGAATGCCCCGAATGCCACGACCCCACGGAAGTCTATACGCGTATCGTGGGCTACTACCGCCCGGTTTCCCTCTGGAACCGCGGCAAACAGGCCGAATACAAAGACCGGATGGTTTACGACAGCGTCAGTCTGATGTAGGTTCCCTCCTGGTTGAAGACTTTGCAGGGCTGGAGTCCGTTGGGGGCTCCGGCCTTTTTTTTGTGGGAAAAGAAAGGAGAGGGGAAAGAGTGGAAGATGGAAGGGGGGGAATGCCTCCGGCGGCTTAAACCCCTTTTTGAAAAAAGGGGTTTAAGAATCCCCAAAAACGTTTAGCAGGTAAAAAAGTTCAATAACCAGAGTCCATACAGGGCTCTGATTCTGTGCAATCTTCGAATGCCGAAAATTTTGGGAGATTCCAAAGAACCTTTTTATAAAAAGGTTCTTTGGCCGCCGGAGGCATTCTTTCTCCCGCAAAAATCTATGTCGTGTACTCGCCGTTGATGCGGACGTATTCTGCAGAGAGGTCGCATCCCCAGACTGTGGCTTCTGCCGTGCCGGTCTGCAGGCTGACGTGGATGCTGACTTCCTTTTCTTTCAGGATATCTTCCAGTTTGGCCAGTTCTGCTTCGGGCAGCTGATGCGGATAGACTTCCGTACCGCTGAAACGGATGATGGTCTTTTCCTCGGTAATATCCAGTTCGTCTTCGCACTTGCCCACGGCCATGGCCACGCGTCCCCAGTTAGGGTCTGCGCCGTGCACGGCGGTCTTGACCAGGGGGGAGTTCACGATGGCCTTGGCCACCCGTTTGGCCTGGCGATAATCGCGCGCCTGGTCCACGGTGACTTCTATCAGCTTGGTGGCGCCTTCGCCGTCCCGTGCGATTTCCTTGGCCAGGTAGCGGGCGATTTCCAGCAGGGCTTCTTCAAAGGCTGCCACATCCACGGGACCGGCCTGGCCGTTGGCCAGAATGGTGGCCGTATCGCTGGTGGAGGTGTCGGTATCCACGCTGACGCAGTTATAGGTCTTGTCCATGACCCGGCGGAAGACAGCGTCCAGGGTCTTGGCGTCCAGCTGCGCATCGGTGAAGAAAAAAGTCAGCAGAGTAGCCATGTTGGGTTCGATCATGCCCACGCCCTTGGCAATGCCCACAATGGAGGCTTCGCCGACTTTGGTGCAGGCGTATTTGGGCACCGTGTCCGTGGTCATGATGCCCCTGGCCGCATCGGTGAAATCCGTACTTGTGGGATAGTCGGCCAGTTTTTCCACATGGGGCATGATACGTTCCATGGGATAGGGACGGCCGATGACACCGGTGGAGGCGATCAGCACGGCGTCGTCGGCGAGGCCAAGAGCCCTGGCCACTCCCGTGGCAACCGCTTCGGCATCTGCCGCGCCCTTGGGGCCGTTGGCCACATTGGCGTTTTTGGATATGGCGATGATGGCCTGCGCCTGTCCGCTGGCCAGATGTTTGCGGCTCAAGAGGACACTGGGTCCCGCGAATCTGCTCTGCGTGAAAACGCCTGCGGCAGTGCAGGGGGTGTCGGATAAAATGCACACGAAATCCTTGGTCTCGTCCTTGACTCCCACATTGCGGACAATGGTTTTGAAGCCTTTGGGAATGTGCGGAAGAGCGTTTTCCGTCGAACCTGACATGTCTCACTCCGTTGTATGTTGCGGATCTGCCCGGTTGCGGCGGGCGGATCGGATGTTCAGTATTGGTATGGAATACGTACGTAATACAGGTATGGACGCGGTGTCGTCAAAAACTAAATAGGGTGCAGTGATGAAAAAAGCAGCCTGAAGCCGGACAGGGATCTGAGGGAAATAATGGTACACATTCGGGCGCGTACAGGGTATGGGCAGTGCATCATATAGGAGGTGACCATGAAGCTGAGAACGTATCTTGGCGTAGTACTACTGCTGGCCTTGTGCCTGGGACTCGCCGCCTGCGGCAATAATGACGCCGAAACCGTGGGCAAGGTGACGTCCAACTTTCGACTGCTGACCCCCAGTGATAAAATAGTAATCGAAAAATTCCATGACCCGGATATTCCGGAGATTGTTCTGTACGTGACCCGGGCGGACCGCGGCGGTATCAAGGGCGCCCTGGGCCTGGCCGAGGACAAGTCCAACGCATCCATTGCTGCCCGGCTTGTCCGTCCGTTTTCCGGGCCCGTACCGGATGCCGTGAAAAAGAACGACGGCAAGGAAATCTTCAAGCGTTCGCAGTCTCTGATCTGGAAGCATATGCTGGTCCGTCGTTTTTACGATGAGGAGAACAATGTGGTCATTTACATGACCCATTCGCGCGAAGTGGTGGCCGGAGGTTACAAGAGCTCCATTTCCGTCGTACCGCTGGGCCTGCCCCTGGTGCCGGAAAAATAGTCTGTCTGTCGGCCTGAAATCATAAGAAATGAGAGCGCCTGACGGGTAACAAGCAGGTAAAATGCGGATTGTCAGCGGGGTGCTGACTCGGGCTCTTTTTTGCTTTTGGCGGAGTGCGTCAGCGTACGGATCAGCAGGTCGCGCAGGGTATCGATGTCGCCGTTACGGTTGACGGTATCCCAGGTCAGGTCCGCCAGCGGTGTGAAGTCCTGAGCTCCGTAGCTGTGGATGAGCAGCAGGCAGTGCGCGGCAACTTCTCGCAAGCGGTCGAGCCAGACCGTGTCGGAAAGTCCGGGCAGATCCGGATCCAGAAGAACCACGCGCCGAGCAGGCCCCTGTTCCAGTTCCCGGCAGAGTTCGGCCGCGTTTGCCAGCGTGACAAGGGCAAAGCCCTCGCGCCGAAGTTCCCTGCTCAGCAGCGTACGGATATTGCGCGTACGCTCGGCTATGATCAGGGGAGGGGGCGGTTGGTCCGCCCAGTATACGCTTTCCGACATAAAGGTCCTCATAAAGGAACCCGGAGGGGGAGTTCCCCCTCCGGGATTGTGTTTGGGCTATTTTTTGTCCTTGAGAATTTCCTCTGCACCTTCCCTGTCGCCCGCTTCGGCGAATGCGGCACTGGCCATGCTGTTTTCCAGCTTTTTGGGCAGGGACTTGATGAATTCCCAGAAACTGCCCATTTCGCCTTTTTCAAAGTAGATGGCTTCCATGCCTTCCGTGGCTTCCTTGACCTTGGCGTCGCCATAGCCTGTCAGCAGGACGGTTTTGAGATTGTGGTGGACTTCCTTGAGCTTTGCGATGCAGACCAGCCCGTCCATTCCGGGCATCTTCAAGTCCACGATGGCGGCATGGATGATGTTGTTCTTGGCAAGTTCCAGGGCTTGTTCGCCACTGTTGGCCAGCAGGGTCTTGAACCCTTTCAACTGCATGCGCTCATCCAGATTGTCCAAAAAGCTCTGCTCGTCATCTACCAAGAGTATCGTAAGCTGGTTGTCCATAAATGCCTCCGTTTTGGTGTCGGTCGTCTGCCTGTGCCGGGGGGCTCAGCGCGACGCCGCTGTTTCCTGAAGTAAAGTTACAAGTGTCCCAATATCCACAGGTTTCTGCAGATAGTTGATTGCGCCGCTCGCCAGGGCTTCGTCCCGTTCCATGTCCGATCCGTGCCCCGTAAGCATGACCACTGCCAGCTCCGGCAGCTTGCGCAGGCTTCTGCGCAGGACTTCCAGTCCGCTCATGCCCGGCATTTTCAGATCCAGGAGCATCACTTGCGGTTGGCACTCGTCCAGTTTCTGCAAAGCGGTTTCCCCGTTCAGTGCGACGGAAGGTTCGAAGCCCCGCAGTTCGAGGCGTTCCGCCAGAGTTTCAACGAAGTCGGCTTCGTCATCCACGAGCAGCACTCGAATTGCATCCGTCATGACAGGCTCCCTGCAGGTGTAACGCGTACGTGTTGTTTTCCGGCCTTGGGGAGGATGATCTCCAGGCCTGCTTCCTTTGCCAGTTCTTCCACATCCATGTTGAGATATTTGGGAAATTGGGCGCCTACGAACTCCAGGGACGGTGTGCCGGGAACAGGCACAGCAGAAATGGTGGAGTTGGGCTCCGCAGTTTCCAGCATCCATTCCAGCAGGGCCAGCAAAGCGGCGAGGCAGAGTTGCGGATCCAGGCTTACAGGAGAATCCGTTGCTGCCGTGTGCTGAAACACGACCTTGCCCTGGCTGGCGCGCCGCAAGGTGAGACGCATGGCCAGGTTCGCTGCTTCCCCCAGGTCCACCATGGGCTTGTCAGCGTCCAGGCGCGTATCCGGCAAATGGGCCAGCCGGTTCATATCCGTGGTCAGGCGGTGTCCGCGAGCGACCTGCTCGTGAATGGATTTGAGTGCCTTGGAAAAACGCTTGTTCATGGTATCGGGCAGGGCGCAGCCCTGCTCCTCGGCAATTTCCATAATATCGTCCATGAGTCCGGCCCCTTCGCCGATAATGGCCAGGACGTTTTTGAGCTCGTGACTCATGGCCGCCAGGGCCCGACCCAGAAGCATGCTCTCTTGAATGTGCACCTGCATGTTGCGTCTCCAGTTCTATTGGCTGGTTATGGCGCCGTATGCGTTGCTTTGGGCAACCACGGGCGCGTGTAGGGGAAGACGAACGGAGAAAAGCGTGCCTTTGCCTTCTTCGCTGGCGACTTCGATGTTGCCGCCCAGCTTGTTGACGATGCCGTAGGTGATGGACAGGCCGAGCCCGGTGCCTTTTTCGCCTTTGGTGGAGAAAAAGGGCTCGAAAATATGGGCGAGCACTTCGCGCGACATGCCCGTACCGTTGTCTTCCACCTCCACGGTGATCATTTCTTCATTCAGCCTCGTGGCCAGGCGGATGCGTCCGTTGTCGCTCACGGCGGCCATGGCGTTGTTGAGCAGGTTCATGAAGACCTGCTGCAGCTGGCCGCGGTCGCTCTCGATACTGGGCAGATTTTCTCCAAGGTCCTGCACCAGCGTGATATTGCGGAACAATGCTTCGCGTTCGAGAAATCCCAGCACCTCGCGCAGCACTTCATTGATATCCAGTTCCATGGTCCGGACTTCCATACGTCGCGCAAAGCCCAGAAGTCGGTGCGTCACGGCCCGGCAGCGATCCACGGCATGCAGAATGGAATCGCACAGGGCTTCGAATCGCTGGGCCTTGGGCATGTCGGGCATGGCCAGCACCAGGTCCTTCATCAGGCCGGATTTTTCCCCGATAATGGCCAGCGGATTGTTGATTTCATGGGCCACGCCTGCGGCCAGACGGCCTATGGAAGACAGCTTCTGGACGTGCTCGATTTCCTGGAGGGCGAACTGTCTTTTCTTGTCCGCCGCCACCAGGCGGCTGCGGGCCTGCTTGATGAGCAGACTGCTCAGGATCAGGGCCAGCAGGGCGCAGGCCAGTCCGCCGAAGAGAATCAATTTTCCTTCCTCGAAGCACAGCATGCAAAAGCTCTGCTCCTGGCTGATCATGCCCACCACAAAGGGAAAATCCTGCAAGGGGCTTTCGGTCTGGAAGCTGTCGTCGTCAGTGGAAGAGCCGCCCTTGGACCATCGGGTGATTGCGCCGGCTGTGCTGGAGACGGGGGAGAAGGACCGGTCCAGCAGGACCGTGCCGGGTTCGAAGCCGCAACGCGCCAGAAGGGCGGCAAGATCATTGGGTGACAATTCGGCAAGAGTGACGCGCCTGGTCTGGCCGGGAAAGTCTGCGGCTGCAAACACAAGAACGGGTAGGGGGCCGTTTTTGCGAACGACTATGGCCGTTCCCACGCCACTGGCCTGGCGGAATGCCTTGTTGCGCAGATGGTCCGCGGGCGGTTCGGAAATATCATGGTGGCTGAGCCGGGTTTCAGCGGACAATCCGGGCAAAGATGCGGGATCGCTCCAGTTGTGCTGGCCTGCGGCCGACAGCGTATCCAGGATGCGGCGAAATTCGGCAGAGACACGGGCGGCCAGCAGTTCGGTCCGCAGCTCCTGCTCCTTGTGCAGGGTGCTGCGTTCCTGGCTCACCAGGGCCTGGGCTCCTATCCAGGTCATGATGGCAACGACCGCCAAGGGAAGCGCAATGATGACCACCGCCCAACGTCCGGCGCTGAAATGCGGGCCGACATCATATACGGGGCCAGTGGTAGTTGAGTTGGACATTGTGAACTTTCTCCTTTTCTCTACTTTTGGCAAAAGCGAAAAGGATGCCAACTTATTGTCTATAAAAAATCAATAAAAACAGTAAGTTAAAATATTGAATCTATGTGAAAAAAACATGGAGCCGTCAGTATTCTTTACACCTTGTCAAAAGCTGCCGGCAGCGGATTCCCGTTGGAGGGACAAAGGCGCGCTGCGTGGAGCAAATGGAAAAATGTCATGAAAGCAGCATGATTCCGGAAGGACGGGGCGCCCGGAAGGCGCCCCGCTGGTTTTATTTGTTCTGTCCGGCTACGCCGATGATGGTCTTGGGGGGAAACTTCTGCAGTACCTTGTTATAGCGTTTGTATTCCGCGGAAATCTGCATGGTCATGGGCAGATGCCGGATGCCGATGCCCACGTCTTCCTGCGGGTTGGTGTACAGATTGGACATCACGCCGGATCCGAGGTCCGCCTGGTTGCTGCCGCTGAAACCACCCTTGTTGCCGTTGGCGAAAATGGCCTGCTGCAGGGCAATGGCGTAATGGTGCTTGAATTCATCGATACGCAGGGCCGAGAAGTACTGGTCCATGGTGTAGATGCGGCTGCGGCGGTTGGAAAGCCCCTCATCGCCCAGCAGAAAGGAGGTCTGGTCGATGCCGTCGATATAACGGTCCTCAGGCACCATGGACGCCGCCTCCGCGCCGGGTTTGCCGGCCAGGGACAGGGCCGTGTTGAACAGGTCGGCCAGATCGAACAGACCGTCCGTACGGCGGGGCGTGATCATGCCCTTCCAATAGACGAAGGTGGGGACGCGTACGCCTCCTTCCCAACTGGAGCCCTTGCAGCCGCGAAAGGGCGAACGTCCGTGCGGTTCGACCTCGCACTCCGGTCCGTTGTCGGAGGTGAAGAAGATCAGCGTATTTTCCAGCTGACCGGTTTTTTCCAGCGCGCTCACCAGTTTTTTCAGCACGTCGTCCATCTCCACGATGCAATCGCTGTAGCAGGTGCCGGCCATGGATTTTCCAAGAAAGTCGTCATTGGGGTAGTTGTCGAAATGGCAGCCGCGCGTGGCATGATACAGGAACCAGGGTTGCTTGGAGTTCTGCATCTTGTTGATGAAGTCCACGCTGTACCGGGCCCAGTCCTGATCCAGGTCCCTTATGGTGGTCAGATTGAGTTGGTAGACGTCTTCGACTTTTTTGCTGCCTTTGACCAGATGGACGTTGTTGTGGTTGAAGTTGCCGTGTTCCAGGGCCTTGAACCGCGCCGGGCGCAGGGCCACTTCCGGATTGAAGTAGATGTCGCGCCATTCTGTATACATGTCGGAGACCGAAAGAAATCCGTAAAAATCATCGTAGCCCAGGTTGTTGGGCAGGGAACCCTGGTTCTCGCCCATGTGCCATTTGCCCACGCCCTGGGTGACGTATCCGAGCTGCTGCAGCAGCATGGGGAAGGTGATGGCGCCTTCCAGACCTCCGGGTTCGCCGTACATGGCCGGACGCAGCAGTCCGTGGTGCAGCGGATTCTGTCCGGTATGGATGGTCGCCCGTGTGGGCGTACAGGCCGGGGTGGCATAGGCGGAAGTGAGAATCATGCCGCTGTTGGCCATGCGGTCCATGACGGGGGTGGCATTGCCCACGGTAGTGCCGCCGCCGTTGAAGCCGGGATCCATCCAGCCCACATCATCCATCAGAAAGACAAGAATATTGGGCTTTTTGCCGAATTTTTTTTCCAGGGCCGCGAGCTTGTCCCTGGCCTGTTTTTCCTGTTCGGGATGGGTGATCACCGGTTCCATGTTGTCGGCCAGCAGTTTGGTGGGCGTCACCATGTACTGGTTGGGCAGATCATAGCCCTGGCCCGTGGCCTGACCTGTAAAGGATCCGCGCGTCACGTCCTGTTGCGCTTCCTGGGCCGGAGCAGTGCCCGGGAAAGCGAACAGGACAAGCATGACGACCAGTAGAAATAATGCATCCATGTGAGGCAGTGTCTTTTGCATCTTCCCTCCCATTGTTGATTACTGGATTCAGATGGTTTCGAAACAGATGATGTTTTGCCAGCTCATCATCCTCAATAAAATTTGACGGATGGGCGCCAGAAATGCTATTTTTTCGGAGTACACGGCCACACCGGCGACGCACCCCGCGGGCAGCTCGTAAACACTGATGTCCTGTTCGAGTTCGATGAAAACCGGTATGCGGCCGTCAATGGCCCGTTCGTTTGTCTGCATCATGGTGGCGCTGGGCTGCAGCTGGCCTTCGCCGATGGCGGACATTATCTTGACCACCTTTCCACTGAAGCAGCGTCCGGGCAGGGCGGGAAAAATCACTTCCGCCTTGTTGCCCAGCTTGAGGTTCTGCAAGGGGTGCTGGCTGAACATGCCGATGAGGTAGTGTTCCTCGTCATTGATGAAGGTCATGGTCGGCTTCAAGGGCAGGGGAACAGCCATCATGCCCGGGCGCAGGCGCACCTGCACGCAATGTCCGTCCGCGGGCGCGCGTACCACGGTGCACTCCAGGTCAAAACGGGCCTTGACTATTTTGGCCCTTTCTTCCGCAATGACAGCCTGTTGTGTGGCGATTGCGGATTTTGCCTCCAGCAGGGCCGCCAGATCCTTGCGGTATTGCTGCCCGGCTTCCTGCCACTTGGCAAAGACCTGGTCGTAGCGCTGCTGGGCAATGGTGCGTTCGTTCAGCAACTGCTTCATGCGTTTTTCCGTCACTTCCGCCAGGTGCAGGGCGGCCATGCTCTTGTCGACCTCGGCCTGTGCGCTGCTGACCTGATTCTCATACTGATTCAAGCGCTGTTCGGCTTCATCGAGAACGGCTTCGGCCCGGTCCAGCGCACTTTGAAAAGGAACAGGGTCGATTTTGAACAGCACGTCCCCTTTTTTCAGTGGCTTGTTGTTGCGTACGGGCACTTCTGTGACAATGCCGCGTACCTGGGGGATGATGGGGGTGGTCTGGAAAAAGATCCTGCCCTTGGGCGTATAGGGATGAAAATAGGCCATGGTGATGAATATGGCGCCCACCAGGAGAATGCCGCCCACCACAGAGGTGGTTACGGTCCATTTGTTCACGGGAATCCGGAAGAACTTGAAAGCTGCGAACACCAGCGCCGCGTAGGTCAGTATGGAGAGAACATCCATGCTCAGGCCTCCTCGCTGCCGGCTGTTTCAGCTGTTTCCACACCCGAGCTGCGGTTATTCAGGGCGGCTTCCAGCCCGGCGATTTTTTCCTTCAAGACATCGAGTTCGTTTTGCGAGTCCTGGAGGTCGGTTTCGGTGGAGAAGCCCTTTTCCAGAAACTGGTTTGTTTTTGAGGAAACACCTGGTTTGTACAGCAGGGCCCAGATCCAGAGAAAGGGCCAGATGACATGCAACAGCAAAAGGCTCAGCCATCCGGCGGCAAGGATGGCGTCCTGATGCGGGTGATTGCGTTTTTCCGCAATTTTGTATGGAATATCGTGGATGTAGATTATACCGTAGACTAGTATGAGAAATACAAACAGCATAAGGCCTGCGGCGAGCCAATCCAGCATGCGTGTGCTTGTCTCGATCATCTCCTGTTCTCCTTTTCCGACATTAACCGTCAGGTACGCAAACATTCGCACCACTGTTATTCCCGGAGAGCATGTTGATTCCTGGGCTATTCAGCAGGCAACTTCATTGAACAATGCAATTTATATCGGGCTGAAAAAATTGTCTGTCCGGGAAATCCCGTACAAATTGCAGAATCAGTGCTTTGCAGCTTGATAAGCACTGCAAAGCTTTGTATTTAGGTGATAGTGAATATGCAGTGGGGGGAGCAGGGGACATAATCCGGAAACGGATGGAGGATTCTGTGGCGGAATCGACCATCATGGGCGGATTCCTTAAACGCGGGCGTGTGCTTTTTATCTGGACATGGCTGTGGCTGGTTCTGTGGCTGTTGCTTTTCAGCGCCGGGTGCGTACGACAGGACGTTGCACCAAAGGCTGTCGGCGGAGTCCTGGATTTGCGTGGAGTGGATTCTTTTGCGATAGGTTCGCTGGCTCTGGACGGCCAGTGGCGGTTCTACTGGGACCGTTTGCTTTCGCCTGAGGATCTTGCAGGCCCCAATGCGCCGCAGCCGGAAGGATTGTTCGAACTGCCGGGATCCTGGCGCGGCCGGATGTACGGAGGCCGGCGTCTGAGCGGAAGCGGGCAGGCCACTTTCTGCTTGCGGCTGCTGCTGGATCCGGGGGCAAAAGCGCCGGCTTTGTGGCTCAAAGACCTGCAGATGGCCTACAGGCTCTGGGCCAATGGTACGCTCGTGGCCCAAAGCGGTATTGTGGGGCGTTCCGTCCAGGCCGAGACGCCGCAGCGTTCGCTCCGGCTGGCCGTACTCCCCTCTGACACTGGAACAGTCGATCTGGTGCTGCAGCTCTCCAACCATCACTTCCGTACCGGGGGCGTGCCCGAGTCCATTCAGCTGGCCCCGATAGGGATGCTGGAAAAACAACGCTCCCAGTCCTGGGCCCTGGCCCTGTTTTTTGCGGGAAGCATTCTGATCATCGGAGTGTACCACCTCTCCCTGTTCCTCGTACGCCGCAGATTTCGCGCAACCCTGTACTTCGGCCTGTACTGCCTGCTGACCATGGCCTACATCGTCAGTTCCAACACCTCCCAATGGGTGGCATCCCTGTTCGTGCCGGCGGTCGATCCGGCGTTCATGGAGAATTTTTCCCTGCTTTGCTTCATGGCCTGGCCGTCGCTGCGTTTCCGGTTTTTCCGCGAACTGTATCCAAATGAATTTCACCGTATGGCGTATCGGCTCGGAGATCTTCGGGTGGCTCTGTTCATGGGGTTTGTGTTTTTTGCCCCTGGAGTGCCGTTGTATTGGTACGTGCTGTTTTGTCTCGCCATGTCGATGTGTTACGGCGTCTATAATATGCAGCGGCTGCTGGTATGCGTCCGGTGCGGGCGGTCCGGCGCGTGGCTGATGCTGGCGGGCTGCGGCATTCACATGGTGACCGGGATCAATGATGTGCTCATGCACGCGGGCCTGATCCGGAGCGCGTATGTTGTGCCGCCGGGCATGTTTTTGTTTGTTCTGTTCCAGGCCATTGCCCTGGGGCAGTATTTTTCCAACGTGTTCGATACGGTGGCGCGGCTTTCCGGGGAGCTGGAGCACAAGAATCTGCGCCTGCAGCAGGAAATGGCCGAACGGGATCTGCTGGCGCGCGAAGTGGTGCATATCAGCGAGGAGGAGCGGCGGCGTATCAGTCATGAACTGCATGACGGCCTGTGCCAGAAACTCACAGGCGCGCGTCTGCGGGCTACAGCCCTGGCCAGGCGGCTGGCGGACGTAGAAGGCGGTGGGGAATTGACCCAGCTGGCCCAACTGCTCGAGGCCTCGGCCGACGATGCCTACAAGACGTCCCGCGGACTCTGGCCCGTGGAGCATGACCCGGCCATGCACGGGCCTTCACTGGGGGATCTGGCCCGGGCCGTTTCCGACAAAACAGGCATGAACGTGACCTTTGAAAAAGATTTTCGCTGCGTCCAATGCGGTAACCCGCACACCACCGCGATTTACCGTATCGCCCAGGAAGCCCTGGCCAATGCGGTAAAACATTCGCAGGCGCGCAACGTACGCGTGACGCTGTGCTGCGAGGAATCGGACAAACTGGTTTTGCGCGTATGGGATGACGGCATCGGGCGTGGGGCAGCGACGGATTTGGAAAAATCCCGCAGCAGCGGACTGGGGCTGAGCATCATGGCCCACCGCGCCAGAATTATCGGCGCGGAATTGCGTATCGAGGATGCTCCGGGCCACGGTACGGTGGTGACCTGTGTGGCGCCCTGCGAAGTAGTTTCCGGAATGACAGGCCAGGAGGCTCGCCATGGTTGAAAAGGACGGCTGTGCGGCAAAGATCCTGTTGGTGGACGATCATCCGGCCGTACGCCAGGGGCTGGAAGTCCTGCTGCAATCTTTGGGGCACCAGACCGCAGGGCAGGCGGAAAGTTGCACGGAAGCCCAGGCTCTGCTGGAACACCAGGTTTTTGATCTTGCGGTGCTGGATCTTTCCCTGGAGGACGGCAGCGGACTGGATTTGCTGGGGGATCTGGCGGAACACTCCATTCCGGTGCTGATCTACAGCATGTTCGAAGACCCGGAGACCATCCAGCGGGCTTTGCGCTGCGGTGCCCAGGGGTACGTGACCAAACGCGAACCGCCGGGGGTGCTGCTGGAAGGAGTGGCGGTTGTGCTGCAGGGCAAGCGTTTTGTGAGTCAAAGAGCGGAGGAAAAGCTGGCCGCACAGCCTGCCGAGACGGATAAGGATCCGCTGTTTCTGCTGAGCGGCAGGGAACGGGAAATTTTCACGGCCATGGGGCGCGGCTTTTCCAACGCGGATATGGCGGAATCGTTAAGGATCAGTCCGCGGACCGTGGAAACCTATCTGGGGCGTATGGTCATCAAGCTGGAGCTGGAAAATGTTCCGGCGCTGCGCAAGTTCGCCATTGCCTCGCGTTGCGAAATGCCCTGGCCGGCGCCTTGATCTGTTGCGGACACCCCCGGACGGTCAGGTGATGAATTCGCCCAGCTGTTCCAGCAGGCGGTCCTTGTAGGTCATGGCGGCCTGTTCGGAATGCATGACCATGTCCAGCTGGCGCGTATGCATGGTGATGAATCCGAGGGCCGTGACGCAGTACTGCATGGTGTTGCTGGAGCGGTTGTCGATACGGGCGGCGACCATGTCCAGGGTCCGTTTTGTTTCGAATCCCAGGGCCTCGAGCAGCGCGGAGATCATCACGGCGCGGTTTTCTCTGCGTTGCTGGTTGGCCGCGCCTCCCTTGAACATGAAGCTGATGAAATTTTCCCGGGGCCGATCGCTGATCATGGCTTCCACCGTGGAAAAGTGAAACCCGAAGCGGGACTGACCGCTGAGGAAGTCCGGCGCCACCATGAAATAATTCTGGGTGGTGTAGGCGGACGGCATGGTGGGCTCCAGATTGGTGTTGAGCATGGCCTCATGCAGGATGGAGACGAGTCCCTTGGTGTGCACCGTGGGCGGGCCGTTCCAGGGAATGGCCGTCATGCCGCGCCAGAATGACTGAAAGGGGACTGAACCCACATCTTCCACCCGAATGCTGTTGCCCTGTTTGCGTCCCTGGAAGGATCCTCCGAGGTCGATAATCTTGAACTGGGAATTTTTGCCGCCAAAGCGGAGCTTGGCCGCGTTTTCCGGAAAGGGGTTGTGCTTGCCGAATTCGAACATGGCCAGCAGAGCCTTCTCGTGGCAATAGCGGAAGATGTCGTGCAGGGTATCGCAGTGGCGCGAGTTGAATTCGGGGGCCTGCGGATCCAGCAGGGTCAGCCGTGAAACCAGGGGTAGAATTTCCATGAGCATGTCATGGACACGGGAGCCTTTCATCAGGTTGCCCGGTGTGGGCGACCGCTGCAGCCGCACCTCGTCCGTGCCTTCCAGAACCATTCGCGAATCTGCATCCACTGTGACCTGTGTCCCGGACTTCAGACGTTCGAGCGCATTGACCATGCCGAAAAGCGCTGGTTTTCTCAGTTCCCGGGCCACGCTGGCCAGGTGGCCGGCCATGCCGCCTTCCTCGGCCACTATGGCGGCTGCTTCCGCCAGTGCCGGAGCAAAGCGGGGCAGGGGGCGTTTGAGCACCATGACCGCCCCGGATGGCATGGTCAGCATGTCTGCTTCACGCCGCAGCTTGTGCACCGGTCCGGCAGCGACTCCCGGACTGACCGCCAGACCGCGTCCCAGTTCCCGGAATTTTGGCTGGCCGTCCTCGTCGCCCTGTTGAGAAGAAATATCCAGATCCAGGACATGGGCTGCCGTGCTGTAGTTCAGGGCGGCGGGAAGCGGCCTGGCCTGCAGCAGGTAGAGTTCGCCCTTGTTGTCCAGGGCCCACTCCATGTCCTGGGGTTCGCCGAAATGGCGCTCCAGGGCCATGGCCATTTCATAAATCCGCCTGGCGTTTTTGGGGCTGATGGAGGACACCGCCCCAAGAGAGGGATCCAGCTCTTCACGGTGGACGCCTTCGTCCTTGAAACTGATGGTGCGGCTGGTCTTGGCGCCGATGTCGTGTTCGAGCACAGTGCCGTTTTCACGGTTCAGGGCGAAAAAGTCGGCTGCGTCGGCTCCGTCCACCATTTGCTTGGGCAGGCCGAACACCGAATAGACGAGCACGGAATCCGTCCGCGTGCCAAGGGGATCCCGGGTGTAGGTGACGCCACCGGCCACGGCGTCCACCATGGCCAGCACGCCCACGCTCATGGTCGCGCTTTCTTCCGAAAGCCCCTTGTTCAGCCTGTAGCTGATGGCCTCGAGGCTGTAGGCCGAGGCGATGACTTCCTTGTAGACATGGGGAAGGGATTCCAGGCTGATATTGATGGCCGAACGGTACTGTCCGGCAAAGGATGCGCCGGACTGGTCCTCGCCAACGGCGCTGGAACGGACAGCAAGTCTGGGGGGGCCACCCAGTGAAGTGGCGAGCATATTGCCTGCCTCAATCAGAGTCCGTTCCAGCGCCTCTGGCAAGGGCGCGTCGATAATCAGTTTTTGCAGCTCCTGGGCCAGAGCCATTCGGGACGTGAGCGCCTCGCTGCGCGCCTGGATGCGGCTGTCGATTTCTTCCCGCAATCCGCCGGAATCCATGAAGGCCTCAAAGGCGGCCGTTGTGACCACGAACCCTTCGGGGACGCGCATTTCCAGTACATTGCGCGCTTCTCCCAGACGGGCCATTTTCGCTCCCGTCAACTCCACGCTTTGTTTTTCCACCTGGTTCAGGGGCAGCACAAAGGGAGCGGAAGACAGATCATGGGATACGCGCCGGCCGGCAAGGGAGGTGTCCAGCTGGCTCTTGAGGGCCTGAAAACGTTCCAGCAGGATGGGATGGCTGGTGTTGTCCAGGGATTCCAGATGCTTGATGGCACGGAAGGCCAGCGTGAGAATGCGCGCGCAATGGGCGCGCAGGGCGTGCGCCCCAAAGGGACGTACGCCGCGTGCCAATTCTTCCAGGGTGCTTATCTGTTCCAGGGCTTCATTGTTGCCGGACAGCAGCAGTTTGAAGTTGTGGTGGCGAACCCTGAATCGTTGACGAAGCAACTCCACTTCTTTCTCGTCCACAGGCGCTGGGGGTCTTCCGCCAGGAACGAGGCTGGCAAAAAAGCGGCGCAACGGGTCCAGGGTTCGCATTCCCTTAAGCTTCCTTTTTGGATGATTTGACCATCATCAGACCGAGGCCTTCGCACAGGAAGAAGATCGCATAGCCCCACCAGAGGGTGTAGACCACGTAGAAAACCAGGGCAAAGGTGGTGATGCCGATACGCTCGGTCACGGGCGTGGGCTCCACTCCGAAGTAATTGTAACCGACTTCAATACCCTTTGTCTTGACTTCCTCAAGTACCTTGGCGGAGGGGAACCTCTTTTGCTCCAGAAAAGCCTTGCTAGAGGCGTTGGTGTAAACCCACCAGTCGTACATGGCGACCTTGGGGTCGATGCCGTAGGCCTCTTTCAGGGTATCACCGTTGTTGTTGAACATGGCTTCGGAGTCGGCGAGGATGCGTTTGAAGATGACCTTCAGGTCGCCGCTGACCTGGAGCTGATTGTCCGTATAATTGGCCTGGGCGCCGGCGTCGGTGAGCATTTTCGCCAGATTATCCCCCGCGGATTGCGGAATCACCAGGGTCTGGTCCGCATTTTTATGCTCCAGTTTGTCCAATACGGCGTGCAGATCGGCAATGTGGTTGGTCGAGGCCTTGGATATGGAGTTGAACAGGCCGTCCGACGCCTGGAACGCGTTTTTACCATGGAACACCGGGGTGAACATGACGGTCAGTACCACGATGAACACCACTATCATGAACAGACTGATTCCGAATTGCTTTTTGTTGATGATCAACATGTTAGGCCTCCTGGCGCAGCTTGCCGATATTTTTGAGGAATACGGATATTACCCAGATGGCGAAGAAACTCACCACCACAAAGAAGATGATGTTGCCCACCTGTGTGATGTAGCCGGCGGTCTCCTTGGACATGTCGATGTACTTCATGTCCACGAGCTTGCTGGGCAGGGCGAACAAACGGTTGAAAAAACCGGCCATGATGGCGGTGGCGTAGAATCCGCGGATGTAGATGCCTTTGACCATCTTGGTTGCCAGGGCGCCGATCTGGATGCCCACCAGGGAACCGAGCAGCATGCCCATGGCCAGGGTGTAGAAGATGAAGCCGTAGATGGCGTACTGGGTGATGGAGGCGAAACCCGCGGTGAAGATGATCTGCAGGATATCGGTACCAACGGTGGTGAAGGAGGAAACGCCCAGGACGTAAACGAACATGGGGAAGGTCAGGAAGCCGCCGCCGACGCCCATGATTGCTGCGACAAAGCCCACGAAGGCGCCGCAGATGGCCACGTACAGAGCGGGGATCTTCTTGCCGCCGGGGGTCAGGTCTTCGTCAAAGGTGATCAGGGGCGGAATTTTGGAAGACTGCAGCAGGCCGGGCAGGCTCTTTTTGGGCGTGGCGCCGCCAGCGCTGTCGCCGCCGTGGGCGTCGCCGGTGTCGCCGCGTCGCGCGGAGCGAATGAAATCCGTCATGGCGTAGATGCCGAGAAAGCCGAGCAGGATGACGTAGACGAAGCTGATGAAGGAATCAGACAGCACGGGGTCGTATTCGTAGATGGCGCGGTTGATGATGCCGCCGCCCAGAACGCCGCCGATGGAGCCAACCAGGAAGGCCACGGCCAGTCCCACGGACACGTTGCCAAGCTTGCGGTGCACCACGGTGCCCATGATGGCCTTGGCGAAAATGTGGAAAAGGTCCGTACCAACGGCAAGGATACCCTTGATGCCCGCGCTCATGAGTGCGGGAGCGATGATGAAGCCGCCGCCCGCGCCGATGCAGCCGGTGATCAGACCGGCGCAGATGCCGATCAGGATGGACACGGCGAAGATGGACGGGGTGTAGAACGCGGGGCTGTAAGCATGTTTGCCGCCCAGGAACTGGGGCATATCTTCGCCGCCGGCCAGTACATAGCCAGAGAAAAGCAGCAGCGGGAGGCAGAGAGACAACAGAATGAGCATCCTTTTTTTGCTGTGCAGAATATTCATGGATGCTTCATACTCCCAACGCGCCTGGCCTCGAGCGGCCTCTCTCATGAAGAAATAGATTTGGTGGAACATGGATTTCATAAGTTCTTCCTCTGTTAAAAAAAGGGGGTTAAAAGGTCTCCTGCCTACACCACTCTTAGCTGCCCAAGCGTTTGCGCTCGGCCGCGTCGATTATCTTGTCGTACAGGGTGTCGATGTCGATGGGCTTGAGACAGTAGTCGAAAGCCCCCAGGTTCAGTCCTTCGAGGGCGAGATCGGCATTGACGTGTCCTGTAAGAAAAATGATTTGCGCATCCGGATCCAGGGCCTGAATGGCCCGCAACGTATCCACGCCGTCCATTTCCGGCATGCGCATGTCCAGCACGACAACCTCGGGCGGCATCCGGGCGAATTCACGTACGCCCTGTTTGCCGTCGTTGGCCACGCGGACGTTGAGACCGCGTTTCGACAAACGCTTTTTGATGACCTCGGTAAACGAGATTTCGTCATCGATGATCAACACATCCAGAGACGCGCTGTTATTCATGGCCCTGCCCTCGCTTGGAGGCGGCCTTGACGATTTTGGCCAGCAATTCGCCAAGGTCGCATGGTTTGAGGAGATAATCCGTGGCGCCCAGCGTGACGCCTTCTCTGGCGGCCTGTTCGGAGCCGTGTCCCGTAAGCATGATCACGGCCATTTCCGGAGCCACGATGCGTACGGTTTTCAGTACTTCCAGGCCGTTCATCTCCTCCATCTTCAAATCCAGAATCATCACGTCGAATTCCTTTTTGCGAACCAGGCGCAACGCTTCAGCACCGGACAAGGCTTGTGTGACCTCGATCCCGCGGCGCTTCAGTCGTTTTGACAGAACGTTGACAAAGCTTTCCTCGTCGTCCACCAGCAGCAAACGTATGACTGCGGTGGCAGCGGGTGTGGTGAGCTGTTGGGTCATCGTGAAGCTCCTTCAAATTTACCGCTGTGCCCTGTGCTTTCCGTGTTCTTGATAGCCAGGGTGCGGAAAGAAGGTTCGGCTGCCTGGGGCAGGCGCACCCGAAAGATGGTGCCCTGTCCGACTGCGCTGGTTACGGAAATGTCTCCGTGCATGTTCTTGATGAGCCCGTAGCAGACCGCCAGGCCGAGCCCGGTGCCTCTGCCCACAGGTTTTGTCGTGAAAAAGGGGTCGAAAATTTTGGGGAGAATCGCGTCGGGAATGCCCGGACCGTTGTCCTTGATAACGATGTCGACCATCTTGTCGATGATGCCCGTGGTGATGGAGATCTGCCCGCCTTCCTGCTCCATGGCGTCCAGGCTGTTGTTGAGCAGATTGAGCAGGACCTGCTGCATTTCTGTGGCCGAGGCCTGGATGCAGGGGGGCCACGGAGACAGTTTCGTCGCGATCTGAACGTTGGCGAAACGCGCCTTGGAGGCGATGAGTTCCACCGTGTCCTGGATCTGCTGGTTGACATTGATGGCGATGTGATCCGGGTCGGTCTTTCTGGCAAAGGAAAGCAGTTTCTGGGTGATGTCCTTGCAGCGGTTCCCCTGGGTTTTGATCTGTCCCAGGGCTCGTCTGACTTCGGTTTCGTCGAAGTCACCGTCGCTGGCCGCATCGTCCAGGAGATCGCAGACCCAGCCGGCTTCCTCGATCATCACCGCCACGGGGTTGTTGATCTCATGGGCTATGCCCGCGGCCATTTCACCCAGGGAGGCCATTTTGGACGCATGCACCACCTGTTCGTTCATCTTTTCCTTGTCTTCATCGAGCTTGGCGATGTAATTGACCACCCGCCGCGAAAGCAGCAGGGCCATGCCGATTATGGCCAGAGCGCCCAGAGCCATGACGCTGACCACGATCCACCTGGCCGTGGCGATATCCCGGAAAGCTTCGGAAGCGGTCTGCTCGAAGATCAGAACCCATTCGCCCTGTTTGAGGGTGGCGAGCACGAACACGGCGTTTTCATCGGAAGGGCAGGCACGCCCCTCCGTGAATTTGAGGAGCGTACCCATGACCGGGATTTCAGGAAGCGTGCTGTTGACCAGATCCAGCAGGTGCTCTTTGCAGGAGGTCATGTCCGTCTGGGGTTGTGTCTGAAAATCCCCCTGTCGGTTGATGATGAAAGCGTGGCCTGTTTCTCCGATCCGGATGTTTTCAACCAGCCGGGTGAAGGCCTCGAAATCGATGGTGGCCCTGAGAATGTAGCGATGTTTGTTGAAAACGCGGCTGGCGGCGACGATAAAATGCGGCTGATTACGCAAGCCGAGAAAAACGTCGCTGATGTAGTGTTCCTGGGCCATGGCGTTTTTGAACCAGACGGCCTGCGCGTATTGCGCGTCTCCCAATTGAAAGGGCCCCGCGTAGGCCAGCAGTGCGCCGGAATCGTCCACGAAGCCCAGATCCACGAACACGCGCCCGTATTGCGAGTGCAGCGTATAGAGCAGATCCTTCAGAAAATTCGAATCGCCGAGTTTTTCCTCGGGCGTGGTCTCGATAATGGTCTGGATGCTGGCGAGCCGTTCTCTGAGATGTACGTTGACGATTTCACGGTGCTTGCTGACCAGTTCTTCGAGGTGGGCAATGGTCTTGTCGCGGTAGGCCGTATGATAGAGGTGGGCGAAGACGCCGCCTACGATTATGAGCGGTGCCAGCGACACCAGGATGATCAGCGAGCTGATCTTCTTGGTCAGTGTTGCGGTAACGGATTGTGCTGCCACTGTTTTGTGCCCCATTGCTGTGATTTTCGAGTTTCAACGCCGAAAAACTCAACGTTGTTACAATCTTCACAAAAGCAAGGGGTATGCCAGCGGCAGCAGTTAAAAAAATTATTCCAATCTATTCAGAATAACAGGATTTTAATGGTCTGTTCCCGAAAAGTGACTCGCGAGGGCGGCCTGTCGCACGTCAGTTTCTTTTACAGTCCGTAAAAAAGAAAGGGGGCGCGTCCTGATAACCTCCGGCAGGAGTCAGGAACGCGTATCGGTGACCTTGGTGCCGATGGTCAAATGGTGCTTGTCCAGCTTGGAAAGCAGGGTCGGGCGCGTCAGACCAAGCAGTGTCGCGGCCCGGGTCTTGTTGCCTTCGGTCATTTCCAGGGCGGTTTTGAGCAGCAGTGCGGAGATCTCGTCCATGGCTTCTTCGTAGGGCTTTTTTCCATGGTTGGAGAGCAGGGACTGGCGCGCCCATTCGGCCATGACTTCCTGGGGATCATTTTTGGTGCCTCTGGCCTTGGGAGAGGGGTGGCGCAGGGCCGATTCGATTTCCCTTTGTCCCAGGACACCGCCTTTGCTGAAGATGACGGCTTTTTGCAGGCAATTGGAAAGTTCGCGGACATTGCCGGGCCAGTGGTAGCGCATCAGTTCGGCTTCACCCTCGGAGGTGATGCCGGGGTTGGGAAGGTCCATTTCCTGCGCGTGCAACCGGAGAAAATGTCGGGCGAGCAGCGGGATGTCGGCCAGCCGTTCGCGCAGGGCCGGCAAAGAAAGGGTGACCACCTTGAGGCGGAAGTAGAGGTCTTCCCGGAAGGCGCCATCCTGTACGGCCTGTTCCAGGTCGCGGTTGGTGGCGGCAATGATGCGTACGTCCACGGGGATGGAAGCGCCTCCGCCCAGCCGTTCGATGGTCCGCTCCTGCAGCAGGCGCAGGATCTTGGCCTGAATGGAGAGGGGCATGTCGCCGATTTCATCCAGAAAAACGGTTCCACGGTTGCCCTGTTCGATCTTGCCCACCCGGCGGGAGGAGGCGCCGGTGAATGCGCCTTTTTCATATCCGAACAGTTCGCTTTCCAGCAGGGTTTCGGGGATGGCCACGCAGTTGATGACGCAGAACGGCTTATCCATACGGGAGCTGTATTTATAGATGGCCCGAGCCACCAGCTCCTTGCCGGTGCCGGATTCGCCGCGGATCAGCACCGTGGCGTCCGTGGGGGCGGCGCGTCCGATGGCCTTGAAAACCTCCTGCATGGCCGGAGACTGTCCGAGCACGGCATCAATGGCCGTCTGCACATCGTCGCCTTCCTGGGAGTGCTGCGAACGACGGTGAAGAGCGGTTTCCAGGGCCTTTTCGATCAGCTCGAACATGGTGGGAATGTCGAAAGGCTTCAATATATAATCGTAGGCGCCCAGGCGGGTGGCTTCCACCGCGGTGTCCATGGTGCCGTAGGCGGTCATGACGATGACCTGGATTTCCGAGTCGATGTCGCGCAAGCGGCGCAGGGTTTCCAGACCGTCCATGCCCGGAAGGCGGATGTCCTGAATGACCAGGTCCACGCCCTCCTGGCGTACGCGTTCAAGACACTGCTCTCCGGTGGCGGCAAGTTCGACCGTGTACCCCTGCTCGCTCAGCAGTTTGCTGAAGCTGCGGCGTAATTGCGCGTCGTCGTCTACGATAAGAATGGTGCTCACGAACATTGCTCCATTTGCGGCAGGCCGATGACGAAGGTGGCGCCCCGGCCGGTTTCCGAGGTCGCGTGCAGCCAGCCCCCGTGTTCTTCAACTATACGTTTGGAAATGGCCAGGCCAAGGCCCGTACCTTCTTCCTTGTTGCTCACAAAGGGCTCGAACACCTTTGCGAGCATGACCGGCGACAGCCCCGGACCGCTGTCGGTAACCCGCAGGATGATGACTCTGCCGTAGGGTTCCATGACGCCTTCTTCTCCGACAATGGTTATGGATCCGTTGTCGCCCATGGCTTCCATGGCGTTGACGAACAGGTTGACCAGCACTTCCTTGAGCTGGTCCGGATCCCCCAGAACAAGCGGCAGCTCGGCCTCGAATTTGACGGTGATCGTCGTACGGGTGGATTCGAGCTTGTGTTTGAGCAGCTGCAGGGTCTGGCGCACGATGTCCGACGGGCGCAGGGGCTGGGGCTTGAGTTTGGGCGGCCTGGAGAATTCCAGAAAATTCCTGAGAATGGTGTCGATGAAATCGATTTCCTCGTTGATGACCTCCAGGTCTTCCTGCACTTCCGGGGTGTGGGGAAGGCTGCGCCCCAGGGTAAAGAGCCGCATTTTTACCGAGGTCAGGGGATTGCGGACACTGTGGGCCACGCCCGCGGCGAGTTTGCCCGTGGTGGCCAGCTTTTCGGCCTGGAGCAGATCCTCCCGGCTTTTGGCCAGCTTGTGGCGCGCCTGGTCCACATCCTTGAGCAGCAGCTGGACCTTGTCCCCGAGGTATTCGACTTCGTTGGGCCCCACGGTATCGCGCGCGGTCTGGTCCATGTGCGTGGAAAGGGTCTCGGTAATCTTGTGCAGCGGCCGCAGAACCCGGCGTATGATCAGTACGGCGAGCATGACGCCGATGATGGCGCCCGCGGGTATGGCCGACCAGGCCAGCCAGGTGAACTGGGCGAACTGCTTGTTGAAGACGGCCAGCAGTTCCGTAATGCGTTTTTTCTTGGCCTTGGTGAAACGCATGCAAAGGTCGCTGACCACCTGGAATTTTTTGCGAACGTCGGCATGCAGGGCCGCGCCCTGTTCCATCTTGCCTGTCTTGTAGAGCTCGATGACCCGGTCGCGCTGCACGGTGTAGCGAACGTATTCGCTTTCGATGGTGAACAGCAGGTTGCTGTCTTCCTTTACCCGAGCCTGATCAAAGGATTCCCGCCACCATTTTTCAAATTCCTGTTTGGCCTCGTCCAGGCTGGTCAGCCATTGGGGATCGTGATCCAGATAGAAATAGCTGACATAGCCGCGCTGCGAGAGCAGGGCGTTCTGCATTTCCTGCGCAGTGGCCAGGGCTTCGGCCCCCTGTTCGATGGTGCGGAAAAAGAGCGCCTGCGTACGCTGCACGTACCAGAGCGTGGTGAAAGCGCCTGCCAGATTTACGGCAACCAGAATGCCCAAAAGAATAAAAAAACGACTCCGCAAGCCCAAAATACGCATCGTATTCCTCGCGTGTCATCGTGCCCCCCGAATACTCGGGAGCGGGAGAACCGTTTCCTCCCCACAACTCCATACCCACGGGCAGGATAGCGAATATTGGCGGTGCTAGCCACTATTTTCACAAGCTTTGCGAAAAAACTACCAGTGGAGTCGGGAAAGATCTGTCCGAGAAAGAAAAGTAAAAAATAATCCGCAAGACCCCGAAGAATACGGGATCTTGCGGAAAGATGTATGATTTCAGGAAAGAACGGCCCGGAGCATATCGTCTAACGGGGTTGTGGGACGGTTGATCAGGCTGCTCAGTTGTTTGCTCTCGTCAAAGAGGCCGCCCTGAGATGCGCCGTTCTGCGAATTTGCCAGCATGGCGGCCAGGCCTTCGGGCAATCCTGCCGCCACCAGTGCGGCTGTGTAGTCGGCCTGCGAAAGATCCCGGTAGGCAAAGGGCTTGCCCGAGAGGCGCGCCACAGCGTCGGCCAGGTCGGAAAGCGTATAGGCCGTATCACCGGCTAGCTCGTATGTTTTGGTTGTCTGGTCTTTTTGTGTCAGTACCGCTGCCGCGGCAGCCGCATAGTCGGCCCTGGCCGCAGAGGCTATCCGTCCGTTTCCGGCGCAGCCGATGAGTTCGCCGCGCTCCAGAGCAGCCGGGATGCCGCCGGTGAAATTCTCGGTGTACCAGCCGTTGCGCAGCAACACGTACGGTACGCCGGAATCGCGCAGCAGAGCTTCTGTCTGTCTGTGTTCATCGGCCAGACCCAGGGGCGAGGTATCGGCATGGAGAATGCTCGTATAGGCGATCAGACCCACACCGGCGGCTTTGGCCGCGTCTATGACTGCTTTATGCTGCGGTACGCGGCGTCCCACCTGGCTGGAGGAGATGAGCAACAGCCTGTCGCTGCCGGCAAAGGCGGGTGCCAGGGTTTCGGGCTGGTCATAATCGGCCTGTCGAACCTGTACGCCCTTATCGGCGAGATCGCCGATCTTGTCGGGGGTTCGTACGGGCGTGATTATCTCCCCGGCAGGGATTTTTTCCAGAAGGGCTTGTACCACCAGTCGGCCTAGCTGGCCGGAGGCTCCGGTTATAGTGATCATGGTTTTTCTCCTTGTTGTGTGTTGTGTTTGCAGAGACTATACAACATCGCAAACTTTTTGTAAGTACCTACCAAAAGGTAAGTGTCAAAATGGAACAATACACAGCAGGATCGAAAGAGGACACGCTCACGGGCAAAGTGCAGCGCGGCAACGTATTTGCCGGGCAATGTCCGTCACGGAATATTCTCAATCATCTCACCAGCCGCTGGGGAGTGCTCGTGCTTATTGCCCTGCAAAGCGGTACGCAGCGGTTCAGCGAATTGCGGCGAAAGGTGGGCGGCGTCAGTGAAAAGATGCTTGCCCAGACCCTGCAGCGTCTGGTGGAGGACGGGTTCGTGCTGCGGCATGATTTTCAGGAAGTGCCTCCGCATGTGGAATACGCGCTCACGCCCCTGGGGGAGGAAGCCGCGCAGCATGTGGCGGCGCTGGCGGACTGGATCGAACGCAACATCTGGCGGATCTGCAGTGCGGGCAGTGCAGGCACTGGTGGTTCTGACAGCCCGGACTGAACCGGGCCACGCATATACGGGCCTACCAGATCAGATTTTTTCCGAACAGCAAAATTCCGATGACAACGGCGGCAAGAGATGACATAAGAACGGCCCCGGCCATGAGATCCTTGGCGCGTCCGATTCCGGGATGTTGTTTGGGATGCAGCGTATCGGCCAGGGTTTCGAGAGCCGTATTGGCTATTTCCAATGAAAGGACCAGGCCGGAGGTCAGAACGACAATGGCCATTTCAGCGACGGAGAGTCCGCAGGCCGGTCCGAAGATGAGCGCAGCGGCCGCACAGCAGGACTGGATTTTGATGTTCCGCTGATTGTCGAAAGCCTGCCGCAGGCCGCGCCAGGCGCAGGAAAGGCTCTTTAGAAAAGGGCGCATGCTTGATTTCCTCATTTGGATGATTAGAATAAAAAATACAGCCGATTCAAAAAAAATTGAAATTCTTGCTTGACAGAATCGGGGATCAATGTTTAGTTGCTTTTCTGCTTTTGACGTAGGCGCGTAGCTCAGGGGGAGAGCACTTGCTTGACGCGCAAGGGGTCAGGAGTTCAAATCTCCTCGCGCCTACCACTAGCAAAAACACGACGGCCCCGCACCCCTTTTGGTGTTCCGCAGAGGCGGACACCGAACGAGAGTTTAAAAGGGAGAACGGGGCTGATTTATTATTCAGTGTCGAACAAGGCACTTGCGCTGAAGGAGGCGTTGTAGGTGAACGTAACGGTGCAGGGCAACCCGGTAGAAGTTGACCCCGGCAATACGTGCGCCGAGGCCCTTAAAAAAGGGTTGAGCGGTAAGAAGTTCAAGACTGTGGTCGCATGTAAGTGTCCGGGCGGTGAAAACGGCTCTATGTTGGACATGAGTGCGCCGCTGCCTGAAGGGTGCGGTGCGCTTGAACCAGTATTCGCTGATACTCCGGAGGGTCTTGATGTGCTGCGCCATAGTGCGGCACATATCATGGCTACCGCTGTTCGTCGTCTCTTTCCCGGCGTCAAAGTAACTATCGGTCCGTCAATAGAAAACGGATTTTATTACGATTTCGATTACGAGCGTCCGTTCACGCCCGAGGATCTCGAAGCCATCGAGGCCGAGATGCGCAAGGTTGTGGCGGAACAGCAGCCTTTTGTCCGCAAGGAGATGTCCACCGAGGAAGCCAAGAAGCTCTTCACGGACATGGGTGAGACCTACAAAGTTGAAATCATGGATGACCTGGGCGTGGATCATGTCTCGGTCTATACCAATGGAGACTTTGTGGATCTTTGTCGCGGACCACATCTTCCAGATACAGGTAAACTTCAGGCTTTCAAGCTGACTCAGGTGGCAGGCGCCTATTGGCGCGGCGACGAACATCGCCCCATGCTGCAGCGTATCTATGGTACGGCCTTTGCCGACGAGAAAGGGCTCAAGGATCACCTGAAATGGCTGGAAGAGGCTGCCAGACGCGATCACCGCAAGCTCGGCACTCAGCTGGATCTGTTCAGCTTCAGCGATGAAGCCGGCCCAGGCATGGTGATCTGGCATCCCAAAGGCATGCTTATCCGGACGATTCTTGAGGATTTCGAACGCAAGGAACATCTGCGGCGCGGATACCAGATCGTCCAGGGCCCCATTCTGCTGCGGCGCGAGCTGTGGGAGAACTCGGGGCACTATGCCAATTACCGGGAAAACATGTATTTCACCGAAGTGGACGAGCAGGCCTACGGCATCAAGCCCATGAACTGCCTCTCCCACATGCTGATCTACAAATCCCGGATCCGCAGCTACCGTGATCTGCCCCAGCGCTACTTTGAGCTGGGTGTGGTGCACCGCCACGAAAAATCGGGCGTTCTGCACGGTCTGCTGCGCGTACGGCAGTTTACACAGGACGACGCGCATTTGATCTGCCGTCCGGATCAGCTGCAGGATGAAATCGTCGGCATCATTCGCTTTGTCGAAGATGTCATGAAAATTTTCGATTTCGATTTCGAGTTGGAACTCAGTACGCGTCCGGAAAAATCCATCGGCTCGGACGAAGATTGGGATCGTGCAACCCATGCTTTGGAAGAGTCCTTGAAATCACTCGGTCGCCCCTATGATATCAACGAGGGAGACGGAGCTTTCTACGGACCGAAAATCGACATCAAGGTCAAGGACGCCCTTGGGCGTTCCTGGCAGTGCGCGACAGTGCAGTGCGATTTTACCTTGCCTGAGCGCTTTGATCTGTATTATGTAGGTCAGGATGGAGAGCGACATCGTCCGGTGATGCTGCACCGAGTCATTCTGGGTTCGGTGGAGCGGTTTATCGGTGTTTTGATTGAGCACTATGCCGGAGCGTTTCCGGTCTGGCTGGCGCCTGTCCAGGCCAAACTGCTCACGGTGACTGACGCGCAAAACGAATTCGCTGAAAAGGCCCTGGAACAGCTTCGCGCTGCGGGCATTCGTGCCGAGGCCGATTTGCGCAATGAGAAACTGGGCTACAAAGTCCGTGAGGCGCAATTGGATAAAATCCCCTACATCCTCGTTATCGGTGATAAAGAGGTAGAGGCAGGGGGTATGAACATACGTCTGAGAACAGGAGAAAACCTGGGCGTGGAATCAGTGGATCTGATTGCCAAACGCATACTCGACGAATGTAGTGAACCGTTCAAGCGAGGAGGGATGAGCTATAGCTTCAACTACGCAGGCTCGGTGTAACCATCAAATCCGTTCCAAGCAGGTTCGGGTTATAGGGGATGATGGTTCACAGTTGGGAATTTTGACCAAGGAAGAGGCCATCAAAGCGGCCCATGAAAGTGGTCTTGATCTTGTCGAAGTCGCACCCAATGCAGACCCGCCGGTTTGCAGGATTATGGACTTCGGGAAGTACAAGTATCAGCAGCAGAAAAAGCAGCAGGAAGCGCGCAAGCGCCAGACGGTCATTCAGATCAAGGAAATCAAGGTCCGTCCCAAAACGGACGAGCATGATTACCAGACCAAGCTGAAACATATCCGTCGATTCCTGTCCAACGGCGACCGTGTCAAGGTCACCGTATGGTTCCGCGGACGCGAGATTGTCCATAAGGACAGAGGGCTGCATCTGCTGGAGCGTGCAATTGCAGATACGGAAGATATCGCAAAGGTGGAACAGATGCCCCGTGTGGAAGGGCGTTCCATGAGCATGTATCTGACCCCGCACGCAAAGGTAAAATAGTTCCCGGCGCACAAACGCCATTTTTGACGGCCAATGAGCTTTTTCGCTCTGAGCCATTCTCTTTTTACGCCGCTCATGGGCAAAAGAGGGATTACTGCGGACTTTTACAGAAGCTCGTTCGTCCTGAGGGTCAGCACGCAACAACCCGCTTTTAAAGCGTTGCCATAGGAGAGAGAAATGCCCAAAATGAAAACAAAAAGAAGCGCCGCCAAACGTTTCCGCACTACCGGAAGCGGCAAAGTCAGAAGACGCCAGCAGAATATGCGGCATATTCTGACCAAAAAGAACGCCAAGCGGAAAAGAAGACTGCGCCAAGGCGAACTCGTGGACG
Organism: Desulfovibrionaceae bacterium; assembly: GCA_963667575.2. Taxonomy (GTDB): domain Bacteria; phylum Desulfobacterota; class Desulfovibrionia; order Desulfovibrionales; family Desulfovibrionaceae. The sequence goes on along the minus strand of CAXXHY010000033.1, from coordinate 87,388 downwards.
ACGCGAACATGAAGCATGTTAAACGGATGATGCCTTACATTTAACAACGCCTTGCAGTTTCCGTGTCCAGAGGCCCAGCAGGCAGACAACTAGAGCATTACGGAGGAACACGCCATGCGTGTGAAAAGAGGAAAAAGCGCCCATAAAAGGCACAAGAAATATTTGGAGATGGCCAAAGGCTATCGCGGCAGCAGAAGCAAGCTCTACAGGAGCGCGCGTGAAACAGTAGAACGCGGTTTGGTGTATGCCTTCCGCGACCGCAAGGTTCGCAAACGCGAATTCCGCAAGCTCTGGATCATCCGCATCAATGCTGGTGTTCGTGAACACGGCATGTCCTACAGCCGCTTTATGCGCGGCCTGAGCCTTGCCGGTGTCGAGCTGAACCGCAAAGTCCTTGCCGATCTCGCAGTGCGTGAAAAAGACAACTTTGCCAAGCTTGTCGAACTCGCCAAGTCCAAACTCGATTAATTTCTCAGCGACGGGCAGCTTCTTCAGCTGCCCGTCGCCATTATCAATTGCTTTTCGTTTCCCGCCACAAGATATCGCGAGGCCATCATGAGCGGTAATACGCTGATCACCGAATTGGAGGGTCTTGTACCGGCATTTTCCAAAGATCTGGAAACCGCAGATACGCCCGACGCACTGGAAGACATTCGCATCACTTATTTAGGCAGAAAGGGTTCCCTGGCCAAGATTATGGCAGGACTGCCCGCACTGTCCCCGGAAGACCGCCCGCTGGCCGGTAAAACCGCCAACACGGTCAAACAGGATCTCACCCGTCTTTTCGACGAGCGCAAGGCCTCCCTGGCAACGGCAAAACGCCAGGCCGGCATTGAAGGCTTTGATCCCACGCTTCCCGGAAGAACCCCCTGGAACGGCTCCGTTCATACCATTACCAGGGTAACCGAGGAAATTTGCGCCATATTTCAAAAACTTGGTTATGACATTGTTTCCGGCCCTGAGGTGGAAAACGATTTTCATAACTTCGAAGCCCTGAACATGCCTCCGGACCATCCGGCCAGAGACATGCAGGATACGCTCTACATCACGGACAACATTGTCCTGCGTACGCATACTTCGCCTCTGCAGGTGCGTACCATGCTGCAGCAGAAACCTCCTGTTGCCGTGGTTGCTCCCGGCAAGGTCTATCGCCGTGATTCCGATCTGACCCATACGCCCATGTTTCATCAGATCGAGGGCTTGCTCGTGGATAAGAACGTCAGCCTGGCGGATCTGCGCGGTACCCTGGCCCATTTAGCCAAACAGGTTTTTTCTTCGGACACCAAAGTCCGCTTTCGTCCGAGCTTTTTTCCCTTTACCGAACCCAGTGTCGAGGTGGACATCTCCTGCGTCATCTGCGGAGGAAAAGGGCATGTAGGCAATGCCCCCTGCCGTGTCTGCAAACAGACCGGATGGGTGGAAATTCTCGGCTGCGGTATGGTTGATCCGGAAGTTTTCAAGGCCGTGGGCTATGATCCGGAAGTCTACACCGGATTCGCCTTTGGCATGGGTGTCGAACGCGTGTCCATGCTCAAGTATGGAATAGGCGATCTGCGGATGTTTTTTGAAAACGATCTGCGTTTCCTGCGCCAGTTCTAAGACCCCAATTTATACAGCTTATACGGACCGCGGCTTCTGCTTTTGCAAAAGCCGCGGTTTTTTTATGGCGAATCCAATCAGACAGGATTCAGGATCCGTCTATCGTGCTTACTGAACTATATCCTTGAGAATGGGATTGTTGACGTAGGCCTCGTGAACATTTTCCAGGGTGACGACAATGGGCTCCAGTAAACGGGACGGTACAACCTTGACGCCGTTGTTGTAGGTCGTGGTGTCGTTGATTTCCGGAGAATTCCCCTCATTGAGAGCATTAACCATGGTAATGGTCTGTTCCACCAGATTTTGCGTATCGTTCATGATGGTGCAGTACTGTCCGCCGTTCATGATGGATTTGACCGATTCCACCTCGGAGTCCAGGCCGGTAACCACCGGCAGATCCTTACCCGCAGCCCGTACGGAGGTCATTACGGCACGGGCCAGGCTGTCATTGGGAGCGAGGATCCCGTCGATGTTGCCGTCCTTGTAGCTCCCCGCCAGAATCGTATCCATACGCTTCTGGGCGTTTTCGGTTTTCCAGCCCTGTGTCGATGTCTGGGCAAAGGTTGTCTGTCCGGATTTGATTATTATTTTTCCTTCTTTGATAAAGGGGCGGAGCACGCTCATGGCACCTTCGAAAAACAGTTTGCTGTTGGAGTCGTCGGGCGAGCCTGCCAGCAGTTCGACGGTCCAGGGGGGCATGCCTTTGAGTTTGGCCAATCCTTCCAGTAGAGCTTTTCCCTGCAGTACGCCTATCTTGAAGTTGTCGTAGGCCACGTAGTAATCCACGGCATTGGTATTGGTAATCAGACGATCATAGGCGATGACAACCGCACCAGCCTCCTTGGCTTCCCGTACCTGTGTGCCGAGCTGAGCTCCGTCAATGGCGCCGATAATGAGATACTTTGCGCCCTTGGCAATCATGGTCTGGATTTGGCTCTGCTGCTCCGCCACTCCACCGTTGGCGAACTGGATATCGTAGCGGTATCCGGCCTTTGCCAGCCCGTTGCGAAACAATTTTTCCGCGTGGACCCAGTTTTCGGAAGTTTTCTGCGGCATGGCTACGCCAACAAGAGGGCCGTTGGCTTGCTCTGCCATTTCCGAAGGTTCGCTTTTCCAGGAACCAATACCCCATACGGCAAGTCCGGCAATTATCAGGAGAGAAACAATAATAACGGCTGGTCGGGCAACGACGTTATTCCAGCCGCTTTTGGTTTTTTCTCCATCATCGGAGGATTTGCTTTTCAGCAGAAGTCCGATCAGGGACGGCTTGCCCTGCATTTTGTTGTACACGTCAAAGGCCACGGCCAGAAGCAGGACGAGTCCTTTGACCACCTGGGTGAGATCGGCGCCCACTCCCAGCAGCTGCAGGCCGTTGTTGAGTACGGCCATGACGAGCCCGCCGATGACCGAACCAATGACAGTGCCCACTCCGCCGGTGACTGCGGCACCGCCGATGAATACGGCCGAAATGGCGTCCAGCTCCCAGTTCACGCCATCAAAAGGCCCGGATGCCGTGGCCCGTCCGATGAACATCAAACCCGCAAGGGCGGCCAGTACGGACATGTTCATCATGACCAGAAAGACCACGCGCCGGGAATTGACTCCTGACAGTTGCGCCGCGTGCAATGCGCCGCCCACAGCGTAAATGTGGCGGCCGAAAATCGTATATTTGGTGATATAGCCGTAACAAAGGGTGAGACCGAGCAAAATGAGACCAGGTACGGGGAATGAGGTTCCCGGACGGCCGCTGGCAAAGAGGTAAGTCATGCAGGCGATGACGCCGCTCAGAAGCACCAGGCGGATGATGGTCCAGTTCCAGGAGCCTGGTGTCCCTCCATGGCGAATTTTCCGGCGACGGGACAGCAGGGTTTGCAGAATGAGCCAGATAATACTCGCGGCCCCCAGAAGCAGGGTCAGGTTGTTGAATCCCGTATCCGGGCCGAATGCAGGAAGATATCCGCCGCCGAGGTATTGAATGCCTTCCGGTACGGGGATGGTGTTGGACTTGCCGATGAGCTGGTTGCCCCCGCGAAAGAGCATCATGCCCGCCAGAGTGGCCACAAAGGCGGGAATGCCGACATAGGCCACCCAGAATCCCTGCCAGGCGCCGATTGCAGCTCCGACCGCCAGGCAGAGCAGCACTCCCTGGAAAGGGGATAGCCCCCAATCACGCATGGCCAGTGCGGTAATTATTCCTGCAAAGGAAGCTACGGATCCGACGGAAAGATCGATATGCCCGGCAATGATCACGAGCGCCATGCCAATGGCCAGCACGAGAATGTAGGCATTGCCGTTGAGCAGGTTGATCATGTTGGCGGAGGTGAGGACCAGACCGTCGGTACGGATCTGAAAAAAGGCTGTCAGAGAAATAAGCGCGAACAGCATGCTGAATTGTCGTATATTTTTTAAGAACACGTCGGAAATGTTTTTCATTACCGCCCCCTTGTATTTCGGCTATCAGATGAGCAAGATGCGTAAGTATTCAAGCAGTCATGAGCCGCATGAGACGTTCCTGGCTGGCATCGGCCTGATCCAGTACGCCCGTGATTGTCCCTTCGCGTATGGTGTAGATGCGGTCCGCAAGTCCCAGCAGTTCGGGAAGTTCGGAGGAAATCACGAGCACTCCCTTGTCCTCTGCGGCAAGCTCAAAAATGAGTTTGTAGATCTCGTACTTGGCTCCTACATCGATCCCCCGTGTGGGCTCATCCAGAATGAGCAGTTCCGGTTCGGTGAACAGCCATTTGCCCAGGACCACCTTTTGCTGGTTGCCTCCCGACAGGGTGGCGACGTTGACATCCACGCCGGCGGATTTGATGTCCAGGGAACTGCGCGCATTCTGTGCCACTGCGTATTCCTGCTCCAGATCGAGCTTGCCCAAATGTGTGATACGTTTGAGGGCCGCAGAAACAACGGAAGTTTTGATGTCGTCCAGCAAATTGAGGCCCAGAGTTTTTCTGTCCTCCGGGATATAGGCCAGCCCCTGTTCAATGGCCTGCGCAATGGTCTTGGGTTCGATTTCCCTGTTGTGCATGAAAATGCGTCCCTTTTCGAAAATCCCGTAGGACCGACCGAAAAGCGAACGAGCCAGCTCGGTACGGCCGGCGCCCATGAGCCCGGCAAAGCCGACAATCTCGCCACGTCTGACAAAAAAATTCATTTCCTTGCAGGCATAGCGTTCGGGAATTTCGGGATTCCGGACTGTCCAGTCCCGGACTTCAAAGATAGTCTCTCCAATTTGCGGACTGCGTTCCGGAAAGCGGGAGGTCAGGGCTCGGCCCACCATGCCCTGGATGATACGGTCCTCGTCCAGCCAGTCAGATTGCTTGTTTTCAGGCCGCAGGGTTTCAACGGTACGGCCGTCGCGCAGGATGGTCACGGCGTCCGCCACGGTTCGGATCTCGTTGAGCTTGTGGCTTATCAGCACGCAGGACATGCCCCTGGAGCACAGTTCGCGCAGCAGGTTCAACAGGTGCTGTGAGTCGGTTTCATTGAGCGCGGCAGTGGGTTCGTCCAGAATGAGCAGTCTGGCGTTTTTGCCAAGAGCTTTGGCGATTTCCACGAGCTGTTGTTTTCCCACGCCGATATTTTTGATAGGCGTGTCCGGATTTTCCTGAAGGCCCACCTGTTGCAACAATTCCCGTGCCTTGGACGTGGCGGCGGACCAGTCGATTATGCCGCGGGCGGCTATTTCGTGGCCCAGAAATATGTTTTCGGTAATGGACAGCTCGGGAATGAGCGCCAGTTCCTGGTGAATGATGGCAATGCCGGCTTTTTCGGCGTTCCGGATGTTTTTGAAAGCAACCGGTTGTCCCTGGTAAAGAATTTCGCCTTCATAAGAACCATGCGGATAGACGCCTGAAAGGATGCGCATCAAGGTGGACTTGCCGGCACCGTTTTCACCGCAAATGGCATGGATTTCCTGGTGACCGACTTCCAGGAAGACTCCATCCAGAGCTTTGACTCCGGGAAACTCTTTGACGATGCCGCGCATTTCGAGCAGTGAACCCATAACCCCCCCCATGTGGTTGCATGCGTGCGTCGAAATTCAAGCAGTTGTCAGTCAGAAGCGAGATGCATACTCTTTTGCTATAGAAAAATGCAATCCAATAAGTAAGAAACAGGATATATATTCAGGAGTCTGCTAGCAATGTCAATTTCATTGTGTCTTCAGAAAAGACAGACCAGTGGGGTGGATGGCTGGTGATACGCTGACAGATCATGAACAATTGTCCGAATGCAGAAATGATCAACAGAAATTTTACACAAAGAAAGAGAGCCGCTTTTGGGAGATACGTACTAACTGTTGTCCCGCAAAGGCTGTCCGGACGCGAACAGGGCGGCGTGGGCGCTGATTTCGCGCGCAAGATCCTCCAGCCCCGCGTGCTCGGCAATGATCGCTGCCTGTCGGGCAATGGACGCCGCAGATTCGTAAAGCTGAGCTTCCGCGTATCCGGCGGCAAGCGTATCCATTAGACCGGGATTATTTTTCCCTACAATCTGCATGGCCTTTTCCACCAGGGACATGGATCGATATCCATCGCGTACGGAGTCGTCGGGGGAAGTGGCCAGTATCCAGGCCATGTTATTGAGGGCCTCAAAATAAAAAGGTCTGATTTCCAGGACGGCTTCGTATTGTTCCAAAGCAGCCTTGGGTTCTTTTCTGTCAGCCAGCAGTTTGCCAAGGTTGAAATGGATGATGAAATTGTCCGAAGTCCGGGCCAGGGTGGCTTCATAAAGCGTACGGCAGTCCTGCCACAAGCGGGCCTGGGCCTGGGTCTGGAAGGTCATGACGGCCAGCAGCGCGACCATGACTGCTGCAGGAAGCCATTGCTGGGCCGTACGTATTTTTCTGCTTTGCAGCAGTTCTGCGGCAGCCCAGACAATGATGATGAAAATTCCCAGTTGCGGCAGGTAGGTGTAGCGGTCGGCAAAGGCCTGTCCGCCCACTTTGACGAATCCGGCCACAGGCACCAGCATGCCCGCGTACCAGAACCAGCCCACAGGCAGATAGGGGCGTCTGCGTCCCATGAGCAGAACCAGGATGCTCACTGCGGCCAGGAGAGCGAAGCAAAAAAGAATGCGCGTATCGGATAGGGGAGTCATGGGGTAAAACAAGGCCAGATCAGCGGGAAAGAAGGTCTTTTCCAGGTAGGCCAGGTAGGCGTTGGCCGCCACCAGCACGCGCTGGCCAAATTCCATGTCCGTTGCCGAGGCAATGGCTCCGGCGCTTTGCTGGGCCAGCCAGGTCATCAGGCAGGCCAGCCCGGAGAGCAGAAAAAGCGGTATTTTTTCCCACAGCAGACGCAGCATCATTTGTCTGTTTTTCAAGGATTCGATCCGACGCAGGGGCCAGTAATCCAGGAGCAGCAGCACAAAGGGCGCAGTGACCAGCATGGGCTTTGCCAGCAGCCCCAACGCCAGACAGAAAAACACAATCAGGTAGCGCAACAGCCCTGGCTTGCGAACATAGGCCGTATAGGAGAGCAGGGTAAGCAGGAAAAAAAACGCGCAAAGCACATCCTTGCGTTCGGCTATCCAGGCCACGGATTCCACCCGCAGCGGGTGCAGCCCGAAGAGCGCTCCCACGCAAAAAGCCTTCCAGAAGCTGCCCGTCATCCGCCGGAGCAGGGCGATGAGCAGCAGCATGTTTGCCAGATGCAGCAGCATGTTTTCCAGATGAAAGGCCACGGGATTCATGCCGAAAAGTTCCACATCCAGCATGTGCGAAATCCAGGTCAGGGGGTGCCAGTTGCTGGCGTGGAAAGTGGTGAAGGCCAGGGAGAGCGTATGCAGGTTCAGGCCGTGTCCCACCATGGGGTTGCGCAGCAGATAATCGTAGTCGTCAAAGTTGATGAATCCGCCATGCAGTACGGGTGAAAACGCGTACAGGCAGAGGCCGGACAGCAGTGTCAGAGCCAGAACAGGGGCAAAACGTCTGAACGTCGCGTTCATGGGCGATCGCCTGATTCTCTGGTTTCGGTTGATGCAGCATCCTGCGTCTCGGAGTTGTTCTTGTTCTGGCGGAGCTGCTGCAGCGTGGCGTACAGGGTTTCAGCCTTCTTTTTTCCAAACCCCGGCAAGCGCATCAAACTCTCGGGAGAGGCCTCGAGCATGGCATCCAGGGACGGAAAACGGTCCCAGAGAAGCCGCGCGGTCTTTTGTCCGACTCCGGGCAAAGAAAGCAGTTCGCCGGACAGGGCGCTTTTGCGATGCGAACGCCTGTGCCGCCCGATAACGAAATTATGCACCGTATCCCGTACGTGCTGTAAAAAAAGCAGCTCAGGGGATCCTTCCTTGATGGGCATGGGGTTTTTGCGTCCGGGAAGGAAGATACGGTCATCCAAGGCATGGGCTTTTCTGCGTATCCCGTCCCGTGCGGAGAGCGAACGGGTCTTGGCTATGGCGGCCAGGTTCCAGAGTCCGGGCTGTCCCTCGTCTTCCAGGGTTTTTTCGATCATGGCCAGCTGTCCTTTGCCTCCGTCTATGAGCAGCAGGTCCGGCCAGGGCGGTCCGGATTTGATGCGGCGACGCGTCCACGAACGCATGACCCCGTAGTCGTCGTTGGTCAGTCCCTCATCATCGAACTTGTACACCCGATATTGATCTTTGCGGGCTTCCCCATCCTCGAAAACAACCATTCCGGCCCGGGTTTCCTGTCCGGATGTATGGGAAACGTCCACGGATTCGATGCGGAAAGGCTTGTTCTCGTCCAGGGGCGGAAGGTGCAGCTTTGCGGCCAGGGAGGTCAGCATGGTACGCAGGGGCGCGGCTTTGCCAACGGCCGCGGACTCGCGGGCATTGGTTTCGGCCATGGCCACCAGTTGTTTTTCCGTACCCGAGCGGGGCGGATGAATCTTGACCGCAGATCCCCGGCGTTCGGCCAGGACCAGGGCAAAGGCCTCCATGAAAGGCAGGTCTCCTGCGGAAGTCTCGTTGCAGTCCTGGGCAAGCGTATTGTTGGTTTCTTCAGGATCTTTGGCGGCAGTGATGTCGCTGGATTCCTGGTTTGTCGTACATTCGGCTTCCAGATCCCAGGGCAACAGGATCTTGTCCGGGATGAAGCGCTGCGGGTTGTAGTATTGCGAAAGAAATCCCTCGAGAACTTCGCGTCCGTCTTCCAAGGCCAGCTTGGGCCAGAAAAAGTTTTTTCTGTCCAGCAAACGGCCCTGACGGATGAACAGCAGCCCCAGGGCCAGGCCGTCCTCCGTACGCGCCAGACCGAGCACGTCCATATCTTCGGCGGTATGGAGTACGGTGGTCTGTTTTTCAATGGTCTGTTCCACAGCCCGGATCCGGTCCCGCAGAACCGCGGCTTTTTCGAACTCCAGGGCCTCGGATGCGTCGAGCATTTCCTTTTTCAAGGAGCCCAGCAGTTCGCCGCCACGTCCGGACAACAGCAGTTCGACCCGTTTCACCATGGTCGCGTACTGCGTACGGTCCACATCCAGCACGCAGGGGGCCAGGCAGAGTCCTATATGATGATACAGGCAGGGGCGAACGCGATTGTTCAGGGTTCTGTCCGTGCAGCGGCGCAGAGGGAAGAGCTGGTGGATGGCCTTCCAGGCTTCCCGGGCGGCCTGAGCGGAAGTGAAGGGGCCGTAATAGAGCGAACCGTCGCGTACGACCCGTCGCGTCAGGATCAGGCGGGGAAATTCGGAACGTCTTTCCAGTTTGAAGAGCACGTACTGCTTGTCGTCCCGCAGGACGATATTATAGCGCGGCCGGTGCTTTTTGATCAGACTGGCTTCCAGCAGCAGCGCTTCCTTTTCCGTGTCCGTACACAGGGTGTCCACACGCACGGCCAGCTTGAGCATGGCGCGTGTCTTGGGCGTATGGGCTGCGTCGTCCCTGGCATAGGATGCCAGGCGTTTGCGCAGATGCTTGGCCTTGCCGACGTATATGATACGGCCGTCGGCATCTTTATAGAGATAGACGCCGGGCAGCGTGGGAATGTCCGGGAGTTGGGCTTTTAAGTCGAATGTCACGTAGTGTTCTCCAGTTCCAAGAATACGCACGCCAAGAGGAGAGGTCAAACCTGGTCTTGCCAGTTTTTTTTCAAAGTAAAAAATAAGAGCTTGTGAAAAATATGTATTGAATTTGCTGAAAAATAACAAATTTGTATAAAAAGTTGGGTGTTATTCATGGGCATGAGTACACAGAAAAAAATGGTCTTACAAAAAATGAAGCAATGTAACTCTTCATGGAAAACATATATTAAATATACAAAATATGAAGTTGTGAATAAATTAATATGTTACAACATCCTGAATTTAAAGGTAAAATTGCTTGCCTATATATGAAATATGCGTAAATTCAAGACTCTTTGAGGGGATTGAAAGTGTCATCGGGTTGGAAACGCAAAACAAGGAAAGAGGAACTATGAAACGTTTGATGACCCTTGTTCTCGCTTTGGGGATGGTTTTCGCAAGCATGGGGATTGCTCAGGCAACTGAAATCACGGCCAAGGGAAGTTTTGAGTTTACCTTTGGCTGGCTCAGCAAGATTTATAACAGCAACCAGATGTCCAAAAGCGGAGGTACAAAATACGGCGATGGTCTGGGGTCCGGCAATGTGACAAATTTCCAGGCTCGGCAGAGAAACCGTCTGCAGATCAACTTTGTGGCCTCTGAAAATGTTCAGGGGGTTTTGTATTTTGAAATTGGAGAAATTGAATGGGGCTACAGCAACGGTGGGGCTAACAAAGGCACCGGCGGCCGTATGGGGACTGACGGTGTAAATATTGAAACCCGCCGCGCCTACATCACCTTTAACGTACCTGAGACGGCGCTGTTGTTTCAGGTCGGCCTTCAGGGCATCGCACTGCCCTCCGCTGTTGTGGGTTCGCCCATCATCGGTTCGCTCGGAACCGATGTTGCTTCCGCAGTCGGTATTTACACCATCAACGACATGCTTACCGTAGGCGCGTTCTGGGCTCGCCCCTACAATGGCACAGCTGGTGTGGGCGACTACAGTTCCGAACAATTGGATGATGAGATGGACCTGGTGGGGCTGTTCATTCCTGTGACTGTCGACAGTGTCTTGAATTTCACTCCGTACACAATGTATGCTTCCATCGGTTCTGAAGCCTACGCGGACCTGGATCTTCCTTATCTGGAAACCAATGCGTACGGAACAAAAATTTCTGATGCGCAGTTCAACAACATCGACACATTCAACGCCTGGTGGGTCGGCATGTCCCTGGAGGTCACCGCGCTGGATCCTCTGGTATTCATGGCGGACGTAGCCTGGGGCACTCTGGATACCGACGGGGAATACCTGGACCGTTCGGGCTGGTATCTTGCGGGTGAGGTGGACTACAAGACCCCGTGGGTCACTCCCGGACTCCTGGCCTGGTGGACTTCCGGTGAAGACGACGACATCTATAACGGCTCCGAGCGCATGCCTTCCATTGATCCCAACTTTGGGGCCACCACTTTTGGTACGGACTTCAGCGAACTGCTGAACTGCAACATTGCATTCGGCAAAGATCTCACGGGCACCTGGGGCCTTGGTCTGCTTTTCAAGGATCTGTCCATCATCGAGAATCTGACCCACCAGATACGCCTGGTTTTTTACGCCGGCACCAGCAGCACGCGTTCCATGCGCGATTACCGCAACGGCAGCAACGGCTGGAATCCCTACCTGAACAATCCTTCCGGAATCATGCTCACCACTGCCGACTGGGCCTGGGAAGTCAACTTTGATTCCATGTACAAGATTTATGAAAATCTGTACGCCATCGTGGAAACCGGCATGCTCGACATACAGCGGCAGGCCTATCCCTGGCGAAAGGTCGAAAACCGTATCAACAGCGGGGATTACGACAGCCAGGTCCGCCAGTTGTGGAAGAACAGCACTGCCTGGAAATTCGCTTTCGGCTTGCGCTATAAGTTTTAGCGTTCAAAATACTGCAGGGTATTCAGTTCTATTAAGATCCGTTTTGACACTTTCCGTCGGGGCCTTGCGTACATACGGGCCCCGGCTTTTAGTTGGTATAGTACCTACCTCGAAGTCCGCCCCTTTTATGCAATGGATTTTCCATTGCATCCCGTTTGATGCTGCCTGAGCAGGGTTCGGCCCTGTAACCAGCTACAACCTCGTCGCAACTAAGTACGTTTTTTTGATCGAAGGGAAAAACGCCCTGAGTTCATCCCTCACAGATCCTCGCCCAACATGCGCGGGCAAGCGGCTCGGACTCAAGGACTCTTGCCTTGCACTTTTTCACTGGAAAAAAGCGACGGCGGGTGATTCGTGAAGTCGGTTGTTGGAAAGGGCGCAGGCGTGGAGTTTGAACCTCTACTGAAAGGTGTCATGCGTACGTCTTTTTCAGCACACGGACTGGTGTGAAAGGAGTGCGTATCTGGAATGGGCGGCCGTATAGCCCGAAGTGTAAAAGCCATAAAAAAATATCCAGAAAATAAGATGAAACTGAAAAAAGTATCCAAACGTTTGAGCGAGAGAAAAATACGCGAAAACCTGAATTTGATAAAATCTAAATCCAGCACAAAGCAATATAATATATCTCGAGTATGGAAATTCTTAAATAATCAAAAATCAATAAAAATACATATTTTGTTTATTTTTGTCAATAGTGCTTGCCTATACTACCAAAGGGGGTAGTGTACCCACCGATGATTGACTTGAAAGTGTTGTAATGTTGGAAAATGCAAAAGAAGGAAGTATCATGAAACGTTTAATGACCCTCGTACTCGCTCTGGGTTTCGTCATGGCTAGCATGGGCATTGCCCAGGCCACCGAAATCAATGCGAAGGGTACCTTTGATTTCTCATTTGGTTGGTATGACAACGCTGACTTGTTCGGCGGCAATCAGGACAGCAAGATCGGCGGCAGCGGCACGGAAGACGACTTCCAGGCTCGCCAGCGTACTCGTGTTCAGGTCAACTTTGTTGCCTCTGAAAATGTTCAGGGTGTTTTGTACTTTGAAATCGGCGAAACCGAATGGGGCTACAGCAACTCCACCAACACCGGCCGTGGCGTCGGTGGCCGTATCGGCACTGATGGTGTTAACGTAGAAACCCGCCGTGCTTACATCACCTTCAACGTACCCAACACCGAACTTCTGTTCCAGGTTGGTCTCCAGGGCATCGCCCTGCCTTCCGCTGTTGTAGGTTCCCCCATCATCGGTTCTTCCGGAACTGATGTTGCCGCCGCTGTTGGTATCTACACCATCAACGACATGATCAGCGTAGCCGCTTTCTGGGCTCGCCCCTACAACATGGACAGCGGTTACGGCGGAAGCGCTGCTCAGAACGATGAAATGGACCTGGTTGGTATGTTCGTGCCCGTTACTGTTGACGGCATCATGAACGTAACTCCTTACGCCATGTTCGGCAGCTTCGGCACCGGCGCTCTGCAGGATTCCGACGGCGATTTCGCTGGACTGTACTCCAATGCCTGGGGCACCGACGCCATGTCCAATTCCAACGCTCTGATGAACAACGACAGCATGACCGCCTGGTGGGCTGGTTTGGCTTTCGAATTCACCATGCTGGATCCCCTTACTTTCGCTCTTGACGTTGCCTGGGGTTCTCTTGACGATCCCACCGACGACATGATGGATCGTTGGGGCTGGTACATTGCCGGTGAAATTGACTACAAGACTCCTTGGGTCACTCCCGGTATCCTGGCCTGGTGGACTTCCGGTGATGACGACGATATCTACAATGGTTCCGAACGCCTGCCCACAATCGACGCCAACTTCGCCGCTACCTCCTTTGGTTGGGATGGTGGCGACCTGTTGAACAACGACGATGTTATGGGCACGGATGCTTCCGGTACCTGGGGTGTCGGCCTCCTGTTCAAGGACATCTCCTTCATCGAAAACCTGACTCATCAGGTGCGTGTAGTATTCTACGGTGGTACCAACGATCCGAAGTCCATGCGTGACAGCCGCAGCTCGGCTTTCTCCTACAGCAATCCTTCCGGAATCATGCTGACCACTGCTGACTGGGCTTGGGAAGTTAACTTCGACACCCAGTACCAGATCTACGAAAACCTGGCCGCTATCATTGAGACCGGCATGGTTGACGTACAGCGTGAAGCTTACCCCTGGCGTTCGGAGTACAACAACCGCCGCAGCAGCTCCTACAATGCAGGTTACCAGCAGCTCTGGAAGACCAGCACCGCTTGGAAGCTGGCTTTCGGTCTGAAGTACACCTTCTAGGTTTGGTTTAAAAAGTCAGTCATCAATAACACCAACACCCCCCCTATGACACTTTCAGCCGGGGCCTTCGGGCCCCGGTTTTTTTTTGTCTCATATTGAGGCAGTCATCCCTCCATATTTTTCAGATAAACCGTTCCCGAATATTTTTTCCTGAAGCAGACAGGGCGTAAGGATACTGACTGCCGAAGTGCCAGGCGCGGGACGTCAGTATTATCTGTTCCCAATGTTCCATACAAGACCAGGAGATAAGAAGAATCTTTGGAGCTTGTTCCTATTCCTTGTAGTTACCCGAAGTAACCGGCTCTTGAATTCCATTTTTCGATCAAACGGAATGAGGAGAATCTTGCGCCTCGAATGGGCTGAAAAGCTCATGAGTTTGAACCTATCTTGTCCGCGAGTTGTATCGGTCATACGGATCTGCGGATTTGAAATTAGCAATACCCCAGTGACAGCGGGCTGAAAGGAGACAGAAAGAAAACGATTTTTGGGGAACAGAAAAGATATTTTTTAAAATTTTGAAAAAAAAAGAAAAGAGTTAGTCGTTGGCAGCTAAGTACAGGTTATTGCTAATATATTGCTGGCATTAGAGCGCAGTATGAGAAATATCATACACCGTGTTAAAAATCATATTTACTACGTATATTTTATGTTTTTTGAGAAAAAAGTATATTAAAAAATGCACTATTTTGGACTGTTAGTGGTAAACGTCCGTAGGTGATCCACATGATGTATATTGATAATAATTACGGTAAAAAAAATTTTACTAATGTCAAAAAAATGCTTGCATCAAATATCCTATCTATGTACATAGGGCACCTATTGACTGACTGGATGGTGTTGTAATGTTGGAAAACGCAAAAGAAGGAAGTAACATGAAACGTTTAATGACCCTCGTACTCGCTCTGGGTTTCGTGCTGGCCAGCATGGGTCTTGCCCAGGCCACCGAAATCACCGCTAAAGGTAGCTTCGACTTCTCTTTCGGCTGGTATGACAACTTCGACTTCTTTGATAATACCCAGGACAACAAGATCGGTGGCGAAGGCTCGGAAGATGACTTCCAGGCTCGTCAGCGTACTCGTTTGCAGGTAAACTTTGTTGCCTCTGAAAACGTTCAGGGTGTTTTGTACTTTGAAATCGGCGACATCGAATGGGGCTACAGCAACTCCACCAACACCGGTCGTGGTACCGGTGGCCGTCTCGGCACTGATGGTGTTAACGTAGAAACCCGCCGCGCTTACATCACCTTCAACGTGCCCAACACCGAACTTCTGTTCCAGGTTGGTCTCCAGGGCATCGCCCTGCCTTCCGCTGTTGTTGGTTCCCCCATCATCGGTTCTTCCGGAACTGACGTAGCCGCCGCTGTTGGTATCTACACCATCAACGACATGATCAGCGTAGCCGCTTTCTGGGCTCGCCCCTACGACATGGACAACGGTTACGGCGGCAGCGCCGCTCAGAACGACGAGATGGACCTGGTTGGTCTGTTCGTTCCTGTTACCGTTGATGGCGTGATGAACGTCACTCCTTATGCCATGTACGGTATTTTCGGCACTGGTGCCCTGAATGATTCCTACGGTAGTTTCCCTGGTCTGTACTCCAACGCCGCAGGCACCGACGCCATGAACAATGCCAACGCTCTGCTGAACAACGACTACATGAACGGCTGGTGGGCCGGTCTGGCATTGGAATTCACCATGCTGGATCCCCTTACTTTCGCTCTTGACGTAGCCTGGGGTTCTCTTGACGATCCCACCGACGACATGATGGATCGTTGGGGCTGGTACATCGCCGGTGAAGTTGACTACAAGACTCCTTGGGTCACTCCCGGTATCCTGGCCTGGTGGACTTCCGGTGATGATGACGACATCTACAATGGTTCCGAGCGCCTGCCCACAATCGACGCCAACTTCGCCGCTACCTCCTTCGGTACTGACGGTGGCGACCTGTTGAACAACGACGATTGCCTTGGTGCTGATGCTTCCGGTACCTGGGGTATCGGCCTCCTGTTCAAGGACATCTCCTTCATCGAAAACCTGACTCACCAGGTGCGTGTAGTATTCTACGGTGGTACCAACGATCCTAAGGCCATGCGTGACAGCCGCTACTCGGCTTTCGCTTACAGCAATCCTTCCGGAATCATGCTGACCACTGCTGACTGGGCTTGGGAAGTCAACTTCGACACCCAGTACCAGATCTACGAAAACCTGGCCGCCATCGTTGAGACCGGCATGGTTGACGTACAGCGTCAGGCCTCCCCCTGGCGCCAGGCTGAAAACAACCGCCGCAGCAGCTCCTACAATGCAGCTTACCAGCAGCTCTGGAAGACCAGCACTGCTTGGAAGCTGGCTTTCGGTCTGAAGTACACCTTCTAGGTTGGATTAAAAAGTCAGTCATTATTTAACACCAACACCCCCTTATGACACTTTCCACCGGGGCCTTCGGGCCCCGGTTTTTTTTTACCCTGCGTACAGCTGCAATCTGCCTTTGTTTCTGTCCGAATAAGTCAGCTCCCTCACTCCTCATATTTGGTGCGTAATTCGATTCCAATAATCCGCAAGCCGTCCGGATTGTTTCGTGTATTGGCGTTGCGCGAGGCAACTCAGTTTCGCAGTTCGTAAAAACACACCCTGTGAAAGGTTGATTGAAGCAAACCACCGTAAAAATAGTTGTCGTGAAAAGGTGCCTTTGGCCAAAAAAAAGCTTGTACGTAAAAAAATATGTAAGTTAATAAGATGTGTAATTGTCTATTAGAAAGTGTTGTAAGGGTGGAAAACGCAAAAGAAGGAAGGAAGAATTATGAAACGCTGGACGTCCATCTTGCTCGCGCTGGGCTTTTTGCTGGCCAGTATGGGAGTTGCCCAGGCCACTGAAATCACAGCAAAAGGATCTTTTGACTTCACTTTTGGCTGGTACGACAACTTTGATTTGTTCGACAATGCTCAGGACAACAAAATCGGTGGTCAGTTCTACGGCGCGGGTGGCGGTGAAGGTGATGAGGACGACTTCTCGGCACGTCAGCGTACTCGTGTGCAGATCAACTTTACCGCCTCTGAAAACGTACAGGGCGTCCTGTACTTTGAAATCGGCGAAATCGAATGGGGCTACACCAACGGCACCAGCGCCGGTCGTGGCACCGGCGGCCGTATAGGTACTGACGGCGTTAACGTGGAAACCCGCCGCGCCTACATCACTTTCAACGTACCCAACACCGAACTCCTGATTCAGGTCGGTCTCCAGGGTATCGACCTGCCATCCGCGGTTGTCGGTTCCCCCATCATAGGTTCGTCCGGTACCGACATGGCAGCAGCTGTCGGTGTCTATACCTTCAACGACATGGTCAGCGTTGCCGCGTTCTGGGCCCGCCCCTACAATATGGACAATGGATACGGCGGCAGTGTTGCCCAGAACGATGAAATGGATCTGCTGGGCATGTTCGTTCCCATTACCGTTGATGGTATGATGAATATTTCCCTCTATGGCATGTACGGCATTCTGGGGACAGGCGCTGTTGCCGATTCCGCCGGCAACTTTCCGGGGCTGTACTCCAGTGCGCTGGGTACCAATTCCATGGCTGCCGACAATGCGCTGCTGAACAACGATTATTTCTACGCCTGGTGGGCCGGCCTGGCATTCGAATTCACCATGCTGGATCCCTTGATGTTCATGCTGGACGTTGCCTGGGGATCCCTTGACGATCCTACCGACGACATGCTGGATCGTTGGGGCTGGTATATCGCTGCAGAAATCGACTACAAGACTCCCTGGGTCACTCCCGGTATTCTGGCCTGGTGGACCTCCGGCGATGATGACGACATGTACAATGGTTCCGAACGTCTGCCCACAATCGACGCCAACTTTGCAGCCACCACTTTCGGTTGGGATGGCAGCGACATGTTGAGCGGCTACGATCTGATGGGTACGGATGCTTCCGGTACCTGGGGTGTCGGTCTCCTCTTTAAGGACATTTCCTTTGTGGAAAGCCTGATTCACCAGATACGCCTGGTGTTCTACGCCGGTACCAACAGTGCGTACTCCATGCGTGACCGCCGCAGCCAGACCTCGCCGCACAACCCCTATTGGAATAATCCTTCCAATATCATGCTGACCACCGCTGACTGGGCCTGGGAAGTCAACTTCGACACTCAGTATCAGATCTACGAAAATCTGGCCGCCATCGTTGAAACGGGCATGGTTGATGTTCAGCGTCAGGCCTACCCCTGGCGCAATCCTGAAAACCGCCGCAACAGCGGATGGTATAACGCCGGAGTCCAGCAGCTTTGGAAGACCAGCACTGCCTGGAAACTGGCTTTCGGGCTGATGTTCACCTTCTAGTTCGGAAAAAACCGGTGTTGAATCCGCATCAGCACCCCCCTCATACTTTATTCGCCGGGCCTTCGGGCTCCGGTTTTTTTTTGAAAAAAGGGACAAAGGAATGCATCCACAGAATTGAGTAGTTCAGGTGAATTCTTGATTGCCCTCATTGCAAAACTACAGGCTTTGGAACCTCGTCGTTAGATCTCATCGTCGCACACGAAAGTCAGTAATCCTCAAATGAATTGCCTGCCAAATATGATTGTCCGATACTCTCGCTATCAATAATATAGAGCATGCGTTTGAGTAAAAATGGTTGGAAAGCGTCCGTTTTTGTGAAAAGGGCATGATCGTCAAAGTGTGGTTTGGACGATGGTGAAAAAAAATAATTCGATAAAACCCCCTGTAAAAGGGACTAAACCCGCATATTCGAGAAATATGGGGCAAATGAAACAGATTCAAAAAATTTGTACCAAAAATTGTGTAACCTTTTATACAAGCACAGTATGAAATTATAGAAATAATAATTTCAATAGTTTGCCATTAAATATTAAGCATTATAAAATCCTTAAGGCAGTCAAAAAAATTTTACCGTAAAAATATTTTTACTTTTGTCAAAATAATGCTTGCTTCTGAAAATCTATGCATGTAGATATGGTAGCTGATGATTGGTTGGGAAATGTTATAATGTTGGAAAATGCAAAAGAAGGAAGGAAATAACATGAAACGTTTGATGACCCTCGTACTCGCTCTGGGTTTCGTGCTGGCCAGCATGGGTCTTGCCCAGGCCACCGAAATCACCGCGAAGGGCAGCTTCGACTTCTCGTTCGGTTGGTATGACAACTTTGATTTCTTTGACAATTCCCAGGACAACAAAATCGGCGGCCAGTTCTACGGCGCCGGTGGCGGTGAAGGTGATGAAGACGATTTTCAGGCGCGTCAGCGTACCCGCTTGCAGGTCAACTTTGTCGCTTCTGAAAACGTTCAGGGCGTTCTGTACTTTGAAATCGGCGAAATCGAATGGGGCTACACCAACGCTGGTAGCACCGGTCGCGGCTCTGGTGGTCGCCTCGGCACTGATGGCGTTAACGTGGAAACCCGCCGCGCTTACATCACCTTCAACGTGCCCAACACCGAACTCCTGTTCCAGGTTGGTCTCCAGGGTATCGCCCTGCCGTCCGCCGTTGTTGGTTCCCCCATCATCGGTTCCTCCGGCACCGATGTTGCCGCCGCTGTTGGTATCTACACCATCAACGACATGGTTAGCGTAGCTGCTTTCTGGGCTCGTCCCTACAACATGGACAATGGTTACGGCGGCAGTGTTGCCCAGAACGACGAAATGGACCTGGTTGGTCTGTTCGTTCCCGTAACTGTTGACGGTATCATGAACGTTACCCCTTATGCCATGTACGGCATTCTGGGCACCGGCGCCGTTGCCGATTCTTACGGCAACTTCCCCGGTCTGCTGACCAACGCTGCCGGCACCAACTCCATGGCTGCCGACAACGCTCTGATGAACAACGACTACTTCTACGGCTGGTGGGCCGGTCTGGCATTGGAATTCACCATGCTGGATCCCCTGGTCTTCATGCTGGACGTAGCTTGGGGTTCTCTTGACGATCCTACCGACGACATGATGGATCGTTGGGGCTGGTACATCGCCGGTGAAATTGACTACAAGACTCCTTGGGTCACCCCCGGTATCCTGGCCTGGTGGACTTCCGGTGACGACGACGACATGTACAACGGTTCCGAACGCCTGCCCACAATCGACGCCAACTTCGCCGCTACCTCCTTCGGTACTGACGGTGGCGACCTGTTGAACAACGACGATTGCCTCGGTCAGGACGCTTCCGGTACCTGGGGTATCGGCCTCCTGTTCAAGGACATCTCCTTTGTTGAAAACCTGACTCACCAGGTGCGTGTAGTGTTCTACGGTGGTACCAACGATCCTAAAGCCATGCGCGACACCCGTAGCCAGACCTCCCCGCACAACCCTTACTGGAACAATCCTTCCGGTATCATGCTGACCACTGCTGACTGGGCTTGGGAAGTCAACTTCGACACCCAGTACCAGATCTACGAAAACCTGGCCGCCATCGTTGAGACCGGCATGGTTGACGTACAGCGTCAGGCCTACCCCTGGCGTAATCCTGAAAACCGCCGTAACAGCGGTTGGTACAACGCCGGCGTTCAGCAGCTCTGGAAGACCAGCACTGCTTGGAAGCTCGCTTTCGGTCTGAAGTACACCTTCTAGATCCGAAAAAAGAACCAGTCATCATTTAACACCAACAACCCCCCTTATGACATTCCCAGCCGGGGCCTTCGGGCCCCGGCTTTTTTTCTAAGAACAATTTGCCATCAAGTGGCCTTTATCCTTCACCTTTCCATCAAACAGTACTTTCCGTTTTCAGGCTTCTGAAACTGGCTGCACGTACGAAGTGTGACACACTGGCAGTGTCTGCCAAGCCTCCCGTAATGATGCGTATTACCGGATATTGATCCCTGCCGTTTTATAATGCTTGAAGAAAATCCTCATCTCGAACTCCGGAAATCCGGAGTCTGAAATGGGTTGTATGTGCCGTCGTACGGCAGCAGGTGAGTCGTTCTGCAAGCAAAAAAAGGACAGGCACAGGCGTACCACCGCAATCAATATGATCCGTCGATATATTGTGATTTTCTCTGAAAAACGGGCATGTTTGTGGTGAGAATTCAAGCGTTATATAGATTTTTCTATTGGAAGATGATTGTAAGGAACAAGGTTGCTTTGTTCGGACATGGATTGCTGTTTTTTGATGATTTAGTCAGACAATAAAAATATGACTTTTTGAGACGGCGTGAAATAGGGTATTTCTCGTATATTTCATCAATATAAGTCAAAACAGCCCAAAAATGTCTATTTTTAAAAATTTGTACCAATAGAAGCATAATTTTTTTTAAAACAATGAATGGAAATAATAAACCTCATAAATTTGTTAATTTATCTTAAAAACTAAAGGGTTAATTAAGTCAAAATGTGGTTAAAAAAATTTTACCGTAAAAAATTTTATACTAATGTCAAAAAAATGCTTGCATCTAAAAATCTATGTATGTAACAATGGCATTCAATGATTGGTCGGAAAGAGTCGTAACGTTGGAAAACGCAAAAGAAGGAAGGAAGTAACATGAAACGTTTGATGACCCTCGTACTCGCGCTGGGTTTCGTGCTGGCCAGCATGGGTCTTGCCCAGGCCACCGAAATCACCGCGAAGGGCAGCTTTGACTTCTCGTTCGGTTGGTATGACAACTTCGATTTCTTTGACAATTCCCAGGACAACAAAATCGGCGGCCAGTTCTACGGCGCCGGTGGTGGTGAAGGTGATGAAGACGATTTTCAGGCGCGTCAGCGTACCCGCTTGCAGGTCAACTTTATCGCTTCTGAAAACGTTCAGGGCGTTCTGTACTTTGAAATCGGCGAAATCGAATGGGGCTACACCAACGCTGGTAGCACCGGTCGTGGCTCTGGTGGCCGCATCGGCACTGATGGCGTTAACGTAGAAACCCGCCGCGCTTACATCACCTTCAACGTGCCCAACACCGAACTCCTGTTCCAGGTTGGTCTCCAGGGTATCGCCCTGCCGTCCGCCGTTGTTGGTTCCCCCATTATCGGTTCATCCGGTACTGATGTTGCCGCCGCTGTTGGTATCTACACCATCAACGACATGTTCAGCGTAGCTGCTTTCTGGGCCCGTCCCTACAACATGGACAATGGTTACGGCGGCAGTGTTGCCCAGAACGATGAAATGGACCTGGTTGGTCTGTTCGTTCCCATCACTGTTGACGGTATCATGAACGTTACTCCCTATGCCATGTACGGCATTCTTGGCACCGGCGCTGTTGCCGATTCCTACGGCAACTTCCCCGGCCTGCTGACCAGCGCTGCCGGCACCAACTCCATGGCTGCCAACAACGCTCTGATGAACAACGACTACTTCTACGGCTGGTGGGCCGGTCTGGCATTGGAATTCACCATGCTGGATCCCCTGGTCTTCATGCTGGACGTAGCTTGGGGTTCTCTTGATGATCCTACCGACGACATGATGGATCGTTGGGGCTGGTACATCGCCGGTGAAATTGACTACAAGACTCCTTGGGTCACTCCCGGTGTCCTGGCCTGGTGGACCTCTGGTGATGATGGCAACATATACAATGGTTCCGAACGTCTGCCCACAATCGACGCCAACTTCGCCGCTACCTCCTTTGGTACTGACGGTGGCGATCTGTTGAACAACGACGACTGCCTCGGCCAGGATGCTTCCGGTACCTGGGGTATCGGCCTCCTGTTCAAGGACATCTCCTTTGTAGAAAACCTGACTCACCAGGTGCGTGTAGTCTTCTACGGTGGCACCAACAGTCCGTACTCCATGCGTGACCGCCGCAGCCAGACTTCCCCGCACAATCCTTACTGGAACAATCCTTCCGGTATCATGCTGACCACTGCTGACTGGGCTTGGGAAGTCAACTTCGACACCCAGTACCAGATCTACGAAAACCTGGCCGCCATCGTTGAGACCGGCATGGTTGACGTACAGCGTCAGGCCTACGCCTGGCGTAATCCTGAAAACCGCCGCAACAGCGGTTGGTACAACGCCGGCGTTCAGCAGCTCTGGAAGACCAGCACTGCTTGGAAGCTTGCTTTCGGTCTGAAGTACACCTTCTAGGTCCGAGCAAAAGACCAGTCATTACGTCTCACCAACACCCCCCTACGACACTTTCTGCCGGGGCCTTCGGGCCCCGGTTTTTTTTGCCCATCGGACAACTTGCCGGGGCTTTCGCCATGTCTTATCATACGTACTTCGCCAACAACGCCATGCAGAGGCATGGCGAAAGATACAAGGAGAGTTTTGTCATGCCCTGCAGGACGTTACACTACAACTCGAAAGACGACTGGAGCCAGTTGCAAGAAATGCTTCAGGGACGGGAAGATCCGGAAAACGAAATTGAGTCCCGTGTTCTGGATATATTCAAACAAATCAAGACCAGAGGCGATGCCGCTCTGGCAGAATATACGGGCAAATTTGATTGCCCCGGATTTACGGAAGACAAGCTGCGGGTGACTGCGGAAGAACTTGAACAGGCCCGCAAAGAAGTGGCTCCCTCTGATCTGGCAATTCTGGAAGAAGCCGCGGAGAATATCCGGGCCTATCATCGGGCCCAGATTCAGCAGTCCACTTTGACCACGCTAGCGGACGGCACGGTTCTCGGCCGTCTGGTCCGTCCGTTGGACCGCGTCGGTTTGTATGTGCCCGGCGGGCAGGGGGGCGAAACTCCGCTCATTTCCAGTCTGTTGATGAATGCCATTCCCGCGCAGGTGGCCGGAGTGAAGGAAATCGCCCTGGTTTCGCCGCCCCGCAAGGACGGCAGCCTGAATCCCATGCTGCTTGCCGCTGCCCATCTGCTGGGGATTACGGAAATTTACCGTACGGGCAGTGCCTGGGCCGTTGCCGCTTTGACCTTCGGGACCGAGCGCATCGCGCCGGTGGATCTCATCGCCGGACCCGGCAATATCTACGTCACCACGGCCAAGCGTTTGCTCATCGGCAAAGTCGGTATAGACATGATCGCCGGCCCCAGTGAAATCGCCATTCTGGCCGAGGAGTTCACGGCCAAGGACGGCACTCCTGCGCCGCGCGCGGACTGGTTGGCGGCGGATATGCTTTCGCAGGCCGAACACGACCGGCTCGCAAGCGCCGTACTGGTCACGACCAGTGAAAAACTGGCACAGGAAGTGGCCGTGGAGCTGAAAAAACAGGTGGCCCTGCTGCCGCGCAAGGAAATCGCGGAAGAGTCCCTGCGGAATTACGGAGCCATTGTGGTGGTGCCTGATCTGCAGAAAGGGATCGAACTGGTCAACCGTATTGCTCCCGAACACCTGGAGCTTGTGCTTTCCAACCCCTGGGAAAGCCTTGGCAGTGTCCGCCACGCCGGCGCCATTTTCATGGGGCTGTATGCTGCGGAACCGGTGGGAGATTATTTTGCCGGACCCAACCATGTGTTGCCCACCATGGGCACAGCCCGTTTTTCCTCCGGGCTGTCTGTGGAAAATTTTTGCAAAAAATCAAGCCTGCTGGCTATTTCGGCTGATTTTGCTCAAAACAACGGTGCCAAAGTGGCACGGATGGCCCGGATGGAAAGTCTGGAAGCCCACGCGCGCTCCATGGAATGCAGGATCAAGTGCGATTAAGCCGAATTGCGGCTCCTGCTGTGGCGCTGCACTCCGAAATCAGGTATCAGGATGGTGAATGCGGGGAAAAAATCGCGGGCCGGATGCATAAGCCTTGGCTTGCTTTCCGGCACGTTTGCAAGTGTAAATGACATTACTCCATAAACCCGAATCAAAGGCCACTGCATCATGAAAATACGCGTAATCGGCGGCGGAAGCTGGGGAACAACGTTGGCCAATCTTCTGGCCAAAAAAGGACACGACGTCGTTCTCTGGGTGCGTGAACCCGAGCTTTTGGAAGAGATACAGACGAAGCATGAGAATAGCTGGTATTTGCCGGGCTTTCCTCTTGATCCGTCTTTGAAAGTGAGCCTGCAGTTGGAGGAAGTCCTGGATGGGGGAGAATGTTTTCTGCTTGGCGTACCCAGTCAGCACATGCGGTCCATGCTCGAGCATGCCCGTCCGCTCCTTCCCAAGAAGCCGGTGCTGGTCTGCGCCAGCAAAGGCATAGAGGTCTCATCTCTGAGCACCATGTCCATGGTTGTGGAAGAGGCGCTTTCCGGCTTGAAGCCGCAGTTCACCATGCTTTCCGGCCCTACCTTTGCCAAAGAGGTCGCCCGCGAACTGCCCACGGCCATTGTTCTGGCGGCGGAAGAGAAAAAACTCGGCAAGGAATTGCAGCAGCAACTGAGTACGGAGTACTTCCGCGTCTATACCAGTACGGATGTCCGGGGTGTCGAGCTCGGCGGGGCGATCAAGAATATCATTGCCATTGCCGCTGGAATTGCCGACGGGCTGGGCTTCGGCAACAATTCGCGCGCCGGTTTGATCACGCGCGGCCTGGCGGAAATGAGCCGCCTGGGCAAGGCCCTGGGCGCCAAATCTTCAACATTCATGGGCCTGGCCGGCATGGGCGACCTGGTGCTCACCTGTACGGGTGATCTCTCTCGAAATCGCCAGGTGGGCCTGAAGCTGGGAAAAGGGCAGAAGCTGGTGGAGATTCTCGGCGAAATGAAGATGGTTGCCGAGGGCGTGAAAACCACCGAAGCGGTTTACGCCCTGGGAAAGAAAAAAGACGTGGACCTGCCCATTACCGAACAGGTCTATCAGGTGTTATACAACGGCAAGGATCCCCATACGGCCGTTCGCGAGCTCATGCTGCGCGATCTCAAGGACGAGTAGGGCTTTAGGCCGGCAGCCACTGGGCCCAGAGTTTTCGGGAACGGGGACCGTCGAATTCGCAGAAGAAGATTCCCTGCCAGGTGCCCAGGCGTAATTGACCGTCATTGACGATCAGCATCTGGTCCGGGCCGAGCAGGCTGGCTTTGATATGCGCGTCGCTGTTGCCTTCCATATGGCGGTAATCCCCGATACGGGGGATGAGCTTGCCCAGGTTGACCACGATATCCCGGGCTACGCTCGGGTCCGCATGCTCATTGATGGTCAGTGCCGCGGTGGTATGCGGGCAGTGCAGCAGCAATGCGCCTTTCTGCCAGCCCATCTGTGAAACCAGGGTCTGAACTTCCTGGGTAATGTCCACGAGCTGTTCCCGGGCGTCGGTAGTAATGGAAAGAGATTTCATTCGGATGCTCCATGATGCATGGGGACTGGCCGCAGGCCATAGGCGACCTGCTCTTCCTGTTCAGCAGTATTCTGGCAGCATGTTCGAAGGCTTTGAGAAAAGCAGAAGTCCCGTTGCATTGTGGCTATGGTTCGAAAAATGCTACAAAATTGTATGCCCCGGGTTGTACGCAACCCATAGATTTTGTCAATCGGTTTGTCGCATGGGACGATTCAGGAGATGTTCCGGATTTCGGAATTTTTTTCCGGCCCGTTGTCGGCAGCAGGATTCTGGCGGAGGAGGGAGTATGTTGGACTGGCTAGTGGACAGAGAGTGCATGACCGTATGCCTGGTGTTGACGTTGACGCTGTTCTTTGCCGTACATGCCGGCGCCATGGGCAGTTCTCCCAAGGTTTCGCCGACGGTGGGACAGAAACAGGATTCATCAGTGGAAAAATTTGCCTCGGATCCGCGCGTGAAGCAGCCCGAAGCCCTGCGCAAGGCTTTTGATCAGCATGGCACGGCTCGATTGATCATCAATATCGATCCCCCAGGGGCCATGGCCGGGTATGACCGCCAGGAAGATCGCGTCAAAGCGGCTCTGGACAGGTTCATCAACAGTCTTTCCGCGCAAACGCAAAAGGCCGTTATTCGCAGATTTTCCACCATTTACGCCTTTGTGGTCAAAGTGACCCCAGAACAACTCGGTGAATTGCTGAACCAGCAGGATGTCAACTCCGTGGAGCAGGACGCCCTGGCCCGCCCGCTTTCCAAGCCCTCTTCCTTGCAATAATTCCTTACCGAATAAATCAATTCCGGGCTGTACGTCTGCAAACGTGCAGCCCGATTTTTTTTTCGGGACAGAATCCCATTTTTTTTGACATTCAGGATAAATTTTCAGCTCTGAACCAAAAACAGCAAATGCATGGGGTACTGGAGAAAGAATCCTGAAATTTTTTTTTATTATGTCACAAAACGCATAATATGATTTTTTTACTTACATTCCAGAGAGTAAGTGATGATTTTGCACGTTATTGCGCTTTCCTGAAAAAGTGAGGACATCCTTTTTTTCAAAAAACATTGAATGGCATACGTATTGCTGCTATAGTAGCGGCAAGATGGAAAGTGGTGTGTTGGAAAGGGGATCCAAAAAAACATTTTACCGTATCAAGTGAAATAGTATGTGCAATTCGCTAACGGGGTGAAAAGGTGAATTCCATTCTATGAGCAAAGACTGATTGCGATTTCTAGATTGTACACTTGATAAACACCAGATGATCAATTGGGACGATAGGCAGGTTTGGTCCCACAGAGGTGTTAGCCGGGAGGCGTTATGGTACAAATAGCGGGAATCGCACTCAGTCTTATTTTATTGGTGCTTCAGGCATCCCAATGTCTGGCAATTGATATAGAACTACTGGCGTCCAACTCCAAAGTACGTTCGCCGGACGCAGTATATCGAGCCTTTTCCATTTCAGGAACTTCATCAACAGAGAATACAGCTTCATTGCGCGGACGATTTATCGTCAGGCTGCGGTCTGCTGCAGATGCTGCGGCGAATGAAAGTCTGAAAGACAAATCCATACGTATTGCCCATCTGCAGAATCAGGTTCTGAACCATCTGTCAAACATTGACGAGTCGGCAGTTCGAGCGCGGTTTCGCTATCAAAACAGCATGGCCTTGTCCGTCACTGCGGAACAATTCGCAGAACTCCTCCACTCGGATGCCGTGGTCGCCATCGAGGAAGACGGCCTGAATAAAATTTCCACTGCTCAGGGAATTCCCGTGATGAACGGTACGAACGTACGCAGCACGTATACGGGACAGGGGATTGCCATTGCCATCATTGATACGGGCATAGATTATACGCACCCCTATCTGGGGGGAGGCGGATTTCCCAACGGTAAAGTTATCGGCGGATACGATACGGGCGAGGACGACGGCGATCCCATGGACGGCCATGGTCATGGAACAGCCTGTGCGGGAATCGCTGCCGGAAGCGTGTCTTCCGGTTCCGACTACATCGGCGGCGTTGCTCCGGACGCAAAACTCTATGCCTTGAAAATAACCTTTTCCAGCACCGGGGCCTACGCTTTTGACAGCGACATAATCGAGGCCTGGGAATGGTGTGTTACCCACCAGTACGACAACGCCAACTACCCCATCATGATCGTCAGTACGAGCTTTGGAGGCGGAAAGTTCGTTGGTAATTGCGACGATACCAATACGGCCCTTGCTGCCGCCGCGGACGCACTGAACGCAGCCGGCATTGCACTTTTTGTGTCCGCCGGAAACGCCGGATATTGCGATGCCGTGGAAAAGCCCGCATGCCTTACCAACAGCATTGCCGTGGGCGCCGTATACGACGCGGGGGTCGGGAACTACTCCTTTTGCGTTTCTGAAGACTCCTGTCAGGAGGCAGGCGGATACGCGAGCTGCGATACGGGCTACAAAAGCGTACTCCAGACCACAGCGGCCAGGCTGGTTACCGCATATTCCAATTCGGGGACCATGCTGGATCTGTTCGCGCCCTCGCATAACGCCTATACGCTGAGTACGGGCGGAGGGTATATAAGCAGTTTCGGCGGAACATCCGCATCGGCGCCCTATGCGGCAGGTGCTGGCTTGCTGATTCAGCAGGCAGCCAAAGCCGCCACGGGTTCGTTTCTTACTCCTGCTGCCTTGAAAAGTGTCATGGTGTCCACAGGGCTGGCCGTTACTGACGCCAAGGCCGCCGTAACACGCCCTTTGATTGATTTGCAGACAGCCGTGGAGAGCATTGGTGGGTATGCCCCGACACCTGATCCACCGCCGCCGCCATCGCCCGGTCCGTCGCCATCTCCGCCTCCTGCGCCCGTGAATCATACGGCCCGGTTGTTTTTCCACAACGAGGATTCCGGCAAGGTGGCCTTTTGGAATGTCCAGTCTTCCGGGAAACTGGAAAACAGCGAACAGGGGACAGGGTGGGGCTATGTAAGCGAGAACCTGCTCCTGGCAGGTAACTGGCGGATGAGCGGTTTGCTCGACTTGAACGGCACAAAAACGCTGTACTGGCAGAACAGGGCCAGCGGGGAAGTGCTGTTCTGGAAAACCGCGGCTGACGGCAGCTTGCTGAATGAAACCGAAGGAGACGGCTGGGGGCTCGTGGCGGACAGCCTCCGCGTGCCGGAAGAGTGGAAGGCCGTTGGCTTTGAAACTATCGGCGGCCAGGCTACGATAATCTGGCAGAACCAGAGCCAGGGGCAGGTCGCGTATTGGCGGATAGACGGGGGCGGCAGGTTGAAAAACACCACGGAAGGCGACGGTTGGGGACTGGTATCCGATACGCTGCTGGTGAAATCCGCCTGGAGTCTGGTGGATATTCTGGAGGTAGGCGGACAAAAAACATTGATCTGGCAAAATCAGTCCAATGGTAAAGTAGTCTACTGGCGGTTGACGGATGGCGCTGTCCTGAAAAACAGAACACAGGGGGACGGCTGGGATTACGTATCGGACAATATCGTGGTCAAGAGAGCCTGGAGACTGGCCGGCGGGGAAAATGTGGGCGGACAGCAGACCCTGGTCTGGCAGAATGCAAGCAACGGCAGGGTGGTCTACTGGCGTTTGAATGACGGAGCGCGCCTGCTCAACGAAACCAGGGGGGAAGGCTGGGACCTGGTATCCGAAGAGATCATTGTTCCCTCGGACTGGCGCCTGGCCGGAGTTGTCCCGCTTGGAACCGGCAGCAGCCTGATCTGGCAGAATCGCGACAAGGGGGGCAATGTCTATTGGCACCTCAGCGATGGCGCCCGTTTGCGGAACCGGACTCGGGACGATGGCTGGGGTTTCATATCAGATGAACTGCGCCTGCGTTCGGTCTGGCGCCTGGGGGCGATAGCCAGCTATTGAGCGCAACAGCTTTGCAAAATCAAAAGGCCGCGGCAACATGCCGCGGCCTTTTTTAACAATCAACCGGGTATGACTATTTCTTGAGGCAGGCTTCGAACACGGGCAGGGCGGATTTGCCGTCGGCCGTGGTCACGCCTTGCAGCCATTTCTTGTAGACATCGGGGTGTTTTTGGATCCACTGCAGACCGGCATCGCGGGGCTTCAGATCCTTGGTTTTGTTGAGGGTCGTCATGATTTGGTTCATCATTTCGATGGGGAAGGTCATATTTTTGAGGAGCTTGGCCACATTGGGATGGTCTTTTGCAAAACCGGCCCGTGTGTTGGTGTAGACGGTGGCCATGCCGTTTTCGGGTCCGAAAGTGTCGGCGGTGCTGCCTGTGAGGTAGGTCATGTCGATCATTTCATTCATGTGATGGGGAGCCCATCCCAGAAAAACAGCCCATTCCTTTTTCTTGGCCTTGGACATGACTTCGGACAGCATGGCGACTTCACTGGAAGGAATAAGCTGGAATTTGCCCAGTCCGAACATGTTCTTGTCGATCATGTTCTGAATGATCAGGTTGCCGTCGTTGCCTTCTTCGATTCCGTAGATCTTCCATTCGAGCTTGTCGCCGAATTTCGCGATATCCTTGAAATCTTTCAGACCTGCTTCGGCTTCATACGTGGGGACCGCAAGGGTGTACTGGGCGCCGGGCATGTTCACGCAGAACTGTTCCACCGTGCCAGCGTCAAAGTACTTTTTGGCAATGGATTCCATGGAAGGCATCCAGTTGCCGAAAAAGGCATCGGCTTCGTTGGAGGCCATGGCCTTGTAGGCAATAGGTACGGAGGTCATCAGGTTGCTGGCTTTGTAGCCGATGCAGTTGAGGATTTTCACTGCCAGTTCGGTTTTGACCGTGACGCCGGTCCAGCTGACACTGACGAACTTGATCTCTTTGCCTTCCGCAGCCTGGGCCGGCGAGCTGAAAGCGAAGGCCAGCAGACAACACAGGGACAGTATGACAATTTTACTCAGGTTACTTCGGTACGCATACGTCATGATTCCTCCTAGGTTGAATGAAAAATGGGAGCCGAACGTTCAGCTCCCGTCCACGCCGAACCAGTTGAAGGGTCGGGCTTTGTGATTCTGGAAAATATGTTTCACTTCCGTGTATTCCTCCAGGCCGATCCTGCCGAGTTCGCGGCCGAATCCGGACTGCTTGTATCCGCCCCAGGGGGCCTGGGTGAAATAGACATTGAAGTCGTTGACCCAGACTGTGCCGAACTTCAAAGCACGGGAAACGCGCTTGATGCGGTCGGGATCACGGGTCCAGAAACCGGCGGACAGTCCGTAGATGGTGCTGTTGGCCCGCTGGATCACTTCTTCTTCACTGCTGAAGCGTTCCAGGGTAATGACCGGTCCGAAAACTTCTTCCTGCACGATACGCATGTCGTTGCTGCAGTCGGTGAACAGGGTGGGCAGATAGAAAAAGCCTTTCTGCAGTTCTGGGGCATCAGGGCGGCTGCCGCCCAGGAGCAATCTGGCGCCTTCCTGTTTGGCGATCTCCACGTAGGATTCCACCTTGGCCAAATGCTGCGTCGAGATCAGCGGGCCCATCTGGGTGTTTTCGTCAAAGCCGTTGCCCAGGCGGATGCGGCGCATTCTTTCCAGCAACGCGTTCTGGAAACGGTCGAAAATGCCGTCCTGCACCATTACCCGTGCGCCTGCGGAGCAGATTTGTCCTGCGTGGAAAAAAACGCCGTTCAGGGCGTAGTCCAGGGCCACGTCGAAATCAGCGTCGTCAAAAACAATGTTGGGATTTTTTCCCCCCAGCTCCAGGGCGATCTTTTTCACATTGGAACTGGCGGCGCGCATGATGCTTTTTCCTGTGACAATGCCGCCGGTAAAGGAAATCAGGTCCACGTCCGTGCTTTCGGAAAGTTCGGCGCCCACACTGGCGCCGGGGCCGAGCACGGTGTTGACAACGCCGGCTGGAAATCCCGCTTCTTCGGCCAGCTCCGTGATCCGGATGGTGGTCAGCGGGGTTATCTCGCTGGGTTTCATGACAATGGTGCAACCGGCGGCCAGGGCCGGAGCCATTTTCCAGGAAGCCTGCAGCAGCGGGTAGTTCCATGGAGAAATCTGGCCGCACACGCCAACGGGTTCGCGAACCACCTGACTGGTGGAATCAGGTACGGGTGAAGCAATGATTTCGCCGCCGTCCTTGTCCGCCAGACCGGCGAAGTATTTGAAAATACCCGCGATGTCGTTCATGTCCCAGCGGCTTTCTTCCAGGGTTTTTCCCGTGTCCAGGGATTCCAGCTCGGCCAGGTGCTCGTGGTCGCGCTCCACCAGCTGGCCCAGTTTTAGGACCAGGGCCCCGCGTTCGGGCGCCGGTGTGCTGGCCCATTGGCCGGAATCGAACGCGCGCCGCGCTGCGGCAATGGCCGCACGGGCGTCGTCGCGGTCGCCCTCGGCAACCTCGGCCACAACTTCCTGGTTGTACGGATTGATGATCTCACGGGTGGCGCCTGATTGCGCTTGGACCCATTTCCCGTCTATGTACATGGCTTTTTTTTGCATTTCGTAGTGCCTCCGGCAGCTTGAAACCGTGATTCCAGCCCGGCCCCTGAGGGCGGACCGGGCAAGGGCGCTCAGCCCCCTGTAATGTGGCTATTCTTTGGTCGTGGCCGTATGCTGGTAATAAGGCGCATGGTCCGGAGCCAGCGGCGTATTGCCAAGGATGCTGTCCGCGGCCTTTTCCGCGAGCATCATTACCGGGGCGTAGATGTTGCCGTTGGTAATGCTGGGCATGATGGAGGCGTCCACCACCCGCAGATTCTTTACGCCGTGTACCTTGAGGTCTCCATCCACCACTGCCATGTCGTCGTAGCCCATCTTGCAGGTGCAGCTCGGATGGTAGGCCGACTCGCCTTCCCGTGCCACGAAGTCCAGAATTTCCTCATCTGTCCGGCAGTTGTCGCCAGGAGCCAGTTCGCGGCCGCGGAACTGATCAAAGGCCGGCTGGGTCATGATCTCCCGCGTACGGTGTATGGCTTCGACCCATTCGCGTCGTTCCTGCTCAGTGGACAGGTAGTTGAAGAGAATGGACGGATGCTGTGCGGGATCACCGGACTTGATTTTGACGTGACCGCGTACATCGGTGTTCATGGGGCCCACATGGACCTGGTAGCCGTGCCCCTCGGCCGGAGCCGTTCCGTCGTATCGAATGGCAATGGGCAGGAAATGGTACTGCAGGTTCGGGTAGGCCACCTGATCGTTGCCGCGGATGAAACCGCCGGCTTCGAAATGGTTGGTGGCGCCGACCCCCTTGCCCTGGAAGAGCCATTGCAGGCCGATTTTGGGCTGATTGTGCCATTTCAGGGCCGGGTACATGCTCACGGGCTTTTTGCATGCGTACTGCACATACAGCTCGAGGTGGTCCTGCAGGTTTTCTCCAACGCCGGGCAGCTCGTGCACCATGCGTACGCCTACATCCGTGAGATGCTGTGCGTTGCCGATGCCCGAAAGCTGCAGCAGCTGGGGAGAATTGATGGCGCCGCCGCAACAGATGATTTCCGCGCCATAAGCGGTCTTGGTCTTTTTTCCCTGCGCGTACTCTATGCCGATGGCTGTTTTGCCATCAAACAGAATGCGCGTGGCCATGGCATGGCAGGCGACCTTGAGATTGTAACGGTTCTTTACGGGGTGCATATAGGCCCGTGCCGCGTTCCAACGCCGTCCGCGGTAGGTGGTACGTCTGAATTTTCCAAAACCTTCCTGCTGGAAACCGTTGACGTCCTTGGTGAGCGGATATCCTGCCTGCTGCACGGCGTCGAAAAAGGCCTCGAAGAGCGGATTTTCGCATTCAGGTTCGGTCAGATACAGAGGGCCGCTGGCACCCTGATAGCGGTCGGCTCCCATGAGGTGGTATTCATAGCGTTTGAAATAGGGCAGACAGTGGGCGTAATCCCAGTCCTCGAGCCCTTTGTTTTTGGACCACTTTTCGTAATCCATGGCATTGCCGCGGATGAAGATCATGCCGTTGATGGTACTGGATCCGCCGAGTACCTTGCCTCGGGGCTGGGCGATCCGGCGGTTGTGCATAAAAGGCTCCGGATCGGACTCGTATTCCCAGTTGTAGTAGCCGTTGGTCAACGGATAGGTAAGAGCCGCGGGCATATGGATTCGAAAATCCCAGCGATGGTCCGGGCGTCCGGCTTCGAGCACCAGGACGCGGTGGTTCGGATTGGCACTGAGGCGGTTGGCCAGTACGCTGCCTGCGGAACCGCCACCTACGATAATAAAATCAAATGTGTTTTTAGGCATTCTAAGTCTTCTCTGGGTCTGGGGTTTCTGGGAGGTCGGGTACGGATCCGGACATCAGTTCCCTTGTGGGCTTCAAATCAGGGCCCTTTTTGCCGCGTATCCGGCGGCGCAGCAGGGCATAGTGCTGGCTCACATGGGCCAGGGCTATCATGGGTTCGTTGTCCTTGATGGCCTGTGCGGTATCTGCCCAGTTGGACGCCGTGGCGTCGCGATATTCGGGATCCATATACAACAGCAGATCATAGGAACTGAATCCCTTTTGAATGGCCTGCATGGTCCATTTGAAAACCGGGTTGCGGGTCATGCCCGCGAACAGCAGATTCAGCTCCCGGTCTCGTTCGGTGAGCATTTCCATGTCCGGCTGCTCCGAGCTGATGGCATCACGCATTTCTTCCGACTTGCGCAGCAATTCGCTTTTTTCCTCTGGCGTGGCTCGGGAAATGGCCAGTGTGGTGATGGCCCTGTCCAGGCTTTCGCGGAATTCAATCAGATATTCCGGGTCCACGTCATGTTGCTTGAGAAAAAGCGCCAGGGATTCACTGGCCTTGCTGGCATCCACTTTTTTGACAAAGGCACCGCCCTTGGCGCCTTTGCGCACTTCGATGAGCCCCTTTTGCTGCAGAATACGCAGAGCTTCGCGAACAACTCCGCGGCCGGTGAGAAACTGGGCCTGCAGGTTGCGTTCGCTGGGCAGGCGTTCGCCGGGCTGAATCTGTCCGCCGCTGATGGCGGCTTCGATTTGGAGCACCAGATCTTCGCAGGCCCTGTTGGTCTGTGCCGGATGAAATGTGAGCATATGTGTCATAGTGTTCTAATGGTCATACCATTATGTGGTTTATTTAGTTTAATTGTGCACAAAAAAACTATTTTGGAGGAAAAATGGTAAAAAATTTCTCCAATGGTAGGACCATTGCTAGCGGGTACGGTCTGGCTTGTCAAGTTGGGTAAAAACCAAAATCGCTAGTTCTTGCTGGAAAAATTGAAAACAGATAATATTCGAAGGATACTGTATCCTGGATTCTTTAGAGGCAAAATCCGCAAGAAGTCCAAGGGGAGATCATATGGCCCGTCCCGAAATTTTGCTGGAAACAGGAACCAATGAACTCGAAATACTCGAGCTGTTTATCGATGAGACAGATCCTGTATCGGGAAGCCATGCGCCAAGTTATTTCGGCGTCAACGTGGCCAAGGTGATGCAGGTCATCGAAAGCCCGGATCTGGCTGTTCCCGAGGCCGGTTCGCATGCCTCGTTCATGGGCACCATCAGCCTTCGGGGCAAAGTTGTGCCCATCGTGGACCTGAGCGTCCTGCTCCGCATAGAAAAACATCCGCATCCCTGGGAAGTTGTCGTTATCGTGGAATTCAGCCAGAGCGTCACCGGACTGCTGGTGAGCAATGTCACGGACATTTTCCGTGTGGGTTGGAAAGAGGTCATGCCGCCAGATCATTATCTGGGGAGCATGGTGACGGGCTGTCTGATAGGCATGATACAGATGGAGGATCATTTCGTGCAGCTGCTGGATCTGGAGTCCATTCTGGCCGAACTCGATCCTTCCTGTCTGGAAAAGGCGGCGCTTACGCCCGTACGCGCGCGGCAGCAATACCGGGCGCTGGTGGCGGACGATTCCGCGACCATCCGGCTCATGTTGCAGAAACTGCTGGGCGCGGCCAATTTTTCCACAACCATCGTCAATAACGGAGCCGAAGCCTTGAAGTACCTGGAGAAACTGCAGGACAAGGCAAAGGACAGCGGCGCGAGCGTCTCCAATTACCTGGACATCATCATCGCAGACATTGAAATGCCCTTGATGGACGGCTTTCATCTGACCAAACGGATCAAGGAAAACGAGTGGTTCGGAGACCTTCCCGTCATACTGTACTCTTCCCTGATCACCGACGAATTATTTCACAAGGGAGTGGCAGTGCGGGCGGACGATCAGATCTCCAAACCCGAGATGGACCAGATGGCCGAACGCGCCATAAAATTGATAGAAGAAAGGCAATAGCCGGGGAGTGGTCGTGGATTTTCGGGAAGATGATGAAGTGGTGGAAACCTTTTTGCTGGAAGCGCAGAATCACCTGACAGCCATTGAAACCGGCCTGGTGGAACTCGAGCGTTCGCATCCGCACAAGGACGATGCTCTGCTGCACCGCATTTTCCGCGCTGCCCATTCCATCAAGGCCACTTCCAATCTGCTCGAATTACGCAAGGTCGAGCGGTTGACCCATCGTCTGGAAAATATTCTGCAGAGTTTACGAAAAAACGAATGCGATGCCGTGCCTGAGCTGATTCAGGTACTGCTCGAAACTCTCGATATGATCCGCCTGCTGCTGACCGACTTTGACGCGGCACCGCGTGTGGATGTCAGCGGACAATTGCGGGCTTTGGATACCTTGTTGCGACTGCGCCCTGCCTGATGCTTCAGCGTTGCTGAACAGTCAGAGAGATGCTGGTGTTTCCAAGTCCGGAATGCGCATGGGCCTCGCCACGATGCGCGTAGTTCGCCAGGAACAGCGTCAGAGCCATGGTCAGAAAAACGATGGCAAGCAGTTTTTGAATGATTCCTATCCGCATGGATGTTCCTTCCGTCAATTTTTTCCAATACATCTTCAATCATAAGCAGGAATCGTTCCAAAATACGATTTCAAATCAGGTTGTATGATTTCAGCTGGATAAAGCGGGCGGGTGATTTTTGCAGGCACTAAATTCCGCTATGGCAGTAAAAAAAACCGACAATTTGGCAACAAAATTGTCGCTATGTAGGAATTTGGTGGAAAAGGGGAAACACGGCCCCGCCCGAAAGCGGGGCCGCAATGCGGTCAAAAAGTATTATTGAGCCGGCAGAGTGGTGCTTTCGATACGAATGCCGTACCCGGGGCTGTATTCGTCCTGGATAAAGACGCTTTTGACCACCTCGAAACTGACCTCTTCTCCGGCGCCTTCGTTGTATTCTTTCTGCAACACGTATTCGACAATGATGGGCAGTTGGGGCTGCACTCCGGTAATGGCGTCGATAATGGTCGCGTCGCAGGCATAGGCCTGGGTCTTGCCCTGGGTTTTGATCAACAGGTAGGTGAGGTCGCCGGTTTCCATGCCCTGAAAGGTGCCTTTCACGAACACGGATTTTTCGGCATTTGCCAGAGCAGGAGCATACAGCCCGCACAGGAGAAGCAAGATGAGCACACGGGCTGCACGGGGAAACGGTCTCAGTCCGAAAAGATCGCAACGCATCTTGTATTCTCCTTGCTAAAGTTTCTGGCGATACTGCAATGACTGCCGCAGGGTCTCCTTGTCCATGAACCGGACTTCCGAACCAAGGGGAATGCCCTGGGCCAGGCGGGTCAGATTTACATGGGGAAATTCACGCGCCACCATATTGCTGATGTAGGAGGCCGTATTTTCCGCATCCAGCGTGGTTCCAAGGGCCAGGATGAGTTCCGTGACCGTGCCCTCGCGCAGCCGGGCGCGCAGTTTATCCATGTCCAGGGACTGCGCATCCACGCCGTCCAGTGGAGCGATGAGTCCTCCCAGAATCAGATAAAGCCCTTTGTAGAAGCCCCCTTGTTCGAGAGCCAGCAGGCTGTCCCATTCGGACACCAGGCAGAGCAGGGAGGGATCGCGATCCGGATCATTGCAGATTTCGCAGGGGCTCGTATCGGTCAGGCAGTTGCACCGCGAGCAGAGACAGAGGTTCTCCCGAAGACCGGTAATGGCCTGACCAAGCGCACGGGTGCGGGCCTCGGGCCACTTGAGCATGGTCATGGCCATGCGCAGGGCGGATTTGGGACCCAATCCGGGAAGCTGGGCAAGTTGTTCGACCAGTTCGGCCAGTGGTTCGGGAAGAGGGCGCGACAACGACATGCTTAGAACAGTCCGGGAATGCTCATTCCGCCGGTAAGAGCGGACATTTCGGATTCGGCCATATCCTTGGCCTGCTTCAGGGCTTCGTTGACAGCGGAGAGTACGAGGTCTTCGAGCATGGAGACGTCATTGGGATCCACGGCTGCAGGATCGATCTTGATGGCGCGGATTTCCTGCGAACCGCTGGACACTACCGTGACCATGCCGCCGCCGACAGTGGCTTCTACGGTTTTTTCGGCCAGATCTTCCTGAGCCTTGGCGATTTTACGCTGTAAGATCTGGGCCTGGCGGACCATGTCATTCATACCTTTCATGTGATTCCTCCGTAAAATATCGTTGATTAAGTTGCGCCTTGTGTACGTCAGGAAGACGGATTCGACAAGGGCTTGCTGTCAATGACCTTGGCCCCGAATTCGTCGATAAGGCGCTTTACTGTGGGATGAGTGGCTGCTTCAGCGCGTCGTTCCTGCTGCGTTGCAGTTTTTTTTTGATTGGGAGGCACGGTTTCAAAGCCGACCATGGGCCCGAAATAGCGCTGCACTGCGGACTTGAGCCAGTTGTAGAACGGCTTGTCCAGGGAAATTTGCTCATAGCTCATTTTGCTGCGGCAGAAGAGCTTGAAAAGTTGCTGCTGCTCGTCGAACATGCCGGTGGCCACGTTCAGGCGCAGGGCGGGAAAACCCGCATCATGCATGTGCTCCTTGGCATAGGCCAGAAATCCCTCGGCCGTACGCATTCCCGGAGGGGGTTCCGGCAGGCCTGCTGCCTCCGGATTGTCCATGGGGGTGGATGCCGCCATGGTGGGCGCCTGGGGAGCCGCTTTGGGCACGGATTTGGGCTCGGGCGAATGTCCGGATGGAGCCGGTCTGCCGTCCTGCCTGGCACCCTGTTTCGCAGGCGCCGGTCTGGGGACCGGGTGAGCCCCATGAGGTGCCGCCTGTCCGTGTCCCTGATCGTATGGAGCAGCGGATCCATAGGGCGGCTGGTGCGCCTGTGCGGAATGCTGTCCGGCGGGGACCGGCGCGGGAGAAGGAGCCGAACGGTTGGGGACCGGACGCGGTGCGGGCTGCGGCCTGGGGCCCGGATTGGACGGATTGCCATGTCCGCCGTAGCCGCCGGATCTGGGCGCAGGGCCTCCCTGGCCCTGTGGTCCGGAAGATCCGGGTGCGCCCTGGGGGCTGGCGGAAAGATGTTCCACGTCCACGAGTTGCGGCAGGTAGGCCATGTTCAGCAGCAGCAGTTCCAGTGCAAGGGCTGGTTCCAGGCTGGTCAGTACGCGGCGTTGTCCTTCGAGGGTCAGCTGCCAGCAGGCATGGATGTGGCGCAGGTCGAATTTTTGGGACCATTGCATCAGCGAAGCCAGTTCCTCATTGCCGAGCCCGAGCAGCGGGGAGGCCTTTTCCCCGGACTGGTGCAGCAGAAACAGGTTGCGCCAGACAGATGCCAGTTCGCGCAGAAAGAACCCCAGGTCCAGTCCCTGGTCCAGCAGTCCGCGCAGCAGATCGGCCAGGGCCACGGGGTCCTGGTCGGCTATGCCGGCGAGCAGGTCTTCAAAGACCTCCTGCCCGGCCAGGCCCAGCAGGTTGCGGATGTCGGCGCTTTCCACGCGGCCGTGCCCCAATGAGAGCACCTGCCCCAGCAAGGACATGGAGTCGCGGACACTGCCCGCCGCCCGACGGGCGATGAGCTGCAGGGCCGAAAGTTCGTATTCGGTCTGTTCGCGGTCCAGAATGGATTGCAGATGGGTGGTCAGTTCCGCATCCGAAAGACGCTTGAAGGAAAAATGCTGGCAACGGCTGAGAATGGTGGCCGGAAATTTGTGGGCCTCGGTGGTGGCCATGATAAAGGTGACGTTGCGCGGCGGCTCTTCCAGGGTCTTGAGCAGGGCGTTGAAAGCCTCGCGCGTCAGCATGTGCGCTTCGTCGATGATGAAGACCTTGTACCGGCAGTTCATGGGCGCGTAGGCCACATCCTCGCGTATCCGGCGGGCGTCTTCGATACCGCGGTTGGAGGCGCCGTCGATTTCGATGACGTCCACAGCAGCGCCCTGGGTGATCTGGCGGCAGTTGCGGCATTCGTTGCACGGTTCGGCCGTGGGGGCGTGTTCGCAGTTGATGGCCTTGGCGAAGATGCGGGCCACGGTGGTCTTGCCCACGCCGCGCGTTCCGCTGAAAAGGTACGCGGGCGCAACCTTGTCCTCCTGGCTTGCCCGGGCCAGGATGGCCTTGACTGTCTCCTGTCCGGCGAGTTCGGCAAAGTTCTGCGGACGATATTTTGCGGTAAGCGGGGCGTGGCTCATAGGGCGAACCTACTGTGTCCGATGGGGAAAATCAAGAGGAGTAAACGGCAACAATCCGTTCGCGCGGATGTTGACCTCCGGCGTATTCCCAGGGACCTGCCTGTGCCGGGCAGTTCATCGGGGGAGTTTTCCAGGGCTTTTGCCAAAAAGCTCCTGGCCGCGCCCCAGCCGTTCAAACGGCCGGGGCGCGAGAAACCGCCGGAGGTATGATAACTAGATGGAATAAGAGTACAGCCACTCTTTGTAATTGGGAGTCTCCCCTGTGACGGCCTTGAAGAATTCCTTCTGCAGGTGCTTGGCCACTTTGCCGGCATGGCCTTCGCCGATGGTTCTGTGGTCGACTTCCCGGATCGGAGTGATTTCCGCGGCAGTGCCGGAGAAAAACACTTCGTCGGCGGTGTAGAGTTCGTCCCTGGTGAAGTTCTGTTCCACCACGGTGTAGCCCAGATCTCTGGCCAGCTGGATCAGGCTTTCGCGGGTGATGCCTTCGAGGATGGAGCCCAGGGGCGGAGTCTTGATGACGCCCTTGCGAACGAGGAAAATATTTTCGCCTGAACCTTCGGAAACGTACCCGTGGGTATCCAGCATCATGGCTTCATCGTACCCATCGCTGATGGCTTCCATTTTGGCCAGAACCGAGTTGACGTAGTTGCCGCAGACTTTGCCCTTGGTCATCATGACGTTGACATGGTGGCGGTTGAAGCTGGAAGTCTTGATGCGAATGCCTTTTTCCAGGGCTTCTTCACCAAGGTAGGCGCCCCAGGGCCAGGTGGCGATGATGGTCTGGATGGGGTTTTCGCCAGGGTGCACGCCCATGGCGCCGGCACCGACGAAACTCAGGGGCCGGATGTAGCCTTCGGCCTGCTTGTTGTTTACCAGCGTGTCGATACAGGCCTGGACAATTTCTTCCTGGGTGAAGGGAATGGTCATACGCATGATCAGAGCGGAGTCGAACAAACGCTTGATGTGTTCCTTGAGGCGGAAAACAGCGGAGCTGCCGTCGACGCATTTGTACGCGCGGATGCCTTCAAACACACCCACGCCATAGTGCAGGGTGTGCGTCAACACATGAACCTGGGCCTGATCCCATGGGACCAGTTTGCCATCGAACCAGATCGTGTCTGCTTTTTGAATCATTGGAGTCCTCTCTATACGGTTTCAATGCCTAGGGCATAGGGATTAACTGTAAAATATGTCTTTTTTGTATTGATACGTATAACAGGCAAGAAAGGTCAAGAACATGGTCTACGGTTGACGTGGCGAACTTCTGGCATATATAGCTGGTACGAAGCGCAAAAGCGTAAGCAAAACGCATAAAGGTTCAGTCTCATGATACCAAAGTTCTCACGGCCGCTAGCGGCCTTTATTGTCTTTTTTTCGATCCTGCTGTTTCAGGAAAATGCGCAGGCGTACACGCTGTATGGTTACCAGGACGAATACGGCATAGTGCACCTGAACGAGCAAAAGGTCGATGCCAATTTCGTACTCCTTGTTGAAGCCTCTTCCAAGCCAAAATTAAGCTTTAAGCAACTAGTTAAGATCATAAATGAAAAAGGGGCCGCAAAACCCATAGCCAACAAGAAGTGGCGCGAGGAAAACGTACTCAAGGATGTACGGAAAAAAAGAGCCGGTTTGTACGGCAACGGACATTACCGTTATCCCGCCATGATCAAGGATACAAAAATTCTGTCCTGCATAGACAAGGCCGGGGCTCGCAACAGGATAGACCCCAAGCTGTTGTATTCGGTCATAGAGCAGGAATCCGGCTTTCAGGCCAGGGCGGTTTCCCCCAAGGGGGCCATGGGCATGATGCAGCTGATGCCCGAAACCCAGCGTACGTGGGGGGTGAAAAGACCGTTCAATGCGGAGGAGAACATCAATGCGGGCGCAAAACATCTGCGCTGGCTGATGAACAAATTCTCCAGCCTGAGGCTGGCCCTGGCCGCCTACAACGCGGGCCACGAGAATGTCCTGAAATACAGAGGGGTGCCGCCTTTTCCGGAAACGCGGAACTATGTAGCCCGCATTCTGCAGCGCTACGCCATGCTGAAACAGCAATGATATTTCCATAAACGAATTGCACCTCGGACGTTGCACCTTTGCCAGCTTTATGTTTATGAAACATCTCGCACAACATCACGAGGCGTTTCGTTTGCCGGGCAGCTGGACAGGGGATGCGTCTGCCTGCGGACGGCGACAGGAATTTTTTCTTGACGAATCCACTCGAATTTGTAACGGCAGTCCGCATTGACTCGTCAGTTTCTTTGACGTAGGCTCGAATTCCCCCAATCATGCGGAAAAAATCCACCAAAATTCTAGACGCAGGATCGCGAAAATATGGAAACATTGCGTACACTCCCAGGAGATGATGTCAGGCAGATCATGTGGCGCTATGCAGAGCGTTTCGATCTGCAAATGGCCATCCAGTCCACCAGGGCTGTGGCCCGCGGCATTGTGGCCCGGCTTGTGGCGGACGGCGCACGCAATTCCCACGAGTGGGATGATCAGAAGAAACAGCTTCTTGAAGCGTTCGACCAAGCCGGTCTGACAACAATATTCATGGACCCCGAACACGGCGGATATATCGAAGGCCCCAAAAACCTGGCTCTGGCTGTTGTCGCCTTTGAACTGGCCTGGGTTGACGCGGGTTCGGCTACATGTTCACTCGCAGGAAAC
The DNA here is from genome assembly GCA_963667575.2 of Desulfovibrionaceae bacterium. Lineage (GTDB taxonomy): Bacteria > Desulfobacterota > Desulfovibrionia > Desulfovibrionales > Desulfovibrionaceae. Next base: position 44,496 of record CAXXHY010000033.1, on the reverse strand, counting down.
CTCGCGCTGTCGCCCATCCACGAACGGGGCACAGAAGAACAGCGCAACTATTATATGAGCAGATGCGTGCCGCCCGCACCGGGCGAAGATCGCAAGATCTGGCGCGGCGCCTTTGCCCTGACCGAACCCATTCCATACGTAGGTGTGGACACGGGCGTTCTGGTGGGCAAGGTGGAAGTGGACCAGTGGAACGAGGGCGAAGAGCCCATTCTGCGGGTCAACAAGCGCGGCCGCTTCATCACCAACATGCCTTTTGCCGACTTTGTCACCGCTGCCGTGGACACGGTTGACGAGCGTATCAAAACCTCGTGCATGATCATCCTCGAAAAGGACGATCCGGGCACCTGGGATCCAGGCGCGAACACGCTGAAGATGTGCCATCAGCTTTCCGCCACCAGCGACCCCGTCATCGACGTCAAGGTCCCGGCCAGCCGGATCATCGGCGGCTACACCATCAAGGACGGGGTGATTGTTCCCAATTATTCCCACACCGAAATCATTGCCGCTGTATTCAGCCATACCCGTGTTACCGTGGGGCTGATGACTTCGGCCAAGCTGCTTTCCGCCATCGAGCCTGTCATCCGCTATCAGCGCGAGCGCTTCCGCGGAGGCAATGCCGCTCAGCCCGACACACCGCGTTTCGATCTGGGGCTGCAGCAGAAGGAAGATGCGCTGCATCGCCTTATCGACGTCTGGGCCATGGGTGAGGCCGGTGCTTCGCTCGGGTTCGAAACCGCGCGCCAATTCGACCAGCTGGATCCGCTGGAAAAGGAAAAGAACGCCTATTTCGCGGCCGAGGGCATCACCGGACGCAAGCAGCTTTCCACATTGCGCAAAGCGCAGAAGGCCGCCATGGAGTGTCTCGAAACCGAGGGCAACGCCCCGGGCGAAACCATCGAACCCTCCGATGTGCTCCAGCGCTACATGCTGCTGGAAGCCGAAACCAGCGTGCTCTGTCCTGCCACCAAGCTCTGGAATACGGGCCGTGGTTCGGACGCCATGCGCGAGGCCATCAGCCTCATGGGCGGCTACGGCATCACCGAGGACTGCCCCGGATTCATGGGCCACAAATGGGCCGATACGCAGCTCGAATCCATTTATGAAGGACCCGAAGCCGTTCAGCGCCGTCAGTTGAGCCTCACCATGGTCAACGAGATTTTTCTGACCAAGATGAAAATGTGGGTTCACGAGCTGGATCAGCTGGCCGCTGAAAAGCCCGGCATGGGCGCATGCACCCTGGCCTCCGGCATGGAGCTCTGGTTGTGGTCGCTCAACTTCCTGCAGACCCACAAGGATCCGGACGGCAAGCCGCTGTACCACGGCAAGCGCCAGGCTGTGTGCTTTGCCATGGCCGACGCCCTGTGCTGGCTGCTGGCCGTACGCTACATGATCCTGGATGTGCTCGAACTGGAAGAAAAAGGCCCCATCAATCCCGTGGTTGCCGAAGGTCTGGAAGGGACGCTGCAGTTCTACAAGGACCTCTGCCAGGTTCAGGCTGCCCGCGCAGCCGGCGAAGCCGCCCGCATCTGCACCGAGCAGGTCTACGGCTACATGCTGGCTCCCGCCTGCGACGACGGCTGCTGCAGCTCCAGCCAGCTGGTGGACCAGGCCGCGCACGAAGGCATTGTGGAAGGCGCCTCGCAGTTCCAGTCTCTGAAGATGAAGATCGACGGCTGCATGGCCGGTTCCAAACTGGCCAAAGACCGCTGCGCGCACGCCCTGACCGGCGTGATGATTCCGGCCGCCCTGGATTACCCGATTTAATAAAAAGAAAACCGGGGCGCTGCCCCGTACCCCGCCAGGGAGGTTCGCCTCCCTGGACCCGCGTATCGGGGAAGGGGATCTCTTCCGGCTGACACTCTCGATTTCTACTTGTCAAAAGTTTTGGGAGATTCTTAGGAACCCTTTTTAAAAAGGGTTCTTAAGCCGCCGGAGTCATACAAGTATTTGAAGGGAGAGTTGCATGAGTCAGGAAATAGACCGTCAGTCCATGGATGTGGATATTGTCTGCGTAGGGTTTGGTCCGGCCATGGGTGGTTTTTTGACCACGCTTTCGCGCGGGCTGATGCGTCCGGACGGGACGCCGCTGGTGGAGAGCAAGGCAATGCCCGGCATGCCGCCGCAGGTGATCTGCTACGAGCGTGCGGACGATATTTCATTCGGGGTTTCCGGAGTGGTGACAAAGGGACGCGGCATCAAGCTGTCCTTTCCGGATTTCGATCCGGATCAGGTCCCCATGGCCGCACCCGTGAGCCAGGAAAAGATGGTCTACCTGCTCGATCCCATCGGCGCCAGCCGCCGGCCTTCCAGCATGCGCCTGGCGGACAAGGCCATCGGTTCGCTCGCCAAACTTCTCAAGGTCCAGAACGAGGCCTATGAGCTGCCCTTTATTCCGGATTTTCTGCAGAAACACGAAGGCTACGTACTGTCCATCGGCCAGTTCAACCAGTGGGTCGGTTCGGAGCTCATGGGCTCCGGCCTGGTGCAGATCTGGCCTGGAACGCCCGTGACGCAGCCGCTCATCGAGGGCGACAGCGTGGTGGGCGTCCGTCTGATCGATCAGGGCACGGACAAGCTGGGCAACCCGGACGCGTGCTTCATGCCGGGCATGGACATCAAGGCGGGGCTCACGGTGGTGGGTGACGGGCCGGTCGGCGCGGTAGGCCGCGCCCTGGACAAGCATTTTGGTCTGCCCGAAGGCAACCATCAACGCGAATGGGCAGTGGGCATGAAGGCCGTGGTGGAATTGCCCGATTCCTGCCAGCTCGAACCCGGAACCGTTCTGCATACCATCGGGTTCCCGGAACCCGAAATTTTCGGTTTTCTGTATGTGTATCCCAACCGCACGGCTTCTCTGGGGATTTTTGTTCCCTCCTGGTTCGACAGCCCCGTACGTACGTGCTACCGCTACCTGCAGCACTGGATGCAGCACCCTTATCTCTGGCGCCACCTGCGCGGCGGTCAGCTTCGGTCCTGGGGCGCCAAGTCTCTGCAGGAGTCCGGCAAGCTGGGCGAACCACATCTGGTCGGCAACGGCTGGGCGCGCATCGGCGAATGCTCCGGCAGCACCAATCTGCTGACCGGCTCGGGTGTGGACGAAGCCTGGACCACGGGCATTCAACTGGCCGAGGGCGTACTGGAACTGCTGCAGCAGGATTTGCCTTTCAGCAAGGAAAATCTGGAAAAGACCTATGTGCAGCGCCGGCGCGAAAGCTGGGTCGAACAGGAAGCCAAAGTGGCTGCCAAAGCCCGTGACGGATTTACGAAAGGCTTTGCCCAGGGCATGATGGGCATGGCCCTGGCCGGTTTCACCAAAGGCAAGATCAACATGCCGGGCAAGTCCCAACCTCCTTACGCGCGCATCCCCAGTGTTGAGGAATATTTCGAGGGCAAGGTACCGCCCCAGGAAATCGAACGTATCCGCAAGGAATGCAAGGCGCGGGGCGACGGATTGCACGACGCGCTCATGAGCCAGGCCGGCTGGCCGCCGGTGCCCCATGATGGCAAGCTGCTGATTTCGCATCAGGATGCTCTGCTGATGGGCGGCAAGGTCCAGGCCGTTCCCGGCGTGGCCGATCATGTGCGCTTCAAGGATGTGGCCATCTGCCAGAGCTGCAGCGAGCAGGTTTGTGTGGAAGCCTGTTCGGGGCAGGCCATATCCAATAATCCGGAGGGCGGCGAACCTCTCTTTGACAGAGAGAAATGCGTGCATTGCGGTGCCTGTCTCTGGAACTGCAGCAAGGCTGATCCCGATGATCCGGAACGGACCAACATCAGTTTCCGTGCCGGAGCCGGAGGGCTGCACTCGGCGGAAAACTAGCCGCTGTTTTTTTACACTATCCGCGTATTTTCAAGATGCCGTCCTTTGGGGTGGCATCTTTTTTTTATGATTTGTTCTGTAATGCCGATGTTCATGAGCCGGCAGGTGATGTAGAAAAAAGGAAGTACAAGGCTGGTACGTACGAGTTCTGGTGAAAAACACCGGGGAATGACACTGCGGCAACGGGAATGTTTCCGGGTAAAAAGGGACTATCGAATACAGTTGGTGCTGGATTTTGGGGAGCAGCAAAAGTTTCAAAGGTTCCCGGACTCTTGCGCATGGATGGAAGTCAAAGCAGGATGCGCCGCGAATGACATGAAATACGAGTGGCCAAATGGACTATTGCTGTTCCCGGAGCTGTTTACCTGGAGCTATAATAAAACTGATTATGGATGCTGCATTCTATTGTGGGCGGTTTCTGTTGTCTGTTATTTTTTTCACTTGCAAAAGAATAGAGGTTTTGGAAAGGGGAAATGCGTAGGGTTTTGCCTTCGTTGTACGGAAAATACTATGAGACAAAGCCTGCAGCAATTTTCGCTTGCTTTATTTGGGGGCGTTGGGTAGTTAAAATCCTTTATTTGCGCACTTTAAATCGACATAATGTTCTGCCGGAAGCTGACCTCATCTCACTGCGATTTCAATTTTCTCAACGGAATAAAAAGCTTCGGTCAGGGCGGAACGCCGTGCAGGTTGTCAAAAAAACATTTCGAGGAGCATCCAGGAGCTCCAAGGAGTAGTCGATGAGCACAGGATTTCATATTGTTGTCTGCGGGAGCATAGTTCCCGATCCGCTGCAGACCCTGGAGCCCGTTCAAGGGCCCGCGGGCTGGGCTTTGAAAAATGAAATGATGCTGCCGGCCGTGCTGGATCCGTGGGCCGGACATGCCTTGTACGAGGCTGCGAATCTTGCCAAGAATACGCCGGACAGCAAGGTCTGGCTGGTAAGTCTCGGTCCCAAGGCCAAGTTGCAGCAGGTTATGATGAATATCGGCCAGAAGGCCGCTTTTGAACTGGTTGTCGCGGATGGTCCGGCTTCCGGTTTTACCGAAGCGTTTGAAACAGCCGAGGCACTGGCCAAGGCCATCGAATCCATTGCCGGGCTGGATCGCTCGCGCATGTTGTTGTTCGGTGGCTGGCAGTCGGCGTCCCGAGGCGCAGGCGCTACCATGCAGATCCTTGGCGAGATGCTCGGCATTACCGATCAGTTCCAGGGCGTGGACGAGATATCCGTACAGGATGACGGCAGCTTCAAGATTCTGGAACGCGTAGAAGGCGGCAGCTATCAGGTTTCCACCTGCCAGAGCGCGCCGGCCGTATTGGGTTGGGCCACAGGCAATCTGCCCGAACCTCCCAACAATCCGCAGGTGGGCATGCAGAACATGCGTCTGATCATGCCGGCCTTGCAAAAGGCGCAGCCCGCAGCTGTGGGCGCCGCTGGCGTGGAATTGCAGACTGTTGCGCTTCCGGCCCAACGTCGTGAGACCCGTGTGGTCAAGGACGTTCCGGTGGCGGACATTGCCAAGGAAATCGTGGACTGGATTCGCCAGTAAGACGCTACGCAGAGAAAAGAGGAAGCTGTTATGGGAAATATATTGTATGTTGCCGCGACCGAAGCTGACGGATCGCTTGCCAAAACAAGCCTGGAAGGGCTTCAGGCCGCCAAGAAACTTTCCGGCGAGCTTGGAGCAGATTTCAGTGTGGGTCTGATCGGCAAGGACGCTGCCGCTGCCGCCAAAAATATCGGCGGATGCGGCGCAGCCGCGTATTATGTTCTGGATGGCGCCGAATTCGAGAATCCGCGCTATGCCAGCGACGTGGCCGCCATCGAGGCCATTCAGGCCAAGGCCGGTGCGGAATACATTCTGCTGCCCGGAACTTCGCGTATCTGCAGGGTGGCAGCAGGCGCAGCCCAGCGTATCGGCGGACGTGCCGACACGTTTGTCACGGATCTGGCCGTTGACGGCGGCAAGGTCGTAGCCACGCGCTGGTACTATCGCCAGCGCATGTTTGGTAAATTTACGCGTGAACAGCGCCCCTGGGTGCTGCAGCTTTCGCCGGGCAGCTGGCCCGTATGGGCTGGCGAGGCCGCGGACGTTGCCGCAGAAAGTGTGGATGCGGCCCTGCCTGACAGTGCAAAGCGTACGCAGTTTGTTGAGGTTCAGTCGCAGGAAGGGGATCAGCAGACTATCCGTCCCGAAGCCGAGCTGCTTTTTGTGGCAGGTGCCGGCTGGACCAAGAAACAAAGCAATGGTCAGATTCAGGCCAAGAAAGCCGAATCCCTTATTCTGGGATTTCTGGATGGTGCCAAGGCCTCTTTGGGAAGCAGCAAGTCCCTCGTGGACCAGGGCAGTGAAGGTGAAGAGGTGCTCTCATTCATGAGCCACCTGCACCAGGTCGGCCAGACCGGCGCCACCCCTCGTCACCCCAAAGGCCTGGCCACATGCTGCCATGGTGAAGAGCCCCATGTGGTTGGCTGGCGTTTCATCAACGAACGCCGTGCTGTCAATCTGGACGCCGCATGCGGGTGGGCACAGGGTAAAGCCGACGTTTTGTACGTGGCCGACGCTTTTGAAGTGATTGAAGCAGTAAACAAGCTGTTGTCGGAATAGTTTTCTCCAGGTCCCGCCTGGACAAGCAAACCCGGATTCGATCCGGGTTTTTTTATGGAGCCGGTGTTAAAAAATGTATTTGCGGCTGCAGAGCGGTTTCACTGGTGAACAAGAATTTCAAAACCGTTAGCATAGTCTTAGGTTGAAATTCATTATTCATTACATTTTGGTTGGTTACAGAATGAAGTCGGTAAGCTGCAAAGATTGCTGAGACGCGGTTCAGAGAGTAATTTCCAGGATATGTTGTCCTGGAAAGCAATTTGGAAAACCATTTAATGTGATTTTTTTCTGTCTGTAAGCCACCAACCCCTTGCAAAACGTGGTTTTACCCGCTATTGGATTGGGAATGTGGCTTGCAAAGCGTTCCGGGCGAGGCTTTCTCGCCCCCAGGAAGGAATCGCGATAAAAAAAATCTTTAGGAGTATTAACATGACGAAAGCCGAGCTCATTGCAAAGATCCAAGAAAAGGCTGGTCTTGAATCCAAGGCTGCTGCTGGTAAAGCTCTCGATGCACTGATCGAATCCATCACTGAAGCTCTTGCCTCCGGCGAATCCATTGCCCTGGTAGGCTTCGGAACTTTCAAGGTAACCGAACGTGCTGCCCGTACCGGCCGTAATCCTCAGACCGGTGCTGAAATTCAGATCCCCGCCTCCAAGATTGTGAAGTTCACTGTAGGCAAGACCCTGAAAGAAGCTGTAAAATAAGTATCTTTCCCGTGGGTGCACCACCTAACGGGTTGCACTATTTTTTCGACGGATCAAGGCCAAGTCCGGCAGGCACCCAGGACTTGGCCTTGTACGTTGCGATAGCAATAGTCTGAAGCCAGCCGATCTGGAAGCACGCTGCTCACGCTGACACATGGCTGGCGCCATTATCAGCCATGGGAAGCGATGCATACTCTGGTTCTCAATCTGACGCGCTTCGGAGACCTGCTGCAGACGCAGCCGGTGATTTCCGGACTTGCCCGCCGCGGTGATTCCGTAGGTCTGCTCTGTCTTGAAAACTTCGCCTCGGCAACCGGTTTGCTGCGCGACCTCAGCTATGTAAAATCTCTACCGTCCTCGCGACTGCTGGCCTCCCTCGACCGCGACTGGAAAGAAGCGGCTGCTGCGGCCTGGTCCTGGAGTGAAGACGTTCTGCTGCCCGTTACATCCGAGTCCGGGCAGACTCATTCCCCTGATACAAGAGTTCTCAACCTGACCACCGCACTGAGCGTACGGCTGCTGACGCGTCTGCTCAGTCTGCAACTCGCAGCCAAAGCCGAAGCTTCCACCGAGTGTCTGGGCTTCGGTCTGGATCCTGACGGCTATGCGGTCAATTCCAATCTTTGGGCCACGTTTTTGCAGGCTTCTTCTAAAAACAGAGGTTGCAGCCCGTTCAATCTGGTGGATCTGTTCTGGAATACGGCGGGACTCGGAGAAGGGGAGCGCCGTAACGAATTGCGTACGCCTGATGCCCAGGCCTGTGCCAAGGCGGATGAACTCCTGGCCGACGCCGGCCCGGACAAATCCTTTGTGGCGTTTCAGCTGGGCGCGAGCGAAAACCGGCGACGCTGGCCGGTGGCCCATTTTGTCAGTCTGGGCAAACGCCTGCATGAGGAAACAGGCTGCGTCCCCGTACTGCTGGGAAGCATGGACGAGGCGCAGCTGGCCAACAGGTACCTGGACCTCGGCGGTCCGGGCATCAGCCTGGTGGGGCGCACGTCCCTGGAAATGCTGGCGGCCGTGTTGCAGCGTATGCGCCTGCTTGTAAGCAATGACACGGGGACCATGCATCTGGCTGCCGGGTTGGGACGGCCCATAGTCGCCATTTTTCTGGCCACTGCCCAGCCCTGGGATACGGGCCCTTACAAGAGCGGCAATATTTGCCTGGAACCGGATTTGCCATGCCATCCGTGTCAGTTCGGAAGAATCTGCCCGCGGAATGAAATCTGTCGCCAGACCATTGACCCCGCAGTGGTGTTTTGCCTCTGCCTCGAGCAACTGGATTCGGAAACCGCTTCCACGCCCGACAGCTACAATGACTGTGGCAGTCGCGTATGGCTGTCCCAGCGGGAAGACAACGGATTTATGGGCTTATTGTCCCTTTCCGGACATGATTTGACGGATCGCGTGCGCTGGATACGTTTGCAGCGTCATTTCTATCGTCATTTTCTTGACCTTCAGACGGTTCCCGTTTTGACTGATGCTGTCAGCGAACTGAGTCCGGAAGCGCATCAAAGCATCACCGATACTTTGCGAAACGTCCTGGCCCTGTTGGGTTTGCTCGAAGAGCAGTCCAAAGTCCTGGAGCGTATGCCCAGGGATGCGCTTAAAAAGAAATTTCTTTCCACCTGGCAACGGGTACAGGCCCTCTGGGAAAGCAACCCCTATTTCAATGTTTTGTCCTACCTGTGGATGAATGAATCCCAGGATTCTGGCCAAAACCTTTCCGCCATCCGCTCAGTGATCGTACGTTATCAGCAGCTTACGCAGAGCTGGTTGACACTTCTGCAGTGATTGGCATCGAATTTGTATGTCTTTGTGAGAAAACATAGGCATGTCAATTTTACCGCCCAACAGCTACTGACAAATGGAGAATCACAATGATTGTCATTGACGGACAAAACAGTGGTCTTAGTCTGAAAAATTTCGGCAACCTCGAAGAATTGCTGGTAAAAGTGATGGAAGAGGGCACGCTGGATAACCGTATCGTCACTGACGTTCTGGTTAACGAAGAAAATTTCAGCGAAATCTATCCCCATCAGGCAGAAGATATTGAAACCAGTGATATCGAGAAAGTGGAAATTATTTCCATGCCCGTTGAGGACATGGCTCTGAATATGAGCAACGAACTGCACAAGGTCATCAAGTTGATGGCCCATGGCGGCAAGCATGTGGCCGATCTGTTCCGGCAGGCGGATGATGCGGAAGCATTGGAAGTATACCAGGACCTGATCGACGTGACCCGTGATTTTCTGTCCATGATCAATGTGCTGCGTAATGAGTTCGCCATTGAAGACAATGCGGAATTCAACGACGCTGTGGAAGATATTTCCGCACTGTTCAGCGAAATGTCCGAAGTCATGGAAAACGAAGACTGGATTTTGCTGGCCGATATTCTCGAATACGATTTTCTGCCGGTAACGGGGAAATGGGAAAAGGTCATCACCAGCATCTCCCAGGACCTGTCGGAATCAAAATAATACGAGCAGGGGGGCTCAGTATGAAAAATTGCGTGGAACTGCTCGATCAGGCAATCGACCTGGCCCAGGAAGAACATACGCATCTCCAGGCCGGAGAGCTGGATCTTGTGCAACAGAAAGCGCACATCAGGTCGCAGCTAATTGCCCAGGCTGTGGATGTGAAAAATATGATGGACCTTGAAGAATTCAAGGCCAAGCTTGAACAATTGAAAAGCTTACAGGGAAACTTGACCAGGGATGCGCGTGTGCTTCGGGACAGCCTGAAAACGGAATTGACCCGTGTGAAGGCTGAAGGTACGCGGATGGCCGGATATGGAAAAGCTTCCAAGTACGTGCCCATGCTCAGGAGCAGAATCAGTAAGCGGGGTATTTAGACGGGGGGTGCGTCTTGACACTTGCTCCGCCTGTGGCGATACATGCCCGAAAGGCGGTGGCTTACTGTGCAGAATACAATGAAATCCGTCGTCGTACCACAGGAGTATGACGGATCGCGACTGGATAAAGCGCTTGAATTGCTTGCGCCGGAGTACGGTGCCAGGCAAAGAAAGCGCTTGTTGCTTTCCGGTACGGTCTATGTGGACGGCCGCCGCAGGCCCAAAGGCTATCTCGTACGGGCGGGCCAGGAAATAACCCTGGAATCTCCGGCCGTATTCCATTCGGATAATGCAAACGACTCTTTTCCTCAAATCATAGCGCGTACGGATTTGTATGCGGCGGTGCTGAAACAAGGGGGCAGGCACAGCCAAAGCCTTCAGGCTCACGGGGGAACCGGCGTGGACGCCTGTTTGCCGTCCCTGTTCCCGAATCAACAGGCAATTCTGCTCAACCGTCTCGATTATCTGACCTCCGGGCTGCTGCTGGTGGGGTTTTCTTCCGAAGCGGAGCAGCTCTATCACAGGCTTCAGGATGCGGGGGAAGTGCGGAAACAGTATTTCGCCCTGGTTGAAGGTCGGCTGGAGCGCGGGTTCGTTGCCAGGGAGGCTTTGGACAGCGCCAGGCGTCGCAAGGTCAAAGTGTTGTCCCAGGAAGCCGAACCGCTGCGTCACAGTGAGGTCAGCCCCGTAATGTCGGAGCGTTTCGATTTGGAAGGCTCTGCCGCTTGGCGAACGCTGCTGCATGTGCGGATTCTGAAAGGGGCGCGGCACCAGATACGCGCGCATCTGGCCGCAGCAGGCCATGCCGTGGTAGGCGACCCTCTCTATGGGCGGCAGGCAGATAGCTCCCTCATGTATCTTCATCACAGCGCCATTGATTTCAAAAATTTTAGTGCTCAATGCCGTCCGGATTGGCCGGCTTTGCCTGAACAGTTTCTGGGCAGCCTACGTCGTTTCCCACTCTAGAGCCGCGTACAAGGGACTTTTGGGGAGCAGTTTTATTGCCCTGATAGTCGATAGTTGCTATGACTTCTCTCAAAACAGGCGTCGTATTTCCCCTCACTATGCAACCACTGGTAGTTAGTCCCTATGTTACAAGAAGCTTTGGAATTTTACAGAACGCTGTTTGAAGAACTGGACACGGACAGATTGCAGCGCGAGTTCCTGAGCAGCCTGCTTTCTTTTCAGAATGTCGAACGCGGTTCCATCTGGGTTAAAAAAGGGAAAAAATATATCTGCGTGGAAGCCCAGGGGCCGCAGAGTGAAAAAGTCGTCAACTATTCCATAGACACGGACAGGTCGAGCGTGATCGGCTGGGTCATAGAAAACGGCAAGATGACCATAGCCGAGCCCGGCAAGGACGAGCGCCACTACGCGGAAATCGAGGACGGGCTCGAAAAGAAGAGCAAGCTGATCTTATGCTATCCGCTGGTGCTGAAAAGCGGTAAGGTCTACGGGGCTCTGCAGTTGATCGACACCTCCGCGGAAGGGGACCGGCTCAATCTGGACGCCGACTACCTCAAACTGCTGGAAGTCACCGTGGCCATCGGTTCCATAGCCCTGTCCAATTCCTTGACCTACGGCGACCAGGTCAAGGAAAACGACCGTCTCAAGCGTACGCTCAAGGAAATTCGCAGCGAGAACCAGATCATCGGCCAGAGTCAGTCCATTCTGAAGGTCCTGAAGAATGCCCGAGATTACGCCCAGACCGACTTCCCCGTATTGATCACAGGGGAATCCGGAACAGGCAAGGAACTGATCGCCTACGAGCTGCATCGTTTGAGCAAACGCTGTGACAAGCCTTTTCTGGTGCAGAACTGCAGCGCCATTCCCGAAACACTGCTGGAAAGCGAACTGTTCGGGTACAAGAAAGGTGCGTTTACGGGGGCTCACAAGGATAAAACAGGCTTGTTCGAAGACGCCTCTGGCGGAACGGTGTTTCTGGATGAAATAGGGGATATGCCCTTGAGCCTGCAGGCGCGGATACTGCGCGTGATTCAGAGCAATGAGATCAAACCCCTGGGAGGCACGGCCACCAAAAAGGTGGACGTACGGATTTTGTCCGCAACCAACAAGGATTTGAGCGCCGCCATAGCGGCCAATGAATTCCGTGAAGATCTGTTCTACCGCCTGAACGTTCTTCCCCTCCAGCTGCCGTCGTTGCGTGAAAGGGCGGAGGACATTCCGCTTCTGCTCCGGTATTTCCTGCGCAGAGAATCCCAGCGTATGGGCTTGCAGGCAAAGCGTTTGTCGAACAAGGCCTTGAAGATGCTGGCCGAGCATCCGTGGCGGGGGAACATTCGCGAAATGGAGAATCTGGTCAAATATGTGATGACCACGGTGGAAGGTCCGATTATCGAATACAAGGATCTTCCATGGCATATCCTTGGGGCAGAGCCGCCCAATGACAGCCTTTTGGAAGAGGAGGCAGGCAATGGCGTCCGCCAGCCCGTATCCACGGTGCCGCCGGAGGATTTTTCACTGGCTTCCTTTACCTGGGATGAATTGGAAAAGAACTATATTATGGATCTGCTGGAAAAGAATCGCTGGAACGTCACCAAGGCTGCCAAACAGGCGGCAGTCAATCGATCGACATTTGATTCGCGTATGAAACGGTTGGGCATAAGAAAGAACTGATACTGATATTTTGCTTCAGCTGTCCTGTGATCCGGGTCTTGAGTATGAATTTTGCTTAAGAATCAGTGGTAGAAAATTTTGCCTAAAAGCTTTCTACCGCCCCTGGAAGCCGGGATGGTCCCGGCTTTCTTTTTTTTGTGTAAAGCCGGTTTGAAGACTGTGTTTTTGGAAAAATTGCGTGTATATAGAAAAGAATGCTGGACAAGGTCCGGCTGAGCGATTAAGAGGCATATTCACGTTCGCACGCGGAGAAAGTCTGGCGAACGTGAAAGCCTGAAACTCATTCCGCAGGTGATGTTTATGAAAAAGAGAATTTTGCTGGTTATGGCTGGAGCCATTGTCTGTCTGAGCATGGGATGCGCCAAATATACGCATCCGACGTATGAATCAGATCGCGTTGACAATGATTATGCCATGTGTGTGACCAAAGCGGATTATCAGGTTGACTTTCATCCCTATTCGACCGATGCTGCGCATCCGTATGAATCCAAGCTGATGACGTACAGCGATCGGTACTGGGGAATCATCCGCACTTGCATGGAGTCCAAAGGGTATACCTACCAGGAAGAAGAAACCTGGCTGGACTCTTTCAAGAAATCGGTACAGAATTAGACACGGCAGTTTTGTATCTGTAAAAAATACCGATTTGTAACTAACTGAATTTAAGGTCAAAAAAAATAAATTTGTTGAGATGAAAAAAATATGCTTGACAGAAGCGGAAGGCCCGAGTAAAAGCTTTGTTTCCGGTTCTGGCTGGCGTAGCTCAACTGGTAGAGCAGCTGACTTGTAATCAGCAGGTTGCGGGTTCAAGTCCCATCGCCAGCTCCACCGTCGGAGGGGTTCCCGAGTGGCCAAAGGGAACAGACTGTAAATCTGTCGGCATCCGCCTTCGGAGGTTCAAATCCTCCCCCCTCCACCAGATTTTTTTTAGAAGTAAGCAGGCTGTAGGAGATATATTCGCTGAACTACGGCTGATAAGGTGCGGGAATAGCTCAATTGGCTAGAGCATCAGCCTTCCAAGCTGAGGGTTGCGAGTTCGAGTCTCGTTTCCCGCTCCACACCATGCCAAAAGCTTAGTCTCTCTGCCCTTATGTCTGTTCAGACAGCCCGCTAGAATGCCCACATAGCTCAGTCGGTAGAGCACTTCCTTGGTAAGGAAGAGGTCATCGGTTCAAATCCGATTGTGGGCTCCATATGATTTTCGGCTGAAAGGCCGCATACATCAACCAGATAAACCGCTGCGTAAAGCAAGACCTGTCAGGGGGTATCACAAATGGCCAAGGCGAAATTTGAACGGAGCAAACCGCACGTAAATATCGGCACCGTCGGTCACATCGACCACGGCAAAACCACCTTGACCGCGGCGATCACCAAAATGCTTTCCTTGAAGGGTGGTGCCGAGTTCGTCGCGTTCGATGAAATTGACAAGGCGCCTGAAGAAAAGGAACGCGGTATTACAATCGCGACCGCCCACGTCGAGTATCAGACCGACAAACGGCACTACGCACACGTAGACTGCCCCGGTCACGCCGACTACATCAAGAACATGATCACTGGTGCTGCTCAGATGGACGGTGGTATCATCGTCGTTGCCGCCACTGATGGCCCCATGCCTCAGACTCGTGAGCACATCCTGCTCGCTCGTCAGGTTGGCGTGCCTTCCCTGGTGGTCTTTCTGAACAAAGTTGATCTGGTCGACGACGAAGAACTTCTCGAACTCGTTGAACTGGAAGTCCGTGAACTGTTGAGCAAGTACGGTTTCCCCGGTGATGACATTCCTGTTGTCAAGGGTAGTGCTCTGAAGGCTCTCGAGTCCGATGATCCCAACAGCGATGATGCCAAATGCATTTTCGAGCTCATGGATGCTTGTGATGACTACATCCCCGAGCCCCAGCGCGACATCGACAAACCCTTCCTGATGCCCATCGAAGACGTATTCAGCATCTCCGGCCGCGGTACCGTTGTTACCGGTCGTGTTGAGCGTGGTATCATCAAGGTTGGTGACGAAGTCGAAATCATCGGCATCAAGAAAACCGTCAAAACCACCTGCACTGGTGTGGAAATGTTCCGCAAGCTGCTCGATCAGGGCCAGGCTGGTGATAATGTCGGCGCTCTGCTTCGCGGTATCAAGCGTGAAGACGTCGAACGTGGCCAGGTTCTCGCCGCGCCCGGTTCGATCACTCCTCACCGCAAGTTCAAGGCCGAAGTATACGTACTTTCCAAGGATGAAGGCGGCCGTCACACTCCGTTCTTCACTGGCTATCGTCCGCAGTTCTACTTCCGTACGACGGACATCACCGGTGTCATCTCTCTCGCCGAAGGCGTAGAGATGGTCATGCCTGGTGACAACGCCACCTTCGGTGTCGAACTGATTGCCCCCATCGCCATGGAACCCGGACTCCGCTTCGCCATTCGTGAAGGCGGCCGTACCGTTGGCGCTGGTGTTGTTTCCGAAATCGAGGAGTAATAATCATGCGTATCAATATCCAGCTCGCCTGCACCGAGTGCAAGCGGCGGAATTATGTGACTACGAAAAATAAGAAGAATACCACTTCCCGTCTCGAAGTAAACAAGTACTGCCCTTGGGACAAGAAGCACACTGTGCATCGGGAAACCAAGTAGGTAAGTCGCATTTACAAGTGCGCGGGAACTAGGCGAAAAGCTTAAGTGGTTCTTAGTGCAGGCCAGTAGCTCTAACGGCTAGAGCGCCGGTCTCCAAAACCGGATGTTGGGGGTTCGAATCCCTCCTGGCCTGCCATAATTTTTTTAGAGTCTCGGATAGCCAAATGGGCAGAAGCAAGAAAAAAAACACGACAGAAAGTAGCGACGCACCCGCTAACGAAAATTTCGAGCGCAGCGGCCCCGGCAAAAATAGCCAAGAGGCAAAAGCGAAGAAAAACACGGACAAAAAGCAGGCTGTAGCACAACCCTCCAGTGGGGTTGGTGGCAAAATGCGTGAGCTGCGTGATTTTTTCGAAGAATCGAAAGTCGAGCTGAAGAAGGTAACATGGCCCACCAGAAAAGAAACAATTGCCACCAGTTTGGCAGTTCTGGTTCTTACGGTAGTCATGGCTTTGTATCTCGGCGTGGTCGATTTTGGTTTGTCCAGGCTGGTTCAATTTATTCTTACATAAAATTTCAACGTCAGGAAGAAGGCGCAAAGCGTCATTGGTGAACCGCATGGCAGATGAAGAAGCCATTACTCCCAAAGCCAGATGGTATATTGTTCACGCCTATTCAGGTTTTGAACAGCGCGTGGAAAAGACCGTCAAGGAGATGATCCGTACCGGCCAGGCCAAAGGTCTGGTGGAGGAATGTGTCGTTCCTACCGAACGGGTCATCGAGTTGGTCAAGGGATCGAAAAAAACATCCACCCGCAAGTTTTATCCTGGGTACGTGATGATCAAGATGGTCCTCAATGACGAATCCTGGCACTTGATTCAATCCATACCGAGAGTAACGGGATTTGTCGGTGGCCGGAACAGACCGACCCCCATGCGCGACAGCGAAGCTGCCAAGATTCTTTCCATGATTGAGCAGCGCCAAGAAAAACCTCGTCCGAAGTTTCACTTTGAACGCGGTGATGAAGTCCGCGTTATTGACGGTCCCTTTGGCGGATTCAATGGTATTGTTGATGATGTCAATTATGACAAAGGGAAGTTACGTGTCGAGGTATCCATCTTCGGTCGTCAGACGCCAGTCGAACTTGATTTCGTTCAGGTGACCAAAGGATAACGACAGCGAATTTTTTGTGAATGTTTCCCGAGGGTTTTCCAAAGCTCTGCGGGTAATGGAGGTATAGAGCAGTGGCCAAGAAAATAGTTGCGAAAATCAAGCTGCAGATTCCTGCAGGCGCTGCGAATCCTTCGCCTCCGGTAGGTCCGGCGTTGGGTCAGCATGGCTTGAACATCATGGAATTTTGCAAGGCATTCAATGCCAAGACGCAAGATCAGAAAGGTACGATTACTCCTGTAGAAATTTCCGTATTTGCGGATCGTACTTTCACTTTTATTACCAAAACTCCTCCGGCGTCGGTTCTTCTGCTGAAGGCTGCGAAGATCGACAAGGGTTCTGCCGAGCCCAACCGGAACAAAGTTGCTAAAGTAACCAAGGCCCAGGTGGAAGAAATCGCTCGCTTGAAAATGCCCGACTTGACTGCAAAGGACGTGGAAGCCGCCATGCATTCCATCATGGGCACCGCGCGCAGCATGGGCATAGAAGTCAAATAGGCAAGGAAGGACACCATGGGCAAGCAAGGAAAAAAATACAGAGCAGCCATTGATGGCTTGGATTTGACATCTCGTTTCGACATTGAGGAAGGCGTACGCCTTGCCGTCGAACGCGCCTTCGCCAAATTCGACGAAACCGTTGATGTGGCTTTCAACCTGGGTGTTGATCCGAAATACTCGGATCAAATGGTCCGTGGCGCAGTTACTCTGCCTCATGGCCTGGGTAAGGATGTTCGGGTTGCAGTTTTCTGCAAAGGCGACAAGGAAGCCGAAGCCAAAGAAGCCGGTGCCGACATCGTGGGCGGCGAAGAACTGGTGGATCAGGTCAAAAACGGTTTTCTCGATTTCGACAAGGCTGTAGCCACTCCCGATATGATGGCTAAAGTCGGTCAGATCGGCCGTATTCTCGGACCCCGCGGCCTGATGCCCAACGCCAAAACCGGAACCGTTACCTTTGACATCTCCAATGCTGTCAAGGAAATGAAAGCCGGTCGCGTTGAGTTCAAGGTTGACAAGGCCGGTGTGCTGCATGCACCTCTCGGAAAAGTATCTTTTGGCTCCGCCAAGATTCTGGACAATCTGAAATCCATCGTGGAGACAGTGGTTCGTTTGAAACCCTCTGCCGCCAAGGGCACCTACATCAAGGCCATGGCCGTGGCGACCACCATGGGACCCGGAATCAAGATTGATACTTTGTCTGTACGGAAATTCCTCGAAGGTTAATTTCCAGGAAGTATTCTCTCAATTATAATGAGAAAAATTTAACTTTTCCGCAAAACCGTCGACTTCGTACACAATGTACGGTCGATGGTTTTGTGGAATATTGGCTACGGAAAAATGAGTCGAAGAAAGCAGGTGGCCGGAAACGGCCTTAATTCCCTGCCGAGACAGCGCTTTGACTCGTTTTTTCACCTTTTAACCCTTAAGCGAAGGAGTCGCGCGTGAACAGAGCGGAAAAAGGCGCAGTCATCGAGGGCCTCAAAGAGAAGGCCGACGCTGCGTCCATCGCGGTGGTCACTGACTTCAAGGGGATGAAGGTTGAAGAAATGACCGACCTCAGGGGAAAACTTCGTGAATCTGGAGTACACTTCCAGGTTGTGAAGAATACCCTGGCAAGGCTTGCTTTGACCGACGGTCCTCATGACGTGATCAAGGACAAGTTCAAGGAAAACTGCGCGGTCGCACTGGGTGCCGATGATCCTGTCATCGTTGCCAAAACATTGGCGGATTTCGCCAAGACCAACAAAAAGTTCTCTGTCAGATACGGCAGCCTGGAAGGCAAATACCTTGATGTCGAAGGACTCAAGGCTCTGTCTTCGCTTCCTGGCAAGCCGGAACTGCTGAGCAAGATGCTGGGTACCATGAATGCCGTACCTCAGAATTTTGTCTCTCTGTTGGCCAATGTGCCCCGTGGTTTGTTGAATGCCTTGAACGCAATCAAAGAACAGAAAGAAGAAAACGCCTAAATCAAAGCGCTTGATAAGGAGAATTTACCATGGCTGATATCACCAAAGAAGATGTAGTAGAATTTATTTCCAACATGACCGTTCTGGATCTGTCCGAGTTCATCAAGGAACTG
The DNA here is from genome assembly GCA_963667575.2 of Desulfovibrionaceae bacterium. Taxonomy (GTDB): domain Bacteria; phylum Desulfobacterota; class Desulfovibrionia; order Desulfovibrionales; family Desulfovibrionaceae. Next base: position 26,063 of record CAXXHY010000033.1, on the reverse strand, counting down.
GAAGAAAAGTTCGGCGTTTCCGCTGCCGCTCCCGTAGCCGCTGTTGCTGCCATGCCTGCCGGCGGTGGTGATGCTGCTCCCGCAGAAGAAGAAAAGACCGAATTCGACGTTATCCTGACCGGCGCCGGTGGCAACAAGATCGCCGTTATCAAGGCTGTTCGCGCTCTTACCGGTCTCGGACTGAAAGAAGCCAAGGCCAAGGTTGACGAAGCTCCTCAGGCTATCAAAGAAGGCGTGTCCAAGGACGAAGCCGAAGAAGCCAAGAAGCAGCTCACCGAAGCCGGAGCTGAAGTCGAAGTTAAATAACTTCCTTTTCAGTACGGTTAGCATATTTATGCATTTTAATGCCTCCGGGGGATGCAAAATCCTCCGGAGGATGTTAATAGATGTCGATGACGAGTACGTGGCGGTTAAACCACGGATTTTTTATTTTTAACAATTGATATTAATTGTTTGTAAAAAATGGAGGTTAGAACAAATCATTGGCTGATTTGATCGAACTAAAACCGAACGGCTCAGGTCAAAGGCATTTTTAGTGTTTTTATTTTTGCAAATTTTGTGCATATCATGTAATATGTATAAATATAAGGACGAGAATCCAGGGGATGACTTGGCGTCTCCCTATTGGTGCGTCCAAAACACTAGCTTACCCATCATTCCAAGAATGTTTTCCAGGATCATACTAGCGCAAAGCTAAAAAGCACGAGCGTTGCCCAGGGTCTTGCAACATTCCCTGCATCAACCTTCTATATTTAGGGGAAAATATGGTCCAGCTTGTCAAGAAGTTCGGCAAAATCGAGCAGATGACCGAGATCCCGCATCTCCTCGATCTTCAGGTGGCGTCCTACAAACAATTCCTCCAGGAAAACCTTGATACCAGGCGCACTGATATGGGCCTGGAGGCTGTTTTCCGTTCAGTGTTTCCCATCGAGGATTTCAATAAAACCGCAAGTCTCGAATACGTTAGCTACGAGATCGGCGCTCCAGAATACGACATTACCGAGTGCATGTCCAAGGGCCTGACCTATGAAGCAAGGATCTGGATCAAGGTCCGCCTTGTTGTCTGGGATGTGGATGAGGACGGTGAGAACCGTACCATACGCGATATTAAGGAACAGGACAAGGTCTACTTCGGAACAATTCCGTTAATGACCGATAAAGGCACTTTCATCATAAACGGTACGGAACGTGTAATCGTCAATCAGTTGCAGCGTTCTCCCGGCATTATCTTCGAACACGATTCGGGGAAAACCCACTCCAGCCGCAAGGTGCTCTACAGTTGCCGGATCATTCCCATGCGCGGTTCCTGGCTGGATTTCGATTTTGACCACAAAGATATACTGTACGTCCGTATCGACAGACGCAGAAAAATGCCCGCAACGGTTCTTTTCAAGGCCATGGGCATGGATAAGCGTGAAATCCTTCATTACTTCTATGAGCTCGAGACCTATACCCTCGATGGTGACAAGGTCCTCTGGGATATCAAGAAGGATTTCTTCCGCAAGGATGTCGCTTATGACGATATCATCGCGCCGGACGGCTCTGTGGTCGTGCAGAAGGGCAAGCCCATTACCAAACGGTCGTGGCGCCTGATGTCCGAACACGGTATGGAACGTTTCGAAGTCGATCCCGTCACTTTGGAAGGGCTCTTCCTTTCCGATGATGTGCCGGATCCCAACACGGGCGAAATTCTTGCCGAATGTGGTGAGGAAATCACCCCCGCTTTGATCGAAACTTTCCAGGAAGTCGGAATTACCAGCATCAGCGTACTGCATACGCGCGGTCTCGAGGTTTCCTCCACTCTGCGCGATACCCTGATGCTCGACAAGACTGTGGATCAGGAAACCGCACAGGTGGAAATCTATCGTCGTCTGCGCCCGAGTTCTCCTCCCACAGCGGAAATCGCTTCCACGTTTTTCGAGAATCTGTTCCGGAATCCCGATTATTATGATCTGTCTACCGTGGGCCGGTATAAGCTGAATTCTCGCCTTGAAGTGGAAGAACCTCTCGAAATGCGGACTCTGTCCGATAACGATATACTCGAAGCAATCAAGCAGTTGCTCAAGTTGAAGGATTCGCACGGCCCTGCCGACGATATCGATCATCTTGGCAACCGCCGCGTACGTCCTGTTGGCGAACTGGTGGAAAACCAGTACCGCATTGGTCTCGTACGCATGGAGCGCGCCATCAAAGAACGCATGAGCCTGCAGGAAGTCGCCACGCTCATGCCTTACGACCTGATCAACTTCAAGCCGGTGGTGGCTGTGCTCAAGGAGTTCTTTGGAACTTCACAGCTGTCTCAGTTCATGGACCAGACCAACCCCCTGTCGGAAGTGACGCATAAACGCCGCCTGTCCGCACTGGGACCCGGCGGTCTGACCCGCGAACGCGCAGGTTTTGAAGTCCGCGACGTGCATACGAGCCACTACGGCCGTATCTGCCCCATTGAAACTCCTGAAGGACCGAACATCGGTCTGATCGTGTCTTTGACCACCCATGCGCGCGTCAACGATTACGGCTTCATTGAAACCCCGTACCGCGTTGTCAAGGATTGCCAGGTCACGGATGAGATCCTCCAGCTGGATGCTTCCCGTGAAAACCGCAATCATGTCATTGCGCAGGCCAACGCTCCTCTGGATGAAGAGGGCAGATTCATCAATCCGCTGGTTACTACGCGTATCAAGGGTGATGTTACCATGTCGCCCCGCGAAGAAGTTACCCTGATGGACATTTCGCCCAGTCAGATGGTTTCCGTATCCGCGGCATTGATTCCCTTCCTGGAGCACGATGACGCCAACCGCGCACTCATGGGTTCGAACATGCAACGTCAGGCCGTGCCGCTGCTGCGCTGCGAAATGCCCATTGTCGGAACCGGCATGGAAGCCCGCGTGGCTCAGGACTCCGGAAGCTGCCTGCTTGCAGAAGCCGACGGCGTCGTACGCTATGCCGATGCCAACAGCATCGTGGTCAGCTATGACGACGAAACCGCTCCTCAGACCGGGCATGTGAAAGCCTACGAGCTGCAGAAGTACCACAAGTCCAACCAGAACTCCTGTTTTGGTCAGCGCCCCACGGTTCTTTCCGGACAGCGGGTCACCAAGGGAACGGTTCTGGCGGATGGTCCCGGCATTGAAAAAGGCGAGCTTGCTCTCGGCAAGAACCTTCTGGTCGCATTCATGCCCTGGTGTGGATACAACTTCGAAGACTCCATTCTGATTTCCGAACGTGTGGTGAAAGAAGACATTTTCACCTCTGTGCACATTGAAGAATTCGAAGTGGTCGCCCGCGATACCAAACTCGGACCCGAAGAAATCACCCGTGATATTCCCAACGTCAGCGAAGAAATGCTTCGCAACCTTGATGAAAGCGGCATCATCCGTATCGGCGCCAACATCAAGTCCGAAGATATCCTGGTTGGAAAAATCACTCCCAAGGGCGAATCGCAGCTGACTCCTGAAGAAAAGCTGCTGCGCGCCATCTTCGGTGACAAGGCCCGCGACGTGAAAAATACCTCTCTCAAGGTACCGCCGGGAATCGAAGGCACCATCATCGACGTCAAGGTTTTCAACCGCCCCAAGGGCGACAAGGACGAGCGTACGAAGGCCATCGAAGATTACGATCTTTCCGTGCTCGACCGCAAGGAAGCCCTGCATCGCGATGCGCTGACCGAGTTTGCCAAAGAAAAAATGTGGCCCGTGGTCAACGGCAAGCAGCTTGCTGCCAACCTGATGGGACGCAAAAAGGGCGAAGTGCTGGCCGAATCCGGCCATGTGCTTACCGAAGAGATCTTTGAAGAACTTCCTCTGAAGAAGCTCAACGGGTTGTTCAAGAGCAGGGAGACCAACGAAGAAGTCGGCGAACTGCTGGACGATTACGACAACCATGTGAAGTTCATCAATGAAATATACCGCGTCAAACGCGACAAGGTTACCGAAGGCGATGATCTGCCTCCTGGAGTAACCAAGATGGTCAAGGTCTACATCGCCGTGAAACGGAAACTTTCCGTGGGCGATAAGATGGCCGGACGCCATGGTAACAAGGGTGTTGTCTCCAACATTCTGCCGGAAGAGGATCTTCCGTTCTTCGCGGACGGCACGCCTGTGGATATCGTTCTGAATCCGCTTGGTGTTCCTTCTCGTATGAACATCGGTCAGATCATGGAAACCCACCTCGGCGCTGCTGCTCGCGGACTCGGCATTCAGCTGAACGCTCTGCTGGAAAGCGGAGTGGCCATGGATGCGCTGCGGCAGGAATGTCTGGAAATCTTTACGGACAAGACCACCCAGGAAGCTATCCGCACCATGGATGATGACGAGCTGGTGGCTTCCGTCAAGGCTGTCAAAAAAGGTATTGTCACAAAAACGCCCGTATTCGACGGTGCGCACGAAGAAGAAATCTGGAACCTGCTCGAACGTGCGGGTCTCGCCGATGACGGCAAGACCATTCTGTACGACGGCCGGACAGGAGATCGCTTCCGCAACCGCGTAACTGTGGGTGTCATGTATATGCTGAAGTTGCACCACCTGGTTGATGAAAAGATTCACGCCAGGTCCACCGGTCCTTACTCGCTGGTTACCCAGCAGCCTTTGGGCGGTAAGGCGCAGTTCGGTGGTCAGCGGCTGGGAGAGATGGAAGTATGGGCTTTGGAAGCCTATGGTGCAGCCAACCTGCTGCAGGAATTCCTGACGGTTAAATCGGACGATGTCACGGGACGCGTGAAAATGTACGAGAAAATCGTCAAATCCGACAACTTCCTTGAAGCCGGCCTGCCCGAGTCCTTCAACGTTCTTGTGAAAGAACTGATGTCCCTGGGACTTGATGTGCAGCTTCATGAAGAAGAACGCAAAAAGACGAAACAGCGGGCCTAGCCCGCGGCGTAGTCTCGCGGCCGTTAGACGAACCAAGGCCGAAAATTTCGATTTTCGGCCAAAACTTATAGATTTATGGGGAATAGTCTATGACATTAGATGATCTTTTCTCCTTTCGTGGCGGATCTGCGACTGGCGTGACCAGTCGGTCCCTGAAGGCCATACAAATCTCCATAGCCTCGCCCGAAAAAATCCGGGAATGGTCCTATGGTGAGGTCAAAAAACCTGAGACCATCAATTATCGGACCTTCAAGCCCGAACGGGACGGACTTTTCTGTGCAAAGATCTTCGGCCCGGTCAAGGACTACGAGTGCAATTGCGGTAAGTACAAACGCATGAAACACAGGGGCATCGTTTGTGAAAAATGCGGCGTCGAGGTTATCGCCTCCAAAGTACGGCGCGAACGCATGGGTCACATCGAACTGGCTGCTCCTGTTGCGCATATCTGGTTTTTGAAAACTCTGCCTTCCAAGATCGGCACCTTGCTGGACATGACCATGGCCGATCTGGAAAAGGTTCTGTATTTTGACTCCTATGTGGTCATGGACCCAGGTCCGACCACCTTGAACAAGCTGCAGGTCATTTCCGAAGAACAGTACATTCAGGTGCTGGACCATTACGGCGAGGATGTGGTTCAGGTCAGTATGGGCGCGGAAGCCGTGCGCTCTTTGCTGGAAGAACTCAATCTGGAAGAATTGCGCGTGACTCTGCGCGAGGAAGCTTCTTCCACTCGTTCGCAGACCAAAAAGAAAAAAATTACCAAACGGTTGAAGATCATCGAGGCTTTCCTGGAATCCGGCAACAAGCCCGAGTGGATGATCATGGAAGTCATTCCCGTCATTCCGCCCGAACTGCGCCCCCTGGTACCTCTGGACGGCGGACGCTTTGCCACGTCGGATCTCAATGACCTCTACCGCCGCGTCATCAACCGCAATAATCGTCTGAAAAGGCTCATCGAACTCGGCGCTCCCGACATCATCATCCGCAACGAAAAACGGATGCTGCAGGAAGCCGTTGATGCGCTTTTCGATAACGGCCGTCGCGGCCGCGCCATCACAGGCACCAGCGGACGCCCGCTCAAATCCTTGTCCGACATGATCAAGGGTAAGCAGGGTCGTTTCCGCCAGAACCTGTTGGGCAAACGCGTGGACTACTCCGGACGTTCCGTTATCGTCTGTGGTCCCAAGCTCAAGCTGCACCAATGCGGCCTGCCCAAAAAGATGGCTCTGGAGCTGTTCAAGCCGTTTATTTATTCCAAGTTGGAAGCTAGAGAGCTGGCTTCCACTATCAAAAGCGCCAAAAAGATGGTCGAGCGCGAAGAGCTGGTGGTCTGGGATATCCTGGAAGAAGTCGTCCGCGAATATCCCATCTTGCTGAACCGTGCGCCTACACTGCACCGTCTCGGCATCCAGGCCTTCGAACCGACTCTGGTTGAAGGCAAGGCCATTCAGCTGCATCCGCTGGTCTGCGCGGCCTACAACGCCGACTTTGACGGCGACCAGATGGCTGTTCACGTTCCGCTTTCCGTGGAAGCGCAGATCGAATGCCGTGTGCTCCTGATGAGCTCCAACAACATTCTTTCTCCGGCCAACGGTTCGCCTGTCATCGTTCCTTCACAGGACATCGTTCTTGGTCTGTACTACATGACCACGGACCGCTCTTTCCGTGATGGCGAAGGCATGACATTCACGGCTCCCTGGGAAGTCATCGCAGCTTACGACGCCAAGGTCGTGGACATCCAGGCCCGCATCAAATGCCGCATCAACGGCGTGGTAGAAGAAACCACTCCGGGACGCGTCATTCTGAACGAACTGCTGCCCAAGGAAGTCCCTTTGATTCGGTCAACCGGATCATGACCAAAAAGAATATTCAGCGCCTGGTCAGCGAGGCTTACCGCCGCGCCGGCACCAAGGCTACAGTTATATTGTGCGACCGCATCAAGGATCTGGGCTACGAGTTCGCAACCCAGGCCGGTGTGACCATCGCGGTCAAAGACCTGAAGATTCCGAGCACCAAGGCCGGATTGCTGCAGGAAGCCCAGGACGAAGTGGATGATATCGAACGCCAGTACCGCGAAGGTATCATTACCCGTACTGAGAAGTACAACAAGGTCGTCGACGTCTGGACCAAGGTCACCAACCAGGTTTCCCAGGACATGATGAGGGAAATCTCCACGGATGTTGTCACCGATCCCAAGACCGGGAAACAGGAAACCAACGTCAGCTTCAACTCCATCTTCATGATGTCCAACTCCGGTTCTCGAGGCAACCAGGACCAGATGCGTCAGCTCGCCGGTATGCGCGGCCTGATGGCCAAACCTTCCGGTGACATCATTGAAACGCCTATCACCTCGAGCTTCCGCGAAGGCTTGAGCGTGCTGCAGTACTTCACCAGTACGCACGGCGCACGAAAAGGTCTGGCTGATACGGCACTGAAGACGGCCAACTCCGGTTACCTGACCCGTCGTCTGGTTGATGTCGTTCAGGACGTTATCGTCACCGACATCGACTGCGGCACCGTGGACGGACTTGAAATCTCCCACCTGATCAAGGGCGGCGAGATCAAGGCCCGGTTGTCCGAACGCGCCATGGGACGGACCATCCTGTTCCCTGTCTACGATCCCGATACCGGCGAGGAACTGATCCCGGCCAATTCGCTGATTGACGAAGAATACGCAAAGGTTCTGGACGACTCAGGCGTCAGCACCTGTACCATTCGTTCCGCCCTGACCTGTCAGAGCCGCTACGGCGTATGCGCCAAATGCTACGGCCGCGACCTGGCCCGCGGGCATCTGGTGAACATCGGCGAGACAGTGGGCATCATCGCTGCCCAGTCCATCGGTGAACCCGGAACACAGCTGACCATGCGTACGTTCCACATCGGTGGTACGGCTTCCCGTGAAGTCGAGCACTCGTCCGTATCTGCGCAGCATCACGGCCGTGTTGTCATGAGCCGTGTAAAGAGCGTTAAAAACCGCGAAGGCCTGCACATGGTCATGGGCAAGAGCGGTCAGATAGGCATTGTGGACGAGCAGGGCCGCGAGCGTGAAAAATATCTGCTTCCTTCGGGCGCCAAGCTCTTTGTCAAAGACGAGCAGGAAGTCAAAAAGGGCGAAATGCTCGCCAGTTGGGACCCCTTCAACGAACCGTTCATCACCGATATTGAAGGTATGGTGAAGTTCGCGGATATTGTTGAAGGCAAGACCTATCAGGAAAAGACCGACGAAACCACCATGCGTGCGACGCAGACGATCATCGAGTACCGCACCACGAACTTCAAACCTTCCATCACCATTTGTGATGAGAAGGGCAACGCCAAAGCCCGTCCGGGCTCGAGCATGTCCGCATTGTACCAGCTGCCAGTGGGCGCCATTCTCATGGTACGTGACGGAGAAGAAGTCATGGCCGGTGACATCATCGCCCGTAAGCCGCGTGAGTCTTCCAAAACAAAAGACATCGTTGGTGGTCTTCCGCGAGTCGCCGAGCTCTTTGAAGTCCGGAAACCCAAGGACATGGCTGTTGTCTCCGAAATCGACGGCGTTGTTTCCTTCGGTCCCGAAACCAAGGGCAAGCGCAAAATCGTGGTTACCCCTGAAACCGGTGATTTGAAAGAATACCTGATTCCCAAGGGCAGACACATCACTGTGCACGATGGCGATTTTGTCGCTGCCGGTGAAATGCTCACGGAAGGCTATCCGGAACTGCACGATATCCTGAAGATCAAGGGTGAAAAACACCTCGCCAACTATCTGGTGGAAGAAATTCAGGACGTGTACAGATTCCAGGGTGTTAATATCAACGATAAGCACATTGAGATCATCGTGCGCCAGATGCTGCGCAAGGTGAACATTCTCGATGCCGGAGATACCACCTTCCTCATCGGCGAGCAGGTGGACAAACCGCGCTTCATGGACGAGAACAAGCGTTGTGTCGAAAAGGGCCTCAAGCCCGCAGTGGCTGAGCCGCTGGTTCTCGGTATCACGCAGGCGTCCCTGACCACGGATTCGTTCATTTCCGCAGCCTCGTTCCAGGAAACCACCAAGGTTCTTACCGAAGCGGCTCTCCTGGGCAAGGAAGACCATCTCCGCGGTCTGAAGGAAAACGTTATTGTCGGTCGCTTGATACCGGCTGGAACGGGTTTCCGTCAGTACGTGGACAGCGAGATCGAAGTGCCGGAACAGCCGGAACGCCCGGACAAGTTCCTGGAAGAACTCGAAGACAATCCATTGCTCATCGATTCTTAGTTCGATTTCGTCTCCAATAAAATTCAAAAGGCCTCTGTCGCTAGACAGAGGCCTTTTTCAATGGGGCAGCAAAGCAATGGGGATGGAGTGGGGGGGGGATAACTCCATCCCCTATGGAATTACACCGCCAAGAGATGGAGACTAATCACAGCCGGCTTTGCATTGATCCTCTTGGGTGGTGCATTCTTTCTCGCAGGCTTCATCTCCCCTGCAACTCTTTTTACAGATATTGAACTGGGCTTCGCAATAGGTCTGACATTTATCAGCATTGGAGGAGGCGGTTGCGGAAGGAGTCCATAAAGTAAAAAGAATCATAAGAGACATGAGAATAAGTATGGTACGGCACATGTTATTTTCTCCTTTACATGAAAGTAGGAAATAAATGCAGCAACGAGCTACGGAAATTCTTTTACACATTTAATTCAGATTCTGTCGATTACTTATGATGTTATTTACATAAGATTTACAGACTGATTTATGAATTTGTTTTAGTAGTAAATTGAAAACTAAGAAATTGCTGTGAAAATCATTCATTTCTGCCCAATGCATTGGGCAGATAAAATGCTGCATGATGAGTCAAATTCGGGATAATGAATTCAGCAGGTATTCAGGGGGGCATGCCTCATGTAATTTGGAGGCAGGAAACAACAGCAACAGACAGTTATAAATAAAAAAATATTGAAATTTTGTATGCTGGTGCTGCATGCGCTGATTCTCAGCAAGTGAAAAAAACAGGCAAGGTGACCGCATCGAGGTGTCGCGGCGGTGCTGGGAAAAGTCGCAGGCATGAGAAATGGAGAATACGCTGAAGAGGGCAAACAAATTCGTCTGTAAAAGATGAAAAAGGGGCGGTTAACCGCCCCGTACGAAGTATTCTGAAATGGAAATTAGTTGCAGCCCAGTTTGCAATCGGCTTCTTGTTCTGTACAATCCTTTTCACAGGCCGTATCGCCATCGCACGTTTGTTTACAGGTTTCAGCCTGTGTCTCACATTCCTTCTGGCATTTGGCGGAATCCTTGTTGTCGGCAATGGCAGCGGGTACAGAAAACGCCAGGACTAGAGCCATGGTAAAAAAAATAGCCATCAAACGTTTCATTTACATCGACTCCTGCATTAAAGGTGATAACTCTGGTATGAAAGGACTTAGAACATATAATTATTTATGCTATTTTACTGAATAATGTCGAGCTAATTCTGACTGAATCTGAAAAAGAAGAAACTATTGAACGAATTATTTGGCAACTCCATTGTATTACGTATAATTTTATGAGGATATAAGTCCTGTACGCTGAGACAATGAGCGCCGTGTCGGATACAGGGCTGGAAAATCTCAAATTTGAATATTCCTGGTGTCAGATGGCAAGGAAGGGACAATGAAATATGATCCGGAATTGCAGTATGTAGAACAAATCACTTCCCTGGTTTCCGAGATCGCCGGAGGCAATGGGCAGAGTGTAGGTAAATTATTGGAGATGACCGCTCCCGGCCGGACTCCTCAGCGTATTGCAAAACTGGCCGAAGCCATTGGAACCATTGTGGTGCAAAACGAGGCCAGGCAATACCGGCTTGAACTCATGGTAAAGGACCTGCTCGCTTCCAATCTGGCTCTGGATAAGGCCCGTCACGATCCGCTCACCGGTTTGCCCAATCGATCCATGTTTCATGACATTCTGGAAAAAAAATGTGACCAGGCTCTGGAAAGCCAGGGACTGCTGGCTTTGCTGTTCATAGACCTGGATAAGTTCAAAGAAGTGAACGATACGCTGGGCCATGCTGCAGGGGACGAATTGCTGGTCCTGGTTTCTCTCCGGTTGCGAACCATAGTTGGAGACCAGGGCGTCGCCGCAAGACAGGGGGGAGACGAATTTACAGTGCTCCTGGATGATGTGGAAGCGGTACGTAACGCGGAGGACGTTGCGGACCGTATTGTACGGAGAATGCGCGAGCCTTTTGCATTGACCGAAAAAACCGTCCAGATCGGCAGTTCCGTGGGATTGTCCTTTTTTCCCTCAGAGGCGGATTCACCACTGACCTTGCTGAAAAATGCCGATGTGGCCATGTATCAGTCAAAGCAGGGCGGCCGCAATTCCTGGACCCGATACCAGGGAAATACGAACTGAACAGCCAGGAGCATGGTCATTGCCCATATCCCGCAGCGTACGCGAGTGTTCCATTGCGTACGGATTCAATGACAGGTACGGCTGTCGGGCTGCTCCAGGTGGCGCTCAGGGCTCCCTGAGCCGCTGTGCAAAACAGAGGAATTTCAATTTCCGCCAGGGCTTGTTGCACTTCCGGATGGGGAAAGTGAAACTGGTTGAGAAATCCGCAACTGCACAGAGCTGCCAGCGGTGCGACCTGTCTGTAAAAAGGTCTGCATAGGGCGCTTTGCGCCCCGTGGTGCGGGAGAATCAGTATCTGGCTGGCAAGCGTATGAGAACCTTGCGTCAACGCGAGCAGGCTGTTCTTTTCCAGATCCCCGGTTATCAGGGCCAGCCCCTGTTGCTCCCAGACTATCCGCAGACAGAGCGAGGCGTTGTTGGAATCGGCGCAGCCTGTAAAAAGATGCGGGTGGATCACTTCGATGAGTAATCCCGGTTCGATTTCCACACGTTGTCCCGAAAGCCAGATTTCCGGCCGCAGATTTTGCTGCTGCAGCGTACGAGCCAGGGGAATGGTATTCCAGTCATGGGGAAGACAACCATTGGTGGCAAACCGTGAAACCTTGAATCTGGATAGCACGAACAAAAGCCCCCTGAGGTGGTCGTTGTCCGGATGCGTGTAGACGACATAATCCACAGCGGGCGCGTGATTATGCGTCAACAACGGGGCAATGACCGCCTCGCCCACATCAAACGTACGGGATTTCATCCCGCCTCCGTCAATGAGCAGACGTTTTCCTGCAGGCGTTTCGAGCAGAATCGATTGTCCCTGCCCCACATCCAGCAGGGTCAGGTTCAGACCTTTCTGGGGCAACAGGAGGCCTCCAATGGCTGGTGCAAAAATCAGGGCCGTACTGCACAGGCAAAGCACCCGCAGCCGCGCGACCTCGGATAGGGAAGCTGTTTGTTCTGCAAGCAGTCTCCTGGCGGCCATTACGGCGCAGATAAGCAACCCCCAATAACCGGCCCAGGCCAGTGGCAAGGGCCGCAGGCAGAGCAGCAGGGGCTGTAGGTGCCAGTTCTGCAGTTGTTCCAGGAGCATGAGCCCGTTGTCCAGAAGCGCGGACACCAGCTGCATGAGCAGGAAGCCCGATTGTTGCGCGCCTGCCGCTGATACGAGCAATGCGCAGAAACCGCAGGGCAATGTCACGAACAGCAGCGGCAGCCAGATGAGATTGGGCAACGGATTGATTGGTACTACGCCGAAATAGGCGATGACGAGGGGGAGTGTGGCCAGCTGTGCGGCCAGGCTGATTCCGAGCAGTTCCGCAATGCGCCGGAATGTCAAGCGCAGGAGTTTGTGCAGAGGGGGGCGAGGCTGCTTGTACGCAAGGCTTTGCAAGGGCGCTTGTGCTGCAGGCTTGTCCGGAGCATCGAGGCCTGGGGCGAATCTGGATTTCAGCATTGCCCAGATCTCGATAAAACAGGCGATTCCGGCTACTGCCCCGGCGGAAAGCTGCAACCGCAGATCAAAAGCCATACGCGGTTCCATAAGCAGCAGAATCAGAAGTGCGATGAACAGTCCGTCCAGAAGAACGCGCGGGCTGCCTCGCCAAAGCAAAACCGTCCAGACCAGGAACATGAAAAAGGCCCGCAGCAGACTGGGCGTTGCGTTGCCGAGCCAGACGTACGGGATGGCGAGAACCAGACCGCAGCTCATGGCCAGCTTCGTGCGCGGAATTCGCAGCATCAAGCCTGGAAAAATCCAGGTGATCAGATAGGCGCACAAGGCCCCGAAAGAGACGGCGAATCCCACATGCAGCCCGGAAAGCGCCAGCGAATGGGCCAGAGAGCCGTTGCGCAGCAACAGGGCGGTGGCAGGGGAGATGTAATGACGTTCTCCGAACATCATGGCGAAGAGTACGGCATTTCCCTGCGTCATATTTTGTTCACCACCCATGGTCCTTATGGCCAGATCCATGAGTCTGTTCCTCAGCAGATGCCAGTACGCCGTACGGTCTGGCAGAAGTTCCGACTTTTCTTTCTGGCGGTAGAGGTAGGCACGATAGCCTACCCCCTGCTGCATCCAGTAGTTTTCAACATCCAGCCCATCACTGTTGCCGAAGTTGCGTATTGGCCTGATTCTCAGTTTCGTACGCAGTTGTTGCCCCGCTACCGGTCGGACGGGTGGCTGGATCCAGGTAAGCACCAGCCTGGCAGGCAGTTTCCAGTTTGTGCCGTGGTCTGGCGTACAGGTAACATCGGTGAGGATAAGCCGCAGACGTTGGTCCGGTTTGCTGGTTACTTCCAGTATCTTGCCGTGTACGTCCACCTTTTCTCCAGTCTGCATCCACGCCGGCATGGACCGGGAAAAATCCGGCCCGGTTGTCTGCAGGCTCGTACCGAGCAGCGCGCCAGAAATGCAGCAGACAATAGCCAGGGGCACCCCCCATGACGTACGCAACTGCGGCAGGGCAAAGAGAAGCAACAGAAATACGGCCAGTGTTACGGTCAGCGGCGCCAGTGGCAGATACAGCCCCAGCACTCCGGACAGAAACACGAACTGCCAGCGTAACAACTCAAAATGTTTCCGTGAAGAGGAAGGGGATTGGAATGTGTTGTTGTGTTTCATGAGATCCATGAAGCATTACAGGTAATGTGGTTGCTGATATTGTACAGTAATATCACATGGACGCACAAAATTCGATAAGGCTATAACAGAGACTATAATACGTATAATGTCCCAGAATTTAAAAAAAATTTGGTATGGGCCGGGTTGTATTAAATTTGAAAAAATGAGACGAAAATAAAAAACAATCACTCAAACGAGACAGGTCAGGCAATGAACACACGAGAGTCTTCCACGTATGAGACGGTGTATATGGCCAGGCAGCCCGTTTTTGACGAAAAGATGCGGGTATGGGGGTACCGGTTGCTCTACCGGGACAGCCAGGAGGCGGATACCGCCGTCATGCCCGATGAGCTTGAAGCCACGCTGCGCGTGATGACTTCAGTGACCTTGTGCAACGAGGAATCTTTCCACACGGAAAAGCTCCTGATCAGTTTTACCGAGGAGGCGATACTGGTCAACGCACCCTATTGCCTTGCTCCGGCCAATACCATTGTGCTTGTTTCCGCCTCAAGCGATGTCACTCGCTACTATCTGGAAGCCCTTGCGGATTTGAAAGCCAGCGGTTTTCAGGTTGCCCTGAGCAATTTTGAAGGCAACCCCGCCTTTGAGAGCCTGCATCTGCAAGCGGATTATTTTGTTCTGGATGTTCTGGGCAAATCCCACGAAGAGCTCGAAGAGCTTATCACTTCGGCCAAGCGCTTCAACGTTCCTTTGATAGCCAAGCGTATCGAGGATCATGACACCTACGAATTGGTGCGCGGGCTCGGCATATCCTATTTTACAGGTTATTTTTTCAAACGGCCCAGGACACTGGGCGCCAGGAAGTTGTCCCCCGCGGACAGCACCCGCTTGCGTCTGTTTGAACTCCTCAAGGACGATCTGCCGGATTTCGACAAGATCGCCGAAGCCATAGAAGTGGACGTGTCCATCAGCCACAGATTGCTGGCCATGCTGAATTCTCCCGCTTTCGGCTTTGTCCAGAAAATCGCCTCCATCCGCAAGGCCGTGATTCTCGCGGGCTGGAAGCAGATTCGCAACTGGCTGCGCCTGGTTATTCTGACAGACCTTCCCGCTCAGGAGAAAACCCGGGAATTGTGTATCATAGCAGCCCAGCGGGCCAAGTTTTTCGAACTTATCTCCCAGGAGCTGGGATGCCAAACCAACAGCGATTCCTTTTTTCTGCTCGGGCTGTTTTCGTTGCTGGAGCCCATGCTGGATATGCCCATGAAGGATATTCTCAAGCATCTGCTTTTGGAAGACGAGCTCAAGCAAGCCTTGTGCGGTGAGATAAACGGTTATACGCCTGTTCTTGCTCTGGCCGAAAACATGGAGACCTGCAATTGGGACATATTGGATGATCAGATTGCCGCATTGGGATTGGGAGCGAAAACAGTCGAAGAATGCTATCGCGAGGCCGTAGCCTGGGCTGCCGCGTTTTATTCCAATTGCGGCTGCGCATAAACTCGGGAGTTGGATATGGATGCGAATACGATGGAACTGGTGGTAATCGGACGCGTACGCTCTGAACTGAGCGATCGGTGGACCGGTCCCAAAATGGAGCATGAAGGCGGTGTGGAAGCCGTCATCGAAATCGACCCGGCCTATGAAATTGCCATGGACGGGCTGGAACTGGGCATGGAATTGT
Organism: Desulfovibrionaceae bacterium; assembly: GCA_963667575.2. Classification (GTDB taxonomy): domain Bacteria; phylum Desulfobacterota; class Desulfovibrionia; order Desulfovibrionales; family Desulfovibrionaceae. Next base: position 10,575 of record CAXXHY010000033.1, on the reverse strand, counting down.
GGCTGTTCACCTGGCTGCACCAGGGGGAGCGCGAGTATTTGCAGGTGCATCCGCGCGGAGACAGGTCGCAACCCAAACGGGGCGTTTTTTCCACCCGCTCGCCGGACAGGCCCAACCCCATCGGACTGCACCGGGTTACGGTCAAGGATGTCGAGGGATTGCAGCTGACTGTTTTTCCGCTCGAAGCCGTAAACGGAACGCCGGTCATCGACATCAAGCCCTTTCTTACTTCACGTACGTTGAAATAATTTCGCAGGAGAGCGGGGGCTTAGCGGCTTCTTGCGGCGTGGCTGTATTCTGTGTATTGCGAATCCGGTTTGCAGGAAACGGTTAAGCTGCCCGCAGGCCTGGCGTATTCGTCGGGCGTCTGGCTCCCTGCCTCAGTAGAAAAGTTCGAATTCCCCCGCAACAATCGCCCGCAGTTTCTCTTCATCCAAGATTACCGATGTTTGTCCCCTTTTTGTGAGTATCCGTTCCAGGACAAGGGCCTTGAAGATTTTCTTGATGGTGGCCTCGTGCAGGGACAGGTAAAAGGCCAGTTCGCTGTATGTCAGAAAGCGCGGCATGACTGGGGGCGTTTCATCGGTCATGAAATCCAGAATGACCTGGCAGACCCGGACGCTGGCGGATTTTGAGGCAATGTCCGTGGACAGGGCCAGCACATTGATCAGGTTTTCGCACAGGGCCTGCACCAGTATCGGATACTGCGCGGGATCCTGATCCAGAAAGTCCAGAAACGCGTCGTTGTCCATGCTGATGAAGGAGCAGCGGGTCTTGGTGTAGATGCTGTGCTTGATATGAGCAAAGCGTTTTCTGGTGATGTCCGTGGCCAGACCTGTGGAAGCAACCACAGGCGGAAGGAAGTTCAGCAGCATACCGGGTCTGAAGAACAAAAAAGAATTTTCCGTGCCGTCGGAAGTCAGTGACGTCAGGGCGGCCACTCCCTCCAGCAAGTAGTAAATCCTGCTCGGGTCCAGCCGGGATCCCTTCGAATATACTGTTTTTGTACCTATTTGCATAAAAAGCCGCTCATAGGCTTTTGTCTGATGCGATTGGGACAATTGGAAAATGCTCCTGGCAAAAGAAATTTTTCACAAAAGTAGTCCATACTACTTTTTTATACCGGATAATCTGAGAAAACAAAACCCGCTAGCAAATCCAATGGCGCCTTCATCTTATAAAACAAACTCAGGTTGCTTCATGGAAACTAAGGAAACTTATCACATTGACAAAGTATGGCTGATGCATGTTGTGATCGGCATTGGAATCATGCTTTTTGGAAGATACCTGCCCCCTCCGTCCATGGTGGTACCGGCTTCTGAGCGTCTTATCAACATGGGAATGCCCCAGGTGGACGGTGGGGTATTGCTTTCGATCACACCCATCGGCATGGAGATAATCACGCTGTTTCTCGGCGTCATCTATCTCTGGACCGCGGTTGATACGCTCTGGCCGAGTTTTCTGGGCGTATTGCTGCTGGGCTTCACCACAGATATGCCCATGCCGCAGGTATTGTCCAAATTTATGGGCAATCCAATGACGGTAATGATCTTTTTTCTGCTGTTGTTTGCAGCGGTGATCATCAAAAGCAACATGGCCGTGTATCTTGCACGCTGGTTCATGACCCGCAAAATCATCCAGGGCAGACCCTGGCGGTTTACAGCCACGATTCTGATCGCAACGTATTTCGTGGCATTCCTCGAACAGACGACATCCTGCTTTCTCATCTGGCCCGTACTGTACATTATTTTCGATCATGTGGGCTTCAAGAAAGGGGACAAGTACGTCAGCATCATGATTGTTTACACCATGCTGATGGCCTTGCTCAGCTTCGCCACAGATCCCATGAAGGGCGGGGCGTTTTATCTGCTGAGCAATATGGACAACCTGGCGAAAACCTCGCCGGATCTCCATGTGGCGACCATGAACATCGCCATGTATCTGGTGTTCGGACTGGTCATATCGTTTTGCTGCATCGGCCTTTTGCTCCTGACCATGCGCTACATCTTCCGGGTCGACGTGTCTCCGCTCAAGCACATAGATATGAACGAGATGCAAACAGACGAACTTCCGCCCATGTCGGTGCAGCAGAAAATCACCATCGGACTGTTCTTTTTCTATGCACTCTGGCTGCTGCTTCCGGGTATCATCGGCCGGGGCAATGCCGTGGGAGCTTTTCTGGCACATAACGCCCTTGGCGGTTCATTGGTGGTCGTCTTTCTGGCCTGTTTTATCCATATTCGCAAACGTCCGGTCGCAGATCTTCAGATGACCAGCGGAGCCTGTCCCTGGCGTACCTTTTTTCTGATCGCCACGGCCTTTCTGCTCGGTGGTGCCATGACTGGCAAAGGCACCAACGTAACGGTGTTCATGGAATATCTGCTGCGCGATTATCTTTCGGGACTCGGGGTAACGACACTGACCATTGCGGTAGTCATTATCGGCATCGTGGTGACCAACTTTTTCAATTCCGTTGTGGCTGGCCTGGTACTGACACCCGTACTGATGGCCATTTGCAATGCCTTTCATTTCAATGCCAACCCTATTCTGGCCTGTTTTTACTACATAGTGCTTGTTGCGGCGGCAACGCCCGCGGCTTCGCCTTTTGCCGCCATTCTCTATGACAACACCCAGTGGGTAGCCAAAAAAGACGTGGCCATTCATGCGGTGATCGCCTCGCTCCTTGTGGTTCTGGTGGTCATTGTCATCGGTATGCCATTGTCCAACATTTTGTTTTAAGTAGGAGGAATGTATGTCTTCTCTTCCCACATATGATGTCGTGATTGTCGGATCGGGCCCTGCCGGGTTGACTGCATCCATTTACGCAATCCGCGCAAATATGAAAGTGCTTCTTTTGGACAAGCTCGCTCCGGGCGGGCAGATGATCAATACCAATGAAATTGAGAATTATACCGGTTGCGGTGCCATCAACGGCGCCGAACTCAGCATGAAGATGTTCGAGCATACGCAGCAGCTCGGCGTGGAGTACGACTATAAAACCGTCCTGTCCGTGGAAGACAAGGGCGAATTCAAGCTGATCACCTGCGAAGAGGACGATGCCGTCTATCAGGCAAGAGCCGTTATTCTGGCCACAGGCACCAAACCCCGCAGACTGGGTATTCCCGGTGAGGATGCCTTTGCCGGCGGCGGTATCAGCTGGTGCGCCATCTGTGACGGCGCACAGTTCCGCGGCAAGGATGTGGTCGTCATCGGCGGCGGTAATTCGGCTGTTGAAGAGTCCATTTATCTGGCCGGCATCACCAATAAGCTCACCATTGTGACGCTTTTTGATCTCACTGCGGATCCCAAGGCCTGCGACCAGCTCAGGGCCATGGAAAACGTCACCGTATATCCGTACCAGGATGTTCTGGAGTTCACCGGAGACGGCAAGCTCACCGGCGTGCGTTTCAAATCCACCAGGGAAGACGCCACGGAACGCGAAGTAAGCTGCGATGGTGTATTCGAATACATCGGACTGAAACCGACATCTGATTTTATCAAGGATCTCGGAATTCTGGACAAATTCGGCTGCATTGTTGTGGACGATGAGATGAAAACGAGCATCCCTGGAATTTTCGGCGCGGGAGACATCACAGTTAAAAAGCTGCGTCAGGTCGTCACGGCCTGCTCCGACGGCGCCATCGCGGCAAACTCGGCCGCCAAATACGTAGAAGCTCTTCGGGGCTGATAGGAGACGATTATGATCACTGAAGTAAATACCCAGGAATTCGACGCATTGGACAAATCCGGCGCCATGCTGGTGGAATTTTATTCCAAAACCTGCGGGCCGTGCAAAATGCTGGCTTTTGTTCTCAAGGAGATCAACAAGCTCAAACCGGAATTCCCCATATACACTGTTGATTTTGATGAAAACCAGGAACTGAAGGAACGCTGCGGCGTGAAAGGCTTTCCCACCATGCTGTTCATGAAGGAAGGCAAGGAAGTCAGCCGTCTGGAAGGTCTGAAGCAGAAACCGGCCATCATCAAAGAAATCGAATCTGTTAGCGCTTAATAGGAGGGCGTCATGAGTAAAAGAGTCGAGTATACATGCGAAGACAATCTGATAACGCAGCAGAACAACGCCGAAGCCGCTTTTTTGAAGGCATTCGAAGAAGCCAAGCCCGGGTTGGAAGACGCTCACGTCATCGTCAATCCGTATCTGATCAACCCTCTGTGCGCGTTGATTCTTTTTAAAACAGACGCGGAGGCTGAAGCGACTTTGACCGTGCACGGCAAGCGCAACTCCCGCGAGGATTTGACCCATAGCTTCGGCAAGGCCACGTCTCACGCTCTTCCCGTATTCGGTCTGTATGAAAACTGGGAGACCAGGGTCACCGTGACCCTGTCCACAGGCGCAAGCAAAACCTTCAGCATTAAGGCTGGAAGCCTGCCTGAAGATGTGTGCCGTTGTCAGAACGTCCGGACCTCCCTGGACTATTTCGGCACCAATTTCATGTTCCTGACTCCTGCCGGAAAGAATCTGCCCACAGCCTACGACTACCGCGGAGACATTCGCTGGCTGCTGACCGTGAACACCATGTTCGACATCAAGCGCTTGGCCAACGGCAATATCCTGACCGGTTCGCAGCGCTTCTGCCGGATGCCTTACAATTCCACAGGTCTGGTCGAGCTCAATCTGCTGGGCAAGATCTACAAGGAATACCGGATGCCCGGTAACTACCACCACGATCACTTCGAGATGGAAGACGGCAACATTCTGGCCCTGACACAGGATTTCACCAGAAATACCGTGGAAGACATGATCGCACTGCTGGACAGAGAGACCGGCGAAGTGCTCAGAACCTGGGATTACACCAAGATTCTGCCCCAGGACGTGGCCGGTTCGGGTTCCCAGGACGCCCATGACTGGTTCCATAACAACGCGCTGTGGTACAACAAGAAAAACAACACCATCACCATTTCCGGACGTCACCAGGACGCCGTGGTCAATTTCGACTACGAGACCAGCAAGCTGAACTGGATCATCGGTGATCCCGAAGGCTGGCCCAAGGAAATGGTGGACAAGTACTTTTTCACGCCCGTCGGCGACGTCGAAAACTTCGACTGGCAGTACGAACAGCATGCCTGCGTGGTCTGCCCCGATGGCGACATCATGATGTTCGACAACGGACAGTACCGTGCCAAGTCCAAGGAAAAATACATCAAGAACCGCGACAACTTCTCCCGCGGCGTCCGCTACCGCATCGACACCGAGAAGATGGAGATCGAACAGATCTGGCAGTACGGCAAGGAACGCGGTCAGGAATTCTTTTCGCCCTACATCTGCAACGTGGAATACTATGACGAAGGCCACTACATGGTCCATTCCGGCGGCATTTCCACTCAGAACGGTTACGCCACCGACGGTTTGGGCGCCTTTTTCGACAAGGACGACCCCACCGTGGAACTGCGCGCCAAGACCATCGAGGAAAAGGACGGCGTGGTGCTGTACGAGCTGGAAGTGGAAGGCAACTTCTACCGTGCGGAAAAACTGTCGGCTTACCATGACGGCGAAAATATTGCTTTCGGTCCCGGCAAGCTGCTTGGCCAGCTCGATGTAACCCCCACCTTCGACACCATCCCGGATGTGGAAGAAGTGCAGGCACTGCCCGGCTCCGAACGGATGATCAGCATCGAGGAAGATGAAGACCGCTTTGTGTTCCACGGTCTGTTCGAGCGTGGTTCGCTGGCCATGGTCGTTCTGGAAGGAGAAAAGGAATCCCGCGGATACTTTCTGAATACCGCGGCCGTCAGCCACCTGGCCATGTGCTCGGGTGCCTATCTGGAAGCAGACGACCGGATGCAGAAGATGAACATCAGCAAGAACGGTCTGTCCGGCGCCTATGACATCAAGGTCATAGTCGACGACAAAAAGTATCAGACCGGCATCACCATCTATTGTTAGCAACAGTATGCGGGCACGGTGCGGCAAAGCGCCGTGTCCGCCATCTGTCTGGAGGGACCATATGGAATTGAACCTGGCAGGCAAAGTGGCCATCGTCACAGGCGGAGCCCGCGGAATCGGCGAAGGCATTGCCACGCAACTGGCGGCGGAAGGCGTCAAGGTGGCCATCGCGGATATAGACGCGGTGCGTGCGGAAAAGACTCTGAGTGCCCTCGGACCGGACGCCCGCTTCGTGAAAACCGACGTCACGGATGAAAACAGCGTACGGGCTGCCGTGGAAAGCGTGCAAAGCATGCTCGGCCCCGTGGATATTCTCGTGAACAACGCGGGCATCAGCAGCAGGATGAGGCTGGCTGAAATGGCCTACGAGGATTTCGACCGTGTCTTCAAGGTGAATATGTACGGAACCTACCTTATGACCAGGGCCGTCATCGAGGAAATGCGCAAGCGCAAGCAGGGCAAGATCGTGAATATCGCGGCCCTGGTGGGAACCCGGCCGGATGCGACCTTCGCCCACTACAGCGCTTCAAAGGCCGCCGTCATTGCCTTTACCAATGCCATTGCCGCGGAGTACGCGGAAGACAACCTCAACATCAACTGCATTTCTCCCGGTGCCGTGGCCACGCGCCTCTGGTCCAAGGAGAACCTGCAGACCAAGGACGGCAAGGACACCATTTGTTTCAACACGGATATCGAATGCAGCTTTTCCCTGGGAAGGGCGCAGAAAATTGAAGATATCGCCAATATGGTTTGCTACCTTGTTTCCGATCTGACCCGGAATATCTCGGGACAGAACTTTTTTGTCACCAGTTGACCCGAGCGGACTTCTCACCGATTGCATCATACGACCGCTTCTCTAAAAAAGCCTCGGCAAACATGTGCTTGCCGAGGCTTTTTATTTGTAAAAACTTTAAAAGCGATCAGATTTGCTGCGGTGATTCTTCGGGAGCATTATCCAATCCCGTACCTTCAACTTCATTACCCTGATCCGGAATATTTTGTTCTTCTGTTCCGATATCTCCTGCTGTCTGTTGTTCGTCATTACCAGCAGGAGCCTGTTCTATTTCCATGGTGTCAATTGTCAGTATTGATTCTCCATTTGTACCTGTAGTCAGACTTCCGGTAATAATGGCTCGTTCACCTGCGTATTCCGTCAGGTCATTTCCTTGCAAATCATAGACAGTGCCACTGTCGGCATCAAAAATGATTCCCGTATCGGTTGCGTAAATGACACCTGTTTCTTCGATGATCTCAGGTTGGTTGGATTGTTCCACTGTGGCGGTTGCAATAAATGGATTGCTTAAAACAATTGATGCTACGAAAAAAAATACGGTGATGAAAGGTTTCAGAGGCAGTTGAAGAATCATTCCAGTTCTCCTTGAGTGGATAAAAAAAATCTCCGGCGTTTTGCCGGAGAGCAATGGCCAGAATATTGCAAAAAGAAAGCCAGCACTGAAATTCGAGCGGCCGGAGAATTTTTTATCAGGAAAATCAATGAAAAATGCATTGGCTGCCTCAATAAAATGGAGAGAACGCCCACACTTTCAGGAAAAACAGGAAATTTCAGTTCAGACTTTATATAAAGCGGAACAAGAAGTTCCGGTGGTCCGGAAATGGCAGGATAGCCTTGAAAAAGGCTGTCGCAGATTTTTTTTCGACAAAATCAGAGAAAAACGGAATTTTTTGTTCTTGTTCGTATGTTTGCGGCTATTGAAAAAAGCCCGGATTCCGCCGTCTTCCATGTCGGCATGGAAGTTGCTCAGGGCGGCATTAGATAGCTCATACTGAACTGGAGATATGTGATAATGAACGCTCTTCCGAATAAACATGCACTTGCTACGCCTCTTGCCGCTCCTCTTGCTGACGCCGCGCTTTCAAACCAGCTGGTGGAAGTGGTTTCCAAAGCCGCTGCAGCCGGGACCGCGCCGCGGAATTTCGGCACTCTGTTTCGCCGTTACGCGCAGACCATGAGTTCGTCCGTGGTCTGGAACCTGACCCTGCTGACTCTCGGCTCCGTAATCAGTGCCTTTGCCATCAACGCCTTCGCAGTGCCCAACGGATTTATCGGCGGCGGCCTTTCCGGTCTGGCTCTGCTGCTGAACAATTTTCATGATGGGCTCTCGGTGGGCGAAATATACTTTTTGCTGAACATTCCCCTGATGTTTCTGGGCTGGCTGATGATCAGCCGCCGTTTCATCATCTATACGCTCTACGGCATGGTCTGCCTGTCCGTAAGCCTGGTGGTGGTGCAGTTCCCCGTACATCTCGAAGACAAATTTCTGGCCGCCCTGGCTTATGGTGCCGTTTCCGGCATCGGGTGGGGATTCGGCCTGCGTTCGCTCGGATCCCTGGGCGGCATGGATGTGGTCGCGCTGATCCTGCACCGGCGTTACAACATCAGCATGGGCACGGTGAACTCCGTGTTTTCTGCCGCCGTATTTCTGGGCGGCCTGGTGACTCTGGATGTTTCTCTGGTGCTGTACTCCCTGGCGTCCGTATTCGTGGCGTCCTGGGTGCTGGATTATTCGCTGGGCATGTTCGCTCAGAAAAAAGTTCTGCTGATCGTATCGGATTCTTCCGATGCCATCTGTTCCATGATCGGCGACAAACTGCACCGCGGCTGCACCCTGCTGAACGGCAAGGGCGGCTTCACCGGCACGGACAAGCAGGTGCTGCTGACGGTTATCAGCACCATGCAGGTCAAGCAGTTGGAAGACGCTGTTTACGAGATCGACCCCAAGTCCTTTGTGATCACGCTCAATGCTTTGAACGTGCTTGGCGAAGGATTCTCCATGCGTAAGTGCTACTAGTCTGATATACGGCGCTTTTGTTCTGAAAACAGGGCAAAAGCGCTGTTTCATTTTTTCCATACACAACTTTCTGTCGACGTCTCGGGCAGCCGGCTTCCGAAATCACCCCTGTGTGAGAGCAGGGTGTTTTTGTCTGCACGTTTGCCAAGATGTCGCAACTGGTCTACAAATAAGTATTATGAAAGAACTCGCCATCATCGGCTGGCGCGAATGGGTCGCCTTGCCGGAACTGGGTATCTCCCATCTTAAGGCCAAGGTCGACACGGGCGCACGCACGTCATCGCTGCATGCCTATTATGTGGAACCTTACGAACAGGACGGTATTCAGATGGTCCGCTTCGGAATTCATCCCATACAGCGCGACGATTCGCTGGTTATGGAATGTTGCGCGCCGTTGAAGGATACGCGCATGGTCACGGATTCTGGCGGACACAGGGAAGAACGCTATGTCATCGAGACACTCGTACGGCTGGGCGATCTGGAATGGCGTATCGAGATGACCCTGGCCAACCGCGACACCATGCTTTTCCGCATGCTGCTGGGGCGCAGAGCCATACGCCGCCGCCTGCTGGTGAATCCGGGGAGAAGTTTTCTCAAAGGCAAAAAGCCGGAGGATCCGCGCTTTTTCCTTTGTAAGGAGGATGACGACGCATGAAAATAGCCATTCTTTCACGCAAACCCGAACTGTATTCCACCCAGGCCCTGGCCGATGCGGCCAAAGACCGCGGACATAACGTACGGATCATCGATCCGCTGCGTTGTTACATGAATATCACCTCCAACAGGCCGTCCATCAGCTACAAAGGGGAAAAACTCCAGGACATCGATGCGGTCATTCCGCGTATCGGCGCGTCCATCACCTTTTACGGCACAGCGGTAGTCCGCCAGTTCGAGATGATGGGCGTGTATTGCGTCAACGAATCCGTGGCCATCACCCGTTCGCGGGACAAGTTGCGCAGTCTGCAGTTGCTGGCCCGCAAAGGCATCGGGTTGCCAGTGACCGGATTTTCCCATTCCACCGCGTACACCGAGGACCTTATCGAAATGGTCGGCGGCGCGCCTCTGGTGGTCAAGCTGCTGGAAGGTACGCAGGGCATCGGAGTGGTGCTTTGCGAGAACAAGGCTGCGGCGGAGAGCGTCATCGAGGCTTTTCGCGGCTTGAAAACCAACATTCTGGTGCAGGAGTTCATCAAGGAAGCCGACGGAGCCGACATCCGCTGCTTCGTGGTGGGGGACAAGGTCGTGGCCACCATGATGCGCAAGGGCAAGGAAGGCGAGTTTCGTTCCAACCCTGCACCGCGGCGGCAGTGCCAAGAAAATCCGCATCACGCCGGAAGAGCGTTCCACTGCCGTACGTTCGAGCAGAATCATGGGGCTCAATGTGGCTGGCGTGGACATCCTGCGCTCCAACCACGGCCCTGTGGTCATGGAAGTCAACTCCTCGCCCGGACTGGAGGGCATTCAGAGCGTCACCGGCAAAGACGTGGCTGATATAATAATCGAATATATCGAAAAAAACGCCAAAGCCGGGAAAAACCGGACCAAGGGTAACGGATAGCAAAAGGATACTGTCGAGTCACGGCGGCCAGGAGATTTTTGGTGTCAACTCGCCGGAATTCACTATAATCGTTTGATTGATAACATGCCTTCAACAACTCGGAGACAGACCTTCATGAAGCGTACGCAGTTTTCCATTGGTGGCGTGAACATAGACCCAGGAACCCGGCGTACCGTGGAAATCGCGGTGGCCGGGTTGTACGATCGCTCGCAGCTCCATATGAGCGTGCATGTGGTGCACGGGCGCAGTGACGGGCCCGTGCTGTTTGTGTCGGCCGTGGTTCATGGGGACGAGCTCAACGG
>CAXXHY010000032.1:0-98141 GCA_963667575.2 Desulfovibrionaceae bacterium | reverse complement strand
TCCGGAAACAGGAAGATGGACCGCCAAGGTTATCATAGGATTTGATGGTGGGGTTGCGAATCTGTATGCCTATTGCGGTGGGGATTCGATGAATGCATCTGACCTGTTAGGGTTAAAAACATATGCTTTCAGAGTTAATTTAACTGTAGGCGCAAGAAACCTGACATTATCTGCTGTTCTTGATGATGATTTTAATTTTGCCCTCCAATATACTGCTGCATTTGGTTTTTCGCCTACTATTGGTATAACTTTAGGAGTTACACTTACTAGCGCCCCCCTGCGTTAATAAATTAAACGGATTGAGTTCTTCTTTAAGTTATGCAGGTGACGAATAATTATTCTTTGAAGTAAATTCCATAAAAACAACTTACTTTTTCAGAAGCCCAGATTTTTATGCTGTTTTTGATTATGGTGTAGTTTTAGGCTTTGGACTTCCAGCAACTCCACAAACTTTTCTTCAATCCACCATAACAATTTTTGAGTTAGATTAATGATTTAAAAATAATTTATTTATCCGTTCTTTTGTTGTATTTTATTGCGTATTTAATTGTTTGGATTTATGGTATACGCTGTAAATCAAATTTTATTGATGAATTCATTGTACTGTATAAAGATGAAATTGATTATGAAATGCAGCATGCTCCTTCATATCTTACTAAAAATGGGTACCCATCCTATATAATTAGGTTTTATGTGAACTATTCACAAAAAGACAAGCATCTTGAACAACTGCGTCAAAAATACATATATAGCAAGAACTATATAACTACTGGAATAATTGTTGCCCCTTTTGTAATGATACTTCCAGCAGTGGTTATTAAAATTTTTAGTTAAAGTAACTATATTATAATGTTCTAACTCGGCAACTTCCTCGCCCCCACCAACACCGACGGCGACGTCCTCAAGCGCCTCACTTACGACAGCTTCGGCAACATCATCCAAGACACCAAGATTAGCTTCAGCATACCCGGCTTTGCTGGCTGGCTATATGATTCCGACACAGGCTTGATCTGACTCGGCCATCGCGATTATGATCCGGAAACAGGAAGATGGACCGCCAAGGTTCTCATAGGATTTGATGGTGGGGGTTGCGAATCTGTATGCCTATTGCGGTGGGGATTCGGTTAATTGGATGGATGTGTTGAGTTTGATTCTATGGTATGCAGATTCTTAATCTTTTAAAGTAATAGAGTATATATTAAGAATTTAGTAAAATATATGACAGTTTTTTTTACTGATGCAAATAAATGATGAAAAATTTTTTTAACCTTTTAATCATTTATTAAAATATAAATGTACTATATTTTAATATGTAGATGTATTATTATATATAGCAATAGACTACAATAATGACTACTTCATGCAAAAAGATTTAATCCGCAAAAGTAGATTTGAAGGTGCAAATATATTATCTGATCTCATTAGCAATATGATATCTCCGGAAATAGCTATAAAAAATTGGCCATCTATTGATGATGAAATTCTTGATGAGGCTTTACATCTTATTTATCATTTTAAAGCAGACTATAAAGACGCGAGAAAAGAATTTTGCTATAAGAAATGGCAAGATAATGAGATCAAAAAAATTATAAAATTACTCCAAGAGTAATTTATTATGACAAACATATTGAGAAATCATAATATTTGTGTCCCTTTTTATATACTTTTTGCTTGAGGGGCCATCATCGATTACCCCTTCTTCCCTGAGTCGCCATGTACCCAAGAGCGAGGAAGGAGCAATTGATGAAAATTATTTTTCTACTCATTAATATATGCTGATTTGAAATATAAGCAAAGCCTCACAAAGCGGGACTGGCTGGCAGCTAATACCTGCGGGGGGGGCGTTGAAATTTGCATCCTTTGGTACTTTTGGCGGGGTATTAACACACCTTCGGACAGTCTATGACGGCAACGATGCACAAATGAGAATTTACATTATATCCTAATGGCTCTTTTGCCTTCCAATAGGAAACACCATGACAAAAAAAAATGATTGGAGGCTCCAAGGCCAGGAAAAATATTTAAAAGGGGTGCCCCTTTTTTTTAAAAAATATTGCACAGTGCGCCCAGCCTGGGAGCATGATCACTGTGAATTTTGTTCTGTTAAGTTCTCAGAAAAAAAGGAACCTGGCACTGTTCAAGAAGGATATACCACTAAAGATCATTACAGATGGATTTGTAAGCAATGTTTTGATAATTTTTGGGAGCTATTTAAATGGGAATTAAAATAATCATTACCATATCAAATGAATTCAGTCGTTAATCGCGATAGTTCAAAAAATATCTCTCACAACTGAATAATTTAGCCCCTGGATCTGAAAAGATCCCAGGGGCTTTCCTTTTCTGCGCTCACCTGGCGCATCAAGCCGCCATACAGGCTACTTTGAACGCCATGTGGCGATGGCGCCCTATTCGATGGATTTCTGGGTCCAGGGATACCAGCTGTCCTTGTTCGTACGCAGATAGTGCTCAAGATACTTCTGGTTCTTTCCCAAAGCGAAATTGATGATTTCCACAAGCCTTTTGGGATCCCAGATATCTCCTCTGGTTACCAGAAAAAGTTTTTTGCAAAACGTATTCAAGTCCGGATCATGAATAGTGCCCGCTCCCATTATTACATCCCGATAGCCTTCAGGAATGGTACGGGCATAATGTCCGGCTTTCAATTTGGGCTCACGGGTGGCCGGCAACCGTGCCAGCAGCGGATCACAAAGTGCGAAAACATCGATTATATGCACGTACGGTCCGGCATGGTATCCCAGCAGTCCCATGGCAGCGTAATCCGCAGCAGAGACATTTTCTTCCCGGAGCTGATCACCCAGACTGGCCCAGGGATGCAGTGGAACATCTTTCCGGAACACCCTGGGGAGCAATCCCGTGTACGCGAAGTATTTTCCTTTTTCATCTTCAATGCCGTAAACATCACTTTCGGTGGAATAATCAGGTCCGGTCAAAAAGGGTTTGTTCTGATAAAAAGGCAAAAGCACTACCAGCAACGCAACCAGGATCAGGGGAAATACTTTCTGTTTATCATTAATCTTCACCAGGCAGAGCAACGATACGAAGAAAGGCACGGAAAGAAACCTTCCCACCATAAAATCTCCACCAATTTTGACCGTATACAGAAGGTATAAAACAAGACCAACAAGAAAGGGCAAGACCGCTTTGGATTGTTTCCGTTTGAAGGCAGCGAGCCCCAATGTGGCAGCAATAATAACAATTGTAACAGGATCAACCTTCAGAGTGATGAGAATGTAATTGATCCCAAGATCTATCAGATCATAAGGACTTATTCCGGTATTCAACTTGGCATACGCGGTATTGGGGAACAAAAAACCATAATAGATGAGAGATAATATTTCCCATGCAATCAGAGGCAGGAAGCCGATAAATGTACATGTTATTTTTCTGACGGAAAAATCTTTCAGAATGGCAAAGAACAAGACAGGTAGCACGAAAAGCATCATGTCCAGCCTGTTCAAGGCCAGAAAACAGCCCAAAAAGACCAGCCCCAAGTATCTTTTCGAAGAATGCCCTTTGGCGTTGTATTGGATCCACGCATAGAAAAGCAGGGACAGCAACAAAAAGCTCAGGGGATTTTCCAGTCCGCTTGTGGAATAGTCCACGAATGTTTTGGAAAAAATGGAGGCAGTTAAGACCAGCAGGCCAGATGGAATATTGGAACGGGCAAAATAAACCAGAAAACAGAAGGCCGCAGCCGAACTAAGTACACTGAGAAACAGGACAGTGTAATACACTTCATTTGTCACAAAAACGCCAAAGCTGAGCAGAAAAAACCACAAAGGATGCGTATAACTCTGAACTCTTTCGGCGATATTCCAACGCAGTCCAAAGCCATGGAGAAAATTACCAACAGTACGAAGGGTAATATAGGCATCCTCGGCAATCCAGGAATTCTGGATAATTACCAGAGTGTAAGCTACAGCAACAATCAGAAAGAAAAGGTATCCATACTGAAAATTATTGCCATCTACTTTGAAAGCAGCATTTTTTTGGGCAAATTTTGATAGCACTTCTTCCATAAAAACTCCGAAGGACCTTAAAATATGGCACACTGTCATACGTGTTGACGTATAGCAGTGTGCCATATTTTCTACTGCAGCATACCGTCCGTACTCATGAGAAAAGCGTTATGCAGTCACTGAGTATGAATAATTAAAAAAGGCTTCATGAAACAAACAAAATTCCAAAGATCGACGAGGAAACAACTATTACCGGGAGCACGAAGTGTGTAACACTTTGTTGATCCCGTTATAAGAACGACCACGTGGTAGCGGGGTCAAGCGGCGAGAGCCGCACTGGAGCGGATCGTTGAGTCCTTTCCGCTCTGGGTAATACGAAGAATTTGTATGCGGACGTACGTACTATACTTCGCCGGGAACTGCCACTCCCCATACCCCCCCTGCTGTGCGGATTGCGAACGCAATACCCTCTTCATAGTCCAGCTGGGCACAGCTGGAAGACAAAAGTTTCGGTTTCACCACGGGTAATTCTTGAAAACAAGGCCGACCAATACTGCTTTTTCCTTTACGCAGTCGTCCTTATGCGGACGTTTCCGCTCCCCTGTCAGGTCCGTACTACCTCCCAACCCGACAAAAACACGGCAGTTTTTTCCCAGCCTGAGTTTGGATAAAGTCTTAAGAAATCTTAAGGTAGTATTTATTAAGAATTAATTAAAAGTTGGCACGAGCAGTGCTTGTCATAGGCCATGCAGCAACAAGGAGGTTATGCACCATGGCAATGACAATTAATACGAACCTTATGGCGATGAACGTCGCCAGGAACCTGAACAACGCGTACGACAGTCTCGCGACTTCCACGCAAAGGTTGTCTTCAGGTCTCCGCATCAACTCTGCTGCGGACGATGCCGCAGGTCTGGCGATCCGCGAATTGATGCGCAGTGAAATTTCCACCATGCAGCAGGGCATCAGAAACGCCAACGATGCCATCTCGATGATTCAGACCGCGGACGGCGCGCTCCAGGTCATCGATGAAAAGCTCATCCGCATGAAAGAACTCGCCGAACAGGCGGCCACCGGTACGTACAATTCCGACCAGCGGCTGATGATCGAGTCCGAGTATCAGGCAATGGCCTCGGAAATCGAGCGTATCGCCAATGCCACCGAATTCAACGGCGTCAAACTTTTGGACGGCACCCTTTCCGCCAGGCCCGGATCCAGCATCCAGGCCTCCCACGACGGATCCGGACTGCAGGCCACAGGCCCCATCAAGGTTCACTTTGGTACGGGCAATGATTGCACGGAAGACTACTACTACATCAATATCGGCAATGCCACGGCAAGCGCATTCGGTCTGGGTAACGCCTCCGCGTTGACCTATGATCCGGCAGCCGAGGGATGGATCGATTCGGGCACGGATACCCGCACTCTTGCCGACGGCACGGATGTCACCGGCACGGTCTGGACCAGCCCTTCCGGACAGGAAATGTTTTCCTTCATGGACGCTTCCGGCCAGCAATCCTTTCTCATCTACAACAGCGACGGCAGCTACACCGAATGGCGCCCGGCGGACGGTCACAACATCTCGACCCAGGAAAACGCCCAGCGTGCCCTGAACGCCATTGAAGAGGCCATCATTTCCAAGGACAAGATCCGCGCGGCTCTCGGCGCCTACCAGAACCGCCTGGAAAACACCATCAGCAACCTCGAGATCCAGGCTGAAAATCTTTCCGCCGCGGAATCACAGATTTCCGATGTTGATGTCTCCACGGAAATGACTGAATTCGTCAAGAATCAGATCACGACCCAGGCGGCCGTGGCCATGCTGTCGCAGGCGAACTCGCTGCCGCAGATGGCTCTGCAGCTGATCCAGGGATAACGGGTAGTTGGTGAACAGCATACCTCCTCCAGTGCATAAGGATGCGGAAGGTCGGGATCGGCCTGATCTTCCGCAGTTCCTGTACCGGCTCAGGAGAGCATGCGTTCGCATCAACTAGGCAAAAATTGGCTGGTAAAAAAATGGATCAACAGCCCGGATACACGCCAGGGCCATACAACTCTCACGGGAGCACGATAAAAACATACTGAAATAATTACTTTTTTTATACCGCACGGTATATCCTTTCAGCTCTGTGAAATTTTGTCTGTAACCTATTCTACGGACGGAATTTTTTGCAGCATTGCGTCTCGCCAAAAAATCTACAAAAAATTTAAGGCGCTAATTTCCTGACCAAAAATGCTTTTGGCACCACGGATGCATTCCGGTGTTCAAGCATTAACAAGGAGGTTATGCACCATGGCGATGACAATTAATACCAACCTGATGGCGATGAACGTCGCCCGTAACCTGAACAACGCGTACGATAGTCTCGCGACTTCCACCGAACGCTTGTCTTCAGGTCTCCGCATCAACTCTGCAGCGGATGACGCCGCCGGCCTGGCGATCCGCGAATTGATGCGCAGTGAAATTTCCACCATGCAGCAGGGCATCAGAAACGCCAACGATGCCATCTCGATGATTCAGACCGCGGACGGCGCGCTCCAGGTCATCGATGAAAAGCTCATCCGCATGAAAGAACTCGCCGAACAGGCGGCCACCGGTACGTACAATTCCGACCAGCGTTTGATGATCGACTCCGAATATCAGGCAATGGCCTCAGAAATCGAACGTATCGCCAACGCCACCGAATTTAACGGTGTCAAGCTGTTGGACGGTACGCTTTCCGGCGCCTTTGACGGTTCGGGCCTGCAATCCACAGGTTCCATCAAGATCCACTTCGGTACGGGCAACGACTGCAGCGAAGACTACTACTACATCACCATCGGCAATTCCACGGCCACCGCATTCGGCCTGGGTAATGCCTCTGCGCTGACCTACGACCCCACGGAAGATGGCTACAGCAGTTCCGGCACCACCACCAGAACGCTGTCGGACGGCACCGAAGTCACAGGTACGCTCTGGACCACCGCTGACGGCGACGAAATGTTCTCCTACACCGACTCGTCCGGGCAGGAAACCTACCTGAGCTACAACAGTTCCGGCGGCTACACCGAATGGCGCCCGGCGGACGGCTACAGCATATCCACCCAGGAAAACGCCCAGCGCGCACTGGATGCCATTGAAGAGGCGATCATCTCCAAAGACAACATCCGCGCGGCCCTCGGTGCCTACCAGAACCGTTTGGAAAACACCATCAGCAACCTGGAAATTCAGGTGGAAAACCTTTCCGCGGCTGAATCCCAGATTTCCGATGTGGATGTTTCCACGGAAATGACGGCATTCGTAAAGAATCAGATCACGACCCAGGCTGCCGTGGCCATGCTGTCTCAGGCGAACTCGCTGCCGCAGATGGCTTTGCAGCTGATTCAGGGCTAGGCTTGAAAAGATAATCCGTGCGGGGGAAATTTAATTCTCTTGCACTGAGTCATAAAAAGGCCACGCATTGGCGGGGCTGGCGGCGAATGCCGCGGGAGCGGGGCGTCAACGATATCCCGCACCCAGCTAAGACAGTGAAAGTGCATACCTCCACTTGAGCTTCATGTGATGTGCAGGGTCGGGATGGTCCCGGCCTGCGCATCATTTTTAAACATCCTGCTGCTCAAGATGAGAGATAGCTATTTCGGCAGCTTTCTGTTCGGCCTTTTTAATGTTCGAGCCCTTGGCCACGAACCCCTCGCCAGAGGGGATTGTTACCCGTACGGTAAAAATTTTACCGTGGTCGGGTCCGCTGGTGTCTTCCAGAACGTACACAGGGCGCTCCTTGTAAATCTTCTGCGTCAGTTCCTGCAAACGGCTTTTGAAGTCCTTGACCTTGGCGTGCGTGCTGGTGTCCGGCCAACGATCCCGAAAAGCCCAGAGCACCCATTGTTTGGCGGTCTCATATCCGGCGTCCAGAAAAATGGCGCCGATGAGCGACTCCATGGCATCTCCCAGAAGCGCGCCGCGAACGCGTCCCCCCTGGCTGTCCTCGCCCTTGCCCAGAAGCAGGCAAGAATCAAGATCAAAATCTCTTGCCATATCCGAAAGGGTTGGTTTACTTACCAATTTGGCCCTCATACTGGTCATTTCACCCTCTCGGGTGTGAGGAAAACGCTTGAATAACTCTTCGCTGACGGTTAATTCCAGAACCGCGTCTCCTAAAAATTCCAGACGCTCGTTATGTTCGACGTCACCTTCCTGCTCGTTTGCATAGGAACTGTGCGTAATTGCAACCCTTAAGTACTTGACTTCTTTAAAACGATAGTGAATAAAATTTTGAACGGCCAATAGACGTTCTTCAACTTCGCTATCTACCCTACGTACCTTATGCGACATATTATAAATCTCCCCGCTTTATTCAATCCCGCCACTGTTGCGGTTATAGGCGCTTCTGCGACCCCGGGTAAAATTGGTAACATCGTCTGTGCAAACCTGCTAGATGCGGGTTATACAGGGAAAATATTGCCGGTCAATCTCCATGAGAAAGAAATTCTTGGAATTCCCGTCGTCAACAGCATCGAAGACCTGCCCGCACCTCTGGACCTGGCAGTTATCTGTGTTCCGTCCAAAGTTGTTCTGGACGTATTAGAAACTTTGGCGCTGAGGGATGTCAAGGCCGTGATTATCATCACTGGCGGATTCAAGGAAGTCGGCAAAGAAGGCTACTACCTTGAGCAATCCCTGATACGTATCGCCGAGGAACACGGCATCGCCCTGTTGGGCCCCAACTGCCTGGGATTAATCAATCCCTATGCCGGATTGAACGTCAGTTTCGCTCCCAGTCAGCCGGCCAAAGGCAACATCGCCTTTTTCTCGCAATCGGGAGCCATCTGCGCTTCCATTCTGGACTGGGCACAAAAAAACAACATTGGTTTTTCCAAATTCATCAGCCTGGGCAACAAGGCCGTCGTCAACGAGTCCGACATGCTCACGGCACTGGTGGACGACCCCGAGACCAAAGTCATTCTGGGCTATGTGGAAGGCGTGAACAACGGCAGCCGGTTCATGAAAATAGCCGCGGACGTCACCCGCCGCAAGCCTGTTATTCTTATCAAGGCTGGCTCCACTCCCAGTGGCGCCAAGGCGGCGTCCTCGCACACCGGCACCATTGCCGGCTCCGAAAAAGCCTATATCGCCGCGTTCAAACAGACCGGTGTTATCCGTGCCAATGATCTGAGCATGCTTTTCCACCTGGCCAGAGCGTTTTCATCCCAGCCTTTGCCCACAGGACCCAACGTGGCCATTATTTCCAATTCGGGCGGACCTGGAATTCTGGCAGCGGATGCCTGCGAAAAGTCCGGCCTGATGCTGGCCAAACTTTCCCATGAAACCGTGGAAGAACTGGCGTCGTTCCTCCCCAGCTATGCGTCGCTCTACAATCCCATTGATATCATCGGAGACGCCCCTGCCGACCGTTACAAGCGTACGCTGCAGGCTGTCATCAAGGACAGCCGCGTCAACGGCCTCGTCATTCTGGCGTCCCCCACGGCCACGCTGGAGCCGGAAGCAACGGCCCAGGCCATCATAGACTGCGCCAAAGGCTGCGAAAAGCCCGTATTCTGCTGCTTCATGGGCGGCTACAAAGTCGTCGAAGCCATCGACATGCTGCACAAGGCGGGCATTCCCACCTTCGTGTATCCGGAACCCGCCATCGAGGCTCTGGAAGCCATGTACCAGTATTACGAGCAGCTCAATCGCCCGGCCGCAGTGGAAGTCTGCTACCGGCGCCACAAGGACCTTGCCAAATCCATCATCATGGAAGCGCGCAAGAATCACCAGCAGGAAATCGTCGAGCTTCAGGCCCAGGGAATCCTCAAAGCCTACGAACTGGCCGTCCCCCGTACGGAACTGGCCCGTACCAGCGATGAAGCCGTGCATATTGCCGATCGCATCGGCTACCCTGTTGTGCTGAAAATCGCCTCTCCTCAAATTTCACACAAAAGTGATGTGGACGGCGTACGCCTGCAATTGGCTGATGCGCAGGCCGTACGTGACGCTTTCATCAATATCACTTCGCGGGCGCAACGTTTACGCACGGACGCCTATATCTCGGGCTGCATCGTACAAGCCATGGCCCCGAAAAATTCCAGAGAAGTCGTCGTCGGCTTCAGGCGCGACCGCCAGTTCGGCCCGTTGATAATCTTCGGGTTGGGGGGTATCTATGTAGATGTACTCAAAGACATCTCCTACAGACTGGCACCACTGACACTGGACGACGCCGTAACAATGATCCGCGAGGTAAAAACCTATCCGCTTCTGCGTGGCGTACGTGGCGAACCGGCTATCAACATCAAAGCCATTGAGGATGTACTTTTAATCATGTCGCAACTGGCCCTGGATTTCCCGGAAATTTCCGCGGCCGAGTTCAACCCCGTTCTGGTCAACGAAGATAGCGCTTTGGTGGCCGACATACGTGTGGTACTCAACCCGGCCTAGGCTCGCGGTGTGATCAAGCATGGAGACCCGTGGCCGGAGGCATCCGCACGGGATCTGCCGAACATATTTGGGAGGAACGAACATGGCAGCAGGCATTTATATCGGCTCCACCGCCGGATATTCTGGAAAAAACATGATCATCATGGGCATTGGCCTCCGCCTGCAGAAAGAAGGCTTCAATGTCGGATACATGAAGCCTGTCGGTGCGATGCCTTTGGAAATCGAAGGCAAGATCTGTGATGAAGACGCATGCTTCGTCAACAAGGTGCTCAATCTCGACACGGATCCATGCGCCGTCACTCCGGTGGTCGTGACCCAGGACTTCAAGGTCAAGGCGTTCAGCGGCCAATGCGACGATCTGATGCCCAAAATCGTGGACAGCTACAATACGCTTTCCGCCGACAAGGACCTGATGCTCGTGGCCGGCTCCGGAAGCATGTACTCCGGACGCTATTGCAAGCTGCACGGCATCCGCGTGGTCCGCGAACTCGGCATGAAGGCCGTTGTCATCGAACGCGTGCATACGCGCAGCCTGGACTACGACTACCTGGTCGTTCTCAAGGACACCCTGGGCGATGATCTGGCCGGAGTCATCCTCAACGACATCCCCGCCAATTTCATGAATGAAGTGGAAACCCTGATCAAACCGTTCCTCGAACGCAACGGGGTCAAGGTTATCGGTGTTATTCCCCGTGATCCGCTCATGGGCGCCATCAAGGTCGGCGACCTGGCCGAACGCCTGGGGGGCAAGGTCATCTCCGCCCACAACAAGGCGGACAAGGTCGTGGAAAATTTTCTTATCGGCACCATGCAGGTCGAAAACTTCATGACCCACTTCCGCAAGCACAAGAACTCGGCCGTCATCGTCGGCGGCGACCGCTCCGACGTTCAGCTCGTTGCCCTTGAAGGCTCCGCGCCATGCCTTGTGCTTACTGGTAATCTCTACCCCAACGACATCATTCTGACGCGTTCGGAAGTGCTTTCCATTCCCATTGTCGTTGTTCGCGACGACACCTATACCGTGGCCCATAAAATGGAAACCATCCTTTCGAGTCACAAACTGCGCGACATGATCAAAATCAAGCAAGGCGCCCAGCTGGTCAGCTCTTCCATCGACTTTGAGTATCTCAAGTCCCAGATGGGCTTGTAGCCTTTGTACTGCGTCTTTCCAAAGGATTACGCCGGGTTCCCGGCGTAATCCTTTTTTTTACATGACCATGCCATACAGCGCCCTTTCGAGGCTATGAAACGCGAAACTGTCTTTTTCATTATTATGGCCGCTCTGGTCTGTTGCGTACTCCTGGTTGCAGCCGGAGGACTTGAGCTGTATTTCCGTCACGAGCATCAGCTGCTGCTGGAAAAGCATGCCGGCTGCGAGCTGACCATCCGTAAATCCAAAATTCCCGAACTCATCTACGAACATATTCCCCATGCGTCCTCCGAGATCAACGCTTTCGGCTTCCGCGATGTGGAGCATACGCTGGACAAGCCCAAAGGGCGTTGCAGGATCCTGATAATCGGTGACTCCGTGGCCACAGGGCAATTCGTGGACTTTGACGACATGTTTTCGCGCCAGTTGCAGCACATTCTGGATGCGGAATATCCCGGACGCTATGAAGTGATTCTCACAGCCATGACGGGCTATTCCACTTCGCAGGAGCTGGTGCTGCTCAAACAGACCTCCCTGCGCTTCCAGCCCGACCTGATCATCTGGAGCTATTGCCTCAATGATCCGGCCGATCCGCTCTATCACGACGCCAACGGCGAACTCGGGCCCTTCTTTTACGAGCCCAAATCCTTTCTCTGGTTCGCGATCAAACGCAAATGGTTCCTGTTCAAGGAATCAATACGCAGCATCGGCGTACGGGATGAATTTCATACCCTGCTGCACGAATTGTACTGGGATGATGTGGAGAAAAATCTGAAGGAAGTGGCCGGGATATGCGGTAAACGCAACATCCCCGTGGTGCTGGCCATCACTCCTGTTTTCGAAGCCAGCCGCCTCAAGGACGACCCGGACTATACGCTGACGCCCGAAAAGTATTCCCTGATGAAGATCAACAAGGATCTCTACGATCTGGGCGCAAGGATAGGCATGCATCCGCTGGATCTGCTGCGCACGTTCAGTCACAACCCCATGCGCGAACTGATGCGCGATCCCAAAGACCCCTGGCACCCGAACGCATTGGGACACAGGCTCATCGCGGAAAGTCTGAACAAGTTTATCGAACAGGAAGACCTGCTGCCCCATTGCCCCTGACCTGCCGCTGCGCTCCCCTTATTTCCGAATTGGTATTTCCGGAAAGGTTCGATGTGGGGGCGTGTTCGGACGCCCCCGCATCGACCGTGGAGGGGATTGGAGGTTAAGGGAGTGGAGGCAATATTGTAACGTCCCTGGGGACGTCGTTTTCATCTACTCCTTTCCGGGCTTTGCATTTTCTGCAAGCCCTGCAGCACTAATCCGCCTGTTTTCTGATAAATGTCGGGATTTCGAAGTCATCTTCGGAATCGAAAATGAATTCGTCTTCTCCCGGCGCATGCGTGCTTCCACGCCGTTCATCGCGCGAACGGTTGCGCTGAAATGTGGGGATGGTCAGATCCTCTTCGTTCATTCCGGAATATCCCTGGCGGGACTGGCGCATGGGCTTGGATCCGGATTGCGGAGCGGCAGCGGTCTGCTGACCGGCACGCTTGCGCAAAGGAGTGACCTTGCCCTGCATCAAGGAACGATCGGTGCTCTGCGGCTGCATCTGACCGTCGGCCTCAATGCCGGTGGCAATGACGGTGATCCGCATTTCATCCGTGGCATCCTGATCGAAAACCGTACCGAAGTAGATCTTGGCGTCTTCGTGAGCGGCCTCGGAAATGGTGCTGGCGGCTTCGCTGACTTCGTCGATGGTCAGGTCCGGACCGCAAGTGATATTCATCAGCACGCCCATGGCGCCGTCTATGGACACATCCTCGAGCAGCGGGCTGGTAATGGCCTTCATGGCTGCTTCGCGTGCGCGGGATTCGCCGCGTGCGATGCCCGTACCCATCATGGCCAGGCCCATTTCGCTCATTACGGATTTCACGTCTGCAAAGTCCAGGTTGATCAGACCGGGAACCATGATCAGATCGGAAATACCTTTGACTGCGTAATACAGGACTTCATCGGCCTTTTTCAGCATGTCGATGAAGGTGGCCTTTTTGGAGGCCAGAGCCAGCAACCGGTCATTGGGGATGGAAATCAGGCTGTCCACATGCTGCCGGAATTCCTCGATGCCCCGCTCGGCTATGGCCAGGCGTTTCTTGCCTTCAAAATAAAATGGTTTGGTCACGACACCGACGGTGAGTGCGCCGGCATCCTTGGCCATCTGCGCGATAACAGGCGCGGCTCCGGTTCCGGTTCCGCCGCCCATACCGGCAGTCACAAAAACCATGTCGCATTCCTTGACGTGGTCCTTGATCTGGTTGGCGCTCTCCAGAGCGGCCTCTTTACCCACTTCGGGGTTGGCTCCTGCGCCCAGACCTTTGGTCAGCTTGTCGCCAAGCTGGATCTTGTAGGGGGCGTCCGAACGATTCAGAGCCTGAATATCCGTGTTAGCTACGACGAAAGTAACTCCATTCAGTACGGAACTAATCATGTTGTTCACTGCGTTGCCGCCACCGCCGCCTACGCCGAACACCTTGATTTTCGCCATTGCGTCGCCTTCTAATTCCAAGAATTCCATTCCTTTATCCTCCTTTTCCCCACCCTCTAATAGGGTCCTACCTGCTTTTGCCTAAGATATATCAGAATACCATTTACGCATGCGCGACAGAATTCTGTTGAAGACATTCTGATCGCGAATACGAAATTTCTGCTCCACCTCGTGCTTTTCCGCACCATAGAGCAGCAAACCAACAGCCGTCGCGTATATCGGACTGCTCACGACATCGCGAAGGCCGCCTATTTTGCGCGGATACCCGACTCTGGTGGGCAGATTGAAAATCTGCTCACCAAGTTCGTCGATTCCCTCAATCAACGAAGTGCCTCCAGTGAGTACGACACCCGCGCCTATGAGATTTTTGCAATTCGCCCGGATCAATTCCTGATCTACCAGGCTGAGTATCTCTTCCACCCGCGGCTCGCAAATTTCCGCCAGAATCTGCCTGGAAAGGCGTCTGGCCTCGCGTCCGCCAACACTGGGAACCTCGATGATATCGTCGCTGCGTACCAGGTCCGCCAGAGCGCACCCGTAACGCACCTTGATCTTTTCTGCCGCGCCCATGGGGGTGCGCAGGCCGAATGCGATATCGTTCGTCAGGTTGGCTCCCGCCAGGGGGAGCACGCCCGTGTACTTGATGGAATTATCCGCAAATACCGCCACATCCGATGTCCCGCCGCCCAGGTCGATCAGGGCCACGCCGATTTCGTTTTCCTCGGCGGTCAATACGGCCTTTGATGATGCCAGGGACTCCAGGACTATATCATCCACGTCCAACCCGGAACGGTGACAGGAGCGTACGATGTTCTGCGCCGAGGTAATGGCTCCGGTGACAATATGCACCTTCACTTCCAGCCTGACTCCGGCCATGCCGAGCGGATCGGCAATGCCGCGCTGATCATCCACAATAAACTCCTGCGGCAGGATATGGATGACCTCCCGGTCAAGGGGAATGGCCACTGCCTTTGCGGCGTCAATGACACGTTCAACATCCTTGGGGCCGACTTCTCCACCTTTGACGGCAATGACGCCGTGGCTGTTGAACCCCTTGATGTGGCTCCCTGCAATACCCGCGTATACCGAACGGATTTCACATCCAGCCATCAGTTCGGCCTCTTCCAGGGCCTTTTTGATGGACTGTACGGTTTGCTCGATATTGACGACCACACCTTTACGCAATCCGGTCGAAGGACTGGTACCAATTCCAACAATGTCCACACCCTCAGGCGTGGCTTCTCCTACCACTGCACAAATCTTGGTGGTACCGATGTCCAGTCCGACGATCAATTCTGCCTTTGCCATTGCATACTCCCCTAGAGCCTACGCAAAACGACTGTTCCGGCGTTTCAGGCCTTGGTCTTGCTTCCGGAATTGACGACCCAAACATTGTTGCCGATGGCGCGCAGACCGCGCACCTTTTTGGCTTCACCTCTTTCACGTACGTCTTTCCAGACTTGCAGCAGTCTCTTTACGTTGCCGCTCCAATCGTCCATGCCGATCTCGAAAGTGATGCCCGGCTTTTCAAAATGCAATACCAGAAGCTTTCCAGGTCCCACACGTATCCACGATGCCTGTTCCGGCATGAAGGGAAGCCCTGAAAAAGCGTTTGTTTGCAGCATATTGAAAAAGAGTTCCAAGCCTGCATCCGAATTTTTTTCTATTTCGAGCATTGGTTTGGCCTCGAATTTTGACGGCTCTACTTTGTCTATTATGTTGCCTCTGCTATCCGCGTAATACATCTCTTTATCGCGAAGAACCCAGAAGGCTGGTTCGCGTTCATCTAAAACTATCTTCAATTTGTCCGGCAGAACCCTGCTGATCTGCACGGAGCGTATCCAGGGGCTCTCTCGCAGGCAGGATTCGATTCCCCGGATGTTCATGTTCAATGTATTTTCCCCCAGGGACACTTTGCCCAGGGAGAGGACCTCGTTGTAAGTCATGCGCGTGTTGCCTTCGATCTGGACTTCACGCAGCGAAAAAAACGGGTAATTGGTCATCCACCTGTAGGCGGCCAGCAGTCCGAAACTGATACCCATCAGAAAAATCAGGAAGGCGCCGCAATACAACCCCCAGGACACAAAACGCCCCATCCCCTTCCAGCTGGTACGGCTGGATCTGGCACGGGCCTTTTTGTAGCGGTTTCCACCGCCCAGGCCGCCGCTGCGAGAGCGGCTGGAAGCGCCTGCTACCTGCACGGACATACCTTCACTTCCTGTTCGAGCTCTAAACCGAATTCAGCGGCTACGGTGCTTTTGGCCATCTCTATGAGTTCCATGGCCTGCTGACTGGTTCCCTGCCCGAGGTTGATCAGAAAATTCGCATGTTTTTCGGAAAACGCCATATCTCCTACGCGCTTTCCCTTGAATCCGGCCTTGTCCAGAAGCATCCCGGCGGGTTTATCCGGAGCAGGATTCTTGAATACGCAGCCTGCGCTGTGAGCTTCGATTGGTTGCGTGGCGCGCTTGGTGTTCTTGTGCTGGCGCATCCGGGCCTTGATGCTGTCACGCGTGTCCTTGACCAGCTCCAGCTCAACCTGGCTGATGATGAACAGTCCGGAACCATTGAGCGCCTTGTCTACGACCCTGAACTTGCGGTAATCCGTCTTGAATTCGCCCGGCTCCAGCCAGGTCAGACCGCGCGTCTGCGTGAACACCCGAACCCGCTGCAGACATTCGCCCATGACGCAGCCAAAAGATCCGGCGTTCATGGCCACGGCTCCGCCCACGGCTCCAGGAATACCGGTCAGGCCTTCGAGCCCGGACAGGCCGTTGGTGGCCAGCCACAACAGCAGATGGGGCAACGGCATGGTCGCATCCGCCCGGATCAGCACCCTCTCGGCCTCGTCGCGCAGAATCTTCACTTGCCCCGGCCAGGACAGGCTGACAATGGTGACGGGAAGCTCTCCATCGCTGGCCAGGATATTGCTGCCCCTGCCCAGAACAAAAGGCGTGCCTCCGAGACTGGAGAGTGCGTCCGGCAACTTGTCGAAGTCGTCCGGAGATTCCACACGAACTTCCGCCTGGGCTTTGCCTCCCAGTCGCAGAGTTGTGCGCTTGCACAGAAAAGGTCCAGGCAAAGTCTGCATGGCCATTACCCTTCCTCCAACCATTGCTGGCCGATCTGCCAGACATTGCCGGCACCCAGGGTCAGGAGCAGATCCCCTTCCCTCAGTTCCCCAGGCAACGCCTTGCTCACTGCTTCGAAATCTTTACAATACGTCACATCCACATCGGAAATTTGCGATATTCCCTGCGCCAGGCTCGACCCGCTCACTCCGGGAATGGGGGCCTCTGAAGCAGGGTAAATTTCTGTCAGGAACAGTTTGTCCACATTGCGGAACACTTTGCAGAATTCTCCGAACAGGGCCTTGGTGCGGCTGAAACGGTGCGGCTGGAAAACCACTACCAGTCGTTTGTCCGGATAGGACGTACGCGCTGTTTCCAGAGTGGCCGCGATTTCGGCGGGATGGTGTCCGTAGTCGTCCACCACCAGCACCCCTCTGCCCTCGCCCTTGCGTTCGAAGCGGCGGCCGACACCGTCGAACTTGCGCAGGCCTTCGAAGATCACATCCTTGTCTATGCCGGCTTCCAAGGCCACGCCTATGGCGCCCAGGGCGTTGAGAATATTGTGTCTTCCGGGTTGTCCCAGGGTGACTTCTCCCAACTCCTCGCCCCGCAGAAATACCTTGAAGCGGTTGACGGCGCCGCATTCGAGAATTTCACCGCGAAGTTCGCGCTCAGCTCCCAGACCGTAGGTAAGCACCGGACGTTTAACCCGTCCCAGCAGCCGCTGCACGCCCGGATCGTCCCCGCAAACCACGTTGCGGCCATAAAAGGGAATGTTGTTCAGAAAAGTGATGAAGGCTTCGTCTATGGCATCCAGATTGGAGTAAAAATCCAGATGATCGGCGTCCACATTGGTGACCACGGTGAAAATGGGCAGCAGGCAAAGGAACGAACCATCGGATTCGTCCGCTTCCGCGATAAGATATTCGCCCTCGCCCAGGCGCGCGTTGGAGCCGTAAGCGTTCAACCGTCCGCCGATGATGACCGTGGGGTCCATTTTGGCCTGGTCGAAGATGGCGGCCAGCAGCGAGGTCGTGGTTGTCTTGCCGTGCGTACCGGCCACTGCGATACCGCTCTGCAAGCGCATGAGTTCGGCCAGCATTTCCGCACGCGGAATAATGGCAATACCCCGTTCGCGGGCTTCTTCCAGCTCGGGATTGTCCTTGGCAATGGCCGTGGATTTCACCACCACCTGCGCGTCCGAGACATAGCCGCGCGCGTGCCCCTTGAAGACCTCTGCTCCGAGACTTTTGAGATGCTGAACAACCGGACCGTCGCTCAGATCCGATCCGCTGACCTTGTAGCCAAGATTCAGGAGCACTTCGGCAATACCGCTCATTCCGGAGCCGCCGATACCGACCATGTGAATTTTATTAACGCCCTTCATGCCCTGCTCCTGATCTGTTTCGCCCACCTGCGGCCAGTTTCTCCAGTTCGTCCACAACGGCGGCGGCTGCATCCGGACGGCCCAGCGAGTCGGCGGCACGGGCCATGGAGGCCAGTCTGGACGTGTCCTGCAGCAATTCCAAAATAAGTTTCGCCAAATCCTTTTCCGGCAGTTCCTTTTCCTCGACACACAAGGCAGCACCCATGCGCTCCATGAAACGCGCATTGCCTACCTGGTGGTTATGCGTGGCATAAGGAAACGGTATGAACAAGGCCGGCTTGCCGGCTACGGTCAACTCGGCAATGGACGTCGCGCCGGCCCTGCATACGATCAAATCGGCATTGGCATAAGCCTCTGCCATGTCATCGATGAATGCGGACACCTGGTCGGAGGCAACACCCCGTTCCTCATAGCCGGCCAAAACGCGCTGGTAATCCAGCTGCCCGGTCTGGTGCCGGATGCTCACTCCGGCAGCCTGCAGTTCGGGCAATGCGTTCATAATGGCCGTATTCACCGATTTTGCTCCTTGGCTCCCGCCAATGACGAGAAGCCTCTTCCCCGAAAATTGTGCATCCTCCGAACCGGATTTCCGGAGCTGCGCGCGCAAAGCCTGAAAGGAAGCGCGAACCGGATTTCCCGTTAACAGAGATTTACGTTCATCAAAGTAGCGTACGCTGTCCGGGAACGAGACCAGCACCTTTCTGGCAAGTTTGCCCATGATGCGATTGGTCACGCCCGGTATGCTGTTCTGTTCGTGCACCGCCGTGGGAACTCCTCGCAACCTGGCGGCGAACATCGGCGCGAAAGCCGCATAACCGCCAAGCCCGAGCACCATATCCGGCTTGAACTTTCCCAGCAGCCGCAACGCTTTCAACAACGAAACCAGCAGCCAGTACAGGGCGAATACCGCCCTGATTCCACGACCGATGAAAGGCTTGATGGGCAGGCCCTCGAATTCCAGTCCTGCCTTGCCGGCCAGTTCTTTTTCCAATCCGCGCAGCCCCCCCACAAAAAGAATCCGAACTCCCGGATACCGGGACCGAATTTCTTCCGCGACTGCCAGGGCAGGAAAAATGTGCCCCCCGGTGCCGCCTGTGGTCAACAAAACGCGTTCCATATCAGTGCCTGCTCCGGATCGCTCTGAACGAGGATCCGCTGCTTTGCGAAATATTCAACAGAAATCCGATGCAAATGAACGACGCCATCAGATTGCTGCCTCCGTAGCTCAAAAAAGGCATGGGCACGCCCTTGGGAGGAGCGGCTCCAAGAACCACCGCCATATTCAGTGTGGCTCCCAGGGCGATTATCAAGGTCACTCCGTAGGCCATCAGCCGCTTTTCCAGGTCTTCCTGGGCCAGGGCGATGGTAAAGGCCCGCCAGATAAGCAAGCCCATCAGGATGAACACCAGGGAAACGCCCATGAATCCGAGTTCCTCTCCCACCACGGCCATGATGAAATCATTGTGCGCTTCGGGGAGGAAAAAAAGCTTTTGCTTGCCAGCTCCAAGCCCGGTGCCCAAAAGCTGACCAGAGCCAAAAGCGTACAGCGACTGCACCAGCTGGTAGCCCGTATTCAGCGGATCGGCAAAAGGATCCAGAAAAGCCAGCATACGTTTCAACCTGTACGGAGACTGCATGATCAGCATGTACGAAGCGCCTACGCCTGCCATCAACGAGAAAAAGATGTAGATGAAGCGCGTACCGCCCACCAGGCACATGGCCATCAACAGCATGGCCAGAACCACCGAACCGCCGAAATCCGGCTGCAGCAGCACAAGACCGCAGAGCAGTCCGCTAACCGCGAAGGGCGGCACAACTCCTACGGTGAAGGTCTGCACCAGATTCTGCTTCTTGCTCATGAACCAGGCCAGGTAAATGACCAGGGCCACTTTGGCGAACTCCATGGGCTGCAAGGTGAAACCGGCGATACGCAGCCAGCGTTTTGCTCCGTTGACCTCAACTCCCAGGGGAGTGAAGCGGGTAACAATAAGCGCCAGAACCAC
Organism: Desulfovibrionaceae bacterium; assembly: GCA_963667575.2. GTDB lineage: Bacteria > Desulfobacterota > Desulfovibrionia > Desulfovibrionales > Desulfovibrionaceae. The sequence continues at coordinate 77,602 of CAXXHY010000032.1, read as the reverse complement.
TGCGCCGAGGATCACGTATTTTAGTCTGATCACCTTATCCAGAGGAACGATGCTGGTAAACAGCATCAACATGATGCCCATGGCGAGAAACAGCAGATGGCGTTCGAAGAAATGGTATTTCGTACCATACAGCTTCTCTGCCATGATGCCACTCGCACTCAGCACCATCAACAGCCCCATGCCCGCCAGCATCAACGCCGCAACGAGCACAAGAAGATCCATGCTTTGAAAAGCTTCATGGAATCGGGCTGTTAATCTTCTGAACATTCGAGCTCCCTGACGATACGCTTGAAATCATCTCCCCTGGCCATATAGTCGGAGTACTGATCGAAACTCGACGTGGCCGGAGAAAGCAGAACAACTTCTCCAGGCGCGGCATCGGCAAATTGCCGACGCGTGGCCTGCTCCAGGGTGTTTTCCCAAAAAACCGGAATATCGCCGTTCCAGGCCGTGCGAAAAATATCTTCGCTGGCTCCGTACAATCCCACCTGTTTGACCTTTTCACGCATCAGGGGCAGCAGGGATTTCAGATCGCCGCCCTTGAATTTTCCCCCGGCAAGCAGGCGGACCGGCTTGTCGAAACATTGCAATGCTGCGCGCAGCGCATCCACGGTGGTCGCCTTGGAATCATCCACAAAACTGACGCCTTTGAGTTCGCCCACACGTTCCAGACGGTGCGGCAGCGAATCGAACTGGTTGATTGCGGCCTGAGCTTCGGATTCGGTAACGCCGAAAAAGCGTGCGGCCTGGTAGGCGGCTTCCATGTTGAACTGGTTGTGCGTACCCAGCAGCCTGTCGGACACGAAGCGCCCTTTGGGTTCGATCCGGCAGATGCGGGCCTTGTTGAATCCGCGACGCTGCAATTCGGACTTCAGTTCAGGAGGAACCACGGCCAGATCATCTTCCACCTGTTTGGCGAAAAGATTCATTTTCGCGTCCACGTATTCATGCATATCCGCGTGGTAATCCAGGTGATTGGGAGAAATGTTCAACAATACTCCCACCCAGGGTCTGAAGCTGCTGCAGGTCTGCAGTTGAAAACTGCTCACTTCCAGCACACAGACATCCACGCATTTTTTGGACAAAACATATTCTGAAAGCGGCGTTCCGATGTTGCCGCCCAAAAACACTTTTTTACCGGCCTGTTCCAGCATGCGCGCGGCCAGTGTGGTCACTGTGGTCTTGCCGTTGGTCCCTGTGACGGCCAGGATGGGCTTGCTGATAAAGCGCGAAGCCAGCTCCAGCTCGCCGAGAACTTCGGGATGCGGCGTATCCGGGAGAAAGGGTTCGATCTTGGCGACCGGGACTCCGGGGCTCATGACCACCAGGGTTACATCTTCGAAATAACTCTTTTCATGGGGGCCGCCGTGAAAGCGGACGCCTTTTTCCACAAGGGCGCGTCCGCGGTCCGTATCCAGGGCCTCCGGGTTGAGATCCAAGATGCGTACCTGCGCTCCCCGGTCCAGCAGCAACGAAGCTGCAGCCAGTCCGGAGCTGCCTGCGCCGACAACAGCGGCGATGACATTTTGCATCTTGTTCGTATCAAACATTTCCTTAGCCTCCGCGTTGATCATTAACGCAGCTTGAGTGTTGATAATGCGGCCAGTCCCAGCAGGATCGAAAGAATCCAGAAACGAATGATGATCTTGGATTCCGGAATCCCTTTCAACTCAAAGTGATGGTGCAAGGGGGCCATTCTGAAAAATCGTTTACCACCGCTCATTTTGAAATATCCGACCTGGATGATCACCGAGAGCGTTTCCACCACGAACAGTCCGCCCACGATCAGCAGAACCAGTTCCTGCTTGGCGAGCACGGCCACAAACCCGAGGATGCCCCCCAGGCTCAGCGAACCGACGTCCCCCATGAATACCTGGGCGGGATAGGCGTTGAACCAGAGAAACCCCAGACCGGCTCCTATGAGCGCGCCGCAGAAAATGGTGACCTCGCCCACGCCGGGCACGGGCAGAACCTGCAGATAGCGGGCTATCTGCGCATGACCTGCAACGTAAATGAACACCGCGAAACAGACGCCTGCCATGATGGTCGGCCCGATGGCCAGACCGTCCAGACCGTCCGTAAGGTTGACTCCGTTGGAGGATCCCACGATGACCAGCACGGCAAAAGGCAGATAGAACCAGCCCAGATCCGGCTGCCAGGTTTTGACGAAAGGCAGCGACAACAGGGTCGAATAGGCCGGCTGATTGATCAGGAAAATCATGGCCAGCACGGCCACCAGAATCTGCGCGCTCATCTTCGTACGGGCGGAAATCCCCTTGTTGTTTTTGCGTCTGATCTTGGTGATGTCATCCCAGAATCCTATGGCTCCGAAGCCGACAAAAACCAGCAGGGTCAGCCAGACGTACGGATTGGACAGATCAGACCAGAGCAGCACGCTTACCGCCACCGAGCAGATGATGATCAGTCCGCCCATGGTGGGGGTTCCGGCCTTGGCCTGATGAGCTGCCACACCGTCTTCCTGAATATACTGACCGAACTTGATCCGGCGCAGCCAGCGAATGAACTGCGGCCCGAACAGTATGCTGATGACCAGCGCGGTGAGCAGCGCCCATACCGACCTGAAGGTAATGTAGCGAAATACATTCAGGAAACTGATTTCCGAGCTCAGCGGATAGAGTAAGTTGTAAATCATCCCTTGAGCTCCTCACACAAATCTTTTTTAAATTCTTCCAGCTTTATGGACCGGGAAGCCTTGAAAAGCACGATCCCATCCTTGATATCCATTTTTTTGAAAGCATCCACGAACTCGGCTGCCGTTTTCACCTGGACAAAAGCGCCGGTGTAGCCACTGGCGCGCAGGCCCTTGGCGAAATCCAGCCCCATGCCGCCGCGCCAGAAAACCGCTTGCGGCGTCGTGTCCGCAGCCTTGCGCCCGAGCAACTCGTGCTCCTTGCGGGAGAGATCGCCCAATTCGCGCATTTCCCCAAGCACCAGCACCAGGGGGCGGCTGCCGGCAAGTTCGGATGCGCCATCCAACGAAGCCGTCATAGATAACGGATTCGCGTTGTAGCTGTCATCAATTATTGTCAGCCCGTTCAAGGTGCTGATTTCAAAGCGTTGCGGGGTCGGGCGAAAGTCTTCGATTCCAGCCCGGATGGCTTCCAGAGACGCTCCGCAGGCATAGCTGACAGATGCGGCGGCAACGAGGTTTTCCGCCACATAGGCACCGCGCAGCGGCAGTACGATCTCCAGTTCCTTGCCCATCAGCCACAATTTGTAACGCCCCAGACCACCGGGTTCGGAGCCCAGGTATTCGCCGTTGTAACGGCGGCTTGCGCCCTGGCAGGAAAAATATTGGCAATGCGGCAGTACCTTGGACGCCTCTTCCACCAGCTCCGGATAATCCGCGTTGATCAGCCCCACGCCGTTTGGTTCGACATACGCCAGCAGTTCGGACTTGCGCTCCGCAACCTGACGCGTATCGCCCAGCCCTTGCACATGGGCCGGACCGACGTTCAGAATCATGGCGAAATCCGGACACAGTATGGGACCAAGCTCGCTCATGTCATGACTCTGGCTGATGCCCACTTCAAAAATCCAGTAATCTTCGTCTCCCACCGCTTCGAGCATGCTCATGGGCAGGCCGATCTGATTGTTCAGATTCAACGGATTTTTGGCGACCTTGCCCACCCTGCTCAATATGGAAGAAACCAGCTCCTTGACCGTGGTTTTACCGGCAGAACCGGTTATGCCGATGACTTTGGCCCTGGTCTTGGCTCTCCAGGCCGCTGCGATCTGTCCCAACGCACGTACGGAATTTTCCACCAGAAGCAGGCAGGCCGGTGCATCAGGCGAAGGTTTTGGAAAATTGGGAGGAATATGCTCGGCTAAAACCGCCACAGCGCCCTGCTCCACAGCTTGTGCGGCGAACTCGTGTCCGTCCACGCGTTCGCCCGGAATACAGACAAAAACATCACCGTCCCCCACTTCGCGGCTGTCCTTGCGAATCCCTGCGGGCACTCGCTGATCGGCCTGGCCGGAGACGATCTCCGCCGCCGTGATTTCAGCGATATCCTTTAACGAAAGTTTCACCCGAAATACTCCCTGACGACCTGCTGGTCGCTGAAAGGCACCTTTTTGGTGCCAAGAATCTGATAATCCTCATGTCCCTTGCCTGCCACCAGCAGCACGTCGCCAGCTTGCATCTCACTCAATGCTGTCAGAATGCCCAGTTTCCGATCCGGTGTTTCTATGACCTGCGTACAATCGGACAAGCCCGGACGAATGTCGTTCATAATCGCAATGGGGTCCTCGGTACGCGGATTGTCCGAAGTCAGGATCACCAGGTCACTGTACCTGCACACGGCCTTGCCCATGAGCGGACGCTTGGTCTTGTCGCGATCGCCGCCGCAGCCGAAAACCGTGATCACCCTCTTGGGAGCCAGCTCCCTGATGGCTGAAAGCACGTTTTCCAACGCATCGGGCGAATGGGCGTAATCCACGAACACATGGTATCCCTTGGGATTGTCCACCCTTTCCAGACGACCCGGCGCTCCGGCGAAATCCCCGAGCACCTGCATGTCCGCGGGCGTCAGCCCCAGAGCCAGTCCTACGGCCTGCGCGGCCAGAAGATTGGAAGCATTGTATTTGCCCACAAGCTTGGAATGCAGCTGCCAGACCTGCCCTTTCCAGCTCATTTCCATCTGCAGTCCGGATATTTCGCAATGCAGAATGCGTCCGTGCAATCCGTCCACTCCCGCAGGCGGCTCTTCCAGTCCGAAGCAGAACCCCGAGTAGCCTTGAGCGATAAGCCGCTGTCCATAAGCATCGTCCCAGTTGACTACAGCTGCTTTGTCTTTGAGCGGCACTTCGGTAAACAGCTTGGTCTTGGCCGCGAAGTAGGCTTCCATGTTCCCATGGTAATCCAGATGATCCTGAGTCACGTTGGTTACCACGCCAACCGCGAATGGAATCCCTGCCGCACGGCACTGATCCAGAGCGTGCGAAGAAACCTCCATGACCGCCAGATCCACTCCGGCTTTGGCCATTTCAGCGAAATATTCGTGGATCGCCACACAACCCGGCGTGGTCTGCGGGGCAGTGATTTCCTTGCCGCCCCAGCGATAGCTCACCGTGCCCAGCACGCCTACCTGTTTGCCCAGATGACCAAAAAGATGCTCGACCAGATAGGTAATGGTGGTCTTGCCGTTGGTTCCGGTGACGCCGATGATCGGGAATGCGGCTTTTTCCGTGCCGTAGTAAGCGGCCGCCAGATCGCCGAGAGCAATACGCGGATCGTCATGCTGGACGAACTCCGTGCTTCCCAGGCTGCCGTTCTTTTCCATGACCACGGCGATTGCAGCTTCGATGTCGCTGCAAACCACAAAACCGGCGCCGTTTTTCACGACATCCGGAATATATTTCGTTCCATCCACTGCCGTGCCTTTGACGGCCACAAAAATATCACCGGCTTCAACCTTGCCGGAATGCGAACGCACAGGGACTCCCTGCCGCGCTTTTTCTTTGAGTATTTCAAAACTGTCTTGCAAATTCATACTGCCGAATCCTTAGGCCCCGTCTGAAAGCCATAATGTACATTTCGTACGAGTTTCTTCCGACCAGTTGCCGCCTGCTCTTGGCTGCTGCCTGGAAACGATGGTGCCGGTCCCCTTGAAATGCGGTACGACGCCCTGCCCGGCAAATGCTTCCATGGCACTGCGTACGGAAAGGCCCACCACATCGGGGATCTTGTCCGAGGCGACTCTGCACTCCGGGCTGACCGGTCTGCGCAAGCTGAAGTTCGAGGGAGCGCACTTGTTGGCGACTCTGGCGAAATTCTGAATCTCTTCCCGCCGTTGAGTTTCAGCCATCAGCACCTGCTTGGCCGGTTCGGGGAGATTGCCCTCATAAGCCAGGGTTTTTTCCGCTACTTCCTTGAACACCGGCGCAGCGACAACTCCGCCGTAGTGCTGTGGCTCGGGTTCGTCAACCACTACCAAAATCAAATATTCTGGTTTGTCGATGGGAAACAGACCGGTAAAGGAAGCCACGACCTTCTTGCCGTAACCGCCCTTTGAGGAGGCTTTTTGCGCCGTACTGGTCTTGCCGCCCACGTCTACCCCCTGAATACGCGCCCGCTTGCCCGTACCGTCCTCTTCCACCACGTCCCGCAGCATATGCAATACGGACGCAGCCACTTCCTGGGAATAAATTCTGGTGGTGGGCTGGGTCTCGATGACCGGATCCAGAGAAATGCGCAAGGGCTTGGAAACACCAAAATTGGCAAGGCAGAGGTAAGCCTTGGCCAATTGCAAAGCGGTCACTGAAAAACCCTGACCGAAGCCTGCCGAAGCCAGGTCCAGCTGCTCCCAGAGTCCGGGAGGTCTCAAGATCCCTTTGCTTTCTCCGGGCAGAGGCAAACCAACCTTGTTGCCGAACCCCAGGCGACTCAAATATTCATGGAGTTTCGAGGCTCCTACATCCAGAGCGATCTTGGCGGCACCCACATTATTGGAGTACCGGAGGACTTTTTTGACGGGCAGCCATTCGTGCGGTGATACGTCCGTGATGTAGCGACGGTCAATACGGAATCGGCCGTTTTCACAAAAATACAACGTTTCCGGATTGCAAAGCCCCTCCTGCATGGCAGAGGCCACGGTGAAGGGCTTGGCGCAGGAACCGGGTTCATACGCGTCCATGGAAAGTCTGTTGCGCCAGCGTTGCGGCGAATACCGCAAATAAGCGTTGGGATTGAAAGCGGGAGCCTCGGCCCAGGCCAGAATTTCTCCATCCGGTACGTGAATGACCAGGCAGCCGCCCCAGTTGGCCTGATATTTTTTTACAGTCCGGCCGATGGCATCCTCGGCGACAAACTGAATATGCGCGTCCAGAGTCAGACGGATATCATGGCCACGCGCCGCGTCGTCATCGACTTCCGAATTCAGATACAGCATGTGCCCGGTGGCGTCCCTGTGCACCAGCACCTTGGAACTGCGCCCCACCAATTGATCGTCAAACGAGGCTTCCAGCCCTTCGAGCCCTTTGTCGTCGGTGCCCACAAAGCCCAGCAACTGACCGGCAAGCTGTTTGTTGGGATACAAACGGCCGTATTCGGTGGTCAGGTACACACCGTCGAGCTTGGCGTCCTTGATGGTTGCGGAAGCCTTGTCGCCGATCTGCCTGGCGATCCAGACATGCTTTTCATTGGAGGTGAGCTTTTCCCGAATGTCGGAGCGGGCAAGCCCCAGGGATTCGGAAAGGATCCTGCTGGATTTGTCCACATCGCTCACCAGCATGGGACGGACAAAAACGGATTTGATGGCAACGCTCTTGGCCAGCAAACGCCCTTTGCGGTCGAAAATCTGTCCACGTTCTCCGGCCACATATTCGGAGGCTTCATGCTGACGGCTGGCCCTGGCGGCCAGTTCCGGGCCGTCCATGATCTGCACGTAATAGGCCCGGCCCCAAAGCACGACCCAGGCAAGCCCGAGAATAATCCCGACAACCGCAATACGTACGCGCGACCAGTCCGTATTGCTATGACTGGCCGGGCGCTGCGGTTTTACCCGCTGGGCGCCTGGATTGCGTTTTTGCGTGCTTCTGGAACGCTGAACCCGGCTATGTCCATAGGACCTGGCCGGTTCGCTTTTCCGAGTGCGGGATTTACGCGTCAGTACCATTGCCAAAAACCTTTACGAAGCGTCCTTTTTACCAGTTGTCATTTTGCGGATCTGTCCGGGTTTCGCCGGATGCAGCCCGTATTGTTCGGCCAGTTTGCGCAAGCGATACGGTGAAACCAGATTGTCCCGTTCCAGGCGCAACTTGGATGACAGCGCTTCCGCGTCGTCATAGCTGGTCTGCAAACGTTTCAGACCGTAGGCAAGTTCAACCCGCTCAATGTTCATCCAGACAACTGCAAGGCCGAGCAAAAATGTCATCAGCCCTGCTATGGCAGTCAGGATCACGGATTGACGGTTCAACGACTTCATCCGAACCTACCTTTTGTATTGCTCTGCCTTGCCAGGGACCAGCCGTTCGGCTGCCCTGAGCTTGGCGCTGCGCGATCTGCCGTTGACAGCCACCTCATCTTCGCCCGGAAGCACCGGCTTGCGGGTCAAAATCCGCAATGAGGCTTGATGTCCGCAGTTGCAAAACAGTTGCCTCGGGGGGCACAGACAGTCCTTGGCCTCCCGACGGAAAAAATGCTTCACTTGCCTGTCTTCCAAGGAATGAAACGAAATAATCACCAGACGTCCGCCCGGACGCAGGTATGGAACGATTCCTTCCAAAAAATTTTCCAGCTCTTCCAGCTCTCTGTTCACCGCGATACGCAATGCCTGGAAAGTTTTGGTTGCGGGGTGATTCCTGGATTTGGACCTGACCTTGGCCGGATACGCGTTGAAGACGATGTTCTCCAGTTCCAGGGTACGGGTGATCGGCGATTTCTGGCGCGCATCAACGATGGCCCTGGCAATGCGTCCGGCCAGCGGTTCTTCACCATATTCCCTGATAATCCGCACCAACTCGTCGTACTGCGTACGATTGACGATATCAGCAGCCGACGCTTCTTCCAGCCCCGGCCCGGCCATGCGCATATCCAGCGGGCCGTCTTCCATAAAGCTGAACCCCCTGTCCGGAGCATCCAGCTGCAGAGACGACACGCCCAAATCCAGCAGCACGCCATCCACCGAATCCCAGCCGACTTCCTGCAAAGCCTGCTCAAACCCGCTAAACGGTGTGTGCGCCGTCAGCACGGATTCTCCGTACTGCCGCAATCTTTCTCGAGCTATATCCAGCGCCTGTGGGTCCCTGTCCAAACCGAGCACAGAGGCCTGTCCGTCCACAGACCGCAAAATAGCGGACGTATGCCCGCCAAAACCCAGCGTACCGTCCAAATAACGGCCACCGGGTTTCGGTGCCAGATATTCCAGCACCTCGCGAACCATAACGGACACATGTTCCATTTTTCCTTACACTCCATCCCTCTTTCAAGCGGTACACAACTAAAGGGGGATATCGATCCCGGATTCTTCCAGCTCCTGGGTCACATCATCGAAATTTTGCTCCCCTACCGAGCGCAGACGTTCCGGATTCCAGATTTCAAATTTTTTCAACTGCCCGACAAGTTCCAGGTCTTTCCCCAAACCCGCGTACTCCCTGTGAGACGCGGAAATCTGAACCCGGCCTTGTTTATCGCAGACCATTTCTTCAGCCCAGCCGATGATAACCCTGCGAAAATCGCGCAGCTTCCTGGGGGCTCTTTTAATCTGCATCAATTGCTGCTCAAACTCTTCCCACTCCGGCAGAGGATACCCAACGAGGCATCCATCCATGCAGGTCAATACAAATTTACCTCCGTCGCTCCAGGCCTGAAGGGATTCCCGGTATTGCGGCGGCAGCATAAGCCTTCCTTTTGCATCGAGGCTGCGGGTGACACGTCCTCTGAACAGCATGGAAATCTTCTACCACTTTCTACCACTTTTTACCACCATTTTCCTTCATAAAAACGAATTCTTCTCCAGACATTCTTAAAAATTTTTTAGACTTTATCTCAAGATGTTCTTGATAGCAAGAAATTATCTACAGATTGACTTAATTAAAGCAAGACAAAAAGCAATTTTGAGCTCTTTGTGGGAATTGCCCTGCAATCAACCAAAGAAAGAACTTTTTTTAAAGGCTGGAGGTAGAAAGGAAATCCGGCTGGCAAAAACGATTTTGCAAGAAATGCTATGCTGAAAAATGAAGATAAAAGACCATAAAACCTTTCAAAAGAATTTACACCTATTTATATTCTACAATATTTATTTGTATTTTTCTTGGCAACCTACTTTTTTATCCAAAAAATATATTTTAAACAATTTTTTTCTATATTTTCTTGATCATCTTTAAAAAATTACTACAAAAAAGTGCCTTTACCATAGTATGGCAAAGGCACTAGGCAGACACATTTTTTTAAGTAAAACCTATCTTACTTCGAAGGCTCCCGATATGAAGTCGGTCCTTCTTCAAATCCGACATCCTTCAACCACCATGATGGATAAAAAACTTCTGCTCCAATACCTTCTTTCGAATTGATGTATCCATCATTGTACTTGATATAAAGAGAGTCTGACAATTTCCACCAGGCATCTAAAACTTTTTGCGTATTAAGCTGAACGTACCGGCTAAGCATCATTGTTGCAGCATGCGTCTTGCCGTTCTTCACCAGTTCGGAAACCTGGTTTTCCAGGTCCTTTTGTTCGCCAAACGCCTGTCCCTCCAATGTAATTCGCAGTGCGCCTATATCTTTGATCATATAGTTGTACTTGATCATGGCGTAGTTGGCTACATAGTTGAAGGCAGTCCATACGCTCTTCCGGTCAAGCTCAAGAATATTGCCCCTCTGAATCTCCTCCGGCAGATCTCTGACGCCCACGTAAAAGGGCATAAACACCGAGGTAGCCGGGCGATCCGCACCAAACCAGCAGACTCCGCCGATATGATCAGGCAACCAGCTGCGTACCTGGTTAACATAACTATAAACGCAGCGGTAAATGTTAAGCGGGCGTTCAAAAGCACCTTTGAGCGTTTTAGGCTCCTTTTCCACAATACTTTCGGCCTGCCCCTCGAAACGGTTAGGGTCGCCAAAAGGTCCTGCGGCAAGGCCTTTGGTCAGATCAAACTCCGTATCTTCGTAATTATCACGATGAATCCGCATGACTTCAGTCACGCCGAGTTTGTCGTCAGGTTTGATTGCGAACGGATAGGCGCGCGTATAGGGGCCGTCCACCCAGGCCGGCAGATTGAGGGAGGGAGCAACGAGAGACTGTGCCCGCCAGACACGACGCAACGAATAGTACGGGTGATGAAATTCGCCATCACCGTACACCCTGGTGAAATCCAGAGGACCGTCACTGGGTTTCCACCAGCCATTCTTTTTGGCCACGTCGAAAATATTCTTGGAGTACATCATATCCGGATCTTTCTTGTTGACTTCCCGGATCCGAAACTGGTTCGCTGCAACAAAAAAGCTGTCGTCCGGAACCCTTTTGGCCACCCATACGCCGCCGGAACCATTCATGTCGTAGCCGCACATCTCAAAGACCCAGCCCTCGCTGGGATCCGCCACGAGCAAGGTTTCTCCGGTGCCGTAGTAGCCGTAAATTTCTATCAACTCCCCCATGAGCTTGATGGCTTCACGCGCTGTTTTGCAACGCTCGAGGGCCACATTGGACAATGAGGCGGAATAAAAAATACGCCTGCCGGGCTCTGGCTCCGGATGCACTTTGGCCTTGTCCGTACATTCGCCCATGGCCAGTTGATGTTCATTGATAATGCCGTAATTGCCCTGAAAATAGGCATAGGTATGCGGGACCTGCGGGATTGCCCCCAAGGGCACGCTGGGGGGCACGTCCGTGCCGGACATATCATACGCGGGCGCAAGGCCCTTGGCATTCAAACGAAAGGCTTCGCTACTGCCCCATTCGGGCTTGTAGCCCAGTGCGCAGGACGAATAATAGATCTGGCGCATGCTGCCCGGAGCATGATCCGCGGCAGGCACGAATACCAGACGCGGGTCGTTCAATCCGTCTTCCGAATGCGAAACCAGCACTGAGCCATCTGTAGAAGCCTTTTTGCCCACTATGGTTGTGGTGCAGGTCTTTCCAGGAACCACGGTCGCCAGTACAAGTAGAGTAACAACCGAAGTTATGAAAAATCTCATATCCCCTCCTCAAATTGGAAACATACCCTGTTTCAATATTTTCTCATCAGTGATTTCTTTTCCGTAGCATATGTTGCACCATTTGAAAAAGAAAATTATGCGTTGCGGCGTTTCTTTATAAAATACAAGAAACATTTTCAAAAATACGCATAATACTTTAGCCAGGAAGAACGACAAATCATAAAAACCTGTCGGCTGCCACTAAAACCTGCGTTTAATCGACATGCTTAACGAATTCTTCGCAAACCATCTGGTTATACGCAGCAGTATCCCATTGAAAATCAAAGGAAGGCAGAACCTCCATCTTGTCTGAACTGCTGCGCTTTCCTTCACAGGAATAAAGCCCCGGCTGACTCGTATCGTTATTCTTGCAGATCCAGTTCCACCGGCGCTGCCCTTTTGTCAGTTCGAGCTCGAACCTCTGCCGCTGCAGATAACGATTGGAGCTTCCATCATACAAAAAACTGCTGCGCAACATACATACGTAGCCGTTTACTTCCGATTTGGAAAAACTACCGCTCTGCACGGGAGATTCTGGAGAGGCTGATGGTGCAGTGGAATTCTTCGGAGGCTGCCCTTGTTGGGCATAACAGCAGATGGCGCATCCCAGTACGAAAAGAAACGAAAAAACAATCCCGCTCAACTTCCTGATCATTATTGCCTTGTCCTTGAAAATCACGTTGTCGCTGTGCTTTTTTTGTTTTTCACAGTCGGTCATTACACAGTATCCGTCTGTAGAGCTATAAATAAATAGCAGATATTATCCGAGCTGTCAGCAATCCGGAACAAAAGTTAAGGTATGCTTGCCTGCCTTTTTCTGGACCCTTTTCGAACCTTTTCCCACTTTTTACCACTCCAGCTTTAGATTGCTCCTTTTCCGGTTCCAAACACCGGGAAAACGAGACTCCAAAGAAATTTTCCGAACGGTTTAAATAAGCCATGCCCCTCAAATCACCACCAGAGGCGCATTGACGTCGACGTCCTCCTGAGACTATTTCATTTCACTCTGCAGGATAACTTTACAATTTTCCTGTACCATCAACACATCGGACCGCAGCCATAGGAGCAGCCAGTGACGCACGACGCTTTCGAACCCTCCAGGCAGATTGAAAACTGGGTCATTGATATCCGCCGGGCCTTGCACCGGATTCCGGAACTGGGCTTTCAGGAGCACAAAACCGCCCGATTTGTGGCGGATACGCTCTCAGCCACAGGGTACGCTCCCCGGACCGGCCTTGCCGGAACCGGAGTCATGGCGCGACTGGTCACCGACCGGCCGGGCCCGGTGCTGCTTTTCCGGTCCGACATGGACGGCCTGCCCCTGGACGAACAGACCGGGCTCGCTTTCGCTTCCGAACATCCGGGCCGAATGCACGGCTGCGGGCATGATTGCCACATGGCCATGCTGCTGGGGGCGGCCAAAATGCTTTACGACAGCCGGGACAGCCTGTGCGGAGAAATCCGCTTCGTATTTCAGCCCGCGGAGGAAGATTTTGGCGGCGCCGGCCCCATGATCTGCGCGGGAGTCATGGACGATCCGCCTGTGGACTTTTGCTTTGGCCTGCATGTCTGGCCTCTGCTTCCTGCAGGTACCATCGGCATCAAGGCGGGCAGACTCATGGCATCGCCGGCCTCTTTCTTTATCACCATCCATGGCCAAGGCGGCCACGGCGGCATGCCGCACAAGTGCGTGGACGCCCTGGAGGTAGGCTGCCAGGTGGTCTCGGCCCTGCAGCGTATCACCAGCCGACAGGCCGATCCTCTGGAGCCCACCGTGCTCAGCGTAGGGCGTTTTCATGCGGGCAGCGTGGAAAACGCCATTGCAGGCAAGGCCGAACTGGCCGGTACGCTACGGACTTTCAGCGAGGACTGGGGCGCGGGCTGGAGCAAACGGCTGCATACCGTGGTGGGCGGCGTATGCGAATCCATGGGAGCAAGCTACGAACTTGAGTTGAGCGGAGCCTATCCGCCCGTGATCAACGATCCGGAGGCTGCGGCGATCATGCAGGCTGCGGCGGAAAAAACCCGTCTGGCCGGAAAGATCCTCGAGCCCGAGCCGTCCATGGCCGGCGAGGACATTTCGTTTTACTTCAAAAAAGCCAAAGGCGCTTTGGGATTTCTCGGAGTCGGCGGTCCGGGCTGCGTATCACTGCACAACCCCACTTTTGATGTTCCGGAAGATCTTTTGATCAACGGTACGGAGCTCTACGTCCGGATTGCGCAGGATCTGCTGGGACGGGGCTGATTTTAGCGCTGCACGCCAAAAACGGACGCCCTCCCTTTAGAGAAAGCGCCCGTTTGGTATGAGTGCAGAGCTCCACCCGCTCTTGTTTCCTGATCAAGTCTTAGTGCCCCATCAGCTCCTTCCAGCCGTCGATGAGCTCTTCCACAACCGAAGGATCTGCCAGAGTGGACGTATCGCCCAGGCTTCCGGCATCACCGGCCGCGATTTTGCGCAAAATGCGGCGCATTATCTTGCCGGAACGGGTTTTTGGAAGCTGTTCGGTAAACTGGATATAATCCGGCGTGGCAATGGGACCGATTTCCTTGCGAACGTGCACGCGCAATTCCTTGAGCAGTTCGTCGCTTTCTTCCTCGTCCGCGGACAAGGTGACATAGGCGTAGATGGCCTGCCCTTTGACGTCATGAGGCATGCCCACCACCGCGGCTTCGGCCACCAGCGGATGCGCCACAAGCGCGGATTCTATCTCCGCTGTGCCCATGCGGTGCCCGGAAACATTGACCACGTCGTCCACGCGGCCCATGATCCAGAAGTACCCGTCCTTGTCCACACGCGCACCGTCGCCGCTCTCGTACGCGCCGGGAAAGCCCTCGAAGTATTGTTGTTTGAAACGTTCTGGATTGCCCCAGACACCGCGGAGCATGCCGGGCCAGGGCTTCTTGATGACCAGAAAGCCACCTTCGCCGTTGCAGCTTTCATTGCCTTCGCGATCCACGATACGCGCATCCACGCCGGGCAGAGGCTTGGCGGCCGATCCGGGTTTGAGCGGCGTTGCAAAGGGCAGCGCGCTGATCATGATTCCGCCCGTTTCGGTCTGCCACCAGGTATCCACAATGGGAAGCCTGGATTTGCCCACGTTCTCGTAATACCACATCCAGGCTTCCGGATTGATGGGTTCGCCCACGGAACCGAGCACCCGAAGCGAGGAAAGGTTATGATCCTGCGTCCATTTAATTCCTTCACGCATCAAGGCCCGTATCACTGTCGGCGCCGTATAGAAAATATTGACGTTGAATTTTTCACAGATATGCCAGTAGCGGTCCGGCGACGGATAGGTCGGCACGCCTTCGAACATCAGCGAGGTGGCGCCCAGGGCCAGCGGACCGTAGACAATGTACGAATGACCGGTGATCCAGCCGATGTCCGCCGTGCACCAGTGCACATCATCCTCCTGCACATCGAAAACATACTGGGTGGTATGCGCCGCATAGGTCAGATAACCACCAGTTGTGTGGTACACGCCTTTGGGTTTCCCCGTACTGCCGGAGGTGTAGAGAATGAAAAGCGGATCTTCCGCATTCATGGATTCGGGTTCGCAAGTGGGTTTGATATCACCTGCAGCCATCTCCTCATGCCACCACACGTCGCGACCCGCCACCATGTTCGGTTCGTAGTCTGCGGATTTCACCACGATGACTTTCTTGACTTCCGGGCTTTCCTTCAAGGCCTCGTCCGTGTTGGGCTTGAGAGGAATAACCTTGCCGGCGCGGTTCACCGCGGTTCCGGTGATCACGATCCTGGCGCCGCAGTCATGAATACGGTCGCGCAGGCTGTGCGCACTGAAGCCCGCGAAAATGATCGAATGGGGTGCGCCGATACGGGCACAGGCAAGCATGGCGATGGTCAGTTCGGGAACCATGGGCAGGTAGATGCCCACCCTGTCGCCCCGTTTCACACCGTGTTTTTTCAAGACATTGGCGAAACGGCAGACTTCCGAGTGCAGCATCTGATAGGTATAGACCTTGACCGCATCTTCCTTCTCGCCCTGCCAGATCAAGGCGGCCTTGTTGCGGCGTCCGTCGTCAAGATGGCGATCCAGGCAGTTGTAGGCAACGTTCAACTCGCCATCCTGGAACCATTTGATATCCAGATTATCTTTGAAGTCCCACTCCAGAATTTGGGTGGGATCCTTGTACCAGGTCAGCAATTCCTTGGCTCTGTCACCCCAGTATCCTTCCGGATCTTCCATGGAACGCGTGTACTGCGCATCGTATTCTTCCATGTTCTTGATATACGCGCGTTCCTTGCCCTGGCTGGGCGGATTGAACAACCGGTCCTCGTGCAACATGCTTTCGATCTTTTCCGAACCCATTCCAACCTCCAATCATGGTTTCACCACGTTTCCAGCGACCATGCATATTTGTGTCCGATTCGCGTCGCTGAGGACAGCAACTGCGTCTATGGGTGCAGTTATACGTTCAACCTCCCAACAAATTCGAGTGTTTTCCTGCGAACGGTCGTTTTTCGGACCATGAGCGGCCTCGCTACCGCGAACCGCATCCACAAATACGACGAACGGTCGTTTCTGGCCGGTAAACGGCAGGAACAAGTTCCGGCCAATTTTATGATTGATTTCCATCAAAAACGGCATGATTCCCCTCCCCCGTATTATTCCGAACTGTTACGATGGCCGGCCAACCCGAAATCCGCCAGTATGGCGTACAATGACGGAACCACTGCCAGCACCAGCACGGTGGAAGCCAGGAGCCCGAACACTATGCTTATGGCCAGCGGAATCAGTACCTGGGCCTGCAGGCTGCGTTCGAGCATTAGGGGGAAAAGCCCTGCTATGGTAGTTAATGACGTCAGCAAAATGGCCCGGAAACGCTGGCGACTGGCAGTACGCGCTGCGTCCGCCACCTGCAGCCCCTCTGACACGCGTCGTTTGATGAACTGGACCAGCAGAATGGAATCATTGACCACAACTCCTGCCAGAGAAACGAAGCCCATGATGCCGGGCATGGTCAACGGATACCCCATGAGCAGATGCCCCCAGATCACGCCGATCAAAGCCAGGGGAATGGCCACGATTACCACCAGGGGTTCCATGTAGCTTTTGAACTGGAAACTCAGCAGTACGAAAATGCCGAAGATGCCCACCAGCAATGCCTTGCGCAGGGACTTCGCCGTCTTGGAGCTTTCCTTGGCCTGTCCTTCGAGTCCTATGCTCAGATCAGGATACCGTTTTTGCAGGTCCGGCAGAAAGCGCTTTCTGGTATCCGAGATGATGTTGTCCGCATTGCCCTGGCGCGTATCCACATCCCCTTTGATCGTGACGGTACGCAGGCCGTTGACATGGGCGATACGCGACCAGCCGCGCGTACGGTTCGCTTCGGCCACGGTGAACAGAGGCACCAGCTTGTCGTCGGCAGTGGTGATGTGAAAATACTCCAGATCCGCCACGGAATTCTGATCCGGATCCGCCAGGCTGACGACGATTTCATAGGAAATGTCACCGCGCTGGATTTCATCTGCTGTCTTGCCGTACAACGCGGCACGCAATTGCGATGCAATGGTCTGTGAATCCAGTCCAAGGGCCAGGGCCCCTTCCTTGAGGCGCAGATCCACTTCGGGCTTGCCGGGCCGCAGATCGTCGCTAAGGTCCTTGACGCCAGCGTATTGCCCCAACCAGTCCATCAACTCCAGCGAAGCAGATTTCAGGCGTTGCAGATCCTCCCCCTGCAGCCGGATGTCTATGGCCATGCCCGCCGGACCGATCCGGGGCTGTTTGTACGTTATATTGATGACATCGGGCAGGTTGCCCACTTCCTTGCGCCAAAGCTCAGCCACCGCGTCCAGCCGCGCGTTGCGATCCTGTGCGGATAGCAGATCCGCGATGACCGTGGCCAGATGCGGTCCGCTTTCATTGGCGTCCGGATTGGCGTTGAACTGAATGCTGATGTTTTCCACCAGATGCCGCGGCTTGCCTTCAAACAGGGGTTGCAACGGCGTAAAGGACTTGTCCACACGGTCCAGCGCATCGGTTACCTGGCGGACAATGGCTTCTGTCCGCTCCAGCGGAGTTCCCTGGGGCAGCAGAATTCTGGCCATGAGCACATCACCATCCACTTCCGGAAAGGCCTGGGTTTTTAGAACACCTCCGGCCAGCATGCTCAGCGAGATTAGAAAAAGGGCAATGACCAGCCCCACGAACAGGTAACGCCAGTTCATTGTCCAGTCCACGAAGCCGCCCAGGATCCTGTCGCGCGCGAACTCAAGCCGTCTGTCGAACCAGCGCCTGAACCTTCCCGGCTCTTTGCCCTGCACGGCACGCAGCGAATGAGCCAGGTGATTGGGTAAGATCAAAAAAGCCTCGACAAGGCTGACACTCAGGGTAAGCAGCAGTACCACGGGCATGACCCAGAGCACCTTGCCGATATCTCCGGCAATGAACACGGCAATGGAACCGAAAATGAACATGGTGGTGAGAAAGGAAGACAGTACGCCCCCCGCCACCTCCGAAGTACCGCGTACGGCCGCAGCCAGCGGATCCGCTCCCTGTTGCAGATGAGTAGCCACATTTTCCGCGATGACTATGGCGTCGTCCATGATCAGCCCCAGCGCCAGCAGCAACCCAACCATGGACAGCATGTTCAGCGAAAACCCGAACTGCTGCATGAAAAACAGGGCTCCGGCAAAGGATACGGGCATCCCCATGGCCACCCAAAAGGAAAACCGAAAACTGAAAAAGGCCCACATGACCAGAAAAACAAGAACAAAGCCCTGGACGCCATTAAGCGACAACAGGTTGAGGCGGTCGCGGACTATCTCGGAAACATTCTGTGTCACGCTCAGATCGACTCCCGCCGGAGCGGCCAGTCTTTCGGCTTCAAGAAAGCTTCGCAACTTGTCCATTATATTCAGTGCGTCTTCACTTTTGATCTTGTTGATTTTCAACAGACCGGCGCGCTTGCCGTTGAAAAAAAGTTTGTCTTCATCCAGCTCGAAGCTGTCGGTGATGGTGGCGAAATCCCCGAGGGCCAGCTCCGCGCCGGATCCGGACGCATAGACCAGCAGGTCTTCGAGCCCCTGCACAGTTCCGCGTTCATCATTGAAACGGATCAGCACATCCCGTCCGTAGGTTTCAATGGTGCCGGCAGGGAGATTCACGCTCTGCCTAGCAATGGCGTCCGCAACGTCGTTGACGGATACTCCGAAACGACGCAATGCGCTGACCGGCACCTCCACCCGCAATTGCCTTTCCGAAAAGCCTTCGATGGTAATCTGGGATATTTCCGGGATGCGCAGCATACGCTGTTTCAACTGCTCACAGTACAGTTCGAGGTCCGTGACGGACATGGGACCACTCACGGCAACGGCACAGACCAGATCGGTCTTGTTGAGCTGTTTTATGGTGGGAGCTTCGGCTTCGTCCGGAAAATCTGTGATGGCTTCGACTTCGGTCTTGATGTCGTTGAGAAAGCTGGTCATCTCGCCCTGCTCGCTCATGGTCACAATTACCTGGGCCAGTCCTTCACGCGCCTCGCTTTCCACTTCTGACACGTAGGTGACACTGTCCACGGCGTCCTCTATCCGCCTGCAGACCGCCTCTTCCACCTCCTCCGCAGTGGCCCCCGGATAGACCACCGAAATCTGTACCTCGGAAGAGGAATAATCCGGAAAAGTCTCACGCAAAATATCGCC
Source organism: Desulfovibrionaceae bacterium (assembly GCA_963667575.2). Taxonomy (GTDB): domain Bacteria; phylum Desulfobacterota; class Desulfovibrionia; order Desulfovibrionales; family Desulfovibrionaceae. The sequence goes on along the minus strand of CAXXHY010000032.1, from coordinate 58,274 downwards.
TATGGACAAGGCTCCCAAAAAAAGAAAAATCAGCAGCAGCAGATTGGCCGCCGTGGGATGGGAAGCGAAGTATCCGAGCAAACGGCTCCCGGCCTGGTAAGAGCTCTCCTCTCCATGGCCGTTCATTTCAACGGCCCCTTTCCCGTGGCCTGATCCACAATATGCCCTTCCAGTTCCTCGTCCGGCTGCGGTGCCAGCAACATCCCTTCGATGGCCGGAGCCAGATCGCTGACAACGACCAGTTCCCCAGACGCAACGCCTTCCTGCAGGGACAAAAAGGACCCCAGACGATCGCTGATCCTTACCTTGCGGCGCTCGAGCCGTTTTTCGGCATTGCAGATATAAACCGTATTTTCCCCATGCAGAGCCACACGGGGGACTATCACGGTTTCAGGCTGCGGACGCCCGCGGAACTCCACTTCGCAATACATGTTTTTCAACAAGGGAGGCCGCACGCCAGGCAATACCTTGTTGTACGGATTTTCGACCTTTACGTAAGCGATAACAGTGCGTGTTTTCGGATCAAGCTCCTCCCCCACCCGCTCGAATCTGGCGGTCCAGGGTTCCAGTTCATCGGCTCCGGCAAGCCGGACTTCCACGGAGATGCCCAGCATCCGCCGGATCTTGTCCATGGTGACCTCCTGAAAAAAATCAGGCGCGCGCATCCCGCGAGGCAGCAAAGTCTTGAACTTGAGGATAGGAACCTGTGCCGGAATCTCCACGGATTCGATATCGTAGGCCTTGGCAAGGGTGAACTGCGGCGGCACGTACTGCTGCAACTCCGCATTTACCTCGGAAATCCTGCAGGCAAAGGGAGTGGTAATAACGGTTTTTCCCTCGTCCAGCTTGACGTTTTCCAGCGTACTGGTCCCAGAGGTCAGCTGCGCCTGCAGGGAGAGCCGTTCGGCCGGAATCAGATGGAGTGAATTTTCAATATCCTGTACTTTCTGCTTCTGCAGCAGATAGTTGCGTTCCTCGATATCCACTTCAGAAGCGGCCACCGTTCCCTTTTTCTCCAGGATACGTTGTCGTTCCAGCTCCTTGGCCGCTATTTCAAGAGCCCGCTTTTCCACCAGCAGAGAACGTTTCAAATTGTGTTCACGCCGCTCGATCTCTTCAAGCATGGCCTTGAGATTCTCCACATCGGCAACGCTCTTTTGAGTTGCCAGCCCGTATTCCTGCGGGTCAATTTTGAACAGCACGGCTCCACGGGGCAAAATGGCGCCCTTTTTCAGCTCCGGATGCACCTCCACCACCTTGCCGCCCACTTCAGCCACAGCGTCCCACTGGACGCTGGGTTCAACCACGCCATAGCCAATGGCACGAGGAACCACCGCGACCTCCGGCGCCGCTACAACACGTACGGCCCGGACACGCTCGTGAACCTTTACCATTTCAGGAGCCTTTTTGTTTTTTACGACCAGAACCAGTATGATCACGCCAAGGATCACTGCCGGCAGAACCAGCAATTTTTTCCACAAGCCTTGTTTTTGCCGCATTGTTGTCCCCACCATTGCAACTTTTTCTTGCGCCCCTGTCCGAAAGGCTGGTTTCATTATACAATTACTGCAAAGGTACCTGTTTTATACACTTTACGTAAAGATTTATTTCTTTGTACCTGGGTTCAGAAAAATTCTGTGAGATTTTTCTTAACCTCATTCATTGAAAAACTCATAAAAATACTCGCCAAGCCTCCAGAAACAGGGCATATATTCCTCCAGACGACCTTCCTTGCGGAAGTTCGAAATCAAGGAGACCAGCAAATGCGTTATATTCTGTGTTTTTGTTTCTTCTTCGTGGCGTCATGCGCGGCCCTTCCCGCCTATGCCATGACCCTGGAAGAATTTCAGTCTCGCTGCGACATGGGACTGCAGATGAATAACCAGGAAGAATGTGAGGACAAGGACGAAATATGCATCGCGTACATGGATGCAATGGCTCAGACCAATGACAAGGCTGACTGCAAAAAATCCTGTTGGGACACTGACGCCGCTTTGCGCCCCAACCACGTTGCGGACAACTGCATCAATATGATTGAGCACGCCTACGATGAGTGCACAATCTACTGTGAAACCATTGACGAATAGAGTATAACCAGGTTGCAGGACGGCTACGGCGATGTTTTTTGGAAGAGGACCAAATCATTACTGATTTGATCTGCGATTATGCATAAACCGGAAATCCGGAATGTTTTTGAAGGATTCCAGGACCAAAATTCCACAATGCAGACCAGACGCGGACAATAGCCCGCTCCAACCCTCGCCGCACAGACTCACAGCTTGAATTTTACTGGCAAAATGCTTGAAAATAGGCATGATGCAAAACAATAATAAAAATCACCGTTCTGGAGGCACCATGCGTAAGATTTTATGTATATTCTGCGGGCTGGCCTTTACTTGCACGGCCCTGCCGGCCTTTGCCCTGACCCTGGAAGAATTCGTATCCCGCTGCAACATGGGACTGCAGATGAACAACCAGGAGTCGTGCGAATCTAAAGAAGAAATCTGCAGCGCTTACTTGGACGGCATGTCCGCGACCAACGACAAGGCCGACTGCAAGAAATCCTGCTGGGACACCGACGCTGCTTTGCGCCCCAATCACGTCGCGGACGACTGCATCAATATGATAGAACACGGCTACACCGAGTGCACGATCTACTGCGAAACCATCGAATAGCGTGTTTTGGAGGTCGTCTTTCGGAGGATGAAATCAGGTCAATTCGTTGGTTATGCAGAAAGTGGAACTGCTCTTGACCACTTCCGCAGGCTTGCCTTTTTTCTCAAGCAAAGCATCAGTTTTTTGTGTTTCTGCCTCGGCCGGACAGCCTTCCTGGAAAATTTCCCTGGCAGAAAGAGGGAAACAAAGGCATGATTCGCGGTGGTTCAGAGCAAAAAACAACCAATCTGGAGGCATCATGCGTAGAATTTTATGCATCTTGTGCGTACTGGCCATTTCATTCGCGGCTTTGCCTGCTTTTGCAATGGAGATGACCGAGTTCACCTCCCGCTGCACCATGGGGCTGCAAATGGGCAACAGCGAAATGTGTGGAGACAAGGACACCATTTGCGGATCATTCATGGATGCCATGGCCAAGACCAAAGACAAGGCATCCTGCAAACAGGCCTGTTCGAATTCGGACGCCGCCATTCGCCCCAAACACGTCATGGATGGCTGCGAACCGGCCGTGCAGCACGCCTATGACGAATGCACGATCTACTGCGAGGGCTTGCAATAGGGCTTACAAGGCGGGCGCGGCGGACAGTTCCTGGGGAGGAAGTTTGATCCAGGTAAGTTCGTGCTTGTTCTGCGAAAGATGCACCAGTCGGGAGTCCGGGATGCTTTTTGAAGGCTTGCACTGCTTCGAGATCGGTCTCGGCCTGAAATTTCACCGTGCAGACCAGACGCGGGCATTCGCCGCGCTCCAACCAGCGCCGGACCATGGTCAGCAGACGCTGCGGATAGCAGATCACGTCGCTGAACAACCAGTCCACCGCGCCCGCATGTTCGGGTTCCAGTCCGAACGCACTGCCCTGGCAGGTATTGACCAGCGGCAAGGCCTCGATCCGCGGTTCCAGGGGAGCCTTGTCCACGCAGAAAACCCGGGCGTCGAAATTCTGCAGCACCCAGGCCCAGCCCCCGGGACTGCCGCCGAGATCAATGCACAATTCGCCCGGACCAGGCGTCCGTCCCAACCGGGTGAACACTTCCCAGAGTTTCAGATACGCCCTGTTGGGCGGTTCGGTCTTGTTTTCCGCAAAAGTGTACATGCCGTTGGGAAAAGGACTCACACAATCCGGCGAGGCAAGGATGCAATCCTTATCCCACAGGGTCCAGGAGCCCAAAGGCGCCTCCGGCAGCGGCTGGCCGAAGATGTGCGGTTTGGCGGCAACATGGGGGAGCTTTTCCTGAATCAAAGCGGCGCGACGATGATGCTCCACTGAAAAAAGCGCCCAATTGCGCTGCAAATCCCGAAGCTTGGCCGCACCGTCGGAGATGGAAGCAATGTTCAGAAAACGCGGATTTTTCCAGGTGTTAGCGGCCCAGGCCAGCCTTTCAACCTGCCCCGGGACCAGCACCAGAGAGCCGCGGACCTGAACATTCCCCACCTTTTCCACCCCTGGCAAGCCCTTCAACTCTTCCAGCAGTTCCGGAACTCTTCCTTCCACAGCCTGCAAGACTGTGAAGCTATCCCTCTCAAATCCTTTCACATTCTTCTCCAAACTCGAACAACCGCGCTATGCGTACGCCGTATTTCCTTGTACATTACGATGAAAAACATTTCCCGCCCCATTCTCCAGGCACAAATAATGCATTTATTGTTTCAAGATCCGTACTCGGGAGGGCGTTATGGAAATGCAACCTCTGGTTTCCATTATTTTGGTAACCCGCAATCATCCGCAAGAGCTGAGCAACGCGTTGCGTTCGCTGGCCAGGCAGACATACGAGGCCTTTGAAATCCTTGTGGTCAACAACGGTGGTGAAGACCTCCGCCATTTGGTGGACTCCATCGACACCGTCCATTATACACAATATATCCATCTGGAAGAACAACTGTATTCTTCCGCAGCCAAAAACATCGCGCTGGGCAGAGCCAAAGGCGAATTCATCACCTATCTCGATGATCAGGACAGCCCGTATCCGCGCCATATCGAGCAACTGGCCACTTTTTTACAGGACAATCCCAACATCGGCGCAGCTTATTCGGACGCCCACCTGGGGCATCCGTTCGTATTCGCCAGCGGACTGACCACGGTTCGCAAGGAAGAACTCCCGGCCAGAAACTTCGACAGTACGCAGTTGCTGATCAATAATTACATTCCTGTGTCCTGCATGATGCACCGGGCTTCTTGCCTTGCGCATACCGGAATGTTCGACGAAACGCTTGTGGCCCTGGAGGACTGGGATCTATGGATCCGCATCTCCAAACTATACCCGATTCGCCGCATTCCCGTCACCAGCGCGCGCATCTCCAGTATGGGGAAAAATCATATCCCGCTCTCGGTTACTCCCGCGCAGACCATTGATATGCTGCTGACAGTATACCGCAAGCACGAGATAGCTTCCTCCGAAAACATGCTTTTGTCCCAGATGCGTATGCATCATATCATCGGTCTGTATCGCGACCTGGCCGAAAAATACGAACAGGATCACATTTTCGACGAGGCCGAGCGTCTTTGGCAACGCATTGCGGAACTGAGCGGCCGGCCAGAGGATCTCTTCCGCCTGGGATTGATACGCCATAAAATGGGCAAGACCGACCAGGCCCGGCTGACCCTGAACCTGGCCAAGGAGCTGCATCATCCGCGTACGGCCAATGGAGAATGACCCTGCCAGCACTGAACATCCGTTTTTTTGGATTTACAGCATGTCCATGGGGTCGAGATCCAGGCTGATACGCAACTCTCCGCAACCTCTGACACGGCTGCAGACTGTGGCGTAGACCTTGCGTATGCTGGGCCAGTCCTGCGCCTTGAGCAGGCAATGAAACCGCTTGCGTCCGCGCAACATGCGCAAAGGCGCCTGGGCAGGCCCCAGGATCCGCACGCCGAACTCTTTCCCGGCATTACGTACGCACTGTTCCAGTTCGCGCAGTGTTTCCTGGCCCTTGTCCCAATCCACGGGATAATTGATACGGATAAGTCCCAGTTTTACGAACGGCGGATAGCCCCGCCGTTTACGCAGCCTGAGTTCGTTCTCGTAAAACCCCTGGTAATCATTGTTGCGTACGTATTCCCAGCAGGGATTTTCCGGGTCGCGCGTCTGGATGCAGACACTGCCCGGCTTTTCGCCGCGTCCGGCACGTCCCGCCACCTGCACCAGCAGTTGAAAGGTCCGTTCATTGGCCCGGTAATCCGGGACGTTCAGGCCCAGATCCGCGTCCGCCACAATCACCCGTGTCACATCGGGAAAATGATGCCCTTTGGAAAGCATCTGCGTCCCTACAAGCAATTGCGCCTCTTTTCTGGAAAATGCGTCGAGAATCTCCTCCATGCGGCCCACCCTGCGCGTACTGTCCCGATCCAGCCGCAGGACCTTGACTCCGGGCAGAAGCACCTGCTGCAGGTTTTCCTCAAGACGCTCCGTTCCTTCTCCCATGGGCAGATAATTGCAACTGCCGCATTTGGGACAGGTGATGGGAAAGGGAATGCTCTGGCCGCAATAGTGGCAGACCAGGCGCTCGCGTCCCTTGTGAAAGGTCAGGCCGATGTCGCAGTTGGGACACCGCAAAGTTTGTCCGCAGTCCAGGCAATACATCAGAGGCGCGTATCCGCGCCTGTTGAGCATGATGATGGCCTGGTCGCCCTTTTTCATGGTTTCGCGCAGCAGGTCCACGGTATCCGGGGCGAGAAGCTGGCTGGTGGCGGACAGCGCCCGGATGTCCACCAGCTCGATGGCAGGCATTGTGCCGCCGCTGACCCGCCGGCGCAGATTGAGCGCCGGAGTGACCCCCTGTTCGGACGCATAAAATGTCTTCACATCCGGAGTGGCGGACCCCAGCACAAGCAGTCCACCGTATTGATTGGCCATATACCAGGCGACTTCCTTGGCATTATAGACCATACGCTCGTCCTGCTTGAAGGAGCTGTCGTGCTCCTCGTCCAGGATCAGCACCCCAGGATTGCGCAGCGGCAAAAATAGCGCGGACCGCGTCCCGACCACCAGAACAGGCCGCTCGCTCTGAGCCGCGCGTTTGAAGGTACGCTCTCGTTCCGCCACTCCCTGGTTGCCGTGGTAAAAAATGATCTCCGGCTGGGGGATGCGTCCCTGAAACCAGCGTTTGGCCGCCAGCAGCAGATTCCTTGCCAGCGCGATCTCCGGTGCCAGCAGAAACACGGACAGTCCGCGTTCGATGCAGGCCTGCGCCAGACTCAGGTAGACCACGGTCTTGCCGCTTCCGGTCACGCCGAACACCAGGCGGACCTCTCCTGTCGGGGCATCCAGGCCTTGCAGCAATCCCTGCAAGCACTGCTCCTGTTCGGGATTCAGCGTCACCTCCCAGAGGGACTTGCCCTTGAGCTCGGGCTCCTGAGCCTCCGGAGCCGGTCCAAAGCCCAGCAGCCCTTTCTCCTCCAGAGACTTTAGTACGGTGGACGCACTGCTGCCAAGCCTGGCGGTCAATTCCGTACGCAGTACGTGGCCGCGTTCCCAGACAAATTCAATGGCCTCACGCTGCTTGCTGGCGGACGGACGCAAAGGCCAGGGAGGATCCTTGAGCACCCGGCAGGACATGGCGGTCTTGGTTTTGGCAACACGTACGCGCATTTTCCCGGTCTGCCAGGCCTGCGCCAGAACGCGTTTTTCCGTATCCGGCAATGCGGCCAGATCCTTGGCTGCAAGAGCTTTGCCCGTACCGCCATCCAACACGAAGCTCGCACGGGACATACGCAGCCCTTGGGGCAGGATGGAGCCCAGAATATTGCCGGCGGAGGTAGCCTGACGCAAGGCCAGATGCTCGGCAGTCTGGACGTAGGACTCCGACAACAAAGGCATCTGTTCGAGGGGCCAGAGCAGCGGCTTGATTTCAAAGGAGGGTTCGGCTGTGCACACGCAATCGGAATCGGCTGTGTTTGCCGGTGTCTCTTCAGACGGCTCCGTGCGGCCGATGAGTACGGCCACACGAAGCGAATTACCCAGGGGTACGAGCACCCGCTGCCCGCGATGCCAGGCATCCGGGGGCAAATATTCAGGCTCGCCGTAGCTCAGTGTTGCGAACGGCGGGCTCAGGAGCGCGGCGCTCCAAAGATGAGACATGCTAATATTGATCGATAAAACTTTTCAACCGGGTCAGCAGATCGTCGCGCAGGTGTTCGTCCTGCAAGGCGAAGTAGATGTTCGCGGCAAGATATTCGCCCCAGTCACCCGCGTCGAAACGCTGGCCGCGGATGCGGCAGGCCAGCAGTTTGCTCTCCCTGGCCATGCTTTTCAACGCGTCGGTCAGCTGGATTTCGCCTCCATGTCCGGGCGCCAGTCCTTCCAGATGCTCGAAAATTTCGGGCGTAAGCACATACCGCCCGACAATGGCCATGCGCGAAGGAGCCTCGCTCACGGCGGGCTTTTCTTCCAGATCGCGTACGCGGAACAGGCCGGGAGCGAACTCTTCGCCCTTGATGATGCCGTAGCGGTTGACCTTGTCCGGCGGAACTTCCATGACGCCGATGACCGGAAGCTTTTCGGTACGGGCAACTTCCATGAGCTGCTTGATGCCGGGCTGCTGGCTGAAGATCATGTCGTCGCCCACCATGATGGCAAAGCGGCTGTCTTCCTTGACGACTTCCTTGGCGCAGAGCACGGCATGGCCGAGGCCCAGCTGTATTTTCTGGCGGACCGAGATGATGTTGACCATTTCGGCCACTTTGCGCACTTCTTCGAGCAACTCCAGCTTACCGCCGCGCTCGAGGACGCTTTGCAGCGCCAGATTGTAATCGAAATGGTCTTCGATGATACTTTTGTTCTGGTTGCTGACCAATACGACATCGGTGAGCCCCGAGTGCATGGCTTCTTCCACCACATACTGCACCACAGGCTTCTTGTAGACCGGAAGCATCTCTTTGGGAACGTTTTTAGAAGCGGGAAGGGAACGGGTTCCCCAACCTGCTACGGGAATAATCACTTTTCTCAAATCCATGCTCGGCCTCCTGGAAGATATATAAGTAGTGCACAGCCGCGGCTGGTCCGACATTCCGCCACCGCGTGAATCGGTACAGGAGTTACTTTAACTGCTTTTGTACTGTTTCCGCAAGGGCTTCGGTCAGCTCTTTCACCTTGTCCGCGTCCATGCCTTCCACCATGACCCGTGCCACGGATTCGGTCCCGGAGTATCGCAGCAGAACGCGTCCGGTTCTTCCCAGTTCCTTTTCAACGGCTTTTACGGCCTCGCCAATGGCAGGAATGTCCTCAAAGGGGACTTTCCGCTCCACATGAACATTCTTGAGCATTTGCGGAAAAGGTTCCATGAGCTGGGCAAGTTCGGACAGGGGTTTGCCCTTTTCCAGCATGATGCGCAGCAGCTGCAGGCTGGCCAGAATGCCGTCGCCGGTGGTGCTGTAATTCAGAAAAATCAAATGCCCGGACTGTTCGCCGCCCAGAACCGCACCTTCGCGCCGCATGGCTTCCACCACGTGCCTGTCGCCCACGGGCGTACGTATCAGGCGCCCGCCGTGATCCTGCATAAAAATTTCCAGGGCCATGTTGCTCATGACCGTGGCGACCAGCAGGTTGCCTTTGAGCTCGTTATGTCCCATCAACTCCAGGGCGCACAAAGCCATGATCTGATCGCCATCCATGACCTTGCCCTTCTCATCCACAACAATGAGGCGGTCTGCGTCGCCATCCAGCGCCAGGCCGATGTGGGCGTTGTTTTCCCTGATGTGGTGCGCAAGCATTTCCGGATACAACGAGCCGCATTTGTGATTGATGTTCAGGCCGTCAGGCTGGACGCCAATCTTGATCACCTGGGCCCCCAATTCCTCGAATATCATGGGAGCGACCTTGTACGCGGCGCCGTTGGCGCAATCAAGCACCACCCGGATGCCGTCCAGCGTCATGCCTTTGGGAAAGCTGTTTTTGAGATAAACGATGTAGCGTCCGACACTGTCCTGAATCTTGAAAGCCCTGCCCACTTCCTCCGGATTCGGATAATTCCAGACAAAATTCTTGTTCAAGACCATTTCCGAAATGGACGCCTCTGCTTCATCCGGCAGTTTGAAACCATTTTTGTCGAAAAATTTGATGCCGTTATCCATAAAGGGGTTGTGCGATGCGGAAATAACAATGCCCAGATCAGCGCGCATGTTTTGGGTGATAAAGGAAATGGCAGGCGTCGGCATTGGTCCCAGCAAAAACACATCCATTCCCGCGGCGCAAAGTCCGGAAGTAAGTGCGGTTTCAAAAATATACCCGGAAAGACGCGTATCTTTTCCAATGACGACTCGATGTCGTTTGGAGCCGTTACGAAAATACATTCCCGCGGCAAGGCCCAGGCGCATGGCCACCTCGGGCACCATGGGGTGAATGTTCACCTGTCCGCGAATTCCATCTGTTCCAAAAATTATATTAGGCATATTGTAATCTCTACAGAATGTTATACTTTTTTAGAAAAACTCAAGAGTACCTTCAGGCAATCGCGAGAAGTAATACCATAAATACGGGTGATCACCAAGCGGAGATCATAAACCGCTTATTCCGAGAGTTTCAGTTCTACTTGAGCAGGAACACTTTCCACCACCGTGCCGCCTTGAAAAAGTTGAATCTCACAACTCAGCGGATACACTCCGGGGGCATAGGAGGAAGGCACATGCAAAATGGCCTTGAGCTCCTTTTTCAGCTCTTTTTCCTTGCGAACCAGAGAAAGAGGCGTCTGTACGGTTAGTTTCAGTGTTTTGGGCGAGACACTGGCCGAATAGGCTGTCTGGTTGTCGATTTCGACGGGTACGGTAAATTCCAGATTCTGGGATTTCATGCCGAACAACAACACAACGTCGGCTGTGGATGCATCGGATTCGATTTCAGTCGGAAGGTTCAAGGCCACGTTTTCCTCCACCTTGGTGGGCGTGGTCGAAGGCAGGGAAACGCTTTGCGTTTCAATATCGCGCATATTTTCAATTATCTGTGCAGGACCACGCACCTTGGCAACCTTGGGCGTTACCGTCACTTCGCGCAGGTCGTAATCAGGATCAAGCACTCCGCTCCATTTGACCTTGATGGGCAGCACTTTCTGAGCGAGCTTGTCCACCAGAATATCAAAGCGAGGCGGATTGATTTCCAGCACCTCGAAATTTTTGGGAAGGGAAAAATCTCCGGACTCTATGCTCAGCTAATGTTCCGGCCGGCCTTGAGGTTGGCCAGATTGATGGGAAGCACCAGTGGTTTCTGTTCGATGCTTTGCACCAGCCCTTTGGGGCCGCGTACGAGGACCTCCACGCGGCTGGGCAGGCCGCCGCGGACAACGAGGCTGTCCGGCATGCCGGAAAACTGCACGGAGGATTCCACCCAGACGTCCACTTTTTCACGTCCGGAAACATAATACCAGGCGATCAACGCCAGGCAAAAAGATATCAGCGCATATTGCCAGTTCGTTCGCACCTTAACGCTCCAGTGCGTTTTTGATCACCCGTTTAAGCCGCACGTCGTCCATATTGGAAATCAGCTTTCCATTGATGGCCAGGGAAATGGATCCCCTTTCCTCAGAGACAACGATGGCAATGGCGTCGGATTCTTCGGTGATCCCAAGAGCGGCCCTGTGCCGGGTGCCGTATTCCGCCGAACCTCTGGTGCTCTGCTTGATCCCTGCGGAAAGCGGCAGAATGCAGCCGGCGGCCAGCAGCTGATCGCCTTTGATGATAACGGCACCGTCATGCAACGGCGTATTGGGATAGAAAATGGTTACCAGAAGATCCTTGCTTATCTTGGAATGCAGACTCACTCCGCGCTCCACCACATCTCCCAGAGGCACGTTCTGTTCCAGCACCACCAGAGCGCCGATGCGACTGCGGGCCAGAGCGGCCATGGAAACAATGATGGTATTCAGTGTTTCCTCATGGTCTCCGTTGCGTTTCCAGAACTTTCCTGCCCCTACTTCCGAAAGCGCCTTGCGGATATCCTGCTGAAATAAAATGATCATCACCAGGAACAGGGAACTCAGAAAATTGGCCAGCAGCCAGTTGAGCGTATACAGTCCCACTTCATCCGAGATGAAGTACAGGACCACGATCAGGACCAGGCCGATGAGTACGGAAATGGCGCGCGTACCGCGTACAAGCAGCAGGACGCGGTAAAAAATAAAGGCAACCAGACAGATGTCGAGGATGTCCCGCCAGCCGATATGGATCGAAGCAAATTCAAACATTACGTCTCAACTCCGGACAACGCCTATACGCCGGCCAATGCCTTGACGACACCAAGAGTCTGGGCCGTGAGAGACACGGCATGCACCCGGTGTATTGCAACGCCTTTGCAGGCCATTACGGCTGTTCCTGCCTGAGTGGCATTATCGCGCTGATCCTTTTCCAGTCCCAAAAGATCTTTCCAGAGTCCCTTGTTGGAAAAGCCCACCAGCAGCGGTCTGCCAAAGGAATTAAAACGCTCGATGTGACGCAGCAGAGCCAGATTGTCCTCAAAACGCTTGCCGAAACCTATGCCCGGATCCAGAACAATATGCTCCTCCGGGAGGCCGGCCTGGGTAAGGAAGTGTAATCGTTCTTCAAAAAAAGCCTCCACTTCGCCCACCACGTTGTCATACCGCGGATCGATCTGCATGTCGGCCGGAGTTCCCTTGCTGTGCATGAGCACATATCCGGGTTTATATTGGGCCAGAACATCCGCAAGGCCCGGATCGAACAGACAGCCCGAGACATCGTTGATGATGTCCGCCCCGGCATCGAGCGTACGTGCTGCCACTTCTGCTCTGCGCGTATCCACGGATATAAGCCGGCGGTCTTCAAAAGCAGCGGCGACTTCGACCAGCGGCAGGACCCGTCGCAGTTCTTCGGGCTCGCTGACCGGATCGGAAAAGGGCCGGGTGGATTCTCCTCCGATGTCGAGGATATCCGCCCCCTGGGCAACCAGCTCGCGTGCATGAGTTACAGCGGTGTCCTGCTGCGCGTACTTGCCGCCATCATAAAAAGAATCGGGCGTCACATTGACTATGCCCATAATCAAAAAAGGGGCGGGCGTTACGCACCCGCCCCTTGCGATTTTCCATGGAATTGCGTGCATTGACGTCAACTGTCTTTTTTCTCTGGATCTTCAGACTTCTGAGGAACAGTATCCTGATCAACCGCCTTGTCGGCAGTTTCTTCAGGCTGCTGTCCGGACGTCTGCTCCTGAACTTCCGTCGTCTCCACGGCCGTATCCACATGTTCGTCGGCCTCGGAAGCACTACCGAAGGTGAAGGATTCCTCACCGGCCGCATGATCGTGCTGAACAGTCGCAGGCTCTTGGGCCGGCTGCTGATAGCCGTGGTTCTTCTGCGGATTGAACGGCGGAAGCGGTTCGTTGCGCTGCAGTTTGTCGATATCTTCACCGCTGATGGTCTCACGTTCGAGCAAGGCATCGGTAATTCTGTCCAGAACATCGCGGTTTTCGGTCAAAAGCCGCAAAGCCGTGCTTTCGGCCTCCTGGACAATACGTTTGACTTCGCCGTCGATGAGCCGTGCGGTTTCTTCACTGTAATTCTTGGCATGTCCGATGTCGCGTCCGAGGAAAACCTCTTCGTCGCGCTCACCCAGGGACAACGGTCCGAGGGTTTCGCTCATGCCCCATTTGCAGACCATATTCCGGGCCATGCCGGTGGCGCGTTCGAGGTCGTTGCCCGCACCGGTGGTAACCTGATCGAGCACGACTTTTTCAGCGGCACGTCCGCCAAGAAGCACGGCCAGCCTGTTCTGCAGGTAATCCAGCGAATAGGTATGGCGTTCGTCCTCGGGCAACTGCATGGTCAGGCCCAGGGCTCTGCCGCGGGGAATGATGGTCACCTTGTGCACGGGGTCGGAACCCGGCAGCAGTTTGGCCACCAGGGCGTGACCGCCCTCGTGAATGGCCGTGGCCTTCTTTTCCTCGTCGGAAAGGATCAGGCTGCGGCGTTCCTTGCCCATCAGCACCTTGTCCTTGGCCTCTTCGAAATCGAGCATTTCCAGAAAATCCTTGCCCTTCTTGGCAGCGATCAAAGCTGCTTCGTTGACGAGGTTTTCCAGATCCGCACCGGAGAAACCAGGGGTTCCACGGGCCAGAATATCGAGATTCACGCCGTCGGCCAGAGGCGTACGACGCGCATGCACTTCCAGAATACGTTTGCGTCCGCGCAGGTCAGGAGTGGGAACAACCACCTGCCTGTCGAAACGGCCGGGACGCAGCAACGCCGGGTCAAGGACATCCGGACGGTTGGTGGCGGCGATGAGGATGACGCCTTCATTGGATTCGAAACCGTCCATTTCCACCAGCAACTGGTTCAGGGTCTGTTCGCGTTCGTCATGACCGCCTCCAAGACCCGCACCGCGCTGCCGTCCCACGGCATCGATTTCATCGATGAAGATCAGGCAGGGAGCGTTTTTCTTTCCCTGTATGAACAGATCGCGCACACGGGCCGCGCCCACGCCCACGAACATTTCAACAAAGTCGGAACCCGAAATGGAGAAGAAAGGCACACCGGCCTCCCCTGCCACGGCACGGGAAAGCAGGGTTTTACCTGTACCGGGACTCCCCACGAGCAGAACGCCTTTGGGAATGCGTCCGCCCAGACGGGTGAATTTTTTCGGATCACGCAAAAAATCGACTATTTCAGTCAATTCTTCCTTGGCTTCATCCACACCAGCCACATCGTCAAATGTGACCTTTGCCGCCTCGGAAGATATCATTCGCGCCTTTGATCGGCCGAAGGACAGGGCTTTGCCGCCACCGCCCTGCATTTGCCGCATAAAAAAGATCCATACGGCGATAAGCAGCAGCATGGGGAACCAGTTGATAAGCAACACCATATACCAGGCGCCCTCTTCTTCCGGCTCGGCTTCCACCCGCACTTTCTGGCCGATAAGAGTTTCCACGAGTTTGGGGTCGTTGGGCACATAGGCCATGAACTTTCCCCCGGTAGCGAGTTCGCCGTAAATCTTGTCACCCTGGATTTTGACGGTCAGAACTTCGCCACGATCAACTCTTTGCAAAAAATCGCTATACGCGAGCTTGGTTTGCGGTGTTTGCGGCTGGTTGAATAAATTGAACAGGACCACCATAACCAACGAGATGGTAATCCATAACAGCAGATTTTTCGTAAACGCGTTCAAGTCTGGGCACCTCCGTTAATCGGCCCGTTGTCAGGACATAGTTCCTTTAATACATAATTCGGCCTGTCGCGTTTGGCAATACGCCCCGGACAATTGAGCCCCTAAGCCGACAAAACCTCTAGTTTACTCTTCTGCGACAACCAGTACATATTATTGATTATGCTTATGACAACACAAGAATATGCTCTTGAAATATAATAAGTACTGATGTATAAAAAAAAAATTCTGTCCTGACTCAAAAGGAAGCGTTTCGTCACCGGTGTGGCGCCTGGACTTCAAATCCAGTGGGGGGCTTGACCGTCCCCGGTAGGTTCGACTCCTATACGCTTCCGCCAGCTATGATTGTTCCACCAACCACAAATGCAGTTCTCCGATCTGCGAGGCCACCGATCCGGGCCCCGTCCCTCCGGGAGTTTCCCGGCGAGCAACAGCGGTTTCATAGGCCAGGGCCTCGAAAACGTCTTCCTCGATCATATCCGACAAATCACGCAGATCATCCAAAGGCAGATCTTCAAGGCGCATGCCCTGGGACTCGGCCTTGGCCACGGCCTTGCCGGTGATTTCATGCGCATCCCGGAAAGGAGCGCCCTTGCCCACCAGATAATCGGCCAGTTCGGTAGCGTTGCAAAAACCTTCTGCCAGCGCCCTGCGCATGGCCTCCGGCGCGAACACAAGTGCTTCCACCATGCCCGCCATCAGAGCCAGACTCGCACTGGCGGTTTCATCGGCATCGAAAAACGGTTCCTTGTCTTCCTGCATATCCCGATTGTAGGCCAGAGGCAGCCCCTTGATCAAGGTCAACAAGGTGGTCAACGCGCCGAGCACCCGTCCGGTCTTGCCGCGAATCAGCTCGGCAACGTCCGGATTTTTTTTCTGCGGCATAATGCTGGAGCCGGTGGCGTAGGCATCGGGCAGCCGGATAAAGCCGAAACGCGGATTGGCCCAGATAATCATCTCTTCGCAGAAGCGGCTGAGATGAATCATGATCAATCCCGCGTCGAACAGGGCCTCGGCCACGAAATCACGATCCGAAACCGCATCCATGCTGTTCTTGAAAATGGCGTCGAATCCCACTTCCTCGGCCACGGACTCAGGATCCAGATCATAGGTGGATCCGGCCAGAGCAGCGGCTCCCAGAGGCGAGACACGGACGCGACGCAGGCAGTCCGAAATACGGTCGTAATCGCGTCGCAGCATCCAGGCGTAGGCCAGCAGGTGGTGCGCCAGACTCACGGGCTGGGCAGGCTGCATGTGCGTATAGCCCGGAAGCAGGGTTTCCCTGTTCTGCTCCGCCTGGGCAACCAATACGCTGATGAGCGAACGGATGCCTTCCTGCCAGGCTTCCAGCCTGGTGCTGACGTACAGACGAAAATCCAGAGCCACCTGATCATTGCGACTGCGGCCCGTATGCAGCCGTTTGCCGGCCATGCCGATCAGATCGGTGAGCCGGCTTTCGATATTCATATGCACGTCTTCGAGTTCGGCCTTCCAGGGGAACTGGCCGGATTCGATTTCCTGCTTGATCTGGGTCAGTCCTTTGACGATGGCGTCCACGTCTTCCCTTTCCAGCACACCGTGGCTGCCCAGCATCCGGGCATGGGCCAGGGACCCGGCAATATCCTGGGCATAGAGCCTGCGATCAAAGGAAACGGACTCGGTGAAGGATTCGACCAGATCACTGGTGCGGCCGCTGAAACGGCCGCCCCAGAGTTTCTTGCTACTCATTATTTCTTGCCCTCGCCCACCAGATCGGCTTTGTAGCCGCGCAGACGCAAGCCCTGCAAACGAATAAAACCAGCGGCGTCGGCCTGGTTGTAAACCTGATCTTCCTCAAAGGTGGCCAGGTCTTCTCTGTAAAGCGAGAACGGGGACTTGCGGGCAAGCGGATATACGCCGCCCTTGTACAATTTGATGCGTACGCTGCCGGTGACGCGCTCCTGGGTCTTGTCCACAAGAGCCTGCAGCGCCTCGCGCTCGGGCGAGTACCAGAACCCGTTGTAGACGCATTCCGCGTAACGGGAAATCAGTCCGTCGCGAACATGCATGGCCTCACGATCCAGGCACAGGCCTTCGAGATCGCGCTTGGCAATATGGATGATCGTACCACCGGGGGTTTCGTACACGCCGCGGGACTTCATGCCCACGAAACGGTTTTCCACCATGTCCAGCCGTCCCACACCGTGCTTGCCGCCCAGCTTGTTCAGGGCGATGAGCATTTCAGCGGGAGAAAGGGCCTTGCCGTCAATGGCCACGGGGTTGCCGGCCTCGAAATCAAGAACAAATTCCTCGGGATGGTCGGGAGCGTTCTCCACGGGCACGGCCATGACATAGGCCTGCGGACCGGCCGGAGACCAGGGGTCTTCCAGCTCGCCGCCCTCAAAGCTGCAATGCAGCATATTGCGGTCCATGCTGTAGAGCTTGCGCTTGGAATCGCCCAGCGGGATATTGTGTTCCTGGGCGAACTGAATCAGATCCGTCCTGGAATGCATGTCCCATTCGCGCCAGGGAGCGATGACCTTGAGGTCGGGCGCCAGGGCCTGCACCGCGAATTCGAAGCGCACCTGGTCGTTGCCTTTGCCCGTGGCGCCATGGGCCACGGCCTGAGCGCCCTCTGCCCGGGCGATTTCCACCAGACGCTTGGAAATCAGCGGACGCGCAATGGACGTTCCCAGCAGGTAGCGGCCTTCATAAATGGCACCCGCACGGAACATGGGAAAAATAAAATCTTTGCAGAATTCCTCCCGCAAATCTTCGATATAGGCTTTGCTCGCACCGGTGGACAGGGCCTTTTCATCCAGGCCGTCCAGTTCTTCTTCCTGACCAAGGTCGGCCGTGAGGGTGATGACCTCGCATTCGTAGGTCTTTTCGAGCCACTTTAATATGATGGACGTATCCAACCCGCCCGAATAGGCGAGCACGACCTTTTCAATCCCGCTCATGGAATTATCTCCTTCCTTCTCGGCAAAATACTAAATAAAAAGCATTTCAAGAATTGCCTTTTGCATGTGCAAGCGGTTCTCTGCCTGATCCCAGACTATGGACCTGGGTCCTTCGATGACGGATTCGGTCAGTTCTTCGCCACGATGCGCGGGCAGACAGTGCATGACTTTGGCATTGGGAGCCGCAAGCTCCAGCAGCGCGTCATTGACCTGATACCCCTCGAACACCTTGCAACGGCTTTCCTGTTCGTGTTCCTGCCCCATGGAAGCCCAGACGTCCGTATTCACGTAATCCGCACCTGCAACGGCTTCTTTGGGATCACGCGTCAGCGTCACACGGGCTCCGGCCTTTTTGGCCTGTTCCAGCACGCCGGCGTCAGGCTCATAGCCCTCGGGCGTGGCCAGGGTCAAGGAAAAAGGAAACACCGCCGCGGCGTTGATCCAGGAATTGGCCATGTTGTTGCCGTCGCCGATCCAGGCCACCTTCAGGGAGGCGAAATCGGGCGTACGTTCGTACATGGTCAGCATGTCGCTCATGACCTGGCACGGATGATACGTGTCCGTCAGCGCGTTGACAACAGGTACGTCCGCATAACGCGCCAGTTCTTCGATTTTTTCATGGCCGAAAGTTCGCACCACCAGACAGTCCGTATATCGCGACAGAACCCGTGCTGTATCCTTCAGGGGCTCATTCCTGCCAAGCTGCGATTCGGCAGGCGTCATGAAGATGGTCTCTCCGCCAAGCTGACGGACTGCGACGTCAAACGACACGCGTGTCCGTGTAGAAGCTTTCTCAAAAACCAAAGCCGCCACCTTGCCTTTCAGCAAGGTGTCCCGATGATTTTTGGTCTTCATTTCCAGAGCCCGTTCTACGAGCCCCTGCGCCTTGGCGGCATCCAGTTCCGCAATGCTGAGAAAATGTTTGCTCATGATGACTCTCTGGCGAGTGTAACTTCCACCCTTCTTTATTCTTGCAAAAAAGCAAAAAGGTAACCCCAATCGAAAAGCTTGTAAAGAAGGGATTTCCGTTTTCCTGTATGAAAGCCAACATAGCGTTATTCCATACAGAAAAGCCACTTCCAGGACAAAACGTCACATCGGGGAAAGCGTCCGCAGGCCAGGCACGGCGGCTGCGGACAAAGATCTCGTGCTACTCGCTCCCTGCCGCGGCACCGGTCTCAGGTGCGGACGATCCATCAGCCGTTGCATCGGCATGAGTTCCGGCCTCTTCAGCCTGCCCGGACTTTTCCTCCTGTTCAGGGGATATTTTTTCTATAGCGTCCGGGGCGGTGGAATCCAGCACGCCTCCCTTGACGAGCAACAAATAGGTTTTGTCCGCGATCAGCTGCTTATTGACCTCTTTCAGGCCCTGGGGTTTGTCTTCCCACTGTTTCCAGTGCTTGTCCCGTATGGCGAGGATGGCTTTGGGGTTGTCCTCCAGGACTTTGAGCACCGCGTCCTTTTCATCGGTTTCAGGCAGGTTCTGTCCCGCATAATAGCTGTAGGTCCCCGAGTAGACCTTATAGACCACAGGCGCATAGCCGTGATCAATATACGTACGCAGTACTTCGGCCTGGGCCTTGGGGCTGAGGGTGGCATCCAGCGAGGGTGCCAGCCAGAAACCGGCCGGAATGAGCCACACGGTCACCCCGACCACTGCCAGCGTCAGTCCCTGGCGTACGCGCCGGCGATCGATCCATTTGAGAAAGAACCAGCCGATCACGCCGGCCAGCCAGCCGCATCCGGAAAGTCCCAGCGCGCTGACCTTGCCCCAGAGAACCAGGCTGGCCACCACGAGCACCGCGCCCAGCAGCAGCCAGAAGCGTCCGGTCCAGAAGAACAGCCGGTCGCTCTGCTCGGGCTTCAGTCGCAGCAGACCAAGTCCGGTGATAATTGCCAGGGGTCCGAACAGGGGCAGCAGGTACACGACGATTTTGATGCTGATGGACGAAAGCAGTACGAAGCCGCTTAGAAAACAGACCCAGAGGTAGGTTTCGCCCGGATGCGCCTGCTTGCGCCGGGCAGCGATGGAACGCCACCAGTTCTTGGTACGCATAGCGCGCCACGGAAAAACCACCAGCAGCAGCACCCAGGGCACAAAGGCGGCCGGAAAGGTCAGCAGATAATGATATACGGGCTGTTCATGATGCCAGGTGTTGGTGGCGCGCTTGTAGATCTGATCGTGCAGAATGTTCCAGAGGTAGGAAGGATCTTCGATAAGCAGCACCGCGGCCAGCCAGACCAGCAGTATGCCGATGCAGACCAGCAGACCGTAGAGTACGTCCCTGGACCAGAAGCGTTTCAGGTTGCCGCGCCAGGCCAGAAACACCAGGGATGCCACCAGGGGAAAAGCCAGTCCCAGAGGGCCCTTGGTCAACGTGGCCAGACCGGCCAGACCAAAGCCGCAGATGCACCATTTGAAGGCGTCTTTCTTTTTGAGCCAGGCCTGGAACAGGCAGCTCTCGGAAGCCAGAATCAGAGCTCCGAACAGCAAATCCATCCGGGAATAGTGGCAAAGGCCCACAAAGTAGAAGGTGCTGAGCAGCACGAACCCCGCGGCCACATGCAGGGCGTTCTGCCGGAAACTCTTGCCAAGGGCGGCACGCGCCAGGCTCCAGGTGGCCCACAGGTACAATCCGGCGGACACGGCGGCCCCCAGAAAGAACAGCGGCGGACGTTCCGTGCCGATGAACACGCGGATCAGGGACAGCAGCCAGAAATAGACCGGCGGTTTGTCCGGATAATACTGCCCGTTGAGATACAGTACGAGCCATTTTCCTTTATGATAGACGTGCTCGAAAACATTGGCATAACGGATTTCATCCGAATACCAGAGCTCCCGTGTCCAAAGATAGGGCAGGGTCTGCAGAGCGAGCAGACCAAGGAGCCAGAGCAAGGGGTGTTCGGTGGCTGAGGAGTATATCCAGTCAAGAGTTTTGCGACAGTTGGCGCGTGTGTTTTGTGGCATCTGTGGTCTCGCTAAAACAAAAAATGGCCCAGCCTGCATACGCGCCGAGCAGCAGACCAAAGGCCACATCGCTGGGATGATGCATGCCGAGGTAGATCCTGCTGCCGGCTACCAAGGCGATGACTATCCCCAAAGCGAGGCTTAAGGCAAGCCTTTGCCAATAGAGCACCAGGGCCAGGCAAGCGCCCGCAATCTCGCAGGTATGCCCGGAGGGAAGCGAATTGTAGCGGGAGGCGAAACTGAAGGCATGAAAGATCTCCCCTTCACCTGGACGCGGACGTCCGAGGGTGATCTTCAGAATGCGGACAACGCCGAAACTGACTAGAATCTGGACGACCACATAAAACAGCACGAATCGCATCAGATTCGTATTGTCCGTTTTCCAGCCGTACCACAAAAGCAGAGCGTATACGCCGTAAAACAATGGGTTTCCCCAGTCTGTCAGCAGACGTACGCAGGCGGTAAGAAAAGAATGGTCCGGGCGGAACTGCCGGAAAAAAAGATAGACGGCTGTTTCATCCGCAAAAGCGTGCTGCAGAAGAAGCAGAAGGAGCGCAAGGGGCGCCAGGGCAAGGATGGTGTGCAAAACCCCTGCCCGCAGCAGTGATCGGGACAATTTCATAGGGAAGTGGCGCACGGCGTTTCGCACTCCCCGTCGAAACGCCGCATTGCCGGAATGTTCAGATGTTGTTGAGTTCGGATCGCAAACATTTGCTCAATCTGTCGTCTATGCAGCCAATCAGGATATCGGTCATACTTGTCCCCGAACAGGCAGCCAGAATTTTCAGTTTGCGATGGTACTCTTCGGGCAAACGCAAGGTCAACTGCTTGATTGTGCCATTGGGCTTTTTATTCGTCGTCATGATTACGTATCCTTTTGGCTGCGCACTTCCGGGTCCGGGCCGGCTTAGCCGGTGATTGCCGGGCCCGAGGCCATCGCTTTCAGAAAACGATTCGCAGCAGTTTTAAGAATGACTACAAAGATGTCTTGCTTTTTACTGCGGTATACCTGTCATGACGTCCGAAGAGCCAGGAAGGTTGACAAGAAAGAGAGAAAAACATTTTATCCATGGAAGCGGAACCTACGGACACTCCCCGGGCCAAAGGCAAGACCTTTCTCCCAACCCATTGCGGAGAAAAAAATTTCCGCCCTGATTGTCATGAATTCCGGAAAAGCGAAGAAGCGGCTTGCCAGTCGGCAAAAGCTTGTTTAGTAGGTGCTCCTGAAACGGGAACGCGAACATGAAAATGCAATTTTACCACTTTTCCAGCAGCTTGTTGCTGATTTGCTGCATATGCCTGATGCTGGCCGGCTGCGGGGAGAACTCTTCCCGCAAATTCGCCAAGGGGTTCCGCGAACTGGAATGGCACATGCCGCTCAAAGAACTCCCAGGCCCACAGCAGACAATCCATCCGCAACCGCCTCTGTTTCCTTTTGAGGCGCAGGTGATCGTCAGGAAAGTGGAAGCCAGCTCGCTCGGGCATATTCCGGTTGTCAGATATGCCTATGCCTTCACGAAAAAAGGATTTCAGGCCGTACGTGTGGATTTCCTGCCGGAATTTCTGGTGCCTGTCCGCCACTATTTTCAGGACAGTTACGGAAAACCCGAACAAAAAGGAGATTCATTGCAATGGAATGGATACGGGGTGCGGATCAAGCTGTATCCGACGGCCCCGGATGGCCCCTTCGCGATTATCGAGGGGCCTCAAGGCAGCTAGAGAATAAAAACCGGCGACAAAAGGTTTGTGCCGGCTATTTTCCCCATTTTTCATTGAAGTAGTTGAACAGACGCATATAGCGATCCTTGCCGATCAACTGCCGCACCGCAAGCACATAGTCGAATCGCGCCATATAATAGGCGTTCCTGTCCTGCAGCACTTCCTGATACTCCTTGCGTGTCTTGTCCGTATCCACCGGGTCTTTCTCGAGACAAGCCAGCACGTCCATACGATTTTTTTCCAGGTCGGCCTTGCGGTCCAGAATGGCTTTCCCGTGTTCGAGATACAAAACCTCGAGCTTTTCTATGGTGGCGTCGTCCAACTGCAGCAATTTTGCCAGCTGTTCGTTGTTCCACCATTTGTCAAAAGGATCGGGGCCATTATGGCCTGCCGCGGGATCCCCCGCGAACACGCCGGAAATAGTGATACATCCGAGCACCAGAATCAATGTGGCCAATATCAGTGCCAATCGAGCAGATTTCATGTATTCCTCTCAAATATCGACAAAAAGAGGTCCCTCTTTGGATTCCAAAAACGCATTTCCCTTGTCGTAGAGTCTGTGCTGCGGCGCGATGAAATTCTCCAGCGCCGCCAGTTTGTCGTATTTCGCCTCGGCCCTGCTGTTATAAAGTACGGGGATCAGGGAGGGAGCGGCCTCGGCGACCACAGGAGCATTGGCACGCGAGCCCCCGGATACGGGATCCGGCCGGTTGTCTCCCTTGTTCCAGACCCAGAGACTTATGAACAATACGCAGGCTGCCGCAATCCAGCCCATTTTCTGCAAAGAACGTTGACGCGGCGGTGGTTCGAACGAGATGCGTACGGGGCGTTCAGGAGACGGTACGTAGTCTCCTGCCAGTTTGCCCAGTTTGGCCAGTCCTGCCTCGAGACTGGCGAGTTCTTCCCTGCACTGGCTGCAGCAGGCCAAATGCACCAGTTCATAACGGCTGGGTTCTTCCAAACCCGCCGCCAAGGCCTCAAGCCGTTCCTGTGGAATATGCGCGCCTATTGCACTCACCGTATCCGTCCTTCTAAGAATTCCCGCAGAATTTTGTCCTGCTTGAATTTTTTTACAGCCCGATGCACCAGCGTCTTGATGGTGCCCTCGCTTTTTTCCAAGATCGACGCGATTTCCTTGATGCCCAACTGGTCCAGAAATCGCAGGTAGAACACTTCCCGTTCCGCGGGCGTCAGTTCCTTGCTGAGTTTTTCAACATATTCCCAGAACTGCCGCCCTGCCACCTTGTCCGTGGCATCCACCGAATTGACGTCCGGGGGGTCAAGATCCCTTTCGTCGTTTTCATTAGTGGAGAGGAAGAAAAGCGAGCGTATCTTGTTTCTGCGGTGGTGATCCCGCACCTTGTTGACGGCTATGGCGTACAGCCAGCTCTGGAATTTTTCCGGATCGTCAAGCTTGCGCAGACTCCTGAACGCCTTGAAAAAGACATCCTGTGTAATGTCTTCCGCATCGCTGCCCGAGCGGGTACGAAAATACACCAGACGGTGTATCTTCTCATGATACGAGTCCACCAGCCTGCCGAATGCGGCTTTGTCTCCGTTTTGGGCGGCCTGAGCTAGCCGGCCAATCTCATTTCGCTCCAGCATGACGACAGGAAAATCCACTTTGAGCTTGTCTGCACCACATTCGTCCGCTTTTCTCCTCGCTACGTATGACGCGCGAACATGGCGCAAGGTTTACAAAAAAGAACTGCTTTCAAAAAAATCATGCCCTTAAAACAAATTGCAGTAAAGGAGTTTGCCTGCTTTTCCAGATGAGCCCGCCACAGCCTTCCATATGGACTTCTGCAACCGAACCGCGCATATTCTCCCTTATGGCCGGAAAGCAAGACAAAACTTTTTTCTGCTCCATCGGCCCAAGGGGCGAAATCCGCGGATCCAGCAAATATCAGTACGTGCTGTTCCTGCTTTTTTCCATGGGCATCGGCGCACTGGCCGGATTGGGAGTCTATGGTTTTCGCTGGCTGATCGTCTTTTTCCAGGACATCTTCTGGGGCCATGGGGACGACATCGTCAGCGTGGTCACTGCCGTGCCCTGGTGGTGGCGCCTGGTGATTCCCACTGCTGCGGGGCTGATCGTGGGCCCGGTGCTGACCTTTATCGTTCCGGAAGCCAGAGGGCCGGGCGTTCCCGAGCTCATCAAGGCCATCTCAAAACCCGAATGCGTGATACGCCACAAGGTATCCCTGCTCAAAGCGCTCATCACCAGCCTGCTGATAGGCGCGGGCGCCTCGGTGGGACGCGAAGGTCCCATCGTGCAGATCGGAGGTTCCGTCGGCTCCTCTTTGGCGCAATTTTTCCGGCTCAACCCCAACCTGCGCCCGGTCTGCCTGGCTGTGGGCGCGGCCGCTGGAATTTCAGCGGCTTTCAACGCTCCTCTCGCAGGCGCCATTTTCGCCATCGAAGTCATTCTGGTGGATCTGGAAGTGGCCTACATCACCCACATCATCGTGGCCTCGGCAGTGGGAGCCCTGATCGCCCGGAATTTCTGGGGGGAACTCCCCTATCTGGACATCACCGCCTTCAACCTGGGTTATTCCTACGACCTGCCGCTCTTTCTCCTGCTGGGCGTATTGTCCGGACTGCTGAGCATCCTGTTCATTCGCAGCCTGGATCTTTCCGAAAACTTTTTTGACCACATCCCCCTGCCCCAATGGCTCAAGCCCGCACTTGGCGGACTCAGTCTCGGTCTGCTGGCTCTCGGGCTGCCCCAGGTCATGGGGGTGGGCTACCATCTCGTCAATACGGGGCTCGCGGGGCAGTATGCACTGTCCATGGCCCTGCTGCTGCTCTGCGGAAAACTGGCGGCCACCAGTCTGTGCATCGGTTCGGGCATGAGCGGAGGCATCTTCGCTCCCTCCCTCTGCATGGGCGTCACCCTTGGAGCGGCCATGTGCCTGGCCATCAAGGCATTGTTCCCGGAAGCCGACCTCTCCCCCGCAAGCTTTGCCCTGGCCGGCATGGGCGCCGTGGTGGGCGGAACCACAATGGCTCCGCTCACCGCCGTGGTTACGATTTTCGAATTGAGCGCCTCTTATAAGGTCATCCTGCCCATGCTCCTGTCCTGCATCTCCAGTTCCATGGTCGTACGCCTGCTCTACGGATATTCCGCGTACGAGCGCAAACTCATCAAACAGGGAGTCAGCATCGTACGCGGACATTTCGACAATCCGCTGCGCTACCTGCAGGCCTCGGACCTGATGGAAACAGACTTTACGAGCATTCGGGATGATGATCCGCTGGACAGGGTGCTGCGCAAGGCCGTTGCCAGCAGCTACCCCCACTTTGTTGTTCTCAACCAGGCGGACCAGCTCGCAGGAATCATCGGCCTGCGTGATCTCAAGGACCTGATGCGGCCAGACCGGCAGATTCCCGATACAACCCTGGCGCGCCATTTCATGACCACCAACGTCTGCACCATCACTGCGGACGGCAGCCTGGAGCAAGCCCTCCGCGTCATGGACGATCGCCATATTTCCTGCATGCCCGTGGTAGCCCCTCACGACCCTGTAAAAGTACTGGGCATCCTGAAAAAGGACGATGTCATCCACGCCTACCGGGAAAAATCGTGGAAAAGCGGGCAATTGTCGGATCACGGTAATTGATTGTCCCATCAGGCGGCTTTACATACCGCATTGGTGTGCTATATGCTAAACTATATATACCGACACAAAAAACCATGATTCCCACAGGAGGTTCTCATGGAGGAGAATAAGAAGCCCACCTGGCGCGTTGTCAGGACCATTCCCGAAAACGAGGATGTGACCTCTCTGGTCATCGAAGCCCCCCAGGATGTCTCCGATCTTCAGGACAAGCCCGGACAGTTCGCCTCCATCCGTGTAATGGGTGAGAGTGGCTGGAGCGAGCCGCATCCGTTTACCATCTCCTGCCGTCCTGGCGACAAGCAGATGCAGTTTACCATCAAGAATGTTGACCAATTCACTGCAGCCATCCGCCATCTTGAGCCGGGCACGGAAATTCAATGCAGCGGGCCCCTTGGCGTATTCTGCAAAGATATCGGAACAAAAGAACATATCGTAATGATTGCCGGCGGCGTGGGCATTACTCCTTTTTTAAGCGTGCTCCGTTCGTTTCGCAGCCAGAATGCCGACAACGAGATCCTGCTCATCTGGGCCAACAAAACCCTCAAGGATATCTTCGCCAAAAGCGAGCTTGACGAAATGGCCCGTGAGCTCAACCTGCGCGTGGTGCATGTGCTGTCACGCGAGAAATCCCCCTTGCCCCCCTCTGACAAGGCCATCAGTTACACCTCCGGACATGTCACCCATGAACTGATCGAAGAACAAGTCAAAAGCCCAACGGCCTCCTTCTACCTCTGCGGTCCGCCTCCCATGCAGGACGCCGTGATTACTGCCCTGCAATCCTGCGGATTTTCCACTGATTCCATCCAGAAAGAAGCCTTTGGCTCGCGAAAATAGTCTTTTCTGCCAGGGGCGGTCCTCCGCCCCTTACCAAGCCCCCTACAATAGAGCTTTTTGATATAAATTACATTCTTGCTGCATTTGTTTTCCCGAAATTTATTTTATTAATAATACGTATTAGTTATTTAATATAAACTTTATACAGTATTTTTTTGCTCTTCACTGGACCCGGTTCTCGATCCTTCCACTAGGTATCCACTTTGAAGTTTAATTTTTTTATCTAATAATATAACAGCATTAACTACAAACTTAAAATTAGTGAAAAAAAGAACAACATAATCTCTAGACTTCATTCTATGAAAATGTCATTAATTTTTCATATATCCCATATGTAATAGCCTGCAGAGGGAGGTTTTGCCATGCGTCGGATCAGTATTTTCGCAAAGATTATTGTTCTGAATCTGGGTCTCACTCTTATTCTCGTCGGATGCGTACTCTATGCATGTCTTCATTACATTCATGACGGCATGGATGAACAAGCCATCGAACGATTGGCTTCAAATCGAAATTCGGTGGATGGGGAGGTCAATGATTACAAAAGGGAACTTCTGGGCATAGCCCGCGGACTGACAAAAATGCAGGGATTCGCTGAAGCCCTGTCCCAGGGCAACAGCGAGAAAGTCTCAGCCCTCATCAAAGAAGTAGGCAGCATCCCTCCGGTGGAATTCATCACAATAAGCGACGCCAAAGGTACGGTGGTTGCTCGCAGCCATTCCAAGAAAAAAGGCGACTCCGTACTCAATCAATATAATGTAAAAGAAGGACTGGCTGGAAAAACATCCTTCGGCATTGAAGAGGGAACCGTTGTCAAATTTTCCCTGCGTGCCGGCCAGCCCGTATATTATGAAGGAAAAATCGTGGGGGTGGTCTGCCTTGGTGTGAATATCGCCAACAACAACTTTGTGGACGGCATTCGCAACCGCCTGGGCGTAGCCTGTACGCTTTTCAAAGGAGACACCAGGATTTCCACCACGATCATGCACCAGGGCAAACGTGCTGTGGGCACCAAAATGGACAACCCCGTCGTTATCCAGACGGTCCTGGTCGACGGCAAGCAATTCAAGGCCAAGAACACCATTCTGGGCATTGATTACGATACCCTGTACTGGCCCCTGATCGACATCGAGGGCAAGATCACCGGCATGTATTTCATCGGAGTCGAGCGAACGCAGATCGAAAAAATCGAAAATGACGTTTTTATGTCGGTACTGATGATCAGCAGCCTTGTCACCCTGCTCATCATCATCGGCTCGGCTTTTTTCGCAAAGAACCTCAGCAAACCCATTGTGCAGGCCACCCGCTATGCCCAGAAGGTGGCTGAGGGCAACCTGGACGACACACTCAACGTAAAGAGCAACGACGAAGTGGGCCTTCTGGCCGAAGCGCTGGGCAAGATGGTGGAAAGCCTGCGCAAAATAATCGCCCAGGCGGAAGCCAAAACAAAGGAAGCCGAACTGCAGGCGCAAGCTGCCAGCGAGGCTACCGAACAAGCCGAACAGGCCAAGCAACACGCCGAAAAAGCCAGGCAGGAAGGCATGCTTCAGGCTGCGACCCAGATCGAAGGTGTGGTGGAACGTCTCACATCCACCTCGCAGTC
Source organism: Desulfovibrionaceae bacterium (assembly GCA_963667575.2). GTDB lineage: Bacteria > Desulfobacterota > Desulfovibrionia > Desulfovibrionales > Desulfovibrionaceae. The sequence continues at coordinate 29,817 of CAXXHY010000032.1, read as the reverse complement.
ATTGTCTTCCAAAATCAAGCAGGCCACTGACGGTGTGGACCGTCAAAGCGCCCGTACCACGGAAACCGCCACGGCCATGGAACAGATGAACAGCACTGTGGCCGAAGTCGCCAGAAATGCCAGCAACTCCGCCTCCAGTGCGGAGGACGCCAAAAACAAGGCCCTGGATGGGAACAAGTCCGTTGAGCAGGTCATATCCTCCATTGCCACGGTCAACACCCAGGCTGAGGAACTGCAAAAAAGCATGATGGAACTCGGCGCCCAGGCAGAGGATATCGGGCGGATCATGCAGGTCATCGACGATATCGCCGACCAGACCAACCTTCTGGCCCTGAATGCGGCCATCGAAGCTGCCAGAGCAGGAGAAGCGGGACGCGGATTCGCGGTTGTCGCGGATGAAGTTCGCAAGCTCGCGGAAAAAACCATGCAGGCCACCAAGGAAGTGGGCCAGGCGATTTCAAACATCCAGGACGGCGCGCGCAAAAGCATTACCGAAACAAAGCAGGCCTCCAATTCGGTTGCGCAGTCCACATCGCTGGCAGAACAGTCCGGAGCGGCCCTGGCGGAAATCGTCGAACTGATCTCCAATACGGCCCAGCAGGTTACCAGCATCGCCACGGCGGCCGAAGAACAGTCCGCCACCAGTGACGAAATCAATAACGCGGTGGACGAAATCAGCCGTATCGCCGCTCAGGCGGCCGAACTCATGGATCAGTCCTCGGAGGCGGTAAATGCCCTGACCCAGGAATCCGCCGAACTGCATGCCATTGTAAGCAATCTCAAAAAGTCATGATTGTCTGGGCCAGGAAAGCACTTTCGCTTTCCTGGCCCTTTCTTCACGTTTCTTGCCGGCTCTCCCGCCTTCCTGCAGTTATGCACCGGAAACGCAGCCCCCTTGATACGGCTGTGCATTTTCTTTTCCCATCTATGGACTTCCCCATGTGCTTCGGCTAGTTGTAAAGGAACTGAAAACCATGCTTGTCGGTTCCAGCGAACTGGCCAATACGAAAACAGGCCGTCACAACCAGGAGAATGACATGCCCCAAGGTTCGGATTTCTACCAAAAGCAGATTCGCAAAGAGTTGAAAGATCAATGCAGCCTGGAAAATTGCTGCAAGGAAATTGATGAACTGCGCGAACGCGTCCGCAACCTGGAGGAAATTGTGCACTCCATGTCAAAGCAACTCGCCGTCACCATCGACAACAGCAGGTGGAGTTACTGGAAGTAACCTTCCGCAAGTCCTGCTATCGCCAGTTGTCGTACACGGCTGTTTCAAAAGCCTCGAATCCGGCGTTGGAATCCGGATCGGCAAAAGGCAGAATCTGGGTTGCCCAACAACCGCCCAGATTGTTCTGCCTGTCGATCCAGTAGTAGACGTTGGCCATGCCGGCCCAGCCCAGGGAACCGGCAGGACGCCCTGTAGGCGCTGGTTCGTCGTTGATCATGAAGGAATAGCCCCAGGATTTGGATATCCCGGGGAAAAGCTCAAACGCGTCCGTTGTGGGCGCGTAGGCATTTTTCAATGGCCTGACTTTCAGGCTGCCAAGTCCGTTTTCGCCCATTTTGCGGACGGTTTCCGGCTGCAGCAATGGTCCGTGCGGCCCCATGCCGTCATTGAGCAGCATCCGGATAAACCGGATGTAGTCTTCCATCGTTCCATACAAGCCGTGCCCGCCCATCTGCACTTCCGGCTCATCCGGCAGCCTAAACGCCCGCAAAACCGTCAGTGAGCCGTCATTTTCCCGCTGGTGCAGTGGCGTCAGACGCCGGCGCATGGATTCACTGAGCCGGAATCCCGTATCATGCATTTCCAGAGGATCCAGAATCCGTTCCCGCATCAGATCCCCCAACCGCCTGCCCGTGACAGCCTCGGCAATCAGACCGCACCAGTCCATGCTCACACCGTATTCCCAGCGTTCGCCCGGGTCGAACAACAGCGGCACACGTATGGACCGTTTCCTGCCCATGAGAGCGCCGGGAAGTTTCCTGCGGCTATACAGCTTGCGGTAGAATTCGTTGAAAAAGTCGTACCCGAACCCGGACGTATGCAGCAGGAGCATGCGCGTGGTGATTTCCCGCTTCGGGGGACGCAGCCGAGGTTCTCCCCTGAGATCGAATCCCTCGATGACCTGCACGTCTCCCAATTCCGGACAATACCGACTGGCCGGCGCATCCAGGTCGATGGCGCCCTCTTCCACCAGCTGCATGATGACCGTCGCAGTCAACGCCTTGGTGCAGGAGAAAAGACCGAACACGGTATCTGTGGTCATCGGCTGATCACCGCCGAACATTCTGCTGCCGCTGGCGCCTGCGTAGAGCATTTCCGATTCGCTGGTGACCATGCCCACCGCGCCGAAAATCCGTTGAGGATCCTGGGTCATGGAGGCAAGAACCGTATCACAGACCGTTTTCAATTTTGACTGCATGCAACAAACACCTCTGGGAAAAATATTCGGACAAACAAATCAGGGATAGTGCACCGGCTACCGCACAGGACATTCCGGCGCCATTGACGCACCGACCTTTTTCTGAGGCCTGTCGTACGGATCCGGAATGAAGGGAAAAAAGACAAGGGCAGAGACCCGCAGCAGCAAGCCTCTGCCCTTGAAAGACAAAATTCAGAATTTCAAACCAACGGCGGCGAGTTTTTTGAGCAATCTGCCGCTGTCCTGGCCGTCCGGATTGAAAGGCAGCCTGGCCAGTACACCGAGGCCCTCCGTACGCTCGTGGAAATCAGCTTCCTTGAGCGGGCTGATCACGGCCGTATTGATCATGGCATCGACCTGCAACAACTCCAGCAAAAAATCCTTGCCGTCGATATCGGAAAGAGCGGCATCGAGCACAACAGCCTCGGGCTTTTCCGTTTTTACGAGATCCAACCCTGCATCATGGGAAGGCGCCCAGAGAAGTTCTATGTTTTCTTTGGCTTCCAGTCCCGCTGCAAAATCCCCAAGTTCATCTTTCCGAGGACTGATTACAATTATCTTCATATTATTGCCCCCTTGCGTGTGGAGAAAACGTTTCCTTGGGAACCGCATCATCCGCGCAGGTTATGGTCAAAAGGTCTTTCCGCAGCAGGACCCCGGACCGGCGCATCCCGCCGCACCTGGTGAGCTGCCGCAACAGGCGGTATCTCCCGGCCCCGGATGCGACATGCCGGTTTTGCCTGTCATCGAACTGGTGGCGGCCATCTGTTTTTCCGTGTTGGTACTGCCGCAATGCGGGCAGGTCAAAGGCCCTTCGGAAATCTGAATAACTTCACCGCTTTTTCCGCAATCCGCGCAGCGGATATCGAATATGGGCATGGGAGCACTCCTTGGCTTTTTACTTCGCCTGCTTGTCACGCTGCCTGTAATGAAAGTCGGCCACCGCTTCGCCCAGGGTGTTAACTGCCAGACGGGCGCAATGGTAATGATCCTCCGGCAGGGATCCCAGATAGGTGATGACATCCTCCGGGTTGATCTCCAGCGCCTGGTCCAGCGTACGTCCCGAGGCCATCTGGCCGACAACGCTCGAACAGACCAGCGTATGCACACATCCGTTCGGTTGAATACGAACGGTCTCTATGGTGTTGCCGTTGACAGCGATCTGCATGCCGACAGAATCTCCGCATTCGCCGGTGAGCTCTGCCTGACCGTCCGGATTCTCCAACTTTCCAACATTCTGCGGGTCGGTCATATGCAGCATGAAACGACCGCTGACAAAATCGTAGCTCATTCCTTCATCTGACAATTCAAGTTGCTCCTGGTTTTGAACACACTGCGTTTGTTGATATCCTCGCCCGCCGGTACCGGCAGGAAAGTCGTACTCCAACTAGGGTAACGCCGAAGTAAATAAACCAGAAGCAATGCCCCAGGCAAGCCGATATGCGGCAACCAGACCAGAACCGGCAGATGAAGAACACAGAGAGAGCGGCACAGCAGCAGCTCTGGCCCATGCTGGCCTCCCCCTCTGTGCTTTACAAACTAGATTGCAAATACCGCTTATGCGCCGCCACCGCCACCGCAGGTGTTTTCGGTGCTGAAGGGTACGAGCTTGCCGGCCAGGAACGCGTTTACGGCCTCGCCCACGGTGGGAGCTCCGGCGCCGTAGAACACCTGGATGCCAACCTGGTTGAATCCCATCAGCGGACGCATGCCCATGCCGCCGGCGATGAGCACATTGATGCCGTTTTCGGACAGATGGTTCACGGGAGCCATGCAACCGCCCTGCATGTGCGGCACATTGGGCAGGGTTCCGACTTTGGTGACCTCACCGTTTTCAGCCTCTACCACAGTGTACAGATCGCAATGGCCGAAGTGCATGCCCAGGCCAGCATCCAGTCCGCCGGGCATTGCGGAAGGGATGGCAATAACTGTCTTTTCCATTAGTTCCTCCTGATTATATAGATTCCTGCGCACCAACAGCGGAAGCGTCGATGCCGGCAATCTTTTCGATTCGTGCCCACGCGGTACGCAATGTCTCCGCAAAAGGCGAATTTGGTAGTTCAGTAACGGTCAGACGCTGGACCATGGCTTCAGTCACCTGATTGTCATGGGGCAATTCGGCAACTACTTCATAGCCCTTGTCCTGGCAATAGACTTTGATCTGCTCCGTCACCTGGGGGTTGAGGTCCGATTTGTTGACAATAACAGCCACCGGGACCCTGAAATGTTCGCACAGCTTGGCGACGCGCTCCAGGTCGTGCATCCCGGATGGCGTGGGCTCGGTGACAACCACGGACAGATTGGTGCCTGCCAGCGAACTGATCACCGGGCAGCCGATGCCGGGTGCTCCGTCGCAGAGGATCAGATCGAGCTTCTGCTCCTCGGCCATTTCCCTGGCCTTTTTCTTCAGCAACGTCACCAGCAGCCCGGAATTTTCCTCGCCGGGATGCAGCTGCGCATGAGCCATGGGACCAAAACGGGTTTCGCTTTCGTACCAGCGACCGCAGTGCTTGCTCGGAAAATCAATGGCCTGGGACGGACAGAACTGCACACAGACCATGCAGCCTTCGCAACGCAACAGATCCACCCAATACGCAGTCTCGCCTTCTTTGGGGGGCAGCACCGCTTCCCAGCGGCAACGTTCGGCGCATTCGCCGCATCCCACGCAGGCCTCCGGGTTGATTACCGCCTCGTTCCCCGAGATGAACTCTTCCTCATGCTTCACCTTGGGTTCGAGCAAGATATGCAGATCCGGGGCATCCACATCCAGATCGCAAAGGATCTTGTTCTTGGCCAGATGGGCAAAAGCGGCCGTCAACGTTGTTTTGCCCGTGCCCCCTTTGCCGCTGATAATGACTATCTCACGCATTGAGGACCTCCTTGACACCGAGTTCCGTACGAATCCTGTCCCGGATGGTGCAGAACAACGAATGCAGTTCGTCGTTCAACGTGGCGATGATCTGTCCTTTGGAATATCCTTCCGCTACGGTGCGCTGAAACGGAATTTCCGCAAGAATGGGCAACCCCTTTTCCCGGCAGAAATCCTGCACAGAGGTATCGCCGATGCCCGCGCGGTTGATAACGACGCCCATGGGCTTGCCTATGGGTTCGAACGCCTCGCAGGCCAGTTTGAAATCATGAAACCCAAAGGGTGTAGGCTCGGTGACCAGAACAATGACGTCGCTGTCCATCACCGAATTGATTGCCGGACAACTCACTCCGGGAGGCGCGTCGATGATCGCGTCGGCGTTGTCCCGCTGGAGTATCGGGTTCAGGCGTTTTTTGACGAAACGCATCAACGGTGGCGCCATGGCCTCTCCGATACGCAATCGTCCGCCAAGAAAGGTGAACCCTGGGCCGGAGCCCTTTTCCAGATGTCCGAGTTCCCGTTCGCCGCTGCTCAGCGCACCTTCCGGACAAAGCGCCAGACATCCGCCGCACCCATGGCACATTTCATCAAAGACCATGGGAATCGTCCCCATGATGGTGATGGCCTTGAAGCGGCAAAAATCCACGCACTGCCTGCACAAGGTGCACTTGTCCTCGTCAATGACCGGAATCTCCATGGTCACCCGTTCGCTCGCCTCCATCTGAGGCTTGAGAAACAGGTGCAGGTTGGGTTCTTCGACATCGAGATCCACAGCCACCACGGGAGCTTCCCAAACAGACACCAGCGAAGCGGAAACAGTGGTTTTTCCTGTGCCCCCTTTGCCACTGGCAACGGAAATGATCATTCCAGACTCCTACCTGTTCGGTCCTACGGCCAGTTCCACACCGCCGGCCTTGTATTTGGCCACGGCTTCGGCAACGGTCATGCCGTCAAGATTCTGTCCGACCTGTACGCCTGCAGCCTTCAATGCCGTAAAGGCCTTGGGGCCGACATATCCGGTCAATAAAATTCCTGCTCCGGCGGAAACAATGCGCTCCGCAGCCTGTATCCCGGCCCCCTGCGACAAGGCCTGTGACGCGCCGTTATCAACATATTCGAAGGCCATGGTTTCCGTGTCCACCACGACAAAACCGGCCGCACGGCCAAATCTCGGGTCTACCTGGTCCTGCAGGGTCGGTCCGTCGCTTGTCACTGCTACCTTGCTCATGTTCAGCTCCTTCGCGGAAACTGGTTCCGCAGAGTTTTGGGCCACTGTCGTGACCTCGTAATGTCCTCCGTCTATCCGCAACGCCTGACCTTCCACCAGAGCACGGGCAACCTGGGTGTGCGCCTGGGACAGAATCCTCCCGAAGGTATGCCGGGAAACATGCATACGCCCTGAGGCCTCCTCCATGGTCAGTCCTTCAAGATCCGCCAGACGGATGGCTTCAAGCTCTTCGTAGGTGATGCGAGATTCCACGAGCTCATTCATGGGAACGCCGCGGGGTTTGAAATACGTAACCTTTGGTGTCTCACTTATTTTTCTGCATTTTCGTGGTCTGGGCATCGTTTACCGCCTTTTCGTTTTGCTCATATGAGCATCTAAGCCCACTGACAATCATTGTCAATGACTTTCCCCCACTTTTTTTGCTGGTTTTATTTTTAATGTAAAAAAAGTGAGTTAGCTACTTAGAATGCTTAGGTTCGGCAAACATTTTCCCGAAACCTGCCAACGATATTCTGCCATATAACGCCTTGTGCCATGGTCAACCCGTGCCGACAGCAAAGGCGCCGGAATTTGAAGCGATAATTACGTACAAAAGATGACAAGCCCGAAAAATACTCTTATGGTAGTGGCATGAGTATTCATCCGAACCAGCAGTACTCCATTGGCTGGGCACGCAAAATCACCGACCTGCCACGAGGACAATGGAATGCCCTGACCCGCTCGCAGCCCAACCCCTTTCTGGATTGGGAATGGCTCAAGGCCGTGGAAGCAAACAGCGCCACCCCGACCACAGGATGGTCCCCCATACATCTGACGGTGCGCCGCGGTGAAACGCTCGTGGCAGCCGCTCCGCTCTACGTTAAAGACCATAGCGAGGGCGAATTCATCTTTGATTACGTCTGGGTGGCCGTGGCGCAAAACCTTGGCTTGAACTATTACCCCAAGCTCGTGGGCATGAGCCCGTTCACCCCGGCCACAGGCTACCGTTTTCTCACTGCTCCGGACATGGACCCCGAACCTGTCACCAGAGTGATGGTTCAGGCCATCGACAGCCTGTGCATGAGTTACGGACTGCTTGGCTGCGCCTTTCATTTCGTGGACCCGCAGTGGCGGGCAATGATGCTGGGCATGGGGTATTCAAGCTGGATTCATCAGGGCTTTATCTGGGAAAACAAAGGCTATAAAAATTTTGACGATTACCTCGATACATTCAACAGCAACGGCCGCAAAACCATAAAGCGCGAACGTGCCGCCCTGAAAAAACAGGGCATCCATACGCGTGTTTTTGCCGGACAGGATATCCCGGAAATTTTTTTCGACTGGATGTACGAACTCTACGTCCTGACCAACGACAAGTTCGGAGTCTGGAGCTGCAAGTTCATGGAAAAGGATTTCTTTATGGATGTGTCCCGTGAAAAGCGCGAAAATCTGATGATCATTGCCGCCTATCCGGAGGATTTGCCGGAAGTGGAGAGTCGGCGGCCCATGGCCATGGCTTTTTTCGTACACAAGGAAAGAAACCTTTACGGCAGGTATTGGGGCTGTTTTGAAGAACACCGCTTTCTGCACTTCGAAGTCTGCTACTATACGGCCATCGAATGGGCCATTCGCAACGGCATCACGCGCTATGATCCGGGCATGGGCGGCGAGCACAAGGCCAAACGGGGCTTTTATTCGCTACGCAACTACAGCCTGCATCGTTTTTACGACAACCGCCTGAACACCCTTCTCAAGACGAACATCGGAGAAATCAACCTGCTCGAACAGGGACAGATCGACCAGATGAATCAGCTTCTGCCCCTGAAAAAAGTGCGCTGACCGCAGTCTCAACTCCTGGAGATGAGCGTCTGGATGAACTCGTCCAGTTCGATACGCAAGTCATCTTCCATTTCCGAAAACTGCAGCCCCAGAGTGCAGCGCTGTTTGACGGCGGTGATGTTCTTGATCTGACAGGAGAGCAGCACCGGTTTGTCCAATTGGAAAAGGATAAAGTCCAGGATCACCATTTCATCGACCTCGAAGCTGACAAGCCCGTCTTTGCCCAGGGTCATGTCCAGTTTGGCCCCGCCGCAGCTCAAATCCTCGATGATCGCCGGAAGAATGCCTTCCTTGCCGTGCAATTTGCAGGGCAGCGAACATTGTGCACGCTTTTCCTTGCGCAGTTCGATTTTTTCCACCTGGTAGGGATACTCCAGAAACAGAAGCGGCACGGGCTTCATCTGGCTCAACAGCATGGTGGAATGAAATCCAAAGATGGTACCTTCGGAAAGATAACGGACGACAACTGTTTCTCCCCCGGTAAACATGTTCCGCATACCTGGAATCATCGGAGCCTTCACAATGAGAAACTCATTGCGCGACACTCCGATCAATTCGCTCTTGATGTCTGCCTTCACCCCCCCGGTGCGCAGCAGCATTCTGGTTCCCAGCCCGACATCGAGCTCAGAAGCAGAAGCAAGATGCACATTGTTCCGCTTTGGAGACATGGCGATTCCTGATGTCGTCATTTTTGACCCCGCCCGAGATCGTTTTTTTGAAAAAAAGATCTGACAAAAGAACGGGAAAAATACGAATAGACCCCGCTTCTGCGGGTTTTCCCGTCGTCCCTGTTAAGACACCCCCCTAGGTGCAGTAGTTATACTCTACACCAATACATCAAAAGAAACAAATAACACCTGAATCTTTTTTCATACCAGTCAACTCAAGACTCCTGCTGCTACAGAAAAAAAACATTGGAACTCCGTCCCCGAACAGTTCATCCGAAGGAGGGAAGAACGCCACAAGTCGGAAAGACCATTGCTAAATGCACCAAAAGAACAGCCAGATACGTTGATCAGGAAAAAGAATGACTCGCGTTTTTCAGCATGTCAGCATTGGAAACAAACAGCCGGAGACAGAAAACTTGTCAGCATTGCAGTTGCAACGCCGTCCAATACGGAAAGGCAAAGAAATGACGGATAATGGAGAAAAGCGAAGACAAAGTAAGGGGCCGGATGGTGTGCACACCCGGCCCGCCCCAGGAAGGAATATACTGAAAGGCTTGTGGAGAGCCTTTAATGACATAATAGGACCGGAGTATTAACAAAACCTTTCCAATGCATTACGAGATGTTAATTTTATTCGCTCAGCAAGCTCTGGAAACTTTCTGAATATAATCGGACAGGTACTGTTCCTGATCGGCAACCATGCCGCAGAACTCGATGCCCAGAGAAAACTTTCCTCTACCTTCCAGGTAATGACGGAGCACCCCCTTGATGATGAACATCTCCTCCAACCCGCAGAGCATGAAATCAACGTACACATCACTCCCCTGCGCAAGGTCGGCAAGCGCTCCTCCTGTTGTTTCCTCAAAATTGATACGGCAACCACCAACACCGAGATCCACAATATATCCGTGGTATTCACCTTCCTCGTTATACACACTGCAGGGCACCAGGCATTGAATACGGCCGTTTTTTCGAAGCGAAAGCGTTTCGCATTGCTGCGGATAGGCGATAAAGATCAAAGGGCTAGGAGCTGTAATGGCAGAAAGAACTTCCGTACAAAAGCCATAGACCACACCATGATGCACATAGCGCATTATTATGGGGCTCCCCTTTGCGAAACGCTTCAGCATTCCCTGGATGTTCGGCAGTTTCAGGATAATAAAATCAAAGGGCTGCATGCCCACAAGAGTGACTTTGTATTTTTCATCAAAGAGCGAATGCTTGATAATCATTGTATCGCCGATGGCCACGTTCAGGCGGCATCCCGGAGGAGTCAATCCCATCTGACAATCATGAGAAAAAGTCATACACTGCCCCCCTTTTCGACATGATCTTTTGTCTTCCCCAACCCTGGCCTCCAGCGCCTTGCCTGCGCATCCTGGCTGCGATCCTTTCCACTCGCGGCGTCTCGCATGCGATGCAGCTTATCCAAAATAACGTTGCCTTTGGCGCTGTCTGTCATGTAGTATATACGCAAAACCGTTCAAACTCAAAATGAATGACACTTTCACTGCAAGCAATCATACCAAATACCATGTCAGATACTTTTGTATGGCCGGATCCCGAACAGAATTCCTATGAGCCCATTTTTGTGGCCAGGCAGCCCGTATTCGACAGAAGCGGCTCCATCTGGGGCTATGAACTTCTTTTCCGGCATAGCGGAGCTGCAGCAAATGCGGAAATCAGCGACGCTGATTCGGCCACTGCCCAGGTGATTGTGGACGGTGTGTCCCTGGCCCTGAGCAACCTCGACGAATATTGCCGCATCCTGATCAACTTTCCCCAGGAGCTCCTGCTGCAGGGAACGGCTTATGCCCTGCCACGGGAAACCTGCGTCGTGGAAATACTGGAAACGGTTTCCCCCACCCGCAACGTAATAGACTGTTGTCGCAAGCTGCAGGAAGCCGGCTACACTCTGGCCCTGGACGACTACCGGGGGGATGTCTCCTTTGTTCCGCTGACCAGCATCGCGGATATTATCAAGGTGGATGTATTCGGCATGACTCCGCCGGAACTGATCCGCATCACCAAATCCATCGAAAGCTGCAACGCAGTGCTCCTGGCTGAAAAAATCGAAGACCGGCGTATGTTTCTGCTGGCCAGAGCCTTGGGATACACGCTTTTTCAGGGCTATTATTTCAGTCGGCCGGAAGTTTTTCCAGGGCGAAAAATCTCCATGGGCTCTCTGGCCAGGCTCAGGTTGCTCAGTGAACTGCTGCGGGAGGATTATGAAGTCAAAAAACTCAGCAAAATTATTATCGCCGATGCTTCCCTGAGCTACCGCCTGCTCCGTTATGTCAACTCCATGACCTTTTCCGTTCACAAAAAGATCAGTTCCATTTCCCAGGCAGTGGCCTACATGGGAGGCAAGGCCCTTAGTCAATGGCTCATGGCCGTGGCCATAGCCGATGTAACGCCCTCGGCCTGTTCTGAAGATATCGCCCTGCGCTGCGTTTTACGGGGCAAATTTCTCGAACTGCTGGCCTTGCGCTATCCCAAGGAATCGTTGAGCCCCGAGAGCATGTTTCTGCTCGGACTGTTCTCCAGCCTGGACAAGCTGCTGGGTCTGGATATGCAGGAGCTCCTGCGGGAAATGCCGCTGGAAAATTCCGTCAAAAATGCGCTGCAGTTCAAACAGGGCGAACTGAATTACTGGCTGGAACTGACACTGGCCATTGAAAATGCCGAATGGGACCAGGTCAGCGCGTTGACGAAACGACTCGGGCTGGACGAAAACGCCACTGCCCAGGTGCATCTGGCAGCTTCCAACTGGGCCGGCAGCATCCTGCGTATCGCCCGTAAATAGCCCCCTTCCTGTCCGCAAGCCGCCAGGACTCCATGCCCTGCCCGCCGATGAAACATCCTTTTGCTTTTATTCAAAGACCAGATGTGCTATGGAGTCCGACAAAACGCTCATACGTATATTGTCCCTCAGTCTATAATCAATCTCCACGAACATTAACGCAGAAAATACACTTATGCGCCTGACCGACCTTTCCATTCGCAAAAAGCTGCTGCTCAATTTCATCCTGCTGATCTGCGGTATCCTGGTTATCAGTTCCGTATCCACCTTCAGCATTTACAGCTTCAGGCAAGTGCTCACCGAACTGCTCAGCACGACCTTCCAGGAAAACAGCCGTTTTCAACGCGCCCGCTATGATTTCGCCAAACTCGAATCCGGTTTCTACAATCTGTTTTCCGCACCCGACCTTGCCAGCATCGAAAAAATCCGCAAGGACTTTGAAAGCAATCTTTCCAGCCTCAATCAGAATCTGGAAATTTTGAAAAAAGCAGGCAAAATCGATGAAGCCGCTCGAAATACGGGAACCTTATTCTCCAATCTGTTCTATGAAATCAAGGACATCAAAGTCCGGAATCTGACCTTCAAACAGGAAGAACTTGAGCTGTTGAAGGCCTTTTCGCACCTGATAGATGAAGACAAAAATCTCCTGCACACGCTTCTCGACAACAACGAACTGCATATCTTCACCGCCCAGACACTCTCCAACTCGAGTTCCGACTACCTGAAGGACTTCATCAGTTCGTCCTACACTCTGGCCAAGAACACCCTGGAGCTTCTCAACGCCCTGAGCGACCTCGAACTTGCGGCCACACGCGTCCCCACCCTGGCTGACAGCGACTATGTGTTCCCCAAAAAGGAAAAACTGATCTCGTCCCTGGAAGCAATACACCGGCTCTCCAGCAAAATAGAAAAGGGTCTGCCCGAACAGGACAAACCACTCCTGCGGGAGGCCATTGAAAACATTCCCCTGCTCAAGGAAATGCTGCTTTCCGATGACGGAATTCTAAAAAAACAGCAGCAATATCTGAGCAGCCAGGAAAAATACAACTCCGTACTGCAAGGCATCATACAAAAAATCGATACAGTGGTGGAAAATGCCACCATTCTGGCCAACGACATTTCCGACAGCACGCACAAACGGGGCGATCAGGTCATCTCCCGGCTAAACAGCATCGTCACCAGCATCAGCCTGATAGTTCTCTTTCTCATCATCGTCGGCAGCTGGTTATCCATAAAAATCACCAACAGCATCTCCAATCCGTTGACACAGGGCGTCCAGTTCGCGTCTTCCATTGCCTCCGGGGATTTCAACGTCTCTCTGGACATGCAACGCAAGGATGAAATCGGCAACCTGGCCAATGCCCTGAACAACATGGCCCAAACGCTGCAGGCCGAAGACGAGCGAAAAAATGCCGAAGACTGGCTGCGCAACGGCAAGGGGCATCTGGACGACGCGCTGCGGGGCGAACAGGATATCGAGCGTCTTTGCCAGACATGCATCAGCTATCTCGTCAAATACATCGGCACGCAGCTCGGCCTCGTATACCTGATCCGGGAGGACAGCGACACGCTGCATCTCATGGCCAGCCATGCGTTTTCCGAACGCGATGGAAATTTCAACAAACTCAGCCTGGGACAAGGGCTGGTCGGACAGGCAGCCCTCGAACGAAAAACCCTGATCTTCAACGACCTCCTGGGCAATGCGCCCAGCTACAATTTCAGCATCAGCCGCAAGATTCCGCCTCACTTCGCCGTTCTGCCCCTGGTCTACGACAACGAACTTCTCGGCGTCCTGCAACTGGGCGGCTTCGACCCCTTTTCCGACCTGGACAAAACCTTTCTCGAACTCTGCCAGGAGAGCATTTCAGTGGCTCTGCATGCCTCCCAGTCCCGCCTCAAGGTGCAACAGCTGCTGCACGAGACACGCGATCAGGCTGAAGCCCTCAAGGCGCAGCAGCTGGAAAGCGAACGCACCAACAAGGAACTGGAGGAACAGACCCTGGCCTTGCGCAGTTCGGAATCCAAACTCCAGGAACAGCAGGAAGAGCTGCGGATCATCAATGAAGAACTGCAGGAGCAGACAAACGCCCTGCAGGAATCCCAGTACCGCCTGCAGCAACAGCAGGAAGAACTGCGCGTTACCAATGAGGAGCTGGAAAATCGTAACAAGGATCTGCAACAGCAAAAGGACACCACTTCGGCCAAGAACAAGGAGCTGAACAAAATCAAAGGGGAACTCGAAGTCAAGGCGGAAGAGGTGGCGCGCGCGAGCCGCTACAAATCCGAATTTCTCGCCAATATGTCCCACGAGCTGCGTACGCCGCTCAACAGCATCATCATTCTTTCGCAGCTGCTTGCGGCCAATAAGGAAGACAACCTGACCGACAAGCAAAAAGAATTTGCCACCACGGTCTATTCGTCCGGACAAGACCTGCTCTCGCTGATCAATGAAATTCTGGACCTGGCCAAAGTGGAATCGGGAAAAATCGAGATTGTCGCCCAGAACGTCGAACTCGACGAACTCATCGGCAGCCTCAACCGGATTTTCACTCCCCTGACCACTGAAAAAAATATCTCGCTCATCTTTGATATCGAAGAAGAACTCCCCAAAAACATCATCACTGATCCGCAACGCCTGCAGCAGATCCTGCGCAACCTGCTCTCCAATGCGGTGAAATTTACCGAGCACGGCTCCATTACCATGACAATCGGCCGCTGTTCCGGACAGGACGCCGGCAGCATGGAGCTGGATCCCGCGCACTGCATTGCCTTTGCGGTAACCGATACGGGCATCGGCATTCCCCAGGACAAGCAGGGGATCATTTTTGAAGCCTTTCAGCAGGCGGACGGCACCACCAGCCGCAAATACGGCGGCACCGGACTGGGACTTTCCATTTCCAGGCAAATGGCCGCGCTGCTGGGAGGAGAACTCCGGATGCACAGTGCGCCCGGCAAAGGCAGCACGTTCACGTTGTACCTGCCGGAAACACTACCCGGCGCAGCGGATAAGCAGGATGTTTTTAGGGAGCACCCGACTCTCGAGGCCCAGCCCGTATGCACGGTGCCGTCAGCGGAGTCCCTGGCCAAACTTCCCGAGACGTTTCCAGCTGACGACAGGGACAGCATTTGTCCGGAAGACAAAACCCTGCTGATCATCGAAGACGACCCCGGCTTTGTTCCGGGGATCCTGGAACTTGCCCGTAGCCGGGGGTTCAAGTGTCTGGTCGCGCCTGACGGAGAAGCCGGCCTTCACCTGACCGAGGCATTTTCCCCGAGCGCGGTTGTTCTGGACGTCACCCTGCCCGGCATCGACGGCTGGCAGGTCATGGAACATCTCAAGGGCTCGCCGGAAACGCGCCACATCCCGGTTCATTTCATTTCTGCCGTAGACGAGCAGCTCGAAGGCATGAAAATGGGCGCCATTGGTTTTCTGCAAAAGCCGGTCACCATCGAAGATCTGGAAAGCGCACTGGCCAAAGTGGAGGACTCCCTTTCCTCGCCAGTCAAAAAACTGCTTCTGGTGGAGGACGATCCTCAGCAACAGCGCAATGTCCGCGAACTCATCGGCAACGGGGATGTGCTCACCTCTGCGGTGGCCACGGGAAAGGAAGCCCTCGAACTGCTGGCAAAGGAAACTTTCGACTGCATGATTCTGGACCTGCGTCTGCAGGACATCTCGGGTTTTGACTTGCTGGCCGAAATTCGTAAAACAGAACAGCTGCATTCGCTGCCCATAATCGTGTATACGGCCCAGGAGCTGAGTTCCGAGGAACAGGCCAACCTGTCCCGGCTTGCGGAACGAATCATCATCAAAGGCGCCAGATCTCCCGAACGTCTGCTTGATGAAACCACGTTGTTTCTGCACAGGGTGGAAGCCAACCTGCCCAAGGAGAAACAGCATATCATCCGGATGGTCCATGACAAGGAAGCAGCCCTGCATAACAAACGCATTCTCATTGTGGACGACGACATGCGTAATCTTTTCGCTCTTGCGGGCGTCCTGGAAGAAAAGGGCATGGAAGTGCTGGAGGCTTCCAACGGCAAGGAATGCCTGCAGCAGCTCGAAAAGCATCCGGATGTGGACATCGTGCTCATGGATATCATGATGCCCGAAATGGACGGTTACGAGGCCATGCACGGCATTCGCACTCAGGAACGCTTTCGCAAGCTGCCCATTATCGCATTGACGGCAAAAGCCATGAAAGACGACCGGACAAAGTGCATTCAGGCCGGCGCCAACGACTACTTATCCAAACCAGTGGAAACGCGTAAGCTCTTGTCTTTGCTTCGCGTCTGGCTGCATGACAGCCATAACAACGATTAACTTTCTCCGGCAGTACGCAAGCCAAGGATACAGACCGCATGTCGCATTTCAATAATGTGGATATCCTCGTCGTAGACGATTATCCGGAAAACATCCTGGCCATAGAAAGCATTCTGGAAAAGACCGGCGTCAACATCGTCAGGGCCTTTTCCGGTCAGGAAGCCCTGCTAGCCGTGCTCAAGCATGATTTTGCCCTGATTCTGCTCGACGTGCAGATGCCGGACATGGACGGCTTTGAAATTGCCGAGGTACTGCGCAGCCGCCCAAAGACCAGCCACATCCCCATTATTTTCGTCACCGCCATCAGCAAGGAACAAAAGCACGTTTTCAAGGGCTATGAAGCCGGAGCCGTCGACTATCTGTTCAAGCCCTATGATCCGGTGGTCCTGAAAAGCAAGGTACGCGTTTTCGTGGAATTGTTTTCACAACGCCGCGAACTGGAAGACACCAAGGTGTCCCTGCAACTGCTCAATCGTCGGCTGGAAGAACGCGTCCATCAGAAAACCCTGGATCTGCAGGCAAAGGCCGACGAACTGCAGCAGGCCAACCAGCGCCTTGTGGAACTGGATGAAATGAAAACCGCCTTTCTATCCTCGGTTTCACATGAACTCCGTACGCCGCTGACATCGGTCATGGGATTCGCCAAACTCATCGACAAGGAATTTCTCAAATCCTTCACCCCGCTGGCCAGCGAAGACTCCGTGCTGGAAAAAAAATGCCGCAGAATTCATGAAAATCTCATGGTCATCGGCAATGAAGGCGAACGGCTGACCCGCCTGATCAATGACGTGCTGGACCTCAACCGTATCGAAAGCGGTCATGTCATCTGGAACGACGAGGAAATCTTTCCCAGCGGCCTGCTTTCGCAGTGCCTGCGTACCATGGAGGTCTGCTTTCACAACCGTCCGGCAGTGGAATTGCTCAAGGATTTTCCCGATACGCTGCCCCCCATCCGCGCCGACCGCGACAAACTCGAACAGGTGCTCATCAACCTTCTGGACAACGCCAGCAAGTTCACACACGAAGGGTTCATCGCGCTCAGGGCGCGAACCACGGCGGACGATCAATTGCTGGTCATGGTGGAGGACAGCGGAGAAGGCATCCCCTTGCAGGACCGGGAAAAAGTCTTTGACAAATTTCATCAGGTCCGCGGCGACACCCTGCACGGGAAACCCAGAGGGACCGGCCTGGGCCTGGCCATCTGCCGCCAGATCGTACAGCATTACAAAGGAAGAATCTGGGTGGAGTCCCAGCCGGGCAGAGGCAGCATGTTCAATTTCACCATTCCCCTTTCCAGACCCGAAGAAATCGAAGAACCCGAGGATATTTTCGAGGCTGCTTCACCCGCCTCTCCCTGTCTGGCCCTTATCGCGGACCATGATCACGCCACATCCGCGGAGCTCACGCAGCTGTTCAAAGAATACGGATTCTCCGTTGTCACGGCGTATGACTGCACCTCGGCCCTGGAAAAGGCCAGGCTATTTCTGCCGGACTGCATCTTTCTGGAAACACTCCTGCTGGAGACTGCCGGAACCGATATCCTCAAGATCTTTCACACGGATCCCGAACTCCGGGAAATCCCCATCATTTTCATTTCCCCTTCCGCCGGAATTTCCATCAACAACTTCATTACACTGCAAAAGCCCGTCAATGCGCGGATTCTCAAGGAAACCCTGGGCACGGTTTTCGGCCCCGACGCCTTTGATACCAACGGCTGAAACGCCGAAAGCCCACCAGGGAGATGACATTCGTTGATAAAAAAAGAAGGCCTCTGAAAGAATGTTCCAGAAGCCTTCCTTGTTGCATCAAGTCGTCTTACGCCGTCCGCTACGAATCACCATTCGTACCGGATGCTATCTGCATAATATCCGTCAGGGCCTTGCCCCGACCTTGAGCCAGTTTTTTCCATTTTTTCTTTTCCTGCTTCAGCGCCTCGATGGTGTGCAGCAGATTCTGCACCGTGGCAGCAGGGTAACCGTGCGTTCCACGGTTTCCCCGTCGCAATTCCTCGTCATTGCGCTGTTTGATAGCCGCAAGCTGATTGGCGTCAAGAATCATGGACCTGCCTCATACGGGTCTTATGCGGTGGCCAGAAAGGAATCTTCGGCGTATTCCACGCGATCTTTGTATTCCTGCTGCTTGCCCTTGTTCCAACGACCCACCGGACGGTAGTACCCCACCACGCGCGTATATACTTCCGCTTCCTTGCCGCATGTTGGGCAGGTGAAGTGCTCGCCGTAGATATACCCGTGATTCTCGCAGATGGAGAAGGTCGGGGTAATGGAGATGTAGGGGATCTTGGTATTGGTCATGGCCTTGATCAGGAAATTGCGTACGCTGTCTTCATCCGGAGCCGCTTCGCCCAGGAAGGTATGAAAGACCGTACCTCCCGTATACAGGGTCTGCAGAGCGTCCTGATGTTCCAGGGCAAAGAATACATCCGAGGTGATCCCCACGGGCAGCAGGGTGGAGTTGGTGTAGTACGGCACAGCGTCCCCGGACGTATAGATGTCCTCATAGAGGTCTTTGTCGATTTTGGCCAACCGGTAGCATGTGCCCTCGCCGGGTGTCGCTTCCAGATTGTAGAGATTGCCGGTCTTTTCCTGAAACTCCACCACCAGCTCGCGCAGATGATTCAGCGTACGCTGCATCAGGCGCGTTCCGGCCGGAGTGTCCAGGCCCTTGCCCAGCAGATTCATGCAGGCTTCATGTCCGCCAATCAGTCCGATGGTGGAAAAATGGCCTTTGAAGCCGTTTTTCAGATAGCGGCGCGAATAAGGGAACATATTCGCTTCCAGATTCTTCTCCACTATCTTGCGCTTGTATTCCAGAGAATCGCAGGCCAGTTCGGCGTATTCCGTGAGCAGGTCGAAATAGTCCTCCTCATTTTGCGCCAGGTAGGCCAGTTTGGGCAGATTCAGGGTCACCACGCCGATGGAGCCGGTAAGATCGCCGGCACCGAACAGACCGCCGGTTTTCTTGCGAAGTTCACGCAGGTCCATACGCAGACGGCAGCACATGGAGCGGACATCCTCGGGATTCATATCCGAATTGATGAAGTTCTGAAAATAAGGCGCGCCGTATTTGGCGGTCATCTTCAGCAGCAGCTTGCCTTCCTCGGATTCCCAGGGAAAGTCCTTGGTGACGTTGTATGTGGGGATGGGAAAGGAAAAAATCCGTCCGTCCGCGTCGCCTTCGAGCATGACCTCCAGAAAGGCCCTGTTGAGCATGGCCATTTCCTCGGCGTATTCGCCGTAGGTCGAATCCAGCAGCTTTCCGCCAATGATCACAGGCTCTTTGGAAATGTGCTCTGGTGGAACGAAGTCGAAGGTGAAATTGGTGAACGGGCTTTGTCCGCCCCAGCGCGAAGTGGCGTTGAGGTTGTGCAGAAGCTTCTGCACCTGTTGTTTGACATCATCATAGGTCAAACCATCGTTGCGAATGAAAGGCGCCAGATAGGTATCCACGTTGTTGAACGCCTGAGCACCGGCCCATTCGTTCTGCAGCGTGCCCAGAAAGTTCACCATCTGTCCGCAGACCGCATCGAAATGCTTGGCCGGCGAGGACGAGCAACGGTCCCGCAGGTTGAAGCCTTCGAGCAGCAAATCACGCAGGCTCCAGCCCGAGCAGTAGCCCGCCAGGCCGAAGGACAGATCGTGGATGTGAAAATAGCCGTGCGTATGCGCCATACGCACTTCTTCCGGGTATTTTTCCAGCACATAGCGGGCCTGGACAGAACCGGCCATATGCAGGATCAGGCCTTGAAACGAATGCACCATATTGGAGTTTTCGTTGACCCGCCAGTCGATGTTGTCGAGATAACTTTCCGTAACGCCCGAAATGTCCAGATAAGCGGCATTCTGAGTCCGCAATTCCCGGCGTTTTTCACGGTAGATGATGTAGCGTTCGGCGACCTTGTAAAGCCGGGCTTCCATGAGCACCTGCTGCACCATGTCCTGTACCTGTTCCTGTTCAGGTTCGTCCACACCGTCGAGCTTGTGCTCTACCTTCCCGGCCAGGCGGGTGGCGAGCAAGGGGTCTTTGATTCCGCTCCCCTTCAAAGCTTTGAAAATGGCATCGGCGATCCGTTTGGTGGACCAGGTTTCAACACGTCCGTCACGTTTCTGAATGTACTGAGGCATAGATTTAGTGTGCCGACAACGGATGGGATCAAAAGATCAGCTTGGTGTCCGCTGCGGCTTGGTTGTCGGAGCTGATTGCAACGGCGGAACCGTCGCACGTCCGACCAACTTTGGGGGTGAGAAGTCTTCATGTCCGCGGGCTGGTTCCACTACCTGCACCGGGCAAGAATTGTTTCAGGCGGGTATACTGGCTTCCCCATCAGATGTTATCCCGCCCGCAGGCAGGGCACACAAACGTCTCGTCGGGGTTACAGTGGCTGGACCGCTCCGGATTCAAACCGGATTCCCTTCATGGCCGAAAAGGCCTCCTGAAAATCCATAGCGTATCTGTTTGCTAGCTTAAACTCATGAAAAAATCAAGATATTTTTCAAAGTCTCACCATCTTAACCAGATAACGCAGCCAAATTAAACGACTTTTTTAATCAGCGGCCAAAAAAGCGCGTGACTGGGCCATCTTTATTCTTTGCCGGACAAAAAGCAACCACCCTGAGAAAAAATTATCTGTCAAGGATTTCCTCTGCTACAAATCACCGGAACTGCCCTTTTCATATCTACAAGCAGTGTGCCCTATTCCAGAAGCAATTCACATCACCAACAGGAAAATCTGGTATTTTCCAGGATAACATGCGATAGCATTTTCGTTCACGAACAGAAGCCAGATCTCTCTTGTGTTCGTCAAAAACATATCACCGGATGACCAGGATGAACGTAAAAAACAATAGGGCTTTGAAAAACGGCACAACCTACATTCTGCTTTTTCTGACCTTCCTGCTCGCTTTGTTCCTGAAAGATGGTTTTGAACATATACGCTTCCCTTTTCTGCCCTATGAAGACGGAAGGGACTATTTTCCCATGTATTACAACCATCACAGTATTCAAAATATTTTTCGGTTCTATTCCGGTTATATAACCATCTTTCCCAATCTCACAGCATACCTTGCAACACTATTTCCAGCTGGCATTGCAGTTCATTTATTTGTACTCATAAGCAACATTTTTGCCGCTGCATCCTTTGTCGCCGTGTTCCGTGCTATCCGTTACTACACAAAAGATACCATATACAGCGTCATTGCAATCATTGCGTTGGTCATTCTTCCTTTGGGAAATATTTTTCTTGTGGGAACTATTTACTGTCTGCACTGGTCAACATTTACGATGCTTTTCTTTTCCGTAATTGTTCCGCCTCCAGAATCGAAATCCAGCAAAATTTTGTTGTTTCTTGTGCTGAGTTTGGCAATATGGTCCCACCCGTATTCCGTATCTATAAGTCTTTTATATCTTTTTTTTATTGTAATAAAACGCGATGTCAAATGGAATAGTCTTCTTCTGGCTGTAACTGTTCTATACGCAGTTTTTGGGATCCAGTACGGCGCTGCCCATGATCATACTTTTGCACAAATACACCGCATATTTTTTGAAAGGATAATTGCTGAAACCTGGCTTGGCCCTGTAACACGGTTTCATTCTATTTCATATGGATCAGATATAATCTACTATGGCGCAATAACTGCTTTAATGCTGATCACCATGGCAATAATCTACGGAGCCTTGCGAAGCGAAAACAAACAAAGATATATCTATATATTGCTTTTATCGTACGGATTATTTGCTTTTTATGCCATTTCAATTGTCACGCGGCATCTCGACCAAAGCTACATATACAGAGTAAACGACCAGCGTTTCGTGTATATATCTAAAATCTGCTACTTCTGCCTGCTGGTGGGCTGTCTGCACATGCTCTGCAAAAGACGAATCCACAAGTTTATGGTATACGCGTCGCTGACACTTCTTTGCATCATCAACCTCAACAGCAATTTTCTCTACTCGCCCTATCCTGGTCAGGGGAAACTATTCGCGGAATTTATCGATTATGTGGAGCATACGGCACAGTGCACTCCCCAAACACCGACCATCAGCCTGGACAGGGGGGGCTGGAGCATAACCCTGGATCTCTGCCGCGACTGACAAGGCGTATGAGTTTACAACAAAAAAAACGGCACACGACCCCTTTCCCTCTTCCTGTAATCAGGAAGCGGGGCAGGACTCATGAGCCGTTTGCGTGCACCTTGCGGTGACGAAAAAACTACTGCGTGTTCGCGCTGCTGCTTTTGGCGCTGGAGCTCGAGCTGCCGGAGTCTGAAGAGCTCGATGCGGTGGTGGAGGATGCCGAGGCGGTCTTGCTGCCGTTGTCGGATCCTTCATTGGAAGTGTGGGGCGCAGTGCCGTTGTGCTTTCCGTTATAATCGGTGACGTACCAGCCCGTTCCCTTCAAAATAAACGAAGTGTTCGAAATCAACCGCTCGGCGTCACCCGCGCACTTGGGGCACTTCACCGAGCGTTCTTCAAATCCTTTCTGAAATTCCTCGAATACATTATCGCACTTTTTACAGTGGTATTCGTAAATAGGCATTCTCTCTTCCTCCATTATCAGCCGTATTATCTACGCGCCGTTCCCTTATAAGCCATCCCTTTGGCTGACCGTTACTGTAAGTCTGCGAACAGCTGCGTCAAGAGTCTCGTAAACCAAAAATATCGCGTTTACCCGAATTCTCGGTTCCGCGCCAGTGGTTTTATTCACTACCCCTTTCTGGCACTCAAAGCAAGAGAGTGCTAATAATTTTTATAACTTATCAATATATTTGATATAATTTTAAAATCAAAATCTTGACAGCTCTAAAATCTGCATTATTTTTCTTCGTAACAAAACGTTTCAAGGAAACTTAAGGAGGGTTGCAAAAATGGTTACCGAACTCAGATCCCTGTATGGCTGGCCGCGAGGCTTCGACCGGCTGATGGATGCGCTGCTCACTTCGCCGACCATGAGCCAACGCCGACAGTCATACCCGCCCCTGAATCTTTCCGAGGACGAGGAGGCCATTTATATTCAGTGCGAAGTCCCTGGAGTTCGTATGGATGACCTGGACATCACCCTGACGGAGTCCACTCTGACCATCCAGGGCGAAATCAAGGCCGGTGAAGGCACATACTATCGCCAGGAACGTCCCTTTGGAGCGTTCCAACGCGTAGTCCGCATTCACCAGGATGTTGACCGCGACGGAATCAAAGCCACGTTGAAAGACGGTGTTCTGGAAGTCCGGCTGCCCAAAGCCGAAGCTCTCAAACCGCGCAAAATCAGCATTGAATCGGCCTGATCGGCCTGGGAGGAATTGAAAATGAGCGAACCAACAGTTACCCGTGAGGATACATTGCCCAAGGTACGCCCCGTCACCGACATTGTGGAAAAACAGGACGGCTTCCACATCTTTATTGATATGCCGGGCGTGAATAAGGAAGGTCTGACCATCGACCTCAACGCCGACGAAGTCACTGTTACCGGGCGTACGGCGTATCCCGCCGACCCCACCACGGAGAAAGGAAGAACCTATTCGCATGTGGAATTCGGCGGCGGAGAATTTGAACGGACATTTACGCTGTCCGACACTGTTGACAAGGAAAAGATCACAGCCAAGCTCGAAAACGGCGTGCTCAACCTGCACCTGCCCAAATCCGAGAAGGCTGCGCCCAAGAAAATTGAAATAACCGTGGAGTAGGCGCGATCCCCGCGCTCCCACAGGAACTGGAGGTGTACGCGTATGTTCGATAGTTTCCTGCCCAGCTTGAGGAGAAAATCCCAGGAGCCGAGCAAGCGCGAACCCGACTTTTTCGACCTCTTCGAAGAGTTCGTTCGCGCCCCGTTCGGTGGAACATCAGGCGAAGCGTTCGGCAACAACTGGTTCCAGGAGAACCTGACTCCCAGCCTGGACGTCAGCGAAACCGACCAGGAAGTGCAGATCAAAGTCGATGTACCCGGCCTGGACAAAAAGGATCTCGAACTGTCTCTGGAAAACAACGCACTGGTCATCCGGGGTAAGACAGAAAACGAACACGAAGAAAAGAAGGACAACTACATCCACCGCGAACGCAGATTCGGCAGCATCTACCGCAGCATTCCGCTGCCCGACTATGTCGACACCGGAACGGTGGCGGCAACCTGCGACAAGGGCGTTCTGACCGTGAAAATGCAGAAGTTGCCGGAAAAAATGCCCAGACATATCGCCGTGGAATAAAACGCTGTCCTGGGTAACAACTGACGTACAGATAATGCAGCCGGAAGAGGCCATCTCTTCCGGCTGCTTTTTATAGTTCAGGCCTCCCTGCCGGGGCTGTCTTCGCTGACCGTTACCGTTTTTCATCTCCCGACTTGCCATTGCATCGCCGGCTGGATTACAGCAGATAGCATGAGTCCGGCCTTTGAATCACCCCCCGTATCACAACGTACGTTTCGTTCGTGGCAGCGTTCTGCCGCTGCCCTGCTGCTGGTCATAGCCGTGCTGCTGGCCTACGCGCCCGTGCTGGGCAAGAGCGATCTGGTCCTCGACGACCACTACAATATCGCCACCAATCCCTATCTTGCCAACGTTTCTGGGGAGTCCATCGCCCATTTCTGGACAGCCCCCTACATCCGGCTCTACATCCCCGTCACCTATACGGCCTGGTCCCTCCTTGCAAAGCTGGCCGGGGATCCGCCGCCCACCAGTCCGCAGGAAATACGCGTATTGCATGGCGCCAACATTCTGCTTCAAGTTGCCAACACCCTGCTTGTCCTTGCCCTGCTCCAATGCTGCGGCGTTTCGCTGTGGGCGGCTTTTTTCGGGGCCCTGATTTTCGCCGTACATCCCCTGCAGACAGAAGCCGTCAGCTGGATAACCGAGCTCAAAACAGTCCTTTCCGCCTTCTTTTCTTTCGCAACCATGCTGTTTTTCGTGCTGGCCACCAGATCTGCCGCGCAAAGGCCCCGTGTCCGGATTGCCCTGTACCTGGGATCATTGCTGCTGCTCGTACTGGGGATTTTTTCCAAGCCCCTGGCTGTCTGCACCCTGCCCTTTCTTTTCATCATCTCCTGCGTATTCCAGGGCATTCCGCCTTTACGGTCCATACGGCTGCTGACGCCCCACGCCGTTCTTTGTCTGGCTGTCATCTTCATCACCATGCAGGCCCAGCCCCTGCCCTTTTTCCTGGAACCTTTACCCTTTGCCCTGCGGCTGCCCGTGGCCCTGGACGCCGTGGGGTTCTACCTGTCAAAGCTGTTCGTGCCCGTACATCTGGCCATGGATTACGCCCGTACCCCGTCCGCGGTCTGGAACGGTTTTCCGGCAAACGGCTTCTGGGCACTGCCCCTGCTGACCGGCGCCCTGCTGTTTTTTTTCAAAAACAAACGCAGGCAACTGCTGGCCTGTCTGGCCCTGTTCATGCTTGGCATTCTGCCCGTGTCCGGAATGCTGCCTTTCGGCTACCAGGTCATCTCCACCGTGGCCGACCGCTACGCCTACTTCGCCATGTTCGGGGCAGCGCTGGCCCTGGGCATTGTCTGCTCGTCCTGGCCCTGGAAAATTCTGGCAACGCTTGTTCCTGTGATCGGCGTACTGCTGATCAGCCTTACCTTTCAGCAATCGGAACTCTGGAAAAAGGAGCAATCCCTGGGATGGCACTCAACGACCAGTTATCCTGCGGGCATCTACGGTCTCAGCGCCATTACCAACAACATCCCAGCCTCGCCTCACAGCCTGGAGCTGCTGCGTACGCATCTGGCCGCCTATCCGCTGGACCCGTACAACACGGGCAGCTATGCGCGCCATCTTCTGCAATGGAAGTCCAGTCGGCAGCAAAAAGCGCACGGACAAAAGGTTGCACCTCAGGAAGTACAGAAACTTTTCGAACAAGGGGTCGGACGGATGCGGAGCAATGACCGCAGGGACGCATGGATGCACTTTATGCAGGCCATTCTACTGGACCCGGATGATGCGGCATCCTGGAACAACCTGGGCATACTTCTGGCCGAAGCAGGCTACGGAATGAGCGAACAGTGTTTCAAATGGGCTCTGTTTCTGATGCCCGACAATCCGTATGTTCTCAATAATATGGGCATGGTTAGCTTCACCAGGGGAAATCAGGCACTAGGACTCCGCTATCTGGAGCGGGCAGTCAGATTGAACGATACGCAGAAAAATCCCGTCATAACAGCCAACCTCGCGGCTGCGCGTCAGGCAGCAGGACAGGCAGCAGGACATGTACCTTCCCTGGTGGGCACCCCCATTTTGCACCATCCGGATCTGCGGGAACAATAACCTAATACTTCATGGTGTGCGGGGCTTCTCCCTGAAGCAACGCCCTGGCCCTGGCATGAATATCGTCGACACGGATGGATTTCATGCACACATTGTCGGTACAGGAAGACCTTTTCTGATTGTACGCGGAAATGCAGGGCGAACAGCTTATTCCCAGATAATGCGGCTCCACCTTTGTTCCCAGGGGGCCATAAATACGCGGAGTTTCCGGACCGAACAGGACCAGGACAGGCAGGTCGGTCAAGGACGCGAAATGCGCCGGCCCGGAATCATTGGTTATCATCAGACTGCTGATGCTATACAGTGCCACGAGTTGCCGGAGGCTCGTACGCCCGGCCATGCTCACGACACGCGGATCGGCAAGTTCCGCCACCAGTTTTCGGGCAGGCTCCTGTTCCTCCGGCGCCCCGGTAATGACAATCAGCAGCTGTTCCTCCTGCAGCAGCCGCTGTGCGAGTTCCTTAAAATTGCCGCCTGGCCAGCGTCTGGCACAGACCATGTCACTGGAATTGGGATTGAGCAGTACTATCCTGTACGCCGGGGAGAGACCGGGATGCAGCTCTTGCAAAATCGCGCGTACCGCATCACATTCCTGCTTGCTGACATCGACACGGGGAAGTGCGAGCGAGATGTCAGCTATCTGCTTTTTGAGCGCTGGCTCGGCCGGATCCGGCAATTTGTCCGAATGCTCCGCAATGGCTTCGACCAGTGAGATAAAAGTCCTGGCTGCGTGGATATGCGGATTATACAGCACCGGATGGGTTAACAGACTGCCCGTGTAACGCCCTTCATCATGAAATCTGGCGAATCCGCACAGACGATCCGCCCCGGAAAGATACGCCAGAATGGTGGAAAACCTGGCAAAGGCCTCCAAACTGAGCACCGTATCTATCCGCAGCATCCGCAGCTTGCGTATCGCGGCTAAGGTGTCCAGAAAAAACACTATGGGGTTGCTTTTGCGTACCACGATGCGGTGCGTCTCGGGCACTCCCATCAGCTCCAGCAGTTCGTCTCCCAGAGGGAATGTCAGGAAATAGATTTCACATTGGGGAAAATGCGACCGCATCCGGGACACTGCCGGGCTTGCAACCACGAGTCCGCCTATTTCCGCGAATTGTATGAACAAGGCGCGCCGGGGCTGTTCCAAACGGTCCGCAGGCCTGGCAAACATCCTGCGAATACCCCGAAATACACTCAATAGCATACACAGCGGCACACCTGCCAACCGGTCAATCTTCCGCATCAAATCCACATTCATAAAAAATCCCACAAAATCTATTCTGAACAGGGAACCAAGGCGCGTTGCGACGGCTTTATCCGGCAACGCACGTTTGCCAGAGCACTCTGGCGTTCGAGGAACCTTAAATATACTCTCTCGTCATATACATGCTGTCAACAGTTTAACTCTTGTCAAACAAAACGCCACGTTATAGAAGCGTAGCCGATGCCGGCTGTGCAGAGGGGGGCAATGGCCAGGCTGCCGCAGATCGTTTGCAGCAAAGCGATCTTCCTTCAGCCCGATATGTTGAAATTGCATACTCCCGATTCGTATCGTTCTATCGTCTTAACCGTTCTGTAATATTTTTCACACACATTCTTAACAGGTTTTCGAATCCAGATTCTTGACAACTTGCGCACATCTGGAGATTTTTCAACGCAGCCCCTTGGCTTTTTATGCATTCTACCCTAATAATAGATTGCTATAAACATGCGTCTCCCAACCTTTAGCTTGGAGGAGCGGCCCATGCGCCCTGTCTGTTTTTCCGTCGCCCAGCAGCGACTGCCGTTGCTACTCATCATCGCCCTTCTTCAGGGGCTTTTGCTTAGTGCCTGCAATGATGACAAAAACGCCTATGCGCCGCCCCCACCGCCCAAAGTAACGGTGCAGAAACCCATCACGCGAGATGTAACGCGTTATGCATATTTCACAGGCAATACGTCGGCCAATGCCACAGTGGACGTACGGGCCCGTGTCAAAGGCTTCCTGCTGACGACCAACTTTCAGCCCAGCGCCTTTGTGCACCAGGGGGACGTGCTGTTCAACATCGACCCCAAGGAATATCAGGCCGCAGTGGATCAGGCCAAAGCCCAGCTGGAAGTCAAAAAGACCCAGGCGGCTCTGCAGCTGACCAACTACCAGCGCCAAGCCTATCTGGGCAAAAAGGGCGCGGTTTCCGAGTTTGACGTACTGCAGGCCAAAGCCCAGTCCGATGAAGCCAAGGCCGAAGTTACAGCCGCCCAGGCGGAGTTGGAAGCTGCGCAGATTCAACTGGACTACACGCAGGTTCTCGCCCCCATTGACGGACGCATCAACCGCGGACTGGTGGACACCGGCAACCTGGTCGGTTCCGACGGCAATACGCAGCTGGCCACCATAGTCAATGACGATCCCATCTACGCCTATTTCAACGTCAGCGAGAACGACCTGCTCGCCTACAGGGCAATGGCCAAGGCAGAGGGCAAGTCCACCAAGGAAAACGATCCGGATGAAGGCGCGGGCCGGGTTCAGCTGCAGCTGTCCAATGAAGAAGGATTTCCCCACAAGGGCGACATCGATTTCATGAACAACGAAATGGATCCCAATACGGGAACGATCCAGGTGCGCGGCGTTTTCCCCAATACCAACCGTGAGCTGCTTTCCGGTTTCTTCGTACGTCTGCGCGTACCTCTGGGAACCTACAGAAACGCTCTTCTTGTTCCCGAACAGGCCATTGCCGCGGACCAGCAAGGCAGCTACGTGTACGTGGTCGGCAATGACAACAAGGTGGAATACCGCTCCATCAAGACCGGCTCCAAAGAAGACGGCTATGTCGTGATCATCAAAGGCATCAAAGATTCCGAACGGGTCATCGTACAGGGCCTGCAACGCGCCAAGCCCGGACAGGCAGTCACTCCCGAGGAAACAAAACCCGAGGCCGCTCCCAAAGCCGACGCCACCGCCCCGAAAAGCGAAACCAAACCCGCCGAAACACAGACTGATACGACTGATGTGAATACGGACAACACGCAAACAGATCAGACTCCCAGCTCCGACGGCAAGGGCCAGGATGTGACAACCGAAGCGCCCACTCAAAAAACCAATTAAGGAGCGGCCATGATCAGCGCTTTTTTCATACGACGGCCGATTTTCGCTTGCGTCATATCAATTATCATCGTCATTGCGGGCCTTGTCTCCCTGGAGTCATTGCCCATTTCCCAATATCCGGACATCTCGCCGCCAACCGTTCAGGTAAGCTGCAACTACCCCGGTGCGAGCGCACAGATCGTGGCCCAGACTGTCGGCCAGCCCATCGAAGAGCAGGTCAACGGCGTCGAGGGCATGATCTACATGTCCAGCACCAGCGCCAACGACGGCTCCTATACGCTGACCGTCACCTTTGAGGTGGGCACGGACATGGACATGGCCACGGTT
>CAXXHY010000031.1:0-63015 GCA_963667575.2 Desulfovibrionaceae bacterium | reverse complement strand
CGCAACCTCATCCGGCGTACCGGCGCGACCAGTGGGAGACAGTTCGAGCATCCGCCGATAACCTTCGCCGCGCGGACCTGTCAGTTCGTCCTTGGCCAGAGGGGTGATGATGATGCCGGGGGCTGATGGTATTGACCCGTGCGCCGCGTTTTCCCCAGCGTACGGCTTCCGCCATTACCCGCAATGCGTTCCCGCGTTTGGAGAGCTGGTAGGCGTTGAGCGTATCGGTGACCTTGTCCAGTTGCAGCATGGGGAGGGAGAGCAATTCTTCCGTGGGCGTGGTCGCCAGTGCCTTGTCCTGCTCGGCAGTAAGCGCCGGAGACGATGCCCCGACTGCGAAGCGATGACGATTCCCGCCCCGCCGGAAGCAATGACTTTTCCGAACTCCTCGAGCAGAAGCGCGGTGCCGTACAGATCCACCTTCATGATCATTTCCGGCGTGGCCTGCGAAGGCGAAACACCGGCCGCATGAATAAGCCCTGTCACAGGGCCGATGGCCGCGGCCGTGGCCACGAGTTTTTCCACCATCTCACGCGAGGAAACATCCACGGCCATGGTGCTTACTTCAAAACCGGCCTCGCTCATGGTCTTGGCCGCAGCCTCCGCATTCTCCTGGTGAAGATCCGCCACAAGAACATGTTTTCCGGCGCTTACACGCCGCGCTATGGCTATGCCGATGGATCCTGCGCCAATGACGACGACCACTTCGCGTTGTCCCTTTTCCATTTCCGACTCCTTACATCTTGAAAATATTTCATAATTCAATTCCAATCAGTTAAAATTGGATAAGTATACCATTTTTCGCTTACAGTGCCGACCGCAGCACACCAATTATATCTTCTTTGCTCATGGGCGGGCGGCCAAGCAGATTCCCCTGGTCGTCGTGAACCACCAGAGCCGCGTCCTTTGCAAACTGTTCGAACAGCTCATCACCGATTTCCAGTTCGGACAAACGCGTGGGGCAACCGATTTCCTTCAGGAATGCCACGTAGGCGTCGATGCCTTCCAGGCCAAGAGCCATGGTGTCCTTGTCCTCGGGAGAGATACCGAAAATACGTTGCGCGAACTGGGCGAAACGTTCGGGGTACGTTTTGATGGCAAAGCGCATCCAGGCCGGGTTGACGATTGCCAGGCCCGCGCCGTGAGTGATGTCATGATGGGCGGAAAGCGCGTGTTCGATCATATGCACTGGCGCCACATAGTTGGTGCCCACCTGAAGCCAGGTGTTGAGCGCCACGATGGATGCCCACTGCACCTGCGTACGCGCTTCCAGATCGCTGCCGTCGGCCACAGCTTTGCGGCCGTATTCCATGACGGTGGAAATGACTCCTTCGGCAAAGCGGTCCTGAATGGGCGTGCCGCCGGTGCCGTTGAAATAGGTTTCCGTGACGTGAACGATTATATCGCATACGCCGTACGCAGTCTGATTCTTGGGAACGCTCAGAGTCAGCTCGGGATCCACCAGAGCCACTTTGGGGAAAAGCACGGGGTGTGGAAACGAATGATTTGACCTTGGTCTGCTCATTGGAAATAACTGCGCCGCAGTTCATCTCGGATCCGGTGGCAGCCAGCGTGGGCACGGTAATGACCGGCAGGGCCTCGGTGGGAATATGCCAGTTTTCCTGACCGTGACCGATCAGATTCCAGGGATCGCCGTCATACAAGGCCGCGGCCCGCGATCACTTTGGACGCATCCATGGTGCTGCCGCCGCCCAGGGCGATAATCACATCGCACCCTTCCTCGCGGACAGTCTTGGCACCGCGTGCAACAGAGGAAATACGCGGGTTGGGCTCGACTCCGGCACACTCCGCGTATGTGAGCCCGGCGTTCTTCAGACTTTCAACAACCCGGTCAAAGGTTCCATTGCGCTTGACGCTGCCTCCGCCGGTGACAATCAAGGCTTTCTTGCCGAATCCGCCGGCAATCTCACCAATACGTGCAAGAGATCCGGGGCCGAAAATAACTTTGGTTGGGTTGAAATATTCAAATTGCATGTTCTGCCTCCATGAAGTTTTATCGTGTAAAACAAAAATAAGTGAGCCATATTCCGGATGGAGGCATATGAGCCTCCACTTGATCTATGGGAGCATCTTATTTTTCATGGCGCAAAACAGGGTAGACCATTCCTATCCAATCCTTGCCCGATTGTCTGGAAGAAACAACGAATCGCTTGTTCGAAGTAATTTGTCTCAGCAGCCAAACTGGCCACTGATCTGGATTGGTTTCAAGTCTACATAAGAAAAGTGCAGTCACAGCACTACATCTCCACTTGCCTGGAAATATCTCATAACAGGCAAAGGCAACACGGCCTGCTAGACTACTTGGACACAGAGGCGTTTGTAGTGAAGACCATATCGTCCAATTTTTCTGTCGTTCCTTCAAGTCTCTCAAAAATATTTGCAAGATGGTTATTACGTCCATCAAAAATGAGCATCAAGAATAGCAACGGTTTTTCGTCGCACATGACAACGGTATTTCGTTAAAAAAAACGGAATGCCGTTCCAACCAGCACAAAGCCCTCAAAACTAATTCTTTAATATCAGTGAGATAAAAAAATCGCCTTATTGGCATGCGGTTTGCCTTAAGTAAAAATGGCTTTGGCGTAAAAAGCATCGCCATCGGCGAGCCAGCACCGAATACTGCGGGAGTAGGTTTTCAGTACCTATTAGCGCATTTTCGCCTTGAAATAAGGCTCACATACGAAGCAATGTCCCCTTGTTTCGGATAAATGTAGAAGAGCTTCAGGAGTACCAACATGTGCAGTAAGCAATTGAACGAAACAGTTCGCCCATTTTTACAAGTTCAGGCTGATAGTTTCGAGAAAAAACAATACACTGTGAATTCACTCAACAGGTCCAAAGATGCAAACGAAGACCTCTTGGTTGCGCAAAAACTGATAAAAACGATAACCACGGGAATTGATGCGCAAAACAAACGAACACAAAGCTGCTTATGGCACTCAAAAAGGCAGCAACTGGCCAAGCAATCCGCTCAGGCCTCAACAAATCAAAAGTTATGGACTATTGTAATTTGTTCGGCCTCTCTACCAAAATAAATCTCTGGAAGAACTTGCGACAACCTCGCGGAAAAAATGCTTGATGATATCACCCGGGTAAATCCTGACGTAAATGCAACTCTCGAAGCCACAGTTCCTCCCGAACGCAAAATGGTTTGGAACAATTTAGGCATCTGTCCGGCTGGAGCAACCTATGAAATTTCCCGATTAGTCCATGACGAAAGCATTGGTACTCAAAGGGACTTGAATAAGGTAATGAATAGTATTTACCGCATTGGAATAACCTTTCTCATTAATAGTGTAGGATGTGCTTCCATTGCACAAGATTGTGTGTATGGCTTACCGCAGCGAATTACGGCCAAAGCTACTCCTGAAGTCTTACAATCGAATAATGTTTCAATCGTTCTGTCTTGTGAAGACTCGAATAGGTCAAAAGAGCTTATTGTTACAGCTCAGTCGAATGAATTTGTTCAACAAGCAAAACAGGTGGGAGCAAAAGGTATTCGAGTTTACGCCGTCAGTAGGTCCAACCCATCTGCCATGGAGCACTCAGAAGGGATAATCTGTAGTGGTTCAGACTTGATCTGACAGTCACCTTTTGATGAGCTGGCAATTGTCAGTTTAGTTCAAACTTGCGACCTTTTCCTGCCAGATGGTCTTGCCATCAATCATAGTTTCCATTGGCGTTCGACCGCAACACATTTTTCCCTGATGTGTACGTTCGGCGTTGTAATAGGCCAGCCAAGTGTCCAACTCCGTTTGCAATTCCCCCAATGAATGGAAGATCTTTTTCCTGAAAGCAACCTGGTAAAATTCATTCAATATCGTTTTGTGGAAGCGTTCACAAATACCATTTGTCTGCGGATGTCGCGCTTTGGTCTTGGTGTGTTCGATGCCACAAATGCCAAGAAAGAGCTGATAATCATGTGTCTCAACTCGCCCACAATATTCGGTTCCCCGATCAGTGAGGATGCGCAATATCCCCATTTCCTGCTGTTCAAAAAAAGGCAGCACCCGGTCATTGAGTAGGTCAGCTGCGGTAATGGGTGTTTTCGTTGTGTATAGCTTTGCGGCAGCCCATTTGGAGTACGTATCCACAAAGGTCTGCTGATAAATACGCCCGACACCCTTGATTGTGCCTACGTAAAAAGTGTCCTGGCTGCCCAGATAACCGGGATGTGCAGTCTCAATCTCGCCATGCGCCTGGTCATCATCCTTCTTCTTCTCAAGTGCTTGGACTTGGGATTCTGTAAGAACAACTCCCTGATCGGCGGAGATCTTTTCCAATGCTTTTAAACGCAGCTTGAAGTTATGCAGCCCATGGCGCAGCCAGATTGAACGAACACCTGAAGGCGAAACAAATATGCCGCGTTTCCGCAGTTCGTTGCTGGAACGTGCCTGACCATGCGCGGGGAAATCTGTGGCGTAGGCAATGACAGCCTCTTCAATATCAGCTTCAACCCTATTCTTCAGGTTGGGTTTACGTCGGCTCCGATCGAAGAGGGCTTCAACTCCGCCTTGTTCCTTCGCAGTCTTGTAGCGGTAAAACGTGTCTCGCGAAAAGCCCATCATTTTGCAGGCCTTCGAGACGTTGTCGAGTTCCTCGGCGAGGTTGAGCAGTCCCATCTTGTGTTTTATCGTATTCTGATTGAAACTTTCCATGAGGTTCTCCTGAGCATGGTGCTCGGTTTGGTGGATTGTGCTAACCCATCAAAAGGGAGAACCTCTTTATTTTCAAGAGGAAATGTCAGATCTAGTCGAAACTACTTCATATAAAGGAAGCGCCAATGGGTAACGAGTTCTTAACCGAATTCTATTTACATATTTCCGTTGCTGGTTTCGTTCTTCTATTTATTGCTACAACATTCTTTAAGTTTTATTTTTCCCGCCACCAGCGAAACATCAGGACAGCTCGTAGAGTGCTGAATAAGATTCGTTCGTGGGATGGAGATAATGTTAATGCCAGGATATTTGGCTATCTGCGCAAGATAGATCCCTTTGTTTTTGAAGAGCTACTACTCGAAAGCTTCAAGTCACAAGGATACAGGATAAAGCGAAACGCCCGTTATACGGGCGCGGCATTGACGGAGTTGTCTTTAAAGACGGACAAAAATACTTGATCCAGGCCAAACGATATAAAAGCTATATCAATAGACAGCATCTTTGTGGATTTTTCGAATCTTGTAGCGGCCCACCAGCACGTGAAAGGACTATTTATTCATACTGGAAAAACGGGAAAAGGTAGTTCCGTCGCTGCCCTTAGCGATCCATCCATCAAGATAATTAGTGGAAACAAATTAATTCGCTTAGTTCTTAATTTCTAACAAGGGCGGCCTCTTGATGAGAGAAGAGAGCTTTGAAAATGACAGCTTCGACTTACAGTGTGGGAAATCATCAATGAATCAAGATACGATAATTGATCTGACTTCTGCGATTCGTTGTTTAGAAAGTGCCCTGGAGCGAGCGCCTGGGTGTTCTGCTGGCCTTCTTGGACAACAGAAAGTTGGTTCCTCGACGTTTAATGTGGAATTTTCCACGAAGGCAATAGCTCAGCGATTGGGGCCCCGATCAGGTAAATCATGGTGATAAACGTTGTAACATTTCGGTATCCTCTAGCTCGCGAACGTGCAGCTTGGAAAAGACTGTTCAACCCCTCCAGTCGAGCGTTCGAGAGCAGCGATTCCCATCTTCGCAAGATACGAGGCAAATGTTCCTGGAACGTACGCAACGCCTTGTGCATGGGATTGAGCAGCTTCGACTCCCCGACAAGCTCCTGTGCGTACTTGAAAAAATGGGTTGCTCGCCACTGCCCGGCACGTTTTGTGTCGGCCTCGCGGACCCAGCGTAGTAGCTCTTTGACTCGAAAAGCCGTAGCGGTCGCTAGGCCACGAGTTTCAAGTTCTTTCAACGCCGCCGTTTGCTCATCGGTACGAGGCGTTTCGATCCCCTTGAGCACCGCCCAGCGGGCACTCTTTGGGAGGTTGACTTCTTTGGCCTCTAATCGCCGTACCTCGTCGAGGGCTTTTGTAAATATTTGGACAACATGGAACCAGTCCACGGTGACGGACGCGTACTTGAATGTATCCTCGGCTGCGGACAAAAACGCGGGAGACATATCGCAAACGACCTCGGCTATGTTGTCGGCTTCGCCTCTGTGCTTTTTGAGATACTTGGCGAATTCCTTGAAGCACGCTTTGCCTTTGCCGGGCGTGGCGAAAATTACAGGTCTGGTCTCGCGATCCATGTCCACAAAGATGGTGACGTAATGATGTCCACGTTTGGTCGCGGTTTCATCAAGACCCACACCGCATAGTCCGTTGAGTTTAAATTTTTGGTCCTTCCAGAAACTCAGCGGGTGGCCCCAGTCTTGCTAATCTCCGGATAGAGATTTAGCCGCCACAAAAGAAGTAAATCGCTGTCTTGAAAATGCTCTTTGTTGCTATAGCCACAGGCTCTACGTTTGATGGACATGATCTTGCTGTTCAGTCCCTCTGCAACGGCGTTGGTCTCGCGATGTCGACAAAAGGTCACGATGTTGTCCATGTGATCCATGAGCA
This sequence comes from Desulfovibrionaceae bacterium, assembly GCA_963667575.2. GTDB lineage: Bacteria > Desulfobacterota > Desulfovibrionia > Desulfovibrionales > Desulfovibrionaceae. The sequence goes on along the minus strand of CAXXHY010000031.1, from coordinate 56,441 downwards.
TGTTTGCGACCTTGCTCATAGGCGTGAGCTTTGAACGTCTGGCCCAGGAGCACCATTTTTTCAGGAAACGCTTGGCCCAGCCAACTGACAAATATTCCCACAGTCCGCGAAGACTCTCTTTCATGGCCCAGGCTTTCCCCGTCTTCAAATTCGCTTCCTTGAGTTCCTCCAGGCGCGGTCGTTGGGAGTCCGAGAGGTTCTCCTCAGCATATAACCACAAGTATCTGCTGCCTTTCAAAATTTCGTTTTGCTTCAGCCATCAGCGCCTTATGTTCCTGGCGGCGTACGTTATCCACCGCTTCCGCTACATGCTGCATGATGTGGAAGCGGTCGAATACTATTTTGTCTGCTGCATCAGGCACGTTTTCCGTGGTGGCCAGGAAGTATGCCGGCCACATGTCCATTGATATAGCCTTGATCGCCCTGAGCTGTTCGTCGCTCAGTTTTTTGTAATATTCTTCAAGGCTTGCCTTTGTGCGCTCCTCGGCAACGTGTTCCACCGTACCGCGTAATAAATCGCAGACCACGGTCATATAACTATGGCCTTTTCTGAAAGCTTTTTCGTCGACACCGATTGTAGCTGATTTTACGCTGTTCTTTTCGTGCCAGACCCCGCCGAACCGCTCTTTCCATGACGCCCCAAGCCTGATCCCATGAGATACGCATCAACCTGCGAACCCCTTCAACGGTCGAGCTTTCTGTCAAAACATCAATGATCAGTCTTTCCATGAGCAGAGTGAAACGCGAACCAGGTTCAGCCCAGAAGACAGTGACCTGCCTGGCGCCATGCTCGGGGCAATCCACACGAGGGATTCTTGCATGGATGAAGGTTTTGAACTGGCACGTATCGAGATGCCGCCAAATCCTTTCTTCCGCATGATCCCGGCAAGTCAATTCATTGCCACATTCCGGACAAGTCCAAAGCACCTTGCTCTTATGCTCGAGCCAGATATCCACACGGCCTTCAGACGTCTTCAGGTCAACCTTGTCCACAAACCAGGGGCTCTTGATGCCCAAAATCTGTCCGTAAAGATCAACATCTCTCATCGGCGGTCTCCTCCTGGAAATCGCCTACATTATGACGTTACCCACGGCAAACCCGGAAGGACCTAATGTTCTTTCTCGTTTGGCGCAAGGTAAGAACAAAGGCGATTTTATTTTTACCTGGAATGGTAAACGAATCAAAGACTTAAAACGGGCATGGCATAGCGCTTTAGCTGCTGCTGAGATAGAAGATTTTAACTTTCATGACTTGCGGCATACCTTTGCAAGTAATCTGGCTATGGAGGGTGTTGACTTGTACGTTTTGAAAGAATTATTAGGGCACAAGGATCTTAAGATGACTCAGAAATATGCACATCTGAGCCCTGACCATAAGTCCAAAGCTGTGAGTGTCCTTGATAAGGTGTTCAATGCTGAAAAATTGGAAGAAACAGTATAAGGGGGCATCAGAAATGGTCAGCTATTTATCAGTTCTTTATCAAAAGTCTGTACTAAAATTTGTGTTTTATCTATTATCAATTTTGTGCTCAACTTTCCAGATGATTAGTTTTCATTTCAGTATGTTGTGCAATGAAATCAATGTGTTTAATAGCACTATTGCAGTAGAATGGCATTCAAGAGGTCGTGGGTTCGATTCCCTCCAGCTCCACCAAAGAAATCAACGGGTTAGGAAGTAATTCCTGGCCCGTTTTTTTCTTTGTGGTCAACCAACGGTCAAACACAAGGTTGACCACCCCATAACCTCCCGAAATCTACTGTTCTATTTCTCATGTCTCTGAAATTAAAGATATTATTTGAAAGCATCTTGAACTGGAGTCAAGTGGTCATGAAAACGGGCAGGTAACTCAATATGACCTCATTCGGACTTCAGTGTGGTACACAACGCCATCCTTGAACATAGTCAAGGAGGGTGTCAACCTTGGTCAACCCCAAGCCCTGCTTTTGCGCAAAAAACCCCTGCAAATCCCGGAAGCTGTCGCTAGCCATAATCTTTAAGTTGCTATTTTATCACAATAATTTAGGCGCCATTTGTTCGCCGCAGGGCACTCAAGAAAAACAACCTGGAGCAAGCCTTAGTCATTCCAGGTGTTCAAAAAATATCCGAGAGCTTTTTGAATTTTGTTCAAGAGGGACAATTGCTGCCTGTAATACCGTCCAGTCCGCTAAGGAGGGATCCATAACGAAGGAACACGAACATGCTAAACGAAGCGAGTGGTTCGCCGAATTCAAGGCTGAGTTGCCGATGCAGACTCTTGCTTTTCAGAGCCACTCTCTCTTGAAGTATGTATCAAGATTTCAGCCCAATGTTCTTTATGGTCGTCCTTTAAGGGAATAAAACCATCCTGCTGCTGCACCCCGTTCAAGTTTATTTGAATGTCCTCGCCTTTTCCTGCAACCTGCATGACTTTGATGTGAAATAATGTCTCCCTGTAGCGGTAATTGCACGATGAACTCCTTCCACTCAGGCGGCAAGCAGGGCTCAAAACGTAACCGGTCAACCTCAAGCCTGAAGCCGAGGAGCGATTCCAGCATCAACCGGTACATCCAGCCAGCAGAGCCCGTGTACCAAGTCCAGCCGCCACGGCTGATATGCGGAGAAACCGCATAAACATCTGCGGCCATGACGTAGGGCTCTACTTTGTATATTTCGGTCTGCTCGGCTGTAAGTGCATGGTTTATGGGGTTGATCATACGGAAAAGTTCCCAGGCGCGTCGATTGGTCGTCCAACCGTGCAAAGGCCATGGCCGCCCAGATGGCGGCGTGAGTATACTGGCCGCCGTTTTCCCGTACCCCCGGAGCGTAGCCCTTGATGTAGCCGGGATTGAGCGCAGAGGTGTCGAAAGGCGGGTCCAACAATTGCACCAAGCCTTGCTCTCGGCGGACCAAGCGCTGGTCCACTGCCTCCATGGCCCGACGCGAACGCTTGACCTCTCCGGCTCCCGACAGCACGGACCAGCTTTGGGAGATGGAATCGATCTGGCACTCGGGGTTTTCCGATGACCCGAGCGGTGTTCCGTCGTCAAAATAGGCGCGGCGATACCACTCGCCGTCCCAACCGCTGGCCTCGATGCTGCGGCGCAGTTTCTCAGCCTCGCTGCCGCAGAGTTCTGCAAATATTTCGTCGTTATGGGATATGGCAATTGCGGTGAAACTCATGAGCACGTCAAAGAGAAAGAAGCCCAGCCACACGCTCTCGCCCTTGCCTTCCTGACCCACATGGTCCATGCCATCGTTCCAGTCGCCTGAACCTATGAGCGGCAGGCCGTGCGTGCCGTAGCAAAGGCCATGTTCTATGGCGCGGGTGCAATGCTCGTATAGGCTGGCCACCTCATCGGAGGTTCCCGGCAGGTCATAGTAGGAGTCCTCGTTCGCCTTCAGCGTGCGACCCCGCAGAAAGCCAACGGGCTCGTCCAGCACGCCGGTGTCTCCGGTGGTGCGTACGTAGCGAGTCACGGCTAGCGGTAGCCAGAGGTAGTCATCGGAGCAGTTGGTTCTGACGCCTCGGCCCGTTGGCGGGTGCCACCAATGCTGCACATCCCCTTCCTCAAACTGACGGCTGGCGCAGAGCAGCACGTGTTCGCGCACGAGTTCCGGCCGGGCGTGAATGAGGGCCATGACGTCCTGCAACTGGTCACGAAAGCCGAACGCTCCGCCGGATTGATAGGTGGCGCACCGTGCCCATAGACGGCAGGCCAGGGTCTGATAGAGGATCCAACCGTTGGCCAATAGATTGAACGTCTGATCCGGGGTCTGCACATGCACTGCCCCCAAGGTATGCGTCCAGTGCTGCCAAACCATGTCCAGCGCCATGCGCGCGGCGGTCGGCCCACGGAAGCGTTGGACCAGACGCTTGGCGTCCGCTTGGTCCCGCCCCACGCCAAGCCGAAAGACTATTTCACGCTCCTGCTCCGCCTCCAACTCGAAGCTCACCTGGATGGCCGCACAAGGATCCAGGGCTGCCCCTACTCTTCCGGAAAGCCGGGTGCGCATCATGGCGGCCGGGGCATTCATCGTACCGCCACGGCCAATGAATTCCGCCCGGTCGCCGCTTACGGTACGCGTGGTTTCGTCAACATCGAAGAAGGCCGTCCGATCAGTGAATTCGGTGTTGTAAGGGTTTCGGGCAAAAAGTGCGCCGCTGATCGGGTCGATTTCGGTGACCACATGCTCGGCGGTCTTGCTGCGCAGATCACCCAGAACCCATTCGACATAGCCGGTGGCCGAAAGCCTGCGAGGCCGGCCCGACTCGTTACGGACCTTCAGCACTGCGAATTTGATTGCGGCGTCGAGAGCTACATAAATCCAGAGTTCGGTGGCGACGCCGCGTTCGACGTGCTCGAAGACGCTGTAACCGAAACCATGGCGGGTGGCGTAGGGCGTGGTCCCGCGACAGGGCAAAGGCGTAGGCGACCAGAAATGGCCGCGCTCCTCGTCGCGGAGATAGAAGGCCTCGCCTCGCGAATCGCTTACGGGATCGTTGTCCCAGGGGGTCAGGCGAAATTCGTGGGCGTTCTCGCTCCAGGTGCAGGCCATGCCGCTCTCAGAGATCATGGCGCCGAAAACCGGATTGGCCAGCACGTTAATCCAGGGTGTGGGCGTCTGTTGTCCGCGGGCCGTGGTAATGACATATTCCCGACCGTCCGTGGTGAAGCCCCCCACGCCATTGGAGAAGCTCAGGTCCTGTCGCGGCAGCGAGTCCACTGCGGGAGGCGCGGCGCGCAGAGGGCGTGTCGGGGTGAGTTGGGGCATATTGCTTTCCGTCAGGCTGCGGCCGCCAATTTGTTCAACCAGGGTCCCCCGAGAGTCGGAGATGATTACTCGGGCCACGGCCTGGAACAGGATACGGTCCTCTTCGGCGATGCGGTCCGCAGGCCGGACGAATATTCCCCCGGGCCGGTCAGTCAGTTCGTCTTTGGCGCCTGCGGCAATGAGCCCCATGATCTGGTTATGGAGGGTCTGCCTATAGCCCGCGTCGTCCTCGTTCCAGATTACCAGGTCCACGGCCAGCCCCTTGAGTCGCCAATAGGCGTGGGCTTGCACCAGTTGGCGCACCAATTCGATGTTCGCCACATCCTCGATTTGCAACAGTACAATAGGTAGATCGCCAGAAACAGAATAGCCCCATAGTCCTGATTGACCCCGTTGGTTCTTGATGAGTGTGTCTGGTTCGGCCCTTAGCGCTGCATTGGCGAACAGGATAGAACCGGCCAATTTTCCGTAGAGCTGCGCTTCCGTCTCTGAGGCGTTCAATTGGCGCAATTGAACTTGGCTGTGCGTCCTTGCCAGGTCGAAGACGCGGTCGGCCAAGCGTCGATCCTGATATTTCTCCATCAGCCTAAAACTTTGGTCACGGGTTTTGGCAATGCCGTAGATCATGTCGATGGTCACGAACTCGCCCGGCTCAAGCGTTATCCGCTGGCGGATGGCTGCAATGGGATCAAGCACCGATCCTTCGCTGTCCGAAAGCGAGTCTGCATATTCGGCTGCGTCCGCATGCAATGCCAGAGGGGCGGCAGAGGTATTGCCACGGCCAATGAAGCGCATACGATCGGTTTCATAGGAGACGTGTTCAATATCAGAACTGCGAACGACCATCATGTGCAGCATGAAGGGCGTCTCTTCATCCTGGGAGCGGGGCCTACGGGTACAGAGGATGGCCTGGTTGCCATGGATGATCTCAGTCTGTACAAAGAGATTGCTATAGGCCGGATGCAGCGCGTCTGCCGCTTGAGGGGCCATTGCCACTTCCGCATAGCTTGTCACATCCATAGCTCGCCGCGTGCGTGCTCGGTTGCTGACACGCAGCCGGCGTAATTCGACGTCGTCCTCGGGCGAAACAGCGATCTCGGTATATGCGTCATAGTTGTGCGCGCGACAGCTGAATTCGGCCTTGCCTTCCGAAAAAATCACCTTGAAAGCCTCTGTTGGCTGGCGTGTCGGCTGATGGGTTGTGGACCAGAACTCGCGGCTGTCCACGTCCCGCAGGTAGCAGAATATGCCCCGGTTGTCGCAGGTGGGGTCCTCGCGCCAACGGGTCACGGCGAGATCCTCCCAACGGCTGTACCCGCTTCCGGCATTGGTGATCATGACATGATATCGACCATTGGAGAGCAGTTGCACCTCGGGACTCGGCGTGTCGAGAGTGTCGTAGAAACGCGTAGACGTATTCTCAGAAGTGGCAGCCAAGTGCATCTCGGCAAGTTCCGAGGCGTGGGGATAAACAACTGCTGCTTGAGGGATACGCTCCTGAAGCAGGGGAAGTGTGGCCTGGAATCGGAGATCGGATTCGAAGCGATGTTGCATCGGGAACTCAAGAAGCGCTCCTGCCAGGGAAAGAAGGGTCATGCCCTGGTGATGGGCCATGAACGAACGGACCACAGCATTTTTCTGCCCACTCGGCAGGCGTGAGGAGGTGAAGTCAACGGCCTCGTACAAGCCATAACGGGCTTCAAGCCCCTCTCCCGCCAGGCGTTCCAGGTTTCTGCAGGCCTCCTTCGGATTCACCAGGAGCGCCAAAGCAGTGGCATACGGCGCAATGACCATATCGGAGGCAAGGCCACGCTTAAGCCCCAGACCGGGCGCCCCAAATGCATGGTACTGGTAGTTCCGGTGGGCATCAATGGCGTTGTAGCCGCATTCCGAAATCCCCCAGGGCACGCCAATCTTCCTGCCGTACTCGATCTGCCGGGCCACAGCCGCCTTGATGGTCTGGTCAAGCAAGGTGTGTTCATACGTGGGCATTACCAGATTGGGCATCAGGTATTCGAACATGGAGCCGCTCCAAGAAAGCAGGATCGGCGTCCCTCCAACGGAGGTGAGCAATCGCCCCAAGGCGAACCAGCTTTCCTTCGGCAACTGCCCTTGAGCGATAGCCACGAAGGTTGTGAGCCGCGCCTCCGAGGCGAGCAGATCGTAGAAGCTCTGATCCCTGCGGAGTTCGTCCACATTGTAGCCAATGGCAAGCAAATGCCGCGTATCATCGTACAGGAATCCATATTTCATTTGAGCCAGCTCGTCACAGTCTTGGGCGAGTGCGTTCAGGCGTGTCAGTCTGGATTTGGCCTGTTGGCGGACGGCGCTGATCATGTCTCCCAACTCCGCAGCCTGCGCCGGTGTCGAGATGGACCTGAACCGGGCTTCCAAGGCAGCCAGCCCGCCCAATGTAGGGATCTCGTCCAGAAAAGCCAGTTCTTTACTGAATTCGCGTGGAGACGCCGCCCAAGGAGTCAGCAAGTCCAATTCAGCCAGGGCGTCCCTGCATTGCACGGCAAAGGCTTGAATCCAGCAATGCAAGGAGCTGTCTAAGGTCGGAGTTTTGAAATCCTGACTGGCGGCCGCAACCTCCACGGACGCTGTCAGACGCTCCAGACAAAGACGCGTGGCGCCCAATGTCACGGGCGGGTTGAGTGCGATCGAGTTCATCTCCTGGCGCAGAGTCTCCAACCGAGCTGAGGGAGCGGTTGGCAGATCGTCGGGCAGTTCGTCCAACGCAATGTCTAACGCATCGTCAAGGCTCTCGAACAGTCTGGGAGAGAGAATTCGCTCCTCACTCAAGGCGAGCAGGCCCGCGCGCAAGGTCAGGAGGTGCCCGGCCAGGTTTCCGGAGTCAACAGAGGAAATATAGCGCGGCGGGAGCGGCTGCAGGGTGCGGGTGTCGTACCAGTTGAAAAAGTGGCCTTCGTAGCGGGCCAAACGCCCCATGGTTTCCAAGGCCCGCGAGGTGCGCTCCATCAGCCGACCGCAGGAGATGAAGCCGAAGTCGAACGCAGAAAGATTCACCAGAAGGGCCAGCCCCATGTTCGTGGGCGATGTACGGTGAGCCGTGACGGCCACAGGTTGTTCCTGATAGTTGTCAGGGGGTAAGAAGTTGTCCTCCTCACCGACAAAGGTCTCGAAAAAGAACCATGTTTTGCGGGCTATCCTTCGCATGAACAGGTCCTGGGCTTCGGTGAGCCGCTCTTGGCGTCGGGTGATTGGCTGACTGATCCACCATGCCAGGGCCGGCGAGACAAGCCATAGGCCCAGCACCGGTCCGGCCGCGAGCAACACAGATGGGGTGACTGCAGCCAGGGCAAGGGCTGTGGCTACGGCAAGGAATGGCCCAAACCACATGGTCCGGTAGGAGCCTATGAGTTCCATGCAGCCAGTATTCCCCTCCCCGCCAGAAGGGGTCCACTCCAAAAGCCCTGTATGTGAGACGAGCATTCTCCAAGTAGCGCTTATCAAGGCGTTGAGGTTGTAGAATGCCTCATAGGGCAGGCAAACCAGAAAAAAGACCGCCTGAGCGAAATGCTTAGGCAGCAGGCTCACTATGGTTGTTATGTGCTGTCTGACAGGCATATCTGCAGGTCTTTGCAACGCGCTCTGCAGCGCGGTGATGACCGACGGCAGCAGTATGATGCTGCAGACAGCTATGGTCCAGAAACAGGCGGAAGCCAGAGCGGTCCATCCTGCCAGCAGGAGCAGGGTCAGTGCAGCGGCAATCAGACTGCGACGGAGGTTGTCCAGGATCTTCCATCGCGACAAGAGAGATAGCGGGTTTTTCCGCCGACAGGCCTCAGCGCCGGGAGCGCCGGGCAACAGCCAGCGTGCGATCTGCCAATCTCCGCGAACCCAGCGCTTTCTGCGTTTCACATCCTCGCAGTAGCTGGGGGGGGAATTCTCGAACAGCTGCACGTCGCTCAGGAGTCCCGCTCTGGCGTAGCAGCCCTCCAAAAGATCGTGGCTCAGGATGCGGTTTTCCGGGAAGCCCTCCGTCAAGGGTGCGCTCGAAGGCTTCGACTTCGTATATGCCTTTGCCGATGAAGGAGCCTTCGCCGAACAGGTCTTGGTACACGTCGGAGACGGCACGCGTATAAGGGTCAATGCCAATTTCGCTGGCGCACATACGCGCATAGCGCGACCGGTTGGCGCCAGACAGGCTGGCAGCCACGCGTGGCTGGAGGATACCATAGCCGCCGGCTACACGCGTGCCGGCTGCGTCGTAACGTGGGTGGTTCAGCGGGTGCGCCATGGCGCCAACCAACAGGCGGGCGCAGTCCCTTGGCAGCTGTGTGTCGGTGTCAAGAGTGATAACGTACTTCACCCCCACCAGAACACTCGCGTCAACCGACAATCAAAGCAAAAGGAGCAGGCTCACCGGCACGCAGCAGGCTGTTCAGGTCCGCCAGCTTGCCGCGCTTTCGTTCGTAGCCCATCCAGAGCCGTTCCGGAGGATTGAAGAGTCGTGGCCGGTGGAAAAGGTAGAAAAAAGTCGCCCGTCGCACTTGGGTGCTTCTTGTTCAAGCCCTCTATGCCTCGCTGAGCCAGACGCGTCAGGAAGGCGTCTTCGGGCAGCGTTTCCTCGACAGCGTCGCTGAAATCCGTCAGCAGCCCGAAATGCAGGTTTCTGTCCCGGTTGGCCAGAAAATGGACTTCCAGATTCTTGATCAGGGCTTCGATTGCCGGGCCGCTGCTCAGCATGGTCGGGACCCACGACCAGGGTGCGTCGGTCCTCCGGGATGCCCTTGGAATAATCGAGGCGCGGCAAAGAGTGCGGCGTGGTCAGCAGGGTCGCCAGCCAGTTTACCAGGGCCACCACAAGATGACTGGCGCATAAGAGTAGAAGCAGGGATATCGAAGCCAAGCCCCATGCATTCAGTCCATCGGCCTGCGCCTTTGCTGCGAATCCTCCGGCGAGGAGCACGGTCAACAGCAGAATGCCGCCGCCGTAAAGCAGTAGGGGGAAACCTGCCGCCCAAAGCATACATGGATTCGGCTAGCGAGTTGCGCACCTGCGCCGATCTTTTGAGTTGGGCCAACCCCTCGTCGATGAGGTAGTAGCCGACATGAGCTGTGAGGGCATCTTCGCCATTTCTGGTCGCCCCCCTCCTTTGCCAGGTCCGATGGCCTTGTGCGCAAGCTCGGCTTCAGAGAAGGAACTCTTCCTGGCCGTCCGCTCCACCACGTGGCGATAGCGATCACGAGTTACAAAATCCATAATCCCGTATGTGTGCGCTGGGTCTTCTCTCAGAGCTTTTTCGACAAGGCTCGTGGATTCAACGAATTCGCTCCAGTCTATTGCGCTGAGGGAACGCAGACTGCCAATACTGTTGCTCATGGAGACCTGTTCGGCGGATTGGCGCTGGTTTTCCGAGAACACCAACTGCTCGATGGTCAACCCAGATCCGGACAGCTGCTGCTCGATCCAGGTCAGCGGCAAGGCCAGGGCCGCCCCCTTGCCGTGCAGATGGCGTGAGAGTTCCGCCACGAACGATCTCGTCATGGGCGGATTGGAGCGAGCCATGTCGGCAATGGTCAGGATAAGGCTTTGCGGCTGTTTGGCGGCAACCTTGATCATCCTGGTCGGCCCAGGCGGCAGCGCGGTTGCGTTCCACCCTCTGGACTGCGAGGCGGGCGGTTACCCGACGCAGGTTCTCTATGAGCGCCAAGCGCAGCATGATCGGGATGGCCCAGAGTTCGCCCAGGTTCAAAGAAGTCATGGACTGATAGGCGATCACGAAACTTTTCAGGCTCTCCGGAGCCACTTGTCCGTCACTGTGTGAAATGCTCTGCATGGCGAGGTCGTATACCCTCGGGAGTCCGGCTGAGGAACCACCGGTCAGGCATGGCAACTCGCGGTTATACCTCCTGGGCAGGTGAAGGCGGGCCGGTGCGGATCTGTTCCTCGATCACATAATAGTTGTCCAACAGCCATTCGGAGGCTGGAGTGATCCGGTCGCCCGCCTTTACATCTTTCATGAGTTGCGTATGGACATCGAGCAGCAGGTTCTCGTTTTCTGTCAGCCGTCGAAGCAGTCGGGCGGGCGATCGCCCTTCCTCCAGCCTGTGCAGGCTTGCGAGGACCTTGCCGTGCTGCTTCATCTGATCAGCACTGAACAGTTTTGAGTGCAGGGGCGGCTCTTCTTCCGCGCATTGGCGCGCCCCGCCTGATTTGCTCAGTCGGGCCCAGGCGCAAGAAATATGTTGGCTTATGTCCTTGTGGAGCATGCCCATATTGTTGTCCCTCCTCGCCAAAACAGTGGTCAAGCCCGCTGGGATTGAAGCTGGACTGACTGTGGAAATTGCCGGGCTGAGTCGGCAATAGCCAGCACATTTACTTTCGCAGCGTGACAACCATTTTCAGCTTGAGTTGGTTCGGACATGGAGGGAATTCCAACCGGCCAGGACGTCGTGACTCGTAAACGCGTCAAGGGGGGCGAGGTTGTCCGGGGATGCTCTAAAATATCATCTTGGTCCGGTTCAGGTCCAACAAAATGTTAATCCACTATTCCTGGGAGCAGGAATTACTTTACATTCTTGCTCCAGGAATGCCGCGTGAAAACGCGGCCCCCCAGCGAGGCCAGCGGGAATTGACTTCCCGAGCAGCCAAGCTGAGCGTGCACAAAGTGAGAAACTTTGTGCCCTGAGTAATATGTAGCATGACCCGATTGCGAGTCCTCGAACTTACGAGAATTTACGCCCTGGAGCGCTTGGAAAGCGTACCCGCTCGCGACCTGTTAACCAGCATGCAGTAGTGCTCCGACTCGCCCTCGAATGGGCGTCGAAGAGTGACGACACATCGAAGCGTATCCTCCGGAAGTTCATTTCGGGAGGCAAAGAAGATCGACTTTGGTAGAAACCATAGGCAAAGCCCGGCAAGTGTTTCATCGGCAGGGGCGGAGCATCCAGCGCAAAGGGCGTCACTCTTCAAAACATAGCAAGACATTTGTCTGCTTGTTCTTAGAGGAAGGCATTGCCATTGCTGTTACCGTAACACTTTTGCTGCCCGATGTTGTTTTTATCTCGTAGGGGCCGCAAATAATCTTCTTCTCCTCTTTCACGGCAGCCTGAATGGCTTTCTGTATATCATTCACGCGCAAGGGGGCAGGCAACAGTTCGGCAAAGCTTCCCCTCTCTGCTTTAGCGTCCAGTTCCATGCCGGCGAACTGCTTATATTTTGTATTGACGATGAATACTTTATCCCCTTTCCCGTCCACTACCAGCAACGGTTGGGGATTGAGGTCGAAAACGTTGCGCACCAGCTGCCAGGCGTCCTCCAGTGTGGTATTGGCCTCCTGAAGCACGTATTGCGCCCGCTTTTGGTCGTCTATAAGTGCAAAAGTGAGCACCGCCCCGTCGATGCGGTTGTCCATCGTGCGATATGGCATCACGCGCATCTTGTACCATTTCCGGTCATTGGTCTGCACCTCGGCCTCTTGCGGGGAGAGATGATTCAAGACTTGTTCAAGGGCGAGCATCATCTCGTCGCCTTCCAGGTTTGCCATGACATGATTCAAAGGGCGGCCGATGTCAGAAGGAATGAGATTGATAATGGTGGTTGCTTCTTGAGTAAACCGCTTGATATTCATGTCGTTGTCCACGAAGATGGTGGCAATCTCCGTGCTGTTCAGCAGATTTCGCATGTCATCGTGTGCTGCGGATAGCTCTTCAACCTTGCTTTGGAGCTCGGAATTCACTGTTTGAAGCTCCTCATTCAAGGACTGCAATTCTTCCTTTGAGGACTCAAGTTCTTCGTTGGTTGATTGCAACTCTTCATTTGATGATTGCAGCTCCTCGTTAGTGGATTTGAGCTCCTCGTTGGACGACTCCAGTTCTTCAATGGTGGTCTGATGGCTTTCGCGGGTGTTTTGCAGTTCACGCTCCAGCTCGGACAACCTCTCGTCACGAAGCTGACCGGAATCGCCGCTGGTCTTTGTCGTAACGGAAATGGCCCGTGCGTCTGCAGAGATGTCCTCGAATGCGACCAGCAGCTTGCCCGTCAATTCTTTGGGGGCGTTCAGGGGGCATACATGCAGATTGATGCGTTGGACATCGCCGTTGGTCCTCACCCGTACGTCATGGCGGGTCTCCTGTGTCTTGCTGGCCAGGGCCGCACGAATGGCCGAGGAGAGTTCTATACGCAGGCCTTCGCGCGCCAGGTCCAGCGCGTTCTGGCTGGGCGGGCCGCTGGTAGGCTCCAGGTACTTTCCAAGCCTACCGCTTACGTGAAGGATGGTGGCGTCGGCGTCGATGAGCAACGCCGGGCATGCAAAGCGCTCCAGGATTTCGTCCTTTGCCAGCTGTCCGAGATTGATCTTGTGCTCGTTGTTCAGGACGGGAGCGGCGGCGCCATACTCGTTCCTCGCAAAGCCGCTGGGAAAATCCACCTGCCGTGCCAAAGCAGCCGGGACTTCTTGCCGCTTGAATATTTTCCACTTGCTGTTCAGCGTGCTGAAAAGATTGGTATAGCCGCCGATGGTCTCCGATGAGCCGAGCATGAGCAGGCCCTCTGGCTTGAGGGTATAGTGGAACAAGGGGATGAGCTTTTTCTGTGCCCCTGCGTCGAGGTAGATCAGCAGGTTGCGGCAGCAGAGCATGTTGAGACGGGAAAAGGGCGGGTCCTTGAGGACGTCCTGCACAGAGAAGACGATGCTATCACGTATTTCCTTGCGGATGCGGAAGTAGTCGCCCTCTTTGATAAAGTGGAGGCGTAGCCGTTCCGGGCTGACATCCGAGGCTATGTTGCCCGGGTAGAGTCCCTCTCGGGCCTTGTCGATAGCGTGTTTGTCGATGTCTGTGCCAAAGATTTGCAGTGTCGCGCGCTTGGAATGCTTTTCCAGGGATTCTCGAAAAAGGATGGCCAGGGAATAAGCCTCTTCGCCTGTGGAGCAGCCGGGAATCCATATCCGGAAGACTTCGTCATCTTCGATCTTACTGAAATATTGAGGTAAAACAGTTTTTTGAAGAACCTCGTAGGATTCGGGGTCGCGAAAAAATCTCGTCACCCCGATGAGCAGATCACGGAACAGGAACTCCACCTCCTCTGGCTCATCGCGCAGCAACTTCAGATATTCGTCGGGGGAGTTCATGAGCTTCAAGCCCATGCGGCGTTGAACGCGACGCAGCAGCGTATTGCGCTTATAGGCTGAAAAGTCATGGCCCATCCGGGTGCGCAGCAGGGAGAAGAGTTCGCCCAGCCATACGGAAACCTCCTCGTTTCTCTGGAAGGGGGCCGCCTCGGAAGGATCCTGGGGCTTTTTGAAATAACTTGCAATGACAGCAGGCATTTTCTCCGGTGGCAGGGCTATGTCCACAGCGCCCGTGGCCAGGGCGCTTTTCGGCATGCTGTCGTACTTGGCGGTGTCGGGGGACTGCACCAGGACCAACCCGTCATGAGCCTTGATCTCTTTCAGTCCAAGTGCGCCGTCCGAACCTGTGCCGGAGAACACTACGCCCCCACCTCTGGCTCCCTTGTCCCTGGCCAGGGAGCGAAATAGCGTGTCAATCGGTAGATGCGGCAGTTTTTTTGGGATTTCCAACAGCTTGACCCTGCCCCTCTCCAGGGTGAGGTTCTTGTCCGAGGGCATGATGTAGACATGGTTCGGTTCGACAAGTTGACCGTCCTTGGCATGCTCCACTGGCATCTCGGTTTGCTTCTGCAACAGTTCCGGCATGAGGCTGGGCTTGTCAGGGGACATGTGCACCACCACGATAAAGGCCATGCCGCTTGATCCGGGTGTGCTGGAAAAAAAAGCCTTCAGCGCCTCCAGGCCGCCTGCGGACGCTCCAAGCCCGACGACTGGGAAGTCTTCATTACTATGGTGCTTCATGGAATCCTTTTTTGTCGCTGTCTTCTTCTTGCTGGCCCTATCGTTCCTCATTGAAACAGGAATCCAGGAGGTGAAGGCTGCACGGCAGCACTCAGTATCTTTAGGTACTTATCAGGGCACAAGCCGACTGGCAAAGGAACTCAAGAAAGGCGCGTCAATAAAGCTTTTTGGCGACTTTCCCCAGGACAACGTTCAAACTTGCGGCATCCAAGGGCTTGGCCAGGTAATCGTCCATGCCGGCTGCGATGAATTTGTCACGGTCATCAGCCATGGCGTAGGCAGTGAGCGCGATGATAGGAATGCTCGCCTGTTTCCGGAACTCGTAGTCTGAACGTATGGCTCTCGTGGTCTCCACGCCATCCATGACCGGCATCTGGATGTCCATCAGGATGCAGTCAAAGGCATCGTGCCGCATTTCCTCCAGAACCCGCTCTCCATTCTCGACCAGGGTGACGTCGTGGCCCTGCACTTCTATTAATTTGACGCCAACGATTTGGTTTGACGTTTCGTCTTCCGCCAGCAGCACCTTCAGATGGCGGCACTGCCCAGCAGCGTCAATGGAACTGGAAACCGAATCACCCTGAGCGGTGAACTCGGCTGGCGTAAGCGGCAGGCAGACATGGAATGTCGATCCCACCCCCTCCTCGCTTACCACGCACATACTGCCTCCCATGAGCGAAACCAGTTTCTTGGAGATGGCAAGGCCCAGACCCGCGCCCTGATGTCGTTTAGTAAGTCCCTCGCTGGCCTGGACAAATGGCTCAAACAGGTTCAGGAGTTTGTCATCAGGGATGCCGTTGCCCGTGTCCGCCACGGAAAACAACACGCACTTTCTGTCGTGATGCTGGCTGTCCAGGTAGGTCGCTTCAAGGGTCACGCTTCCGCTTTCGGTAAACTTGAGGGCGTTACCCAACAGATTGCTCAGAACTTGTTGAATGCGAAATGGATCTCCGAGGAAGTCTTGGGGAAGTCCCGGGGCGATGTTCACGAACAAAGCCAGTTCTTTCTGCTTGACGACGTCGCGGAACAGTGTTTCGAGAGAGTGCAAAAGATCGTGAATGTTGAAGGGAGTGGATTGAATCTCTAATCTCCCCGACTCCACCTTGGACAGATCAAGGATGTCGCCGATCAGACACGTAAGGCGCTTGCAGGATTCGATGCCATGATCCGCACATTCATCTCGCTCCTGGTCATTGGAGGCCATCTGTACCAGCTGCAGCATGCCCATTATGCCATTGAGGGGTGTTCTGATCTCGTGGCTCATGTTGGCCAGGAACAGGGATTTGGCTTTGTTGGCCTCGTCTGCCAGCCGCTTGGCTTTGCGAAGTTCAGCTTCGGCGTTCTTGAGTTCGGTGATGTCGGTCAACGAAAGCCGCCACGCTTCAACCTCTTTGGCCTGGTTGCGCTTGCTTACCGCATCTATCCGAATCCATGAAGCAGAGGCGCGCGTATCACTCAGGCGCAATACCACATGCTGCACAGCGCCTTGCTGACCAGCCCGACTGAGCGCATCATGATAAGGCCCATGGTACTGGGGATGGAGAAAGGGAGAGAGTGGCTCGGGTACGTTTTGCTTGCGGGTCATGCCCAGAATGCGGCTGGCAGCCTCGTTGATCTTGGTTATGCACCCCTCGGCGTTCAGGGTGACGTAGCCGCAGGGTGCATTGTCGTAGAGGTCGGTATATTCGCGGAACAGAACGTCCAAGTTCTCATTGGCCTCCTGGAGCTCCTGATTCTGAATCTCCAGTTCGGCCTGGTACACGTCCAGTTCGGTGATGAGGTCGAGGATGTCGATGCCCTTGTCAACACAGGAAGGCAGCGATGCCCCAGCTTTTTCCGGTCGTCCGATAAGCTCTGCGGCTTGGCGGCGTAGTGCGGAAAACTTGGCTGATTTTCCATCTGCTGTGGATGCGGGCATAATAACCCCTTTGCTATTGCAATCTAAACTATGCGCTTTGGATGGAATAATGTCAACGTGAAATTGCTCGGCAAACAGTATCCATACATTGCATCGAGACGAAAATTGGAAGGATACTGGTGGATTGCAGTGCGAGGTTGTCGGAAAATATTTGTGAATGGCAGAAAGTGCTTTTTCTTGCGAGCACCTCGACTCCGGCGTATTTACACAGCCTAATCTAATCTAAAATGAAACCCTCCACACGAACGCAATTTCTCCCCTCCTGTTTGCTTCGATATGCTTGCTTGTCGGCACGGTTTACCACTTCTGCCGCAGTCTCTCCCTTCCGCGAAACAGCTCCGCCGAAGGATACAGTCACCCAGATGCGCTGTCCTTTGTATTCCAGCCAACTGTTCTCAATCAGAACGCGTAAACGATTGCCCAAGCCAAGCAAAGATTCTTTCTGTACATTGGGCACTAGCACCAGAAATTCCTCACCGCCCCAGCGGCAGGCGAGATCAAGTCCCCGAAGTCCGTTGACAAGAGTTTGGGCCACCATGAAAAGAACCTTGTCCCCTACCTGGTGCCCCCAGGTGTCGTTCACCGTCTTAAAATGATCAATATCGGCAAACAAAACTCCAAATGGCACATCATACTTGGCCAGCGAGGCTGCCAAGTCGTTCATAATGACTTCTGCGCATCGTCGATTGCCGATGCCAGTCAGTTCATCCTTGAGCACCTCCTTGCGCATGACCTCCAATTCCTTGAGGAGGTGGAGACTTTTCGTGTTGCTCATAAAGATTTCAACAACACCAAGGAGGTCACCGTTTTCGTCCAGCACCGGGGACGTGCGAGCGTTCACAGAAATTCGGTGACCATATTTGTGACGGATATAGATTTCTTTGTTTTGCACCTTGCCGCTGGCCAGGGTTGCCGCAACAAGGCTGGCTGGCAGAAGTGTCTCGCCGTTTTCGTCCAAATGGAGAAGAATCTCATGGGCGCAGTGCTTGCCCAGTATTTCCTTGGCTGCGTATCCACTTAAACGCTCAGCTGACTTGCTCCAGTATATTATCAGACCGGATTTATCGGCAAAGCACACTCCCTCAGTCGCCGAATCCAGTGCAACTCGGAAGAATTGCGTGTTCATTATGCAATGCCCTCAATCAGGTATGTGGGTAGTCCTCTTACGAAGTTGCCTGGTGGTCAGGAGAACCAGGCCGCTTCTCAGTGTGAATTGATGCCTTATGATTCTTTTGCTATTGGATAGTATGCTTAAATCCTATTTATGAAAAGCATGGGTTCTCATTATGGCAAACAATTTCCTGGAAACACACAGAGGCATCCTCGGGTCAATTCGCGAGCCGTTGCTCCTCCTGGATTCGAAGTTGAAAATCGTAACGGCCAACGCCGCGTTTTATCGAATGTTCAAAGTCAAACCCGCCGACACAGAGGGCGTGATGATCTACGAACTGGGCGACGGGCAATGGGATATCCCCAGGTTGAAGGAATTGCTGGAGGATATCCTGCCTCATAACACCAGTTTTCACGATTTTGAGGTGGAACATGACTTTGAAGCCATAGGGCATAAGATAATGCATCTGAATGCCCGGCGAATCTACGACCAGGGCAACCAGCCCCAGTTTATTCTGCTGGCCATCGAGGATGTGACCAAACGCGAATATTACAAACAACGCCTTGAGGAGCTGGTTGAAGAACGAACGGCCGAAATAGTTAAGCTCAAAGAGCAGCTTGAAGCCGAGAGAGCCTATCTTCAGGAAGAAATCAAACTGGTTTACAACCATGATGACATCGTCGGAAAAAGCGATGTCATCAATTACGTGTTTTTCAAGGTGGAGCAGATTGCGTGCACCGATACGAACGTGTTGATCCTCGGAGAAACCGGGACAGGCAAGGAGTTGATCGCACGCGCTATTCACAGCTCCAGCCTCCGCAAGCATCGCGCCCTGGTCAAGATGAACTGCGCCGCCCTGCCTTCAAACCTCATCGAGAGCGAGCTCTTCGGCCATGAAAAGGGCGCTTTCACCGGCGCGCTCTCCAGGCGGCTGGGGCGCTTTGAAGTTGCCGACGGCGCGACCCTGTTTTTGGACGAGATAGGCGAATTGCCGCTGGAACTCCAGCCCAAGCTGCTCCGGGTGATCGAAGACGGAGAGTTCGAACGCTTGGGCAGCTCAGAGACCAGAAAAGTGGATGTGCGAATCATTGCCGCCACCAATCGCGACTTGCAGGCGGAGGTCCAGAATGGCTCCTTCCGCGAGGATCTGTGGTATCGACTGAACATTTTTCCGATCACCATGCCGCCACTGCGTGATCGCCTGGACGACATCCCGTTGTTGGCCAAATTTTATATCGACCGTATTTCACGAAGACTGGGCAAAGGTATCCGGGAGATTCCGGTGGGCGTCATGGATGCGCTGCAACAATACCACTGGCCCGGCAATGTTCGCGAACTGGAGAATGTCCTTGAGAGGGCGGTGATCAATTCCTCGGGCGCCAAGCTGCGGCTGGTGGATGACCTGAAAAGACCTCGCAAAGACGCCCAAAGGCTGGAACAAAGCCTGGAGCATGTTGAACGGGACCATATCAAGCGAGTGCTTGAACAGACCGGATGGAAAGTGAGCGGCAAAAACAGTGCGGCTGAGATACTGGACCTTGATCGCAGCACCCTGCGCGCGCGTATGCGCAAGCTCAACATCCGCAAGCCGTAATCTCCTTTTATACTTCCAAGCCATTTATGCTCTCTCCCTGATGGCTGGAGGCTGCGTAGAGTGCGCCCCCCGGACATTCCGGGGGGGAGGGCTCGCCTGTATGAATGGCATCCGTCTATTTCACGATCAGATTGTTCTTGACGGACTGAACCCCATTAACGCTGCGCGCGATTTGCCCCGCCTTGTTTTTGGCAATTTGAGTATTGACAAACCCGCTCAGTTGAACGACGCCCTTGTACGTCTCGACGCTGATTCGGAATGATTTAAGAAAATCGTCCCCAGCCAACTGCGTCTTGAGCTTGGTAGTAATGACCGAATCGTCGATGTATTCCCCGGTGCTCGACTGTTTGGATGTCGAGGCACAGCCTGACAAGGTGAAGAGGACGAGGAGGAAGACCAAACTGCTGATAAGCCTGCGTCTTGTTACCATGACCGACACTCCTTTTTGTTGATGTACTATGTTTTGTGAGAAGGCTTCGGCGGTTCACAGCAGCCGGCGACCTTGAATAACCCGGATCAGCATTACAATGATGGCTATCACCAGCAGAGTATGAATAACCCCCCCCAGCGTGTAGCCGGTCAGCAAACCCAGGGCCCATAAAACGAGAAGTACTATGAATACTGTCCAAAGCATCTTAGCCCCTTCGAGTTTTAATCTGTTGTAGCGTTTGCGTATCAGCTTACTTCCCGATAACTTTTTTGAGATTGCCAGTTTTTTCTTGAACCTTGCCGGATGTGCTTTCATCTTTTCCTTCGGCTTCCATATCGGGCTTGTTAAAGATTTTTCCGACAACCTCTTTGATCTTGCCCTTGACTTGGTGCAACTTGCCTTCAGTCTCGTCTCTTGTGCCTGATTTCATGGTGTTACTCCTTTCACTCAACATGCACATCTCTGTGCTCGTGAGAATTCAAAATGTTATTTACTGCTGGGGGTGTTGCCTTTTCTTTTGCTGAAGCTGCTGTTCAACAGCAATCCCAGGAAGATCCCTATCGTCAATATCAAAACCATTATCAATGCCGAAGAAATTGAAACTGTCCAAAAAAGAAAACGAAGTTCCATCACTGCAATATTCTGAATGATGAAGGTGGCCGCCGATCCGACCAGTATCAATCCGAGGATAAGTTTTGCGTTCATGTCTACTTTCCTGAGTTGCAACAGGTTCATTGTGATTCCCAACTGACTCATTTCAGGTTGTTTCCCTCCGCCAACGCTTCGCCCGGATGTGCGTTTTTGACGTATCGATAAAAGTCGCTGTCCGTGGTCAGTATCAGTACGGAGTTTGGATTCGCCCTGTCCTTGTAGCTTTCCAGGGTATTCAGAAAGGCATAGAATTCCGGGTTGTTGTCGTAGGCCTGGCCGTAAATGCGGGTGGCCTCTGCGTCGGCCAGCCCTTGAACTTCCTGCACCCGGCGGTACGCGGTGGAGCGGATCTGGCGCAGCTCTTTCTCCATCGTGCCCAGGATTTCCGCGCTGCGCCCCTCGCCTTCTGAACGGAACTGCGCGGCAATGCGTTTGCGCTCGGAAACCATGCGCTCATAGACCTTCTCGCGAACGCTTTCCACGTAATCCAGGCGCTTGATGCGTATGTCTACCAGCTCAATACCGTATTGCGGGATGATCTTTTGTGCTTCAGCAAGTATCGTGCGGGTGATCTCCTCCCTGCCGCGAACGATCTCTCGCTTCAGCTCTTCTTCGCGCTCCTTTGGGATCTCCTTCAGGGCTTCACCCTTGGGGGCCTTCCACGAAGCACTGCGCACGAGCTCTACGAGTTCACTGCTCGACACCTGGTCGCGCACCACCGAATCGAGAATATCATTCAAACGCGATTGGGCGCCTTCTTCGCTGGCCACGTTCTCCAGGAATTTCTTTGCATCGGCGATCCGCCATCTGGCGGTGGTGTCCACCCAGATGAACTCGCGCCCCTTGGTGGGCACCTGGTTTGGATCACCGTCCCAGACCAGCAGACGCTTTTCAAATCGTCGGACCTCCTGAATCAAGGGCAGTTTCATGTGCAGCCCCGCCTTGGTGATTGGCTCCCCGACAGGTCGGCCGAACTGCACGACGATGGCCTGCAGCCCCTCTTCCAACGTGTAGAGACCGCTATAGAGCACGATAGCGAGCACCAGCGCCACAGCCGCGCCAATAATCTTAAAGATGTATTTCATGGCTGATTTCCTTGTGCCTGTGGTTGTGGCGTGCCGGATTCAATTGGAAGCCACGGCACCATGGCCTTCTGGTCCTGGTCAACGATATAAAGCGCTTTCATGGCCGACAAGAGACCGGTCATGGCCTCCAGATACAGCCTGCGGCGCGTGACCTGCGGCGAGTGCAGATACTGCTCCAGAATGGCTTCAAAGCGGGTGGCCTCTCCCTTGGCCCGATTTACGCGTTCCAGTGCATAACCTTCGGCTTCGCTGATGCTTTGCGCCGCCACGCCCCTGGCTTTGGGGATTTCTCGATTGGCCTGTTCCTGGGCCATATTGATGGTGCGCTCCTTGTCCTGGCGCGATTCGTTGACTTCATTAAAGGCAGGCTTGACCGTATCTGGCGGGGTGACATCCTGGAGTTCCACAGTCACCAGCCGTACGCCTGTGTCATACTCAGTGAGAACTTTTTGGATTTCATTTCTTGCTTCACTGGCAACCGCCACCCGCCCGGTGGTTAGCACATCGCTTCCCAGGCGGTTGCCCACCGCGCGGCGCATGACTGCCTCACTTATGTCGCGGATTGTTTTCGTTGTGTCGCGGACCTGAAACAGGTAACGGATCGGGTCTTCGATGCGGTATTGGACTATCCATTGGACATCGATGACGTTCAAATCTCCGGTGAGCATCAGCGATTCGTCTTTGTACTCGCCGCGCGTATCATAGCGGGTCTTTTCTCCTGGAACTGCGGACACCGTTCGAAAGCCGAACTCTTCTTTCAGCACTCGCGCCGTGGGCACGAGGTGGACCTTTTCGATACCGTAGGGCATTTTCAGGTGCAGCCCCGGACCGGCTGTGCGCATGACTTCTCCAAAACGTTGAACTATTCCTGTCTCTTCGGGTTGAACTGTGAACCATGCGGTCCAGAAGCCCATCACCACAAGACCGGCGACTATGAGGACAATTGGACCGCTTTTGACTTTATTCAGGCGCTGCTGAATCTTTCCCAACACAGCATCCAGCGTCAGCATTGAGCCTCCTGGGGGTTGATTCCATTCAGCCATAACGAACCTCCTGGTTCATGCACCGATCATTAATATCGATGCGTATTCGTCCACTCATGGGCTGCCAATTAACTTGCTTCGCGTTTAATGGATGTGCAGTTCGCATATCCGTCGAAAATGGTAGCCATAGATTGCAAAAGTTATGGCCTGCGGGAGCATTTTAGGCCTCCGGGTCAGTGTCCACGCCACCAGCCGCCAGTATTGGAATCGCTCTTTGCCAAACACGCCCAGCCTCAAACTGGCGCGCAAAAACGCGAGGAAGCGTTGGAACTCGAGGGGAGTGCTCGCCACCGGCGCCTTGAGCTCTTTCAAAATGCGCTTGACCCGTTGGTAGTACATGCGTGGCGAGTAGATTTCGTTCATGATGGCATGATAGCCGGCGATCAGTTTATCGAGTCCCATGGCCGGGACGATATTGGTGCAGCCGTCCACGTTGTCACCGGAAAACTCCCCACTTACGCGGTTCTCCCGCGCCAGGCGCTCAAACAACCGAGTCCCCGGAGGGGCCTGGAGCATGCCCACCATGGCCGTTACGATGCCGCTTTGCTGAATGAAATCTATCTGGCGCTGAAAAATTGAGGGCGGATCATTGTCAAAACCCACGATGAAGCCGCCCATGACTTGCAATCCGGAGCGATGCATCGTTTTGATGTCATGAAGCAAGTCTCTGTTCTTATTTTGCGTTTTTGAGCATTCTGTAAGGCTGTTAGTGTTTGGTGTTTCTATGCCAATAAAAACGGAATCGAATCCCGCCTGGGCCATCATGTCCATCAGTTCGGGGTCGTCGGCGAGGTTGATGGAGGCTTCCGTAAAGAAAACAATCCCAGTTTTATCCTGGCGCCATTTGATCAGCTCAGGAAGCAGATGCTCTTTGAGGGACGCTTTGTTGCCGATGAAATTGTCATCGACAAAAAATACATTGCCGCGCCACCCTGTCTGGTAAATAGCATCCAGTTCCGCGATCACCTGCTCAGGTGTCTTGTTGCGTGGAGTGCGCCCGAGCAGTGCCGTGATATTGCAGAATTCACAATTGAACGGGCATCCTCTGGAATACTGAATGCTTACCGTGGCGTAGTGACGTATATCAATCAAGTCCCACAAGGGGATGGGGCTGTGGCGAATCTCGGGGTAGCCTGACGCCCGATAGAGTGGCTTTGGGCAACCATTTTTCAGATCAGCAAGAAAGGCTGGCATCGTGGCTTCGGCTTCGTCCAAAACCATGTGATCCACTTTTTCGAAATCATTGGGCTGCGCCGTGAAAAGCGGCCCTCCGGCAACGATTGTCAGGCCCCTGGCCTTGCACCGGTCTATGATGTCCATGACCGACTTGCGTTGAATCGCCATCGCGCTGATAAAGGCCATGTCAGCCCACGCCAGATCGTCATCGCCAAGAGCATCCACATTCAAGTCAACAAGGCGCATTTGAAAATGATCCGGCAGCATTGCCGCCACCGTGATCAGGCCAAGCGGTGGCAGCGCTGCTTTCTTTCTGATGAAACGCAACGCGTGCGAAAATGACCAGAACGTATCTGGAAATTTGGGATAAATAAGCAGAATGTTCATGTATCAAGGTTCCTTTAGCTGTCTTTGTCAAGGGTTGTCTGCCTCGACTTTGATTCTCTGAGCGAATGAACGGCATCCATTCCCTCTGAATGGGAAACCGTGAAAATCTGAATATCCATTGGTTCACATAGAAGTGCCTTGGTTCCTAACAAGACGCTGAATTTGTGAGACGCAATATACTGATTCAACGACTCGCGTTTTTTCCACTTCCCGATCAAAATGAAACTGTTTTTGTCTTCGAGTCCGCAATAAATGTCGTAACGAATAGAATTCACATTGTTTGCACTTGATTTGTTCATATCTTGAATTGTTTGAATAACTTCAAAATTCTTGTTTTCTTTTACTCTAAGTTTTATTATCATAATTATCATTGCAGGCTCGTTTCTTAAGCGTTTATCAAAATAAATAAATTTAACTGCTTTGCTTGATTGAGTCGTAAAAATAATTGTATTTTGAAAAAATATACATGCATAACATCTGTATTTCATGGCTAATTGCTTTTAACTATTACTTATGAATACAACACGGATTTCGTAAACTGATTTTACTTAGATTGGATGATTACTTTCTTCAAAAAAATCTTTTTTGCAATTTATGTTTATAAAGCAATCCCCATGCCACATGAGCATTTCGCAGCGCATCTATTTTAACACAATGATATGTTTACAGAATGAGAAAAAAGTGTATTCACAGTTTTTAATCCCTGCACGTAAACATTAAGGTCATATTTAGCCAACGGTCATATATGACCAAGATTATGGTTTGCCTGCGCAGCAAAATCTGTCCTTAGAGAAGCCGCTTTCCAAACACGCCTTTGCGCGTTGTTATATAGTTGGGAATGAACGGTGTGTCTGGGTGAGGTGAGGCTCTCAGGGGAACCGATTATCGAGTGCGTTTATTCGAAGCGCCAACCACCGATTTGAGCCTGGGAATCCCCGAGATTCACAGGTTCACGGTTTACCATGCGAGCAAATATTGGTAAAAAATTCTAGGTCCTTCCGGAAACTCAGCGGGTGGCCCCAGTCTTGCTAATTTCCGGGTAGAGGTTTAGCCCGCCACAAAAGAAGTAAATCGCTGTCTTGAAATGCTCCTTGTTGCTATAGCCACAGGCTCTACGCTTGATGGACATGATCTTGCTGTTCAGTCCCTCCGCAACGGCGTTGGTCATGCGATGTCGACAAAAGGTCACGATGTTGTCCATGTGATCCATGAGCATGTTTGCGACCTTGCTCATAGGCGTGAGCTTTGAACGTCTGGCCCAGGAGCACCATTTTTTCAGGAAACGCTTGTCCCAGCCAACTGACAAATATTCCCACAGTCCGCGAAGACTCTCTTACTTGGCCCAGGCTTTCCCCGTCTTCAAATTCGCTTCCTTGAGTTCCTCCAGGCGCGGTCGTTGGGAGTCCGAGAGGTTCTCCTCTGCATATAACCACAAGTATTTGCTGCCTTTCAAAATTTCGTTTGCTTCAGCCATCAGCGCCTTATGTTCCTGGCGGCGTACTTTATCCACGGCTTCCCCTACATGTTGCATGATGTGGAAGCGGTCGAATACTATTTTGTCTGCTGCATCGGGCACGTTTTCCGTGGTGGCCAGGAAGTATGCCGGCCACATGTCCATTGATACAGCCTTGATCGCCTTGAGTTGCTCGTCGTTCAGCTTTTTGTAATATTCTTCAAGGCTTGTCTTTTTGCGTTCCTCGGCAACGTGTTCCACCGTACCGCGCAGCAAATCGCAGACAACGGTCATGTAGCTATGTCCTTTCCGAAAAGCCTTTTCGTCTACCCCGATGTAGCTGATTTTACGCTGTTCTTTTCGTGCCATACCGTGCCGGACAGCTCTTTCCATGACACCCCAAGCCTGATCCCATGAGATACGCATCAACCTGCGAGCCCCTTCAACGGTCGAGCATTCTGTCAAAACATCAATGATCAGTCTTTCCATGAGCAGAGTGAAACGCGAACCAGGTTCAGCCCAGAAGACAGTGACCTGCCTGGCGCCATGCTCGGGGCAATCCACACGGGGGATTCTCGCGTGGATAAAAGTTTTGAACTGGCACGTATCCAGATGCAGCCAAATCCGCTCTTCCGCATGATCCCGGCATGTCAGCTCCTTACCGCATTCCGGACAAGTCCAAAGCTCCTTGCTCTTATGCTTGAGTCAAATATCCACACGGCCTTCAGACGTCTGCAAGTCAACCTTGTCCACAAACCAGGGGCTCTTGATGCCCAAAATCTGTCCGTAAAAATCAACATCCCTCATCGGCGGTCTCCTCCTGGAAATCGCCTATATTATGACGTTACCCACGGCAAACCCGGAAGGACCATAAATTATGGCGAAGTACACCCACGAAGAAACACTTGATATATTACTACGTTCTAAGGCTGCCAGGCGCAGAGGAGATGTTGCTGAAGCTAGTAGACTTTCAAGGCTTCCACTTTTAGCCCCGCATTTGGCCAAATCTTTAAAAGAAGTCATCGGCCCGGATGCACTTCTCAAAGAAGGCTTTGATCTATCCGAAGCAGAGGAAGCGTATGGAAAAGACTGGCTCTACAGCTAATTTGGCTGAACTTTTAAATAATTCGAGGAGCTGGAATCCCCGAGTCTGCCTGGACTCTGGGTGGTTGTAGCACAGAAGAGCCATATTCAGTTTAGTTGGCAATCTCAAAAACGTTCGTTTTTGAGAATATCAAGTCCCCCCCTCTGTCCGCCGCGTAAAATCAAGCCTTCCCATTCTCAAAAACCATTCTTGAAATTCAATTCTCGATTGGCTATATTGCTAATGAGTTTTAAGAATTTCGGTGCACCATACGACGAGGATCATTCCATGCCTCAGAATCATGACGAACTTGAAAAATCTCTTGAGGTGCTGTTTCAAAGGGACCGTTCTATGCTCATCGGCTACGCGCGGGTTTCAACCCGTGATCAGAATCTCGACCTCCAGATTGATGCCCTGAACCAGGCGGGTTGCGAGAAGATTTTCAGCGACAAAACAAGCGGCGCACGCACGGATCGCGAGGGGCTCGAGAAAGCTCTCGATATGCTGCGAAAGGGCGATACGTTCGTTGTCTGGAAACTTGACCGCCTCGGACGAAGCGTCAAGCAGCTCGTTAACATGGTTGAATCACTCCACGCGAAAGGTGTCGAGTTCAAAAGCCTGACGGATTCCATCGACACAGGAACCACGTCCGGCCGTTTTTTCTTTCATGTCATGGCCAGCCTGGCTGAAATGGAGCGCGAGTTGATTGCCGAGCGGACTCGGGCCGGTCTGGAAGCTGCCCGGAAAATGGGACGTACAGGCGGACGAAGAAGGATTATGACAGACAGTAAAATTAAGTCGGCCAGAAAACTCCTGGCCAACGGCGTCCCACCTCGTGAGGTGGCGCAGAATTTAGGCGTGTCGGTGCCCACTTTGTATCGGTGGGTTCCGGCAAAAGATTGACGCAAAAGGTTTTGTCCGGGCATAAAAGCAGCCGACGTGGCCAGGCTTTTTCAGGATCACTATCAGCATTTTCCCGGATTCTTACGACTTGGAGACAAATGAAATGAGCCTTCAGATTCAAATTCAATGGAGATATTGAGCCGTCAAATAAACTCCATAGCGGCTTTCCCTGCTTATACTTTTATTTTGGATGAAGCTGTGGCATCAAACAACAGGTACTGATGCTGACCTGTTTACTCCCACGGACCGCAGCCCAATCTCTGTCGGCCCGAAAAAACTGACATGCTGAAGGAGATCTGGCTGTGAGTTCGAGCGGAACTTATAAAATACGACCCGCTGGTCGGCATATTCTGACCATCGGACGGGATCTTATCCAGGACTGCTATGCAGCGGTCGTGGAGCTTGTAAAAAACGCCTATGATGCCGATTCACCCGATGTAGACATTGAGTTCTGGGCTAAGAGCGACCATAGCGGCTATTCCATTATTATCACTGACCATGGGCATGGAATGTCACGGGATACTGTTATCAATAAGTGGATGGTACCTTCAACGAGGGATAAGCTGGACAGGCGGAAAAGCCCTGGCGGACGAGTCATGCAAGGGCGCAAAGGAGTGGGACGCTATGCCGCATCTATCCTGGGCACGGACCTGCTCCTTGAGACGGTTACACCCGAGGGGGATAAAACCACTCTCCTGGTCGAGTGGCAATCCTTTGAGTCTGCTGAGTACCTTGATGATGTGGAAATCCTTATTGAAACAACTAAGGGTTCAGAAGCTTCCGGCACCAGACTGACTATGACAGGAAACAGCGAACTTTTCGATGAATGGAATAAGAAGCAGTTTAATAAGCTTCGGTTTGAGTTAAAAAAACTGATTTCGCCAGTAAGTGTGGCCAGCAATGAGGGTCTGAAGGACGACGAATTCCGCATAAACCTTATAATCGAAGGTTTTACCGAAGTTCAGGATACCACCGAAACCATCGAACCCTACCCCATATTTGATCTTTTTGATTACCGGATTGCAGGCAGAATCGGTGCCGCTGGCAAAGGCGCACTGACATATTCACTGCAGAAAGCCCGCAACACTACGGATGAAATAATCCAATTTGACGTCGGCAGTTCCACTGGTTGTGGAGAGCTGATTTTCGACATACGGGTCTATGACCGTGAGAAGGAATCCATTGAATCCCTCATCGGTCGCGGCCTCAGGGATGAATCCGGAAACTATGTTGGAAAAATAGAAGCCCGACAGCTTTTGAATGAATACAATGGAATCGGCGTCTACAGGAACGGATTCCGCATACGGCCATTGGGTGATGCTGACTTTGACTGGCTAAAACTTAATGAGCAACGTGTCCAGAATCCTTCCCTCCGGATAGGCAGCAACCAAGCTATTGGGTATGTGCAGATTCAATCTGAGGAACTTTCAGGACTAGTGGAAAAAAGTGCCCGAGACGGCCTCAGGGAAAATACTGCTTTTGCCCGGCTGAAGGAAATCACCAATGCAGTAATTGCTAAACTTGAAGAACGACGTTTCACCTACAGAAAAAGGGCCGGATTGAGCAGACCTGTGCTTAAGGTGGAAAAGGAACTTGAACAACTGTTCTCCTTTGAAGCGCTGAAGAGGGATATTAAGTCGAAACTCGCCAAAGGGGGGATCGCCCAAAAGACAGCGGACGAAATCATTGAGATCATCAGCAGGGATGCTGAAGAGAAAAACAAGGTGGCTGATGAAATCAGACAGACCGTTGCCATCTATCAGGGGCAGGCAACACTTGGTAAAATTATTTGTAGTGGTTCAGACTTGATCTGACAGTCACCTTTTGATGGGTTTGTAATTGTCAGTTTAGTTCAAACTTGTAACCTTTTCCTGCCAGATGGTCTTGCCATCAATCATAGTTTCCATTGGCGTTCGACCGCAACACATTTTTCCCTGATGAGTACGCTCGGTGTTGTAATAGGCCAGCCAAGCGTCTAAGTCCGTTTGCAATTCCTCCAATGAATGGAAGATCTTTTTCCTGAAGGCAACCTGGTAAAATTCATTCAATATCGTTTTGTGGAAGCGCTCACAAATACCGTTTGTCTGCGGATGTCGCGCTTTGGTCTTGGTGTGTTCGATGCCACAAATGCCAAGAAAGAGCTGATAATCATGTGTCTCTGCTCGGCCACAATATTCGGTTCCCCGATCAGTGAGGATGCGCAATATCCCCATTTCCTGCTCTTCAAAAAAAGGCAGCACCCGGTCGTTGAGTAGGTCAGCTGCGGTAATGGGTGTTTTCGTTGTGTATAGCTTTGCGGCAGCCCATTTGGAGTACGTATCCACAAAGGTCTGCTGATAAATACGCCCGACACCCTTAATTGTGCCTACGTAAAAAGTGTCCTGGCTGCCCAGATAACCGGGATGGGCAGTCTCAATCTCGCCATGCGCCTGGTCATCATCCTTCTTCTTCTCAAGTGCTTGGACTTGGGATTCTGTAAGAACAACTCCCTGATCGGCGGAGATCTTTTCCAATGCTTTTAAACGCAGCTTGAAGTTATGCAGCCCATGGCGCAGCCAGATTGAACGAACACCTGAAGGCGAAACAAATATGCCGCGTTTCCGCAGTTCGTTGCTGGAACGTGCCTGACCATGCGCGGGGAAATCTGTGGCGTAGGCAATGACAGCCTCTTCAATATCAGCTTCAACCCTATTCTTCAGGTTGGGTTTACGTCGGCTCCGATCGAAGAGGGCTTCAACTCCGCCTTGTTCCTTCGCAGTCTTGTAGCGGTAAAACGTGTCTCGCGAAAAGCCCATCATTTTGCAGGCCTTCGAGACGTTGTTGAGTTCCTCGGCGAGGTTGAGCAGGCCCATCTTGTGTTTTATCGTATTCTGATTGAAACTTTCCATGAGGTTCTCCTGAGCATGGTGCTCGGTTTGGTGGATTGTGCTAACCCATCAAAAGGGAGAACCTCTTTATTTTCAAGAGGAAATGTCAGATCTAGTCGAAACTACTTCAGATTATCCCTTCTGAGTGCTCCATGGCAGATGGGTTGGACCTACTGACGGCGTAAACTCGAATACCTTTTGCTCCCACCTGTTTTGCTTGTTGTACAAATTCATTCGACTGAGCTGTAACAATAAGCTCTTTTGACCTATTCGAGTCTTCACAAGACAGAACGATTGAAACATTATTCGATTGTAAGACTTCAGGAGTAGCTTTGGCCGTAATTCGCTGCGGTAAGCCATACACACAATCTTGTGCAATGGAAGCACATCCTACACTATTAATGAGAAAGGTTATTCCAATGCGGTAAATACTATTCATTACCTTATTCAAGTCCCTTTGAGTACCAATGCTTTCGTCATGGACTAATCGGGAAATTTCATAGGTTGCTCCAGCCGGACAGATGCCTAAATTGTTCCAAACCATTTTGCGTTCGGGAGGAACTGTGGCTTCGAGAGTTGCATTTACGTCAGGATTTACCCGGGTGATATCATCAAGCATTTTTTCCGCGAGGTTGTCCGCAAGTTCTTCCAGAGATTTATTTTTGGTAGAGAGGCCGAACAAATTACAATAGTCCATAACTTTTGATTTGTTGAGGCCTGAGCGGATTGCTTGGCCAGTTGCTGCCTTTTTGAGTGCCATAAGCAGCTTTTGTGTTCGTTTGTTTTGCGCATCAATTCCCGTGGTTATCGTTTTTATCAGTTTTTGCGCAACCAAGAGGTCTTCGTTTGCATCTTTGGACCTGTTGAGTGAGTTCACAGTGTATTGTTTTTTCTCGAAACTATCAGCCTGAACTTGTAAAAATGGGCGAACTGTTTCGTTCAATTGCTTACTGCACATGTTGGTACTCCTGAAGCTCTTCTACATTTATCCGAAACAAGGGGACATTGCTTCGTATGTGAGCCTTATTTCAAGGCGAAAATGCGCTAATAGGTACTGAAAACCTACTCCCGCAGTATTCGGTGCTGGCTCGCCGATGGCGATGCTTTTTACGCCAAAGCCATTTTTACTTAAGGCAAACCGCATGCCAATAAGGCGATTTTTTTATCTCACTGATATTAAAGAATTAGTTTTGAGGGCTTTGTGCTGGTTGGAACGGCATTCCGTTTTTTTTAACGAAATACCGTTGTCATGTGCGACGAAAAACCGTTGCTATTCTTGATGCTCATTTTTGGTGGACGTAATAACCATCTTGCAAATATTTTTGAGAGACTTGAAGGAACGACAGAAAAATTGGACGATATGGTCTTCACTACAAACGCCTCTGTGTCCAAGTAGTCTAGCAGGCCGTGTTGCCTTTGCCTGTTATGAGATATTTCCAGGCAAGTGGAGATGTAGTGCTGTGACTGCACTTTTCTTAT
The DNA here is from genome assembly GCA_963667575.2 of Desulfovibrionaceae bacterium. Taxonomy (GTDB): domain Bacteria; phylum Desulfobacterota; class Desulfovibrionia; order Desulfovibrionales; family Desulfovibrionaceae. The sequence continues at coordinate 24,665 of CAXXHY010000031.1, read as the reverse complement.
GTAGACTTGAAACCAATCCAGATCAGTGGCCAGTTTGGCTGCTGAGACAAATTACTTCGAACAAGCGATTCGTTGTTTCTTCCAGACAATCGGGCAAGGATTGGATAGGAATGGTCTACCCTGTTTTGCGCCATGAAAAATAAGATGCTCCCATAGATCAAGTGGAGGCTCATATGCCTCCATCCGGAATATGGCTCACTTTTTTTTGTTTTACACGATAAAACTTCATGGAGGCAGAACATGCAATTTGAATATTTCAACCCAACCAAAGTTATTTTCGGCCCTGGATCTCTTGCACGTATTGGTGAGATTGCCGGCGGATTCGGCAAGAAAGCCTTGATTGTCACCGGCGGAGGCAGCGTCAAGCGCAATGGAACCTTTGACCGGGTTGTTGAAAGTCTGAAGAACGCCGGGCTCACATACGCGGAGTGTGCCGGAGTCGAGCCCAACCCGCGTATTTCCTCTGTTGCACGCGGTGCCAAGACTGTCCGCGAGGAAGGGTGCGATGTGATTATCGCCCTGGGCGGCGGCAGCACCATGGATGCGTCCAAAGTGATCGCAGCCGCGGCCTTGTATGACGGCGATCCCTGGAATCTGATCGGTCACGGTCAGGAAAACTGGCATATTCCCACCGAGGCCCTGCCGGTCATTACCGTGCCCACGCTGGCTGCCACCGGATCCGAGATGAACTGCGGCGCAGTTATTTCCAATGAGCAGACCAAGGTCAAATCATTCGTTTCCACACCCGTGCTTTTCCCCAAAGTGGCTCTGGTGGATCCCGAGCTGACTCTGAGCGTTCCCAAGAATCAGACTGCGTACGGCGTATGCGATATAATCGTTCACGTCACGGAAACCTATTTCAACGGCACCGGCGGCACGCCCATTCAGGACCGCTTTGCCGAAGGAGTCATTTCCACCGTCATGGAATACGGCCGCAAAGCTGTGGCCGACGGCAGCGATCTGGAAGCGCGTACGCAGGTGCAGTGGGCATCCATCGTGGCGCTCAACACCTGGCTTCAGGTGGGCACCAACTATGTGGCGCCAGTGCATATGATCGAACACGCGCTTTCCGCCCATCATGACATCACTCACGGCGCGGGCCTGGCAATCGTCAACCCGGCCTGGATGCGCTTTGCCATCAAAACGTACCCCGAACGTTTCGCCCAGTTCGCGCAACGTATTTTCGGTATCTCTCCCGAGGACAAGGACACCATGGCTCTTGGCCTGGAAGGCATCGACGCCTACGTGGCATTCCTGAAGGAAATCGGTTGCCCCACGCGTTTGTCCGAACTGGAAATCGGTGATGAGCTGTTCGAACAGTTTGCAAAGGACGCGGCTCTGGTGGTTCACGACGACCAGGGGAATCTGCTTGGCCGCCCGCCCATGAGCAAAGAAGATATAATTGGTGTGCTGCGGTCGGCACTGTAAGCGAAAAATGGTATACTTATCCAATTTTAACTGATTGGAATTGAATTATGAAATATTTTCAAGATGTAAGGAGTCGGAAATGGAAAAGGGACAACGCGAAGTGGTCGTCGTCATTGGCGCAGGATCCATCGGCATAGCCATAGCGCGGCGTGTAAGCGCCGGAAAACATGTTCTTGTGGCGGATCTTCACCAGGAGAATGCGGAGGCTGCGGCCAAGACCATGAGCGAGGCCGGTTTTGAAGTAAGCACCATGGCCGTGGATGTTTCCTCGCGTGAGATGGTGGAAAAACTCGTGGCCACGGCCGCGGCCATCGGCCCTGTGACAGGGCTTATTCATGCGGCCGGTGTTTCGCCTTCGCAGGCCACGCCGGAAATGATCATGAAGGTGGATCTGTACGGCACCGCGCTTCTGCTCGAGGAGTTCGGAAAAGTCATTGCTTCCGGCGGGGCGGGAATCGTCATCGCTTCGCAGTCGGGGCATCGTCTCCCGGCGCTTACTGCCGAGCAGGACAAGGCACTGGCGACCACGCCCACGGAAGAATTGCTCTCCCTCCCCATGCTGCAACTGGACAAGGTCACCGATACGCTCAACGCCTACCAGCTCTCCAAACGCGGGAACGCATTGCGGGTAATGGCGGAAGCCGTACGCTGGGGAAAACGCGGCGCACGGGTCAATACCATCAGCCCCGGCATCATCATCACCCCTCTGGCCAAGGACGAACTGACAGGTCCGCGCGGCGAAGGTTATCGGCGGATGCTCGAACTGTCTCCCACTGGTCGCGCCGGTACGCCGGATGAGGTTGCGAATGTTGCCGCACTGCTCATGGGACCGGACGGTGGTTTCATTTCCGGCAGTGATTTTCTCATGGATGGCGGTGTCACTGCCTCCTATTTTTATGGGGAACTTGCTCCGAAATAATTTTTTTAACGGAAGGGGATAGGCTGATCGACTTCCCCCAGTGATTCGTCATGGTCGTTTACTCCGCCCGAAACCATTGTGCTTCGGGCGGGATCATGAAAATGGAGATGAAATATGCAGACAATCATTTTGAACAACGGTGTTGAAATGCCGATTCTGGGATACGGTGTTTACCAGGTGACAGATCTTGATGAGTGCGAACGCTGTGTTACGCAGGCCTTGGAAACAGGCTACCGTCTCATAGATACGGCCGCAGCCTACATGAATGAGACGGCTGTTGGAAAGGCCATTGCCAAAAGCGGCGTGCCGCGTGAAGAATTGTTCATAACCACCAAGGTCTGGATTCAGGACATCGGATATGACGGCACTTTGAAAGCCTTTGACCAGTCGCTTGCCAATCTGCAGCTGGATTATCTGGATCTGTATCTGATCCATCAGCCCTATGGAGACGTATACGGTTCGTGGCGCGCGATGGAGGAGCTTTACAAACAGGGACGCATCAAGGCTATTGGCATCTGTAATTTTCAACCGGACCGCGTCATGGATTTGATTCTTCATAACGAGGTTGTGCCCGTTATCAATCAGATCGAAACGCATCCATTTTATCAGCAAACGGTAACTCAGGCTTTTTTGCAGAAAAACAATGTTCAGATCCAGTCCTGGGGACCCTTTGCCGAGGGCAAGAATAATCTTTTTGTCAACGAGCTATTAAAATCCATTGGCGAGAAGCACGGAAAAAGTATTGCCCAGGTCGTGTTGCGCTGGCTGATTCAGCGGAGTGTCATCGCCATCCCCAAGTCCGTCCACCTTGAGCGTATCCAAGAAAATTTTGCCATTTTCGACTTCGAATTGTCCGCGGACGATATGGAACAGATCGCTAAACTGGATAAAGGCGTCAGCAGCTTTTTCAACCACCGCGATCCTGAAATCGTGAAATGGCTTGGAACTATCAAGATGAAACGCTAACAAATTTGCGCCTTGTCCAGGCCAACGGAAAAGGTCTTTGGAAATTGAAAAACGCGATCCTTCGGTCCAGCCGGAGGATCGCGTTTTCATGTTACAGGCAGCGGGCAGTACATTTTGAGTAGCTGCAGTTCCAGATTGTTTGTCATTAAAAGGGAAAATCCTCATTGCTGTCCGTTTGTGGTTCGAGTTTGGTTTCCACGGGCTTTTCGGCAATTTTGTGTATGGGATTTCCATCCACGTAAATGGCTTTGAAGGGTTTGGTCGGGCAGGCGTGTTCGCAGCCGCCGCAACCAACGCAGATAGCTTCATTGACTTCGGGAATCACAAGTTTCCGGCCCGTTGCATTGGGATAGGGGATCATGTGCACCGCCTTGGTCGGGCAGTGTTCGGAGCAGGCGCCGCAGTTGGTGTTGTCGGTATAGACGACGCAGTTTTCCTTGATGAATTTTGCAACGCCCACCTGGGTGCGCTGTTTGGCTTCCTTGGTCAGCGGCAGAATGGCCCCGCTGGGGCAGACTTCGGAACAGGTTCGGCAGTCGAAGTTGCAGTGGCCGGAGCCGAAATCCATTTGCGGTTGCAAAAAACCGGGTAATCCGTACGCGAGAATGGACGGGACCAGAACGCGGGACGGACAGGCTGAAACGCAGAGGTGGCAGGCTGTGCAGATTGACGTAAAATGTTCGATGCTTTTGGATCCTGGAGGGGAAAGGGGGATTGTTTTGTTCTCCGGAATCGTGGTGGGTCGGCTTTGAAGCGGCGTAGTTGTCGGAGCCGCGTCAGTTCGGCCGGCCAGCAGACCCAGACCGCTCGCTGCCAGACCAATCAGAAACAGCCTTCTTTTGGAGGATGATTGGTTTTCGGATCCTTTCTTCGATCCGGGCTTGTTGTTTCTGTCTCCGATAACCAATGCCTGATCCGGACAGGTGGCAAGGCAGTTGTAGCAATCCACGCAACGGGTCACATCAACACTCTGGGCTTCCATGTCTATGCATCCGGCCTTGCAAACGCGTACGCAGCGTCCGCATTTCCTGCAGGCGTCGTGGTCAAAGCGGATGCTGTACCGTGAGAGTTTCGAAATCAATCCCAACAGGGTCCCCACTGGGCAAAGGGTGTTGCAGTAGAGGCGTCCGTGCCGGGCGCTGAGCCAGCCGACAAGCAGCAAAAAGGTCAGCGAAGTGGCTATGGCAGCAGGGGCGATGGCAGGCCAGCGTACCAGGTAGATGGCGTGGCTTCCCAGGAGTTCGGCCACAGGCGTGCTCAGGTTGTTTACTGCGAGGATCAGGGGGCGCAGGAGGTTCGAGATGATCCTGCCGAAATTGCTGAACGGATCCAGAAGATTGAGCAAAAGACCGCTCCCGGCCACAAAGAACAGTACTGTAATTGCCAGTACGGAATACCGAAGCATGGTATGTGGTTCGGACGCTGCGAAACGAGGCCCTTTTTTCTTTCCTTGTCTCAAAAAAGTCGTTCGGGACAAACGGCTGATCAGATCCTGCAGCGTACCGAAGGGGCAGATGGTGGAGCAGTATATCCGGCCGAAAAGCAGGGTAAGAGCCAGAATGACAATGAATCCGCCTGCCCCGAGGGCAAATCTGTTCAGAAAGTCCAGGAGCGAAGGCACGAATTGGAGGAACAGTACTTCCCTGGCTATGGCCTTTGTTCCGATCTCCCTGAAATCCAGAAAGAGAGACGCAGTCACTACGAAAAAGATGATCGCAATGACAACACGAAGTGTTTTCAGATGACGAAGGTGCATAAGCTCACAGTTTGATGCGGTTGATGGACAGTTTTTTCAGATCCATGCTGCCCAGGTTCATGTCGGAGGCCAACTGAATATGGCGGATGTCTGATGGCTCCATGCCGAAGAGTTTTGCTGCGGCAGCATCCGCGGCAACAGGATCCGTGGAAACAAGCTGCGCTTTCATGTTGACCACATCGTTGGCGGACACGCCCCGTGGACCGTTGCGCTTCATGACGTTGTAGGCGTCCACCACGGTGAGATCCGGTTTGCGGAAAGAGCTAAAGTCCGCGATGCATTGATGCAGATCGTTTCTGTGCCAGTACATACGGTCCCAGACCACGCCCATCAGGTTTTTCATGCCAATGGTCAGCATGGAAGAACTGTGGTTTTTCAGAACCGGCGCATTGATGAAAACATCCGCATCCAGCAGGGCCTCATGTACTTGTGCTTCGGTAAGCCGTTGTCCCTTGGGCACGGGAACGGTCCGGTAGTAGCCCGCACTGTCCGCAGAGAGCATTTTGCCGCCCGCATCTTCAACGGCTTTTTGAATGCCGCTGTTGCGATAACATTGTTGCCAGTTGTCGCAGGTATGGTCGAACACGGACACTTCACTGGCTCCTGCAGCCAGGCATTGACCGACAAGATGCCCCACAAGCCCGGGGTGCGTATTGCCCGCACGTTCGGGAGACACATCCCAGCCGATGTTGGGTTTGATCACGACCTTGCTGCCTTTGGGCACGAAAGCCTGCATGCCTCCCATGGAGGCGATGGCGCTGTCGAACATCTGTTCCGGTTCACCGCCCCGTACGGCTACAAGATCCCATTTTGATTGGGGCTGTTGCGGGTCGGTGGCCGCCCACAGGTTGGAGGTTCTGTAAAAGGCGAGAGTGGAACCTGCTGCGATTCCGCCGCTGATGGCTGTTTTCAAAAAATCACGACGATCCATGGCTTCTCCTTGCCCGGCTATTTGGGAAAAAATGGTGGGTGGGGATCCTCATGGCAAATCTCCGCCAAGGGAATGCCCCTGGATGCGGATTGCGAATGAGGTAATGCCTGTCGAATGACAGGCAAGGCTCCCACCCCAAAATATGCCTTGTCTAAAATTACATTGAATCAGTCTTTCGCCAGTTTGTCTGCCAGAGCATCGGCAGTGGTTTTACAGGCGTTTTCATCCTGGCCGATGACCGCGATGATGTATCTTCCGCTTGTTTGCAGACGGACCTGCAGTTTGTCGCGGTCCGCCATGCTGTAGCAGCCGTCAGTCTGCTTCATGTCCGTAAATCGCTGAGCTTTCTCGAGGATCTCCATTCCATGGGTAAGGGCTTTAACGGCTGAGTCATTGTTTTCATAGGCCAGAACAACGGCTTTGCAGTTGTCCAGAGTCCCGGCCAGGCCTTTTTTTACCAGGAAAACGTTTTTGGTGTCGAAAACATAGACTTTCATCAGTCCCAGCAGTCCGCAGATATATTGCGGATGGGAGAGCGCATGGGGGCCTTTGAGCAGTTTGTCCGCTAAATCCGGTCGTTTGCCTGTTTCCGGAATACGCGCGTCCACTGCTTTGGCCAGGGCGATCAGCCCCTCCCGACCCGGCTCATGTGGCGAACCAGCGACAAGTGTGACCAGGAGATTTCCTTTCCAGAAATTCAGGTAATACTCTTCAAAAAGTGCTTCCTGCCCTATGGGAAGCGTTTGGCCGTTCTCACCGGTTTTGAATGTGTAGATCCCCCAGGCCGCAGCCGGATTGTTCATTTTATAGAGCTCGATTTTGACCGTATTTCCCGCGGCATCGGCGTAGGTGGTCGCCAGGACCTGGGAAAATCCGTACTCCTGATAGATGTCCGCTCCTCCGTCGATCATCATGAACAGTTCATCGCCATGAAAGGATCGTGGCGGGTCTTCCTGACTCCAGCCCCGTACCTCGTTGTCAGCAGGCAGAAATTTTGCCAGTTCGCTTTGTTGCGCCGCAGACGCCGCATGGGCGGGCAGCGCTGAACAAATTATGCAAAGCAGCAGAATCATGCTTACGTACGGTTTGTGCCGGCTCACAGAGTGATCTCCTGTATGTTGACCTTGGACAGCTGGAGCTGGCCGAGTCCATGCTCATAGGCCATTTTTGTGGCAAGGATTTCCTCCCCGTTCAGCCCGAGCAGATTGGCGCCGTACACATCCGCGGCCACCGCGTCCGTTCCGGCAAAAACCTTGTGCGGACGGATCAGCTTGCCAGGTCCGCTCGGACCGTTGGTGGTCACCATCTCAGAGCCGTCAAAGACGGCAAGGTCGGGCCGTCTGACCAGGTTCACGTCAGCGATGCACTGCGACAGAAATGCGACATCGTCGTACCAGCCGCTCGAACCGGATCCGAAGTGGAAGAAATGGTTGGTGGAGGAGGAGGTCAGTCCCATCATGTTTTTCATAGTGCCGGTAAAACGTACGGCCGTATGATCCTTGGCAATGGGTATGTTTATGAATACGTCCCATTCCAGCAGTGCTCTGGAAACTTCGGCCTCTTTCAGCGATTTCCCTTTAGGGGTGGGGACGGTGACGTAGTCTCCTCCAATGCTGCTGAGCGCATCGATCTCGTCTGCGTATTGTTTGGCCAGGGGCGTACGACGCCAATAGGAGCCGCCGGTGCTTTTGAACAGACCGATTTCCTGGGCCCCGGCCTCGTGGCACATATGGATCACGGCCAGCACGATTTCAGGTTTGACATAGGTTCCCGGATTGTCCTGGTCCGAGTTGACAAGCAGGGCCACTTTGGCTTGCTTGGACACAAAGCGCCCCATGCCGCCCAGCATTTCCACTGCTTTGACGGTGTTCTGAAAATTGTCCTTGCCCTGAATTGAGGCGATATCCGGGGCGATATCCGGTACGGGATTGCCGAATGCGAGCGTATCCATCAATCCCAGGCCGGATCCTGACAAGAGGGTTGAGGCGCCAAGCAGGGTTCCTGTCTTGAGAATGCTTCGCCGGGAAATGGGGCTGGTCCAGGTCACGCTATCAGTATCAGCGGCTTTTGTCGTTTTATCGTTTTTCATCGGAGAACTCCTCTGTGCACTCGGGGTTGGAGGTCGGCAAAGGCTACCTTCCCAGATTGGTCTCATTATGGGGAAAAAAAACGCCAGCAATGTTCCTTTTATAAATGGAAAGGAAAAAGCGTTAGACCAATTCTCTGGATTTATTGCCTGATTCTCCGAAAGTCTTTGATTCTGTCCGAGTGAAAAGATCAGGGCCAACATCCGGGGCAACGGGAATGGCGGACTGTTCGTTTGATTCCGGTGATGAAACCCGAACTATGTCTCAGCTGGTCCAATGGACCTTCCCGGACTGGATGCTATTTATCCCCGTTGTGCTACTGCATCCCCATTTGTTGCAGATTCTTGATGTCCTGCATCGGTGGCGAACCGAATTGCCGACGATATTCACGGCTGAATTGAGAGGGGCTTTCGTATCCAACCTCAAAGGCGGCGCTGGTGGCATCCAGTCGTTCCATGATCATGAGCCTTCTGGCTTCGTTGAGGCGCATCATCTTTAGATACTGCAGCGGACTCATGGCTGTCAGGGTCCGGAAATGGTGGTGGAATGTCGACGTACTCATCCCGACCTGCCTGGCTAGATCGTCGATTTTGAGCGCCTGGGTATAATTGCCACGCAGCCAGCTGATGGCACGGGCTATCTGGGAGCTCTGACTTCCTGAAGAGACTATTTGTCGCAGGTGCGCTCCCTGTTCTCCCAATAAAAGGCGGTAGAGTATTTCTTTTTGAATCAGCGGCGCCAGAATCTGGATGTCATCAGGCGAATCCAATAATTCGATCATACGCAGGATGGAACCGAGCAGGGGCGCAGATATCCTGCTGACGGTCATCCCTCTGCTGGACTGGCTGGTGGCGGGAATTTTCAGGCTGTTGTCCAGCATCAGTTCCGCTGCGACACGCAGGTCGAGCTGCAACACAACTCCGAGCAGGGGAACCTCCCGGCTGGCTTCTATAATGCTGTAGACAACCGGCAACCCCACGGCAGTGATCAAAAAGTTGTTGGCATCATAAATGTATTCCTCCTCATTGAGGAGAATTCGTTTGGCGCCCTGAGCGACCAGGCATATGGATGGCTCGTACTGGCCGGTGGCGGGATCCGAGGTCTCTTCGTATCTGGTCAATAGCAAACCGGGAATTGCAGTCTCCAACCGGGAAGTTTTTTGGGTCCAACGAGTGATATTGCCTGCCAGTTTCTGGCGCAATATATCCAGAGTCTCATTTTCCGTGATGTTTTGATTGCTCATCCGGGTACTCCACCTTTTTCTTGTCATCTTTTGGGGCTGATTGGAGGATAGTTAAATTCTACCAAAAAAGGATGCGGTTGAACAAGATTATAGTGTTCTTCTGAAAAAAGGTCACAGCAAAATTGATCTTTATTGGATCGGCTGGCTTCTCCCGAGGTTTGGTTCGATCCGCGGCAGCAATATAAAAGGTCCTTCCGGAAACTCAGTGGGTGGCCCCAATCTTGCTAATCTCCGGATAGAGGTTTAGCCCGCCACAAAAGAAGTAAATCGCCGTCTTGAAATGCTCCTTGTTGCTGTAGCCACAGGCTCTACGTTTGATGGACATGATTTTGCTGTTCAGCCCCTCCGCAACGGCGTTGGTCACGCGATGTCGACAAAAGGTCACGATATTGTCCATGTGATCCATGAGCATGTTCGCCACTTTGCCCATAGGCTCGAGCTTCGAGCGTTTGGCCCAAGAACACCATTTCTTCAGGAAACGCTTGGCCCACCCAACTGACAGATAGTCCCATAGTCCTCGAAGACTTTCTTTCATGGCCCAGGCTTTGCCCGTCTTCAGATTCGCTTCCTTGAGTTCTTCCAGGCGAGGTCGTTGGGAGTCCGAGAGGTTCTCTTCAGCATATAACCACAAGTATCTGCTGCCTTTCAATATTTCGTTTGCTTCAGCCATCAGCGCCTTATGTTCCTGGCGGCGTACTTTATCCACGGCTTCCCCTACATGCTGCATGATGTGGAAGCGGTCGAATACTATTTTGTCTGCTGCATCGGGCACGTTTTCCTTGGTTGCCAGGAAGTATGCCGGCCACATGTCCATTGATACAGCCTTGATTGCCTTGAGCTGTTCGTCGTTTAGCTTTTTGTAGTATCCTTCAAGGCTTGTCTTCTTACGCTCCTCGGCAACATGTTCTACGGTACCGCGCAACAGATCGCAGACGACGGTCATATAACTATGGCCTTTTTTGAAAGCTTTTTCGTCGACACCTATGTAGCTGATCTTACGCTGTTCTTTCCGTGCCATACCTCGTCGGACAGCTCTTTCCATAACGCCCCAAGCCTGATCCCACGAAATACGCATCAACCTGCGAGCCCCTTCAACGGTCGAGCATTCTGTCAAAACATCAATGACCAATCTTTCCATGAGCAAAGTGAAACGCGAACCAGGTTCAGCCCAGAATACATTGACCTGCCTAGCGCCATGCTCGGAGCAATCAACTCGGGGAATTCTTGCATGGATGAAGGTTTTGAACTGGCACGTATCCAGATGCCGCCAAATCCTTTCTTCGGCATGATCCCGGCATGTCAACTCCTTACCGCATTCCGGACAAGTCCAAAGCACCTTGCTCTTATGCTTGAGCCAAATATCCACACGGCCTTCAGACGTCTTCAGGTCAACTTTGTCCACAAACCAGGGGCTCTAGATGCCCAAAATCTGTCCGTAAAGATCAACATCTCTCATCGGCGGTCTCCTCCTGGAAATCGCCTACATTATGCCGCTACCCACGGCAAACCCGGAAGGACCATATAAAAAACGGTGTTTTTCCGGGAAATACCCGGCAAAACACCGCCAGTGTCACTTCGTTGCGATTACAAACCAGAGCCGCTTATTCGCAGGTCCCCACATAGGTCCAGGCGTCTTCCCAGTTGGAGCCCACACCTGGTTCATAATACGCGGCCGCGTCCACATTTGCCCAGCCGCTGTACGGCCAGGGGCGGACTTCATAAACAGATCCATTATTTTGCACCTGGTCGCCGGCCGCATAGCTGCCGAGTCCTACCGGGTAATCCTGCAGATTGCCGCAAGATCCTGCGTACTCGCTATTGTTGTCATCATCCGAGATTTCACCTGAATCATCGGAGCTGTCGTCCTCATAACTCGTACTGCAAATGCCCTGGTCATCCCATACGCCCCATTGCGCGTCCGGGTCGGGCGTATTGCCCTGGGTCCACCATTTGGCTTTCCATTCGTGGCCGTCATACGAAACCAGATCACCGGCCGTATATACCGTGCTCGAATCCCAAGTGTCCGCGGAACAGACGTCATCACCCACAATGACGGCGACAATGGAAGACGTAGTCTGCGCACCCTGGTCATCGGTGGCCACGGCCTGGATAAAGTACTTGCCGGAGGTGGAGGTGGACCAGCTGGTCGTGTAGGGCTCTCCGGAAACGCTGCCGATGGATGTGCTGTCCACGAGAAACTCAACCTGGGCAATGGAACCGTCGCTGTCGCTGGCTTCCGCGCTGATGGTGATCACCTCGTCAAGTGCGAAGCTGGCCGCGTCCTCAGGAGAAGTCACGGATACGCTTGGCCAGAGGTTGCCGTTGCTGCCGTCCGTGCTGAAGTTCTTGAAGGTATTCGTAAACGCATAGTCGTCGATATCCAGTCCGCTGCACTTTGCGCTGACGGTTCCCGAGCAATCCCCGTTGTCCCGGCTCAGCGACCACATGGAAAGCAGCCCCATGTCTATGCTCTGGCTTTGCTGTACCCAACTCAATACCGTATCGGCATCGCTTTCGTAGAAAATTTCCGTTGTCACATCATTGTACCCGATCATGGGGGTTACCCCCATTTGTACGTCGCTGAGGCCGAGTGCGACGAGCTGCTGATAAGTGTTTTCCACAGCCTGAATGGCGTAGTCGCCCATCTGGCCGTCAGGATTCGGTGCGGCGTTGTCGCCATAGTCCATGGCCATGACGTTCACCACGTCAATATCAACTCCCGCATTCATGGCGCTCTGGATGACGTAAATGCCGTCGTTGGTCAGGCCGGAGGGCAGTACGGGAAGGCAGTAGGCCACTTTCAGATCCGGATTGTTGGCCTGCAACTGCGCAATCACGTTGTTGCGCATATCCACTGATTCCGTATCCGCCACGGCAGATCCTTCGATATCGAAATCCACCCATTTCAGATTATAGGCGTCGATGACGCTTTGATAGGCTTCGAGCAAGGACTCCTCATCAGGGCAGCTCCTGGCCAGTTCGGTTCCGTTGGCCCCGCCAAAGGAAACGATGACATCTCCGCCCACGGCACGAATGGTGTCGATTTCATCGCTGTAAAAATCCGTACCATAAGACGAATACCCACCCCAGGACGGAGTGCAGTTTCCGGAACTGACGACAAAAGCCAGTGTATAGTATTTCTGTCCCGTCGCATCATACGCTTCTGCAATGGAAGGCGTAGGATACAAAGTGACGTCAACATATGGCGCGAACACTTTATCCGGCAATGCCGCTGACGCGCTCATCGGAACTTGGAACAGCACAACAAGCATCAACAACATATTTATTCTCACTATGTTTCCCCTTACGTTCATATCATCCTCCTGTATGTGATAGTTAAGTGATTATAAACAGCATTAAATTAATATTAATATGACTGAATGTGCTAATGACCAAAATTTGAGCGCAGTATTCCCAAATATTGATTTTTAGCAAAAATCAATAACCTTTTTTATACATACACAAGCACGTAATTTTGTAATTAGTACTCAGGCAGTATTCGCATATGTATTTTTACTGAGTAAAAAAAGAATAGTCGCTTTGAATTACGTAAAATTCATGCTGCATAAAAAACATGACGTACTGCGACCATTTTAGGTTGACATATATTTCAAAAAAAAAGTGCATTTGACAAAATAATCAATGAAGACAACTGGATGGTTACTTTTTGAAGAGGAGGAGCCAGAGGCTTTGGAAAAGATGGCAAGGAAGAGTGTAAGATTCTACATCACAGGGGGGAGAGAAGCAGGGAACAGGGGGATGGCCCTCCCATTTTTTGCCAGGCGGATCAGGGGTGAAATAAACGTTTTTCCACCAGTTTGAAAATTCGCGTCGCTATAAAGACAAAAAAGAGGTAAATGCAGGCAGTCATTAAAAATATTTCAATGGGTTCATAGGTCCGGGCGATGATGTTTCTTGCCGTTCCCGTAAGCTCGAGGAGTGTGACTGTGCAGGCCAGGGAACTGTCCTTGATCGTATAAATGACCTCGTTGCTGTAGGCGGGCAATGCGATACGTATGCCCTGGGGCAGAATGATTCTTCTGAAAAGCAGCCATTTGGACATGCCGATGGCCCTGCCTGCCTCAATTTGCCCTGCCGGGACAGCCTCCATGGTCCCCCTGATCAATTCGCCCGTATAGGCGGCAGTGTTCAGGCAGAAAGCAAGCAAAGCACAGAGCAAGGGCTGTCGGAATAAGGGCCATAAAAAGCTGTCACGCACGAATTCAAATTGCGACAAGCCATAATATATCAAAAAAAGCTGCACCAGCAGAGGACTGCCTCTGAAAAAGAATATGTACGCGTAGGCTGGCCATTTGAAATATTTTTTGGGTGACAAGCGCAAAAAGGCCACCAGGAACGACAGGATCAGTCCGAAACATATCGTTATTCCCACCAGAAGCAGCGTCAATTCCGTTGCTTTGAGGAGCTTGGGGAGTGACTCCGCCATCAGTTCGAAGTCCATCAGATCACCTTTCGTATTCCCCGCCCGCTTCTTTTTTCAAGCCAGGCCAGTCCCACCGTGCTGATGGATGTCAAAATCAGGTACAAAAGTGTGGCGGCAAGATAAAACAGAAATGGTTTTTTCGTATATCCTACTGCGGAGTCTGTTTTTCGCATCAATTCCTGCACTCCAATAACCGACAGCAGAGCCGTATTTTTCAGCAGTACCATAAACAGGTTGCCGACGCCGGGCAGGGCGATCCGCCACATCTGGGGCAGAATGATCCGTCTGAACATTCCGAAAGAAGTCATGCCGAAAGCTCGGGCTGCCTCGATCTGCCCTCTGGGTACGGCCTGAATCGCCCCTCGAAACACTTCCGTGGCGTACGCTCCGAAAATCAGGCTCAGAGCTATGACGCCAGACCAGAACGCGTTGAGTTCGATGTAGTCCTCATGTCCGAGATAAGCCGCTGTTTCGTTGATCACCACGCTGCTTCCCAGATACACGGCAAGGACAAACAGGAGCTCGGGAATACCCCGAATGGTGGTGGTCAATACGTCTGCTGCCGTCCGCAAGATTTTGCCTCCGGATATTTTTGCAGCAGCACCAGCCAAACCGAGTGTCAGACCGATCCCGAGAGAATACCCCGACAGCTCTATGGTGCTCAGCATCCCCAGCAACAGGGATTCTCCGTACCCATCCAAATCAATCACGGCAGCATTACATCCCGAGTCCGTAGATATCGAAATCAAAATACCTGGATGCTATTTTTTGGTACGTTCCGTTTTTCAACAATTTTTCCAAGGCCTGGTTGAGCTGGTTTTTCAGGTCGGTTTCTTCCTTTCTCAATGCGATACCGATGCCTTCCCCAATGTATTCTGTATCGCGTACGGGGGCTCCGGTGATCTCCAAGGATTGGGCCTCTGGTTTCTTGAGCCACTGGTTCATGAAATAGCTTTGAGCCAGGTAGGTATCTATGCGTCCTGCCAGCAGATCCAGACAGCCGCGGTTGTCATCGTCATAGTAAAGAATGGTGGCATCGGGGTAGGTGTTTTCAACATAGGTGCTCCAGGTTGTGGAACGTTGCACGCCGACCCGCTTTCCTTTCAGCCCGTCTTTGGAAATCTCAATCCCGGACCCTTTTTTTGCGATGTAACTGCCGCTTTCCTCATAATACTTCTGGGTGAAAGCAACCGATTTTTTTCGCTCGTCGGTAATGGACATGCTGGCCATGACAGCATCCACTTTTCTGCTCAAAAGCCCGGTGAGAATCCCGTCCCAATCCAAAACCACAAACTTACACGTACGCCCGATTTCCTTGCAAAGCGCCTTGGCGAGATCAACTTCGAATCCGTTGGGAACGCCATCCTTGTCCACATAATTGAAGGGCGGGTATTGTCCTTCTATGGCAATTTTCACCGGTCGCTCCGAAGCCAGGGCAGTGGTGGTTGCAAGAGCGATAATCATCCCTACGAATACGATTATTTTTTTCATCTTATTTTTCCCTTCTTGTTTATTTTTGGTCATGCCGCTGCGAAAAGAATGACAAGATACAATCATTATACTTGTATGATTCAGAGCGGTTACGTATTTATTTTTGCAGGAATCAAATAGTGATCATATAATGCAATTGACGCGGGCAATGCTGTACGGCGTTGGAGTTGCAACTTTCTGGGGTGCTGTAAAAATTCTCACATCCGTCCGGTATGGATTTTGGCTCAGTCAACACAGCCAGAGAAGAAATTCTTTGGTCCTTGCCTCTTCATTTTCTGTGTGGGGGGAATATAAGGTCTGCGGCGGACGCTTGAATGCCTGGTTGTCCATTTTTGTTGCCCAATTCTCTATTTTTTTGTGCTCTCATGAAATCTCGCGTGTATTAGGCATGGCTGTTCGCCCATTTAATCCATTCTTTCATCTGGCAAGCGAAACGGACCGAGTGTTCGGATAGAGCAAGGCCAATCCCCATGTCCCCATTCAGGATAATCCTGCTTTAACTCCGCTCAAGCCTGGTGCCGGCTGCTTCGCCTGAGGTGAAAAATTAAATGCCTGACTGCTGAAATCTCCCGGCAGTGTTCGCAAGTTCAGATGTGTGATATAAGGTAAAGTGGTTCCCGAGCTGGCGAGTTGTGGAGAAATAGGCAACTTTAATACACAAACAGGTAGTTACAATTCGCACGCCGGACATTAGTTTTTCACGATGTTCGATCAAACTTTGGCGAAGCCCTCAATGGGGGGTCTGTTTTTCGGGCGTTAAAGAAAAAAAATAGATAGTAATGCAATAAGGAGTTTGTCATGTTGCTAGATTTTACTTTTTATAATCCGACAACCATATATTTCGGTAAAAACTCTCTGGATAACCTCAAAGGGGAGTTGGACAAGTACGGGGATACCGTTCTTCTGGCGTACGGGAAAAACGCGATCAAATCCATTGGTCTCTATGATCAGGTGATCGCCATCCTCAAGGAAGCAGGCAAAAAGGTTGTGGAATTGTCCGGCGTCATGCCGAACCCGACCTACAGCAAGCTCATGGAAGGCTGCAAGCTCGTACGTGATAATAATGTCAGCCTTATCCTGGCTGTCGGCGGCGGATCGGTAATCGATTGCGCAAAAGGCATTTCCGTGGCCGCCTACTGCGAGGAAGAGCCGTTTAAAAAATACTGGCTGGATTTCAAGCCTGTTGACAACAAAACCGTTCCGGTTGCTTCGATTCTGACAATGGTCGGCACCGGTTCCGAGATGAACGGTGGTTCGGTCATTACTCATGAGGAAACGAAAATCAAAGCCGGCAGGGTATTCCCTCCCGAAGTCTATCCCAAGTTTTCCATTCTGAATCCGGAATATACGTTCTCCGTTTCAAAGTATCAGATGGTCAGCGGCGTATTCGATACCATGTCGCACCTGATGGAGCAGTATTTCTCCGGAGACGACTGCAATACGACGGACTATCTCATCGAAGGTTTGTTGAAATCATCCATTGATAATGTGCTGGTCGCGATCAAAAATCCCGGAGATTATGTTTCCAGAAGCAATCTGATGTGGAATGCGACTCTCGCACTGAATACCCTGACCGGCGCTTCCAAGGCCCAGGACTGGGAAGTGCACATGATTGAACACCAGCTGGGCGCATATACCGATTGCGCGCACGGCATGGGACTGGCCGTGATTTCCTTGCCCTACTATCGCCACATCTATTCCTACGGACTTGATAAATTCGTCCGTTTCGCCACGGAAGTCTGGGGAGTTTCCACAGAAGGCAAGACAAAGGATGCGATTGCCAGGGAAGGTCTGGATGCGCTTGAAAACTTCATGAAAGAATGCGGGATTGTCACTTCTCTCAAGGAGCTTGGTGCCACCAAAGAGATGCTCCCCAAAATTGCCGAATCCACATTCCTTCTCCCCAACGGGTACAAGGTACTTACAAAAGAAGAAGTTCTGCAGATTCTGGAAGAATGCTTCTAAGCATCTGACATTCTGCGTCCGACAGATACTCTGGTTTTGCCCTGCAGCTGCGGTGATACGTTGCTGCAGGGTTTTTTTATCATATTTCATTATGCATCTCCCCATGCGCATGGCAGCATGAGCAAGTGGCGGGATGTTGCGGTTGCAGGGAAAACGATGGCAGTGAGCGAGTCAGATACGCAAGCCGGAAAGGTCTATCCTCTCCGGCTTGCGCTTTTCGGGCAATGCGGACTCTCATTGGTGCTCATTCAGTTGCTATTTATCTTCGTTCCAGGCGGCTTTGCTTCGGTCCACCTTTTTGCGGACGTTTTGCCAGTCGGTTTCATGATTGAACATGGATTCCGGCAGGCAGTCCAGCATTTTGCCATAGAGGCTCAGCGGTACGGTGAAGGTCAGTTCGTCGGTTTTCATGAATTTTCTGGCTGATGGATCCATACCGCCGATCACGGCTTTTTCCAGGCCTTTTTCCTTGTAGTACAGGGGCCAGCTCAGCATGTTGGTACAGCCCGCACCAAAGGGCGAGACCACGCACTCCATGTCTCCGGTGGTGAAAACCGCCTGGGTAAAAAGCCCGGTCAAAATTTCCGGACGTGCGAAAAAGATGATGAATTCCGGCTCGTCCCCGTCTGTGAACAAGGACAATGGTTTGAAAACACAATATTTGGCGGGCGCCACCCTGGGGTTCACCTTGAGCATGAACTTGTTCATGGCTTCAGGCCCCGGCATATACCGTTCGCCCTGCAGGGGCGCGCCTTCGAATCCTGTGGATACGTAGTACTCGATGAATCTGAGATGGGGGTTTCATCATAGAGCAGTAATAGGCCCCGCCAACGCATCCGTATTCTTCATTTGAATTAAAGGCCGCACCATGTTTTTTTCTGGCCAGCCATACGCTGCCCATGACGCAGTTAAAGGTCTTCATGACCTCCTGCATATCCAGTTCTCCCTTGTCTTCCAACTCGCGGGATATGGGGGTGCCCACCTTCGGACCGTAAGCGTTTTCAGGCTTGGTGTCGGTGTAGTAGACCCCGAATGGTTCTTCTCCAAGACCGAGATAATCCATGAAGGTTGCCGTGCCCTGAATTATGGATTGCATTGTCATGTGTTCTCCTTTGGTTGATTGCCCGAAAGCTGGTTGGTCGGGCCTGTTGCTCTTTATCGGTACTTTTTATACCATGCCCATAAATAAAATAAATACTCAAAATAAAAAACTCTATTTCATTAATGGGCATAATATGCAGGATTTCTTTAATGATATTCCGTTGCTAGTCGAGGTCGCAAAACAGAAAAGTTTTACCAAGGCTGCGGAAAATCTGGGAATGAGTGCTTCGACCCTGTCCAGGCGCATCAAGCTTTTGGAAAAAAGGATGGGGGTGCTTCTTTTTTATCGGGATACCCGCAACGTCGAGCCCACGGGACAATGGCGCGTATCTGCTGGATCATTGCGGGTTTATAATTGATGAGGTGCAGAAAGCGTATGATTCCGTGGTGATGAACATGCAGACTCCGTCCGGTTTGATCCGGATCTGTATGTTTCGGGATATGTATAACAGCCAGTGGAAGCACGTTTTTCTGGATTTTGCCGCTAAATGGCCGGACATCCAATTGAATTTGACCTTTGTCGAGCATTCAGTGGATATGCGTACGGATCCTTACGACGTTGCTTTTCTTATTGGACCTTCTATTCTTCCTCCGCTGATTGCTCGAAAACTGATGACCATTAAGCCCTTTCTTTACGCTTCTCCCGAGTTGCTGAAGCGTCATTTCGTACCCAGGGAACCCAAGGACCTGAATCAACTCCCCTGCATCGTACTGCAGCGTTTTCGGACCGCGCTGGCCCATGCATAACGGTAATCGACAGATTACGGTTGAGGTGCAGCCTAAGTACAGTTTCAGTTCCGTGGAAATGTGCCGGGATTTCGCCCTGGCGGGACATGCCGTCGCCATGCTCCATGAAGGTTTGGCCGATCCGGATGAAAAGGCCGGTCGGCTGGTGCGATTGCTTCCTGATTGGGAGCGCAGGCTTTGTCCATGATGTGAATCTGGTAACAGGGTCCAGCCAGCTTCCCCTGAGGGTACGCATGTTTGTGGAACACATGCTGTCATACTCGTATTCCTGAGCACTACTACAGTTTGTTTATGCCCTTGAGGTAATAAGAAGGGTACTTGTGGTTTGAAAATATATGCTGTTTCTGTTAGTTGCTGATGGTATTGTAATAGTATGAAATATAAATTGTATTATTAACTTTCATTTTAAGTCATAGATTGGAATAAAAAGTATCACAAAGAGGAATAGGCAATGTTTAGAGAGAAAATGGTATTCTAAACTAGGGTGCGTGTCCGTATGGTTCGTAGTGTTGAGGACATCAAACCAGGAGAAAACAATGAATACCAGTTTTTTTTCGGCAAGAG
Source organism: Desulfovibrionaceae bacterium (assembly GCA_963667575.2). Taxonomy (GTDB): domain Bacteria; phylum Desulfobacterota; class Desulfovibrionia; order Desulfovibrionales; family Desulfovibrionaceae. The sequence goes on along the minus strand of CAXXHY010000031.1, from coordinate 5,023 downwards.
TACTGCGAACTTTGGCTGTTTGTCTGCACGTTATTTTTGCAACCGGCTTGGCCTATGCGGATGACACAACAACATGGGACAAGACCTTTGCTTTGAGCGACAAGGTCAATCACGAGAAAGTCACTTATCCCAACAGGTATGGAATCCGTATTTCTGCCGACATGTATACTCCCAAAAACATGGACGCATCAAAGAAGTATCCCGCTCTTGTTGTGGGTACGCCCTATGGGGGAGTCAAAGAGCAGGGTGCAGGGATTTATGCTCAGACAATGGCAGAACGCGGATTTGTGGCCATTGCATTCGACGAATCCTTCAACGGTGGAAAGCGGTGGCGAACCGCGGCATGTTTCTTCCCCGGATATTTTTGTCGAAGACATCAGTGCGGGAGTGGATTTTCTGGGAACACGCCCGTTTGTGGACAGGGAAAAAATCGGTGTTATCGGCATTTGCGGCAGTGGAGGCTTCGCCCTCAAGGCGGCACAGGTCGACCACCGTATCAAAGCTGTTGCCACGGCCAGCATGTACGACATGAGTCGCGTCATTCGCAATGGCTGGAAGGATGGCATGTCCGCCGAACAGCGCGACAAAGTGCTTGATGATCTGGGAGAACAGCGCTGGAAAGACTTTGAAAATGGCGCCCCCCATGCTGCCGGCCGGGTTTCCAAGCGAAGCGGCAACGTCGATTCCGGAAGGCTTGGATCCCATTTCCAGCGAGTTTTTTGAATATTATGGAATGAAGCGCGGCCATCATCCCAGATCGCACGGACCCTTTACACAAACGAGCAATATGGCGTTCATGAATTTTCCGTTGATGAACTACGTTGATACCATCTCCCCAAGGCCGATTCTGTTTATCATGGGGGAGAAAGCCCATTCGCGTTACTTCACGGAAGATGCTTACAAAATGGCGAAAGAACCCAAAGAATTGGTGATCGTCCCTGGCGCGAGACATATCGATCTGTACGACCGTACGGACATGATTCCCTTTGACAAATTGCAGGATTTTTTCACCAAATCTTTAAAGTAAAGAACGAAGGTCCGTTCCAGTCTTTGGTGCGCAATTGCCGCGTACGTGTTGGACAGCCCCTGGCCTGTGCCGGGGGCTGTTTTTATAGAATTATGCGGAAAACAGGCATGCGCTTTGAAATACGGACAGTGTGTGCCTTCAGGAACATAAAGAGTCCTGCTATTGTGCTTTGGGGGCAACCGTTTCCCACCAATGGCTGAAATCCTGGTTCGGATCATCCAGGCGTACGGGTTCGCCAATTTTAGGGGTGAGCAGACGAAATTTTTTTGTCCTTGCTGCCCGCGACCGCGCGAATGAAAGGCTCGTCCCAGGGGTGGGTGGAAATGCAGAAACGGCCGACATGGGCGAGCAACATGTTTTTGGCGCCCATCTCATCGGCGGTCTGGACAGTCTGCTCGGGCGTCATGTGAATAAGCGGCCAGCGCGGGTCATATTGTCCGCCGTCCAGGGCAACCAGGTCAAAGGTGCCGAAGTCTCGGGCAATATCCGCCAAATGCGGTCCGTAGCCCGTATCTCCGCTCAGAAACATCCGGTGTTTGAGCGTTTCGATGACAAAGCCCGCCCAAAGCGTTTTGTTTTTTGTAAACAGACGGCCGGAATAATGGCGGGCCGGAACCACCGTAATGTTCATTGCCGTTTTCAAGAAACACGTCCGTATTCCAGTCGACTTCCCGTATTTTTTCTTTCGGGTAGCCCCAATATTCGAAATCAGCGCCAATGCCGAGCGGGCAGATGACGGTGGCAACTTTGGGTTCCAGGGCTTTAACCGTGGGTAGTCCAGATGATCCCAATGGTCATGCGAGATGAGCAGGCAATCGATTTTCGGCATATCTTCCGCGGAATAGATGTCCGTACCGGGGAAAGTCTTGTTGATGAACCAGAAGGGCCCCCCGTGGTCGCTGAAAACAGGATCCACCAGAATTCTTTTGCCTCCCAACTGGATGAAGTACGACGAATGGCCGAGCCAGATAAGCAGGTCCTGGCTGGGGTCGATGGCTCCGGAGCCGGTAAGCCTTGTTTTGACCGTGGGCAGAGGCTCTTCCGGACGCAGTCGTTCATGACTGGAAAACAGGTTGTTCACGAGGATTTTGAACGTGCTTTGTCCTTTGGCCAGAGTCTCTGTTGGGATCAAGTTCTTGAACGCGCCGTTTTGATAGTTGGGGGACTCCTCTATTTTTTTCAGCCGTTCCCCTTCGGGGGCTTTTCCAAACCTGGGTTGTTGCAGGATCACACAGGCTGTGGTCGCCAGACAGACGACTATGAGCAACAGGATTAACAACATGTTGGTCCTCCGCATAGGATGTATCTCTCCATTCGTTGTTGATTATGAATAGCGGCAAGCCAGGCAGGGAGCATCGGTGCGTGCGTTGTTTCGAATCTCTGTTTTCTTTCGATCTTTCCGTACAGTTATCAGACGCTGAAGAATGAAAACAACAACTCCCATTGCTTTTTAGAGGATCAGGCAACAACTGTGGAGAATTTATCTACTCATTTTTCAGTAAGGAACGGTAGTATTCTTGAAAGTGAGACTGGAAGATTTTTCGCATTGCCGGCTGCTGCTTTTGTATGTCGGCATCTCTGTGAGGAAATATTTTTAGACCAGCTCACGCAGACGTTTTGGAGTTTCAGCAATGAACGATATTTTTGAGACTGAGGTGATTTTTTCCCATGGGTGGTAAGAACGAGGCTTACGCAAGGTATTTTACCGGAACAAGCTATGTGCACAGACTTTCCTCGGAAGGAGTGGTCATCAGCAATGTAACTTTCGAACCAGGTTGTCGGAATTTTTGGCATATTCATCACAAGGGCGGCCAGATCCTTTTGGTGACGGCAGGGCGCGGGTGGTACCAGGAAGAAGGAATGCCGGCTCAGGAACTTGGTGCAGGCGATGTGGTCCATATTCCGCCGGAAACAAAACATTGGCATGGAGCAGCCAAAGACAGCTGGTTTGCTCATGTGGCAGTTGCCGTACCGGCAGAAGGCAGCTCCAACGAATGGTTGGAACCCGTATCTGATGAAGAATACGACGCATTGCAATGTAAGGAGTAAAAAATGAAATATTTGACTATAATAACGGTTATTCTGACTCTTTTCGTCTCCGCAGCCTATGCGGATCAACCGCAGCAGTCCCAGATCCTGTACCCGGCCGGGTCTCAGAAATCATTCAAGGGGCCAGAAGAGTATTTTACCGGGGATGTTCAGGTGGACATGCTGTTCCCCGACAACGACTCAATCGCTTTTTCCGGCGCGTACGTGACCTTTCAGCCCGGAGCCAGAACCGCATGGCATATGCATCCGGCCGGTCAGCACATGATCGTTACGTCCGGGGTGGCTTTGACGGGAACGCGTGATGGAAAGGTTATCGAATTCAAGGAAGGGGAAACCGTCTGGTGTCCGGTCGGCGTAGATCACTGGCATGGAGCGACCCCCGACGCACCCATGACGCATCTGGTCATTACAGGGAACAAGGACGGCAAGGCCGTTATCTGGAAGGAAAAGGTAACTGACGAACAATACGCGCAACGATAGGAGGACGGATATGCAGAGAACACTGGCAGCAAGTTTGATCGCGATACTTCTTTTGATTTTGGGACTGGCACCCCTGGCTGAGGCAACTGATTCGAATACTGCGAAAGCGTTGAATCCGCGGCAGCAGAACATTGTGACCATAGCGGCCTTTACCGCAAGTGGTGATCTGGACAAACTCCAGTCCGCCCTGAATCAGGGCCTGGACGCGGGGCTGACCATCAATGAGATCAAGGAAATTCTGGTCCAGCTCTACGCCTATACGGGTTTTCCTCGCAGCCTCAATGCCATGGGGACGTTCATGGCCGTGGTGAAAGACAGGAAGGCCAAAGGCATCGAAGACAAGCAAGGCAAAGAGGCCAGTCCTCTCCCTGCGGACTTCGATAAGGATAAATACGGGGCTGAAACAAGGGCAAAACTCGCCGGGCTCAAGAAAGATATTTCGGGCGCCGAATGGCAGAAGTTTTCGCCCATCATGGATACTTTTTTGAAAGAGCATTTGTTTGCGGATATCTTCGCACGCGATGTCCTTACGCACGAGGAACGCGAACTGGCGACTATTGCGGCTCTGGCCAATATGACCGGCACCAGCAGTCAGCTGGGTTTTCATCTCGGAGCTGCAATGAATACCGGCATGACGGAAGATCAGGCCAACGCGTTTATTGTGGTGCTCGATGAGCAGGTTGATGCCGGGCAGAGCCGCAATCGCCAAAAAGGTTCTTGCCGGAGTGCTGGCCAAACGCAACAACTGATGTTTTTGCAAGGGGCAAAACAGGTATGGTGACGCAGTCGGGCAGAGGGGATTTTCCTCTGCCCGATTGCAACGAGCACTGTTTCAACCGTTCTTTCGAAGAGGATAATCAGATGGATATCTATATGAATCGATTTATTTTTTTGCTGATATTAGGAAGCATCATGCTTTCATCGATTGTATTTCGTATCGGCAGTGTTGAGGCCTCTGAACACAGCCTCAAGCTATCCGGGATGAAGGTGCGGATAACTTCTCAGGGGCATACGGCTACATTTCAGTTGTATGACACTGAGGGAGCCAGAGAATTGTACGATCAATTGCCACTGAAGCTGGATCTTGAAAATTTCAGAGATGCACAGTTGATGTTTTACCCTCCGAAAAAATTGAATGTCAGAGCTGAGGAAGCATATCACGACGGTAAAAAAGGTGCATTGAGCTACTATGCCCCTTGGGGCGATGTGTTCATGCTTTATAAGGATTTTTACGCAGGCGATGAGATGCATCGGCTTGGCGTCGGACTGAGCGGTATTGATGAGATCGCAGCGATGTCTGGCAATGCCGTTATTGAAAAATTGGAAGCGAATGAATCGAAAAAGGAGGCAGTCATGCGAATGACCGTGAATGCGGACGGAAATACCATAATTTTTGAACTCAATGACAGTCAGGCGGCAAAAGATCTGTTTGCCCAGTTGCCGTTGCAAATTGACGTGGAAAACTAC
>CAXXHY010000030.1:0-33471 GCA_963667575.2 Desulfovibrionaceae bacterium | reverse complement strand
AGGCTTCCTTCGCTGAACCGCGCGGGCGGCTTTGTCTTGCCGGGCCTGGCTTCAGCTCGGACACATTCGGCCGAGTCCCCCTCGTTCATGTCCGGGAAGATTTGTTCCTCCTCGGCATCATGTTTTTCGTCTGGTTCGGTGTGCTGTCCGTTTTGCCCGACAACGGTCCAGCCCGGATCGATGACGCGCCTGCCCGTGGCTTTCCACGTACGCGTTGGCTGGGAAGCGCCGCTTTCGGACGGAAGCTCGACAAGGATTTGCCGCGCTTCATAACGCAAGGGCTGAAAAAACTGGCGGACATAGCCGTTGCAAATCAGTTCAAAAATCCGGGCCTCGTCCTTATCGAGACTTCTGGCGGATTCGCCCGTGGGAATAATTGCGTGATGCGCGGTGACTTTGGCCGTGTTCCAGGCCTTGTTTTTAATGGCCGGGTCGGCCCGTTCGACCGAGGGAACCACGGCGTGGAGACTACCCAGAATGGCGATGGCCTCGCCGAATTGCTCCTCGGGCAGATAACGGCAATCGGAACGGGGATAGGTGACGAGTTTCCCCTCGTAGAGCTTTTGCGCGATGTCCAGGGTCTGTTTGGCGCTCAGGCCGTAGAGTCTGTTCGCATCCGCCTGCAGGGAAGACAAACAATGCGGCAGGGGCGCGGCCTGGTTCTTTTCTTCGATAGTAATTTTGGCGATCCTGCCGGTTTGTCCGGCAATGGATTGCGCCATGCGAGCCGCAAGCGCCTTGTCCGTGAGCAGGCCTTCCTCGGGCGTCCAACGGACCTTGAACGGGCCGTTTTGATGCCTGAGTTGGGCTTCCAGCACGAAATAATCCTGAGGCTTGAAGTTCGCGATGTCCTTGCAGCGCGTTCCGATGAGCGCCAGCGTTGCGGTCTGCACGCGTCCGCCGGAAAGCACACCCTGAACGCCGATATCGCGACCCACGATGGTCAACGCCCGCGTGGTGTTCATGCCGTAAAGCCAATCGGCCATGGACCGGGCCAAGGCGGCTTTTTTCAGCGACTTGTATTTGGCGTTGTTTTCCAGACTGGCCAAGGCCCTGGCAACGCTTTTCGCATCCAGGGCGGCAAGCCAGATGCGCAGACAGGGGCCTGTGTAGTTATGATGTTCGAGAACCTCATCGACGATCAACTGCCCTTCCCGGTCCGGATCGCCCGCGTTGACGGCTTCGGAGCATTCCTTCAGAAGCCTGCCGATGGTTTTGAGCTGCTTGGACACGCCGTTGTCTTTGCGCGGTTCCTTGCGCCATTTCTTCGGCAGCATGGGCAGAACGTCTTTGCTCCAGTTCGCCCATTCGCGTGAGTATTCCTCCGGACTCACCAGTTCGAGCAGGTGGCCGAAACACCAGGTCACCGCGTCGCCGTTGGCGCATTGAATGTAGCCGTCCCTTTTCTCGCCGCCGCCCAGACCGTCGGCGATGGCCCGGCCAAGGCTGGGTTTTTCAGCAATGAACAGTCTCATCTGGTCATCTCCTTATCGATTAAAAACACGGGCAGGACGACCCGCAGAAGTTCAAGTGGCACCGGCCCGAAATAGCGGGAATCGAAACTCTTAGGAGTCTGGCCGAGCACCATGGCCATTCCGGGCGGCACCACGCCCTGCACCGGCTCATAGCGCCGTATCGGCCTGCCTCTGGAATCCCGTTCGCAGGCATGCGGCAGCGTGTAGGACTCGCCGGGCATGGCCGCGATCCGTTTCTGAAGCTTTCGTCCCAGCTTCACATATCCGCGTTTCTCGGCCAGACGGTGCGCGGGAGAATCTTCCGGCAGGTCGAACACCACGTACACGCCCTTGGCGGGAACATGGTCCGCGTATTTGTAAATCCCGCGCGGCAGTGACGACGTGAGATTCACCACCAGATTGCGGTGGATGTAAAACCCCGCAAAGGACAACAGAACCAGCGCCAGCAATGCGTACGCGACGTATTTACGATACCTTCGCATGCGCTTGTTCCTTCAGTTTATCGTTCATACGTTCCGCCAAAGTCGGGCCTTTTTGAGGCTCCTTGTCCGGAGGCGGGATCTCGGAACGTTTTTTCAACTCGGGATCCAGAAAATAGAGAATCTGCCTGCCGTAGACCGGAGCTGATCCGGCGGGAAAAATCAGCATGTCGCCGCCTTCCACGGCCTGTCCTTTGGTGTTCTTTTTGATGCCCGGCAGGCGCATGCATTCGTCAGGTGTGAGCAACGGCCTGGCCACTTCACTGACGCTGACCGACGCGTTGGACATCCGTCCGGACCGCTTGCCCGACAGGGATGTTTTCTGGTGCACGACCGTTGTCTTGCCGGTCATGGAGGAAAGCAGATTCGCGGTTTCCACCTTGTTGGGCGCGTACGCGATCCGGATATGACAGTTGGAGGTGATGGCCTCTTCTTTCGAATAGGCTTCCTGTAATTGCGTCATATCCTGGACGATGATATAGGCCTTGAGCCCGTATCCGGCGATGAACGCCAGGGCCTTTTGCATGATTTCCAGACGTCCCAGAGAGGTGAACTCATCCAGCATCAGCAACAGGCGATGCTTGTAACTGGGACTCGAGGAATCCATTGATTCCGTCAAACGGCGCAAAGCGATGTTGAAGAACAACCGCATCAAAGGTTTCATGCGGTCCAGATCCGAGGGCGGAACCACAAAGTACAGATCCACGGGTTGATCAAGATGCATGAGATCACTGATACGGAAATCGCTTTCCGCCGTGTTCCTGGAAACAATGGGATCGCGGTACAGGGACAGGTTGGCCATGGCGCTGGAAATGACGCCGGACAATTCGCGGTCGGCTTTGGCCTTGCATTCCGACGCCGAGGAATGAATCGCGGTTTTCATGAATCGGGCGACTTCCTCTTCCAGGCCCTGTTCCTGCAACAACTGCTCATGATCCGTGTTCAGAATCTCGACAAACATGTTTTTCACCCCTGCGCTGTCCTGGGCCAGCAAATTCGCCGGGGTGGCATTTTGGCCTTCCGATCTGTCACGGGTAATGAAGTTCACCACGTCGGTCAGTGTAGCCGGTGTGGCCGTTTCTTCGTTCGCCCTGGAAACGACCATGACGTGCAGCGTGACGCCCACGAGAAAGGCGTAACCGGCTTTATCGAAGTAATCGCGGAGGCCCTTGCCGTCCGGATCCATGATCATGGTGCAGATGTTCTGCACGTCGGCTATGGCGTGCAGGGATTGCATCCGGACTTCCGCCAGCGGATTGAAGCGGACCGATTGACCGCTCGCGTCCGTGGGTTCGAAACGCAAAACCTTGTGGCCGAGGCTTTTACGGTATCCGGCGGTCTTGTCCCAGTTCTCGCCCTTGATATCCAGCACAAGCGTGCTGTGCAGCCATTCGAGCAGGGTCGGAATAACCAGGCCGACGCCCTTGCCCGAACGCGTGGGCGCGAAAACCAAAACGTGCTCCGGACCGTTGTGCTTGAGATGGCGCTGTTCGCGCTTTTCCATCCAGCCGCCCACGTAGACGCCCTGGCTCCCCAGAAGTCCGGCCCGTTCGATATCCTCACGCTTCGCCCAATGGGCCGAGCCGTGAACATCATCCTTGCCCTTGAGCTTGTGCGAAAAAGCTATGGAAACAAGCAGCAGCGCACCCAGAGGAAAAACGAAAAGCATTTGCGCCTTGTCCGTGATGTCCCCCGTTTCCAGCTGCGGCCATTTGCGGAGCCAGACAAGGCATTCCCAGGGCGCGTACCAACCGGACACGGCAAAACCGAATTGCGTTGGATGGCCGTAGAATTGCGCAAGGTGCTGCGTGCACCAGGAAAGGCAGAACAGTCCCCAAAGCGGTACGATCAGAAGCGCCAGCAAGCGCCAGGATCTTTTCCGGGCCGAACCAAGGCCATAGGCGGGTGTTTCCATCAGTAACACCCCACACCAACGACTCTGGAATAGCAGTGATCAACGTTTTTCCCGGAGCATTCTTCAGTTACGCCGCTTTTCAAACGGGAATGGCTTTCCGTTGTGCACCAAAATTCCGGGTTGTCGGTACCATATAAGTTGCATTTTGCCGGATCGGTGATGTTCGGATTGCCCGGATACGCGGACCAGCCGGAAGGACAGGAAGAACCGGCAATGTTGCATAATATGGCACCATTATAGCCTTCGGGATAACCGTTGGCATTGAAGCAATCCGTCAACGTATGTCCTCCACCGTACAGATACTCGGATTGCACATGGAGCTGGTCGACGTAATATTTAGACGCGAGATAGTTGTTCCCGGCCGGGACGGCGTTCGTCACCTGAACCGAATTCACATTCGATATCTGGTTGCCCTGGCCATCTACACCGTTGTACACTTTGATCGTTGAGTCCCCGTTGGAGGTCAGTTGATTGGCCTGAACTCTGGGACCTTTGACAACGCCGGTCGCCGTGACCGTGTCCGACCAGACATAGGTGCTCGTGGTGTTTTTCGCGTCTTCTATGTCGCCTTGCTCGAGATCAATGTCGCCTCCGTGCGTATGCACGTCGCCTTGTTCCGTTTTTTCCATTCCATCAGCGTCTTCCGAATCGCCCGCGTAAGCGAATGAAGTGAAAGCGGCCAGGGCCAGCAACAGGATCAGAGTCGAAAGTGAAAATTTGCGGAACATACAAAAACTCCTTTGGTATGGTCAGGGACTGCATTTTGTAACGACAACCATCTTGCCGTACTGAGTGGAGGGCGTGACCCACCCCTGGTCCGTCATGATCTGCATGTTGACGCGCCAGTAGGCCGAAGAAATGGAATCGGCCCAGACCTGCACGCCTTTGAGATAGCGGCCGGTGGTATTGGCCGCGAAAGAAGCGGGATAAAGAAAAATCTGTTTGTCCGTTAAATCGTCCGGACAATCGGGCTTGGCAACGGAATCACCCGTGGTGACGAGAGAAATGTCTTTTATGTACGCCGAGGTGTAAGAGGTCTGGATTGTTCTTTTCGCTCCATCCTCGCAAATGTAAATTTTATCATTGGCGTCATCCCAGAAAATACGTCCTTCCTCATCGTCAGAATTGTCACAGGAAAAATCGTCATAATCCGTATCTTCAAAATTGAGACTCCTTACGCCTTCGTTGTCCCCTCCTCCGACATTGCCCACGGAAGAGCCGTCGCCCATCTCGATATCGTTGCCGTACATGTCGAGGGTGGTCCACATCTGGTTCAGCTCCGGATGCAGCGGCACGGACGAACGATAGAGATAGTCGCTGGTGGCGGCGTTATGGCTGAACGGAAGATACGCGGCTAGATGTCCGGCCCCCGGATTGGTAATGTCCGTACCCGAAATATCCAGCTTCCACCCCCCGAACGCGCCCTTGATCACGCTGGAGGATTGACCGGAAATCAGGCCGGTAGGAACGTAACCGGCGACCGAACCGGCCAGCGCTGCCGTGGACGGAATGACGAGGTTTTCAAACTCGTCGTCAGTGGGCATGCCGCCGGAGGTGAGCACCAGACCTTCCAGATTCTTGCCCGTGGGTTCGAGCACATAGAGGACGTACGTCTGTTTCCAGGGATTCTTTCCGAATGATTCCGGCAGATATCCCCCGGAAATGATGTCGGAGAGATTTACCACTGCGGCGGAAGTGTCAGTGGCAGTGTTCTGCAGCGCGTCGTAATTGTCGGCGATGTACAAAGTCGCCGCGTCTGCGACTTGAACGAGCTGTTTCGCCGCCGCCTGCTTGCTGAGCTGTGTGGCCCCCATGCTCATGTATTGGGCGAAAAACATGGACAGAAAGCCCATCACCAGCAGGACGGCAATCATCTCGATGATTGTGAAGCCGTTTCGTTTCATCTTCTCACCATTGAAATTATCACGGAATCCTCACACCAGGAGGGCAAGGATTCCACAGTTCCATAAAGAGGAGATACGAGATTTCCGGAGTTGCTCAGTCCGAACAACCGCGTACCGTCCAGACGTTCGGCGATTTCCAGCAGCACGCCGGGATTATAGGGACCGTAAACATAGATGGCTGTGGCATCTATGTAATTACGCCACGTTTCGAGTTCCGCGTATCCGGAGGGAAGGGACAAGTCCGACATGTCCGCTTCCCCCACAAACGCGGTATGATCTTCGAGGTAGGCAATGACGGCCTTGCGATACGTAATGTAATTGGCCGCGATGGTATCTTCCCGTGGCGTTACGCTCATATCCCCCGAAAACGGATTGAAGATGCAGAGCAACACGGCGGCAATGAAGACAAGGACCGAGTTCGCGATCATTTATTTGGCCGTGTACACGATGGTGTTGGTGTCTTCGGTGCAGGCGCTGGCCACGGTACTTGTGACGGTTTCGGAGGCGAGCTGTGAAACGTCCGTGCCGTTGACGGTTACCGCCTCCCATTCGCCACGGGAGAGCAAAGCCATCTTTGAGCAGGCGTCTCCCGGAACACCGTCGATGGAAATGTCGAAATAGCGCGGGTCGCTATTGGGCTCGATGGTTACATCTCCACCAAACGCGTTGTGCACGTCCGAACCTTTGAGCATGGAAGACGGAATAAGAGACAGATTGACGGCGTTTTCCGTACTCAAGGCGCTGTAGTCTGGTTCCGCCTGATACGCTTCGGCAATCTGAATACGCAGAGTCAGAATGTTCTTTTGCGAGGCTTGCACGTCGGTGCTGGTCAACATGTCTCCGAAATACAAAATGACCATTCCGATCACGATTCCGGAGATGCACATGTAGATGATCATTTCGATCATCGTCATGCCGCGTTGCGTATTGCGTCTTTTCATTTGTTTCTCCTGTCAGTTACATAATTTGTGCAGCGTTAACGAATTCCTGAATTTTCGCGCCTATTCCCATTATGCCCATTGTCATGAAGGCGATGAAACTGCCGACAAAAATCAGCAGCACATTGTTCAGCACCTTTGAAGTCGCCGTGACCTGGACAATGCTTTCATCCGTCCAGGTCCGCGCGATCGCGATCAGTGTCTTGTCGAATTTATCCAGCATCGCGTAGACAATCAGATCCTGGATGAGCTCCGGGTCGGGAAAGTGCAGTCTGGTCTTTTGAAAGGCCTCCCCCAGCTGTTCGCCGGAACGCAGATGAAACAAAGTGGCGTTGAGGCGTTCCAGAAGCCAGGGCGAACGTCTCGAAAGACGCTGCAACCGTTCCAGGGCTTGGGGAACGGAACGGCCGGAGGACATCAGGCTCGCAAGGGCCTGAAGGGTCCGGGCTCCGACAAGGATGCGGTACAGGGAAAACGGCGGGAATCTGTCGAAAAAAGCGCGAACCGGGCCGGTGAAACGCGGCAGCGCCCAGAAAAACAGCGCGATAAAGCAAACGAGGCCCCCGACGAATACCCAGAACCAGGATGAGGTAACGAACAGGGACAGCCAGGCCAGCCCTTTCAGCAGGCCGGTCCAATGCTCCATGGGCAAGGCGTAGGCGATCTTCGGAATGACGACGTTGCCGTAGATGTACATCACCACCAGCAACAGAGCCAGATAGAACCCCGGCGCGGCCGTGGCGGAAACGATGCAGGATTTGATTTTCTGGTTGTCTTCAATGGACTGGGCGCAATCCAGCAGCCCCTGAATGAAATTCGAATCATAGGATTGCAGAACCACGCCTTCGTTAATGGGCACGAAGGGTTCGAAGGCCTGCCCGGCCTGTAAACCTTCGCGCAGACGCCGTTCAATCTGAGCCAGAACAATGGCTTCGAAATCCGTAGCGCCACGCTTGAGCGCCCTGCTCTTCAGGTTGCTGACTGCCTGGAGCAGCGAAACGTCATGCTCCATGAGTCTGGCCAGCTTCCGGTATAATTTTTTCCTGGTCTTGCCCGATCCTGAAAATACCTTTTTCGCAAATCCGACCACAAACCCGGAATCCGGAGCGAAAAGCTCTCGCAACTTGCTAATCATTTCGATTTCCTTCCGGGGCACGTGTTCCGGTCCGTGTTGCCACGCCGCCCGGATCTGTGAGGATTCGTCTGTTCGTTTTGCACCCCTTCCAGAATGAGCGGACCGATCCGCGTTTCCACATCGCGCGGATCCATGAGGCCGCGCCTGATTTTGTCCAAAGCGTGCAGCTGAATGTCCAGGGGCTTGCGCGAACGCCATTCCTGCTCGAAACCGGCGGTACCTCTTTTGCGGAAGGATTCCAGAAGCTTTTTGTCGATCACGCAAGTTTCCGCGACGACCTGTCTGCCGGAATAGCCGCTGCCCTCGCAGACGGGGCAACGCGAATCAGGATTCGGCCCGCGAAAAGCGATATCGGGATTGTCCCGCAGGCTGAGACCGGCCAGTTCAAGACGACTGATCAGATCCGGGGACAACGCGTCCTTGACTTCCGGGGCGGAAACCTTGCAGTTCGGGCAAAGGGTCTTGATGAGCGCCTGATAAACGAGGCAGGACATGATTGACGGATCGCAAAGATAGGTGTCCGGATCGGTCTTCTGGCTGGTCGACCCGAGCAAATCGCGCAGACGCGAGAGCGTGGCGTACACCCGGTTGGCGTGAATCGTGGTCAACACCTGATGCCCGGTCATGGCCGCGCGGATCGCGCCCATGCCGGATTCGCCATCCCGGATTTCACCGATCATGATCACGTCGGGATCTGCCCGCATGGCGTGGACAATGGCGGCCGCGAAATTCGCCTCATCTCCGCGTTTTTCCGCTTCGGAGACGGCCGCGCGAATCTGGACCGCGCCTTCGATCAGATATTCCGGCGGATCTTCCACCGTGAGGAAGTTCAATTCGGGAAGCTCAGCGTGCTTGCATTCCATAACCGCCTTGAGCGTGGTGGATTTTCCGGATCCGGTGGCACCGGAAAAAATGCTGATGCCGGTGGGCTTGGAAAAGGCCCTGACGAGGTCCGCGATATGTTCTGGATGATATCCGAGCACTGTCAGCCGGTCGTTCAGCGAGCCCGAGACTTCCTGCGTCTGCGTATACAGAAGCCGCATGACCATATGATAGCCGCCCGCGATGGGGCCGGATTCAATCCGGATCGAAGCGAGTTCTTTCGGCAGGATCTTTCTGTTGGAGATACGCGCGCGCATCCGGTTGTAGCCGGAAAAAGTCGTCTCGCTCTGTTGTTCGCCCAAAGAGGCGAACAAGGCGTTGCACAACCTGTCGGCATCGTCGCTGTTGCGCTTTCCGATGAAGGTCATATCGCCTTGCTGGCGGAAAAACAGGCTGGCGTGCGATTCCGTGTAGACCCGGATATGGATATCGCTGGCATTGTGCCGTACGGCCTGGCGCAAGAGGTCCATGGCGAGTTTTTCCGTATCCACGTCGTCAAACGCGGTGTTGTCCCATGACCGGCTATCCTGGCGGGCTTTGGAGAATTCCTCGGGATCGAGAAAGCATACGGGAATTTCGCCCAGAATGCGCCGGAGGCGGGACTGGTAGCTTCTCAAATGGGAGGAATCGCCGCTATGGCTGTTGCCTTGGAGCGATTCGATGACGCATAGCGACGGACGCCCGGAATCGTATTTGACGAACACTTTGTCCGCGAGCGGCGTTGGCGGCTGCGGAATATCGGATACCGGCTCTGCCGGAGTGATGGCAGTCATGGCGGACCTCATTTTTTCAGTTGGCCGGAAGTGGAATCCGGACCGGCTTTAATCACCGGAACGATGGGCATGGAATCGTTTTTCTGAGAACCGGGCGCGACACTGCCGATAAAAGGCAGATACTGGGGCTCCGACGCCTCCTCTTCGAGAGCCCTGACCTGGACGCCTTTGCCAGTGATGGAACTGACCGTGTAGGGCGTGCCGGGGACTTTGTCCCCGAGCAGCACGCCGAGGGTATGGCCGTTGGGCAGACGGATGGTCGCTTTTGTGGGCCGTCCGCTGATGCCGATGATCGAAACGACAGCTGGTTCGCTGAACCCAAATCCCAGGCCGGGAAGGGAAACCGGACCGGGATCGGGCGTGCTGCCGGATCCTTTTTCCAGCTTCAACTCTTTCTGCAGTTTCATGTTGGAAACCTGCGCTTCCAGCAGCGTGTTCTGCGACTTGATCGCGTCCAGCTGGTCGACGGTGCCGACGACGGTGCCGACGCCGGTACCGGCAGGCCGGGACTGGGCTTGCGCGACCGAAGCGAACAGGCAAAAACACAGCAAAAAGAATGCATATCTACTGCAACGCGGCATAGTATTCCCCTCCGATTGACCATTCATGATTTTTGGCATCGTAATCGACGCTTGAAATAACGATTCCGGGAAGGATTTCGGCGTTCAATCCGAATCCCGAACGCATGAAGCAGGCGGGCAGGCCAATCTTGCTGATCTGAAATACGCCTTCCCGGTATGGAGCGCGGACTGTTACCGGCCCTTTGGGGCCTTTGATGGCTTTCGTCGCCTGTTTTTTAAGTTTTACTTTAACTTTGGCGTTATACTTCTTGGCGATCTCATAGATCGTGCCGATGGTCTTCGAGATGCCTTCGAGATCAATCTCGGGAGTCCGTACGGGCAATTTGAACGGATAATCGCGGAACGAAAACTGGAGTTTGGCCTTGTCGGGTTGCTGACGCGCTCCAGCCGGTAACGACAGATAGGAACCATAGGAAGTTATTCTGTAACTCACTTCCATTCCCGAATCTTTGCAACGCAGCTGGTGGATCTCCCAGCCGGAATTGGACAAGGTCAATTTGGAGGCGGCGTCGTAGCATTGGGACAATACGGCGTTGGACGCGGGTTCGTTGTTCCAGACGCGGGGAAACAGCTTGTACGGATCAGGCGGCGTCCAGTTGTCCAGATTGGATCTGACCGGACCTTTTTTGTGTTTATTGGCCCGCTCACGCAGCTCCTGTAAATAGGCCTGGTTCTTCAGATCCCTGTACAGCTTGAATCCAAAGTATCCGGCGATAAGCAGTACAACCAACACCAACGCCGTGTAGAGAAGATAGGGCGGACGCTCGATGCGCTGAATCTTCGGAATGTTTTTGGGTACTGTTTCCGCAAACAGTTTTTCCAGAAATGCGTACGCTTCCGTTTCGGAGTCCGCTTCGAACCGTTGGGTCCATTCAATCCCCGAATTTTCCTCTTCGTTCTGAAGAAAAACACGTTCGCATTCCTCTTCCGTTCCGACAAAGTCTCCTTCCGGCAGGATAACGCCGTCCGATACGCACAGGCACCAGCTCTGATTCGGTTTGCCAGGAAGCGGCATGCTAAGATTGGCGGAAATGTTTCCGCCGCCGGAAACCGCTTCCAGGGCGTTTTTCACGGCCCCGGCCAGGGAAAACACTTTCGGGAGGTGCTTTTTCCCCCGCTCGGGTTCGATGGCCGCTACACCAACCTGGGGCGGATTCGTGAGCACGGCCATGGCGTTCAATTCGGAATCCTCTTTCGCCAGATCCCTGGCCAGGGCGCGTTGCTTTCCGCTCTTGTCCACGGGGTGCCACCAAAGCCCGGCCGCGTAACGCCGTCCCGCTATTTCAATATGCGTGGCTTTCATGGCGTTACCCGAGGGAGTTTACTTCGATGGCGATGACGACCAGTTCGTTGTTGTGCCCGCCGCGACGGCCCCAACCGAACAGACCGCCTGATTCCTGATAAGAATCCTGCTGGCGCTCGTAGCCCGCGAGAATCAGCGTCGAGCCAAGCGGCATACGTACGCGCTGCATTACGGACCGGGTTGAAACCGTGGGCACCTGGATGGTCTGTCCGCCCGAACTGATGTCATCAAGGCTTTCCAGATCGGACAAGCAAAGCGAATATTGGAGAATCACAGTTTTCGAATCAATGATGTGCGGGATGCAGAGCATGGTGAAGCCGGTGGTGACCTTGCCCGGCGTCAGTTCGGCGGTCGTGCCCACGTCCGTGGTGGACGTGTTGCTGACTTCGGCCAGATAGGATTCTTCCGTCACCACCTGAATTGGAGACGGCTGGTTGTTGAGCGTGACGGCGCTGCCCGAGGTGATCAGCGACACGTCTCCAACGGTACGCAACGTTTTGAGAACAGCGGACGAATTATCCAGTTTGGAATTGTAGTCGATGATCGTCGCCGTGAGCGAGCCCATTCCGGACAGTTCAGAAAGAGCGGCGGCACCGTCCGTGACCAGATTGACCTTCAGATCATTGAACACGGCGTTGATATCGAAGCTGTGTTCCTTGTCATTGTCGGTCTGCAGGGCGTAGACTTTCACGCTGATGGCCACCTGGCGCATCAGATTTTCATTGAGCTGGTCGATGAATGTTTCCACCGTGGTCAGCACGCTTGGATAATCAGTGACAGTGACCGTACCAGCCCCTTGCGAGTAAACCACGCGGCCGTTCTTGGAGAGCATCGAGGCGATGTTTTCCTTGATTTCATCCCAGGTCGTATAGGTCGCTTTCAGGGTGGTTTCCTGTTCGCCCGACGAGGATTGCTTTGAAACCTCCTCGCCGGAGGTCGAACCGCTTCCCGAATCCGAGGTATTGGAAATGGAGCTGCTGACATCGACCTTTCCGATGCTGGCCGCGACGGTGAAGGTCCTGGTTTTCATTTTATAGAACTGGATCACGCCTTGCTTTTCCAGCCAGTCCCAGGACACGGAAAAATTGGCTGCAACACCGTCCAGAAAGACCTTCAGCGGGACATCATTGAAATCAACGAGCATGGCGTTGATTAGCTGCGCGTTGCCTTGTGACTGGTGCGTGGCGATGCGTACGGGAACGCCGAACTCCTTGGTGACTACAGAGGCGATTTCCTCGAGGGTCATGGCTTCTTTTTTGATCAGGGTGATCTTGCGTTCGAACAGCTTCGGAAGCCGCGCGTATTCGGAAATGGGAACCCGTGTGCCGCCGCTGATGTAGTAGCCGTCGTCCAGGACTTTGACCGGCTCCCTGTCCCGCGCGAAGGTTTCCTTACGCTGCTTTTCGACTTGCTCGATCTTTTTAGCCTGACGCTCCACGGCGTCTCTGGTGGCAGGGAAACCCGCGCACCCGAAGAGCGCGAGCAGCAACGAAGACAGCAGAATACAATGGAGGAGCGTACGCATTACAGGTCACCTCGAATCACAATGACTTTGCTTCGGTTGTAGATGGTCGCGGATATCGCGGTTCCGGTATCCCGGAGGGATTTGACGACCACGTTGACTGCGTCGATGAGCGTGCCGTCGAAGGAACTTTCCGTGTCGACGATGATGTCATAGTCGCCCTTCCATTGGAGCTGATAGCCGTTGAGCACGGCCCAATCACTCAACTGCTTGCGCAGAGATCCGGGGTGCAGCTGGAATGTGTCGCGGAGTTCTTTTCGGATAACCTTCACTTGCGGATCATCGCTCTCTTGCCAGGCCTCAGTCGTTTTCTCCAAAGGCGGATTAACGGAGTCTGGCTTCAGGGAATCCGACAACCCGGCAATCGGAAACAGCAGTATCCGCCGACTGGCCTCGGCCGTTTCCAAAGACGGGCTTACCGGGCCTGCGGACTCCGCGAACGCGGAAACCGGAAGCAGAAGGAGTATAAAAAGCAAAGGGATACGTTTCATGGCGTCCTCCATTACAGTTCGAGACCGGCGTCGGCCTCTTTTTCACGGCGCAGCCCGCCCAGGATCTGGTTCGTGACGGCGGACAATCCGGAAGTCGCGGCCAGATCGTTGAAATCCGTGCCTTTGCCCGCGCAGTCGAATGAGGGAGCTACTACGCACCCACCCACAGCGGCGGCCGCTTTCAAGGCCTTTTCAAGCCCCACGTTGTGTTCTTTTGCGGCGTCGTTATCCGCGCAGATCACAATCTCCTTGTCCGGATATTTTTCGTGCAGGGCCTTTGCCACTGCTTCGAGATTGCCCGCGTCGAAACATACGACTGCGGGCATGACCATGGCGGCGTTTACTGTGGCCGCAGTGGCGTAGCCTTCGGCCAGAAGAATGTGCTTCGATTCCGACAGCTCAAGATTGCCGAGAACCAGAAAGGAACCGCTTTTCCGACCGCCGGGCAGAAACCGTTTTTCTCCCTCCGGACTGATGAACTGCAAAGTCTGGAGTTCGCCCTCAATGTTCCGGGCCGGAATGACCAGATCGCCCGTACTCGAGATACGGAGATCCTCGCTCGCGAGTACTTTTTTATCTTTCAGATAGGGGTTCAGATAGGGATGCGGATAGAGGCCCGAGGCGGGATTCGAAAGGTCGTAAATATATCTGGCCCTGCTCGCTGCCTCGGCATACCGCCCCTCGCGTTCCTTCTCGCGTTCGGTCTTTCTCCGGGCGGCTTCGACCTGAAGTCGGGCTCTTTCATCGTCGCTGAGCGCGTGGCCGGTATAGCGCCAGTTCTGTTTCGTGCCTTCACGGTGATTCTGGATGAATCCGGCGGGCGTGAGATCGTCCAGGTGGCCGATATACGCGCCATCCTTGTTGCCTGGCTTACCGTCGGATACCGGCACGCGGTGCAGTTCGCCGTCCATTTCGGGCGGATTGCCCTGAAGATTCAGACCGGCATCCTGCAACGCCCGAGCAAATTCTTCCTGGGGCGAAGCGACGTTCTGCGCGATTGGCTGTTGATTGTGCTCAAGAAGAAACGCTTTGAGCGGAGTCAGATCCGTGCCCTCGGGAGCGTACCAGGATTTGTTCTCTGGATCCCATTTGGCGCCATGGGGTTTGACCTTGTAGCGTTGCCTGTAGGGCACGGCCAGCCAGGTTTTTTCCGTGGCGATTTGCGGTTGTTGCGTTTGTGCCGCTTCAGGCGCTTGTTCGGTTTTCGACGTGTTCTCTTCAGCTTTCTCATGTGTCAGACCTTTGGAAACGATTTCCTGCAAGGTGCGTAAACCAGCCTCCGGATTCTGCAACGTCTGTTGTTCCTCCTTGGGAACGTAATGCCACCAATGCTCGGGAGACCGGGCTTCATCGTTCAAGTCCAGCAACCACTGGGCGCGGGGACCGTTGATCTGTCCTGGAGGCAAAAGCTCGCCTTCAGGGCTGATCCTCCGTTGATAAATTCCATTCAAGACGGTTTCCCGGCTCGTATCGCCAGGAAGTTTGTCCCAGATCTCGCGAATAAGCTTGTTCTCTTCCGGAGTGGCTTCTTTTTCGAGGCTGCTCGTCCAGGTAGTCCGCATGAGCTCCTGAGCTCTTTCAGGCGAAATCGAAACCGGTTGTTCAGTTTGCTGTTCCGCTTGCTGGTCGACTTGTTGTTCAACCAGTTGTTCGGCATGCAGTGCGGAGTCCTTGTCCACAGCCTTTTCATGTTCCAGTCCCATGATGAATTCCTTGATCTTTTCCGCGTCCCTGCAGGCTCGGAAAATCTCTTTGGGATCGTCCTCAATGGCTTTCGCCCAACCCGCCGTATAGGCGAGATGGTTGGACGGATCGTGGCCGAGCCCCAGTTGCGTGTTGATCATCCAGCTGGCGATTTCCGCGCGCAGTTCCTCTCTGGCGTATTCCTCGGTACCCTTGGGGCCGGTGGACCTTTCGACGCGTCCCGGCTGCTTGGTCCAGTGGGCGAGTTCATGAATGGCCGTCGCGTAATAGGATTCCGGCGTTGCAAACTGCGATTTCGGTGGGAGTTCGATTCGGTCCGTGGCCGGGCGGTAAAACGCGCGGTCGCGCTGACTGTGCGTGATGTCCGCGCCGGAATTGGCGAGGATAACTTCGGCCCGCTCGACAGGATCCCAGCTTGCGGGCTCAGGCGCATATTCCTGAATGCCTTCAATCTGAGACGCGTTGAATACCGAAGCGACCTTGAAAACAGGCTTGTTCACCAGAGCCTTTTCCGGAGTGCCGTCCTCTTGAAGAACGGGTTTGCCCTGGTCGTCGAGCACGGTTTCATTGCGGAACGGCGAATAAAAGGAGATCCTTTGCGCCCGCTCGCCTTTTTTGACGTGGTACCCCTGTTCGGTGGCCTGCTTGAAGGTCATCCAGCGCGGATCGTCGTAGCCGCCCTTGAAAATCAGGCCGACGTGGTTGGCCCCCTTGTACTCAGTACCCGAGGAGGGATTGAACGGAGCCTTGATCGGTCCTGTTTTCCACTCCTTTTGCCAGGGGGCACGGCCGTCCTGGATTGCCTTGACGATTTCGTCGGCGAAATCCTGCGCGTATTGCTGAGAACGGGAGGGTTTCTTTTCAACCATGATCACTCCTCCCCTTCCTGCTCATGAATCAGGGCGTCCACGGTGGATTTATCGAATTCCGCCAGTATGTCCGGCGACAAGTCCTGTCCGATGGCATCGAGCTCCATGAACGCGGCCACATCCGGATCGGGCGCGACGGTGCCGTCCGGATCCTCAACCATGGTTTCCCAAAATTGCGCCTGCGTTTCCTGGAGGAATTCTTCGTATTCTTCGAGAGTCATTCCGCGCGCGTCGGCCCAGTGTTGCTTTTCTTCAAGTGACAGTCCCATAAGTATTATCTCCATCCTTCGTATGGTTGCTGAAAGACCAGGTCCTTCATCGCTATGACGTTGAACCGGTATCCGGGGCGTATTTCCAGAGTTGGGCTGATACTGAGGTTCTTGTTCAGCAATCCCAGCCCGGCTTGCCCGAGCTGGTTGGCGAGAGCCGAGCCCAGTTCGCTTTGCACGGACGTCTCGTCGGAATCGGTATTGCCGAGCACATCAATGGAGTACGAGGAAATTCCTGAAATGAGCGCCATGAGCAGCGCGTTGCCGAAAATCCGGAAGTAATGATTGTCCACCTGGTCATTGAATCCGGAGTAGCCCATCTGGTCAGCTCCGGGCATGGATTCCAGCGTCATGGAGCTGCCATCCGGATAGATCAGACGGTTCCAGGCGATCAGGATCCGTTGCTGGCCGGTGCTGATGCGCGAATCGTAGACCCCGAGCAGGCGTGTTCCCTGCGGAATCAGCAGATGCCTGCCCGTGGCCGTGTCCCAGACATGTTGGGATACCTGCGCCGTGATCTGGCCGGGGAGGTCGGAATTGATTCCGGAAAGCAGCACGGACGGGATCAGCGTTCCGGTTTTGACCTCGTATCGAGACCCGGCGACGCGGCTGTATTGCGACGTCCATTGATTTTGAGAGGCACGAGAGCCGAACTGCTCTTTGTCCTTGCGGTCCTCGTATTCGGTTTCGGTCTTCGGGCTCAGGCTTTGCGCCAGATTTTGCGCCAGGTTTTGCGTGCTGGCGGACAAATTGTTGCTTATTTCGCCAGTCCCGTTTGAGGATGATTGCAATAATTGGCCAGTCCCCTTGGTATGCATCATACCGTTGGTCGAACCGGATCCCATCTGAAGCAGATTGTTTCGTGCTCCCGCAGCGCTGGATGTCGCGAGAGACACGGCCTGTTGCCCGGTTTGCCCTTCCTGTTCCTCCAGCGAGGCGAGCTCCACCTTTACCGGTGCTTCAAGGGCCTTTTTCTGCCGTTCGATCCGGTAGCGCCGAAGCTCCACCTGTTCAGCGTCGTAACGCTTCTTTTCCTCTTCAGTGTGTTTCTTCCGTACGATGTTGTAGACGCGGGGTTCCTCTTTTTTCTTCGGTTCGGGCTCTGGTTCGGTTTCGGGCTGCACAAGCTCTTTTGGTGGTTCGGGAAGGTCGGAAATCCCGAATTTGGTAGGCAGTTCAATCTTGGGCGGATCGATCTGCACCACTTCCTGAACGGGTTTATCCTGCTTTTCAGTCTCGAACAGGCCGTCAATTAAGATAAACCCCATCACCCCCACAAATGCGGAAAAAAGAATGACAGTGAGCCTGGAGAAACGCGTCACAGCCGGGGCTGGCTTCAGCTGGTCACTCATGGAGAAGCTCCGTGGTGTTCGCGGCCAGGGCGAAATCGTTCGGGCTGAACCGGCGCGTCAGGGCCAGCTGTTCGGTTTCAAGGTACAAATAGGCCTGCAGTGGTTGCGATCCCTGAATCATATCGAGCACATAGAGCACCTTGACCGCACCCGTTTTGGGTTCGCGCACCACGGTGAAGCCCGCGTGCATGCAGACCTCTTCGAGCAGGCCGGTGAATTCGTCCATTCCCCCTTTCTGGGCCATAAAATAGAGAGTGGTCCGCGCCGGTGGGTATTCTCCGCTCAGACGGTCCGCGATAAACCGGGCAACTGTTAACGCTTCGTTTCCGAACGCGCTATAGGATGCTCCAGGACCCGGTTTCGCGCATCCGGAAGCGAGAGCGGCCAGAAAAAGCAGGATGATCCAATGTTTCATTATCCCTTCTCCCATTCGATGGTCACTTTTTCCTGATCGGAACCCACTCCGACGATGAGCACGGCCCGTTCGAATAATTGATCAACCACGAAGGTGTTGTTGTTGATGCGGTAGTTCACCAACGCCTGTCCTTTTTTGTTCTCCACCAGCAGCACGGGCATTTCTCCCTGGGCGACGCTGGCGGGCATTTTGATGTAGGTTTTCACCGAATCGTTGAAGACCTGAGCGGGCTTCCAGCGGGGCTTGCCTTCCACCGCGTATCTGAAATCCAGATTGGAAATGTCGACGCCTTCCTCGTTGCGGAAATGCTCCTGTTTCTGTTCGATTTTCTTCCGGGCGGAAGCCAGCCCGGTATGAATTTCGTTCTGGTAGGAAAAACCCGCGAAAGGCGTGAAATTCGAACGGTCGGACTTGAGGGTGACGTGATAGGCCCGGAGGTTGGTGGTGATGACCACCGATGTTTCAAGCGACGCGTCCAGAGGCTTGAAAATCACGTGCGGCGTGGTGACGCCCGATCCGACCTCGACGATATCCGTATGCCAGCGGGCCGAATCCCCGATAACGATATCGTTGACCGTTTCGCCTCGTTGCAATTCAAGATCGCTGATGCGCAAAGGCGCGCATACGAGCGTGGGCACGGAAGCGCCATAAGCGAAAACTATCTTGCCTCCTTCCTGCGCGATGAACGGACTGATGGCGTTCTTCTCCCACTCGGAGGCCAGACGCAGGGCTTCCCGTTCCTGCGGCGTGAACGTGACCTGTTTGTTGCTGATGAAATCGGGAACAGGCGGAGGAGGAGCCGTCACAACTGATTGACCGCTGCCATCTCCCACGCTGACGTCATTGAATTGCAACGGGCCGTCATACGGCTTTTTTGATTGTTTCTTCGGTAGCAGCGGCGCATCGTCGGCTTGTTGAGCCGTCGCTGAAAGAGGAAACAGCAACAGTACGGCAAAAATGAAGAGAAAAACACGCATGTTCTAGGACTCCTTTCCTTGCTTGAATTTCCTGGTCCAGGAGATGGAAGTGACGTAGACTCCCGCAGGATTGTTTAGGATTTCAGCTTCCGTTTCCGGCGTTTTGAACTGGATCTGCAGCGACGCGGAGTAGTCAGTCTGGCTCTCTTTGATGCCGTTGCGCGTACGGATGACTTCACACCATTCCACCTGCCAGGAATTGCCGGAGATAACCAAAGGCACGCCCTGAATCCGGACCTCGACAAGATTCTGCTTTCCTCGCTCGTACGGGTTGTTTTCGCTGAACCATTCGCGGAGCGTTCCAGACGCGGATCCGGCGACCTGATAGCTCGCTTTCTGGAGAAATTCCTTCTGCAGGCCGATGTCGGCGGTGACGGTGCGCCAGTTGGCCACGAAACTGGTCAAAGCGCCCTGGATCACGGAATCGGGAATGTCCTTGTAAGGACTCGCCTGATGCACCCCGCGCATCTGGCCGAGTTTGTCCACTTCGACCACGTACGGAACGACTTTGGACTGCCGGAGCTGGATAAGGTTTCCCAGACAGGAGAGAACAGCCACAGCCAAGCAGACCAGCGCCATCTTGCGCCACAGATCCCGGCTGGCGACGATAGGCCCCCAGGCCTCGGTCCAGGCTTCACGGCCCGCCACGTAATGGTTCACATCGCGCGTCTTGCCGTCTTTCATCTTGGTTTCAGCGTTCATCTATTTGCCTTCTCCCCCTGAGTTTTCACCGGAACCCGAGCCGCCGCCGGACTTGCCTGTTTTCCGGGCATCCCAAGCCTTTTGCATACCCCCGCTCAGTGCGTCTTTCGCGGCGCTCCCTCGCCCCTGTGCCATCGCGCCTCCGGTTTTCATACCGACCCCTGCGGCCTGCCCCATGGCCCCCGCTGTTTTCAAGGCAGCGCCAACTTTTCCGCCCATGCCGGTGGAAGAGGCTTTCTGCCCCGACCAGCCGAGGAAACCGCCGCCAGCGGATATTGCCTGACCAGCCCCGCCACTTCCCAAACGAGCCCCGGCAAAGGCGCTGGCTCCTGCCGCCATGACAGCCCCGGCCGCTCCGCTGGAAATTGCCGCGTGCGATACCAGGCCCGCCACAGTGCTGGGCACGGTTTTGTAAAGACCGGTGATGATGATTACGGCAATGACGGTGTAGACGTAGTCGATGAGCTGTTCGTATGAATTTGTGCCCAACACGCCTAAAACACTGGTCAGCAGTGTGGACAGAATCTTCATGGAGAGTAGTTTAAAAGCCACTCCAAGAACGTATTTCAAATAATTGAGTGTGAATTCTCTCGTAAAATGCAAAGATCCAAACCCAAGAACGATTACTCCAATATTGAGAACAACATATGATTCAACCAGAATTGAAACTATAAATACCGTTAGCATGGCGACACTGACTGCCATGACTATAATGCAAATCATTTTCTCGATTCCATCGAGCCAGCTGCCAGCTTTGTATACGGTATTAATCAGATCAATTAATTGGTTAATTATTTTCGTTTCGGCGGTTACATTTACAGATCCTCCAAAACTGGAATCATATGCTGTACTCAAACCTTGTATAATATAATTACTCCACTTTTCCTGATTAATAATAATAGTGTACATAAGTCCTGAAACAAGAAGTACTTTGATAAATTCACCAAGTATTTCATTCAGTCCTGCTTTTTGAATAAACATTCGTATGCCTAGCCAGGCAATTTCTATGATCAGCAATATTTTGAAGAGAGATTTTGCAATGGCTTGCGCCTTGGGAAAGATTGTTTTTGCACCAGTTTGGAAAGCCTGAGTGATTTGATTGACAATTATCGACAAAGTGTTAGTCGAAGTTGTTTCACAGTACGCATTGTCCGGGAATGAATACATAAAAAGGAGCATGACTATGAGCAGCATGAAAATTATAGCAATCCTTCTTGTCACAGTCTGTTGCGCCGTTTTGTCCGCTTGCGGCCCGAGCGCCGAGGAAGTTGCCAAGGAAAATGCACGGATCCAGGAAAAAATTGCACAACTCAAAGGAGAAATCCAAGAAGCGGATCGGGGCAGAAACAAGGCAAATGGAATTTCAGGCCCAAAATCCCGACTGAAAATTTTGAAATCAACCTTAAAACTTGAGAAAGACAATCTTAAGTTGGATGAGGATAAATGGAATAAAGAGAATTGTGTAAATGGGTTGGGAAAAGCCCCCCAATGGTGTAAACATCTAAAAGATGCAATTGAAGAGGACAAAAAGGACATCGCTAAAACCGAACAGGATATCGCCAACTGCAAGGTAGAGCTGACCGAAGCGCAAAAGGCGGAAGAAACTGCCAGAGCCGAATACGATCGCCTGGTCAAGAAGCTCAAAGATGAATATGGCATTGACTATAGCCCTCGTTCGTAAGGATGATTACCAGCCCGTGGGCAGGCTGACGCTGGGATCGCCCTGGCTCATGTCATAGAGTTCCAATTTGGACTCAATTTCGATGTCCCTTTCCATTTCCCGTTTCTTCTCGATCTGGCTGATGGTCTGAATGTATGACGCGAGCAAGGCCCTGAGATTGCGGGATTCTTCCAGCTGCATACCGGCAAGCTGGTTGCCCGCGTCCAGGGCCTGCATCTGGCCTTCGGGCGTGCTCAGGAGTTCGGAAACCTGGCTTTCAAATTCGCCGCTGTCGATCATGCTCTGCAGCTGCTCGCCAGTGACCCCGAAGGTAATCTCGAGAGATTTGTCGACTTCCTCCCGCCATTTTTCACAATGCGTACGGTAGTTGCTGATCCGCGTTCTGATGGGCGATGCGCCCAGCACTTCCGCCTGCATGCTGTCGAAATCAGGATAGATGTCGTTGAAGATCTCCTTCATGGCCATCATGTCGTCATAATACGAACCAAAGCCCTTGATGGTTCCAACCAGAGTCTTGAGATTGCCAATGAGTTTGTTTTTGATCGTCGAAGGCAGGGTCAACGTGTTCTGCACCATGTTCATGTATTGGTTGATATTCTGCTGTATCATTTCAATACCTTGCAACGTCTGGGTAAACAGCTCTTCATACTGTTTTACGGACTCTCCAAGGTCTTCGACATCGACGACATACCCAAGAACTTGCGTAATCAAATCCGAACAATTGATGCATTCCACAACTATTGCATGGGACGGCTTCGTAAATATAAAGAACAAGAGTATGGTAAAAACGCAGATCTTTTTCATAAGAGTACTCCCTTGGCTCCCTATTTCTTGATTACGCGGCCAAACCCCAATCAACGTTTCTTTCCTCGAGCCATTTGAACGGCCAGTTTTCCTTATGCGCGGCCTGCAGCTCCCTGATCCGGGCAAGGTCTTCCTTGCCGGACGCGCCCACGAACGACAGCGCCACCGGCCCGAGGGCCAGATTGATTTTTCTGCGGCCTGCGGGAGAAACCACGTAGTATTCCCGTTTTGGCGTGGCCTTCGCGATGATTTCAATCTGCCGCATGTTGAGCCCCAGGCTGCGGTACATTTCGACCTGCGCTTCCTGCAGCGCGGAAAGATTGGGCAGATAGATCTTGGTGGGACAGGATTCGACCAGGACGTCGAGAAGGCCCGAGCGTACGGCGTCGGAAAGGCTCTGCGTCGCCAGAATCACGGCGCAGTTGGCTTTACGCATGACCTTCAGCCATTCGCGAATCTTTTCCCCGAAAACGGGATGCGATAACGGAAGCCAGGCTTCGTCGATACTCAGCATGGTCGGTTGCCCGTTCAGAGATTTTTCTATCCGGTGAAACAGATAGAGCAGGACCGGGAGCAGGTTCTTTTCCCCGAGGTTCATCAACTCTTCGATTTCAAACACCGTAAAGTTCGAAAAACCGAGATGATCCTCTTCCGCGTCCAGGAGCCGTCCCATGTTGCCGTTTCTGGTGTAATGCTGCACTGCCTCTTTCAGTTCCGAATCCTGCAGGTAATGATAGAAATGGCTCATTGTCCGGAATTCTTTCGGACTGGTGCGGATCTGTTTCATGGCTTCATGAATGGCGATCCGGTGCCTGGGAAGAATTTCCTGGCCCTGCATTTCGCAAATGTTCGCGATCCATTCTTCGGCCCAGCCCTGTTCCGCGTCGTTGGACACATGCCGTAGCGGACAAAAAGCGAGCTGCGAATTTTCACCGGCTATCTCGTAATGCGTCCCGCCAGTGGCGGTGACGAGCGGAAACATGCTCAGCCCCTTGTCAAAGGCGAAGATCCGGGCGTTCGGATAGCGCAGGAACTGGGCCGCGATCAGCCCCAGCAACGTGGATTTTCCGCTTCCGGTGGGGCCAAAGATGAGCGTATGCCCGAGGTCCCCGAAATGCAGGTTGAACCGGTATGGCGTCGATCCGTCGGTATTGCCGAAAAATAAGGGCGGGCTGTCCGGGGGGTAGAACGGACACGGGTTGGTTTCGCTGCCCGCCCAAATCGAGGAGAGAGGCAGGAGATCGACGAAATTGATGGAACTGAGCAATGCCTTGCGCAGATTGGAATACCCGTTGCCCGGATGCGAACCGAGCCAGGCTTCCAGGCAATTATGCGATTCGATTCGCGCTGAAAATCCGCGAACGCCCAGCATACGGTTGAGATCGCGGGTCCAGTCATCCAGGACATCTTTGTCCTCGTGCATGAGCACGATTCCGGCCGAGTAGTACCCGGCCGAAACGAACCCGCCCTGAACCTCTTCAAGGGCCTGCTCCGAGTCTTCAAGCATGGTTGCGGCGTCGCGGTTCAGACGGGGATTGGTTTTGTTGAAGATTACATCGAATGGATTCAACGTCTTCTGGGCCCAGGTTTTGCGGAATTTATTGATTTCCTTCAATGCCGTGAACTGGTCCATGCAGACGTACCGGGAGGTGAACCGGTATTCGAGAGGCAGGCCGTCGAGAATGTCCAGCATCAACGGCCAGCTCTCCTGGGGAAATCCGTCAATAGCCACGACCCCGATATATTTTGCTCCGATTTGCGGATGCATGCCACCGACAAGATCCTGGAGGCCTACAAGACAATCGAGATACATCGGGGCCGTGGGCAACAGGAGGGGGGTTTTTACGCCGCTGATGGCATGCCTGATGTAGCTCAGCAGAGGCGAAAATTTGTGTTCGTTGCCGTATTCGTCCTCTTCGGTGTAGTCGCGAAGGCGTTCCAGGCGCATGGTGTTTGACAGCACGTCCTCGACCTGCGCCAGAGTGTCTTTGAAACGCTGAAGCGCCTTTTCAGCGGCTGGTTCCTTGTTTTGCTTCTGGCCGGTTTGTTCATAGGCGAATCTGGAAAGTTTTTCCGCCGTCAGACTGGGTCTATAGGTCAGGTAGAGGATGTTTTCCGTGGCGTAATGGTTTCCTTCGCTCTGGAAATGAACCCGCCGTTCCTCCTCAATGGCCTCAGACACCCAGTCCGGAAAATGGCTCGCCCCGCGCGGAGGATAGGAATCGGCGTTCGCCCGGACCGCGTCCACCTGAATCATCCAGCCGTCGCCCAGGTATTTGATGGCGTTGTTCGCCTGATCCGATATGAATGCCAGTTCCTCATGCGTCGAACTGTCCGTATCCACGGAGATGAAGCGCCACCCGGCAAGGAAGCTGCCGTTTTTCAGCAGAATGACGCCGTCATCGACACACGCCGCGTACTGCAGCATATCGGAAACGCCTTTGCTCTGCTCTCTCAAATGCCGGAACGTGACGCTTTTCGGATTGCCCCAGGGGATTCCCAGGGCCGCATAAAAGGATTTTTGGTTGATATGACGGCGAAACACCTGGCTGAATATGGGGTCCTTTTTGGCCATCTGCCGGAACACGAACAGACTGATTGTCCAGAAGACAACGGCGGCTGAAATGTTGACCAGCCGCAACGCACTGATGCCAACCAGAAAGGCGAACAGACCGGCCGCGAAGACCAGATCGGCCTCCGCGCCGAGAATCAGATTCGGCCGGTGCAGGCTGCTGTGGATCGGGACAGTACGCATTTTTCCATCACTCCGGAAACAAAACGGGTTAAATCATGGCACCGGAGGAAAACGTGAACAGGCTTCCAACGATGCTGGAGGAAAAGCTTATGAAACTGATGGCCATGACCGACTGGAGGAAAATCTTGAATCCGCCTTCCAGGTCCTCTCTGCGCCACCAGTAGACAATTCCGGCGGCCGCAAGCAGGACTATGCTGATGCTTTTGCCCACCGGACCGGTGATGGTGTTCATCACCGCATTGAAAGGCGTTTCAAATTCGCTGACTCCGGATGCGAAACTCACATCGGGAAACAGACACATGATTCCGGCCAGCAGAAAACAGAATGCGAAACAGTGTGTGGTACGGTGTGCGATACTCATTATGCAGCCCTTTTATAGATGTATTCGAGTTGATATCCGGAGCCTTCAGATTTGTTCACCTGGGCAACCTCGGTTACCTTGCGTCCGCCTTGGTCCTTTCTTCGGCGTTCAATGTAGACGACAACGTTGATTGCCTCTTTGATAAGGGTCGGCATGGGAGACACGGACACTTCGGAAATGAGTTGTTCGAGACGGACCAAACCGCTGTAGGCATCATTGGCGTGCACGGTGCATATTCCGCCGGGGTGCCCCGTATTCCAGGCCTTCAGCAGATCAAGAGCCGCTCCATCGCGGACCTCGCCGACAATGATTCGGTCGGGGCGTGCCCGCATGGTGGCTTTCAGAAGATCGCGCATGGTGATTGTCTGGGTCGTATGCAGAGACAGCTTGTTGCGGCTGCTGTTCTGCAGCTCGCCGGTATCCTCAATGAGCACCAGGCGGTCATCGGGGCAGATGGCGGCGAGTTCCGCAAGAACGGCGTTGGTCAGTGTGGTTTTGCCCGATCCGGTCCCGCCGACCACGAGGATGTTCTTTCTCGCGTCAATTGCCTGGCTGAGATACGCGGATACTTCAGGAGTCATAATCCTGGCCTCTACGTATTCCTGCAGCGTAAAGATTTTGGAAGCCTTTTTGCGGATCGAGAAAGAGGGGTTGGGCACCACCGGCGGGAAAAAACCTTCAAATCTGGAACCGTCCAGGGGGAGTTCCCCTTCCAGAATGGGCGAATTCTGGTCCAAAATACGTCCCAGAAGAGACGCGATAAGCTTCAGGCTTGTCGTTGCCTGTGCGATCTGCATTTCGCCCGCATGCACCATGCCGTTGCCGAACTCATCCAGCCAGAGATTGCCGTCGTCGTTCAGCATGATTTCCATGATGTTTTCGTCATCAAGCGCCCCGGTGACGACCGGCCCGAAATTATATCGCAATGCTTCAAGCATAAGATCTCCTAAAATATCCCTTTCATTACGCCGACGAGCAGAAGCATCAGGACGACGACAAGGAACATCAGGAAGTAAACGAACAGGGGGATGCTTCTGATTTGACTTTGCTGGGGAGCGGATTCCTGCTGTATTGCCTGAGTTCCCTGATTTATTTCGGGGAGCTTTTCAGCAAATTCCCGTACCAGATCCAGGGCCAGCCCGAGAGTCGCTCCGGATGTCGCCTCCACCTGTTCGGCGTACTTGATCCGCTGCGAATCCAGGAGTTGTTCCTGGTTCACCAGAAACACCTTTATGAGCGTGTAGAGCATCCGGATCGGATCCTCCTCTTCCCTGATCGTTACGCCGTGTTCATCAGCCAGCATCTGCCTGGCCTCTTTGAGCGTGACGACGGACCACTCCTCATCAAGCCGGAGCTTGTTTTCAGCGAGAATCTGTCGGGCTTCGGACAGCGAAACGCTCTTCAATTCAGCGTGTTCGGACTCCTGTTGATCCGCTTCGTGTACGATTTCTTCACTGGTCATCAGAGTTCCGCCTTTCCCGGTCCCAACAGGGCATAAATAGCGTCGCGATAAATCTTGATGCGTTGACGGGCCATCAGGTTGTAACCGGGGTTGTCGATTGCTTCATCGAAGGTGAGACTGTCCTGGAGGACTCTGTTCAGGTCATATCCGTACGTTTCGCGCGTGAAACTGGGCAGATGGATTACCGAATCAAACCGACTTTTGTTATTCTGGAACATCGCGCTGTTGATGAAATTGACCGGCCCGAAAAAGGGATTCACCCAAACCGTCAGTTGCGTTTTCAGTTTGATTAGCAATTCATTGATGCATTTTTCTGATGCGTCTAGGTTCTGTCCGCCTCCGACTATTGTGTGAACCCGCAAAGGATGGCCGTTGTTCTCCCAAAAAGTCGGGATCTTGTTTTCCTGCATGTATTTTGCGAGCTGCTTGTAGTTCGATGATCCAACATCAACTACCGCCTCAACTTCTTCAGGCAGCTGAAGCAGGTCTTCAATCAACATGTCGAAGTAACGTGTGTTGATTTCCGATCCATACGTATAAATTACATACGAGTCGCCTTCTCCATTCTGCATCTCCAGTTCTACCCGATCGCAAATGTCGACAATCTTGACATTCAACGCTTTGAATGCCCCAAATGTGGAATTATTGGGATCCGTGTCGAAGCAGGATGTCGGACGTTTAACATGCAGAAAGTATTGCGACATAAGACTTGCAATAAAACTTTTCCCCATGCCGCCTTTACTATGCAAAATAAGATTGATTGTAGCTTTCATTGTTTACCTCGTGAGATTTATTGGTATTGCTGGCTTCAGTCAGGAACAACGATATTCGGCTCGCCCTTTTTCTGTTGTCGGTAAGAGCCGTGTTGTTTTTCATTCTCAAACAGGACCAGTGAATCAGTTTTTAAAGAGCCTTTATTTACTTTAAGAGAAGCAGAATTCGTTTCATTTTCCACAGCAACGTTTTCAATTTCTTTTGCTGCGCTCGAATTGATCATTGAAGATGCACTTTTTGCTCTTTCAACATCGGAAAATTTCTTTGCAGTACGACAAAAGACACTGTAGCTCATTGTCACTCTGCCATTGAGATTGAGATACTGATGTATTGAAAGCAGCGTATGCCCTTCTGTCAGCAATTGAATGATTGTTTCCTTAGCCGCAAGGAATTCAACTTTGACGTATCCTTTGCGTGCACGTGGCACAGCAATTTCTTCAGTTGCTTCACGCGCGTTTTTAAGCATGAACGTTATCCCGATTTTTCCCGACTTCTTTTGGCCAGTAGTAAATCCGAAGCCAGATTTTCAGGCTTTTGAAGAGTTGATTCCTGGGATTTTCAGCTTTCAAAGAATTCAGTTCGCTCAATTCCTCGTTGGTCAGCGAATCGAACCAGGTCTCGAAGGCGGTTTCATTCTTCTCGCGGGCCATTTTTTCCGTCTCAGCGATTTCATGCTCATGCAGCCTGCTTTCTTCCTGGCGTTTCCGTTCCTGTTCCTGAGCCTCAAGCTGTTCCGGAGACAGCCATCCGGCGGGCGGATCAAAGTGTCCGTCGTCCACGAGAGCCGAAAAAATGTATCCTTTGGGATTTCCGACAAGATTTCCGTACCGGTCGATCAGAGGGCCTTTTTCGAGCAAGGCCTCGGCATGGCTGAGGCTTGAGATCAATCTTTCGGCCAGATCAGGAATGGTAAGTCGCAGACGCTCGACGAGCACTCTGCAGAGCTGTTCAACCTGCGATTGTCCGAAGCCCGTGGCCGCTACTCGAGGCCACCGCGAGGGGATATTGAGATCCGGAGTCTGAACCCCGGCGAGGGGAGATTTTTCTTTTTTGGAGTCTGAAGAAAAACTGGCTGTCTGGCTTGACGGTGGAGACGGATCCGTATTCGGAGATTCGGAATCTCCCTTTAAGCTAGAAAGATTTTTCTTAGATTCTTTTAATGATTCTTTTCTGTATGAATTTTTTTCACATGGAAGTGAATTTTTTTCACACGTGGAGTGATGATTTTTCACAGCCGGATTCACGAAAGCGGAGGTTGGAAGTTCCCCCATGCGTTCGTGGTAAAGAAAGAGATAAGCGAGAGCCCGCCTTGTCCCTCTTATTTCCGTGGTGATGAGCCCGAGATTTTTAAGCAGCGCAATGTGTTTGCATACAGATTCTCTGGTCATGGCCAGTTTTTTAGCCAGCCAGACCTGGGAAGGATACGCTTTGCCGTTTTTACCGGCGCACTGGCACAACTTGGCGTAGACAAGCTTTGCGCCGACGCTGATGCACTCCCATTCCATAAGCCAGTCCGGGACGAGAGCGCCGTTGAATTTCTTGTATGGGTTAATGATTATTTCAGGACGCGCCGCTTGACATCCATGAATTTTGGACATAGTATTCCATCAACGTTTACCGGTCACAGAAAACGTTTTTATTTCTAAGGGTTTATGGAATCACCCTGAACCCGGAAAAGGTTGCTTGTTGGCGCAAGCAGCCTTTTTTTTTGGGCTATCTAGGCTGCATCAAACATGGTGAACATGCTTTCATGCTGAAGAATATTGCATTCGAACTGCTCCTTGTCGAAATACGTGATCGAGATAAAGTTCTTCTCTTGAAGCTCACTCATCGCCTCTACAACCTGATCCACAGTCGAACCTGTTTCAAAGGCAATACGTCCGAAAGTCTCATGTGTTACATCCGTATCATCGTCCATGAGCGTTCCGATGCGCGAATACACAAGTTTCGCAAGGGCGGTCAGCTCCTTGTTCATCATCATGTATCCGAACACAACAGTCTGACACTCAAACACAGGGTTGAGAACGATTTCCTGCATGTCTCACCTCTCCTGAAATGTGGTTATTACGCTGAGAATAAATAATATTTACGAAATAAAGAAAAATTCTTTTTAAGTTCGAAAACTCCGAAACGAAAAAATGCCGCGCAAGACTCGCATAACGAGTTCTGCGCGGCATTTTTTTCCGTCCAGAATAAAGAGAAGACTCTGCTAAAAATTCAAGTCGGTTGTCTCCAGAGGCAAAAATCGAAAATTTCCGCATTTTTTCGAAAAAAGTTAAAAAACGCGGTTTTTCGGGCACAAAAAAACCGCAAAATGCGAATGATTCTCGCATCTTGCGGTATACTTTTTGGGTGGTGGGCAATGGGCGATTCGAACGCCCGGCCTTTGGCTCCGGAGGCCAACGCTCTATCCAGCTGAGCTAATTGCCCAAATAAGGAATTACTACCTCTTTCGGAATCGGAATGTCAAGAAATTACTTGCGGCTATTTGAAAAAACTGGAGAAACCTATTGGTCTGTTCCTGTTGCAAGTGTCGCAGGCCCGCCCATGACACGATCTTCCGCATACCCTGATGCAGACGATACAAGTTATCTGCACTGATTTTTCCGACGTGTCCTTTCTCCGATAAGCTACAAAGCCCGCTCAGGGGGAGCGGGCTTTGAGGAAGTTTGTTTGCAAGTCCAACGCTATTTCAGTAGAGCGCGTACGTCGTCTGCGGAGGTCAGTTCCAGGGTTTTTGCTGCCAAAGCGCGGCAATCCGCAAGATTGATCGAACGGACGGCTTCTTTCACTGCGGGGATGGACGGGCCGCTCATGCTCAGTTCGTTCAGGCCCAGGCCCAGGAGCAGCGATGTCGCCTTGTTGTTGCCGGCGAGTTCGCCGCACATGCCCACGTCGATGTTGGCCTTTTGAGCCGCGTCGCAGGTCATTTTAATCATTCGTAAGACAGCCGGGTTAAGGCTGTCTCCAATTTTCGCCAGAGATTTATTGCCGCGATCCGCAGCCATGACGTACTGGGTCAGATCATTGGTGCCGATGCTGAAAAAATCACACATGGGTGCCAGTTTCTCGGCTTCAGCCGCGGCAGAAGGCACTTCAATCATGATACCGGTCTTGACGGATTCCGCCAGCTTTACGCCCTCGCCCGCCAGCTCGTCCCGGACCTTTGCCTGAAATGCCAGCACTTCTTTCAGTTCGGGCACACAGGATATCATGGGATACATAATCCAGATGTTATGCCCGGCCGCAGCCCGCAACAAGGCGCGCAACTGCGTACGAAACAATTCCGGTCGGGCCATGCAGAACCGTACGCCGCGTTCACCCAGAAAAGGGTTGGCCTCAACCGGCATATCCAGATACGTCACGGGCTTATCGCCGCCGATATCCAGCGTACGGATCACCACCGGATTCCCGTTCATGGACTCGGCTGCGGACACGTAGGCCTCGAACTGTTCGTCCTCGTCCGGAGCCTGGTCGCGATCCTGAAACAAAAACTCCGTACGGAACAGACCGACTCCTTCCGCTCCATACTCCGCGACACGAGGAGCATCCGCGGGCTTTCCGATATTGGCCCAGACCTGAATCCGAACACCGTCAGCGGTGACGGCCGGTGCGGCGCCCCTGGCCTTGGCTTCGGCGCGTTCAGTGAGCCAGGCAGTCCGTTTCTTGGCTACTGTTTCCAACACTTCCGTATCGGGATCTGTCCAGACTTTTCCTGCTCCGCCGTCTACGCATATGGTATGGCCGGAGGCGATTCGGGCTGCTCCCGTACCCACGCCGATAACAGCCGGAATTCCCAGAGATCGAGACAAAATTGCCGCGTGCGACGTGGCACCACCAAGTTCGGTAACTATGGCCAGCACCTTTTCCGGATCAAACCCGGCAACATCCGAGGGACTCAGATCATGCGCAACGATTATGGCTTCCTTGTCCAGACGAATAGCCTGTGTTCCATGTCCGGTAAGCACGCGCAACACTCTGCCGCCGCAATCCACGACATCCGCGGCACGGGCTTTCATGTAGCTGTCTTCAAGCTTACGATAGCTCGAAGCCATGCCATCCATGACCTGGAACCAGGCATAGGACGCATTGATTTTCTCATCCTGGATCATGGTCACGGCTTTGTCGCGCATTTCCTTGTCTTCAAGCATCATCTTATGGACACCGAAAATGGCGGCATTGGCCTTGCCGGATGTTTTTTCCGTTTCCTTCTGAAGCGTATTGAGATCCTCCAGAGCAGAGGCTATGGCCTTGTCGAGCTTGTCCACCTCTGCGGCGGTATCCGCAATGTCCGCACGCTCAACCTCGGGCAATGCAGCTTCATGCACATAGGCCGGACCGACGGCATAGCCCTCGGATGCGGCGGCACCGGCAAGAATGCCCTCTTCCGCTCCTGCGGTTTCCTGAATTTCGGGCTCCTGCGCCAAGGCAATGACATCTTCATCCCGTTCGCCGAAATTATCCTCATACAACGTACGCAGTGCTTCAATGGCTTCCTGGGCATCTGGTCCGGTAGCCGAAAAAACAACCTGGTCGCCATGTTTCACCGCCAGCAGAGCCACCTGGTTGAAGCTCTTGGCTGAAACAGCATGATCGCCCTTGCTGATGAGAACACGGGCCTTGAATCTACCCGCAGTGGCAGCCAGATTGGCGGCCGGACGCGCATGCAGTCCGAGTCTGTTGCGAACCTGCAGTGAAAGTTCCACCGCTTCGCCCGCAGGCTCTTCATCCTGAGTCCCTTGCCGCCGGCTGTACGCTTTTCGCCGGTAATGGGCGCGAGCTGCTGAATTTTAACGTTCAAGGCGGCTCCGGCTTCTGCGCTGACGTCTTCCAAAGAAGCTCCCACCGAAGCCTGGACCGCGGCGGCCATGGTGCCCTCCACTATGGGGGCCGAACATAGCCGTACCTTGGCCTTGATGTCATCCTCAAGGAAATCCAGAGCGGTTTCCGCACTCATCAAAGCGCTTCCAAGATCCATTATCACCAATACGCCGTCTTCCGCCTGTGCGGCAACGGATTCAATAGCCGCCATGACCTTCATGGGATCCGTACCGATGGGATTGTCTGGATCATCGATGCCTCCGGCTGCTTCCATGACCACGGAACCGCGGGTCATCTGTCCGGCGAGCTCAAGCACGCCTTCAGCCAGCTTTTGGCTATGGGAAACGATAACTAATCCTACCATATATCAAACTCCACATTGTTAACGATGCAACTCTCCCACCAAGCAGGTACCACTGCTACTGCAATACCTCTTTCAGTGTTTCGAGCATATAAAACGAAGAGGTTGCGCCGGGATCCTGGTGGCCGATGGACCGTTCCCCCAGGTAACTGGCGCGCCCTTTTTTGGCCTGCAGCGGAATAGTATCCTCCAGGGCCTTTTTCGCCACGGGCAAGGCTGCATCCACCATGGCGCTTATATCATCGCCATTGGCAGCGCTTTTGTTGAAGGATTCGAGAACCGGCGCCCACAGGTCGTACATGGTTTTATCTCCAAGAGAGGGCCTTCCGCGCTGCAAAATGCCATCCACCCCCGCCTGCATGAACTGCAGAAAATCCTCCGGACTAACTTCTTCTTTTCCGGCAAGCGGCATACCGCCCTTCATCCAGAACGTTCCGTAAAGCGGACCGCTGGCTCCGCCCACGCTGGACATGAGCGTCATGCCCACAGTTTTTGAGAATGGTGCCG
The DNA here is from genome assembly GCA_963667575.2 of Desulfovibrionaceae bacterium. GTDB lineage: Bacteria > Desulfobacterota > Desulfovibrionia > Desulfovibrionales > Desulfovibrionaceae. The sequence goes on along the minus strand of CAXXHY010000030.1, from coordinate 259 downwards.
ATGTCCTTGTCTTCCACGGTGGGTAATTTTTCCATCACTTTGCTGAATCCGCGGTTCATGTTGATGCCGTGATCGGCGTCGCCGATGGCGGCATCAAGTTCGGTGAGATATTCTTTTTTGTCTGCGTACACTGCCGCAAGCTTTCCAAGCCATTCAATGAGCTGGGTCTTATTCATGGACATTTGTTTCCTCCAGAAAATAACACTGAAAAAAAGGGGCGCAAGCAATCGCTACGGGACATCGGGTACACGTTGATACC
>CAXXHY010000029.1:0-6769 GCA_963667575.2 Desulfovibrionaceae bacterium | reverse complement strand
TACACCTCATGGTGAAAAAGATCGAGCCATCAGTATGATCCAAAGAGTGCTTAATCAGGCGGAACAAGGCGGTTTCTGTCGTCTCTTTATCGACGAAGGCCCCCCCCCTCATGGCAGTACTCTTGACCAAAGCATCACCCATGAGAACTGGAACAAATTATGTCTTTAAAATTCTGGAGGAGTTCAAACAGACACCCACCCTGTCTCCCAATGGCAATGATCAACCCCTTGTGGAGGACTTGAGTGAACGGGAGCTTGATGTCTTGAGTCTGGTGTCTCTGGGGCTTTCAAATAATGAGATTGGGGCAAGGCTTTTTCTTGCATTGAGTACTGTAAAAGGTCACAATCAGAATATCTTCGATAAACTCAAGGTTCGAAACCGCACAGAGGCTGTTGCCCGTGCCCGGGAGCTTGGTTTACTAATAGGAAATCTAAACTGAAGAAAATATTTTGTTCAGATTCTTCTTAACAATTGAAACAGGAAATTGGAAAAGGCTCTGTTATGAAGCATGTCAGTCTGGCAGCATGTTACGGACAGTCATAAAAACCATGGTCAGCTCTCAAATGAAAGAGCTGATGACAGCAGCATCCATAGCAGAGAAAATGAACTGCCCGGTCCGGGCTTCGATTAGTTTTTTGATCCTGAGTATGAACTGATTGAAAAGATCTTTTATGACACATCCTTCGTACAAATCATCGATTTTCAGGATATGCTTGATTTCATCATAAAACTCGGCAACGACCTTCTGCTCTTTATCTTGAATGACCTCTATGTCCAATCACTTCTCGGCACCCTTTTTATAGATGAACCCTCCTATCAGGGCTGTGAGAGGAGCTGTCAGCACCAAGCCAAAGCTTCCTACAAGGGTGTGCAGGATCTCTGCACTGATGTATGTCAGGTTCAGAATATTGGCAACCGGAGTTCCCTGAGCCATCATTACCATCAACATGGCAGAATAACTCCCCGAATAAGCCAGAAGCAGTGTTGTGGTCATTGTGCCAACAACGGCTCGGCCTACCTTGACACCGGAGAAAATCAACTCTCTGGTAGGAATATCAGGCTTTTTATGTACAATTTCACTCATGGATGCAGAAATATCCATTCCGATATCCATCACTGCCCCGGATGACGCCAGGAATATACCTGAAATAAAAATTGAACTCAGATCCAGATGGGCGTATCCGGAATACAGGAGTGATTCAGAAAAGGGTTTGATGGCACCATGGATATGAAATAGTTTTCCAAAGAGGATGGAACTGACGGCGGTAATACAAATACCTGCCATTGTCCCTAGAAAAGCTATGCCTCCTTTTTTGCTGATACCGCCTACAAGAAATATAATAACAAAAGACAGCACTGAGACAATCAGCAGGGAAAGAAGGATGGGGTTTATGCCCTTTAAAAAGCCCGGAAGGAGGATTTTCCATATGGATGCTCCTGTGAAAACAAAGGAGAGAAGAGCCTTTGCCCCGGTCCATCCGGCAAAGAGTATAAGCAAAGTGGAAAAAAGCAGGAGCAGGAGCCCCTCTATACGGATACGGTAGTGATCTATGACGTTGGCGTATACAAAGTTTCCCTGTTCATCCAGACTGATCACAACAAGAGCCACATCACCGGGTGAGAACATCTTGTCAAGCTCCAGTTTGCCCATGAGCATGTTATTGGATTTTGCAACAAGCCCCTTGAATTTGCCGTTTAGAATCTCAACCTCTACAGCCTGATTTCCAGTTTTGACTATCCCGTACTGCTCCAGTTCGCTGTTATCCACAGCCCTTATCATCCCTCTGACACTCAGGTTATTTGCCTTTTGCCGATTTTCAAATCCCGTTGGTACATAAAGGACAATAAGTGTTAAGACACATATTAAAATGACAAATATTCTATCTTTCCCTGTCGATTTTTCTACAATAAGCACGCTTTTTCCCCTTTATTCCACAAAAACAGGGAGGGCACATTCCCTCCCTATTCAATTGATCCTGATTTATTCTGCCAGGGCTACAACAATTTCAGGAAACATAATTTTATACATTTTTTTAAAGATATCGGTGTTATCATAATATCCGTCAAAAAGTTCATTTCCCGCTCCAAGGGCAAAGGTTTGAACGGGAACTCCCGTGTGAGAGTAGGATGTCCAGGCAAGGCCGGCCCTCTGGTTGAGCAGGTGAGTTATGGTGACCGTAAGGGGTTCGTATCCCCCGTAAAGAAGGTATTCCTGAGTCTCTGAAGATTTCCCCGATTCACTCCCCATACTTCTGGAAAAATGCGGATTTCAGCATCTCATACTCATACTCTGTCAAACCACTCAATCCGAAATTTTCTTCGATATCAGGCATAATATCTGAGAGCTGAGGGTCCATGGCATGGGCATCCTTATAGGGACTGAGTACAAATGTATTGAACCCTTCATAGGACATTTTCTGTTTATCAATTTCTGCAAATGCAGAATCATATTTTGTTCCAGCGAAGCCGAGTGTCAATCCTCCCAGTCTCATGGTCACCTGTTACAATAATAATGGTGTCATCGGGATGAGCATTGTAGAACTCAATGGCTTCTTTTACAGCATTATCAAAGGCAAGAGTGTTATGGATAGAGGCAGCAGCATCGTTTGCATGGCAGGCCCAATCTATCTTACCGCCCTCAACCATCATGAAAAAACCCTCATCATTATCGAGCAGCTCAATGCCTTTTGCAGTATATTCTGCAAGACTGATATCCTCGGCTTCCATATCGATGGCATAATCTAATGAGTTTCTTGTAAAACTGGTGTTATAGTAGGCATAAACCTGCTTGTCTCCGGGAACCAAAGCATTCAACTCTTCTCTGCTGGATGCCAGTATCCATCCATTTTTTTTCATCATGTCATGAGCGGACAGCTGCCCTTCAGGGGTCTTATCTATCCTGACCATACCGCCGGCAAAATAATCAAAATTACTGTTTGCCAATTGCATGTTGATACTGAGATAGTTATTCCTGCTCTCTTCTTTTGCATAAAAGCAGGCCGGCGTAGCATGGTCAAGGTTCACACTGGAGATGATTCCGACTTTCATGCCAGACTCTTTGGCATATTCCGCAATTGTTTTAAGTTTTTTAGTCCTTGTTTCGTCCATACTGATGACGCCGGAGAGTGTTTTGCTGCCTGTTGCGATGGCAGTACCCGCCGAGGCTGAATCAGTAATAAATGAGCCCGCATCATAGGTTGTTGTGAGGCCCTGTGCCGGAAATTGGGTAAAGGACAGTTTTTCCACCCCAGGAGACGTCCCGGAGTGTGCATTCAGGTAGGCTTCGGCTGCCGTGATCTGGGGCATTGCCATACCGTCACCAATAAAAAGGAACACATATTTGGCTTTTGCATCCGAAATATCTCTTCCCGAATCAACAGACTCTGACTGACCTTTTGCAAATAATCCCGCCGTAATGACAAGGACCAGCAGTAAAATCAATTTCTTTTTCATTTCATTCTCCTCATAAAAATACAGATTTTCATTTATTCAAAATAATAATCTTTTGTTTATGTTAGGAGGTCGTAATGAAAAGATGTGATAAGGGTTAGATTTTCCAACCCCAGCAGCAGAGATTTCAAATGTATCCCTGTAACTGATTATTCAATATCAGAATAAGTGGGAGCATAAAACACAAGAAGGAACAATATGGAGTAAAGTACTCCCATAATTTCCAGAAACTATATCATTTAAAAGACACTTTTAAAAAATGTAAGCATTTTATCCCAGGCGTCCTGGGCCTCCTTCGGATAATAGCTGTTTCCATCAGGATTTGTAAAATTATGCGCATTCACATCGGGATATATTATGTATTGATAGTGCGCTTCGGCAGAATCCATTTCCTGCCGGAAGGCTTCTTGTTTCTGAAGGGGAGCCGCCGGATCTCCTGCTCCCTGTATAACCAGAAGTGGAGTTTTCACATCACCCTGAGCGGCTGATAATCCCGTATTTATACTGGCATGGAAACTGGCTATTCCCTGCAATTCTATGCCCATCCGGGCAGCATTAAGAACAATACCCCCTCCAAAACAGTACCCTATGGCACCCATGGCACTCGTATCCACAAATGGACTGCTTTTCAGGACATCAAGGGCAGCATTAAATCGCTCTTTTATCAGAGGAAAATCCGATCCAACCTGGCCGGACAGAGATCTGGCCTCTGAAGTAGAAACTTCCTTCCCCCCTCCATACATATCTGCAGCAAATGCTACATAACCCTCCTTAGCCAATTCTCGGGCTCTGAACTTTGCATAATCGTTAAGTCCTGTCCACTCGTGCACAACGATAACCCCGGGACGTTTTCCCTTATTGGATTCGTCATAGGCCAGATATCCCTGAAGTTCCACTCCTCCTGCGGTATATTTTACGACTTCGGCCATAATTTTATCTCCATTTTGAGCAACTACAGATACTGACAGGCACATCAGTAACCCTGGAATCAAGATGAATAATTTTCCAATCTTCATAAAAGGCTCCTTAATAGCATACTAAAACCTGTCTATAATTATGCTTGAGAATTATTCAACTTTCAATTTATATTACTATTTTTATATTATTTATTTATGCAAACTGAGGAACGCTTCACAAAACTGAAAAACTGCGGACTCTCAGTCAAGAAACAGTGGTTTAATATGCCGTTCAAATAGATTTAAAGTCACATTCTTACCAATAATGGCAGCATGTTCCTCAAGAGCATTCAAATAGCGTTCACCCATATCAGATGCAACTTTATACCCTACGTGCAGTAGTTGCCTGAAATTGAGATTATACTGCTCACAGGAAAGATCATGACGGAGGGCCAGTACATACTGTTCGCTTGACCAGGCATCAACAGAGTCAGGAGATGGAAGTTTATCCCGGTTTATATCAATAACAGTAGCATAAGGGGCAGCCAATTCGTCATAGCGGCGGTATGCATCCCGATATACCTCTTTTGCAATGATCAATCCCGACCCGCCGCTTTCGGCAAGGCCGATAGAGTTCTTCAAGCCAGGTGGTGCCGGCCGTTTTGACATGGACTCCAGCATTATGTTTTTTGAGATTTCCTCTTATAGAGGGATAGATAGAGAACTTATCACTTCCGGAATGGACACTGAGCTTCAGGTTTTCAGGTAATCCGAACTCTTTCACGCACCATGATATTACAGAAATATCATCATTAAACTCTTTGTTAAATTTTTCAACATCTCCCACATAATCAACACCCTTGTTAAACCGGCCAGTAAATTTCGGAGCAATAGTCTGCAGTGGGATATTTTCGGCGGCTAAAGCTGAGAGTATAAAAAGCAATTCCTCCGGGGTTTGAGGGCTTTCGGTTTCATCCATGGACACTTCGGTTATGAACTTATCTGCTCCTTTCTTATCTCTGATATGTTCATATATTTTTTTTGCTTCTTTCACGGCAAAAAGGTATTTTTGTGCAATTTGATATATTTTTTCTTCTGTAACGACAAGAGGTATTTCAATTCCCGGAATGGAAAGTTCGCCAATATATTTCTGGTTATTTTTAACAAATTTACTAACATCTTCAGGACTTGCCTTCTCTCCGATAAAATCGGCAACATCAAGGGTAAAAAAATCCGAGGGGTCAATAAAAAGGTCTACAGTCTTCAGTCCGATGTGGTCGGCATCCACATAATAGGCACCCTTCCATTCTGTATTACCCACGGCAGCATCGGCATTCTTTCTGACAGAAGCCGGATCAGTATGTATGGTTTTGTGTTCTCTATAGGATTTATTCCAGATAATAGCGATATCTTTTCCCGAATCTGAAGCCTTCTGGCACGCTCTAATTTGAGCAGCGGCCTCTTTTCCAAATCGATCGCCTGTCCCGATTGAATACTTTTCCAATTTCATTGTTGTTCCTCCTATTAAAAATGCAATGGATGCAATATTACAATCATACAACATTTCAAATTCTATTGGAAAAATATTTTAAAGTGGCTCCATCAGGCTCAATGATTGCAGTGAAGCCTTATGTCTTATATTAATGAAATCCAACTCTGTGTCATTGTGGATACTTCATGATTTCAACTGTCATCAGCAGGTGTATCACTTTGACGCAAATAAAAAAAACTTTAAAACACCCTTTGGGTCATAATGACATATTCATTATTGAAATGAGTTAATAAATGAATCAAATTAACCGAGATCTCTAACAGCAACACGAATAAGTCACACCGGTTAAAACGATCTATTTAATTACACAGTAACACTTTAAACAACTTAAAAAACAACATAATAAAATTGGTACAGTCTATGCATATATATTATTAGATTCAAATTCGGGAGGTATCGATATGTCATTGGTTAAGTGGAAAAGCAGAGATCTTTATGATCCCTGGACAGAGCTATCCAGTTTGCAGAATGAAATCAATAACTTGTTTAAGGCGAATAACAATCCTTCTTCAACAGGTTTATTTGATCGGAATTTTTCACCTTCAATGGATGTTGTGGAAACAGAGGGGTCCTTGACTCTGATCTGCGAATTGCCGGGTATGGATGAAAAGGAAATTGATGTATCCATAGCTGCCAATGTCCTCACCATCAAGGGTGAAAAAAAAGGACTTTCAGAGGATAAAAAAGGTAAGTACTACAAGCGTGAAACCTGGTCAGGTAGTTTTCAGAGAACCCTGTCACTTCCCGCTGATGTTGATTCAAGCGATGTCGTCGCTCATCTGGAAGACGGGCTTCTCAGGGTGACACTTCCCAAAAAAGAAGAAGCAAAACCCAGACAGATTCCAGTACAGATCCGCTAGGAGGCAAATA
>CAXXHY010000028.1:0-35274 GCA_963667575.2 Desulfovibrionaceae bacterium | reverse complement strand
GCAAACCCGGAAGGACCTAATTTTTGTATTGTATAATGGCCCAGCCCGATTTTAGTGTCCCAAAAAAGCGCTATCGAAGAAAATGATGTTTAAATTTGGTACTCATAAGCAAAAGAGTTTTTAGGTGTTCGCTGCTTTCTTCTTGCCACAATAGATCTTTTTACTTAGTCATAACCAACTTCTCGTGAGAAAGTCAAAAATAAACTAAGAGCTGTAATCAACTTTTTAATATTCAAGTTTTCGTAAAACGATTTTATCCTGGAATTTATTGTTAAATTTTTTTTATAGTTGTATTCTGTATTTAAGATAGTATTTTTATTCAGTATATTTAATCCAATGAGAAATCTCCCGGATTTGCCGGGGGACCTACAAAGTTTGACTTATACGGGAATAGAATAAAGCCACCCCTGGTGAGTTGCTCAGAGTGAGCACAGGAGAGGCTTCGATGAATAGGCCTATGTCATATAAATTGGAACTGTATGTATCACATTGTCTGGATTCCCAAATATCGACGGAAAGTTTAGTTTGGTAAAAATCGAATGTATTTGGGAGAAGTCTTTCATGAACTTGCCCTGCAACGGGAAAGCACAATTTTAGAAGGTCACCTTTGTCTAGATCATGTACATATGTATATTGCGATACCTCCCAAATATTCAGTTGCACAAGTAGTGGGTTTTCTGAAGGGAAAAAGTGTGATCCACATAGCTCGAGAAGTTCAAAATCGAGCCAAAGGTCTTGCAGGGCAGAATTTTAGGGCGCGTGGAGATTTAGTCTCAATAGTTGGAAGAGACTAAAAAATGATACGTGAATATATCTGAAAACAAAAGCAAAACGACAGGTGGTTGGAACAATAGAATTTCCGCCTTTAGGCGGTTTTTAAAGCCGCTTTGAGCAGCTCACAGATTCTGCCCATGGCTTTGCCGGGGTACATAACTAAGAATTCTATATTTTTTGTTAATAAAGCAACATCCTTAATATTGCGATAAATAAATTTGTTAGATAATCAAAATTGAAATGAAATTTATTCAAATTATATTTTTGAAATGAAGGAATATAAAATGAGAGATTTAAGAAAGTTTGATATAATCATTAAAATATCCCGGGAACTTGATATTGCTGGTGAAAGAGATCTTGCGATCGACTTATTGGCTCAAGCCATAAATACTTTTGATAATGATTCTTCTACTTTTAAAAATGTAGATAAAGATGCAATTGAAGAAATAAAATGTAAAGTTAAAAATGAAATTGTAAAACTTACAGAAAAAGAACTGAAGCATAAAAAAGATTTTTTTAAAAAAAGTGGAATTTATTTTTTCATTTTAGTCATAGCATTGCTTCTCATAATAAGGTTCTCATATGGAATGAATGACGTTACAACTAAATTAGAATCAACAAATTTAAATATTGAAAATAATATACAAAATTTAAATAAATCTATTGAAACAATAACTAATTTCTATAGTTCTTCTCCATATTACTTACTTTACTCTGCAGAGAATGAACTTCGTAGAGGTAATTTTACTAGAGCGCTGAAGCTCCTTAATAAAGCGGAAAAATTTATTGAGCCTCAAAAATATCTTGAAGAATTGAAAGAGACAGGGAATGATTTTGCGTCATTGAGTTATGATCAACTTAAAAAGTTACAAATCGAGCATAAATTTGATGGTAATATTTTTAACGACGCAATTGAATATATAGCTAAAAAAGAACTAAAAAAACTTAATATTGAAAGCAACTATGATAATCTTGCAATCGCTGTCCAAGAAGGTAATGAAAAATATATTGAATTGTTATTAGATTCTGGGCTTGATATTAATCATATCATAGATGGTGTTACGTTGTTAACTGTTGCGACAAAATTTAATGATATTTCTAGTATTTCACTTCTTCTTAAGTATGGAGCCAACGCCAATATCATAGCACCAGCTACTAACAAGTCTGCTATAGAAATGGCACAAAGTGAAGCAGCTAAATTGTTGTTACAGAAATCTGTAAAAAAATAATAAATTTTCTGCAAAAATTCTTCCTGTCTCAAGTTGTCTCGAAAGGTATCTTGCATATGACTAAAAAAATATATTTCAGTAAAATGCCTTTTGATCAATTAAAAGGATTTTATTATTTTTTGTTTTTAATCTGCTTGTTTGGCTTCTTTACTATTATAACATTGTATCCTTTATTCAATAAACCTGGGTGGCCATTAAACCACGAGGGCATAAACTTTTTTCACAGAACGATTGTTTATATTCAACATTTCTACTTAAAAGATTTTTTGCCTATATGGTCTAGTACAGATAATTATGGTTTAGGATCACCTCAACCATTATTTTACCATAAATTGTTTTATGTCGTTTCTGCTTTTACTTTTATTGTTATAGGATCTTTAAAATCTGCAATAATTTTTACAATAATATTATTTTGTATTATTGGAGCCATCGGAACATATTCTACCATTTATGAACTGAGAGGGAATCGGACAGCGGCCATCGCGGGTGGATTATATTTAGTGTTAGCAAATTATACTATAACCAATTGGTTAATCAGAGGTGCAATGGCAGAATTTTCTGGTGCTATGATAGTACCTTGTGTTTTATATTATTACATTAAATCGTTAAATACGAAAAAACTTCATCCTGGATTGTCAATTACTATTGGTCTTTTATTCCTGTCCCATTCAGTATTAAGTTTTTATTTTATTATCATATTCGGTTGCTCATTGCTTATTCTTTTTATCTTAGATAAAAGTTTGTTAAATTTGTTTAAAAATAAAAATTTCATAGTTAGTATAATAATTTTTATAATGATTGTTGGCCCAATTCTTATTTTAATGAATATTTTTATGCAAAATTATAATTTATCACGAATTTTACCAAGTATATATTTACCTAAAAACCAGTTACAGCCTTTATCTCGTTACTTCTGGGATACGGATTGGAAATTTGGTAAATCCTTCATAGGACTCACTGTACAGCTAGATTTACCCATTTTATTTTTGATCACCATCTCACTTATTACTGTAATTTTCCATAATTTTAAAAAAGTGATCAATGTAAAAATATTCTCAGAAAATTTATCTGTGTTTTCTCTTTGCCTATGTTTCTTTTTAGTAATGTTTTTGCAAACAAAATATGCATTGTTTTTTTATGATAAATTTCCAGGTGCTACTTACATACAATTCCCTTGGCGTTTACTGGCATTGGCAACTCCCCTTTTAATTATCATAGCTTGCTTTTTTACAAGCAAAGTATTCAAAGGTAAAACTTTAAATTTGTTGTTATCAATAGCACTAGCTTTTATGTTTATAAAGTGTGGTTGCTTTGCTCCAATTGAATATGCACAAATTGTCGATGATACCAAAATTTCACTTGATCACATTTGTTTTAGTGCTTTTGGTGAGTATCAACCGAAAAGTTCAAAAATAGATATTAATACAAAAAATAAAATTGAAAAATATATAGAAGAATCAGGATGTTCCTTACAAATAAAAAATACTAAGCATGAAGAACTTAAAAAAAAATATACTTTACTCTGCAAGCGAGATACATACATACCTCTTCCTTTAGTTAAATCAAAATTTTATGATATTAAAATGACAACTAAAAATAATAGTATAACAAAAGCGCAATGTAATTTGACATATAATTTTCCTGGAATATGTACTATTCCTGTTCATAGAGGGAAAAATATAGTTACTGTCTCTTTACCATCATTAACTCAAGTTTTGTCTAAAAGTTTATTTCAGAATGAAAATTAAACACTTACTTTTTTCGATCCAGTATCTTGAAAACCATATGCGTACACTAATGATATTATGCCTGGGATGTGTTTTATTTCTCTTCATTTGTGGTTGGCCTATTCTCCAACCTACATACGCTGATTGGTTATTCATTGGTGATTCAGGCACCCATTTTATGGGCTGGCACTTTTTTCGAAACACCTCTTGGCTACAATTTCCATTAGGATTAAATCCAAAATATGGAATGGAAATGAGTAGTACAATAGTCTTTACTGATTCTATTCCATTGATGGCTCTCTTTTTTAAAATATTTTCTAGTTTCCTTCCAAGTATATTCCAATATTTTGGGCTATGGCTTTTATTATGTTTTTTTCTACAGTTATATTTTTCATTTAAAATTTTATCGCTATTTACATATAATAAGTTTTTACCATTGATTGGAAGTATATTTTTTGCGATTGCTCCTCCTTTTATCCATAGACTTGAAGGTCACTATGCCTTCTTAGGCCAATGGACTTTGCTTGCGGCAATATATCTGTATTTTAATTACAGACACTCTAGTATAAAATGGTTTGAGTTACTTTTTGTAACTTCGATGATACATGCTTATTTATTATTTATGGTGCTATTTTTGTATTATTTTAGTATCACTCAACGTATTTTAGTGCATGAAATTTCATATAAAAAGGCAATATTAATTGGTTTGGTAGGAACGTTTGTAACTGTAATTACAATGTGGTCTGTTGGATATTTTGTTATAAAAGACGATGTAATGACAGCTGGATATAATCAATTCAATATGAATTTAACGGCACTCTTTGATTCTACTGGTGCCAAATGGTCTTCAATTTTACCTGATCTTCCCAAAAATAATATAGGTGGTGAGGGTTTTAATTTTATGGGGTTGGGAGCAATATTACTGTCGTTAGCTGCAATTTATTGTATCTTTTCTTGTCGTTTCAAGGAACATATTGATTGGTATAAAATTACACCCGTTTTACTGTTTGCTATCATCTTAACGTTATTTTCTTTATCCAATGTAATCAGGTGGAATAATAATATTATTTTTAGTTATGATATTCCTCCACTAATTATAAATTTTGCAAAAATATTTAGAGCTTCTGGTCGTTTTTTTTGGCCAGTTTTTTATCTTTTATATTTATTAATTTTTTATATTTTATTTCATTCAATGAAATTTAAAGCAGTTGCTTTACTCTGCGTTCTCTCATTTTTTATACAGGTTGCTGATTCTCATTATGCTTACTCGTACTATCATGAAAAGTTTACTATAAAAAAATCCTGGAACTCACCCCTTACATCTCAATTTTGGGAAAAATCGGCAAAACTGTATAATAAAATTATTTTTGTACTGCCTTCTAATGAAGCAAAGGGATACTTTCCTTTGGCTTTATTTGCCCAAGAGAATGGGATGTCAATAAATTGCGGATACTTCGCTCGCTATAATGAAAAGCGTTTGTTGAAATATCGGAAGGAGTTAGACGTCCGGATGCTAAAAGGAGATTTCAATGATCAGTCTATGTATATCATATGTGATGAAAAACGGTATTTAGATAAGCTTAAAAAAATAATCTCAGGCAAAGACTTATTAAAAAAAATCGATGGATATTATATTTTAGCTCCATCTTATAACAAAAACTTATGATTGTTACATACTATGGATATTAAAGAATTTTTTTCTCGTGATAATACTGAGGCTTCACGCCATCCTTGGGAGCTAGCTCGTCTTTTTTTTGTGGAAAGGATCCTACTAAACATAATTCATACTTCTCCTAGTCAGTCGTTAAAGCTTTTAGACTTTGGTTGTGGCGATGCATTTGTAGCAGCAAACCTTGCTAGTAAGTTCTCTTCACTCGATATTGTCGGGATTGATAATGCTTTTAATGATAAGATTATTGCCCATTGTTATCAAAATTATCCTTACAAAAATTTATGTCTGGACAATTCTCTAAAAGAGAATTGTTATTATAAAAATTTTTTTGATATCGTATTGCTTCTTGATGTGATCGAACACATTGAAAATGATATAGAATTCTTAAACAATTTAGTTAAAAATAAAATATTTAATTCACAAAGTTACTTTATAATTACTGCTCCAGCATTTTCATCTTTATTCAGTCATCATGATAAATTACTTGGGCATTACCGACGTTACACTCTTTGTGAGCTTATACGGCTTGCTGAAAAATCTGGACTTAATGTCGTTGACTCCGGTTATTTTTTTATGGTTCCTCTTTTTCTTCGTACTTTAAATGTAATCAGAGAAAAATTTTCTCTAATCCGTTTAAGAGATTCGACAGATCTTGCTGCTTGGAATCATGGTAGCGTACTTACAAAACTTATATATTACATATTATGTGGCGATATTATGTTTTCTTTGAATTGCCCGAAATTTTATTTGAAACCTCTTGGTCTTTCTGGATACGTTATATGCCAAAAACATGGATAATAATCCCCTGCTACAACGAACAATTCAGACTTCCGATAAAAGAACTGGGGGTCTTCTTTGAAAATTCTAAATTTGATGTAAGTATCCTATTCGTTAATGATGGGAGTAATGATAATACCTTAAGTGTATTACAAACTATCCATGACAAATATCCTGAAAAAAGTGAAATTTTAGATTTACAGACTAATAATGGCAAAGCTAATGCCATAAGAGTTGCAGCCATGTACTTAACTGAAACCCAAGATGCTGATTATCTAGGGTATTGGGATGCTGATTTATCAACACCAATTATAGATGTTTGTACTTTTTTAAATTTTCTTTATGATCATAACGAGTTTAAATTTATTCTTGGGAGTCGCATAAAAAGGTTAGGTAGCTGTATTGAGCGCGGATTTTGTCGGCATTTTTTAGGTAGAATTTTTGCTACGGCTAGTTCTATGGTCCTCAATATTCCTGTTTATGATACCCAGTGTGGAGCCAAAATATTTTCAGCAGAGCTTTCGACGATACTCTTTAAAGATTCCTTTTGTTCTTCTTGGTTTTTTGATGTTGAACTTTTGGCTCGCTATATCTGCTCACAAGGATACACATCTGGATTACATACTATCTATGAATTTCCACTATCAAGTTGGAAAGATCTTGGAGGTTCTAAACTTAAATTCAAAGATTTTTTGCGAGCACCGTTAGATCTAATGCGTATTCGTTTAAGGTATTATAAAAAGCTTACATCTGCAAAATGTAAGTAGGTAAATTTTATACTCATGTTTTCTGGAGATTTATTTTTAGCATAAAAAGTTTTTTTAGTAATAATTTATTAGTATCACTGATAAAGTATATTTCTAAACTTTGCTGAACTTTAACGAGTTTAACAATTGATAAATTTATGAGACTATAATTTGGATAGGATCATGAATTCAATTCTAAATAGCATTTTTTTAATCCTCAGTTCCCCAGATTTTATTAAATTTTTTTCCGAATCATATATTTGTTTATATTTACTATAATCTGTCAAAAGTTCGTTCCTCGTTTGGCGTGGGTAGTGGCATAATGTAGGCGATTTCCATGAGGAGAACGCCGATGAAGAATGTAGATCTGTACAGACTAACTTTGGGCATCACGACCCCCTGGTTTGTAGACAAAGTTGATCTGAAGACGTCTGTAGGACATGTGGATATTTGACTCGAACATAAGAGCAAGGTGCTCTGGGCTTGCCCGGAATGCGGTAAGGAACTGATTTTCCGAGATCATGCTGAATAAAGGATTTGGCGGCATCTGGATACGTGCCAGTTCAAAACATTCATCCATGCAAAAATACCCCGAGTGAATTGCCCTGAACATGGCATCAAGCAAGTCAAAGTTTTCTGGGCTGAACTTAGTTCGCGGTTTACTTTGCTCATGGAAAGGCTGGTCATTGATGTTCTGATAGAATGCTCGACCGTGGAAGGGGCTCGCAAATTGATGCGTATTTCGTGGGATCAGGCTTTGGGGGTTATGGAAAGAGCGGTCCGACGAGGTCTGGCACGAAAGGAACATCGTAAGATCAGCTACATAGGTGTCGACGAAAAATCTTTCGAAAAAGGCTTAATTATATGACCGTCGTCTGCGACCTGTTGTGCGGAACCGTTGAACATGTTGCCTAGGAGCGTAAAAAGACAAGCCTCGGAAAATATGACAAAAAGTTGAACGACGAAAGGTTATCAAGACGGTATCAATGGACATGTGGCCGGCATACTTCCTTGCCTTCCGGAAAACGTACCTGAATACAGCAGACAAAATCATATTCGATCGCTTCTACATTATACAGCATATAGAGGAAGCCTTGAATAAAGTACGCCGCCAGGAACATAAGATGCTGATGGCTGAAGTACACGAAATATTTCAAGACAGCAGATACTTGTGGTTATACGCTGAGGATAGTCTCTCGGACTTTCAACGACCGCGTCTGGATGAGTTCATGAAGACGGGCAAAACCTGAGCTATGAAAGAAAGCGATTTACTTCTTTTTATGGCGGGCTAACCTCTCCCGGAAATAAGCAAGACTGAGGCCTTCCACTGAGTTTTCAGAAGGAGCTATTAATAATACGCTATTGAGAACTACTCAACAGTTATACTTGTCTTTTTTTTTAGTCTAAAATTAATATTATTATAAATTTAATATTTATCTGAAGTGAGATTATTATGTGTGGTATTTGCGGCATTGTTCCATATAAATATTTTGATGGTATAAAAATTATAAAAGCAATGTGCTCAAGAATTACACATCGTGGTCCTGATTTTCAACAGTGGAGTCAAATCGGTGAAGCATTCTTAGGTCATACCCGTTTAAGTATTCAGGATCTCTCATCGGATGGCAATCAGCCCATGTCCGACAGTTCTGGGCAGTTGCATATTGTTTTTAATGGAGAAATATATAACTTCAAAAAACTACGCACATCTTTAGAGAATGAAGGCGTCAAATTTAGATCAAAGACAGATACAGAAGTTATTTTATATCTTTATCGTAAATATGGAACTGACTGTGTTACAAAACTACGCGGGATGTTTTCTTTCGCAATTTGGGACTCTAAAAGTAAACGATTATTTTTTTGCAGAGATAGGCTTGGTAAAAAACCTTTTATTTATACTATTTTTAATGGAACATTTTGGTTCGCATCTGAAATAAATGCATTAGTTCGAAGCATTCCACATAAACCTGAGTTTAATGATCTCGCAATTGATTCTTTTTTACGTAAACAATATATTCCTTCACCAATGACTATATATGAAGATATTTTAAAGCTTCCTGCTGCACATTGGGGTATTTGGCAAGATGGAAAAATTACATTGCATAAATATTGGAAAGTTCCATTTGGAGAAAAATCAATAAAAAATTATAAAGAACAAGAAGTTATTGATTCATTAGAAAATAAAATATTGGAATGTATACAATTACGACTTGTTGCTGATGTACCAGTTGGATGTCTCCTTAGTGGTGGTATTGATTCAAGTTTAATAACAGCTATGGCTGCAAAACAACTTAATAAACCGTTACAAACTTTTTCTATTGGATTTAAAGAACATGATTTTAATGAATTACCTTATGCAAATATTGTAGCATCGCGTTATAAAACTGACCATCATACTTTTATTTTATCTTCAAATCAGGCTGCAGATTATCTTGAAAAAGCCGTTGCATCCTATGGAGAGCCTTTTGGTGACAAATCTGCGTTACCATCTCTGATGGTTTCATCGATAGCATCTAAATATGTTAAAGTCGTACTCAATGGGGATGGTGGAGATGAACTGATGGGTGGTTATGGAAAATATCGAACTCTAAGTCACTTGTCTCTTTTTCACTGTTTTACACCAATGCTTTTTGCACTTGGACAAAAGTTAGAAAAAGCCCGTAAGCTATTTTCAGAAAAAAGTTTGAGCGATCGTTATTTACAAAAAATGATATACTGGGCGGTTGATCCTCTAGGACATGTGCTACGAAATGAATCTTTCATAAGAGCTAGAGATATTCCGTCGCTTTATACAGCTGAATTTTATGATAAAATATATCAGAAATCTTCAGAACAGGATCGAAATTTGTTATGCGGCTTTAATTCTAATATCCCAATATTACATCAACTAATATCACTTGATTATAATAATTATTTTACAAATGATTTATTGACCAAAATGGACATTGCTTCAATGGCATATGGGTTGGAGACTAGGTCTCCCCTTATTGATCATGAACTGATTGAATTTGCTTCATCCATCCCTCCATATTTAAAAATGCGCAATACTCAGACAAAAAAAATACTCAAGCGCATAGCGGAACGTTATATTCCTTCAGAAGTAATTTATAGACCTAAAAAAGGTTTTTCCATTCCTGTTTCACAATGGGTTAGCACTATCTTTCGCGAAAAAATTAATGAAATACTGTATGATAAGAATAACCCTGTTTGGAATTATATAGTTCCAAATTTTGTTGAACGTTGGTTTGATTCACACCTTAAAAACAAATTTGATCATGGTTATCGCCTTTGGGTAATAATGATACTTGGAATGTGGTTTACAGCCCAACAAAAAGAAAGCGGAAGTTTTTATGACTGACAAGAAAAAAATTATTTTTTTTATGCCAAATCTACTTGGAGGAGGTACAGAGCGTGTAGCTAGTCGTTTGTCTTTTTTATTTGAACAAGAAGGATATAATGTTACATTTTTAGTTTATGAAAAAACTGTAGCGTATGCACATGCTGGTAATATAATAAGTATGAATTTACCAGGAACAAAAAATTGCTTGAACAAATTTTTAAAACAATTTTTACGATTCTATTATTTACGTAAAATTTTAAAGGATGTTCAGCCATGGGCTGTTTTAAGTTTCCTAGAAGGTCCCAATATGCTAAATGTGCTCTGTTCTAAACGTGCAATTATTAGTATTAGAAACGTTATACCTTTAAACTACTCAACTATTTTACAACGAATTATAATAAAATTATTTTATAACAAAGCTTCCTGTTTAATTGTTAACTCAAATTATCTCGCAGAGGAACTCTCTACGAGGTATTCAATTAGAAAAAGTAGAATTAAAACTATTTATAATCCTATCGATGTTGAATATATAACAGAATCAGCAAAAGAAAAATTGCAAAAAAATTTGTTCCCATTTTGTACGAATCCATATTTTATCGCGATTGGCTCAATGACGAAGCAAAAGAATTATATTTCATTATTGCGTTGCTTTTCTTTTTTTCTTACTAAAAATTCAAAATATAATTTACTTATTTTAGGAGAAGGGCATTTACGGCCGAAAATCGAAGCAACTGTGAAGCAATTAGGGTTAGAAAAAAAAGTTTTACTACCTGGATTTGTTGATAATCCATTTCCAGCATTATCACAGTCTTCCATGTTCATATTGCCTAGCCTTCATGAAGGGTTCCCAAATGTATTAGCTGAAGCATTGGCTTTAAATATTCCTTGTTTAAGTGCAGATTGTCATAGTGGACCTCGTGAGATACTTCTCAAAGATTACAGTTTAAATCAACTTCAAAATACATTTGAAGAGACTCCGTATGGAGTTCTTGCTCCTATACCTACTGCTTTAGATAAAGTTTTATTATCTGAAAGTGAAATTATTTTTACAAAAGCAATGCACCATTGTATTAACGAAAAATGGGAACCAGGATATCCCATGATAAAGAAGCGTTTTAACTCTTTTAAAATATTTTTAGAATACTCGGATGCTGTTTGTAGAGTGACAGAGGGAGTTAAATGAAATCCACTGTAGTAATTCTTCTTTTTAGTCTTTTTTTCCCTTCTCAATTCTTCACACCTCTAGTAGCATTTTTTATTTTTACTTTTATTGTTTTTAGAATTTTATTTAGTTATAAGTTTTTTATCATCGATCGTTCATTTTATTTTTTTTACTTTATATTTTTTATTTGGTCTATTATCTGTACATTATACAATGTTATTTTTACAGATAATGATGGAATTTCATGGTTTATTTGGCTCTCTACATATTCTTTTCCTTTAATTTCTGCGATTATTATTTCACAAGACAGATTAATAACAATAGATAAGTTCTGCAACATTTTTTTTACATTACTACTTTCACAAAGTCTTATTCAATTATGGCAAGCTATCGATCAAAAAGATTTTTTTGGTGATCATATGTCAGGGACTTGCTTTGATGCACATATGCTTGGTATTTATTTTATTTTTGGATCTATTATATCTTTTTTCAAATTTTATTTTAACAAAAAATATTATTCACTATTTTATTGTATTTTATTTTTTTTAGGCGCAATTTTTACAGGAGCAACATCTCAGTTAGCTCTTTTTTTGGGCTTACTACTTCCAATTTTGGTATATTTATTTATCATAAATATAAAAAAGATACACAATGTTAAACTTCTACCCCTATATGTTGTCATCCTTATTATTTTGTGCTTCCCACTTTTGAACAAAACACATGGTTTTGGGTATATTGAGCAACAACTACGTGAAATTTCTCAAAACTTTTCAAAAATTGATGTTAGTACTCATATGGGTAAAATTCGTTCTTTTAAACAATTACTTATGGATATTCCTTATGAAATTAATATATATGTTGGTTATGGTCCGGGGAGGTACACGAGTCGTGCATCTCAAATGCGAATTCCAGATATTCCGACGATTAAATTACCTATCGATTTAGGTTCAAATGTTTCTCCGCTTTTTCAAAAATTCATATATCCTTGGTATTATGAAGGAGACTATCCACCTTCTAAAGGATTCTCATGGGGGACAGCAGCTTCTCCTATGACAAGTATTAGTACTATTGGAGTCGAGCTTGGATATATTGGCTTAATTATTTTTTTCTTATTAATTCTTAGTATGTTTTTAAACATTCTATCCAAAATTATAAAATTAAAGCATAAAAATTCAACATACTTATTTTTTTCTATATCTACTTTAGTTATATTTTTATTTTTCTTTTTAGATCTTTTTTATCTCAATTACTGGGAGTATCCCCAAATGACTTTCCCTGTATTTTGTATGTATTTTTTGACATATAAAGTATAATTTTTTTTAATTTATGCCTCTGGATTCAGGCCTGTGGATTGGGGTAGAGTTTTCTTGGACACCGAATTGGGGTTAAGAATTGATCCCCAGGAGGTTGTTCATGACCAAATCAGAAGCTCCAGAAGCCATGCCCAAGCGATTCTGGGCGCAGCGCAGCATAAGACTGAAATCGTACTACGGCTCTTACGTGGCGAGGATCTCGAATTCGTCAGCCGGGAAGTTGGCAGAACGGCAGCCGAGCTTTCACGTTGGAAAGAAGCCTTTCTCACCGCCGGTTCGGAAGGACTCAAGAAACGTCCGGAGAAGGATGAGGCCGAAATCAAACGCCTCAATGAAAAAGTCGGCGAGCAAACTATGGAAATCGAGTTGCTCCGAGAAAAGATTGCACGAATGGAGCAAGGTCGCCCTTTGGCGCTCCGGAGGTCGAGGAAATGAGCCAGTCCATCTCGTCCTCCGCAGGAAAAAGGTACGGACTGGTGCGGGTGTGCACTATTTGGGATATTCCTCGATCGACCTATTACCGGCACAAAAGTTTTTCAGTGGACATTCCGGGCCGACGGGGGCCGATCGGGCTTCATACCGATGAAGAGCTTGTTGAAAATATCCGCCAGGTTTTGGCAAAAAGTCCTTTTACCGGCGAAGGCTATCGTAAGGCCTGGGCTCGTCTGAGGGCGAAATCCATTCGAACCTCACCAAAGCGGGTTCTTCGCCTCATGCGGGCAAATGGCCTGCTGGCCAAAAAGCGGGGTGGAAAACCTCATGGTCCCAAGGTACACGACGGAACGATAAAAACTGAACGGGTGGATGAAATGTGGGGGTCAGACATGACCACGACGTTGACAGTCTCTGAAGGCAATGCATCCATTTTTTTTGTTGTGGACCATTGCTCGCTGGAATTGCTGGGCATTCATGCCACTTGTCGCGGTACGCGCTTCGAGGCCCTGGAGCCCATACGCCAGGCGGTGCGCCGCAGTTTTGGCGCGTTTGGACAGGAAGTTGCCTCCGGGGTGGTACTGCGACATAACAACGGCAGTCAGTTTGTTTCCAGGGTCTTTCAGGACGAGGTGAAATTCCTTGGAATTGCAAGTTCGCCGTCCTTCATTCGCCAACCGCAAGGCAATGGTATCGCCGAACGTTTTGTTCGTATCCTCAAGGAAAATTTGCTCTGGCTGCGTTCGTTCGACACGGTGGAAGATCTGCGCCAGGCGCTTCTGATTTTTCAACGGAATTATAACGAAAATTGGATCCTCGGACGACACGGCTACCGAACTCCGGCCCAAGTTCGCCAGAAGCAGCTCAGCTTACTGCATGAGGCTGCCTGACTTTCTCAAACTTGTGTCCAAGAAACCGTAGACCGATACAGTTCGCTCAGAGTAGAGACCGGACCGGGCGATTTTGAGCAGCGCACATTGCCAATTAATGCTGACCAGTTATTGACCAGAATCAACCATATTTTGCTTGTGGTAGACGCTCACCGATTCCCCATTTATTGATGAGCGTCTGATGAACGCAGAACTCGGAGTTGAGTTCTGCAATCGTTTCTTCTTCTGAAAGGGCGGGCAAGGCCACTTTGCCCTTGAAAACTGGTACGTGATTCTTTCGTTTGGACATGAGTGGTCTCCTCGTTGGGTTGAGTAGTTATTACATCTGTCCCAATTTTAAAGAGCACTTCTGATGTCTCGATGTATTCGCTGCCACAGATGCCTAAAAGAATGGACATTCCTGTCTCTTACCTAGATCACAATATTTGATTCCGCGAGTTGTGATGATGTACTGGTTAAAATGGCACACCGACAATGAGCTAAGGATGCCGGCATCGATAATCATCCCATTTGCTCGCAGCTCATATTTTGACAAAGGCTTGTTGCCCAAAATTCTTTTCAACAAGAAATTACACGATCTTCAAATGAATTACTTAATGAAGATCTCGCTATCTTACTAGTTTGGCATAACTTTGCCTGAAAACGCACAATGCCTGCTTTTGCCATTTAGATATCTGGGTTAGCATGTGCTCCGTACTTGCTGGACAACTCAGCGATGGTCTGTTCTCTTGATAAAGAATCAAGAGCGGCTTCGGGCATTAATTCATCAGAAATTTTCCGTATTTTCTTGAAGGTCTTTTCCTCCTCATGGGGGGCTGTCACCTATCGTTGAGGTCCTAATTTTTGGGACCATTTTTTAGCGTAAGATAATATATTAGGATAGACGAAAAGGACTTTGTTCTTTATATCTCTCCTACATGCTGCTTACAGCATACAATGATTGAACATGTCGCTGAATATCACAAAAAATACGTTTTAAAGAATACGACATCTCAATACTATTAAAGCTGAATTGACTGTCAGTTTACCTGCTTACATCCTAACGACTACGGAAAAACTAACGACGTAAAGACAAAATTATATCAATTTCCTCCACAATTATGAAATATGCAGTGGATACTATGAATAAAAAATTGCTAAAAAACGCAGAGAGCTGAAGTCAATGAAGTTCTTAAATGTATCAGCATTTATAGAGCAAATAAGAAGAAAATAAATTTCAGACACCTGTGCTCAAGTCTGACAAAACTAAATTAATAAATTGCTCTTAATATTACTAAGCTACCTATAGAATAACAATGAAAGAAGAAATAAAGACCGATAAAAAATATTGGAATAATGTTTGGATAACAAATAAACTTCCAAAATCTATTACCATTTCTAAAAGTATCTTTCAGAGTCCAGTCTCATATCGTTTTCATCAGCTATATAAAAAATACTTACTTCAATTTAAATCACCTGAAAAAAAATTACTAGAAGTAGGGTGCGGTTCCTCTGCTTGGTTGCCATATTTTGCTCAAACTTTTGGATTCAAAATCTATGGCCTTGATTACACGAAATTGGGCTGCCATATGAGTGAAGAAATTTTAAAACGTGATGGAGTTCAAGGCACAATTTTTTGCGAAGATATGTTTAACCCTCCAAACTCACTACTAGAAGCTTTTGATGTTGTATATTCACGGGGACTAGTAGAACATTTCACATCAACTACTCAACCTCTTACCGCATGTAGTGCTTTTTTAAAACCTGGAGGGCTCATAATAACCGTAGTTCCAAATTTAAAAGGTAGCATTGGATTTTTTATGAAATACCTTGCCAAAGATATTTATGATGTTCATATAAAATTAGACCCAAAATCCTTGGCAAAAGCACATAAAGATAGTGGCTTCTCCGTTATGGACTGTGGCTATTTGCTGTCTATTTCTTATGGTGTTTTGAATTTTGGAAACAATAAACCTAGTATGCAAAGATTTTTATACAAAATTATACATAAAAGCCTTTGTGTTTTTTCTCGTCTTGTCTGGCTTATCGAATTTTTTTGTGGAGAACTTCCTAAAACTCGATCGTTTTCTCCATATATATATTGTATTGCGCAAAAAATATGAGGCTTTTTGTTAAATTGAAAAATAATAAAAAAGATATTATATTTATCACTTTTGCTTTTGTTAGCGATAGCACTGGAGGGGCAGGTGCTACTGCTTGTTCTATTATCCGTCATTTATACAATGAAGGTCGGCTAGCTAAAGTATTCGCACTGGGGTGTGACATAAAAGCAATCGGAATACCTAGAAAGTATTTTACGTTTCCACCATTCAATTTTTCAGGAGCGTATCGTCTTATCTGGGCAGCATTGCGTAGAATTAAACGCTTATTTCCTATTAAAGATCGTTTTTATGTAGAATTAATGTTCGACTTTTTTTGCAGTCGTAATAAATCTCTTAAAAATGGTAATATTATACTATATCATCGTCCGCCTTTTTCTTGTACAGCCAAAGCTGCTTCAAAATTAGGTAATATCAATTTTGGTCTTGGGGTCATTCTTCATCCTCAATTTAATGCAGATCAGACATTAAAAGAAATTAAAAAATTTGGGTTACCTACGTCAAACGAATATGTAGATCATCGTCGTTTAAAAATTAATACTCTACACTTTGCTACAATGGATGCTCTGCTTATTTTTCGAAATAATCTAGAATGGACTTTTACTAAATATGGTATTTCAAGGGATAAACTTATACCTTTTGCCGATACCTATGGAGTCGACTCTAGTCACTTTGTTCCGTTAAGTAAGAATCACGCTCAAAGCCATCCATTTCGTCTTATCCATGTTTCACATATGACGTTACTGAAAGGGGTTGGGTACCTTTTAGAAGCATGGGCCAAAGCGAACATACGAAATGGAGAGTTGATTCTTGTTGGAGATATTGATAAAGATATTCGCTATTTGATTCGCGATTTTTCATTGTCGAATATAAGATTAATTGGACCTAGCAATAATATCTTACCATTGCTCCATGAAGCAGATGTTTTTGTCTCTCCTTCTGTTTCTGACAATGGTCCAACAACTTCTCTCGAAGCTATGGCCGCTGGTTTACCAGTTATAATCTCCAATATGTGCGGACATCATTCTCTTGTTAGTAATGGAATCGATGGTTTTATTTACCGCTATGATGACGTCGAAATGTTATCAGAACACGTGACTTGGTGTTCGAACAACAGAATTGAACTATCAAAAATGGGAATCAATGCTAGAAAGAAAGCGATGGCTTACCCACGAGGAAAATTTGCTGAATCTATTCTTATAGCAATCGATGACCATATAAACAATACTAACTAGCACAACTTTCTAATTATAATTTTATATTAATAACTATGTGCGGTATACTAGGTTTTTTTTCATCTGACACTTTGCCATCTAAAAAAAAATTTGCAGATGCATTGGAATTACTTTCACATAGAGGTCCTGATAAAAGATGCATTTATCAAACTTCCCAGGGGTTACTAGGGCATGCTCGTTTATCAATTATTGATTTAAGCGATCGTGGTCTGCAGCCCATGGTTACTGATACTGGTTATGTTATAGTATTTAATGGCGAAATATATAACTACCGTGCAGAACGGAAATACTTGGAACAAAAAGGAATTACTTTTGTAACACAAACAGACACTGAAGTTTTACTTCGTGGGTACATTTCTTTTGGAGAATCTTATATAACACGCTTAAATGGAATGTTTTCTTTTGTCATTTATGATCCACATCGCAATATACTTTTTGCAGCCCGGGATCGTTTTGGGAAAAAACCATTTTATTACACGTCATCCTCAAAATCATTCATTTTTTCATCAGAATTAAAATCATTATTACCTTTGCTTGACAAAAAACCAACCATTTCTAAATCATCTGTTGGTGAATTTTTAACTGTTGGGTATATTTGCTCACCATCTACTATTTATTCTGAAATTTCTAAGTTGAATCCCGGTACAATGCTCATAGTCGATTTAGATAGTTATAAAATTATAAAAAAGCAATATTGGGACATACTTAATAGACACACTCCTCTTGATGATGCCAGAACTTTATCGTTAATAGAAGATGCGGTTAATATACGATATGAAGCTGACGTTCCTGTCGGGATTATGCTCAGCGGTGGGTTGGATTCAAGCGCTGTGCTTGGTTTATCGGCGCATCGTCACCCGAAAACTTTTACTATGGCTAGTAGATACTCAGAGTACGACGAATCTGAAGCCGCCCAAAAAACAGCTCTTTTTTATGGATGTAAAAATTTTTGTTCTGAGATGCAAAGCACTCCAAAAATTTTAAATAAGCTATCTGAAATTTTCGATGAACCCTTTGGGGATAGCTCTGCTATTCCTACATTATCCCTCAGTCGTATCATATCTAATCAGGGTTTTCGTTGTGCATTGAACGGAGATGGAGCCGACGAAATATTTGGAGGTTATGATCGTTATAAATTTTTATTGATGTACCCTTGGCGCTTCATTCGTTTCTTCATTCCTTCTAATCTACCTCGTTTCACATATAAAAGTTTTTTTTATTCTTTATTTAGACTTAAGACTCTTCTTAAAGAACCATCTCTTGATGAAGCATATGCTCTACAGAATTGTATCAATGTAAATTTTCAGGGAAAAGCTCTTAATGATTACGATCATAAAGATATAATTCTAGATCGATTGCACTCAATAAATTCACCGAGTTTGAATAAATTTTTAATATACGACTTAAAATATTATCTACCAGACGACCTCCTTGTTAAAATGGACCGAGCTTCTATGGCTAACTCCTTAGAGGTTCGCAGCCCTTTTTTAGATTATCGTCTAGCGGAAGCTCTTGTAAGCGTGGATTTCTCCAAAAAGATAGATCTTATTACAAATAAGAAGTCTATGCGAAGGCTATTCAAACAAATTCTTCCCGCTCATTTATTTAATGCTAAAAAACATGGCTTTCAGGCTCCCATTGATTATTGGTTCATTAATGAGCTAGCACCACTAATCTCTACTTTACCACTTTCTCCTATTGTTCGAGATTTCAAATGGGTCGACGAATTTTATATACGAAAAATTATTCATGAACATTTTGAGAAGATTAGAAATCGCAAATTTGAAATCTATTTATTACTACAACTTCATTTATGGGTACATAAATGGCTGATAAATTGAAAATAGTAGCTTTTGGTGCACGAGGATTTCCTGATGTACAAGGAGGCCTTGAGCGCTACGCTCAAGAGATGTTACCGTTGCTGTCACATAGGGGATTTCAAGTAACAGCTTTGACAATAACTCGTTTTTCTAAATCTGGATCATGGAATGGGATCAAAATCTTGGGGTTACCTTCTCCTCCGTTGATGAATTTTGAAAAGCCCTTTTATAATTTTCTAGCCACTGTTTATTGTATTTTTGCTAGGCCAGATATAGTTTTTCTCATGGGGCTTAATGCTGGTTTATTTATTTGGTTGTTAAAAATTGCCAAACTTAAAGTAGTAGCACGTTACAGTTCACGTGATTATCTTTATCCAAAATGGGGTAAACTTGCAAAAATAGTATGGAGAATAGCTGAAAAACAATTCAAATTAGTTGACTGTGTCATTGTTAATTCGAAACAGTATATTAATTTGTTATCCGAAACTATTGGGTGCAAAAATGTAGTATACATACCTAATGGTATCTGCAGCTCATCTTTTGATTTTGTTGATTCTCATTTTAAAAATAAATTGAATTCTTGGAGTCTAAGTAATAAGAAATATATTCTCGCAGTGGGGAGAATCACACCTGAAAAAAAATTTCACACTTTAATTGAAGCATTTAAACTACTAAAGATATGCGGCCTTAAACTCGTAATTGCCGGTAGTCATGACCACAATAAAACATACTTTAATAAATTATTAAATATGTCTAATGATAATATAATTTTCACTGGGCAAGTTTCTACGGCTGATTTAGCATTATTATATCGCCATACTTCACTTTTTGTAATGCCTTCTGCATTTGAAGGTATGCCAAATGCTCTACTGGAAGCAATGATGCATAACTGCCAGATTTTGGTTAGCGACATTGAAGCACATCGTTCAATTGAATTATTAGATGATAATGATTTTTTTCCTGTAGATGATTTACTCATTTTACAAAGTAAAATTGAAGAAAAGCTTAGAACTACCAAAGTATGTGATTACCGTTGCATGCTAGAAAATGGTTTTCTGTGGGACTGCCTAGCTGATGATACAGCCGCAGCAATGAAGGCTTGTATAGCAGATTATAATATACCTTCTAATAAAATTGAAGCTTCATGAAGATTTGTTTAGCTATACCTTCAATGCATCTTGGAGGTGCAGAGAGACAATTTCTACAGATTGCTCTTGGGCTGTCTAAAACTGATGAAATTCTTGTTCTACTCACCCGACCAGGTGGGGATCTTTACGAATCACTTTTATCCATACCTGGTATTAAAGTTGTAGTTTTATCAAATAAAAAGAACCTCTCAATAGCTCAGGTACCAATTCTTTTTTCCCGTATGATTCTTGAATTGTCTCACTTTAAACCTAAAGTAATTTATAGTTTTCTTCCTACAATGAATTTTTTTTCACTTTTATCAGGATTCATAACAGGTATACGTGTAGTCATTGGAATTCGTGCTTCTAATATGAATTGGAAGCTTTACAATAAAATGCAAGATCTACTATCACGTTTCGAAGTCAGTTTATCGTCTTTAGCAACTAAAATAATTTGCAACTCACAGGCTGGGTATAATCATTGCCTCAAGAGAGGTTTTCCAGAAGATAAATTACAAATTATATTTAATGGTATAAATTTGGATTATTTCCACTTTGATGAATCCGCTGGTAATGCAATGCGTTCTACATGGCGTATTAAAAACGATGTTCCACTTATTGGAATGGCGGCTAGATTAGACCAGATCAAAGCTCATGATGTTTTTTTTCGCGCTATTGTAAAAGCTAAACAATTAATGCCTAATTCTCAATATGTTTGCATTGGCGATGATAAGACACTTTACGGGCATAAAATGCATAAATTATCTCAGGAGTTATTCATTCATGATTGTTTAACATGGGCTGGTAAAGTTCAAAATATGCCCGCTGCATATAGTGCGCTGACATTACATACTTTAACTTCGCGAAGTGAAGGCTTACCAAATACTGTTGCTGAATCAATGGCTTGTGGTATTCCTCAAGTATGCACGGATGTAGGTGATACGGCTTGGTTATTAGAAAATTCTGGAGATACCATCCCTGTAGATGCCCCCGATGCTCTAGCAAAATCATGGTATGCCTTGTTGAATGAACCCGAGAACCTGTTTAAGAAACGTAAAATTTGTTCAAGAAACAAAATTGTTCAAGATGTATCACTATCTGTCATGCTAAAGTGTACTCGTGACATGCTATATGAAGTTGTAAATTACTGATTTTTTCAGAAAGTCATGTCCCCCCGGCAAAGTGAATCTGGGAGCCCCTCAAAGCGGCTTTAAAAACCGCCTAAATGCGGAAGTTCAATTGTTCCAACCGCCTGTCGGTTTGCTCTTAGTCTCAGATATATTCACGGATCACTTTTTCGTCTCTTCCAACTGTTGAGACGAAATATCCCCGCGCCAAAAAACTCTGCCCTGCAAAAACCTTGGCTCGATTTTGAACTTCTCGATCTATGTGGATCGCGCTTTTTCCCTTCAGAAAAACCACTACGCGTGCAACTGGATATTTGGGAGGTATCGCAATACATATGCACATGATTTCGACAAAGATGATCTTCTAAAATTGTGCTCTCCAGTTGCAGGACAAGCTTATGGAAGACTTCTCCCAAATGCACTCGAATTTTACCAAACAAAATTTTCCGTCGATATTTGGGAATCCGGACAATGTGATCTTGCAGTCCCAATTTGTATGACACAGGTCCGAATTACTATTCATCGAAGACTCTCCTGTGCTCACTCTAAACAACTCCATTGGTGGCAGAAGTGGCCTCAAAAATCTGGACCACAAGTTAAGGTGGACATAAACTCCCAATGAGGAGGAAAAGATGTCCAAGAAAAAAAGGAAATTTTCTGCTGAATTCAAGGCCAAAGTCGCTCTTGATGCTTTATCCGGAGAACAGACCATCGCTGAGCTGTCGAGCAAGTACGGAGTTCATGCTAATCAGATCTCCAAATGGAAAAAGCAGGCCAAAGAAGGCATTGTGGCTTCGTTTTCAGGCAAAGCCAAAGCCGACCAGCAAGATAGCGAGTCCCAGATCAAGGAACTGCATGCCAAGATCGGGCAACTTCTGGTGGAGAAGGATTTTTTGCAACAAGCCTTCGCCAAAATATGAGCTGCGAGCGAAGGCGAGGGATTGTCGACTCCGGACATCCCAAGCTCAGCGTCAGGCGTCAGTGTGCCATTTTGCATTTGCACAGGTCGACGTATTACTATCGTCCTTGCGGGGAATCGGCATTGAACCTCGAATTGATGCGACGCATCGATGAACTCTTTACGGAATCGCCTTTTCTCGGTTCACGCCAGATGCGCACCATGTTGAACGATCTGGGATATCAAGTAGGCCGAGAACGCGTACGCCGGCTGATGCGTAAGATGGGACTCATGGCAGTTTACCAGAAGCCCCGCACAAGCCAGCCACATCCGAGCCATAAAGTGTATCCGTATTTGCTGCGGAATGTCTCGGTTGTTCGTCCAAACCAAGTCTGGTGCTCATACATCACCTACATCCCCATGAAACGAGGATTTTTGTATCTTGTCGTCATCATGGACTGGTATAGCCGGGCGGTCTTGTCCTGGAGGGTATCGAACACAATGGATGTCGATTTTTGCGTTGCGGCACTGGATGAAGCGTTCAACCGTTATGGCGTTCCAGAAATATTCAACACGGATCAGGGCTCACAGTTCACCAGCTACGAGTTCACACGAACCCTGCGCGATGCTGGCGTACGTATTTCAATGGATGGTCGGGGCCGCTGGCTGGATAATGTGTTTGTGGAACGTCTGTGGCGTTCGGTAAAATACGAGTGCGTTTACCTGAAAGAACTGGAAACCGGAAAAGAGCTGCGCCAAGAACTGGCCCGCTGGTTCGAATTTTATAATACCCGTCGACCGCATTTTGCCTTTGACGGTCAAAAGCCGATGACGGTATATCGAAATGGTCTCAAGCCTGAGGTATTACTTTCTCAGGTCCGTTCCGAGGCGGCATGATCTGTCAATTTGTCCACCTTAAAAATGCCGCTCGGTGGTCCGAACAACCCGAGCCACTTCTCCGGAGCCGGCAACCGGTGCGGCTTTGCAGCCTCCACACGCTCCTCCAGGTAACGCTTGAACGGATCAAGTTTCCCCGGCTTTCCGGTTCTGGTTTTGTATCCGGCCCAGGCAGCGCTGCGCAAATAGCGCCTGACCGTATTGCGTGAAATCCCCATGATCCGGGAAATCTCACGTATCCCCTTGCCTTGTCTGGCGAGCATCCGAATTTCCACATCCTTCTCCTGTGTGATCATGGTCACCCCCTTCGGGATGACTCGTTACAAGAAAAGTGGGTCAGATTTCACTTTCCAAGGTGGGTCATTTTTACTTTTCCGGTAACAACAGAAGGCTTCTTCCTGTTCGGTTGGAATGGCGATGGGACGAATAAGGCCGGAAGCGGCCAACTCCGCAAGTTTACGGCAGTCCAGGCTATCGGTTTTGTTCGTTGCGGCAACCGGACGCGGTATTCTGCTCGGAGCGGCAACGATAACTTTGATTCCGACAGACTCAAGGCTTCTTGCCAAACCGAACCTGGTAGGTCCCGCCTCATAGCAGACGGCCCCAATTTTTACAGGCAAAGAACGGATCGTTCGAGTAAGTGCCTTGATATCGGATGGACACGTCCAATCTTTGATCATTCCATCGGGTCTGAGAAGAGCCACACTGAAACTTCGCTTGTGGACATCTACGCCTACCCAAACTTTTCCTCCGGAAAAGGCTTCAACAAAACGATGCAATGATGATATCTTGATTTCAGCCATGTCGGCCTCCTTTGAGCTTCACCTTTTCTGGTATCATACCAGCTTAAGCCAGGGAGTGCCGACATGGTATTTTACTTTTCCGGTAACACAGGCGTCAGTATATCATTTTGCATTTGCACAGAACAACGTATTACTGTAGTCCGTGGTGAGAAGTGGCATGATTTGTCAATTTATCCGGCTTAAAAATATCGTTCTGCGGTCCCAATAATCAGAGTAAATTATTTAAACAATGAGTAAGACTAGAGCATTAGCGTCTAGTATTTTAAGGAACAATTAACTCTTCCTTTTCTTCTGGATTAAAAGGACCTGTTGTTATTTCATGAATCACAGCGAATTCACTAAGAATATTGATGGTATGCCATCGTTTGTTTTCCAGTCGGTGTATAAAAGGAAGTCCAGTTCCTGGAGTTCCTAATCTTACAGTTTCTTCGAGTTCACCTTTATCTGAATAAAAAAGAAGTTCTAATTCACCTTCAATAACATGAAAAGATTCACTTTTTTCAATATGTCTATGTATAGGTATAATGCTGTTACTGCAAAAAGCTATAATCATTTGATGTACAACATCTGTATTCGAAGGGTGCAGGCAATAGCGTGCTCTCCTATTTTTAGATAACGTAGCTTCAATTTTAATATTTTCTATGTCAGCATTAGTTATGGTGATTAAGTCAGAACAATTACCCAGTTGTATGATAGTCATAGTCACCTCTGTTTGACATTATATTTTTTTACTTACTGAAGAAGCTATCATAATAGCTAAGTGCTTTATGTAGTTGCTGATTTCTTTGGTGGACAGTGCTATTAATGCCAGAATATTGGCGTCTACATTGCCCTATTCCGATGAAATCATTAAGGATAATACAACACCATTTAATTTTATATAAAGGAAAAAAAAGATTAAATGTGTCCACTAATAGTTTTTTATCAATATCAAAATAATTTGAAATAGCATGAGTAAATGAGAACATGGAGTTCAAAGGTGCCGGAATATCCGGTTGGCAATAAAAATCACAGAGCATTTTTATAGGGTCATCCCACCCAGCATATTCAAAATCAATAAAGAAAAGCCTCCCTTCATCATTTATTAAAGCATTATGGAATCCAAAGTCAGAGGGAGAAATGCAACGTTTTTGTTGAGGTAGTGGAACTTTGCTCTGGTCTCCAAGTTTTTCTAAAACAAAAGATGAAGTTATTTCAAATTTTGGGAAAAGAATTTCAGCAACGAAGGGTTCTAATATTTTTTTTGAATCTTCATTTGGGATATTTTTAAGTAAATTATTAAGGCGATATTGTATTGATTTAATATGATCTTCAAAGGTAAAACAAGAATCAGAAGCATGTGGTAATTCAGAAGCAAAAAGACGAAGTTTGTTAAGACGAATAAAAAAGCTAGAAGCTTGCTTGACGTGATATTGAGTCACTAAACTGGGAACTAATTTTTTTCCTGGAATAAACGAATAAAGGGCAGTGTTATCGTGCTTATTGTAAACAATAGGCTGTGGAATGCAGCGTTCTCCATGCTCCCAAGCAAATTTGAGGAATTGAAACTCAGTTGCGAGCCTGTTACGTAAATCTTTTTTGCTCCGGAAATAGATTTTCATCAAATAATCATAGTTTTTAGATTTTACCCTAAAAACCTTGTTATTACGCCCTTCTAGTATAGGTATAACATCCTTTACAGCAGGAATCCCGGCTTGATTTGTTAAAGAATTGGCCAAAGAGACAATAGACGGTGAATTAAGGTTATCCATTTTTATGATATAAGCTTAAGGCTTTAAATTTAACAAGTTAACACATGCTTAAATTAGATAAAAATATATCCTTGATTTTGGTTATAATGATGAAACAACTTCACCTTTTAAAGAGCCAAAAAAATATGCTGAGATGTTATCCCATGACTTCATACAAGCACAACGATGTTCTTTTGTAGATGTTTCACTTGGATCAAATAGTATACGCTTAACTGTATTAGGAAAGTTTTTGTGGGTAAGAATTTCTGGTAAATCATCTATAAAATGTGTGCATCTGCATGATTTAATGCGAGCAATTTTATCCTCTTTAGTAGTTTCAAAATATATATTCTTATCGTCAACACCAAAGTTATTTTTTTCTATAAAAGACCTTGAAACTTTATGCAGATCATACTGTGGTCCACGAAAAGGGTATTTTGTTTTGTGACTTATAATATCACAGTGGATACCGAATGCCTTAGCCTTATAAAAAAAATTTATCACTCCTGGAAAAATGTCGGCATCTAACATTTTAGCACCATAGACGTATCCTTGAAGATATGTCCATTCTTCTTCAAGGTTTCGACTGCGCAAATGGTTACGGATACTATTTTTATCCGGAGATACTTCACCATGTAAAAGTTGTTTTTCACAAGCAGCTTCATAAAATAATCTGTTGTAATCAACAATAGTGTTATCAAAATCTATTCCTATTTTCATAGCATATTCTCATCTATTAATGACTTGTGTAATCCTTGAAGCCAATTTTTCCGCAGTTAATCCTACCTGCTGACGTGCATTTGATTGATTGGCACCCCCAACAAGAAAAGAATCAGGGGTAGCAAAACGCATAAAAGAACAATTCGAGCGAGGACGATCACATAGCCATTCAGCAACGGCGCTACCAAAGCCACCGATAAAGCTATGCTCCTCCACAGTACTAACAACTTCAAAACGTTCAAAAACTTCTTCTAGCATATATTTATCCAGTGGCTTGACTGTATGGAAACTAACAACTCGTGATGATATACCATTAATTTCTAATAAATCTGCTGCCTCAAGTGTTATAGGCAAAATACTTCCTGTTGAAAGAAAACATACATCAGACCCTTCTCTTACCACTATTGATTCACCAATTTTAAACTTTGGATCAACATTATGAATAATAGGTTCCCTTTTTTTTCCGAGTCTAAGATAAGCAGGTCCATCATGTTCAAGCAAAGCTCGTACTGCTAACCGAACTTCGACAGCATCTGCAGGACAAATAACTGTCATATTTGGTAAGGATCGTAATAAAGCTATGTCCTCTAAAGTATAATGAGTCCCACCTAGTCCTGCATAAGCAAGCCCAGCACCAAGTCCAGTTATGGTCACAGGGAGATTTTGATAGCAAACATCAACCCGTATCTGTTCAAGACAACGAATGGTACTGAAGGGTGTGATGGAATAAGTAAATGGTCTCATGCCGCACAAAGCCAGTCCAGCAGCCATGCCAGTCATATTGGCTTCAGCGATGCCACAATTACAAAAACGATCACCGTTGAACTCCTTAAAAGGATCGAACAAACGGTTTCCAATATCACCCATAAGTAATACAACACGCGAGTCTTCCTGACCGACATCCTTTAATGTTTTGGCAAAAGCATCTCTCATGCTAGTCCAAGCTCCTTTGCGGCTAAAATCAACTCATCTTTAGATGGGAGGCGGTAATGCCAGTTGTTATCGTTTTCCATAAAAGAAATACCCTTACCTTTTACTGTATTGGCAATAATTGCCAAAGGAATACTGTTAGATCTTTTTTCTTTCAATGCAACTTCAAGTTCTACGATATCATGTCCATCAACCTCTTTTACCTCCCAACCGAAAGATTTCCACTTATTTGCAAAAGGTTTCATGTCAATAATATCGCAACAACATCCAGTAGCTTGAAGTTGATTATGATCTACAATTACGGTTACGTTACCGAAACATTTTGAGGCGGTAAAAAGCGCAGCTTCCCATACAGATCCTTCATTACACTCTCCATCCCCCATGAGAACGAAACACCGAAAATTTTGACCAGTTATTCTGGAGGCAAATGCCATCCCATTGGCGATGGGTAGACCATGTCCTAAGGAACCAGAACAATTTTCTACACCTGGCGCACAGTTATAGCTAGGATGTTCTTCCAACTTACTATTAGGGTGGCCATATGTTTCTAATAACGAATCATGAAAAAAACCTCTAGCCGCTAAGGTCGTCAGCATTGCAGGTCCAGCATGCCCTTTACTTAAAATGAAACGATCTCTATCTGAAGCATTAGGGGCATGAGGATCAATATGTAATATCCTCCAATAAAGTGTGACCAAGATATCAACACATGATAGTGATGAGCCAATATGCGGAATACCATTGAAATGCCCAATTTCAATAATTTTAAGTCTTATTTGCTTAGCAAGCGTGTGTAGTTCATCTATAGATAAAATGTTCATTTTTTTTCCTGTTTATAAAGCCTAGATAACGATCCTTCCGAAAAATAAGCGGGTGCTATGGTTAGCCCCCAAAAAAAGGAGTAAGCCGTCGTCTTAGATTGATATTTTTACTGTTGTCACAGGCCAACTGCTTAATATGATGATTTTGTTGCTCGATCCCTCCATGAACTTCATCTTGCGATGCCCTAAAAAGATGATACTATTTCCATGAGTATTGCTCATAGGTGTTAGCTCAAAAAGTTTGACTAAGAGCACAACTATCTTAAAAAAGTTTGTTGTTTCTACTGTGCGTTTGAAAAGCACTCCTCAGACTCGAACTTTTATTATCCACAGTCTGCAAATTTTTTTTCTTTGGAATGCTCTTATTCATTGACTTTTCAGCAACATGTCCACATCAGTTGGCAAACTGAAGGATACATTCGTCGGAAAATAATAATGATATTCTTTCGAACAGTTTTTTCATCTAGCGATATGGCAGACCTTGTGCCACTTTTTTGAGTCATTTTTTGATATGAAGTCCTCTTCATAACGCCCTAATCGGTTATCCAAAGAAAAATATCAACCACTTTTCCTTTTATATGGCGCCTAACTTTGGCAATCTACCGTGTGGATTTTAGCCCGGGTGAGAAAAAAGATAGGTAAATGTCCCCAAAATTACCCCTGTTCTTTCTTTAACATAATTTCGAAAGGTCAAATTCTTACCGTATTTTGGATAAGCCTCGGAGAACCGTGACTCTCATGTCTGAGTCCAGCGTCTACAGTTCCTATTATATGTTCGAGTTAACTTATATTCGTGTGTGGGACTCTTTATTATAAAAAATTGTCATAGCGATTCCATCTAGGATATTATCTACAAGGGGCGCCCCCTCAGAAGAACAAAGAGGTCCTAAAAACAAATGCGTAAAGTTAAAGTCGATTGAAAACTTTATAACAATATCTAACTATAATAAATTATGTAATTTTATAATGATTAATGAACCAGTTTAGGGTGCGAGTGAGTCCATCATTTAGAGAAATTTTTGGCTCCCAATTTAGTAAAAGTTTTGCTTTAGTGGTATCAGAAAAATTACGCAACACATCACCTTGTCGTGGGTGGTCATATTTTAAAACTACTTTTTTTCCTGTCAGTTCTAATTCTTTTAATAATTTTTGAGCAACTTCATGCACTGTATGTTCCATGTTGGTAGCAATTTGAAAAATTTCGCCTCCAATACCGTCAGAAGTGGAAGCCTTTAGAATTGCCGAAATGAGATCATCAATATATATAAAATCACGAGTTTGAGTTCCATCTCCATAAATAATAAGTGGATTACCAGAGAGACAACTTTTTATAAAGTTAGCTACAACACTAACTTTATGTTGAGAAAATGGACCGTAAACATTGCCAAAACGTAGAGCCACAGTCTGAACATTAAAAGATCTACAGTAAGCTGAACAATAACCTTCTCCTGCAAGTTTACTTGCACCATAAGGTGAAACTGGATGAGGAGCTAGTTCTTCATGAATAGGAGGAGTACATTCTCCTATTGGTGCTCCACTAGATGCAAAAATGAAACGTAATACATTATTTTTTCTTGCTCCCTCTAAGCAATTAAGTGTTCCTACCACATTAGAAAGCATATCAGAACGAGGGTCAAGAACTGAAGGATGAACTCCGGTATTAGCTGCTAAATGTACTATGATATCAGCATCTGTCATTGTGTTGCATACAAGATCCTCATTGAGGATATCACCTTCAATAATTTGAATCTGGTCATCATGCCAATTTAAAAATTTTTCTGCAAAAACAACTGAAAAGGAAGTTTTTGGCAAGTCATCTGGTTTTCCAACAGAAAAATTGTCAAGAATTCGAATTCGTTGGTTGGGTATTTGCGTCAATCTGGAGGTTAGGTTTGAGCCCAAAAAGCCGCACCCTCCTGTTATAAACCAATTTATTTTTTTCATAGCATTCCTGGTATTATTTGGTCTTCCTAGAAGATAAATGTTGGTACAATAAATTTTTAATTTAAGGTAGAGAGTTAATATAAATATAACAGCGTGTTAAAAAATATACGCTCCTTAAAACTTTCTAAGTATAGATCAATATCATGATATTATTTCTGAGAATGTATATGGCAGAAACACAAATTGACTGCAAGTTTAGCACAGTACATTTTATTACCATTTTATGTTCATAAAAATTATATCATCTTTAATGCCTTTTTGATGTTCTTCTACAATGGAAAAAATTGAGTTTAGGGAGTCATCAGTAAGAAAATGTGGCTGAACTCCAAGATCGAGCAGTTTTTGATATTTTGGATTATAATAGTGCTCCTCAGCTTCATTGCGAGGATTATCATATGTCTGGATTTTAACGTCATAACCACGTTTTATTCCTACTTTTGAAACCTTCTCAGCTAACTCATTGACGCTAAACGTTTCCATAACCTGATTGTAGATGTTTAATTTTCCACTTTCAGGTTGGCTTTTTGTAACTGCGTATACACACTGCAATGTATCTTTTATATTTATATAACCTCGTGTTTGGTTTCCTTTTCCATATACGGTAAGAGGGTGTCCAGAGACTGCCTGTGTGATAAATCTATTTAGTACTGTTCCAAAAATTTCATCATAGTTAAATAAAGTACGCAATCTAGAATCATATTTAGATTCTTCAGTCTCAATCCCATAAACAGGGCCCTGCATCAAATCTGTGACTTTGAGTCCCCACATCCGTACTCCAAACCAAAGAAGATCTGTGTCCATAATTTTGGTAGTATGATATAGCGAACTTGCTTGTCGTGGAAATAAAAAAGTATCTTTCCTACCTTTATGCTCGATGTTAATCCATCCTTCTTCAATATCAATATTAGGTGTTCCATACTCACCCATCGTCCCAAGTTTAATAATATGGGTATCTGGACTAAGATCACGAATTGCAAACATTAAATTATTTGTCACAAGCAAATTATTAACTAATGTAATATTTGCATATTTATAGTTCAATAAAGAGTATGGAGCTGAAGGCTGCTCGGCATAATGGATAACTATATCTGGTTTTTCACATTTAATATAAGAAGATGAACTATTAGATTTATTTTTAAAAAAACTACGCATGAAAGAAGGGTCACGTAGGTCACCAATTATTACATTTATCTTTTTTCCTGTTATTTGTTTCCAGATCCTTGCTCTTTCTTGTAAAGATGGTATAGGGTACAATAATTCAATATCAAGTTCTCTACAAGAGTTGCGTCTAAAATAATTATCTACAGCGGTTACTTCATAGCCTAATTTTGAAAAATACATTGCAGTTGGCCATCCTAAATAACCGTCTGCTCCTAGTATTAAAATATGCATGATGATTTTTCTCGTTATTTTTTAATAAAATTAAAATAAAACTCATTTCGATTGGAACTTCTTCAAATTTTAACCTGTACAACAAAAGAAGTAAATCACTAGAATAAACCAAGTAAAGCAAAAATAATCCTACTCTTAAAGTTGAAGTTTGATAACCTCTGTACCCAGGCAAAGCTGGTGTTTGAATATGTTAACAACTCAAAACAGCTTTAAATACTGTCTGAAGTCTTATTGTTCCATCTGTCTGTAGTTTTATCTTGTATTCTAATATACTCACGGATCCTTTATCATTTCTTCCTACATTTGTGGCGAAATTTTCCCGCCTCTAAAAACTCTGCCCGGAAAAAACTTGGATTAATTTTGGACTTCTCGAGTGATGGGGAGAAAACTTTTTTTCATAAAAATTACTACTTGAAGATTGAACTTATATGAATAATTATAATATAAATATTTATAATAACGATAAAGATTACTTTCCAAAATTTTGATATACTGTTGTAGTTCAAGCTCATGGAAATTTTTTCCTAAATATACCCGAATCTCAGCAAGCCAAACTTTCTATTGATATTTTCGAATCCAGACAAAGTTACACTAGAACTGATTCGGGTTGTAAGAGCCACCGCCCGGAATTTTTAAGTTGGACCGTTTGCCAGATCATGCCACCTCGGATCAAATTTGATATACTAATCCTTCAGGCTTTGACCATTTTGTTTACTGCCGTCGTCTTTTGACCGTCAAAGGCAAAATGCAGTCGACGAGTATTGTAAAAATTGAACCACCGAGCCAGTTCTTTCAGGTAACCGCACTTGAATTTTACTGAACGCCAGAGCCATTCAACAAAAACATTGTTTAGCCAGCGGATCGACCATGCAGGGATATACGTACGCCAGCATGGAGCAGGTTTTGCGTCAATTTGTAGTTGTAAACGGCAGGCCCAGATCCGTGTGAATATTTCCGGTACTCCATAACGGTTGAGCGTTTCATCCAGTGCAGCAACGCCAAAATCAACATCCATTGTTTCGATATACTTCAGGACATGATCACTAGGCTATACCAGCACATAGTGATGACAAAATATCAAATCTTGTTTTCATGGTGATGTAGATTATACGGTCCTTCCGGAAACTCAGTGGGTGGCCCCAGTCTTGCTTATCTCAGGGTAGAGGTTTAGCCCGCCACAAAAGAAGTAAATCGCCGTCTTGAAATGCTCCTTGTTGCTGTAGCCACAGGCTCGGCGTTTGATGGACATGATCTTGCTGTTCAGCCCCTCCGCAACGGCGTTGGTCACGCGATGTCGACAAAAGGTCACGATGTTGTCCATATGATCCATGAGCATGTTCGCACTTTGCCCATAGGCTCGAGCTTCGAGCTTTTGGCCCAAGAACACCATTTTTTTAGGAAACGCTTGCCCCACCCAACTGACAGATAGTCCCACAATCCGCGAAGACTCTCTTTCATGGCCCAGGCTTTACCTGTCTTCAGATTCGCTTCCTTGAGCTCCTCCAGGCGTGGTCGTTGGGTATCTGAAAGGTTCTCTCAGCGTATAACCACAAGTATCTGCTGCCTTTCAAAATTTCGTTTGCTTCAGCCATCAGCGATTTATGTTCCTGGCGGCGTACTTTATCCACGGCTTCCCCTACATACTGCATGATGTGAAAGCGGTCGAATACGATTTTGTCTGCTGCATCGGGTACGTTTTCCTTGGTGGCCAGGAAGTATGCCGGCCACATGTCCATTGATACAGCCTTGATCGCCTTGAGTTGTTCGTCGTTTAGCATTTTTTAATATTCTTCAAGGCTTGTCTTTTTACGCTCCTCGGCAACATGTTCAACGGTACCGCGCAGACGGTCATATAACTATGGCCTTTTTTGAAAGCTTTTTCGTCGACACCTATATAGCTGATCTTACGCAGTTCTTTCCGTGCCATACCTCGTCGGACAGCTCTTTCCATAACGCCCCAAGCCTGATCCCACGAAATACGCATCAACTTGCGAGCCCCTTCAACGGTCGAGCACTCTGTCAGAACATCAATGACCAATCTTTCCATGAGCAGAGTGAAACGCGAACCAGGTTCAGCCCAGAATACATTGGCTTGCCTGGCGCCATGTTCAGGGCAATCTACTCGGGGGATTCTTGCATGGATGAAGGTTTGGAACTGGCACGTATCCAGATGCCGCCCAATCCTTTCTTCAGAGGTGGTCCCCATTGTTCGGACAGGTCATAGCGTATTCCTAGCTTGCCTTTTCCATTTTCAGGCTGCCTTTAAGAAACCTTCGCGGTAGCAGCGTTCGGGAGTCGCCCCCGCCAGGCTGCTATGCGGCCGGACCTGATTGAAAAAGGCGAGCCATCTGCCGATGCCGGCACGGGCTTCCGAGCCAGTTTCGTAAGCGTTCAGGTACACGTTTTCGTACTTCAATGAACGCCAGAGTCGTTCGATCATGACATTGTCCATCCAGCGGCCCCGACCGTCCATGGAAATGCTTATTCCATTGGCTTGCAGGACGCTTGTGAACGCGAAACTGGTAAACTGGTTGCCTTGGTCGCTGTTGAAGATATCCGGGGGACCGTATTTCGACAAGGCCTCTTCCAGGGCCGAAACGCAAAAATCTGCTTCCATGGTGTTGGACAGTCGCCAAGACAGCACGTTACGGCTGTGCCAGTCCATAATAGCGACCAGGTACAGAAATCCCTTGCGCATGGGAATGTACGTAATATCGGCACAGCAGACTTGATTGCTCCTGTCTATGGTTAACCCGCGCAGCAGGTAGGGGTAGC
Organism: Desulfovibrionaceae bacterium; assembly: GCA_963667575.2. Classification (GTDB taxonomy): domain Bacteria; phylum Desulfobacterota; class Desulfovibrionia; order Desulfovibrionales; family Desulfovibrionaceae. Next base: position 894 of record CAXXHY010000028.1, on the reverse strand, counting down.
GCCGATGTTCCGGATTCGGGACGCTGGTCTTTGGTTTCTGGTACACCGCCATCAGGCCCATCAACCGCATCAGACGGCGAACGCGTTTTCTGCCAATACTGTATCCCAACGACACCAGATAACGGCACATCTGGCGCACACCTAGAAACGGCCATTCGGTGAAAGCCCGGTCGATTTCCTGCATCAAGGCGAGGTTGAAAGCCGATTCGCCAGTTCGCTCATAGTAGAGACCGGACCGGGCGATTTTGAGCAACGCACATTGCCGAACAATGCTGAGCCGTTCATGGCCAGAATCGACCATGTTTTGCCTGCGGGAGACGCTCACAGCTTCCCCCAGGCCTTGGCTAAAAAATCGCGTTCCACAGTGAGTTGACCAATTTTTGCGTGCAATTCGTGCAGCTCTTTTTCCTTCCTGGATTCTTCCGTCTTGATCTCCCCGGAAAAGATGCCAGCCGCTGACTCCTTGAGCTGCCTCACCCATTTATTGATGAGCGTCTGGTGAACGCCGAATTCGGAGCTGAGCTCGGCAATCGTTTTTTCTCCAGAAAGGGCGGCCAAGGCCACTTTGGCCTTGAAACCTGGTGCGTGATTCTTTCGTTTGGACATGAGTAGTCTCCTCGTTGGGTTGAGTAGCTATCACATCTGTCCAAATTTTGGGGAGCACTTCTCTTCCGCATGATCCCGGCAAGTCAGCTCCTTACCGCATTCCGGACAAGTCCAAAGCACCTTGCTCTTATGCTCGAGCTAAATGTCCACACGGCCTTCAGACGTCTGTAAGTCAACCTAGTCCACAAACCAGGGGCTCTTGATGCCCAAAATCTGTCCGTAAAGATCAACATCCCTCATCGGCGGTCTCCTCCTGGAAATCGCCTACATTATGCCGCTACCCACGGC
>CAXXHY010000027.1:0-9291 GCA_963667575.2 Desulfovibrionaceae bacterium | reverse complement strand
AACATGGTATGGTTGGGGCCTCTTTTGCAAAAACGCAGGAGTGGCCCTTTTTTTGTCAGAGAATTGTTTTTTAGAGGGCAATGACAAGTTGTGGTGAACAGTGTTTATGATGATAATTTGCCTATCGATGTGTGCATCATAAATTGATAACATCAAAAAATGTAGTACAAATTATTGGTGATTTAGCTACAAAAAATGTAGTTTAAGAGTTTCTTGTTTTCGAATAAAATAAATATTAAAAAAAATAATCAATAAAAACTGTATATTAAAAGATTAATGCAAATTAAAATAGATAAAAATAAAATTTGGCCCGAAACATGCATAAAAAACAATAGTTTTTGATTAAAAAAAACCAGAAACTGGAGGACACATGAACAAACAGTCAGGTTTTACTCTCATTGAGATCATCGCCGTTTTGGTGATCCTGGGTATCCTCGCCGCCGTGGCGATTCCTAAGTACCAGGATCTTCAGACTCAGGCCGAGATCAAGGCCGCCCAGGGTATCGTATCAGCTGGTCTTTCCCAGTTGACCATGAACTACTCCAGGCAATTGCTCATTCTTAATGGTGACACGGGTTCAGCGGCTACTGAAGCTTTGGCCAACAGCCCTTGTGATGACGTAGAAGTCAGCTCAAGCTTCACCTTGGCCTGCTCTGGTGCTGGTGTTGTCTCTGCTACAGGACCTAGTGGTCAAAGCTACAGCGCTCAGTGGAATGCTCCTTAATGGGCATTGGTTGCTGACATAATTTGCGCTAGGGAGGGCATATGGCAAGTAGACTCAAACACAGACAAGATGGTTTCACTCTTATAGAAATCATAGCAGTTCTGGTAATTTTGGGAATACTGGCAGCCGTGGCCCTCCCTCGCTACACTGAATTGATGCAGGAAGCCAGGGACAGATCCCTCAATGAAGGGATCTCAGCGGCAAAGTCGCATATGAATCTCACGTATTATCGTTTGCTGTTTGAAAGCAACGGAGTGGCCCCTACGCTGGCCAATGTGGCCACGGCAGCTGACTGTGCCAACAACATAGCTGGTTCTTATAATATAAGCTGTGATACGGGCGGACAGATTACCGTTTCCGATGCCAGCGGCGCGTCGGCAACCGGCAACTGGACACTTCCATAGCGTCTGTCGGCGTTACCGTCATCTTTTCTGCCAGATATTCCCGTCGGTATTGCCGATACGGAAGCAACTAAAAGCACTTCTGTTTGACTCACACAAAGAATCGGTATAATAATAGACGAGTAGGTGTATAGTATCTCAACTCATCGGGTCGGTTTTTGAACTGACTCTTGGGATTGCTTAGCAAGGGAAGGAACCCGGATGGCTCAAGTAGATGCTTTTTTCAAGATGCTTCACGAGAACAATGGTTCGGATTTGCACTTGTCCAGCGGCTCTCAGCCCATTGTCCGTATCCGGGGGGAGCTGCAGCGGGTAAAGTTCAAGACTCTCGAACATGACGAACTCAAGCAGCTGTTGTATGAGATTACGCCGGAAGACAAGGTAAAGCTGTTCGAAGAGACCGGAGACGTCGATTTCAGTTATGAAGTCCCCAATTTGGCACGATATCGTGTCAATTTTTTTATGCAAAGCAGGGGCATCGGGGCGGCGTTTCGTGAAATTCCGGAAAAGATTCTTACCATAGAACAGCTGGGTCTGCCCTCGCTGCTGAAACAGCTCGCCCTGCTTCCCAAGGGGCTGATCCTTGTCACGGGCCCGACCGGTAGCGGCAAGTCCACCACTTTGGCCGCTATCATGGACTATGCCAACAAGACGCGCAAGGATCATATCCTGACCATCGAAGATCCCATTGAATTCGTGCATTCTCCACAAAGCTGTCTGATCAACCAGCGTGAAGTGGGCCGGGACACCAAAACGTTCAAGGCCGCATTGCGCGGGGCATTGCGTGAGGATCCCGATATTATCCTGGTCGGTGAAATGCGCGATCTGGAAACCATAGAGCTTGCACTGGAAGCCGCTGAAACCGGCCACCTCGTGTTTTCCACATTGCACACCATTTCCGCCCCCAAAACCATCGATCGTATCATTGAAGTCTTTCCCGGAGATGTGCAGCCCCAGGTGCGTAATTCTTTGGCGGAATCGCTGCGGGCGGTAATCTCCCAAACCTTGTTCAAACGTATCGACAAACCCGGACGCGTTGCCGCTCTGGAGATACTGCTGGGCATACCGGCCGTACGAAATCTGATTCGCGAAAGCAAGACTTTTCAGTTGAGTTCTGTTATAGAGACGAGCAAAAACAAGGGGATGCAAACCCTTGACGATGAAATTCGTCGCTTGTTGGAAGGAAAGGTCGTTGATCCCAACGACGCATACAACAAATGCGTTGATAAAAAGAAATTTATTCAATATCTGACCAAGCCGCCGGATGATTTTACGGATCAGTAAGCATGCTGCGTTCTCAATTGGATCATATTATAGGACAGGTGCTGGATTTTGCGCCGGAATGTTCGGACATCATTTTCACTGCAGGAAAGCGTTTGCAGGCAGAAGTACATGGCCAGCTTTCCGATATGTCCACTACGCCCGATCTCGGGCCCTTGCTGCCTTTTCAAACGGAATCCGTGGCCTGGGCTTTGATGGGGCCGAATCTGCGTCTGTTCAAGGATTTTGTCGAGCACGGTTCCTGTGATCTCGCCTACCAGCTGCCCGGACGTTCGCGTTTTCGTGTGAACATATTCAGTCAGCGCGGTTCCATCTCCATCGTCATGCGGCAGCTTTCCTCCAAAGTGCCGACCATGAGCCAGCTGAACCTGCCCCCCATATTTCTGGACATGGCCAAGGAAAAATTCGGCCTTATTCTGGTCACGGGCGCCACGGGTTCCGGTAAGTCGACCTCCCTGGCCGCACTCATCGACATGATCAATGAGGAGCAGAAGGTCCATATCGTCACCCTGGAAGATCCGGTGGAATACGTGCATCCGCACAAGGCCGCAACAGTCAACCAGCGCGAACTGGGGATTGATTTCGATTCCTTTGCTTCCGGCTTGCGCGCCGCACTTCGGCAGGCACCTAAAGTAATTCTGGTTGGTGAAATCCGTGACCGTGAAACCATAGAAATCGCCATGTCCGCCGCCGAAACAGGCCACCTCGTACTGGGTACGCTGCACACGTCGGATGCGGGGCAGACCATCAACAGAATCATCGGCATGTTCGATCTGGCCGAGGAACGTTTGATTCGCACGCGGTTGTCTGAAACGCTCAAGTTCGTTATCTCCCAGCGCCTGTTGAGGAAGATTTCCGGCGGGCGTGTTGCAGCCTTTGAAGTGCTGCGCAAGAATCTGCGGATTACGGATCTGATCATCAACGGCGAACGCGAAGACCGGACATTTTATAATGTCCTGCAGACGAGCGAGACCTATGGTATGATCACGTTCGATCTGTATATTTTCAGCCTGTTTGAAAAGGGCATGATTACCGAAGAAATTGCCATGCTGGCCGGTACGGACAAGTCCCGTCTGGGGCAGATGATCGACAAGTTGAAAGCTTCGCGTGGCGAGAAGGTCACGGACATCGAAGGATTGGTCATCGATGAGGAGTACGGATTCTAAAACGGCATGACATGGTCGGTTCGAATTTTTTTATCATTCAACGCTCCAAAGGCATGAGCAATGCGATTTACGTGCAGCAACTGTAATTCTTCCATATCCATTCCGGATGAAAAACTGCCCGAGAGCCCGCGGTTCAAGGTCAAGTGCCCCCATTGCAAGGAACTGGTAGTGCTTGATAAATCCCAGTCCGCGAGCAGGGAGACTGCGCATCATGTGCAGGATCACAAGCCGACCGGTGGCGATATGCTCTCCTCAAAGCCTTTGGAGCCGGAAATATTCCCTCCGGGCGCCCGTGTCTATTTTCATCTGGTCGAAAACGAAGACTGGCGGGAAGAGGCTCAGGCCTATTTTACGCAAATGGGGTATCATGAGAGTACGGCTCATTCGGCGGAAGAAGCCCGGATGAAGATTCGACTCAACGATTATCACCTGATTTTTCTGGATGACAGGCCCGATTGCGAACTCATCCTGCAGGAACTTTCCCAATGGCCCGGCAATCGTCGCCGTTCCTTGAATGTCATTCTGCTTGGCTCAAAGTCTGCGAGCCTGGATTCCATCGCGGCTTTTGTCAAAGGGGTGAACACCTACATCAACACCAATGATTTCGACAAGTCCGAAGAGTTGTTCAGTCTGGCGCTGAAGTCCTACGACGATTATTATCGTTATTTTTTCCAGGCCAGCGAAAACAGCTGAATCCCCGTTTTTCAATCCTCGCTGAAACGGCAGCAGTTGCGTCCCTGCGCCTTTGCAAGATACAGGGCGGTGTCCGCCGATGCGATAAGGCTGGTGGGCGTGTCTTCCTTTTGGGGAATGAGCGAACAAACCCCCAGGCTGACAGTGACGTGGGCGCAGGTTCTGGAAGCCTTGTGCTCGATGCCCATGGTGTAGATATTCTGCCGTATCCGTTCCGCCACCATCTGCGCACCTTCCATGTCGGTTGTCGGGAGTATCACCGCGAACTCCTCGCCTCCGTAACGTGCTATGATGTCGATATCACGGTGGATGGATTGTTCGAGCGCGTGGGCGACCTCCTTGAGACACTGGTCGCCGGCAATATGCCCGTATGAATCATTGAAAGACTTGAAATGGTCGATGTCTATCAGGATCAGCGTGAGCGGTTTCTGATGGCGAATGCCGCGCTGCCATTCCTTGTCCAGCAGTTCATCGAAACTGCGCCTGTTGAGCAGGCCGGTCAGGCCGTCCAGGGAAGAAAGCAGCTGCAGTTTCTCATTGGACTCTTCCAGTTGCTTTTTCAGTTCTTCCAGTTCCGCGATTTTCGCGTCCAGCTGCTGGGTTTTTTCCTTGAGTGCGATATTTTGCCGGTGCAATTCGAGAAAAACGCCTACTTTGCTTTTGAGGACAATGGGTTCCAGGGGCTTGAACAGATAATCGACAGCCCCGGAGTCGTAGCCCTTGAATACGCAGCCATCGTCCTTGCGGGCTGCAGTGACGAAAATGATGGGGATATTGCGCGTCTTCCGGTTGCCCCGCATCAGTTCGGCGGTTTCATATCCATCCATGACAGGCATCTGAACATCCATAAGAATCAGAGCGAATTCATGGTCCAGGGTTTTGCCCAGGGCCTCTTCGCCTGATTCTGCCGAAACGATTTCCACTTCCGGACTTTCAAGAATATTCTCGAGAGCCAGCAGGTTCTCTTTTCTGTCATCGACGATGAGAATCGAAACAGTTGTCATGAGTTTTTTCCTGACACCAGTTCATTTAAAAATGCTGCCATGTTATCGAGAGGGATAACGTAATCCACCTTTGTCTTGGCCAAAGCGGCCGCGGGCATCTGGGGTGCCTCGGCAGTCCGCGGATCCTGAACAACGGCAAGACCGCCGTACTCTTTGACTTTGGCGAGTCCGTCCGCTCCGTCCTCATTGGCCCCGGTAAGAATGACGCCTGCCAGTTTTTCCAGGTAGGCTTCAGCTGCGGTTTCAAAGAGAACATCAATGGACGGGCGTGAAAAATTGACCCGTGGTGCCAATGAGAGCGACAGACTTTTATCCGGTTCGACCATCAGGTGATAATTCGAAGGTGCGAAGTAAATCGTACCAGCTCCCAGTTGATCCTTGTCTTCCGCTTCTTTGACTTTGTTATGGCAACGAAGGGCAAAACGCTTTGAAAGAAAATCGCAGGAGTCGGGGCTCAAATGCTGCACCACGATTACCGGTACGGGAAGATCAGCTTCCAAAAGGGGAAGGATCTTGTCCAGCGCGGCCAGACCACCAGCGGAAACTCCGATCACTATGGCTTCAAACTTCATGCCTTGGTTGCTCTCGGTACGTATTTGAAGTTATCCTATGAATTTTTTCCTGTAAATCCGTTCCGGCTCGGCCACAACCTCGAATTTGTCGGCCAAATCGGTAAATTTGAGGTTTTCCTTTGTGCCAAGGCAGAGAAAACCTCCGGGATTCAGGCTTTCGTAGAATAGTTTCAGAACTCTGTTTTGGAGCTCTTTATTGAAGTAAATCAGGACATTCCGGCAAAATATAATGTGCATTTCAGCAAAAATGCCGTCGGTGACCAGATTGTGTGATGAAAAAACTATTTTGTCTCGCAGTCGCTGGTTGATGATCACCTGCTCGTAGTCGGCCGTATAGTAATTGGCAAAGGAATCCTTGCCTCCGGCCTTCTGATAATTTTTGGTGTAGGTCTTTACCTCTTCCAGCGGGTATATTCCGGATTTTGCCTCTTCAATGATCTGTTCGTTGAAGTCGGTTGCGTATAACTGGGCTCTGCCCAGCATGTCTTCCTCCTCCAGAACAATGGCCATGGAATAGACTTCCTGGCCTGCGGAGCAGCCCGCGTGCCAGACATTGATGAAAGGGTAGGTCTTCAGGTGCGGCACCACAACCTGGCGCAGGCTTTTGTAAAATGAGGGATCCCGAAACATTTCGGTCACATTTATGGAAAGATCCATCAAAACGGTATTGAAGAAGGCTTCATCATGGATGAGCGTATGCTGCATGCTGGAAAAATTTTCGTGCCCGCTGAGATGCATGCGATGCTGCAGGCGGCGTTTGGTGTGCGCGGCGGAATAGTCCCGGAAATCATAGCCGTATTTCCGGTAAATGGCCTCCAGAAGCAACTGCAGTTCCAGGCGTTCGTTTTCGACGTGTTCGGCTTTTGTGATCATGAATACAGCCAGACTCTGAGCATGGAAATAAGTTTGTCCGTATTGACCGGCTTGGCAAGATAATCATTGGCCCCGGCTTCAATACATTTGTTCCGGTCCCCCTTCATGGCTTTAGCCGTCAGGGCGATGATGGGCAGAGTCCTGTACCCCGGTTCTTTGCGGATTTCGCGCATGGCTTCGTAGCCGTCCATCTGCGGCATCATGATATCCATGAGAATCAGGTTGACGGAACTGTTGTTGTGCAGTTTGTCGATGCACTCCAGGCCGTTGCGCGCTATTACCACGTTCATGCCTTTTTCTTCGAGAACATTGGAGAGCGCGAAGACATTTCGCATGTCGTCATCCACGAGCAGAACGGTTTTGCCCTCCAGTACGCTTTCCTTGTTGTGGATCATTTTCAGCATGTTGCGCTGGTCCTGAGGAAGATTTTCCTCAACCCGGTGCAGAAAGAGGGCGGTTTCGTCCAGAAGACGCTCAGGGGATTTGGCGCCTTTGATGATGATGCTGTCCGCATAATTGCGCAGTTCGTTTTCCTCGTCCCTGGTGAGTTCGCGTCCCGTGTAGACAATGACCGGTATGCGCGAAGCCTGTTCGTTGCTTTTGAGCTTGTCGAGCAGTTCGAAGCCGCTCATGTCACTGAGTCCCAGATCCAGGATCATGCAGTCATAGGTAGCTGCCGTGACTTTTTCAAAGGCTTCCGCACCGGTGGAGGCCAGCGTGGTTTCCACATCGCCATCACCGATAAGTTGCTTGATGCTTTCGCGCTGTATGGGGTCGTCTTCCACCACCAGCAGTTTGCGTACGGGCTTGGTTATCAGGTTTTCTATTCGCGAAAGCGCTGCTTCAATGGCTTCCAGGCTGACGGGTTTGGTGAGAAAACCCACGGCCCCCATACGCAGGGCATCCAGGCTGCTGTCGTTGGCGGAAATGAAGTGGACGGGAATATGGCGGAGCTTGGGGTTTTCCTTGAGGCGCTCCATTACCGTCCATCCGTCGATTCCAGGGAGACCGATGTCGAGAAGAATGGCGCTGGGTTTGTAATAATCGGCAAAATGGAGACCGGTTTCTCCGTCTTCCGCAACCAGGCACTTGAATCCGCGATCTTTGGCAAAGTCCCGGACCACCTTGGCGAAATGCACATCGTCCTCAACGATAAGCAGACTCTTGTCTTCGTTCTTGATGCTCTTGCGATCATCGTTGACGTTGTCCTGGGAGTCCGGAGCTTCCGTGGGGGCGTGAGAGGATTCGTCGTGCTGTGGTTCCTTTTTCGCCGCGTCCAGGACCGGCGGCTGGGTGCTGACGGGAGGAAAATCCAGTTCGCAGTGCTGCTTTTGCGGGGAAGTATTGTCCTGGTTTTGACAGGATTCATGCTTTTCCGGCAGGACAATGGTAAACACGCTGCCTTTGTTGACCTCACTTTTGAGATGAATACTGCCGCCGAGCAGTTTGACGAACTCCCGGGAGATCGAAAGGCCGAGTCCGGTGCCTCCGTATGTCCGGCTGGTACTGCCGTCGGCCTGCTGAAAGGCTTCGAAAATGGCCTTTTGTTTGTCCTCCGGGATGCCGATGCCGTCGTCGATGACGGCAAAAGCCACGGAAGAAGCCGGATCCAGTCCTTTGACCGAAGCCAGCTCCGCGCTTGGGCGGGATATGTGCAGATTGACATTGCCCTGATGCGTGAATTTGAAGGCATTGGTCAGCAGGTTGCGCAAAATCTGCTGCAGACGGTGGGCATCCGTGAAAATGGTCTGCGGCATTCCTTCGTCGAGCTGTACATTGAAGCCGATCCCCTTGCTGGCGGCAAGATCCTTGAAGACCCGCTCCAGATCTCCCACCAGTTCGGAGAGCGGAGAATTCTCGAAGTAGAGTTCGATTTTACCCGCTTCCACCTTGGAAAGGTCCAGAATTTCGTTGATGAGCCGAAGCAGGTCCGAACCGGACGAATGGATGGCATTGGCGGATTCCACCTGTTTTTCGTTCAGGTTGTCGTCCTTGTTTTTCGCCAGAAGCTGGGAAAGAATCAGGATGCTGTTCAATGGCGTCCGCAGTTCGTGAGACATGTTGGCGAGGAATTCGGATTTGTACTTGCTGGCCACTTCGAGCTGATGCGTCTGCTGTTCGAGATCGAGGCGGGCTTTTTCGAGCTCCTCGTTCTGTTTTATCATGGACCGTTTTTGTTCTTCCAAAGCCTGGGTGCGGTTTTCGAGCTCTTCGTTGGTAACGCGTAATTCTTCCTGCTGCGATTGCAGTTCTTCCTCGGATTCCTTGAGCGCTTTGGTTTGCTCCTGGAGTTCCTCGTTGGCCACCCGAAGCTCCTCCTGCTGGGTCTGGAGTTCGGACTGTGATTTCTGGAGGGCTTTGGTCTGGTCTTCCAGTTCGGAGTTGGCGATGCTCAGCCTGAGCTGTTGTTCCTGGGCTTCTTCGAGCAGTTCGCGGATTCTTTGTTGCGATCGTGCGATATTGAAGTGAATGGCCGAATTTTCCAGGTTTTTTTCAATGAATCGTTTGTGCAGGCTGGTATAGCGATGGATGGAGCCAAGAAAGAAAACGCCCTGAAGGTTCCCGTCGTACACCAGC
>CAXXHY010000026.1:0-97461 GCA_963667575.2 Desulfovibrionaceae bacterium | reverse complement strand
GAGCCGTATGCCTGGCTGAGTTTTCTTCTGCTGGTGCCTACGGATTCGCATTGCGCGGTGTAGGTCCGTACGGTGGTTTCCTTCGGGGGGCCGCCTATGGCTCGTGCATCTGGGCGGCCGGATCCTGGTGGCTGCACAGCGCGTTTTCAGCCATGCTCCAGATTCCGGAGATTTCCGCATGGGGGATGACCGCCCTTTTCTGGCTGTATCAGGCGCTGCCGTACGCGCTGCTGGGATGGATCCACGGGTGGATGAACAAACGAAAGCTGACGCCAGGCCCCTTGTTCTCTGCCTCTGCGTTCACATTGCTGGTTTGCCCTTCGTACGGAAATAAGTCCCGGAACCGTCCATCAGGCTCTGGCACCATGCCACAGCTGATACAGGTGGCGGATCTCGGAGACGCTTGCTGGTGTTTTTCGTTCTGGTTCTTGCCAACTGGCTGTTGGTGGAGGCCCTGGCGAAAAGCGCTCCCTGCAGCATATGGGAAATACTGTGCTTATTTTTGCTGCTTCTGGCCTCTGTCTGGGGGTACGGCAACTGAAAATGCACACTCTCCATAGGCAGGAAGAACAGGCTAGTGCGGCTGATTTCCTGAAAATCTCAGCCGTGCAGCCTTTTGTACGGCCTCTTGCCAAGGAAATTGCCGACGCGGCCACTGCAATGGACGCAACCGCAGAACAGCTTGGTGCCTTGCAACATGAGACAAATAATCGCTTTCCTGACGCGGACCTGACGCTCTGGCCGGAATTGCCGCAGGAACTGCCCTGCTCCTGCGCAAATTCAGGACTGGGGGATTGATGACGAAGTGACGGCATCAAGAATTCCCCTGCTGCTGGCCTGCACGGAGTTGCGTGATGATCCGTCCAAGCACAACTCCGCCTGGTCGTTTATCCGGGATGGAAATTGTGGTCTGGCTTATCGCAAACTCGAACTGGCGCCTTTTGGCGAGTATCTGCCCCTGAAAAAGGAATTGCAGAAACTGGGGGTAATGTCCGGAAGTCCGCCGCGCTATCTGCCCGTAGTGAACTCATGCTGCTCGACCTTCGAACGGCAAACGCGTCCAGCCTCTGATCTGCTATGAAAGCGGTTTTCTCAACTCGTCCGTAAAGGCGTTGCTCTGGGCGCAAATCTTCTGGCCGTACTCTCGGATGACATCTGGTTCGATTCCGCAGGGGCGAAGCCATGCATCTGGATATGACGTTGTTCGCGCGGTGGAATTTCGCCGACCTCTGGTCAGCTGCACCAATTCCGGCATCAGCGCGCAATGTCCGGGCCACGTGTGAACTAGTCCCCGGCACCCTGACCCGTTCCGGGGAGCGGACCGCTACCCACGCCGCCCTGTATTGTCCGAAAACACGGACGGTGTATGATCGTTTCGGGGAGCGCTGGCTATGGTTCTGCGTCCTCTGGCTCGGGCTCAGGTTGCTGCAGCTGCGCGTCTGGAAGACGCGTACCGCGCATTGACAGTACCAGAGGCGCGCTATATAGGCTTGCTCTGCCGGATTTTTCGGCAGTCTGGATTTTCAAGAGGAGACAGCTGTCGCCATGTCCAATGCATCTTCGCCACTCCCCATGCGGGCGCCATCGATACCATACTCCTGCCCATAGAAACCAAAGCGCGTGAATTCACAGCAAAACTCCTGGCCTCCTGCTTCATGGCCGAGGCAGGATTCCGCGTCCTTTCTGGGAGGGCATCTGGATCTTTATAAGCGCATCCACCAGTTGCCAGGGGCATTATATTGAAAAGGCCATCCACAACGGCAATCTGCACGATTGTGGCCATGCAACGCGTACGGGGCAACAGAGTCACGGCCTGGTGCGAGGAAGGCCTGACCATCTACAACCGGGACTTCTACTGCAACCGCCGGGTTTCCACCCGTTGTTGTCCTATCTGGACGCTTTTACGCCTGGGGGCAATTACAGGGAGACGCTATCCTCTCCAAGGGCTCCGGACTTCAAGATAAGCTCGTTCTGGCCGGCAACCCGCGCCTGGACTTGCTGCGGGCTCCCTTCAGGGCGTTTTTTGCCGAAGAAGCCGAAGCGCTCAAGCGCGAATACGGTCGCTTCATCTCATCAATACGAATTTCTGCATTATAACAACTACTACGGTACGACTACTATCTCAATAAGAAGGAGCTGGCTCCGGACGAACAAAACGAGGCCCATCTTGAGTATCTGCGCGGACTCTGGGCTATTCCAGACCAATTTCGAACATTACGTGCCCATGGTGGAAACGCTTTGCAAGGCCTTTCCGAGCACAAGATCATTGTCCGTCCGCATCCTTCGGAAAATCACGAAATCTGGCGGGAAAAAACAGCTCATCTGGACAACGCGCGTATCCTGTTCAAAGGAGCCGCCCTGCCTGGATTCTGGCTTCCGAAGTCATGATCCACAACAACTGCACCACTTCCGTGGAAGGTGTCATGTTGGAAAAACCCGTGGTTTCCTACCGGCCGGTGATCAAGGAAGCCTATGCCCAGCCCATCACCAAGGCCGTTAGCCGCATGTCCCATACGCTCGACGAACTGGTGGCGGCCATACAGACGTCCCTCGAACAGGGGCCACTGACGTTGCATGACCTCGATCCCGAGAATGCGGCCCTGGTGCGCTATTACATCGCTACAGTGGAAGGCCCTACGCTGCGAACGGATTGTGGACTCCCTTTGTGCCATTTCCCAGCAAAAACTGACGAAAATGGAGCTGCTCGCCTCTTTGCCCTTTCGACGCAAGGAAGCCGAGCTCAGGTTGCGCGGTTTCACGGCCCGGATGCTCGGACGCGACAAGGAAGATACCGTATACAGCCAGCAGAAATTCCCGGGCATCAGCGTGGCCGAATGCAATGCGGGCATAGATGTCTTCCGCAAGGGCCTCGGACCGATTCTCCGGCGTACAGGCCGCGTCATGGCGCAAGGGACGAGCGAATCATGGAGATCCGCCGGACCGCTTAACAGAGACGCTTCCGTTACAGCTGGTGCTGCTCCCAGCCGTCGGCCAGATCACGGATGTGCTGGTGGTGGGTAAAATAGATTATCTGCGTACGCTGGGATAACTCCTGTAGCAGACTCAGGGTTTCGCCCGTACGGCTGTCGTCGAAATTCACGAGGATGTCGTCCAGTATCAGAGGCATGGGCTCGCCATCATCCAGCAGGATGCGAGGCTTGCCAGGCGTAAGGCCAGGAACAGCTGATCCGGCTGCCGCTGCTCATGGCTTCCACGCCCAGGCCGGCAGCATTCTGCGAACGCAACCCCATGAGCATGTCGCCGGACGTCCGGTTTTCCACGCGTACGCCGCAAAACGAATCCAGCGTGATGCGTCTGAAATAATCCCCGGCCAGGTGTACGATGTCTCCCTGAACCTTGTCTCGGTAGGACTCCATGGACTGGCGCAACATTTTTTGCGCTATCACCAGGGTGATGTAGTTTTCAACGGTGTCCGTCATGCCGGCCAACAGGGATTCGGCATCATCGGCCAGGCGTGCGGCATCATCCTCTCCGCGCATTTGGCTCAGGGCAGCCTGTTCGCTGCCAATGGTCCGGTCCAGAACCGAGCGGCGCTCGTTGATCTCGGCCGCTTTTTCCTGCAGCACTTCCAGACGCGGAGCCAGCGAAGCCACATCCTGTTCGAGGGCCTGGCGGGCGAAATCTTCCAAAGACTGTCCCATACTCTGCGTACGCAGACGTCCTTCGGTTTCTTCCAGCTTGTTCCGACATTCCCGCAAGCGTTCCGATTGTTCCAGCAGGGGGCCCAATGCTTCGGCATTGGCACACCCAGCCAGTTCGCAGAGCGCACGAATCCGGGTCTGCGCTTCGCCTGCGGACTGTTCCGCTTCCCGAAGTTTGCGTTCCAGGGAAGTGCGTCGTTTCAGGGCGTCCTTACGCAGCGCTTCCTGCTTCCTGGCATGATCAAGCCGCCTATCCAGTTCTTCCAGCGCAGTATCAAGGTCCGGCAGGATGCTGGAATTATCCACAGGCAGCAGTTCGGGCGCGATCCTGGTAATCAGTTCGCGGCTTTCCACGGCAAAGACCTGCAGGGAATCCTGCAAGAAATCCAGCCGGCCCTGTTCCTCAGCCATTCTGGTCTGCAAAACATGTATTTCACGCAACAGATTCAATACGCCCCGGGCTTCTTCCGGATAGGCCCCCGCATCCAGCCCCAGCACGGAAACCGTTTGCGCCCATTTCTTTTGCCAGAGGCGTTGTCGCTCCTCCAGCTGCCGGTGTTTTCCTGCTGCTGCGCCAGTGTGGCGCTGAAAGCTCGTTGTTGTTCAGCCAGATGCGCACGCTGTTGTTCGAGCTTTTGCAGTTCCTGAATTTTCCGGCGGCACAGAACCAGCAACTCGGCAAAGCCCGTATGCCCGGCCGGTTCGGGGAAACCGGCATCCGTCATCTGCCGGACCAGGGCTGCGCGCATTTCCTGCAATCGGGCAGCAAGATCACCGGCCCGCGAACGCCACTCCTCGAGTTCCACGGCCAGGCGGATGAGTTCACTCATTCGCCCTGTCCAGGCGCGCATCTCCTGCGGGGTTCCGGATACAATTTGCCAAGACTGCCAGACAGCCTGCCAGGAGGCTTCGGATTGCTCCTGCTCTCTGCCGGCCTGTTCCATACGTTCAAGAATGGCCTTTTCCGTTTCCTGCGTAGTCTGCAAACGGCTTTTCAGGGCCGCATAACCGGCTACCCGCTGCGCCTCGCGCCGCAGCCTGTCCGCCAGCGTATCGGCTTCCTCCACGGCCCGCACGTAGGCCTGTGGCAGATTTTCAGCTCCCGATCCGTTCACAAAGTCATTTCCGGCCATGTCCGGAGGCATACCGTGTTCCCAGGCATCCAGTACGAGTTCCCAGCCCGTATCGCGATGGCGGCGTTTGCGGAGCAGTTCTTCCTGCTCCGGGATGACTTCCCCGGCCGCAAGCGCGTCCATCTCCGCTCGTATCCTGTCCAGTTCGGCTCTGGTCTGTTGCAGATCCTTTTCCAAATGCTGTCTGGCGGAAAAGTTTTGGAAAAAAATATCCTGAAATTTCTCGAACAAGGCATCATCCGGCAAAGCCAGTGTGAGCAGAGCTTCAGGGGTTCCCCTCCAGCGAGTCTGCCTGGAAAGAGCCTGCTGCAATTTTTGCAGGCGCAGTTTGTTCTCCTGTTCGATATCTGCCAGGCGCTGTTCGATATCTCCCTGGGGGGTGAATGTCTCCACCACTGCGGCCAGTCCGGACAAATCCCGCCGGAAGACAGGGCTTCCAGGGCCTTCCCTGTCTGCTGCGCCTCCTGCGTACGCTGCTGCAGCAGGGTCGCGCACTGCTCTTTTTCCGCCTGTAACCGGGTACCCGAGTCGATGAGTTTGCCGATACGCGCTTCCAGCGCCCGATCCACCACGATTTGTCCCTGCCCTTGTGCCAGGGAAGCAGGCAGTGCCCGGGACAACTCCTGCATCTGTTCACGCGCGGTGGACAGACTTTGACGCAGTTTTGCTGCTTCACCCCGCTGGCTGCGGATGCGGTTGAGGTCTTTGCTGAGACGCAGGATGCTTTCCCCGGCATCGAGCAGAGCGACAGGCGGACTGAAACCGGCCAGTTCCTGATCCAACGCGTCAAGCTCCTTGCCAAGCACCGCGTACTGGTGGCGGCCATCTGCTGTTCCATCACCGCGTTTTGTTGCTGTGCTGCGAAATCCTCGGGAAGCAGTCGCACGCCGTGAAGATTTTCAAGTTTCTCAAGCAATTCCGAACGCCTGACAATGTCCGGCAAAGCATTCTTGATCCGTTGCAGCAGATCCTTTTCCTGTAAAATTTTCTGGAGTTCGCCTTCCAGGTCATGCTTTTCCCGTTCGGCTTGCTCCTTTGCGGACATGTGCCCTTCCCATTCGTCGCTCCCGGCCTGGGTTTCGCGAATTTCACGGCGCAGTTCCGCATAGGCTTTTGTCTGCTGGTTTACGGCGTTTTTGGTCCCTCCGGACTTGAACAGCTCACCGGCTTTGTGTTCGAGTTCCTGCTGCGTCTTGTACAGATTGACCAGCCCGGCGCCGGCGGCAAAAAGCGCACTGCCGAGTTCGCCTTTTCCCTGGAGCAGTTCCGCGGCCCCCTGCTCGAGCCCGGCATGGTTCAGACCGTACAGGCTCTGAAAAAGCTCTCCGGACAGCCCGCCCAACAGGCGCGATAGCACGCTTTCCTTGACTACATTACCGTCATTGGCCTGGATCAGTGTATCCTTTTGGCGTTTAATACGATGCAGATGCAGGGATTCACCTTCTCCGGACTCGAGACGCATGCCCACGCGCAGACTGGGTTTGCCGTGGATGAAATCATCATCAGTCAAGCGTGGAATGCCAAAGAAAAAGGCGTTCAGAGCGCGCAGGGCCGAACTTTTCCCCGCCTCGTTGGGGCCGTAGATCAAATGCGGCCCATTGCCCTGGAGTTCGAGAATCCGGTCGGTAAAAGGTCCGAAGGCCAGCAGTTCGAGAGCGCGGATAATCATTGTCCGCCCTCCTTGCCGCGCAGTTCGTGCAACAGCATGGAACCGGCGCGTTGGATAAGCTGATCAAGCCAGGGACCGTTTGCCAGGGGAGATTGCCAATCGCCGGTTTTGAGCTCGGCGGGCAGCTTGCCCCACAGACCATCCAACTGGCGCAAGAGTTCTTCCTGCCAGTGCGCATCCGTACGGGCCTGGTCCATGACCTTTGCCAGTTCCGCCAGCGGTCCTTCAAGATCCCTGGAATGTTGTTCCGCAGCGGGCAGCGACGTCAGAAACTGCACTTTTTCCACCCACAACTGATCGTTGCGGGCAGCCATGGCAGCGCCCCGGATTTCATTGCGCCAGTGGTTTTCGCGAGCGAGAAAGGCCTGATGCGCCCCGCACTCGCCAGTAATTTCAACCCGGACGGCAAGGGGCATGTTCGGTTCCTGTCCGCCAGTGTTCCCAGCTCTTTTTCCAGCAATGCAAACAGAACATCCGGTTTGTCCTGTCCGCTCATGTCCACCTGACAGCGTTCCCAGCGCGCCACATCCAGGGGCTTGAAGGTCAGCCTGCAGGAATGACGCTGGTCAATTTCCACCAGCATGCAGCCCTTGGGACCGGTCTCCCGGATATGCCTGCCTTGCGTATTGCCGGGAAAGACAATGCCCGGACTCTCGGCAATCACCTGGCGCGTGTGCACATGACCCAGAGCCCAATAATCATAGCCCTTGTCCTGCAACTGGACCGGCGTGCACGGCGCATAGGGAGCATGCCCTTCATTGCCGCTCAGACACGTATGCAGCAGACCGATGTTCACGCATCCGGTAGCGGGTTCGGGAAAGCCCAGGGCCAGATTGCTGGTCACTGCCTCATTGGCGAAACTCTGGCCGTGCAACAGAACGCCGGGCGTATGCTCGACGCTCTGTGCGGACCGGGTTGAAAACAGAACGACATTGTCCGGAAGGCGCAGATGCGAGCTGATGGCATTGGCCGCATCATGGTTGCCGCGCGTCAGATAGACGCGGATGTCCGCTTCCCGCAGCCGGTTCATGCCCTGCAGGAAATAGAGCCCCGTATTGAAGTCCTTCCAGTCACCGTCATAGACATCGCCGGCAATGCAGACGAAATCCACCTGTTCGCTGAGGGCGAGATCCACCAGATTGTCGAAAGCCCGGCGGGTCGCTCCGCGCATGGCTTCCATCGGAGCCCCAGGATAGCGCTCGAGATTGCGCATGGGGCTGTCCAGGTGAATGTCCGCGGCATGGAGAAAACGTAGCATGAACAAGAACCGTGTTGTTTATTGTTTGCCCGTATGACCGAAACCGCCGCTACCGCGATCGGTTTCACCAAGGGATTCCACGGGTTCCACAGCGGCACGGAAAAAAGGAAGAAACACCAGCTGGGCAATACGGTCGCCGCGCTTCACTGTGCGTATTTCCTGGGATGTATTCAACAGAAAAACAATGATTTCTCCACGATAATCGGGATCAATGACCCCTACGCCCTGGGCGACCGTCAGCCCCTGCACCGCCCCGAGTCCGGAACGTGAGAACACGAATCCGGCAACATCGCTCCGGCCGGGTTCGATGGCCACTCCGGCGGGAATCTTGGCCCGTTCGCCCGGTCCGATGACCACCACATTTTCCTGGATACAGGCCCGCAGGTCGATTCCGGCGGAATGCAACGTTGCGTAATCAAAACCACCTTTGGAATCTCCAGTGGCCAGAGCCTGGTGGTAGGGTCCGTCAGGACCGTCCAGAAATTTCACCCGGACCTGTAATGCCGGATCCCGGGTTGTTTCGTCTGTCGACATGCACACTCCACGAATTTGATATTTTGAATTACAAAAAAAACAAAACAGATACACTAATCCGGCTTTTTGTATGTTACCCTAGGTCGTAAGTCAAAACAGGGATATCTTCGAACCACACCCCCTGAAACGTGTTTTTTCCTTGCATCAAGCGGCTGTTGCCCTTACTAAAAATAGCAGTGTCATGCGAATGAGCATTTCATCTCTAAGCTTATAATGGAGAATACCTATGCATCCCATCCGGGTCTACAGCGTTCGGCCGAAGCTCCCCAAAAGTCTGGAGCCGCTTTGGGAGCTTGCCCATAATTTATGGTTTTCCTGGAACGATACCCTTGCAGATCTGTTCGCCTTGATCGACCAGCAGCTCTGGCGCGAATGTCAGCAGAATCCCGTGCTTTTTCTGAATCGTCTGCCTCAACAGACGCTGGAAGAAATAGCCAAGGACAAATTTTACCTCGAGCGTCTTACGGAAGGCAAAGCCTACCTGCATAACTACCTTTCCAAGACGGCCATCTCGGTGGATTTTCCAGCAACGGACAGAATGACTCCGGCGGTGGCCTATTTCAGCCTCGAATACGGGATTTGCCTGAGCCTGCCGATCTATTCCGGCGGGCTGGGCATACTTGCGGGAGATCATCTCAAGTCGGCCAGTGATCTGAACATTCCCCTGGTCGCAGTCGGGCTCTGTTACAAACAGGGATATTTTCGCCAGTACCTCACCAACGACGGCTGGCAGCAGGAACGCTATCCCACCTATGATTACGAACAAATGCCTCTGCATCTTGCCAAGGACGCCGCTGACGTCCCGGTCCGGATTCAACTGGCTGCCGCAGGGCAGACTCTGCACACTCAGATCTGGGAAGCCCATGTGGGGCGCGTTTCGCTGTACCTTCTGGATACCAATCTGCCCGAAAATCCGCCGCTGTTCCGCGAACTGACCGCACAACTCTACGGCGGCGACCTGGAAATGCGGGTCCTGCAGGAAATACTGCTCGGAATCGGCGGCATCAAGGCTCTCCGGGCCCTGAACCTGGAGCCCAAAGTCATTCATATGAATGAAGGCCATTCGGCCTTTGCCGGGCTCGAACGTATCCGCCTGTTCATGAGCGAACATAAGCTGCCCTTTGAAGCGGCCATGGAACTGGTGGCCTCCACGTCTATTTTTACCACGCATACGCCTGTTCCCGCTGGGAACGACCGTTTTCCACCGGCTTTGATCCAGCGTTATTTCGAGGGCTACGCCAGGGATCTGGGAATAGCCTTCAAGGTGCTCATGGCACTGGGACGCGAAAATCCCTATGACGACAACGAAGATTTCTGCATGACCGTGCTGGCGTTGAAGCTGTCGCGTTTCAACAACGGCGTGAGCAAACTGCACGGCCATGTTTCACGAAATATGTGGCAAAACGTCTGGCCCCAGTACCCCGTACAGGATGTTCCCATCGGAGCCATAACCAACGGCGTACATGTGGCCAGCTGGGTCGCCCCGGATATTGCTCTGCTCTACGACCGGTACCTGGGCGGTACCTGGCGCGAGGATCCGGATTGCATGCGTACCTGGCGTCTGGCAGAGACCATTTCCGAAACCGAACTCTGGCGTACGCACGAACGCCTCCGGGCAAGATTGGTCGACCAGGTCCGCTTCCGTCTGCACCAGCAACTGGAAAGCAAAGGCGTCCGCCGCAAGGCTCTCGAGATCGCCGATGAAGTTCTGGACCCGCAGGCGCTGACCATTGGCTTTGCCCGGCGGTTCGCTACCTACAAACGCGCCAACATGATCCTTCAGGACAAGGACAGGCTGATGCGCATCCTGAACAACGCGCGGGGCACCGTTCAATTTATTTTTGCGGGCAAGGCCCATCCGCAGGACAATGAAGGCAAAAAGGTCTTGCAGGATCTTTTCCAGCTCTGCCGGGAAAAGGAATGCCGTCACAAAATGATTTTTCTCGAAGATTACGACATTGAAATCGCCAAATACATGGTGCAGGGCTGTGATGTATGGCTCAATACGCCTCGTCGTCCGCTGGAAGCCTGCGGTACGAGCGGCATGAAGGCCATAGTCAACGGCGTGCTTCAGCTGAGCACGCTTGATGGCTGGTGGGCCGAAGCGCATCAGCCCGACAACAGCGTTGGCTGGGCAATCGGCCGGGGAGAGGAATACGAAGATACCGACTACCAGGATTTCGTGGAAAGCCAGACCCTTTACAATATCCTGGAAAATGAAATCATCCCTGACTTTTACGACCGCGGTCCCGGTGGAATTCCCCGAGCCTGGATTGGCCGCATGAAAAAAGCGCTCAAGGAACTGGTGCCGGTCTACAGCTCGCACCGGATGGTTGAAGATTACGTCCAAAGTGCCTACGCTCCGGCCATTGAAAGTTTCGACCGTCTCAAGCGCGACAGTTTTGCTCCGGCAAAGGATCTGGCCAGCTGGCGCATGAAAATCATGACCCATTGGCACGACGTACGAATCCGCAACGTCAATTCACCGGCGGAAAAGCAGCTCTATGCCGGAGAAGGTTTCCCCATCGAGGTGGAAATTTTCATGGCCGGACTCAGCCCGGAAGATCTGAAAGTGGAAATCTATGCGGGACTGGTGGACAACACCGGAGAGTTCATTTCGAGACAGACTGCCGCATTGCAGCCCAAAGGCCCCTTGAAAGACGGCTGGCAGCTTTTCAAGGGCACAAGCGACCCCATGCAGGCCGGACGTTTCGGCTTCACGGTACGCGTATTGCCGCATCATCCCTTGATGCTGGACCCGCTTTCTCTCGGTCTCATTCACTGGGCCTCGGAAGCAGGAAACTAACAGCCATTCCACTGGACGGCGTCGCATGGACGCCGTCCAGTTATCCTTTTCAGCAGACTTCGAAACAAGGCTTCATTTCGTCGGTTTCCGGATAATACTTCGCTTCGAGCAAGGTCCCCTCTGGATCCTTGAAATACACCGACGTGCCCGTACCGTAAGCTCCCCATCTATCTGTGGGACCAACTTCCAGAGCAACACCCTCCGTACGCAGCCTGACCAGCAGCGCGTCCCAGTCCTGCTCGCGCATGGCCAGACAAAAATGATTCATGCTCCCCTGTACACCAGGAGCAGCATTTTCATTCCAGAGTTCTTCGGGGAAAAAATCCAGAATGGTTCCCGGATTGAGACGTACCGAGGGGAAAGGTACCTCGCCTTTGCGCCATTCTTCCACTCTGTCCGGCTCGAGTTCCAGGACATTCAGATAAAACCGAAGAATTTTTTCCACATCCCGTACGTTCAAGGCCACATGGTCAAGAAAACAGATCATGATCGCTCCCGTTTTTTGCCACTTAGTTCAAGGACTGCATAAAGTTTGCAATTCCCGCAGTATAGTGTTCTCCGGATACAAGAAAGCCATCATCATGATCTCCATGTATCTGAAGAAATTCTTTTGGTTCACCGGCCGCCTCGAACAGTTGCCTGCCGAATTCATAAGGAACCACGGAATCATCCGGACTGTGAACAACCAGCACAGGACAGCGTATCGAGGCGAGCAGACTACGCGTATCATAACGCAAACGGCACAAAAGACGTACAGGAAAAAAAGGATAGATTCTGGCCCCGATATCGGGAATCGAGGTGAAGGTGGATTCGAGCACAAGGGCCTGCGGAGTATGCCGACTCGCGCATCGGGCAGCGACCGCCCCTCCCAGTGAGCGTCCCCAGAGAATAATACGCCCGGAATCAATTCCCTTGTCGCGTACCAGCAGATTCCACGCCGCTTCGACGTCCGCGTACGTTGCCGATTCGCTGGCAGTCCCCTGGCTCAATCCATAGCCCTGATAGTCGAAAATAAGCAGATGGCATCCCAGTTCATGAATCACGCGCACGGTTTCCAGACGGTGAGACAAATTCCCCGCATTCCCATGGCAGAAAAGCACCACTGGTGCTTCTCCATCAATGGTATTTCCGGGAACATACCAGCCATGAAGTACGTTCCCCTGTGCGGAAACAAACTGGAGATTCTCATATTCGAGGCCAATATCCTTGGGATTTCTTTCTCCCCCAGGACGTGGATGAAAAACAAGCTTGTTCTGAAGACCGAATACGATCAGACAAAGAGCCAGATAAGCGCCCAGCAGGAGAAAGAAGAAGTTAAGTACCAAAATGCCTCCCAGAGATGTTGATCTTACGGTTTTTATAAAAAATTGGTTCACAACCATGGGAAAAAACAATATAAGGTAGGTGGATGCTCGAAAAGTTTTTCGGTCTCCTACCATAACCACCTGTCGAGGTAACCAGGGTACAATATATCTACCTAAAAGGGCCCGGTGTCTTCAAGATGTTGCCCACATGATTTCGTAGGGGAGTGCCACGATGAGATTGCTTACACGATCCGACTTTGATGGTTTGATCTGTGCCGTATTGTTGAAAGAAGCAGGCGTCATGGATGATTGGAAATTTGTCCATCCCAAAGATATTCAGGATGGCATTATCGCGGTCACGGAAAACGATATTCTTGCCAATGTTCCCTATGTGCCCGGTTGCGGTCTTTGGTTCGATCATCATTCCAGTGAAAAAGAACGCCATGGCGACCAACTCGAATTCAAAGGCGTGAGCAAACCTTGTCCGAGCTGCGCGCGAATTATCTGGGAATATTACGGCGGACATGACACTTTTCCCAAAGAAATGGACGAGATGCTGCTCTATGTGGACAAGGTCGACAGCGGCGATCTCACTCCAGACGAAGTCATGCATCCCACAGGCTGGGTGCTGCTGGGATTCATCATGGACCCCCGTACCGGCCTGGGCCGCTACCGCGACTACAGTATCAGCAACTACCAGCTCATGGAGGAACTGATCGGATTCTGCAGGACCCTGCCCATTGAAAAAATTCTCGAACTGCCGGACATCAAGGAACGTGTCGAACGTTACTTTCAGCAGGAAGAACAATTCAAAAAGCAGCTGACGGAAAACAGCAAAGTGCACGACAACCTTGTCATTATCGATCTGCGCAATGTCGATGAAATTCTCACGGGCAACAGGTTCATCGTATATGCGCTGTTTCCGCAATGCAATGTGAGCATGCACGTTCTCTGGGGCCTGAAAAAGCAGAATACGGTTTTCACCGTGGGGCACAGCATTCTCAACCGCACCAGCAAACTGAATGTCGGCAAGTTGATGCTCGAGTACGGCGGCGGCGGGCACAAGCAGGTTGGAACCTGCCAGGTGGACAATGCCAATGCCGAAAAGGCGCATAAAGATCTGATTCGCCGTATAACCGAAACCGGTTAAACCTCCTGACCTTAAGCAAAACAAAACGCAACGGCGGGATATAATTCCCGCCGTTTTTTTAATTTCATGTCAGAACGCTATCCCATTCCAGCCGGCCCGCACCGGGAGGAAACAACGATCAAAGGTTCGCGCTTCATTGTTTCCATGGCTCATACGCCTGATGAGCAGCAGGCGCGCGAATTCATCAAATCAATCAAGGAAACCTTCCCGGATGCAACGCATAATTGCTGGGCCTACCAATGCGGCCCTCCGGGAGATACCGCCAGGGTCGGGCTGAGCGACGACGGCGAACCTTCGGGGACGGCGGGACGCCCTATGTATACCGTTCTGGTGCATTCGGGTGTTGGCGAAATCGCCGCGGTGGTAACGCGCTATTTCGGCGGAACCAAGCTGGGAACAGGCGGTCTGGTCAAAGCGTATACGCAACTCGTGCAGCAAGGGCTGACTTCTCTGCCGTTGAAAGAAAAAGTCTTTACGACCAGTCTCACCTTTTTGCTCGAATACGCGGCCGTCAGCCAATTCAAACGAATCCTTGCAGAATTCGATGGGCAACTTCTTGAAGAACGATTCACCGAAAAGGTCTTTTTCCGGGTGGAACTCCCCTGCGCCAACAGCAAAAACTTTGCGTACGAGGTAACAACCCGTTGCAAAGGACATCCGGTTGCGGATGATCCCCAGGCTAAGCCATGAGATAACACCCCAGATCCTTATCGTGGGCCAGGTTGTCCGCAAATCTGCAGCCCACTGTGGTGCCGTGGATATTCCGTATTTCCACCCTGCGATTAATTTCGCTCTGCCGGACATCATCCAGAATAAAGGAAACGATGAGGATATCTCCAGCCTTGAATCCGTGGCTCGGGTTCACTGCATCTCTTTCCACTTCAATGGCAATGCCACCGTGGGATACGTCTCTGACGTGCAACTCCCCTTCTTCCTTCAAGCGCTGGTTGAAATATGTTCCTTTTAAATCCACGGCCTTGCGGTAGGACCGACGAAAATCGATCTTAAATGGAAAAGAAGTGCCGCACTGACAGTTGAAGACACAATGATTATTTAAAATCGGATCTTCATCTGGTTTGACATGATGCGCATGGTTGCATTCCGGACACATGATCGAAGCTTCATTCTTTGAATCAACATGAAAAATAACAGGCTTGCGTCCGGACAATTCTCCCTTGAGCATGGGATAATAAACATTGACCTTACCAGCCACGGCAATCCGCTTCTTGGGAACGAACTTGCATGAAAAGGTCTGGCCACAACTGCATTTCACAGGGATTTGCTGGCTCAAAGCCTTGCCATGTCCGACCGAAACATTCTTGGCTTTTTGACACTGCGGACAGGTGATCGTGGAAAAGCCCTTATCATCCACAAAAAAAGTAATCACCGACGTGTCTGCAACAGCTTTTTGATTTTTTACAGCTTCCAGTTGTTTGGAAGTCCTGGATGCCGAACTGTTTGAAACCGAGGTCTTTGAGGGAATGGATTGCAGGTCTTTCTGTGGGTTAGAAACAACCAACTTGGGTAATTTCTTCTCAGCGATAATATCGACAATAGGAAGATCTTCATCAGAGTCGCTGTGATCTGAATCGGTTATACCGGACTGCTGTTGATCAGATTTTGGAAAGAGGAAAATGCAGGAGAAAATATTACCGCATTTGCATGTAACGGACAAAGGCTGTTTTCTATCTTTGAATCGTGAAACATTCAATGTTTTATGCACGACACATTGTGGACATTGTATAACGGCTCGACCATCCATTTCCACAGGGACAGTGAGCACATTTTCTGCTCTCAACTGATAAGGCATACTACTATCCTACCATACAATTATTCTTCTAGTCTGCAACCTGCATCAAACGGCATATTTTGCAGAATCAACAAACATCATGCAAAACTATTTCTTTTGCATGTGAGGAACACGTACAATATCATGGAGAGAGAGAAATGTGCCAATGGCACTAAAGAGAAGTAATCCGACAAGAGCCATGGACATGGCCTGCATATACTGCGGACTATTCTTTGCGGTGATGACTTCCCCCCCCACAAAAAATGACAACACAAGGGCAATGAACGTCATACTTGCGATCATCCCCACGGTTCGCATGGCGCCGGTCATGGCAGAAGCCAGACCGTACTGCATGGGAGCAACGCTCCCCATTATGATATTCATGTTGGGTGCCGCAAAAAGTGACGCCCCCAGTCCCAACAGAATCAAAACGACCAATACCATGCTGGTTGAACTATACATATCTAAACGCAAAGACACAAGTAGTCCCAATGAAGTGATGACCATACCTGCGCAGGCCAGACGATTGGGCGGAACTTTGTCCGACATCCTCCCGAAAACAGGCGACAGAAAAGCTTGAATTATCGGTTGCAAAACGAGAATCATCCCGGCCTGAAACGCACTGAGTCCGTGCACGTACTGCAGATACAGGCTGAAAAGAAAAGTAACACCGAATGATCCAGAGTAATTGATAAACTGAACGGCACAGCCGGACGCGAATTCTTTGTTGGAACGAAACAGACTCAACGTCACCAGAGGAGAAGGAGTTCGGGATTCCCAATAAAGGAACACCGCCAAAAACAACAGACTGACCACCAGGGCTATTTTTCCCCAGAGATGATTGAAAAAAGCACCACCGAGAACTCCACAGCCGATGCACAAGATATTGAACAGAGTGCCGCCCCAATCAAAGTTTTCTTTGCTTTTACGTAGCCGAGGCAATGGCAAAGTCCGGAATGACAGCAGCAATGTGAGCAGGCAGAACGGTGCTCCGGTGTAAAAAATCCAACGCCACCCCAGTTGCGTTGTCAACAAGCCTCCCAGAGTTGGGCCGACAGATATGCCAAGGTAGACCCCTGCAGATGCAATACCGTACGCTCTTCCCCGTTCGCCCAAAGGAAAGGCATCGGAAATAATCGCCAACCCGGTGGAAACCTGCATGGCTCCGCCAAAGCCCTGCAACATACGAATGCCGATCAAGACACCAATATTCGGGCTCAAGGGCATCAAAAAGGTACAGATTGTAAACAGGGACAACCCGGCGAGAAAAAAGGGTTCGCGCCCGTACATGTCGGAAAGACGACCGAAAGGCAGCATGAACATACCGGTGCAACCGATGAACGCGGTTTCCACCAGAGTCAGCACTGTGGCCCCGGCCATGAATTCCCGACCTATAACCGGTAGAGATACGCCAACGGCCGAAAGCATATATGGTACGACAAACTGCGTGAATGTCATTGAAAAAAGAATGGCGTATCGTCGTGAAATCATGAACTGCGGGTTCCGCTGTCCAGTTCGGCCAGAGCATTTTCAGTCATCTGGTCGAGCAGTCTCAGCAGATATTTTTTATCTTCCGGAGAAAAATTTGTATAAAGTACTTCTTCAAGACGCACCAGAACCCCGAACAATTCGTCAGCAATATCTCGTGCCTTATTGCTGGGAGAAACAAGTTTTTTTCTTCGATTATCAGGATTTTCACAGCGATAGACAAATCCCCCTTTTTCAAGGGCAGTCAAAGCGCGTGCCGTGGCGGCACGATCCGTCCGCTGCTGCTGGGATATTTCGTCCTGGGTGACCTGTCCGCGTTCCAGTACGTAGGTCAAGATACCTACCTGAGCCGGGCCGATACCATACGGTTCGAGCCAACGGGTAATCAGCTTGCTGCACGAACGAGATAGGAGGCTGACCTTATACCCCGCCGCGCGCAGCCTGTGCAGTTTCATTCTGTTCATATAGGCAAGTGCGCAATCAACAATTGATATATCAAGAAACAAGAAAAATTAAATACGTCATAACGAACTGTCAAGGGGGGCAGGACGAATAACCAGGGATCTTTGTCAAATCTTAGGCAGGATACCCAATTTGTTGATGGAAAAAAGCACAAGATTGAACTCGGCTTCAAGTTTCTCGAACAATTTGTCAAAATTTCCCGACTTGTTTCTTATGGCGCTTTCAAGTTCACGGGCCGCATCGGCTAGTCTTTCCGCTGAAATGTTCGCGGCAACTCCTTTCAGAGAATGAACATGAAGAATAGCGGCATCTTCATCTTCTTCCTGCAGGGACTGCTGAATGTTCCGTAACGAATTGGCATTTTCCTGGGCAAACAATGAAAGCATTTTCCAATAAATCTGCTCATTTCCCAGTAATCGTTCCAAACCACTCTCTATATTCAACCCCGGAAGTGAATGAGGCATGGTTCCCAGAGACAGCCAGTCGGGCTGTGCTGCAGCACTTGTCATCGATAGTCCTGATATACCATCGAATTGAATCCAGCGTTCCAACATTTGAAACAACGCGCTGACGTCTATTGGTTTCGTAAGATAATCATTCATGCCAGCGTCCAGGCACTTTTCACGCTCACCGACGATTGCGTGAGCAGTCAATGCGATGACAGGCAATTCCCCGGAGGTGACTTCACGGCGTATGATCCGCGTTGCTTCATAGCCGTCCATCTCGGGCATTTGCAGATCCATCAGAACCAGGTCGTAACGGTCTATTCCATTCAATACGCGCTTTACCGCTTCTTTTCCATTTTCCACTGCCACTACATTCAAATACGCCCTTTCCAGAATTTCTCTGGTCATTTCCCTGTTGACCACCTGGTCTTCCACCAGGAGCACTCTTGCTCCGGCAAGAATTTCCAGAGTATGCGGCTTGATGAAGTCCATCTTACGCAATTCGGCCATTGTTTTGGGCACCACGTCAAAGGCTCCGCTCAAAGCTGAAACGAGTCTTTTTCTGGTGACCGGCTTGGACAGATAGCCGTCGAATGCAGTGCTGCCGCAATCATTGGCTTCATGGAGCTGTTGTACTCCGCCAGTCAGTAAAATTTTCATATTTTTACTGCTGTCGCCGGTGGCACGCATACGTTCGATGATTTCCGAGAGCTGATTGCACGCCAGGGAATGATCAAGCAACACCAGAGGAGTTTCCGTATTGATATGCTCCTGAAGCAACTCCAGAGCGGAAGAAACCGAATCAGTGATCATGAAAGACAGGCCCAGCTCCTCCAGGATTGCCTGAAAAATTTTGCAAGCAGTGAAATTGTCGTCGATAACCAGAATGGTAACATTGGGAGGGATCACTGCTGCAAGAGGAGACTCGGGCGAACTGGCGGCCCCCAGAACAAAGGGCAGTTCGAAAAAAAACTGGGTTCCTTTGTCAGGTACGCTCTCCGCGTCGAGTTTGCCGCCCATCAATTCTATGAGATTCCGCGTAATGGCAAGTCCCAGCCCGGAGCCGCCGAAACGCCGCGTAATCGAGTTGTCTGCTTGCTGAAAGGATTCAAAAAGACGCGAAAGCTCCTTTTCTGAAAAACCAATGCCCGTATCCTTTACAAAAAAACGTATGGAGGCCGTTTCACCGATTTCGTCCAGCAGATCCACGGATAATTCAATTTCACCGCGTTTGGTGAATTTAACGGCATTCCCGACCAGGTTAATCAACGACTGCCGCAGACGTAAAGGATCACCGACGAGTTTCCGGGGAACCGCGGCAGGCAGCGACAGCAAAAATTCCAGACCTTTGCTTTCTGCTTGTGGAGCGGCAATATCCGCCACTTCCAGAAGAAGATCTTCCAGGTCGAAATCAATGGATTCGAGCTCCATTCTTCCTGCTTCGATTTTGGAAAAATCCAGAATGTTGTCGATAATCCCCAGAAGATGCTTGGCAGCCCCGTCCACTTTGGTTACGTATTCGCGCTGCTTTGCGGTCAACTCGGTTCGCCCGGCCAGATACGACATGCCCAGGATCGTGCTGAGCGGAGTGCGTATCTCATGGCTCATGTCGGCCAGAAATTTCGATTTGGCCTGGCTGGCGTTTTCTGCGATTTCCTTGGCTTTGCTCAATTCTGTGCTGAAATAATTGATGGATTGGGCAATTCTGGCGATTTCATCATTTCCAGAAAATTTGATTGGCGTTCTAATTCCTGCAATGCGATCCAGAACCGCCTGATTCAAACGAATCAATCGGGTAATGACAGCCCTTCGAAAATAAAAAAGAACTCCTATGGCTGCGGAAAAAGCAATGAGCGTCAAAATAAACTGTATCCAGGCTTCCCGCTGTACGCGTTGAGACAAACGAACGGCATCTTGTGCGGCGTTGTTATTGAACTTCAAAAAAAGTCCAGCTCCCAGATCATTGACTTCCTCAACCAGGCTGCGGACAAAATTTCCTTTTCCAAGATTACGTCCGGAAATGGTAATTCGGTCCGCAAGTACGGAAAACAATCCTTCAGATCCCAACAAAGCGTCGGACAACCGTTTTCTCCAGAAGCTGCACCTCCCGAGTATCCTTCCCGGATAATGCGACAGATGTTTCATGGAAAATTTGAAACTGGTGTTCGAGGTCGTGACGCATGCTCACAAGTTTGTGGAGCCGGTTTATTCCTAAAGAATCACCTGCGAATGCTATGCATTTTGCTGCTTCAGCAGCCCAATTGGAAATTTCATCAGAATATTGTACCTGATTATTTTTAGCCAGTGCAAATTGCATTATGTCGCCATAGACTCGCATGACAGTCGATAAAGACGAATTTACCTTATGCTCAGCCTCTATTCTTTTATATACGAGGTTGTTCAACAGGTCCAAAGTATCCTTTAAAGCATCTAATTGATATTCAGGACTATTGGCTACATCTCCGAATTGTATCCAGGAAGCGGTTTCCCTGATCATCTTGAATTGCTTTTCAATGGCCGCGTACGCAATTCTCCTGTCCGGGTGAGAATAAGCGCTGGAAAGACGCTCGGTCTGATAAAGCAATTGATTCAAAAGACTGGATAATCGAGCACTCAGAGTCACCTGAGGGAGCACCGTAACAGACAAATCATTCAATACGCTTCTGAAACGGAACAGATCCACCAATGACAAGGAAGAAACGAGCAACAGCGAAGACACCATGACGGCCAGCCCGAACCATATTGTTCGGGCAATACCCGGACGACGCAGGAGGGAGGAAGCAATTTGCGAAATTTTTTTCAATAAGGACAAAAGCATCAGAACCTACTTGGAGATGCGTACTATACGCCCCTGGACCACGGGAGAGATAGTTCCCCGGTCGGCAATGTACGAACGCAGCAGTTCCCATAACAACGGACTGCCCCCAACATTTCCGATTCGCTCGCAGTCACGCAACATTGAAAAATCGTCTCCTCCTGATGCAAGATAATCAACAGTTCCAACGATATAATCTTTTTTCAAGTTCAAAGGCTTTCCCCCGATCAAGACCGAACGTACGCGTTTGCCTGCAGGAGCTTTCGGATCGAATTCCAGGTGCATACCCGACATCTGCAAGAATCTTCCCTTGTCATCTTCAACCCGACTAACTGAATTTTCAAGGGATTTTTGAATTTTTTCACCAGAAACCTTGATGCAATACACGTGATTTCGGAAGGGAAGTTCATTGTGAATATCGCGCCGCGTCAACTCTGCTCCAGGCTCATAAGTTCTGTCGCCCCGAATGCCACCTCCGTTCATGAAGGCAACATCAGAAGCGCAAAAATCGCGGATGGCATCCGTTACCAGATTACCAAAGGCAGTTTCCTGCTGACGAACGGAGTTTCGGCGCGTATCCAGCGCGGTTGCGGTTTTTCCCACCACAACATCCATCAACTTGGAAAGGTGAATACGGTAATTATCCAGGATCATCTGAACCGCTGAGTCCTGCGGATAATCGACAAGGGGAACGATTTCTTCTTCATGTTTCCAGGAAAACGTTTTCCCCGCGCCCTGCATGCTTACCTGCATCATTGCCGCACGTCCTTCTCCTGCCCCCATTTCAATCCAGACGCCTTTTTCAAGGGGATGCACCACATCTTTATACTCATAGTCGAACACGATATCGACTGCCCCCGAATGCAATAGCTCGTTGATGTCGCCCAGAGGAAAATCAACCATAAGGATAACCAGGTTCGCCCCCAGGTCCCGCAATTTTTGAGAAACAGCCTTCACCACGGATTGCGTGTCTTTGGCAGACACACGGTTGAGCAGATAATCCACAGCAACATCGGGATCCGTCAAAGCGAATACTCCCACTTTGTACGGCCCCACGTCGAACAGCTGGTATTGCTCTATACCCTCTATATTTCCCTGAGTTGCAGGGTCATAGGTATTGGCGCTGATTATGGGAAACGATGCTTCAAAGGCGCGCAAAGTCAACTCGTCTTCACGATGCGTAAATTCCTTTTTGGCAGCAGCTACCGCATCCGGATGCAAAGCATTCAGTAAATCTATCATATGTGCACCTCTATCAAAAGAAGACAGCACACTCGGTGCAAGGTACCCTCCACCGTGAAAGAAAAGCACATGCTTGTTGCTCTTGCGGACCTGATTCAACAGGCCGGACAGTTCCGCCAAACCACCAACATTTTGCTGTTGATCTATGTCGGGAAGATTGTTGATGTACACGATGCTGAGTTCAGTTGCCTCTTCTGCCCGCGCATCCGGAGAAAAAGGAATCAGGCCGAGTACCATAAACACCAATATCATTAGGATTTTATTGAGATACATGTAGCCTGCTCCTTTTCCAGAAAACTCGAAGAACAATGATGACAAAGTAACGAAAAATGTAACCATGTACATTGATGAAACACACTCCACAACAACTTTTTGCACATAGTACATCAAGAATAGCAACTTGATAACCTTTGAAACAAGCCGAATTTCGATCGACTTCCTCTCTCGGAAGATGGCAGCCGGTTGCTGCGCTACAGATGATCTGGTGCCGCTTGTATTGGCCTGAAGCTGGTCAGTTGTCTCGAATATCGTATCAAGTCTGGATTTTCAGAACAACACCGTTGAAGAAAGACAAAGGTGAATCGCGGCGACAATTTTTTTTAATTACTTTGGCGATATCATACCTGAAAAAATTAATAAAAATTCATTTTGATGAAGAAACCCGCCATGAAAAAAAATTCATGGCTTTTTTACTATCTCATAGTTCTTTTTTGTTAACATGTTACAATAAACACAGCAAATCACCGAGATCGTTTTGTGCCAAAACTTAACCAAGATCAGTTTTATGGCTTTTGACAATCCAATTTGACACTATAATAGCATACTGAGTGACAAATTTTGCACCGATCAAAAGGATAATTTTTTTGGAGAAAATCAGGGGGTGCCATGGAGCATAGCGCTGCGGGAGTTATCTTGGCAGGTGGACGAGCGCTCCGCATGTCCGGTGTCCGGAAAGGCCTTCTGCGCATTGGAGGAAAAACCGTCCTTCAACGATTGCTTGAAGTTTACCGCCCTTTTTTTGCTGAAATTCGAATTGCAGCAAGAGAGTCCCAACCCTATGAACGGTATGGTTTGCCGGTTTCACCCGACACGTACAGCACATTCAGCTCCTTGAACGGTATCCATACGGCTATCAGCAGCGTTGACTCCAATCATGTTTTTGTCACTGCCTGCGATGCGCCATTGCTGCAATCCGGCCTGGTGAACCTGTTGCTGTCAAAGCTCACCTCTGACGCGGATATCGTTGTTCCCCGATTGAACAGCGGCTTTTACGAACCTCTGTGCGCGATCTATTCCAAACGTTGCCTGCCATTTATTGCAAAACAGCTGGAGCGTGGTGAATTTCAAATCATCCGTTTCTTTCCTTCGGTACAGGTCGTCAGCCTCTCCGAGGAGGAAATACGTTTGGTAGACCCCGAACTGGACTCTTTCACCAATATCAACAATCCGAAAGAACTGAAAACGGTGGTTCTCAGTGAACACCGGAAATCCAAGATTCAAAAAGGCCTTCACGCCTCTGGTGGACTTGGCCATCCATCCATGCCGCATTCAACCCCCAGCCGTAAAGCGCTTGCCGAGCGTACTGGCTGAGAAGGAGAAGCAAAGTGCAACATCAAATCAGCTATGCGGTCAACGAGTATTCTCCCAAGGGATTTCATCAGCGTGAAATCTCCGCCATTCGTGAGATTCCCCTGTCAATATACCTTAACGGCAGGGAAATTGTCACCCTGCTATGTACGGGGAAATATCCTGAATACCTGACGCTTGGCTTTCTTAAATCCGACGCGCTGGTGAAACATCCGGATGAAATCGTCGCCCTGGACATCAAGGATGAAGACGAGCGTCTGGTCGCCCATGTCAAAACGACTACCAACCATACGGCAGATCGGCCCATCGAACGCACCATAACCTCTGGCTGCGGCAAGGGCACGAACTTCGAACGCAATCTCGCCACCATCTCGCGGAGACGGATGAACGGCAATGCCAGAATCACTCCCGATAAAATTCTGGCCCTTGCGGATGAACTGCACGAACGCTCCACCCTCTGGTGTTCCACTGGCGGCTGCCACAATTCCTCTCTATGCGATGCCAACGGCATGATCCTTTTTCGAGAGGATATCGGGCGCCATAACGCCATAGACATGATTGTCGGCGAGTGCTTCATCAAGGGAATAGATACTTCCGACAAAATCATTGTCACCACCGGGCGGGTGGCTTCTGAAATATTAATGAAAACCGTACGCATCGGCATACCAATGCTCGTGTCCACTGCCGCTGCCACAAGTTTTTCCGTGAGCCTGGCCTACAAAACCGGTCTGACACTGGTTGGAAAAGTGCGAGGCGAAACTTTCTGGGTCTACAATGACCCGGGTCGCATTGTTGGGATGTAATCTCGATACGTTATAATAATAGTTTTTTCCCCAGGAGAAGATGCATGTCCTTTGATCAGGAAACCAGGGAACGACATTTGAAACGCAAAGCCGAAGAGCTTGCCCGCAAACCTTTTTTGCCCAAAGAATTGGTCGATTTTGTGGTGGAGGTTGCCAGGATGCAACTTGAGGCTACTTCGAAAGCCAATGTATGCCTCCCTCCCGATGACCATTTGCCAGGTGTTGAAGAAAACCTGAAAGGCCGCCCGCTGATACTGCGGGAAGAGTTTTCCTATGACCAGGATCTTGCAAAAACGCTTTTCAACGAGCTGCTCATCCTTTCCTCAAAAGTCGAATCGTCTCTCGGCAAATCGGCCCGGTTATTCCAGAACGAGCTGAAGCAGAATTTCGACCTTCAGGAAGCGTTCTCAAAGTTTTTCCAAGGGCAGGACGAATATTTTTTGCAATGGGCTCACAAAATGCCGGAAACGCCTAAGTTCATGTCTTTTCTCGTCCGGGCCTCTCTTACGCCGAGCATAGAAGCCATTGCCAACTCGCTCAACGGACGTCTACCCAAAGATCGTTCATGGCAGCATGGCCATTGCCCGGTCTGCGGGGATCTGCCGCTCATTTCGTCTTTGCGGGAAAAGGAAGGCAAACGCTACGCGACGTGTTCATTCTGCCGTACGTCCTATCGCATCCCTCGTTTGATTTGCCCGTTTTGCGGTGAGACCGACCACAAGAATCTGGTTTTCTACGATATTCCGGAAGAACCCGGCTATCGCATCGACGCTTGCGAGTCCTGCAAAAGTTATATCAAAACCGCGGATTTCCGGACTCTGGATAAAATTTCAGTGCCTGTTCTGGATGACCTCGAGTCGCTGCACCTGGACTTTCTGGCCATGGAACGGGCGTATAAACGACCGACCTTGTCCGCCTGGGGGTTCTGATGCGCTTATTGTCCCAAAACAAACTACCGCTCAAAGACACACATGGCCGCCAGGTGCGTTATCTGCGGCTCAGCGTTACGGATCGGTGCAATCTCCGATGCAAATACTGTGTTCGGGAAATTCCCTCCTTCATCCCGCATTCCAATATTTTGCGATATGAGGAAATGCGCCGGCTGGTGGAACAGTTCCGCCACCTGGGAGTCAAAAAAGTTCGCCTCACCGGAGGAGAACCTTTTGTCCGCAAGGGATTCGTCGACTTCATCGAATCGCTTATGGGACACTACCCTGATCTGGACCTGCGTATCACCACCAATGCAACCCTGCTCGAGCCCCATATCCGGCGCCTGGCTCAGGCCGGTATCCGCCGCCTGAATATTTCGCTGGATACGCTGGATCCGGAGATGTTCGCAAAAATCACAGGCAGAGACATGTACGCCCGGGTCCGCCGGTCTATTGACACCTGCCTGGACCAGGGCATAGCCATCAAAATCAATGCGGTGGCCATGCATGATGTAACTTTGGGACAACTTCCGGGCTTTCTTGAATTTATCCGGCAGCGCCCGGTAGACGTACGGTTTATCGAACTCATGCCCATCGGTGGTACGGAGAACGGCATCCAGCAGACCTTTATTCCTGTTGCAAAACTTCTGTCGGAACTTCGCAAACAGGTTTCTCTCGTACCTCTGGCTCAGAATCCTTCGGTTACCAACGGTCCCGCAAAGGTTTACGAAGTGGCCGGATGCCAGGGGCGCTTCGGAGTAATTACACCCATGTCGTCACATTCCTGCGCCACATGCAACCGCGTACGTGTTACGTCTGACGGACATTTGCGTACGTGTCTGTATTCCGACAAAACCTATCGGCTCAGAGGAATTATTCGACACCCCAGACTGGGTATGGACAAGGTGATGGAGGTAATCCGCCTGGCCGGTCGTTCAAAACCCGAAGGCTATAAGCTGCTGCAAAAGCTTTCCCAAGGATCAAGCGTATGTCGGACTGCCATGACGAGCATCGGCGGCTAGCCAGAAGGGATTTTTACCAGAATAAACTTTCGGAACGACCACTGGATGGTGAAATAGAAGCGGTTGGCTCAGCGGATGCCGCCCGTGAATTCATCATGCAGTGGCTTTGGGCTGGTGGAAAGCGTTTCTGTCCGCGCTGCGCCAACAAGAAGCTCTACGATCTGAAAGGAGGAAAACTGCGTTGCCGCGGCTGCGGATACACGTTCACGGAGCTGACCGGGCGCTGGATAAACTCCTGCGGCCTGGACGCGGAAGACAGAATCTTTTTGGTAAGACTCTTTGTGGAAGGCTATACCGCGCATCAGATGACCAAAATAACGGGTCTATCTTATAACGCCGTATTCAAGGCGTTGTCCGCGATCCGTTTTGCCATTCTGTCCTCTTCCATCGACGCCTTCACCTTATTCGGTCCGGAAACTGGATTGCGGCAATACATAGCCAACAAACGCATCCGAAGCATTTCACGAAAAAATCGCATTCTGGCATTACCTGTTTTCGGCATCATCGAAAACCGCGGCTGGGTTTTCGTGGACCTTCTCCCCGGTTTTCAGTGCGAAACCGTGTTTCACTTCTACCTCAACTTCCATCTTTCCCTCGGACGAACGGGAAACATCATTCATACGGATCCCTACCGCCATTATCAGACACTGGTAACCTGCATGGATGAAAGTCTGCCCTACCCGGCAAGCCGCTCGCGCCAAAAGCCCAAAATCGATAATCACCCGTTCAATTTCTGGGGCTACGCGCAAATGCAGCTGAAGCATTTCAAAGGCATCACCCCCAGCAGGTTCCCCTTGTATCTCAAGGAACTGGAATTCCGGTACAACTACCGGGACAAGGACCTCATGCCGTTGGTCATGCATAGATTTTGTGCAATGGTGCCGGAACTGGACTAAGACAAGTTTCTTTGCCTTTATATTATTTCAAACATATAATTCCTACAAAATCCATAGAAGGAGGTGATGTCCCGATGCAACACGCCGATCTGGCAGTGACCCCTTTTAATGGCCTTGGTTTCGAGCTCTCAAGCGTCTCCCAGGCCTTGCCCTTCCTGAAACTCAGAAAAATTGAACCTGTTCTTGAACCGTTCATGTCCTGGGTTGGCGAAGACGTGTTTCACGCCTGGGGTTATGACTTGCTGCTGCTTCTTAATCAGGAAACCTGCGGCAGTTGATTTTCTTCTACTAAAACGTTGGAGGAAACATGGAGTTACAACGCAGAGACTTTCTCAAGCTCTCCGCCACGGCCGTGGCAATGGCTTCCTTCGGAGGCCTGGGGTTCAGCATGAAGCCCGCCATTGCCCAAGCGCAAGTCACGGAATTGCGCAAAGGCAAACAAACCACCAGCGTCTGCTGCTATTGCGCAGTGGGCTGCGGTCTTATCGTCAACACCGACACCAGCGGCACCGGCCGCGCCATCAATGTCGAGGGAGACCCCGACCATCCCGTCAATGAAGGTTCGCTATGCGCAAAGGGCGCGAGTATTCTCCAGCTTGCGGAAAACGACAAGCGGATTACCGACGTGCTGTACCGCGCACCCAATAGCGACAAATGGGAAACCAAGGACTGGGACTGGGCCTTGGATACCATTGCGGATCGTATCATCGACACCCGCAACAAGACCTGGCAGGAAAAGAACGCCAAAGGACAGGTGGTCAACCGCACCGAGGGACTCGCGTCCGTCGGATCCGCCGCCATGGACAATGAAGAGTGTTGGCTTTACCAAGGATTTTTACGCGCCCTCGGCCTGGTTTATATCGAGCACCAGGCCCGTATCTGACACAGCGCCACTGTAGCGGCTCTGGCAGAGTCGTTTGGACGCGGTGCGATGACGAACCACTGGATTGATTTGCAAAATGCCGACTGCATTCTGATTTGCGGTTCGAATGCGGCGGAAAACCATCCCATTTCCTTCAAATGGGTGACCCGTGCCATGGAAAAAGGCGCTAAATTGATCCATGTGGACCCCAGATTCACAAGAACCTCTGCAAAAGCGGATATCTACGCTCCCCTCCGGTCCGGTTCGGACATTGGTTTCTACGGCGGCATGATCAAGTACATCCTGGATAACAAGAAGTACTTCGAACAATATGTCATCGATTATACCAACTGTTCGTTCATCGTGAAAAAGGACTTCAATTTCCATGATGGTCTGTTTTCGGGATATGATCCGAAAACCGGCAAGTACGACAAGAAATCATGGGGATTCGATCTGGATGACAAAGGCATTCCCAAGCGCGACAAGACCCCTCAA
Organism: Desulfovibrionaceae bacterium; assembly: GCA_963667575.2. Classification (GTDB taxonomy): domain Bacteria; phylum Desulfobacterota; class Desulfovibrionia; order Desulfovibrionales; family Desulfovibrionaceae. Next base: position 69,109 of record CAXXHY010000026.1, on the reverse strand, counting down.
GGATCCGCGTTGCGTATTTCAACTGCTCAAAAAGCACTACAGCCGTTATTCGCTGGACAAAGTTTCGCAGATCACCGGCATGTCCGAGGACCAGCTCAAGGAGATCTACGAAACATACACAGCAACCGGCGCCAAGAACAAAACCGGCACCATGCTGTACGCAATGGGCCAGACCCAGCATACCGTGGGTGTGCAGAACATCCGCGCCATGGCCATGATCCAGCTGTTGCTGGGCAACGTCGGTATGGCCGGCGGCGGCATCAACGCCCTGCGCGGCGAATCCAACGTACAGGGCTCCACGGACCATTGCCTGCTGGTGCATATCCTTCCGGGATATCTGAAAACACCGCCGGCATCCCTGGCCACGTTGAAGGATTACGACGTCAAGTTCACTCCCACCACCAAGGATCCCATGAGTGCCAACTGGTGGGGCAACTATCCGAAGTATTCGGCCAGTCTGCTCAAGGCCATGTACCCGGAAGTCGAACCGGCTGAAAGTTACACCTGGCTGCCCAAGCTTGACGACGGCAAGAACTACACCTGGCTGAAGCTCTTCGACAACATGTACAAGGGGAATTTCCAGGGATTCTTTGCCTGGGGACAAAACCCCGCTGCCGGTGGAGCCAACTCCAACAAAACGCGCGAAGCCTTGTCCAAGCTGGACTGGATGGTCAACGTCAACATCTTTGAAAATGAAACCGGCTCTTTCTGGAAAGGCCCGGGCATGGATTCCCCAAAAGATCAAGACCGAGGTTTTCTTTCTTCCCTGTGCGGTTTCCATTGAAAAAGAAGGCTCCATCACCAATTCCGGGCGTTGGATGCAATGGCGTTATCGCGGTCCCGAACCTCTGGGCAACACCAAGCCTGACGGCGACATCATTGTCGAACTGATGTACCGTGTTCAGAAAAAGCTGGATGCGAAAAAAGCCGTATTCCCGGCTCCCATCAAAGGCTTCAACCTTGAAGGATGCAGTCACAAGGAAGTCTTTGATCCGCACGCAGTTGCCAAACTCATCAACGGCTACTTCCTCAAAGACGTCACCATCAAAGACAAGCAGTTCAAAAAAGGCGACCTGGTTCCCAGCTTCGCTTTTCTGCAGTCCGATGGTTCGACATCCTCCGGAAACTGGCTCTACTGCGGATCCTATACGGGCAAAGGCAACATGTCTGCCCGACGGGACAAGGCGCAGACCAAGGAACAGGCCAATATCGGCCTGTATCCCAACTGGTCCTGGTGCTGGCCCGTCAACCGGCGGATCCTTTACAACCGTGCTTCCGTGGACATGCAGGGCAAGCCCTGGGCACCTCAGAAAGCGGTTATCGCCTGGGACGGCAAAAAAATGGCAGGGTGATGTTCCCGATGGCGGCTTGGGCCCCGGGCACGAAGCACGCCTTTATCATGAAACCGGCGGGATTCGGTCATATCTTCGGCCCCGGCCGTGCCGATGGTCCTTTCCCCGAATACTACGAACCTCTGGAATGCCCGGTGGACAAGCATCCGTTCTCCAACACGCTGCACAACCCCACCGCACTCAAGTTCAAGGGAGAGGCGCATCCTGTCTGTGATCCGCGCTACCCGTTCGTCTGCTCCACCTACCGTGTGACAGAGCACTGGCAAAGCGGCGTCATGACCCGCTGGACCCCTTGGCTGCTGGAATGCGAACCGCAGATCTTCTGCGAAATGAGTCCGCAGCTGGCCGAACTCCGCGGCATCAAAAACGGCGAAAAAGTCATCCTGGAAAACGAACGCGGTAGCCTCTGGGCCATCGCCATAGTTACGCAACGTGTCCAGCCCTTCACGGTCATGGGCAACGAAGTGCACCAGGTCGGCATTCCGTGGCATTACGGTTGGGTCTGGCCCAAGGACGGCGGCGACGCGGCCAACATCCTTACGCCTTCGGCAGGTGATCCCAACACCGGCATACCCGAAACCAAGGCCTTCATGGTCAACGTGAAAAAGGCTTAAAGGAGGCCGAAATGTCAGGAAAAAGCTTCTTGGTTGATCTGACGAAATGCACGGCTTGCCGGGGCTGCCAGGTGGCCTGCAAACAATGGCACGGACTGCCCGCGGAAGAGACCAGAAACATGGGCTCGCACCAGAATCCGCAGGATCTATCCTTCAATACGTACAAGCTCGTACGGTTTACGGAAGGCATCATTGATGGCAAGCTCAACTGGCTGTTCTTTCCCGAACAGTGCAGGCCATTGCGTTGATGCACCCTGCGTGCTCACCTGCGATGTGGAAGGCGCCATGATCCAGGATGAAGCGACCGGAGCGGTCGTCTATACGGACAAAACCGCCGAGGCCGACTTCGAAACTGCCCTGGATGCCTGTCCGTACAACATTCCGCGCAAGCAGAAAGACGGCAACATGTTCTCCAAGTGCGACATGTGCCTGGACCGCGTCCAAAACGGTCTGCTCCCGGCCTGCGTCCAGACCTGCCCCACCGGCGCCATGCAGTTCGGCGACCGTGAGGACATTCTGGCCAAGGCCGAGGAGGCTTTGGAAGCAGCCAAAAAGAAATGGCCCAAAGCAACTCTTGTTGATAAAGATGACGTACGGGTTATTTATCTTTGCGCTTATGACCCGAAAGACTACTACGAACATGTCACCGCGGATGCGAGCCCCAACATGCCTCTCAACCGCAGGACGCTGTTCGCCACACTCGCAAAGCCCTTCAAGGTGCTGGGCGGTTAACGTCTAATCTGTGTTGATCCATCCGGACCTGCGCCGACATTTGAGTTTCTCCCTCTTATATGTCGGGCAGGTCCGGTTTCTGACGGAGGTCTTATGAACACTACCCGTGCGGCCTGCTTCTCTGCAGCCTGCTTCATTCTGATGGGATTTCTTCTGACAGTCACAGGCCCGGCCCACGCCGAGGAAGACCTGCTCTTCACTCATATTCCACTGGTGGGCTCCGAGCAGGATTGCAAACTGGCCGGCGGTTGTGGAAAAGACTTTTCGCTCTCTCTTGCCGACATCGACAAAGACTTCATTCTTGTGGAATTATTCAGCATGTACTGCCCCATTTGCCAGGGGGCGGCTGGAAACGTCAACAAGCTCCATGAGCTCATCGAAAAATCGCCCTTTGCGTCGCGGATGCTGATGCTTGGAGCAGGAGCCGACAATTCCGCGCTACGAAGTCGATTTTTTCAAGAAAAAATACTCCGTACCTTTTGGCCTGTTTTCCGATCCCGGATTGGCGGTGTACGAAGCCAGCAAGGCCAATGGAACGCCCTATTTTCTGCTGTTGCAAAAAGTGGCTCCAGGAAAGCTGAAACTGCTCTACAGCCACAGCGGTAAATTCGATGATCCGGAAGTTTTCTTCAACACCTTGCTGCAAAAAGCCCAACTGGCCGGTTGAGAAAAATCATGAAACGCGCCGTATTATTGCTTTGCACATTAAGTACGCTGTTATGGGGAAGCACGCTGCTGGCGCAGGTGCCGCAGGACGAAGTCTATCCTCTTGGAAAGCTCACCCCCACGGAAGGCCATTGCTGCGTCCATGTCGGGGAAGAATTTCCGGAGTTCAGCCTGCCTTCCATTGACGGCAAACACATCTCGCCAAGCGACTATCTGGGACAAAAAAACGTTCTGCTCTCTTTCGTACCCGCGGCCTGGACACCAGTCTGTTCGAAACAGTGGCCCGGGTACAATATCGCCAAGGAACTGTTCGACGCCCATGACACCGTGATCATAGGCATTTCCACGGACAACGTACCGACTTTGTACGCCTGGACCCATTCCATGGGCGGACTGTGGTTTCCTGTGCTTTCGGACTTCTGGCCCCATGGCAAGGTGGCGGAAAGCCTGGGATTGCTTCGCTCGGACGGCACTTCTGAACGCGCGCTGATACTGATCGATAAAAAAGGCATTGTCCGCTACGTCGACGTCCACGACATCAACGAACGTCCGAAACTCGAAGATATCATGCAGCAGCTGGAAAAGCTGGATTGAGAAACATGTGCCGTTCTACTTCTGTCAGAGCATCTGCTGCAAAGCTGTTGCTGACCACCCTGTTCGTTTTTGCGTTTCTGTCTCCGGCCTACGGCCAGACATCTCTTCCCAAACTCTCACCCGAGCAACTGGACACGCTTCTCAAGTCCCCAGACCAGCCAACTCTGGTGGTGGTCATGGCTTCCTGGTGCGGGCCCTGCGTTGAAGAACTTCCGCGGATCAATGATTTTTATAACGAGTATCGCGATACAGGTGTCGGTGTTGTCGGTCTGAGTCTGGACTTCAATCCTGCGGCCATGGAACGTCTCCTGACCAATCAACCAGTGGATTTTCCCTTTTACTGGCTGGGAGAAAAAGGTATTTCACTTCTGAACGCGGTCAATGTTCCCCTCTTGCTTGTACTCCAAAAGGGAAAACCGGTAAAAAGACTGCAAGGTGCACTGAACAAAGCACAACTTCGAACATTGTTCGACGCACTTTCCTCAAAACAATGACCGTGTTTTTTCGATTGAACTTCATTGACACGAATATCCCCTGAGGATATCTACCTGCCATCAGGTGCATAATCGCTTAATAGGGAATCCCGTGAAAATCGGGAGCGGTCCCGCCGCCGTATGCTCTTCTAACGCCCCCTCCCTCGGATAGTCACTGGGCAAATTGCCTGGGAAGGCTGGAGACGGGTTGAGCAAGCCGGAAGACCTGCCTGGTACGCGCTTTGGAAATTCCGACAGCAACGCGGGCTTTGCTGAAACGGAACCGTATGGAACCAACGCGTTCTTGGCGATTTTTCGGCAAGAACCGTTTTTTGCGTTCCAAATTTTTTCATGCCCGAATACATCTGGAGGGTTCTTCATGAACCGCACTGTATTCGTACGTATTATCAAACTCATTCCCTGTTTGCTTTTCTGTCTCTGTTTTGCGGTTACACCCGCCTTTGCCCACGGACATACGCATCCTGTCAAAAAGGGTATTCTTCTGGTAGCTTTCGGCACCTCCGTTCCCGGTGCAGCGGCTGCGCTGGAAAACATTGAAAAACTGGCCAAGAAAGCCTTCCCCGACACGCCTGTTCGTATGGCTTATTCCTCCAAAATGATTCGCCACAAACTTGCCAAGGAAGGCAAGCACATTGATTCCCCGGCAGAAGCTCTGGCGAAAATGGCTGATGAAAAATTTTACCCATGTGGCTGTGCAACCGCTCAACTCCATCCCTGGCGAGGAGTATCACAACCTCCTGGCCACGGCTCTGCGCTTTGCCGGAATGCCCAAAGGCATGCAGCAGGTGGTTGTGGGCTATCCGCTCATGGCCAAGACAGAAGACCTGGAGGCTGTTCGCGACGTCATTTTGCAAATTTTGCCCAAAGAACGTAAGGCCGATGAGGCCGTTGTTCTCATGGGGCACGGCACCGAACACCCAGGCAACATCTACTACCCGGGCCTGCAATATTTCATGAGCCGCAAGGATCCCAACATATTCGTGGGAACCGTGGAAGGTACGCCCTCCATTGACGATGTCGTAGGGGATATGAAAGCAAAAGGAATCAAAAAAGCGTACCTTATTCCCCTGATGGCCGTTGCCGGAGACCATGCGCATAACGACATGGCAGGCGACGAGGACGATTCCTGGAAAAGCATCCTGAAAAAGAACTCCATCGAAGCCGTTCCCGTACTTGTTGGAATGGGCTCTCGAGACAATATGGCCGCCATCTGGATCGATCATCTGAAAACCGCTTTTGCGCATTTTGACGGAGTGAAATGACCCGATCAACGGCTGTACGTGCCGGTGTTCCTTTACTCATCAATTCGGAGCGGCGCAGCCTGGTCTGCGCCGCTGTTTTGCTTTGCCTGAGTCTTCTTTCCATTATACTCGCCTGTCTGCCAGGTCCGCTGGATATTCCCGTCAATGAAGTCTTGCGCATTCTGGCAGCGCCATTTGGGCTTTGCCCCGCTCCCGCAGACAGCACATGGCAAGTCGTAGTATTGGACCTGCGCTTGAGCCGCGTATGCCTGGCCTGGCTGGTGGGCGCCGGCCTGGCCGTATCCGGCACCGCCTTTCAAGGGCTGTTGCGCAATCCGCTGGCCGACCCCTTTACCATCGGAGTTTCCAGCGGTGCAGCATTCGGCGCTTCTCTATTGCTGTTTCTGGCCGGGCACGGCATTGCCAGCTGGCTGCATTTTCTGGGCAGCACCGTTTCTTCCCCTGGCCGCTCTGATGGGCGCGCTCGGAGCCCTGGCCGCTGTCCTGGTTCTCGGGTCCATGCAAGGCGGACTGCGCCGCGACACCCTGGTCCTGGCCGGAATCGTGGTCGCCACCTTTTTGTCCGCGCTCATTTCTCTGCTTAAAGCGTTGGATGAAGAATCCGCGGCCGGCATCGTATTCTGGCTCATGGGAAGTTTCCAGGGACGCGGTTGGAGTGAAGTCCTGCTTTTTATCCCATACGCAGCTATGGGGTTCGGACTGATCTTCCTGCATGCGCGGGAACTGGATATCCTCATGCTGGGGGAAAACCAGGCCAGGCAGCTGGGCATGGATGCCGGACGGGTGCGTATGCGCCTGCTCATTGCAGCGAGCCTGCTTGCCGGCGCCTGCGTTGCCGTGTCCGGAATCATCGGATTCGTGGGGCTCATCGTTCCTCATCTGGTCCGGCTGGTAATCGGTTCGGAGCATCGTCCGCTTCTGCTGCTTTCCGCCCTGACCGGAGGCATACTGCTGCTCTGGGCCGATGTCCTGGCGCGCAGTATTCTGCCTGGCGGAATGGAACTCCCCGCAGGTGTGGTCACCGCGCTTTTGGGAGGCCCTTTTTTTTGTTTGCTGCTGGCCCGACGCTCCAATGGGGAATGCGTATGATAGAAGTACGGAACCTCAGTTGCGCTTATGGAGACCGTGAGGTCCTGCATGACATTAATTTCATCCTCGATCCGGGTGAAATGGTCGGACTGCTCGGCCCCAACGGAAGCGGAAAAACCTCGCTGCTCCTGACTCTGAGCGGAGCGTTGCCCCTTGCAGGCGGTTCCGTGGCGATCAACGGCAAGGAACTCCAGATGATGCGCCCCAAGCAACGAGCCCGGAATCTGGCCGTTGTTCCGCAGCGTATTGAAACCACCTTTGACCTCAACGTCCGTTCTCTCGTACTCATGGGACGTTATCCGTATATCAGACCATTGCTGGGTTATTGTAAAAAGGACCATTCTGCCGCATATAAAGCCATGCGGGATACGGAAACCACGCCTTTTTCCGGACGCATGACCAGCGAGCTTTCAGGCGGAGAATTGCAGCGTGTCCTGATTGCCAGGGCGCTTTGCCAGGAAACCGACATTCTGTTCCTGGACGAAGCCGCATCCGGGCTGGACGTGGCGGCCAAGATCGCCATTCATGATCTGCTGCGTACGCATCATGCAAACGGCTGTACCGTGCTCTCCGCCATTCATGACCTGAACCTTGCCGCTTTGTACTGCGAGAGACTGCTGTTTCTCAAAAACGGCCGTCTGGTTCTGGACGGTCCTACAAATGAAATATTCACTGAAAAAAACCTGACACAAATCTATGAAACACCTATCAAAATATATCCGCATCCGGTTACGGGCGCTCCCCAGAGCCATCTTGTTCCTGGCTCTGATGCTCCCTTGTACGTCTCCCAGGATTGCTGATGCCGGCATAAGCGTCGTCGACGACCTGGGACGGACCATAACGCTGGAGCAACCCGCTCAGCGCGTTGTGCCCTTGTACGCGGCATTCTCGGAAATCCTTACCTCCATGGGACTGGATTCTTTGATAGTCGGCAGAACAAAAGCCGACAATTTTCCTGAAGTGATGCATGAAAAAACAGTGGTGGGCACCCACATGCGGCCCAACACCGAATTGATTCTGGGATTGCATCCGGACCTGGTGCTCCAGATGGAGGGCCGTGCGAAAGCCCTGGAAATAGTGGACACGCTCCAGCAACACAATTTGCCTGTGGCTGTGTTTCAGGTAACGGATTTTGAAAGTCTTTTTTCCGTCATCAGGCGTATCGGAATCCTCTGCGGCGAACAGCAGCAGGCTCTGGAATTGATCCAGACCCTGCAGGATCGCCTTGACGCAGTGACGGAAAAACTCACTGCCGCCAACCACAGGCCACGGGTTTTTTTCGAGGTGCGCTACCCCAATCTGCTGGCTGCGGGTAAACATTCCATCGTAACGGACATTATCGACAAAGCCGGCGGCATCAACTGCGTCACCAATGACAAAAAACTCGTCCGCCTGAACGAAGAAGCCCTGTTGGGGCTCAACCCGGAAGTGTATCTGCTGCAACATGGTCCCATGAATCCGGATCTCAGCCAGCCCAAGGACCGGCCGCATTTCAAACCCCTTGCTGCGGTGCAGTCCGGAAAAGTGTATGACGTGGATGAAAAAATCTATTCCCGCCCGGGACCTCGAAATATATTAGCAGTGGAAAAACTCGCCGCAATTCTGCATCCCGAGCTTTTTCCCAAGGGACCTCAAAATGACTGATCAAGGCACTCTTTACGGCATCGGAGTGGGCCCCGGAGACTCCGACCTGCTCACCATCAAGGCGGCCAAAGCCCTGGCCAAAGTATCCGTCGTATTCGCGGCGCGCTCCACCAAAAACGAGTACTCGCGTTCGCTGGACATCGCCAGGGAGCATATTGGAGCAGATACGGAAATCGTCATGCTCGGGTTCCCCATGACAAAGGACCAGCAAAAACTGGATGAAGCCTGGCAGGAAAACGCCCGCGTGGTGGCACGCCACCTGCGTTCAGGCCAAGACTGTGCATTTATCACTCTGGGAGACCCGCTGATCTACTCCACTTTCGGCTATTTGCTGCAGACCCTTCCGGTCGAATTACCGGAAGCAAAAGTTGAAATCATTCCCGGCATCACTTCGTTTCAGGCCGCGGCAGCGGAATCCCATACGCAGCTCTGCGAATCAGGCGAGAGTCTGATCCTGCTCTCCGGCGTGGCCGATCCGGAACGGTTGCAGCAACAGCTGCAACTTGCGGAAAATGGCGTCATTCTCAAATGCTACAAGGGATTCGAGAAAATCCGCGGCGTACTGGACAAGGCAGGACAGACGAAACGGGCCGTATTCGCCAGCAAGCTCGGCCATGAGGACGCACGCATTGTCCGCGATTTCGATTCCATCCATGAAACGCCCCACTATCTGTCACTGCTGCTTTTGGGCAAACCTTTGGCAAGCACTGCAAAAAAACATTCATGAAAGCGGTTCTGATTGCCGGAACCCAAAGCGGTTCCGGCAAAACCACAGCCACCCTGGGGCTGCTGGCTGCAGCCAAACGCCACGGCCTGCGGGTTCGGGCCTTCAAAGTCGGGCCTGACTTCATCGACCCAAGCCATCACCTGGCGGTTACCGGCCGTACGAGTCATAACCTGGACAGCTGGATGCTGGACCAGGCAACCAATCGTACGCTCTTTGTTCGGAACTGCCGTGATATCGATCTTGCCGTTGTCGAGGGCGTCATGGGCCTTTACGACGGTGCATCCGGTTCCAGCGAATCCGGATCATCGGCACAGATGGCCAAGTGGCTGGATATCCCTGTTCTGCTGATTATTAATGCGGGCAGCATGGCTCGTTCAGCTGCCGCCATGGTACAGGGATTCACCCATTTTGATCCCGACCTGCGATTCGCCGGAGTGCTTTGCAACAACACGGGCAGTCCCCGTCACGCGCAGATTCTGGAAGACGCACTCAACTCCTCGGATGTCCCCCTGCTCGGTTGTCTGCCCCGTACGTCCGGACTTGAGACGCCCTCACGTCATCTCGGACTGCATATGGCCGACGAATTGAACTGGCAAAGCGGCAGGCTGGACTTGCTTGCAGACTGGTTCGAAGCGGCCCTGCCCGTGGAAAAACTGTTGGCTGCTCTGCCGGGTGTGTACCAGGACAACGAATCGACGATCCGGCAGACAGTTCCCAAAGCGGACGTACGTATCGCGGTGGCCAGAGATGCGGCCTTCTGCTTTTACTATGCGGAAAATCTGCGTCTGCTACGTGCTGCCGGAGCTGAAATCGCTTTTTTCTCCCCTTTGCAGGACCAGGCTCTGCCGCAAGGAACCTCGGGCATCTACCTGGGAGGAGGGTATCCGGAACTCCATGCGCGGCAATTGGCCGATAACAGTCCGCTACGTGTTGCGATTCGCGAGTTTTCCGAATCCGGTGGTCCCATATACGCCGAATGCGGCGGATTGATGTATCTGTGCAAGAACATCGAGGACAAAGAGGGCCAACGCTTTCCCATGTGCGGGATTTTTGCTATGAAATCACGAATACGCAGCACTGGCATGTCGCTGGGATACAGAAACATCCGCCTTACGGAAGATACCTTGCTGGGCGATTCGGAAACGCGGTTGAAGGGTCATGAATTTCATTATTCGCAACTGGATGGAAAGGATTCCGAAACCCGGCAGGTATATGCAGTCCGCAAAGCCGATGATGTTACTGTCTCCACTCCTGGTTTTCTGAAAGGAAATACCCTGGCCAGTTACGCCCATGTCCATTTTGGCAGCAATCCTGCTGCAGCCGAGGCTTTGGTCGGACGTTGCCGCAGTTTCCAACGCAAAGGATAGCACCTATGATGCCCGACAACGTTTCTATTCATGTGATCGGTTGCGGTATGGGGCAACCCGTGTTGTCGCCCGAGCCCCAATCCCTGATTGAAAACGCCGACCTTTTGGTTGCCGGTGAATCACTGCTCAACTATTTTTCCGCACACACGGGCCAGCAATTGGCCATCAACAGCCCGTTGGCTCAGATTGTGGACCAAATCCGTACGCAGGCGCTCAACGGTAAGCGGGTGGTGGTGCTCGCTGATGGCGATCCGCTGCTTTTCGGCATTGGCGCTACTCTGCTACGCAACTTCAGCCCCAATGTCCTGGTCTTTCATCCGCATATCAGCGCCCTCCAGGCAGCGGCCTCGCGGGCCAGGCTGCCCTGGCAGGATTTTCGTTGCGTTTCTCTGCACGGCCGTGAGGACACTGCTCCTCTGTTCGCAGCATTGACCCATGCGGAACTGGTCGCCGTCTATACGGACCAGCTCAACACTCCCGACCGTATTGCAGGACTGCTGCTCGACAGAGGCGTCACTGGTTTCATGTGCCGTGTCTGCGAACGGCTGGGCTTTCCCGACGAAGCAATGTTCAACGGCGAACTCGAACTGGTGGCCGGACGCGATTTCATCCAGCCGAATATCCTGCTGCTGCAACGAATCACTCTCCCGGAAGTTCGTTTGCGTCTGGGGATAGCGGAAGATGAACTGATTTTTGAAAAGGGTCTGATTACCAAGGCCCCCGTACGTGCCGCCGGGATTTCCGCATTGGAACTGGAGCCGCAGCATACGCTTTGGGATTGCGGGGCGGGCTGCGGTGCAGTCAGCCTGGAGGCCGCGGTATTGCTGCACCACGGAAAAATCACTGCCATCGAGTCGGACAGCAGTCGTATCTCGATGATCAGAGCCAATATCCGGCGTACCGGAGCCTATCTGGTCGATCCCGTCCACGGCACCATGCCTGAAGCCATGGATGACCTTTCCAGCCCCGATCGCATCTTCATCGGAGGCGGGCTGACCACTCCCGACGTGCTGGAAAGCGCTTGCCAACGACTCAAGCCCGAAGGCATTCTTGTGGCGCACACCATCCTGCTCGATTCCCTGGAGCAGATCCGCAGTTATTGCCGTTCATTGGGCTGGCCGGTGGAAATTCAGCAGATCAATGTGGCCAGAAGCGTACCGTTATCCACGGACGAACGCTTTGAAGCGCTCAACCCCGTGTTTGTTGTCAAAACCAGGAAGACAACGTACGTATCCGATTAAACAGCAAGTTTATTCTCATTTTCCCCTGTAACATCAGAAAGAGTTTTCAAACAATGACAGCAGCTTTTAGCGGAGGAAAATCCAACGGGATTGACTCTCAGAAAAGTTCCGTCACGGAATCCGTCTCCAACCATCCGCTTGTTTCGTTTGTCGGCGCCGGCCCGGGCGACCCCGAACTGCTCACCATAAAAGGCGCCCGACGCATCGCCGCAGCCTCACTGGTCTTATACGCCGGTTCGCTGGTTCCCAGGGAGGTGGTGCAAATGGCGCAACCCGAGGCTCTTGTCCTTGACTCCGCGCATATGACCCTGGAGGAAACACACAACCTGCTTCGGGAGACCATTGCCAAGGGGCAAAACGCGGCGCGCGTACATACGGGTGACCCCAGCCTGTATGGAGCCATTCAGGAACAGATCCGCCTGCTCGAACAGGACGGCATTGATTATGAAATCATCCCCGGAGTCACAGCCGCCTTTGCGGCAGCGGCCAGGGCGGGGCTTTCCTTCACCGAACCCGAGGCAGGTCAAAGTCTTATCCTGACCCGCATGCCCGGACGCACCCCCATGCCGGAGTCCGAACGTCTGCGGGATCTTGCAGCCCATGGCTGTTCGCTGGCAGTGTATCTCAGCGTGGACAAGGCCGGTGAACTTCAAAACGAACTGTTGGCTGCCGGACTGGCCCCCACAGATCGCGTGGTAATCGCCGCCAGGGTCGGTCATCCGGCCGAATGCCTGGTTGAAAGCAGTGTGGAAACTCTGGTAACAGACATCGCAGCCAACGACTTGACCCGTCAAACCATTTTTTTAATTCCAACGCGTGGTTCCCAAAAACAAAGCAGGGACTCCGCGCGTTCCAAACTCTATGATCCGGAGTTCAAACATGGCTTCCGTTCATGACTCTAATCTGTGCGATACGGACACTACCGCCGTTTACGCCCTGACCAGACAAAGCGCCCTGCTGGGGGCCGAACTGAGCAAGGCACTGGGCGCTCAGTTGTTTCTCCCGGTTCGTCTGGCGCAAAAAGAAGACAACGCCAAAACTTTTGACGCTCTGGCGCCTCTGGTGGCCGAGACTTTCAAAAATTATCGCAATCATATTTTCCTCTGTGCCACGGGCATCGTTGTCCGGACAATCGCTCCGCTCCTTCAGGACAAGTATGGTGATCCGGCCGTGGTTGTTCTGGACCCCATCGGCACATACGTGATCAGCCTGGTGGCCGGACATATCGGCGGGGCCAATGTTTTGGCCAGACGCGTTGCGGCCCTGACCGGCGGTAAGGCCATCCTGACCACAGCCACCGATGCCATCGGGGCTCCGGCCATCGAATTACTGGCCAAGGACAAAAATCTCGCCCTGCGTACGCGGGATATGGTCAAGGTGATCAACCGGTCTCTTGCCGAGGGTGAATACGTCCAGGTATACGACCCGGAATCCTATCTCCTGACCACGGATTTCGAATGGTATCCCTGGTTCCGCAAATGTCTGGTCGACCCTTCGTCCGACTCGGACAATCCCGTTATTCGCGTGGACTGGCGCAAGTCTCAGAAAACCGAGACCGCCATGGAACTCTGCCCGCGCGTCATCGCGGTGGGCGTGGGCTGCCGCAAAGGAACCGCTGCTGAAGAAATTCTCGACGCCATCACCCAGACCCTCGAATCACGCAACATTCTGCCAGAAGCCGTCTGCATGCTGGCCAGCCATGAATGCAAGGAAGATGAACAGGGCCTGATACTGGCTGCGGAAAAACTTAAGGTACCGCTTAAACTCTATTCGTCAGAGGCCTTGAGCGCCATGCCGGTAAAGACCCCTTCTGAAACCGTTAAAAAACATCTGGGAGTAGAGAGCGTATGCGAGGCAGCCGCACTTCTGGCGAGCAAGACCACGAGTCTGCTGAGTCCGAAACAAATTCTGGGGAATGTAACAGTGGCGCTGACGCACATGCCGCACCAGGACTCCTCAAAATCGTAGGTCTGGGCCCCGGCGACTTCTGTCTGCTCCCGCCTTTGGCCCAGGAGGCCCTTCAGAATGCCGACGTTATCGTGGGATACACGGCGTATCTGGATCTTGTCCCGGAGGACTATAAAAAGGACAAAATCATCTACTCCAGCGGCATGAAGAAAGAAATGGAGCGAGCCACCCAGGCCATTGAATTCGCCCTGTCCGGCAAGGAAACCGTAATGATTTCCAGCGGCGACGCAGGCATCTACGGCATGGCCGGTCTGATTCTGGAACTTCTGGAAAAGCGCGGTCTTCTGGACACTCTGCCCTGTGAAATCGTTCCAGGCATCCCGGCTCTCTGCGCTGCCGCCGCATTGCTGGGCGCGCCCCTGATGCACGACTTTGCCGTGATCAGCCTCAGCGATCTGCTGACCCCCTGGGAGCGTATCGAAAAAAGACTGGAAGCAGCCGCAGCTGCGGATTTCAGCATCATACTGTACAATCCGCGTTCCAAACGCCGTACCGGGCAACTGGAACGGGCTCTGGAGATCATCTCCGCACACCGGACACCGGAAACGCCTGTGGGACTCGTACGCAATGCCTATCGCGAAGAGCAGTTCGTACGTGCGCAGCCTTTGAGCGATTTCCGCCCTGAGGATGCAGATATGCTGAGCATCGTACTGATCGGCAACAGCTCCAGTCGGCTTGCCGGCAACCGGATCATAACTCCCAGAGGCTACATGGAAAAATATTCGGAAAAATGCTAGGCTTATAATTCTTTCCTTACTTATCCCGCGTACAGGAGAAAAAAGAATGCACTGCAAGAGCCGTTATCTGATTGTTCTGTTGTCTCTGTTCCTTACTGGAATTGTGGCTGCTTCAGACGTAAAGGCCGATACGCTTCCTCTTGTGGCGGTGGTTTCCACCGGCGGGACCATTGCGGAAAAAATCGATCCGGCTACAGGCGCCGCAGTACCGGCGCTTTCCGGCGCGGACCTTATGGAGGCTGTCCCCGGAGCATCTTCCATTGCCCGCATCAAACTGGTGGAATACAGCAATATCGACTCCAGTCAGATGACGCCTGCCCTGATGCTCGGTCTTGCCCATAAGGTCCAGGCTCTGGCCGATGATCCGGAAATTAGTGGTATTATCGTGACGCACGGCACGGATACCATGGAGGAAACCTGTTATTTTCTGGACCTTGTCCTGCAAACCGACAAACCTGTCGTGTTTGTGGGAGCCCAGCACAATGCTTCGGATCCATCCCCGGATGGACCGGCCAACCTGGCCAACGCGCTGGTTCAGGCTGTTTCCCCCAAGGCGCGCGGCATGGGGGTAACCGTGAACATGAATCAATATGTTTGCGCAGCCCAGGACGTCCGCAAAACCAACACCGACAACCTGATGACCTTCAAATCTGAAGATGCGGGTTTTCTCGGGTACGTGGATTTTGGAAAATTCCGTCCCTATCGCCGGCCTGCCGACCACCTGTCTTTTCCCCTGCCCCCAAAGGACAGTGTCATTCCCGAAGTAATGCTGTTTACGCTCTACGCCGGGGCAGACGGCAGATATATCCGCCTCGCAGTGGACAGCGGCGCCAAAGGGATAGTGGTTGCCGGTTTCGGGCTGGGCAACGTCAATGCCTCTGTCTACGAGGCCATTCGTTATGCAAGAAGCAAAAATCTGCCAGTGGTGGTGTCCAGTCGCTGCTACAACGGCCGGACATACCCGGTCTATGGCGGACCTGGGGGCGGAAAAACCATGGCTGATGACAACGTCATCTTTTCCGGCGGACGCATTCCTTCGAAATCCCGGATACTGTTGTTGCTGGCATTGATGCAGACCAACGACATTCAACAGATCCGCACGTATTTTCAGGACTAGACGCTTGGGTCGTCGAGGATCGTACGAATCGTGCTGTTCTCCGGCACCTGATAGTTGAATGTGTTTGTCGGCAAGGCGAAACTGATGGATCACAAAATTGTTCGTTGCCCATTGGCGGGAAACATCTTATAGAAGCCGACTCGACCCCATGGCAGTTGCCTGCTTATTTGTCGTAAATCACCTGGTTCAAAGATCAAACAATTCGATTTTATGCTTACATCATTGAAAATTCCCATTCTTCCACATCGGCTGGGCGTTACCGAGCTGGGGCCTGAAGAAATTGCCAAGATTTCCCAAGGGCTGGCTTCCGAAGACACCCGTCTTCCCGAAATCATCGGGGCTCTGATCAACATCCACAAGACAGACGTCCATGATTCGCGTGCCGTACGTGATACATTCCATGGCATGGAGGTCTCTCTTTGCCGCAGCAACGGCGATTTCAAATTGCTGCTGCAGGGAGTGCCCAAGGACAGTCTTTACGATGGTGAAAACGTCATCTGGCAATCCGTGGAGCAGATCTCCTGTGCGCTGCGCGATCTCATTTTCGCACCTGAACAGCCCCCCAAAGGAACCCCTCCGGAAGAAGTCTCGGCTTATGTAAAAAAATTCGCCGAACATGCGGGTTTTCTTTACAGAGGCGAACGCGGCCTGGTGATGTTCACATGGGGCGGGCATAGAATTCCCCGGCCCGAATACGAATTCGCCAAGCAGATCGGCTACTGGCTGGCCCTTTTTCTGCCGGACATGGAAAACATCACAGGGTGCGGCACCGGCGTCATGAAGGCACCTTTCAAAGGGGCCCAGGTCGCCTACGGCAAACAACGTACCTTCCAGCGTTTTGGCGTGCGTGATTTTATCGGTTTTTCAGAAAAAGCCATTCTCACTGCCGAAGCTCCCAACGAGCTTGTCAACCGGTTGATAGTCTATCCGGTCATCGAGGCCCGCATGGAGGCTTTTATCCGGGCTTCCCATCGCGGCAAGGTTCATCCGGGCGGTCCGGGAACACTCGAGGAAATCATGACCATGCTCGCCTTGCTTTCCATGCCGGAAAACAAGGACGTACCTTTTGCCTTTGATCTGGTCGAACAGGAAGGCGGCACATACTTCAAGGACTTCATCGACTACTTGAAAATATGCTTTGGCGACAAGCTTGACGGTTATTACAAGCTTTTTCTCGGTCATCCGCGCGAATATGCCCGGTACGTGGCAGAAAGTACGCGCAAACTCCCCATGCGCTATCTCTGGAACGACGCCTTCACCTTTGAGCCACGCCTTCAGGAGCCCTTTGAGGTGAGTTTTGAAAGCATGGAACAGCTGGATTTGTCGCGAGACCAGGAGCCGTTCTCACTGCTCATCAATTTACGGCGTTTTTTCTCGGCAATTGTTCATATTTCGGTGAAAGACCAGGATATGCTGGATTCGTGGGGCAAGGACAGGCCTCTGATCAAAGGCGACAAACGGATAGTACGAGCTACGGATGAACTGGTGCAGAAAATGGAGGCTCAGGGACGTATTCACCCCAACAAAACCTACGTGCACCCGTATCGGACAGAATAACGGCGTGGAATAAAGGCGAGCTCAGATTTTTTTTTCAAGTTTTCTGAGCTTGCTCTGCAGGATGCGAATGTCTTTCTCGCGTTCCATCAGCTGCATTTCCAAAAGCTCGATGCTGGTTTCATATTTGCTCATTTCCTCTTCGAGCTTGTATCGTTGCGCTTCGAGCTTCATCAGGTCATTGCTCAAGGAATTCTTTTTCACATCAGCTTTTTCAGCGGCTTTCTGAGAAATAACTGCCGCAACTACAATGAGTACAATGACTCCTGCTATCAATCCGAGAATGGCCATATCTGTACCCTTATCCAGGATTTGTTTATAAAATCCTATCATTAACAACCATATTATGCAAATAGTCAATCAACTCTGGAGAGTTAGCGCGCATTCTCAAGGCAAGGCCCTGGTCGGGGGGTAGAATTTTTGCGTTTTTTACAGAGTCCTCTCAAGCCTTTTTTTAAAAAATGATATCCAAGTCAAAACGCTTCCTCGTACATAGCTATTTATTTCAAACTGTTGCAAACTTGTTTCCGTAAAACAAACTACGCTGTGATCAGACCAATGCCCTGACGCCATCTTCATGGCTCTGCGGCAAAGAGATTTCTGCAACGGAGCATCCCCACTGCAGGCAAAAATCATAAATTACGACGAATGGATTTTTATAATTTTTTGATGTAAACTGCAGAGAAACCCACTTTTTTTTGATTTCAATTGTTGAGGAGACCTGCGTGACACAACATATATTCGCTGCGGACATCGGCGGAACCAACAGCCGTTTTGCCCATTTTATCTCAGACCCAAACGGCACAATCAGCCTTGAAGAGGAAAAATGGTTTCGTTCCAATGATGTCGCTTCTTTTTACGACTGTATCCATCTGCTTGAAGCAAATAAATTCAGTCTGCTGCCCAAAAATGCCGATTTCAGCGCTGTGGCCCTGGCCGGTCCCATTGAGCACGGCACGCGCTGCAAAGTGACCAATGTGACATGGGAGCCCATAGATCTGCGAACAGCCGAACAGGAGATCGGAACCGACAACATGGTTCTGATCAATGATTTTGTTGCCCAGGCTTTTGCCTGCCGCACCCCTTTGGCGCAAAAGGCCCATGTGGTTTTGCCAGGCGTGGAAGATCCCAACGCCACACTCGGCGTCATAGGAGCGGGAACCGGGTTGGGAAAATGCGGACTGGTCCCGCTGCCCAACGGAGGATTCGTACCTGTTTCGTCAGAAGGCGGTCATACGGATTTGCCTTTTCTGACTCCGGAAGAACAGGAATTTCAGGATTACTGCCGCCAAAAAACCGGGCGCAAGCATGTTACCGGCGATGTCGTACTTACCGGAAGCGGCCTGCAACTGTTACATGCTTTTTTGACAGGTGAAGAGATACCGGCCAGCGAGGTAACGGCCAAATTCAAGGAACATCCGGAAGGCAACCGGACCTATGAACTATGGGCAACTTTTTTCGGACGAGCCTGCCGAAATTACGCCCTCGAAATCATGGCTCTGGGCGGACTGTATATTTCCGGTGGTATTGTCGCCAAGGTTCCTGAACTGGTCATGAACAATTTCTTCTCAGATACCTTTCATTCCAGCGACACCCATGCGAATCTGCTGGCGCAACTCCCGGTGTATCTCAATCAGGAACAGAATGCCGGATTATGGGGAGCGGCCTTGTACGGCGCCCAGTATCTTTCCCAAAAGCTTTCATCCTAGCAAAAAAAAGCAGCCCCATGTGGTGCCATGGGGCTGCTTTCAAATCATCCGGCTCTCAGCGAATCAGATTTGTTCGATCAACAAGGCATCTTCAAACCGTGCTGTCAGACGGTAATTCTTTCCGCCATGCTCAAACTCATACGTACTTGAAGGAAACAACTCCACATCCGAGGTAAATCCGTCACCTAAAAAGACATCTTTTGCTTCACCATTCGACTCCCAACGAAGACTTCCCCCATCATCAAAATAAAACATTTCTCCATGCCTGATTTCAACGGGAATGTCAGACTCCTTGTACTCCATTTCGGCCTCCTTGGTTATGTGTATACCAAAGCAGAACAACCGGTCCTGCGAATTGCCAGAGTTCTCAGAGCTTGCAATCTTGATCGTTGCAGTCGGAAAAACAATTCGTTCTTTTATTCACTAATAGTATAAGACGGATCGAGGAAAAAGTACAAACAGATTTTAATGGATTGAAATATTATTTGAAACGGTCGCGTATCTTCTGAAAAAAATTCATGTGCCTGTCGTACTGGTGTACGATCACTGCGGGCTCCCCTTTGTCATTGAGCACATTGTCGGCGCTATCCTGCAAAGGCGGCTCCTTTTGTTGCCCGAGGGTGAGAATCGGACCGGAATTGTCATGCAGCGTGACCTCCGGCAGACTGCCATCATGCAGGAGATGATTGTGCACACCCTGATCATACCCTGCCACCCCCCGCTCCGGACTAAAGGGCACAAGCAATCGGGTCATCTGCTCGAGATAGTTGAGAATTGCAGCCTGATCTCCCAGGCTGGTGCCCGAGCATGAAATGCGGTGCTCCTGCAGTTTTTCCAAGGCCTGAGCCCCTAAATGGTGCGTTACCCAGCGGGTCATGTACGGGCAATCCCCTATGCGCAGGAAGCGATCTTCCAGAGTTACGTTAAGCCCCCGCCCCCAGGCGAACGCAAAAGGGTCGGACTGGAAAACAACATCACGCGTGTCTGTCAGCAGAATCGCATCAAAATTTCGGCCGCTGTTCAGCAAATAGTCCTTGTAAAGAAAATAGCGATACGCATTGTAGGGAACGTGATCCAGTTCGGATGGGCGGCAAAACGGACTGCAGCGTACGCCATAGGACTCGATACGCGGGATATCACGCGTGGTGGAAGACACGAACAGCACGCAGGATCCAGCAAAGCCGGATCGTTCGAGGGAAACAAGAAAGGGCCGCAGATCACCGTAATGAAATCCGGCCGCCAGCCCCAAAATCAGGTTATTACCCGACACGGCATCAACCATAACGCAATTTCAAAATCAATACGATCATCACCAGCATGCCGGTCACGGCATTGGCCAGGATAATGGAAAAAGAACCTATGAATACTCCGTACGTAAGCCAGGTGCACGTGCCGGTAAAAAGTACCATGTACATCAACAGGGACAGACTCTTTGTATCGCGCGTACGATAGGCCTTGATAACCTGAGGCAAAAAGGAACAGGTTGTCATGACGCCTGCCGCCACTCCAATGGCCTCAACAAAATATCCTTCCATCCAGATCTCCAGTGTCAGATGAAATAAATGGCCCCCTTGCATCCGATACAGCAGTCGGGGGCAAAAAGTGCGTCATTCTTTAGTGATCTTTATGCAACCATTGCTTGAAAAAAAGCAATTTCTTGTCATAATATCGTAAGAAAATTCCCTTTAACATGAAAGTTTGGGCAACACCAGATGGTTTTTTTTTGAGATAACAAGGGGGTATTATTGAGTTTATTAACAATTCGCTCCATTTTGGACATCGACACCAGGCAAGTGCTCGAAATGGTCAAAGCCGAGCATTGGGACATCAATGCCTATGGTCTGGAATCGCTGGAATCGGAGGATCCGTCAGGATTCCTCATCGGCTTAGTAAAGGAAGAACCGGTGGGATGTATTCTGGCCTGCAGATACGGACAGGATTTCGGTTTTATCGGAATGCATCTCGTTGACAAAAAATGGCGCCGGAGAGGATACGGTACGCAGCTTTTTACTGCAGGGATGGAGCACCTTGCAGGTCGCACCGTCGGAGTGGAGGGCGCTTTTTCCAAGCAAAATTATTATCACAAATACGGGTTTCTCTTTCACTACGGCACGATTCACCTCGAATATACCAATAGCGCCACACCGGAAGTCACGGACGCCCGGCTGGCTGATGCCAGTGTTCTCCCCTTCAACCAGCTACTGGAATATGATCTTTTCCACTTCGGCTGCCGCCGGCCGGCTTTTTTGCGTAAATGGATCAATTATCCTGGGGGCACTTCCCTGGGGTTGCGCCAGGAGAAACAACTGACAGGCTTCGGCTGTATCAGGCCATGCGACCATGGCTATATGGTAGGACCTCTTTATGCGGAAGATCCGGCAGGTGCGAAAAAAATATTTTTTTCCCTTTGCGCACGCACTCCCAAAGGCGCATCGATTTTCATCAGCGTTCCGGAAAAAAATCTTGCCGCAATGAATTTTTGTGAAGAATATTCGATGATTCCCATTGCAGCCACTGCCCGAATGTACGCAAATGGAGCCCCTGCCCTGCCTTTGGATAACTTATTCAGCATCGCCACAACGGAACAGGGCTGAACGACCCGGCCGCTCTGCTAATATATTTAACGCCCCGCTCCAGCGGCATTCGCCGCAGGCCCCGCCAATGGCGTGACCTTCCCATCATTAATCTTTCTTTTCCAAGGTAAAGGTATAATTCTTGGGGAGCAGCTTCTCTGCGACAAACACCTTGAGTGACGAAACGTTTCCCTGGAACGAATAACTGCCGTTCTTGGTGTTGTCACTTGTCATGGAAGAAGAACCACCCGTCTCCAGCTGGTTACCGGAGCCATCAAAGGCTTTGACACCGATATACCTGTGAATATCGCCGGTAATACGCAGTTTGACGGTATTCCCCTGTATTTCTCCCAAGGTCACTTCCAACCCTGCAACTTTTTTGGTCTGTCCGGAATCCCTGGCGCTGAAATCAGCACTTCGTACGTTCATGGGAAACAAAAACTTCAGATCCCCCTGAACTTTTTTCAACGAGTTATCCTTGGTGCCTGCCAGTAAATGCACATCCCGAATGGCTTCCAGATATCCCCCCGAATGTCCCATGAACCGCAAGGTCAAAAAATGATCCGATTCAAAAGAACTTTTGGAATCATAGACATTTTTACCGGAACCATCGATGACATCGGAAATGGCCATGGTGCTGGAATCATACATGGTCATATAGGGAATGTCCGGAATGCGTACTTTGAGCCACACATGAGGATCCTGCTGGTCCCAAAAGGTACTGAGCATGATGCATGCCGGTCCGACACAGGAAACCGGACGCCCGGCTTCAAAGGAGTTGTCGGAAAAATCAGGCGGCGATTTTTTGAACAGGGCCTCATAATAGCCATTGTCCAGGACTGCCGCCGGCTGAGCCGCTTTCGCCTTTTTGGGGGTCTGCGAATTTTGCGGGGTGTTTTTACTCTGTGGAAGAGTCGTTGCCGACATGTGCTGCTGCATTCCAGATGTGGCGAATTGCTGCATCTTGGCTGCCTGGTCGAGCACATCCTGCATCAAAGGCATTACATACAAATACAACCCTCCACAGACAACAAGGGCCGAGAGTACGAAAGCCAGAACCGTACGTCCGACGATGGATTTGACAGGCACGGGTGGGCCTTGGCTTTCCGTGATAAAGGCCAGCAAGGCCAGAAGTACCATGTTGAACACCGGCAGCAGCATGACCAGACCGAGCCATTTGTTCATTCCCAGTCGTTCGCATATCCGCATCCAGACAACCACAAAGAAGATCAACAGAACAAAAAACCAGACAACCATGCCGATGATATTCACCAACGGAATAAACATCAGGGGAATCGGGACAAGGTAAAGCACCAGTCCCCACCACCAGGCAATGCCCGCGGACTCTATCAGGGGAAAGATCTGCAGAATGGGCACCCAGGCCAGCCAGGCCCCTTTGGTATCGGTTTTGCGAGCTATCAGGTAGATGCACAGGGACATAAAAAAATAGCACAACAAGGAAAAAGACGCCTGCAGCAGCAGGGCCATGCCAGTAAACATGCTGGCCGCTTGCATAAAATCCAGCGGATTTATGGGCAGCGGCAATTGTCCCATGGGAAAGGCGCCTGCGCCGGGCTGCTGTTGTATCTGCGGCATGCTGGGGAGATTCTGAGGTGCTTGTGCCTGTTGCTGCGCTTGGTGTTGACCTGCAGCAGGAGGGGTAGCCCTGGGCGGTGCACTTTTTTGGGGAGTCTGGACTTTGTTCTTCGTTGCCGGCTGTGCCTGCTGCGGTTGCGCTGCAGGTGTTTGCCCGGAAATAAGCTGCAGAGTTTTGCGGGTAATTTTCTCGAATTCCTGCTGTTGAGCCGGAGTCGGATTCTTCAAGTCATAGTTGAAAGACACCAGTCTCGCTTCTTTGCCCGAACCACATATAGTGAGATAAACCAGACCGGTGGCACCGTTGCTGTCAAAGGGAAAGCTGTAGCCGCGGTACACAGGTGCGCACCCGTCCGGCATGCTGTCATCATGCACCATATGCGAAGGGAACTGATCTGCGGGCAATGCAGTGAAATTTCCGGCCAGTCCGAAAGCGCCAAGAAAAAGCTCGAGCGAACTCTGCAGCGCAACTTTGGCTGTCCTTTCCTCTGCATTGTTCGGATCCGAACCAGGAACAGAATACACCTGCATCAACCGCTCCATATCGTTCTTGCGAAAAGCAGTCTCCACAGCATCGACAATGCGAGTTATATCCTGATCTGTTGCACGAAGATCCATGGAATCTTCATGCACTTCCTGATAATTGCGTTTTGGTTTTGAAACTGTCTCTTCTGGAGGAGGTTTGTCTGTCAGATGTGTTCTTCCCAGATGGTCTTTCCAGACATAGACTTTTGCAAAAGCATCGACAGGTGTCAGCAACGACAAATTCAACAAAATACAACTCAGTAAAAATGCGACAAACAAACAAGAGTCTATTTTGAAAAGAATGCCCTTTTGACGTACGCGACTGTTTAACGGCATGACAGCTCCCTCGTTCATACGCTTACAGTAGAAGTACTTATTGTAGTGGAGGAAACTGCAGCAAATGTCAAGAATATGCCAGACAGCTACTCCAGGACAATACGAGCTACTTCCAGGGGCTGCTCAGGAAGATAATCGATGATTGCAATGGAACAGGGACCACTCCGCGAGTGCCTGGCGGATCCGGGATTCACCGTACGCACTCCGTTGAACTCTTCATCCGCAAAAACATGCGTATGACCGTAACACAGCAGATCCACCCTTCCGGAAAAAGCTTTTCCCAGAGATCTGCCCACAGGATGGGGGAAACCGTATCCATGAATGAGCCCAACACGCAACCCGTCCAGATCGAAAACAAGGGCTTCCGGCAACTCCTGAGCCAGATCCCAGCCGTCGCAATTTCCACAAACCCCATGAAACCGCGGATGCAGCTGCAAGGTTTCCAGCACGCCCGCACCCGTAAAATCACCACAATGCAGCAAAACATCCGCGTCGGCCAGATGGCGGTCGTAGAGGTTCTGCAACCAGTTATCGGGTCGACTCAGATGCGTGTCCGAAAGAACCGCGATACGCATATCCACAGACCTCAGCTTTTATTTTTTCCATTCTTGTTGTTCCACCACTCCGGATCCGGGCCAAGAAACCACCAGTCCGTATGATCCGTTTCATTGATCATCCGGGACAACTCTTTACCCTGAGGCGTACGCAAGCGTTTTACAGCTCCGGACATCCATTTGGAGGCATAGGGATTGCCCAAATCCATTTCTTCCTTGAGATTGGCAATGAAGTCCAACTGGTCCGCATCCTGGGCCAATTCTGCCTCAAGCGTGTCTGCTTCATCCAATTCTTCCCACAACCCCAGAAGACTTTCGGCAAGGCCGGTACCCGTCAGGCAATCCCGTAAAGCCTGGGTTCTTTGCGAACTATTATACCGCTTACTCACGTAATTGAAATCCCCGGTACGGGCCTCGTGCAAATCATGAAACAGGCACATCAATACGGTCCGCTCCACATTGGCTCCAGCCAGAGTGGCGAGAATATAACCGATAACCGTGGTTCGAAAAGAGTGTTCGGCCACGTTCTCGGCCCCAGACCCTAAAAACTGGTAACCAGTCCGGGGAGATTTACGCAACATGCCTACTTCATAAATGAAATCTGTAAGGCGTTTAAGCTGTCCTCTATCTTTCAAATTTTCGACAAAATCAAAATCTTGCATTCGTCTTCCTGAATAAACCTGCTGTCACAGGTGTAGTTTTTCCATTAATCAATATATTCTCGTTTCAACAGTCCGGATTTTCATGTCTGCTATACAGCCGGACGAATTCGCCTGGCAATTGCTGTCCAAGCCCCATGGCATACTCCAAGCGGCTTTGCATTTAAATGAAAAAATTATGCATTTTGAGGAGTTTATTCTTTCCAAAATCATGGTCATCACGTATTATTATGAAAATGACTACATATAAAAATGTGTTTTATAGCCTGAAAGGACACAGGAAACAATGCTCTTGAGATACACGTTTTTCGGCACAATGCTGATGCTTTTCCTTTGTGTCGGAACGGCACTGGCAGATCGTCCGGCCATACCATCCGGAGTGCGTGCACCCGGTTCGATAAATCCTGTCCGCGTAACTGTTCCCGAAGTCTTTTTGCGGAATTGCGCTGGCCCATCTTGCACTATCATCGGAACGCTCTACAAGGGCAACCGGATTCAGATTCAAGAAACCGTGCGGGAATGGGTTCGCGTCCTGAATATAGACAGCGGACTGGAAGGCTGGTGTAAAAAATCCGAACTATCTCCAAAAACCATTTATAAATTCGCCAGAGTCAAAGCATCTGCACTGCATTTTCGATCATGCGGCGGGATGCAGTGCTCCATAATGGACAAACTGCCCAAAGGCCAGACCATGACTGTTCTGACACATGAAGGATCCTGGACAAAGGTACGATTGCACAGTGACAAGCGCGTGGGCTGGGTGGCCACCCGCTATCTGATTTTTTACAATTAACAAAAACCATACTGTTTCATTATGTCTTTTGAAATACTTGGAACCTACTCTTCGTCCAGCAAGGAAAAGATCGGCACTGGTACCACTGCCCGCCAGATGGTCAGCAAGGTCTTCTGGCTTGTCTTGCAAATTGACGATGACCTTTACCGCCTGCACGTTCTGAACGACGAGCACCTTCCATCCAAAATCAAGCTGGAAGTCGCAGGCAAGGACATTCTCAATTCCTACTCACCGGAACCCCAATATTTCCTGGAAACTTTTATTCCTGCGATGCACACCCTGATCCAGTCCGACAACGAGAGCAAATTGCGTTTCATGATCGATGTTCTCGGATTACAGCCGGAACCCGAACAAACAGCCCGTGAATGTCTGGAACATAATCTGGCAGGCCTGTTTTCAGAAAAAGAATCGCTGGTACGAGAACAGCGCGACCATCTCAATAAATTCGGCATCGAATCTCGTAAAAAAAATCTGCTTACTGAAGCCTTGACCTACTATCATAAATCGCTGGAACTGACTCCCGACAATGAAAACCTGCTTTTCAACGTGGCCAGGGTCTACTTCGAACTCAATGACATTCGCAACAGCAAGGATTGCCTGAAAAAAGCCCTGGCTCTCAACCCGGACTTTTCCCAGGCCAAAAAGTTTTTATCCTTTCTTCAAAAATTTCCCGACAGCGAGTAGTCACAATGTACGAAGATCGTCGCAAGGAACCCCGGTGTGCAATCGATGTCCCGCTCTTCAGCTCTCTGCTGACTCCCCTGGGCAATAACATAGTCTGCATCATCAACGATATCAGCCTGAACGGGGCCATGGTGATCATTCCTCCCGATGACCAGAGACTGCTTCCGGAAGGTCAGTCCGTTACCTTTGTGGAAGTGCCTGAACACCTGGAAGCCACGCTTAACAACATGCATGCCACTGTGGCCTGGCGCAAAGGCAAAATGTGCGGACTGCAATTTCAAAACGCCCTTCCACTGACAGAGGATGGTCTCATTGCTATTGTGACAACTATTGAGAATTCAATGAAAATGGACTTGAATCTTTATGATGAGGAGACCATACGCGCAGATTTCAAGGATGATGAAAAATTCTGACCCCCATCAAAAGACTAAAAATTCTCGGCACACGCCTGTCATCCGGCAAATCCATGTTCTCGAAATTCCCTGAAATTCTTGCTACTTTTCAGTGACACTTCTGTCATCTTTTGACATGAGTATACAACATACTGATTTTTCATTGAAAAATAAAAAATACGCAATTTCCTGTAATCTAGCAAGAAAACTTTCCTTATGGTATTGGAAAAGTACCTTTAATCAATAAATCCTGATTCTCAACAATTGAAACAGGGAGCACTCATGTCTGAACAATCAATAAATGAAAAACATCATGAAACTGCAATTGATACGAGCATTCCCTGCCTTGGAAAGGCTAAAATCCCATCCAAGCTGCCCTTTGCCAGGATGTTGGACGACGAAAAGATTTTGCTCAATGTCAACGAAGACCTCTACAGCAAAATAGACGCAGATAAATTATACTTTGAATTCGAACTCGCAGGTCCGCGCAAATATCTTTACTTCAACCCTCCGCAAACCCGCTGCGCCATTGCCACCTGCGGCGGACTGTGTCCGGGCATCAACGATGTTATCCGTTCCATTGTCATGGAAGCGCACTACAACTACGGCGTAGCCTCCACACTGGGCATCCGTTTCGGCCTGGAAGGCTTCATCCCCAAATACGGCCATGAAATCGTGGAACTTACCCCGGAAAACGTCTCCAACTGCCACGTATTCGGTGGAACCATTCTCGGGTCATCCCGCGGACCGCAGTCAGATGAAGAAATCGTTGACGCCATGGAACGGATGAACATCAATGTTCTGTTCATGATAGGCGGTGACGGCACCATGCGCGCCGCGGGACGCATCCAGAAAGAAATCGAACGCCGCGGCCTGCGTGTTTCGGTGATCGGCATCCCCAAGACAATCGACAACGACATCAGTTTCATCAGCAAATCCTTCGGATTCGACAGCGCTGTGGAAAAAGCCACGGAAGCCATCCGCTGCGCCCATACCGAAGCTACCGGAGCTTTCAATGGCGTGGGTTTCGTGAAAGTGATGGGACGCGAATCCGGCTTCATTGCCGCGGAAGCCGCACTGGCCCTCAAGGAAGCCAACTTCGTGCTTGTTCCGGAAATGTCCTTCGAACTGGAAGGCGAGCACGGATTGCTGCAGGAACTGGAGCAGCGTCTCCAATCCAGGCGCCATGCCGTGATTGTCTGCGCGGAAGGCGCAGGACAGCATCTTCTGGAACAAACCGGTTCCGTGGATGCCTCGGGAAACCCAGTTCTGGGTGACATCTGCGAACTGCTGATCGCAAGGATCAAGAAACACTTCAAGGAAAAGGACATCCCGCTGACTTTGAAGTTCATTGATCCCAGCTACATCATCCGTTCGGTTCCGGCCAATGCCATAGACAGGGTCTACTGCGGATTTCTCGGACAACATGCCGTACACGCGGCCATGGCAGGCAAAACAGGCACTGTGGTCTCCAAACTGCAGGATTCCTACGTACATCTGCCCCTCAACCTGGTGACCCTGGAGCGCAGGCGTCTCAATATCGGCTCGGACTACTGGCGCGCCGTGCTCGAAACCACCGGACAAGTCCCTCACTCCGGGAATTTCAACTTTCCCGAACAGAGCTAAACACTGAAAAAAAGCCCGGCTGCGTATGATATGCACATGCAGCCGGGCTTATTAATTGTATCTGTCATACTGCCTATCCGGCAGAGTCGTCATCTTCCGTCAGAAATCTCAGGCTTTGCAAAACCATGGCCTTGTCGGAAAAATCCCCGATCAGTCTGCGCGTGATCTTTGCTTTGGTGGCAATCAACGTAGGCGTGGCAAAAATGTTTTCAGACGCTGCAAGATCCGGATGTTCCAACACATCGATCACTTCAACCGTGTTTGTTCCATCCAAAAAATTCATGCACAGTTGCCGAAGATTCCGTTCGGATCTCTCCGCCAAAGGCGTACGACCAGTAACGAACAACTGCAGTTTATGCGCCTCACTCATTGCCATCCTCATGTCCACGATACCGTTCAGCGTCAGTATTTCTTGTCCTGATGCCATCTCCAGGCTGTTTCGATCAACTCACCGAGATCCGTAAATTCGGGATTCCATCCCAGAAGCTTTCTGGCCTTGGAACTGTTGGCCACCAGAGCAGCCGAATCTCCTGCTCGCGGAGGTTCGATAGTGTACGAGATTTTTTTCCCCGTGACCTTTTCCGCTGCCTTGATCACATCAAGTACGCTGAATCCAGCGCCGTTGCCCAGGTTGAAGACGTCTGCGCCGGGATTCGCATCCATGTGCTCGATGGCGGCCAGATGGGCCTTACACAGATCCTGCACATGGACATAATCACGCAGGCACGTACCGTCCGGGGTCGCGTATTGATCCCCGAAAACCTTCAGTGAGGCTCCGCCCTGCAGCAGGGAAATCAAAATATTCGGTATCAGATGCGATTCAGGATCATGGGCCTCGCCGATACGGGCATCGGGATGCGCGCCGGCGGCGTTGAAATAACGGAAGGCCATGGAACGAAAATCGCCTGCCTGGGCAAAATCCGCCAGAATTTCTTCCACCATGCGTTTGGATCGCCCGTAGGGATTCAAGGGAGCAATGGGATGGGTCTCGTCGATACGGTCCTGGACCGGATTGCCGTAGACAGCCGCAGTGGAGGAAAACACGAAGCGATTCACACCAGCCTTGTGCATAGCCTTCAACAAGTTGCACGTACCGCTGACATTGTTATCGTAATACCGCTCCGGATACTGGACGGATTCAGGCACAACTATCAGCGCGGAAAAATGGAAAACCACATCGAACTTGCCGGACGAAAAAGCGCGGTCCAGGTCCGAGGGATTGCGCAGATCTCCCTGGATGAAGTCTCCCCACTGCAGGGCTTCTTCATGCCCGGTGGACAGATTGTCGAAAACAGAAACCGAATATCCTTGTTCAGCAAGCATACGGGTCATGTGGGAACCGATGTATCCTGCTCCACCGCAAACAAGTATTGATTTGGCCATGTGTATTTCTCCTTACAACACAGGAATCACACCGTGTCGAAGGTATAGATTGCAATGTGTTCGTACTGCTCGCCAGGCCGCAATACAATGGAAGGAAACTCCGGATGATGCGGCGAATCCGGAAACGCCTGGGTTTCAAAACAGAAACCGGCATGTTTTTGATAGGCAATCCCGTGTTTGCCACGTACGCGGCCATCAAGAAAATTGCCCGTGTAAAATTGCAGGCCGGGCTGATTGGTTCGTATTTCCATACGTCTTCCGGTTGCCGGATCACAGGCCGTTGCAGCCAGAGGGACGGAATCCTGGGATTTGCGCAGAACCCAGGTGGAATCGAATCCGTCGGCTGCTTCCACAACGTCGCCACCAAGGTCCAGTTGTCCGCGGATGCTCCGTTGGCTGGAAAAGTCCATTGCCGTTCCAGCAGTATCGCATATTTCGCCGGTGGGAATCAAATTCGCGTCTGCAGGCAGAAAAGCATCGGCTTCGATGCTGACCAGATGATCCAGACACGTACGGGCCGGATCACCTGAAAGATTGAAGTAGCTGTGGTTGCAGCAATTCACGATGGTCGGACGATCCGTTACTGCCCGACAGCGCATCCGTAGTTCATTGCCCGATCCAAGTTCGTAAAGACACTCCACCTGCACATTGCCGGGGTAGCCTTCCTCGCCATCCGGGCTGACGTATCGCATACGCAAGGCCGGTTCATTGCCGGAAGACAGGATCTCTGTTTGCCAGAGCTTGGTATGAAATCCACCGGTTCCGCCATGCAGATGATGCTCACCCTGATTTCGCGAAAGCTCGTATCGCTGCCCATCCAGCGTGAACGACGCCTGGGCAATGCGGTTGGCGCACCGACCCACAAGGCAGCCGAAATAATACGTATCCTCCAGATAGCCGGACAACGTATCATATCCGAGCACCACATCCGCCAGTTTTCCGTGTCTGTCCGGCGCATGGATTGATCGAATCCGGCAGCCGTAGTCCAGAACATCCACCCGCAGGCCGGAACCATTGCCAAGGGAATAGAGTTTTACCTCCTCCCCCGAAGGCAGCCTGTCGAAAGGCGTGACGCAAAGCGTCATTCTAAAAGCTCCCTACCGGCCCGGACGGATCAGGCCACATTCTTTCCGCAGCATTTCTTGAATTTTTTGCCGCTGCCGCAAGGACAGGGATCATTGCGCCCAACCTTGGGACTTTTACGACGTACTGGCTGTTTTTTGGCTTCGCCATCTTCGGAACCGCCGGAGTAATTCATCTCGGCCGGTTGTTCCTTATGTTTCAGATCATCCTCGGAAACCCGCTCAAAACGCAGCCTGCAAAGCGGCATCATGGCGTTTTCCTTGATAAGGAAAAGCATTTCCTGAAACATCTCGAAGCCTTCACGCTTATATTCCTGCTTGGGGTCTTTCTGGCCGTAGCCACGCAGGCCAATACCGGCGCGCAGATGGTCCATGTTCTGCAAATGTTCTTTCCAGGCACGGTCCAGGCTTTCCAGCATGAAAAAGCGCAAAATCCCCTGATACTGATCCTCGGCATCGGTTTTGAACAAATTCAAGATCTGAAAAACATAGTCACGGGCCTGCTCTTCGGTAGGCAATTCGGGATCGGTATATACGCGGGAAAGGTTGAAGACCTCTTCCAACCGCTTACGGACAACGCCTTCGTTTTCTTCGTCATGGCCATGGCCGCCTTTGGCACTGGTCAGCGGGCTGTAGATGTCCTCCAGCAGTTCGTCCACATACTCGGTGGCCAGTTCTTCCAGCTCCTCGGACACCATGATGTCGCGGCGCAGGTCATAAATGACCTCACGTTGCTGGTTCATCACGTCGTCGTAGTCCAGAAGCTGTTTACGAATATCGAAGTTGTGACCTTCAACACGCGTCTGGGCGTTTTCAATGGCCTTGGATACCATTTTGTTTTCAATGGCCTGGCCCTCTTCCATGCCCAGTCTGTCCATGATGCTCGCGATACGCTCGGAGCCGAACAAACGCAGCAGGTCGTCATCCAGAGCAAGAAAAAAACGGGAACTGCCCGGATCGCCCTGACGACCGGAACGACCGCGCAACTGGTTGTCGATACGGCGGCTTTCATGGCGTTCCGTACCCAGAATATGCAGTCCGCCCAGATCACGCACGCCTTCACCCAGCTTGATGTCCGTACCACGGCCGGCCATATTGGTGGCAATGGTCACTTTGCCCTTGGAACCGGCTTCGGCGATGATCTCCGCTTCACGCTCATGGTGTTTGGCGTTGAGTACGTTATGCGGAATTTTCGCCTTGGTCAGCATTTTGCCGATCAATTCGGATTTTTCAATGGAAATGGTACCCACCAGAACCGGCTGTCCTGCTTTGTACAGCTGGATAATCTCCTGAACAATGGCGGCGTATTTCTCTTTCTGGGATTTGTAGATGGCGTCGGGATAATCCTTGCGGACCATGGGCATGTTTGTGGGAATGACGCAGACGTCCAGATTGTAGATCTGCTTGAATTCCACGGCTTCGGTATCGGCCGTACCGGTCATGCCCGCGAGCTTGTCATACATACGGAAGTAGTTCTGAAAGGTAATGGAGGCGAAGGTCTGGCTTTCGGCTTCGACCTTGACGCTTTCCTTGGCTTCCAGAGCCTGATGCAATCCGTCGGAAAAACGGCGGCCTGGCATCAGACGACCGGTAAATTCATCAACGATGATTACCTGTCCTTCATTGACCACATAATCCACGTCACGAGTAAAAAGATGATGGGCCTTGAGGGCCTGCATCACATGGTGCTGCAAGGTGATGTTCGCCGGATCGTAGAGATTTTCCACATTGAGGATCTTTTCGCAGTGGGCAACGCCTTCGTCGGTGAGCATGATTGTCCGGGCTTTTTCATCAACCGTGAAATCTGTTTCCTTTTGCAAGGCCGGCATGATGGTATTGATACGGGCGTACAGACTGGTGACGTCGTCGCCGGGGCCGGAAATGATCAGCGGCGTTCTGGCTTCATCAATCAGAATCGAGTCCACTTCGTCCACAATGGCATAATGCAGCTCGCGCTGAACCAGCTGCTCCTTGTAGAACTTCATGTTGTCGCGCAGATAGTCGAAGCCGAATTCATTGTTCGTGCCGTAGGTGACGTCCGCGTTGTAATTGAGTTTGCGTTCGTCGTCATCCAGACCATGAACAATGACGCCCACACTGAGTCCGAGAAATTTATAGAGCTGGCCCATCCATTCGGAGTCACGTTTGGCGAGGTAATCATTGACCGTAACAACATGGACGCCCTTGCCCGCAAGCGCATTGAGCACCACCGGCAGGGTCGCCACAAGGGTTTTACCTTCACCGGTTTTCATTTCGGAAATCTTGCCTTCGTGCAGAACAATGCCGCCGATAAGCTGCACGTCGAAATGACGCATGTTCATGGCGCGTTTTCCCGCTTCGCGTACGAGGGCGAAAACCTCCGGCAACAGCTCGTCGAGCTTTTTGCCATTGGCAACTTCTTCCCGCCATTGAGCCATTTTAACAGGAAAATCCTCATCCTGCAGGGCCTGCATCTGGGGCTCAAACTCATTGATCCGCGCCACAAGCGGCTGCAGCCTTTTCAGATAGCGTTCGTTTTTAGAGGGAATGATTTTATTTACCAACGAACCGAACATGTGTCTCTCCTTATACTGAGAAAGGCTTCTTAAAGCCCTGATTGGATGACATAGCCAGGAAAATCGAGAAAATTGAAAGTCCCAAAAAGATTTTCTGCCATTGCGAGGTGTTCCAACACACAACCTCGAGCGGGACAGGCCAGGAAAGGGGTGCCCCCTCGGCGTCTGATTCCGGAAAAAAGTCCCAGGCGGTATCTGCATCATGTTTTCCGGACAGTCTGCAGCGGATGGCCCAATGAGCTCGGAAGTCTCTGGATAAACTGCTATATTGCAATGTTAAGTAATCATATCAGAGACAAGGTCAAGTTACGGTTTTGCAAGACTCCCACGATAAAGCTCGATGACCCGCTCCGTCTCCGCCCTGACGCGTTCGGCAGTACGGCCGTCCGCATTGCCTATGTAAAAATCTATAAGCTCTCTTGTTTCCTGGTCCAGCGTAGCGGGATCTTTCTTCTGTTCCGGCGAACGTGCCATATCTGCGAGCACCTGGGCAAGCTCCTCCGGCGAATGCGCATAGCTGACGCACTCCCCCAGATTGAGCATATAGGGTTGATACCCATCCTCCAGCGCCTCTGCAAACCGCGGCACAACCATGGGTTTTCCCAGGGCGAGCACCTCGAAAATGGCAGTGGAATGAAACGAACAGGCCACGCTGCATTGCTTGATCAGTGAGATGGGATCTCCGCCGATGATCAATTCCAGATTCTGCGGTAATTCCTCGCCAGTCTGCAGACATTCTTCAAGCGCATGCTTGGAAAGCATATCCATTTTGGATTTCAACTGAACACGGATGTCCGGATTCTCTCTGGCAAGACGTATGATGGCTTCATAACAGCCATGGGCAACCCGGGTAAAACGCAGCCGCTCCCATTCGGGCATCAGAATTTCATAGCGCTGCGGCAGCTTGCGTTCGATGCGCGGCAGTCCCATTTTCGGACTGAAGGCGAAAAACAACACGGTCGGTCGTTCAGGCCAGGCCTTGCCGCTGCGATACAGCTCGTGGCGCAGGCGGTGCAGGCGGTCCAGACGGGGCATGCCCACCACGGAAATCTTTTCCGCGGCTACGGCTCCCGCGCTTATCTCAAGATTCCGTTCGGTCTCGCTGTAGGCCATAATATGAGCGCCCTGGAAAACATTGCGCCGTGTTTCGTATAAAAACTTGGAAAAAGCGGCAAAGCCTTCGGTCTTCAGACTTTCTTTCATCAAAGCAATGAACGGAACGCCCATTTCTTCCAGCACGGCGGCGAATTCCTGTTCGGCAGCATAGCAGTAGTTGCCGCTCATCACCGCATCTATCCGGACCTTGCGCAGTAGCTTGCGTAAAATATCCCGCCACAAGGAACGCAGCCGTTCCTTGCGGCGATTGATATCAGGATCAGAACTGCGGTAGCAGTTGTCGTCCACCCAGAGCGGCAAAAAACCGTAGTATACGCCCTTGGGCAAATGCCGGTTCATGCTCAGCAAATGGTATTGCTCGTGCCCCTTGAAACAAGTGGCCACATCTTCGTCGAATCCTGCTTTTGGAAGCAGCAGGATATGAAAAGACTCCGAACTATTCGCCATGGGCGAAGGTTGAACGGTTTTGATCTGCAGGCCGAGCAGCCAGGCTATCGTTCCGGACAGACGCAAACGCGCCAGAACGGATAGCAAAGGCCGGACAACGACCTGCACCATTTTGGTCTCAATAATTTGTCCCAAGGACGCCATGCAATCTCCCAATCGTTTCGTATAAAAATCCGCTGTCCGGCCAGGACTCTAGCGGGCGGCCGCAATGCGTCCGGCCAGGGATTGGGCATCCAGCTTGTGGTGAGCCAGCACTTCGGGATTCTGTCCGCAGCGTGGGATTTCTTCCAGGCCTATGCGGAACACTCGGGGCGCATGATGCAGGTCTCCGGCGCATTCGGCCAGTACTGCGGCAAGCATTTCACCCTGCCCGCCCTTGCGGTAATGGTCGTCCACAGTAACCATCAGCTCGACTCCGGCAATGTTCTCGCGCAACCAGGTCTTGTCCACGTAATTCAGCCAGGGCATGTTCACCACAGTGACATCCATCCCGCATGAATCGGCCAGCAGCTCGGCCGCTTTCCAGACCTGCGTCAGCATTACCGGACCGTAGGCAAAAATAATGCACTTGCCGTCGCCCTTACGCAAAATCGCTCCCTTGCCTTTTTCAAGCGCATAGTTCTTGGGCAGCGTATAGGGGATCTCGCAGGGGATGCTCACCAGGCGGATATAGGTGGACTCAAGATTATTCTGCACGGCCCAACGCAGAGCCATGCGGGTTTCCTGCTCGTCGCAGGGCTGAATCAAGGTCATTCCAGGGGTGCCGGCGAGAATGTCTATATCCCGTACGGACTGATGCGAATGGCCTGGTCCACCAGGGAGAATTCCAGCCAATGACCCGGCATAAATAATTTTCGAATGTTCGCTGGCATTGTTGTAAATCTGCTCATTGGGACGCGGAGCCAGAAAACAGGCAAACGAATGGACCACGGGCAGCATCCCCATACGGGCGGCGCCACCGGCGGAGGAAACCATATCCTGTTCGGCAATGCCGCATTCGACGAAACGCTCGGGGTAGGTCTTGCGGAAGGACAGCAGCCCGCAATCCAATGCCAGGTCGGCATCAAAAACCATCAGGTCGGAACGTTCGCCGCCCAAAGCCAGAAGCTCTTCGCCGTAAGCCTTGATCAGTTTCTGCGGATCCTTGGGAGCAGTACGCTCAGGCAAATCCTCACTGATGAGTTCGAGCGAACCGAGTCCGCATTTTTCCATGGCAGCATTGACGCGTGCGCCCAATTCTTCCAGAGCAGCGCTGTATTCCTCTGCAGTGGGTGCGCCGCTGTGATACTTGTACATGGGGCCGAATTCCGTATCGCTGATTTTGCAGAATCTGGATACGCCTTTGCCCTTGATGGTATCGGCGATGATGATTTTGGGTTTGTCCTTGACCGATTCGAAATCGGAAAGAATCTTGCGCAGGGCGTACAGATCATGACCATCGCAACGGGCCACTTCCCAGCCAAAAGCCTTGAACTTGGCTTCCAGATCGCCCAGATCACTGACTTCACTTACAAACGTATCGGATTGAATCTTGTTGTGATCCACAATCACGGTCAATTCGCCGAACTTTCCGTTCACCGTGGGTTGCAGGGATTCCCAAAACTGCCCTTCCTGCAATTCTCCGTCACCGGTGAGCACAAAGGCGCGGCCTTGCTTGCCCTGCAGTCGGCGGGCGAGAATCATGCCTCTGGCCTTGGAAATTCCCATGCCCAGAGAACCCGTGTTGGTGATGATCCCGGGGGTTCCCACATTGGGGTGGCCGGGCAGGCCGCCCAAACGGCGCAGCTTGTGGATATTGTCGAAATCCAGGCGTCTGTGTCCGAGCATTACCGCGTACAAGGCAGGTACGTCATGACCTTTAGAGGAAAAAAAGATATCGGAATCAATTATTTCGGTTTCGTTCGGGGCAACCAGTATGTCTTCCCAGAGCATGGTCAGAATATCCATGCAGCTGAAACTGGTGCCGATATGTCCGGAGCCGCATTTGGCAATCATGAACAGCGTATTGATCCGGTAGACGTCCGCCAGTATGGCCAGACGGTC
Organism: Desulfovibrionaceae bacterium; assembly: GCA_963667575.2. Classification (GTDB taxonomy): domain Bacteria; phylum Desulfobacterota; class Desulfovibrionia; order Desulfovibrionales; family Desulfovibrionaceae. Next base: position 31,878 of record CAXXHY010000026.1, on the reverse strand, counting down.
TTCCGAGGGACACTTCGAAGTACGGATACGTTCGATTTCGGATAAGGAAGCGTAACTAATTTGAGTCATTTCGTATTACCTATCACCGGCAGCGAAACCAGCCCCTGTCCAAGGAGTTCTTCGGCCAACTGCCAGTCTTCAGGATGATTAATGTCAAAGCCTTCATATTCTTCAGTATAAAAGGGCACTACAACCACACCCGCAATGGTGCGTCCGTTGAACACAACATCGGTACGGGCTATCTCCAGACTCGCGTTCTGAACGTACACCTCGGGAAGCGATTGGTACTGACTGCTGTGCCAGGGCTGTTCCTCGGGAGAAAGCGGAAGCAGAGGCAGCATCCGGTTGCCCCGGATGACCCACATCTTGCCGGGATGCTGTTTGCATTTTTCCACAGCCCGCAACGAGTCGGCCCCGGGAACCTCAATGAAGGTCTTCCAGGCGCGGCGAATGGTTTCGGCCGTACGGAAGGGGTTGGTGGGTCTCAGGATGCTGAAATAATCATAGTCCTTGCCGGCATCACGCAGGCGCTGGAGCGTATATTCCAACCATTCGATATCCGGCGAAACATCCCCGGCAAATTCGGGCGGACGCAGGAAAGGTACCTGTGCGCCGTATTTGAGGGCGATTTCCGCGTATTCTTCCGATTCAGTGGAAACAATGACATCCTGGAAAACACCGCTTTGCAGGGCGTTGACGATGGCATAGGCCAACAACGGATGCCCCGCCAGTTCGCGGATATTCTTGCCTGTTAGCCGCTTGGAACCGGATCTGGCCGGTATGAAGGCTACTGCTTTATTTTCTGTCATACGTATCTTATCCGGGGAACGCCGCGTACCAGCGTACGCGCCCGGACCTCCTTTAAAAACAATTGATCACAATAACATGCGAATGTTACAGTCGTTCTGCATCCGTGTGGATCAAAATATTTTTCAATTCGCTGTACACATCCAGGGCTTCGGTGCCGGGTTCACGGCTGCCGTTGCCTGATTGCTTCACTCCGCCGAAAGGCATGTGCGGTTCGCTGCCGTAGGTGCCCGCGTTGACCACGGCCACACCGGCCTGAACCCGTTTGCTGAATTCAACGCCGCGGTGAAAGTTGTCCGTATGGATGCACGCGGTCAGACCGTAATCCGCATCATTGGCAAGGGCCAGTGCGGCTTCAAAATCCTTTACGCGGTACAGGCAGCAAATGGGACCAAAAAGCTCCTTGCGGGAAATCTCGGCCTGGGGCGAAACATTGGCCAGAACCGTGGCCGCCATATACGAACCGCCCTTGTGTGCGGGATCATCCAGGCGATGGCCGCCGAGCAGAACCTCGGCTCCGTCCTTTTTGGCCTGTTCGACGGCCGCCAGCATATTGGCGAGCTGGCGTTCGTTGATCACCGGGCCAAAATAATCGCCCTCGTTGGGGCCTACTTTCAGTTCCTTGCTCTGTGCCAGCAGCTTTTCCACGAACTGATCATAGACAGCGTCGAAAATAATGATCCGGCTCGCGGCTGCACAGCGCTGGCCTGCATTGCTGAATACCGAAAGCATGGTCCATTTGACCGCATTGTCCAGATCCGCATCATCGCAGACGACCAGGGGATTTTTGCCCCCAAGTTCGAGCGACACACGGGCCAGACGCTTGCCGGCAACTTCGGCAACCTGGCGGCCCACGGCGCTGGAGCCCGTAAAGCTGACCACACCCACATCCGCATGCGCAACAAGAGGCGCGCCGGCTTCAAGGCCGAAGCCCTGGACCACATTCAGGACACCGTCCGGAATGCCGACTTCTTTGGCGATTTCCGCCACAATGGCCGCGGTGCCAGGCGTGTCTTCCGAACCTTTAAGAATGACCGCGTTGCCGCAGACCATGGCCGGAAAGATCTTCCAGGCCACGTTGGCGATGGGCGTATTGGCCGCAATGATCAGCCCGGCAATACCGATGGGCTGACGTACGGTCAGGGCCATGCGATTGGGAACCCCGGTGGTGCAGCTTTTCCCGTACAGGCGCTGTCCTTCACTGGCGTAAAACAGTCCCAAAGCCATGGCGCCCTCGGTTTCTCCCAAGGCCTCGCCGTAGGTTTTTCCGGTTTCCAGATGCACTATGCGGGCGATTTCTTCCTTGCGGGCACGCATGCCCAGAACCAGCTCATGCAGCAGCATGCCCCGCTTGACGGCCGGCATAGCGCCCCACTCCGGCTGAACAGCCTTTGCGGCATCCACAGCGGCCTGAATATCCGCACTTTGCGAACGCGTCACCTTGCACAGCACGGATCCGTCCGCAGGATTGATATTCTCGAAAGTCTCGCCTCCAGCGGCCATGACCGCTTTGCCGCCTATCCAGTTCGGAATGATTTCTGGCAATGCCATTCTCTAATCACCTTTTCATGTTGTCGCGCTCGAAACGCGCGTTGAAAGCTCAAGGACCGGTTCGGACACCCGGACTACCAGGCTGTCCAGCCGCCATCCAAAATCATGTTGGACCCCGTCATATACGAGGAAGCGTCGGAAAGCAAAAATACCACGGCTCCGTTGTATTCGCTCTCATCCGCCATGCGGCCCATGGGAACACGCTGGCCATAGGCCTGCAGGAATTCCTGATCCTGATTGTTGAAAACCCCGCCAAATGTGAGCGTATTAACACGAACGCCCTGCTTCGCCCAGTAGGTGGCCAGATAGCGGGTCAGGTTGAGCAAAGCGGATTTGGAGACCGAATAAGCCACCGGCTTGAAAAAAGTCTCACCGCGTTCCCGCCTGTACGTATACAGGTCCTGATTGGGTGAAACTACTCCGTAAGTCGAGCAGATATTGATGATGGATCCGCGACCGGCTTCGGCCATGGCGCGCCCGAATACCTGGCAACAGAGAAAAACACCGGTGACATTGACCTGCAGTATTTTCTCGAACGAGGCCACAGGATAGGTTTCAAAAGGACCGTTTTCCTCTGCCGGCGCATTGGGCGGAGAATCAAGAGCCGCGTTGTTCACCAGGCCGGATGGCGTTTCCCAGTGCGCGGTAATGGTCTCAAGGGCTTGTTCCAAAGATTCTTTGTCCGTGACATCGCCACGGACAAAGAGCGTATTGGCGGACAATTCACCGAAAAAAGACTCGAGTCCGTTTTCCGGTTCCTTCAGGTCCAGGAGCGCGACTTTGGCGCCACGCTGGAGCAGAGTTTTGGTGAACTGCCGGCCGAGTTGTCCCAACCCGCCGGAAACAACAATCACTCTACCCCGTACGTCATATAAGGAATCTTGCGTATCAGTCATGTCCGGACCTACTCCAGAATGTCCAGGGACATGGGATCGTCTTCATTCAGGGCTTTGGTCAATTTTTTCCCGACCACTTTATCCCACTCGTAAGGCAGCAGGCCGTCGCCCGGACATTTGAGAGCCAGATCCGCTTCCGTCAGCACGGTTCCGGCGGCAAGGTCTTTGGCTGCCACGATTTTCTTGCGCATTTTCAGCAGAGGCGCGGTTTCCAGATCAAAAGGCTTTTTCTCGCCGGTACCCAGGGCTTCCCTGGTACGGTGCAGGTCGCGAATCATCTTTCTCAGACCAGTGGGTTCCAGAGAAAAGGCATGGTCGGTTCCCTTCCAGGCGCGATTGAGCGTGAAATGCTTCTCAAAAACACGCGCACCCAGGGAGTAGGCGACCACGGCCATGGCAATACCGTTCTGGTGGTCGGAAAGACCAACTACGCATTCGGGGAACAAATCCCGGTACGTATTGATGACCCGCAGGTTCATATGCTCGGGTTCGGACGGATAGGCAGCCGTGCACTGCAAAAAAGAAACATTGTCGGTAATCTTCAGCACGGTTTCATAAGCGCGTTTGACATCTTCAATGTAGGCTCCGCCAGTGCTGATGATCATGGGCTTGCCCATTTTGGCCACATATTCGAGCAACGGCGTATTCACCAGATCGCCGGAAGCGATTTTGAAGACATCGATGCCGATTTCCATCAGGAAGTCCGCGCTGTGCTGATCAAAAGCGGTGCAGGAAAAATCAAGTCCGAGTTCAGTGGCATACTTTTTCAGTTCGACAAATTCCTCTTTACCAAACTCGAGGGCCTCGCGATGCGCGCCGTATGTCGGCGCAAAGGCGTTCTCACTGTCATAATTCTTATTGTAGGCGGCTTTGGTGAAGAGCCCTTTGTTGTCGCGCTTCTGAAGCTTAACCGCATCAGCGCCGCATTCTTTGGCCGCCAGAAACAGCTTCTTGGCGTTCTCAAGACTTCCCTGGTGATTTTGACCTATTTCCGCAACCACATAGGGATTGGATTCGTCCGTGATCGTCTTGTTGTTGATAATAAGTTTTCTCATGAGACATCCTGTATTTTAAAGTTCTGATCGCCACGAACGGCAGCATGGATCCAAGCTCCGAAATAGTGGGCGATAGTAAATAATATTTTTCGACCCTTCAATGAAAAAGCCCAAAAATGAATTACATGCCTAAACAACCGAAAAAACATGCTTCCCGCTGCTCAGGATACTTTTTTCCTGAACCAGACAAAAAGCTTTAGTACAATAAACAGAATCGTGGCGCAAAAAACGCCTTTCACCAGAATATCCACCCAGACGGTTCCGAGTTCTATCCTGGAAGCGCCGAATACCAGCAATGCGTATACCCCTGCCAGAAGCATCAGGTGATCCAAACGCAGAGGCAGGGGATAATGCTTTTGCGACAAGTAATAGGACACGGCCATATAGATGCAGGTGGCCAGATACAGGCAGGCAATCATGCCCTGCAAGTTGAAAAACAACACCAGAAAAGGTCCGGCTATCACAAAAACAAGCACGCGCAGCAACGAGGCAATCCAGAGCAGACGGGTTTTTTTGGAAAGCAGCAATCCCGGCGCAAAGTACAGATAAGCACTGGCTATGAGCTGCGCCCCGACTACCAGTGGAACCACATGGATAACGGGGAAATAGGCGGGACGGTTGATGATCAGGACGAAATCCCTGATAAACACGGAAATCATCAGCCCGGCCGCAACCAGGGGCAGAAAATAGATCACAGCCATCCGCGCTACCAGATCGCGATTCTGCGAATCGTTGCCCTTTTCCCCATTGGACAGTGTTTTGAACAAAAAGGGAACAAAAGACATTTTTATGGCCCCGTGGAACTGTACCAAAACCTGAGCAAACTTGACTGACACAGCGTAAATCCCCAGGACTTCGAGGGATGCGAAATACTGCAGCATCATACGGTCAGCTATCGAGGAAATTTTATTCAGAACATTGGACCAGATGATCGGCACGGAAAAACGAATGGACTCCTTGAGAGCCGGCCCTCCCAGACAGGGACGCGCATAACAGAGCATAAGGCATCCGCAGATCACCACCACAACGGCATTGCCTATGATAAGTCCCTCAAAATATCCTTGCAGTTTGCGATCCAGAATAACCACGAACCAGACACTGCAAAAAACTCTGACCAGGAATCCGCCGAGATTGTACGCAGCGAACACCAGAGGCAGCTTTTTTATTCGTAGCGTATGGTTGATGACTTCCTGCAGGCTGTTGAGAATGGTTACTATAAGTCCCAGAAACAGAAAGGGATAAAAGGGCACACTGGGAAAGAGTATCGGGCTTACCAGCCAGATTCCCCCAAAAGACAGGATCCCCAACCCGATGGTGCTTGCCCAATGCCCCATCCAGATAGCACCGAGACGGCGCTTTCTTTCGGCTTCGGGCCATTCGTAATAAAAACGGGTGATGCCCATTCCCAGTTCCAGGCCGAAAAAACAGGCGACAAACCTGCCGATGACCTCGGTAATGGCGATAATGCCATAATCGGCAGGGCTTAAAACCTGCCAATAGAAGGGAATAAGAATAAATGATGCCAGCTGGTTGAGGGCCGAAGTTCCAACGTATATCGCCGCTGTTTTGGCTTCGGACTTCACCAGACTACCTAAAGTTGCCATGCTGCTATATTTACTCCATACGGCCGTGTACCGGCAGGGTGCAGGGCTTACGTCATCAAAGGCCGACTGTCAATTTTGACGTCGGCGCAAAACAAATCGTTACCGTCCGAAAGACGGTTTGTCCTATTTTTCAGGAAAAGCAAAGGTACTTTTGGCAAAAAGCACCTGCGCAGGATTGTATGGCATCAAACCGGGATTATTCGAGCGGACGCTCTTCCTCCTCGGCAGCCCCATTGGCAGCCTCGCTCCAGATTGCCGGCGGTTCGCCAAGATGTTTTTTGGCCTCGCGCAAGCCAAGGTTGAAAGCCTTCACGTTGATGGGACGAATTTTGGCGGGAAGATTCTCCTCCAGTGCTTTGCGCATGAGACGCGGTTCTGCAAAAGGCAGGAGATGAGTCACCGCGCCGAGAACTATGGTATTTAACGTCAGGGGATTGCCGATTTTTTCCGCAGCCATCTGCGTAAAAGGAAGCTTGTAGGACATACTCGTCGGTGTTTGCTGTACGAGCGTATTGTCTACCAGAAGTACGCCGGCGTTTTTCAGATGCCGGTAATACATGTTGCAGGCCCTGCTGACTCAGAGCAACAAGCAGGTCGACTTCTTCTGTCTTGGGATAACTGATGGGATACGAACTGACAACCAGGTCCGCCCTGCTGGAACCACCTCGAGCTTCAGGTCCGTAGCTTTGCGTCTGGGTGACAAAATATCCGTGTCCCAGGGCAAGCCCGTAGCCGAGCACCCTGCCAAGGGTTATGATGCCCTGGCCTCCCAGGCCGGAAAGTCGCAATTCGAAACGGTCCAAATTCCCTGCGTGTTTTTCATTGCTTTCCCCCCTGCAAAGTGGCCACCATGGCCTGGTACCTGTCCTCAAGGCCAGGATCGTCTTTTTTGACAAACACGCCGATGGGAAATTTTTCCTCGCGCTTTTCTGGCGGCAATTCCTGATATTTTTCGATATTCATGCTGCGCTTTTTCAAATCTTCATACATCTCGACCGGGTTCTTGAATTTGTTCTTGCGCCCGTACTGCGTATGACAGGGGGAAAAAACTTCGACCAGGGAAAAGCCCGGATTGGCGAAGGATTCGGTCAGCAGCTTGTCCATGAGTCCGGCATGAAAAGCCGTGGCACGGGCAACGTAATTGGCACCGGCCGAGGAAACCAGCTTGGCGATGTCAAACTGATTTTCGAGCTGGCCAAAGGGAGTTGTCATGGAAAAGGCCCCTGGCGGGGTCGTGGAGGAGCATTGTCCGCCGGTCATGCCATAAATATTGTTGTTGAGGATAATGGTCTTGATCCCGATATTTCTCCTTGCCGCATGGATCAGATGATTGCCCCCTATGGACAGTGCGTCTCCATCGCCCATGATGACGATTACGGTGAGACGCGGATTGGACATTTTTATGCCGGTGGCAAAGGTCAGCGCCCTGCCGTGGGTGGCATGCACGGTGTTGAAGTCCACATAAACCGCCAATCGTCCGGAACAGCCGATTCCGGAGACAACGACGACTTCATCCTTGCTGAGCCCCATGGTGTGCACGCTGCGTATCAGCGAGCCCAGAAAAATTCCATGGCCGCATCCAGGGCACAATACATGGGGAAACTTTTTGTTATGCCGCAAATAATGATGAATCAGCTGAGTTACTTCGGACATGGCTACACCACCTGCGTGATTTGTTTGAGTATCTGGGAGGGGGTGATAATCTGGCCGTCAACCCTATTGATGGTACGCACCCTGGCCTTGCCGTTGTTGACGCGTTTCACTTCGCGTGAAATCTGGCCCATGTTCATTTCGGGTACGATCATCACTTTGCAATTCCTGGCCATGAGCTCCACGGGCGGCCGGGGAAAGGGAAACAGGGTTTTCAACGTCAGCAATCCGGCATGGATCCCCTGCTGCCGGGCCTGCTGGATGGCAAGTTGCGCAGAGCGGGCCACGCTGCCGTAGGCCACGACGCCGATGTCCGCATCGTCGAGCATCAGGCTGTCATACAGCATGACGTCCTTGTAAAAATTGTCGATCTTGCGGAACTGCCGCAATATGGCGGCCTCCGCCTCATTGGGTTTCTGGGTCGGATAGCCCATTTCATCATGCGTCAGCCCAGTATAATGCGAACGGTACCCACCTCCGATGGGCGCCATGGGCGGTACGCCCCGCATGCTTTCCTCGTACGGTTTATACCAGTCCGGAGGCATGGACGGAATCACGCGGTAGCAGATCTCCAGATCCTCGGCATTGGGTACGGAATACTTCTCTCTGGTATGGGCCGTCACTTCATCCAGAAGCAGAATCACGGGCGTACGGTATTTTTCCGCAAAATTGAAAGCGGTAAGGGTCATTTCCAGACATTCCTGCACCGTGGATGCGGAAAGCACTATAATGGCGTGATCCCCGTGCGTCCCCCATCTGGCCTGCTGTACATCCCCCTGGGCCGGACTGGTTGGCAGTCCGGTGGACGGGCCTCCGCGCATGACGTTTACAATGACCAGGGGGGACTCCACCATGCAGGCATAACCGATATGCTCCTGCATCAGTGAAAATCCGGGGCCAGAAGTGGCTGTCATGGCCTTTCTTCCCGACAGTGACGCGCCGATGACCGCCCCCAACCCGGAAATTTCATCTTCCATCTGCAAAAATACCCCGTTTGAAACATAGGGCAGCTTTGCAGCCATGGCTTCCATGATTTCACTGGAAGGGGTGATGGGGTAGCCGGCGTAAAAATTACACCCCGCCAGCAAGGCACCTTCCACCACCGCCTCATTTCCCAGACCGAACAGTTCCGTTGTTTTTTTCATGCTTTTTCTCATGATGAACCGTTATGGAAGATTTGCTGGGGAACGCCTGGAAGCTCGTCGTCAGCATCCTTGGGCATCACCTTGATGGCAAAATCCGGACAATGTAGTTCGCAAAATCCGCAGTTTATGCATTCTGGCTCGTTGACTACCTTGGCTTTTCCGGTTTCGTCCAGCTCAAAAACCTTTGACGGACAAAAGTTGACGCACAGACCACAGCCTTTGCACCAATCCGGGTAGATGAATACCCGAGTTTTGCCCTTTCCTTTAGTCTTGTTTTCCATAGCACCAACCGAAACGTTTGCTCATTCGTTGTTTGGCAATACCACCCGTGCGTTATCCGGATTCATGTCTACCCGAATAAGGCCATTTCCATAGCGAACAGCATAACACAACAGCACAAATAAACAACGCCGGAGCCATGTGAACAGAATTCACACAACTCCGGCGATATACATGCAAAATCGGCAGATTCATAAAACAGTGGTTCGTGGCAACTGTCATGCCTGTCGAGCATTTTTCAGTAGCGATTAACGCTGCTTATACGAACGCATGTCGAATCGAGGAAATTCGTTTTTGGCCTCTCCTTCAAAAATAGCGCCCAGCAAACGGCAAAGTGCGAACAACAAAACGAGTATCCCCACTCCCCCGACAATCCATTCTACAAGGGTCAATTCTTCTAAACTGATAAACATGTTCCCTGTTACCCTTTTTTACAGAAATTAGACATATCCAAAAACGAAAAGCATTACCCTGACATAATGCTATCCTTTTCCAATTTACGAACGAATTATGCCAGAACTGCACGGGAAAGTCTAGATTATCTATGGGATTTTTTTAGATTTAGTAAAAAAGTCCATTGCCGCCCCGAACGTTTTGTCATATGAACCGATTGTAAAATCATCTCCGACCCACGGCCTGTTCCAAGCAAAACGACAAGGATAACAGCATGATTCTTCTTCACCTGATCCTGGCGACAAGCATCACTCTCGGATCGCTTTGCTCAACACAACCCAGTGCTGAGCTTGAAGGCAAAACCATTTGTCTTGAGCTTGCAAAAAACTCAGGAAGAAAAAATGCGCGGATTGATGTTTCGCGAATCCTTATGCGAAAATTGCGGCATGTTGTTTATAAACGACAGAGAGGAAGAGGCCAGATTCTGGATGCGGAATACGCTCATCCCTTTGGATATGGTTTTTATTGACCAGAACGACACTGTCGTGGACATTCAAAGAGCAACGCCCTGCATGGGAATGCCCTGCCCGACGTATACCAGCCGGGGCAAGGCAAAGTATATCCTCGAAGTCTTACAAGGGACCTTCAGCGACGAAGTCATCGGCAAAAAAATACGTCTGCACCTGCAATAGCCGGCTTGCAATGAACTGCCGTCCCGGCACATCCATCATTCGCGCACAGCCTCGAGCACGAAATCCATGGAATTCATTTTTTCCAAAGTCAGATACAGCTGTTTCGCATCCGGAGTCTCAATGGTCATATGTACGAGCGTCCTGCCGTCAACATCGGACCGGAACTGCCCTGAATCGATATTGAGCCCCTGATCGGCCAGAAGTGTGCTGAGTTTGGCCAGCACACCTTTGGTATTCTTGCACAGAATACGAATTTTGGCGTGATAGCTCTCCTGTTCGAGCCCTTCCCAGGAAACCTGTATCAAACGTTCGGGTTCGAAATTCTGCACATTGGGACAATCGCTCGTATGCACGGTCAGGCCGCGGCCATGGCTGATGTACCCGATAAGATTGTCTCCCATGACCGGGTTGCAGCATTTGGCCAGGTGAATGAGAACATCGTCCACCCCTTCGATCTTGATCTTGTCCGACCCCTTGCCACGGGGAGTCTCTTCCGGCTTTTCCTCAACCGGTTCAACTTCGACGTTCTGTGGTGCGTTCTTCTCCTCTTCGCGCAGCTGAAAACGCTTGAGAACCTTTTTGGGAGTCAGGCGCGAATAGCCCACCGCGGAAAGCAGATGATCCGTACTGTTGAATGAGAACTCCCTGGCCAGTTCCTCGAACTTGTGCTCCTTGATGGCCTTGGTGACATTGATGCCCATCCGGCGGCCTTCTTTTTCGAGCAGCTCCTTGGCAAGGGCGATACTGCGCGCGCGTTCCTCGTTCCGGATGTAATGGTTGATTCTCGTGCGGGCCTTGGCCGTCTTGACGAACTTGAGCCAGTCCCGGCTGGGGCGGCGATGCGCGTCAGTGATGATTTCCACGGTATCGCCGTTGTGCAGTTCCGTATTCAAGGTCACCAGACGCCCGTTGACCTTGGCGCCCGTACAGTGATCACCTATCTCCGTATGAATGAGATAGGCGAAATCCACCGGTGTGGCCCCTTCAGGGAGTTCCTTGACCTGCCCGTTGGGAGTGAAGACGTACACTTCATCCTTGAACAGATCGAAACGCAATGAACGGATGAACTCTCGCGGGTTGTCCTCCTGCTTTTGCCAGTCCACGATTTCACGCAACCAGCCAAAGGAACCGACATCCTTTTCTTTGACACGGCCGCCTTCCTTATACAGCCAGTGTGCGGCAACACCGTACTCGGCCACCCGGTGCATCTCCATGGTACGGATCTGAATCTCGATCCGCTCCGCATCGGGACCGATGACGGTGGTATGAAGGCTCTGGTACATGTTGGCCTTGGGCATGGAAATGTAGTCTTTGAATCGTCCGGGGATGGGCTTCCACATATTGTGGACCAACCCGAGCATCGTGTAGCAATCCTTGACGGAATTGACGATTACGCGGAAGGCGATGAGGTCGAAAATCTGTTCCAAGGGCAGATTCTGCTGCTGCATCTTGCGATACACGCTCATCAGGTGCTTGTTTCTGCCGTGAACGCGCCCCCGAATCAGATTGTCGTCCAGAAGTTGCCGCAAAATGCCGGTAACCTTTTTGACGTACTCAACGCCAACGGTCTGTCGTTTGGCAACGCCTTCGAAAAGCTGAAAATAGACATCCGGCTTGGTATATTTGAGCCCCAGGTCTTCCAGTTCGGTTTTCACCCTGTGCAAACCGAGTCTGTTGGCAAGGGGAGAATAAATGTCGATGGTTTCCTGGCTGATGAGCTTTTGCTTGTACGGGGGCATGAATTCCAGCGTCCGCATATTGTGCAGCCTGTCGGCAAGCTTCACGATCAGTACGCTGATGTTTTCTGCCATGGCCAGAATCATCTTGCGGATGCTTTCAGCCTGAGCGTCTTCCTTGGATTCAAAACTCATTTTGCCGAGCTTGGTAACTCCGTCGACAATATCCGCCACCTCTTCGCCGAACTGATCATCCACTTCTTCAATGGAAATCTTCGTGTCTTCCACGGTGTCATGCAGAAGACCGGCGACTATGGTTGCTTCGTCCATCTTCAGGTCCGCCAGAATATTCGCCACTTCCAGCGGATGCGAAAGATAAGGCTCCCCGGAACGCCGTGTCTGGCCTGCATGCGCGCTGGCCGAAAGGACATAGGCTTTCTGAATCAGGGCAATGCCCTCGGCAGGCATGTACCCCTGTACTTTCTCTATTATCTCACCAATACGTATCATCGCGTTTCAACTTCCAAAGCGGGTTGCCCTTACTGCTTCTGCAGATTTTTGGGCACCCACCAGTGTGGCAGATTATAGGTAATCCCTTGCGGCGCCAGCTCTATGCCCCGAAAGCGGGAATGGATAATAGGCAATGCGTACGGCACCGCCAAAAAGCAATAGGGCTGATCCCGATGAAGAATTTCCTGTAAACGGTAATAAATTCGCTTGCGGTCGTCCTGGTTGATCGTGGCCCGGCCCCGCTCCAGCAAGGCGTCCACTTCCTCGTTGGCGTAACCTATGAAGTTAAGCATCCCCGGAGATGTTTTCGAGGAGTGCCATACGTCATAGATATCAGGATCCTGTAAAATATTCCAGCCCAGTATAATGGCCTCGAAACGGTTTTTATCAATAAATTCCTTGAGAAAAGCGGCCCATTCTACCGTCCGGATCGTAACCTTGACTCCAATCTTGCGCAGGTTGCTTTGGATAATTGTCGCAATTTTGATACGCTGTGTATTCCCCTGATTGGTCATCAACGTAAACTCAAAGGGCTTACCCCCCTTATCCAGCAATCCGTCTCCATCCGTATCTTTCCATCCGGCATCCGCCAGCAGTTGCCTGGCCGTATCCGGTTCATAGGCGTAATCCGTAATCTCATCATTATAGACCCAGGTGCCGGGTTTGTACGGACCGATGACCGGCATTCCCAGTCCCAGCAAAGCCCCCTTGATCACTTCTTCCTTGTCTATGGCATAGGCAAGGGCCTGGCGTACGCGAACATCCGAAAACTTGGGATCCTTCAGATTATACCCCATGTACATATAAGAAAAAGACAAAAATTTAAATTTGCGAAATTCCTTTTCCCATTTGGGGCCTTTGGTCTGGTACAGGTATTGAACCGGGGTCAATTCCATCATATCCAGATGTCCCGCCTTCAGCTCAAGAAACATAGTTGAAAGATCTGGAATTACCCTGTACACTATTTCATCAATATAAGGCCGTCCCTCGAAATAGGTGTCCCGAGCAGACAATACAATTCGTCTGCCAGCACTCCACTCCTTCAGGCGATACGGTCCGGCACTCAACGGTTCGCGGGCAAATTTGGTCTTGAGCAGATTTTCATGCTCCAAGGCGTGCTTCGGCAAAATACCGGTCATCCAGGTGATGAGCGATCTTGCCAGAGGTGCATCATAATGAACCTCGAACGAATACCGGTCAAGCACCTTGAATTCTTTGACCAGGAGGAAATCTTCGGCATACGCGGTGGGCGTTTTGGGATTGATCATCAGCTTGTAGGTGAATTCGACATCAGCCGAAGTCAACTCCACGCCATCATCCCACTTTATCCCCTCGCGCAGCTTGAACCGAAGAGTTTTGCCGTTATCCAGAACTTCATAGCGTTCGGCCGCCCAGGGAACGATCTTGAGATTTTTGTCGTACTTGAGTGGTGCGACATACATAAGATTCGCAATGTCATGCGAGGTCTTATCCGTAGCCAGAGGATAAATGAAATTGGTCGCATCACCAATGACGCCTATGACCAGTCGGCCTCCAGCCACGGGTGGTTCGGTTTCTCCAGTTGGCTTCTGGTTTGTTTCTGCTTTGACAATGGGCTCGTTGCTGTCTTCTTCCGAATACTCGTTGTTGTCCTGGCCGCAGCCGGTCAGAACGACAAGAAGAAGCAGCCAAGCCAATAAAACGTACGAGGGTACTCTCATTTTTGGGTCACCTATTGCCATAATTTTTTTTTCCAGTATTATGGTAGAACTGTCTGGTCCTACAGATTGCAGGACTATGAATCAAGCCCTTGAAAAAGCCAAGCAGCTTGATCAAATCAGAAAATTTGATTAACTAAAAAATTCTTCAAAATTGCCGCCATCCTCATGTACGAGAGGAAGCGCTTGAAAAGGAGTTATGAAAACATCATGGAAAAAGGCGATGAAAGCAAGGTAAAAGCCCTGCTTCAGCATTTCGTCGCAGACTCCATTCCTGAATACATACTCGACGGTGCGCAGTATATAATCAGCAATGCGGGAGTCCAGAAACTCAGTCTGAAAAAAGGCGAAAAAATTTGGGAAGTTGAAGCCAACATTCAGGCTGAGGATTTTCAGATCTACTCCCCGAAATTTCTGTCACGCTGTCCGACAACAATATTTCTTTTAATTGCAATTGTCCGGACATTTTTTCCGGAGTCTGCAGACATGTAGGAGCCACGGCGCTCAAACTATTATCTTCTTTGGAGTCAAGCCCCAAAGAAGAGTCCAGTGCGCCCAAAACCGACTGGCACCAGACCTTCCGATCCTTTTTTGCTACCGAGCCCGAACCGGAGCCAGGTCGGCACTATCTGGTGTTTAACTTTTTTCCCGAACCCGGTCGATTCCAGGTCGCTTTTTTTCGCGCCAGACAAAACAAATCCGGATTGTCTACCGTAAAAAATCCGATCACTCTGGAACAGATCATTCGCAATCCCGATTGGGTGGAACTGTCGCCGGAACTCATCCCCGTTTGCCAGCAAATCGAAAAATATATCGGTTATGAAGGCCACAGGATCGAGGTCCCGGACGGCCTGTTGACGTGGTTTTTCAGAGCCATAGCCAACGAGTATTACCTGTTCTGGCAGGATACCGAAAATCCCTGTCACATCGAGACCAAGACCATGCGCTTGATGCTCAAGCCGCAGCTCGGTCAAGATGGACTCTCATTCGATGTCATGCTCGGACGTGAAGGCAAACCACCTTTTTCAATTTTAAAGCATGAGACCTTTTTTTACGGTCAGCTCCCGCTTTGGGTCTGCTGGAACAAGAGTTTCTATCCGGTTCAAACAGGGCTTTCCCCGAATCTGATCCAGGAGCTGGTGAAATCCCCTCCCCTCATAGGACAGGAGGAGATTTCCGAATTTCTGGACCGCGTCTGGACCAAACTGCCGGCTTCGGATCTTGTGGATCAGGAAGCATTCCTCGAACACATGAAGCCGATCTTTGCCGATGCAAAGTACAACCCCAAACTGTTCCTGGACGAAGAAGGCAGTCTGCTCACCCTGCAGATTGAAAACGTCTATGAAACGCAGCACGGAGAATACAGCCTGCCGGGACCCAACCCGGACCTGCAGACCGGCAGCTACCAGTACAACGGCAAATCCTTTTTGATCCGCCGTTCGCAAGCGGAAGAAGCCCAGTTGACACAGCAACTTCAGGACATGAATTTTCAGCCTCGCAGCAACTCCATCTGGTTTCTCGAACCTGAAGAAGCTATTGCATTTCTTTTGGACGCCTATCCCAAACTTGTGGAGACCTACAGAATTTACGGCGAGAAAAATCTCACCCGTTACAAGGTCCGCCTTTCGCAGCCCAACATCGTTGCCAAGCTCGAGAGCAAGGAAGACGATAAATGGTTCAACCTGGATCTCGCCGTGGAATACGACGACCAGCGCGTGCCCATTGAAAAAATCTGGAAGGCCTGGACACAGAAAAAGCGCTATGTACAACTAAAAGACGGATCGTACACGAGCCTGCCGGAAAGCTGGCTGGAAAAACTCGGCCACAAACTCCGCGCTCTGGGCTTTGATCCGGAAAAACCACCCAGGAAAAAATTCAAGCAGTATGAAGCTCCGGTCCTCGACAAAATTCTTGAGGACCTCCCGGAAGTTACCACCGACTCCTTCTGGAACAAGTTGCGGACCAATATCCACAACTTCACGCAGATCACCCAGGTCACGCAGCCCAAAACGCTCAATGCCACCTTGCGCCCTTACCAGCTGCAGGGCATGAGCTTTCTGAACTTCCTGCGCGAATACGGTTTTGGCGGCATCCTTGCTGACGAAATGGGACTTGGTAAAACAATCCAGACCCTCTCGTTCATCCAGTATATGCAGGACCAGGGCATTGTCGGTCCCACATTGATCGTTGTGCCCACCTCCGTGCTGCCCAACTGGGAACGTGAGGCAAACAAGTTCGTTCCTGCGCTCAGACAATTGACCATCTACGGTACGCGCCGCGAAAACATGTTCAAAAAGATCAAGGATTCCGACATAATCCTTACAACATACGCTTTGTTGCGCCGCGACCTCGAAGAACTGCAAAAATACGAATTCAGTGCCATCATCCTGGATGAGGCCCAGAACATCAAAAACCCCAATACCATTACGGCACGCGCAGTACGCAAGCTTGCTTCGAAACTGCGTATCTGCCTGTCCGGTACGCCCATTGAAAACAACCTGTTCGAGCTCTGGTCGCTGTTCGAATTCCTGATGCCCGGTTTTCTCGGGTCGCAGCATTCCTTCCAGCGCGGCATCGTCAAACCCATCAAGGACGGCGACGAAGAAACGCTCTCTTTCCTGCGCACACGGGTCAAGCCCTTTATCCTGCGACGTTCGAAGAGTGAAGTGGCCAAGGATCTGCCGCCGAAAATCGAAAGCGTTTTCTACTGTTCGCTGGCCGAGGAGCAGATGGACCTTTACGCTGCCCTTGCCAAAAAGCTCAAGGAACAGGTCATGCAAAACGTGGACGAAAAGGGCCTGGCCAAAAGCCAGATGTCCATCCTCGACGCTTTGCTCAAGCTCCGGCAGATCTGCTGCCATCCGCGCCTGCTGAAGCTCGACATGCCCGGTGTCAGCACCAACCTGCCCTCCGGCAAATTCGACGCCTTCAAGGACATGATCTCGGATATCATCGACGAAGGCCACAAGGTGCTGGTATTCTCGCAGTTCGTACAGATGCTGCACATCATCCGCTCCTGGCTGATAATCAGCGAAAAGCCCTTTGCCTATCTCGACGGTTCGAGCAAAGACCGCTTCGACCAGGTGGACCGGTTCAACAATGACCCGGATATTCCCATCTTCCTGATTTCACTCAAGGCCGGTGGTACGGGTCTGAACCTGACCAGCGCGGACTATGTCATCCATTACGATCCGTGGTGGAACCCGGCGGTGGAAAGCCAGGCCACAGACCGTACGCACCGTATCGGTCAGACCAGGCAGGTCTTTTCCTATAAAATGATCTGTCAGAATACCGTTGAAGAAAAAATCCTGAAACTTCAGGACATGAAAAAGGATGTGGCCGAGGCCATCATTCCCGGCCAGGACGCGTGGAAATCCTTGACGCGGGACGATCTGGAACATCTCTTCGACGTATAAGCCCACTAACAAATAAAAAAACGGCAGCAGCCCGTCTCCGGACTGCTGCCGTTTTTTTTTATACCCCGATCACATCAAAGTTTCATACCAGTCCACCAGCGGCAAAACCGCGTTGGCGGCATTCCATGTCTGCTCCATGAAAGATCTGCTTGCCGCCCCAATGGCCGTACGCTCGTCCGGATCATGGGCCAGGCGGCGTAAGGCCGACTCCAGGGCCCCGGGATCGCGTGCCAGCACCCAGGGTACTGACGGGCAATGGAAATATTCGCAGATGTGCCCGATATTCCAGTCGTCCAGTCCGGCGATGGTCGGCTTGCCCTGACTCAAGGCCTCGAGAGAACTCACGCCGAAATACCCTTGCATATGGTCGAACAACACGTCGCTGGCCTGCTTGCGCCGCAAGCATTCCTCATAAGGCGTATGCTCGATCATATCCAGCTGATACGCCAGGCCGCTATCCTGAACATTCAGCCTGTCCACAATGGCGCAAAGCTCATCCGTATTCTTGAGCTCCTTTCGGGTGGGCGAATGCGCGATACGCAGCTGATTGGCAACCGGCGTATGGGGCTTTTCCGGCGGACTGAACAGGGCCTCGTCCGTGGGGACGAAATTGGGCTGCCAGCGCGAGCCCGGAAGAAAACGCAGCAGATCCGGCGTGCTGACCAATAAATTCCTGCGCCCGAGCTCCTGATACTTCTTCTGGTATTTTTCCGGATTACCGCGAAAATCCGGATGACCATGGTGATGATGCACCAGAACCTGATTTTTCAAAAAATCCTTGACCACATAGGGCCCCAGTTGCAGTTTTTCATCCGCCAGCAAATGGAAATGGAAAATATCGCTCTGTTCCAATACTTCCGCAAGTTCTTCCAGCCCGCTTGAATCCAGTGAAGGAACGTGCAGATCTTTTTCATAGGCAAAGTTGTAGCGGTATTCAGTGGTGATCAGCCGGCACGTATGTTCGGTAAGCTTGTTGATGGCCTTGGCCATCTGAATGCTTACCCCGGCAGGATCATTCACTGTTATCATCGCAATACGCATATATCACCTGATTGTCCGCCAGACGTTCCCGTACACGTCACCGGGCGAACATTCGTCAATTCAGAAGATTTTCAAGTTTTTCACACGCGTCCACTTCACGTGGTGCAAGACTGTCCCATGAAACCTGCTGTTCGTAACTGACGCTTGCGCACAATCTCGACCCCAGAACATCATCCCAATGCACGGGGGAGACACCGGTACCCGGACATTTTACCGCCAGATCCGATTCCGTGAGCACATGCCCTGCAGGAAGATCGCGCGTAAACACAATACTTTTGCGCAATTTGGACGCCGCTTTTTCCTCACCTTCAAAAACCATCTTGTTGGTCACACGGCAGGCGAGCTCGGCTTCACGCACCATGGAGACAAGCTGCTTCAATTCGCCAGGTTCGAGGGAAACCTTGTGGTCCGTGCCGCGCATGGTTTTGTCCAGGGTGAAATGGCGTTCGATGATACAAGCACCCAGTACGGCCGCAGCCAGACTGGGGCCGATTCCCAGTTCATGCCCTGAATAGCCTACGGGCAACTCATAGCGCTCCTTCAGCCGTTTCATTACCGGCAAGGCCAGTTGCTCGTCGGGACAGGGGTAGGTGCTGTTGCAATGCAATAAAATGATTTTTTCATGAAAGCGGCGCAATTCGGCCACTGCCGTATCAATATCCCCCCAGTCACTCATGCCGGTGGAAAGAATGATGGGCAAACCGCTTGCGGCACAGGTGCGCAGCATGGGGACATTCACCAGGTCAGCGGAACAGATCTTGAGCAATTCCACATCAAGTTCGAACATCTGCTTCAAGCTGACCATGTCCCAGGCGGAGGCAAAGAATACCAGCCCCAGAGAATCCGCCAGGGACTTGCATTCAGCCATGTCTTCAATGCTCAGTTCGAGTTTGTTGCGATGTTCGCCGTACGTGGGGGCAAAGCTGTTGGGTCCGCCATAGGGAGCCTCGCGACCGGCTCTGGTAAACAAAGCATCCATGTCGCGCTTTTGAAATTTCACAGCCTGCGCACCAGCTTCCGCTGCGGCAATGATCATTTCCTTGGCCAGAGGCAACTCACCCTGATGGTTGTTGCCGATCTCAGCTACGATAAAGCAGGGGTGGCCATGGCCTATCACTCTGCCGGAATTGAGTCGGATCGTGTCGGTATTCTTCATAATCGCATTATCTCCATTCCTTTTTGCATACAGAGCGGCTCAATCTGGGCATGAATTTCATCCTGCCGCGCATAAGAGGTTATCAACACCGCCTTGCAATTGATGGTTTCCAAAATCTGAGGCGGTGAAATGATGTACCCCTGGAGCCGTTTACCCTGCTTCATAGGATCATTGT
Organism: Desulfovibrionaceae bacterium; assembly: GCA_963667575.2. GTDB lineage: Bacteria > Desulfobacterota > Desulfovibrionia > Desulfovibrionales > Desulfovibrionaceae. The sequence goes on along the minus strand of CAXXHY010000026.1, from coordinate 12,135 downwards.
CTACCAGTGCCACCACTTCCAATGACGTATGCGACATGGCTCCCAAGACCACTTCGCAGGTATCCGAAGCACCGAAAAGAGCGCATTTGTCAACGCGTCGCTCCTGAAGCGACTTCAGTTTCGCAGCTATCTGATCTTTGATGGCTGCATAAATCTGTATGGCCTCGGTGGAGCACCCGGAAAAAAGGATCTGCCGTTTGCGCTCCCCTTTGGCAGTCAAGACATACCGGTAACTCTTCCCATTGATGGCCTCATATTCGATGAGGTGATCGTCCTGCAATTCCTTGAGGTACTGATTGACCATGGCCCCGCTGAGTCTGAGCCGTCGTCCGAGCTCCGACTGTGAAAGCTCGTTTTCCAGAGACAACGATTCCAGAATTGCAAGTACGCGTGCGTCTTTACTCGGTTTGAAGTAACGCTTCTCCATGGGAAGCATGATCATGTCCTTTATTTAGTTAACGAACGATAGATCGGCTCTGGCCCTATCCATTGCCGCTCAACGCAGCAAAACTGACATTGATTCATTCAGCGACTAAATATCTTTTCGTCAGTTATCCGCCAAGCTTTAGCTCGGCGTCAAAAAAAGGAACATTCCGCCATATGGATAACATTAAAGCAAAAAGCATGCAAAGGACGATAAATAATTACAAAGCGCGGAGAAATAAATCGCTAAAAAACTGTTCTGACAAGGAAAAAAAACGTTGTGATGCAGGATGTGAACGGGCGTCAGCATATGCTGTGGCGGCAAGAGATGCGACATCATCGGAGCCTACGCCAAAATCACGTAATCCCGGGCAGGAAAAACAATCATTCAATTGGGTGAATGATCCCAGGGATTCCGCCGGGCTGCAAGCGCCTTTAAGCGCCTGTTCCAGCATTTCGTATACATGGGGAGATTCGTTGCCGAGCAAATCCAGCCAGCCGGGCAACAAAGCCGCAATGGCCAGGCCATGGGGGATGCGGGTATGATGCGCGCCCAAAGCGTGGGCCGCAAGATGCAATGTCCAATTGCCGCCCCCCAGGCCCGCTCCGGCAAAGCCATTCAAGGCGAGTATGGCTCCCCAGGCCAATGATGCCCGTGCCGTATAGGTATCCGGATGCTCATGCAACGTCCGCAATGCATCGAGCAGACTCCGCATCAGTCCGGAACAGACCGTCAGGGAAAGATCAAGGGGCTGCGGATCCATGGCACCTGAGACATAATGTTCCAGGCAATGGGAAAAGGCGTCCATACCGCCGGCCAGGGTTTGCAGCCAGGGCATCCCGTTCTGAACCCGCGGGTCTATGAAAACAGCCTGGGGCCAAAGCGCCGGACCTTTCAGTCCGCGCTTCTGTCGCAAAAATTCGTTGCTGACGATGGCTGAGCAGCTTGCCTCGGCACCGGATCCGGCGCAGGTACTCACCGCGTAACAGGGCAATGCGGACAGAACATCCTTTTGCATTTCAACCAGATCCCAGGGATCCTTCTGGGACGCAAAGGAGGCCGCAGCCAGTTTTGCCGTATCGATAACGCTCCCGCCACCAACTGCGACAAGTGCTTCCGCATTGAATTCTCTGGCGGTCTGTACCAGATCGCGGACGTGTTTACAGTCCGCATTGGGAGTGACCCCCCAATATTCCGTCCAGAAAATATCATTTTTTTTAAAGGATTCCACGACGGACTCATATACGCCGTTCTCACGAATGGACCCCTGGCCGGCGACCAGGACAAGCCGCCTGTGGCCGGCCAAAGCCAAAACTCTTCCTACGCGAGGAATTACTTTTTTGCCTAAAAAAATGCGGGAGGGAAAATCAAAGGTGATGTTTTGCATGTAGGACATGCAATACAACAAACGAATAAAAAATTGAAGTGCTCATAGGTGCTAATGCACTTTACGCTCAACTTTCCTGATCATATCTTTGGCGCTTCGGACCAGTGTGGACGGGACGTCCTCCTGGGATGCAATGGCGACACTTTTTTTCAGGGAATCCAGACCGTTCTTGTATTGCATAAGAGCTATGTAACAGATACCCATACTATAATAAACCGTAAACTGGTTCTTATACATATGATTCGTTTCTTTGGGCTTGATGATCGTCAGCTTGCTCAGCAAGCTCAACGCTTCCTGATACCGTTTGCGATCCAGAAGAACCTGTGATGCCAGCAAATAGCCGTCTGCATAACCGGGATCAATCTTGGTGGATTTTCTGGCATAATAGTAGGTGCCTTCATAATCCTTGAGCAGAAAGCAGACATAAGACGCGTAAAAATAGGCTTCGGGATTTTCACGGTCATATTCAATTGCAGTCCGGAAAGATTCCAATGCATCATCATAGCGTTTGTGCGCCTGCAAGACCAAACCTTTATTGATGGCAGCCACGCTTTTATCTTTATCAATACTGGAATCTGGCTGAGGAGTATCAGAGTTGAAATAAGAGCAGGAAGAAAACATTGTAAGTGCCAAAAATAGTGTTGTAATCAGACAAATTTTTTTTGTGATCATTATAAGAATCCTTTGAACTTACTTATCCGACTCACTATTTATTGTCAATTTTACGTTTTCTTAAGATTATATAAAGTCTGGTCCAACTCCCCTTTTTGTCTGGCATTTTACAACAAAAAAACAAACCCCAGATTCATACGCAGCCCCTGGATAAATCCGGAACATTTCGAGAGCGCATTCCGTTGCTTTCTCACCAGGATCAGGCCGAAGGACAGCCCACAGAAAGCAACACGCACCTGAAGAAAGCGAAAGTTTGGTCAACCTGCCGATTGGCTGATTTCCAGCATGGCAGAAATTGCGGCGTCAATGTCTTCTGCAGAAGTGTACGAGCTCAAGCTGAAACGTACGGTGCCCTGGGGAGCTGTTCCCAGGCTTTCATGAACCAGCGGCGAGCAATGCAGGCCCGTACGTACGGCAATGTCGAAATCTCCGTCCAGAACAGCGCCGACATCCGCTGCAGTCATGCCTGCAACCGTACAGCTCAACAAAGGCGCTTGCCGGGCCATATTCTGTCCGCCGTAAACCGTAATACCGGGCATTGTCTGCAAGGCCTCATACAGCCGGAATAGAAGTTTTGTTTCAAGATCCAGACGACGAAGCTGCTCCTGAATGGTCAGATCCTGCAAACAGTAATCCAGGGCCAATATGCCCAGCATATTCTGCGTACCTGCTTCCAGACGGGCCGGATACTCTTCGGGCTGAAATGGATTTTTGGAATCCACGCCAGTGCCGCCATAACGCGAGGGGCGCAGATCAAAGTCCGGAGCAAGCACGAGGGCGCCTATACCCGTAGGTCCGCCCAGACTTTTGTGCCCGGTGAAGGCTATGGCGGAAATATTGTCGGCCTGCATGTTCAAGGGAATAGCGCCAGCGCTCTGCGATGCGTCCACACACAGGGCAACATCCTGTTTCAAGGCATTCAAACCGGCGCCGACAGCATCCACAGGCTGTAGTGTCCCCAGGACGTTGGACGCGTGCGTCATAACCACGGCCCTCGTATTGGAGCGTAGTCTCTCCAATACGGCATCCGGATTCAGGTAGCCCTGAGAGTCGAATTCAATCAGGTCGAAATCCAACAGCCCGTTGCGGCGCATGTGCTGCAACGGACGCAAAACAGAATTGTGCTCAAGACGCGAACTCACCACATGGCCCCCCTGCCCGGCCAGCCCCTGAATGAGCGTATTGAGTGCGTCCGTGGCATTGGAGGCGAAAATCACTTTACTGCCCGGAGGTGCGCCGACGAAATCAGCAATGTGCTTGCGCGCCGCAGAGACCATTTCCTCGGCCTCCACAGCCTTGTCGTAGCCCCCGCGTCCGGGCGAAGCGCCCAGAGCCAGATACGTTTCCATGGCCCGGCGCAAGGCCTTTTCATTCTTGGGAAAAGTCGTCGCAGCGTTGTCTAGGTATATCATTGGCAGGTTTTGGGATTGGGCAGCCCGCACAAACGACGGGCCCCATTTTTAAGACCGCCGGGAAACAGGCGTTCCATGGCCATTACGCTCAGCCCGGTGGTGGCCTTGAGGTCTTTGTTCAAAGGAGCACGCCCGTTATAGGCATAAAACTCGCGGTAGGCGTACAGTACGCGCCAGTGTTCCTCCCCCATTTCCTCGAGTCCGCTTTCCGCGGCCAACACTCTGCAGACCTCTTCGCTCCATTGCGTATCATCCATAAAATAGCCTTCATCATCAAAGCCTATTTCCTGGTCGCCAAATTCGCGGAAGCGTTTATCGGTTTCGGATCCCATGGAATCGGTCATCTCCAGCGTCTTCTCCATTGACCGTATCAGGCACGGCCAGTCCGGGTATAGCAGAATCGGGCTAAAGCCGGAAGGAGTTGTCCGGCTAGTTTCAGGATAACGGGATATTCCACCGGCTGTTGCAGACACGATGGAACATCCCGTTTTTTTCATTCAAGCTGTTCAGCTTTTTTTCATGGCCGCAAGGACTTTGTCCGGGGTGGCCGGCAAATCAAGTACCCAGACTCCGGTGGCATTGTGTATGGCGTTGATGACTGCCGGAGCAGTGGGCACCAGGCACATTTCGCCAATTCCAGTGGCCTTGAGCGGACCTTGAGGACGCGGGGTTTCCTGAATGATGGTCTCCATATCGAAACTGGTGGCCATGCTCGGAAACTTGAACGTGGCCCAGTCCTTGGTCTTGCCCGCGATGTATTCCTCGCGCAGAGCCAGACCAACGCCCATGTCTATGCCGCCATCCAGCTGCCCGGTCAGGTTCTGCGGATGAATAAGCGTACCGGCGTCCACCGCCGTGGTCATCTTCAGCATCCGGACCTTGCCTGTTTCCACTTCGACTTCGATCTCAGCCAGCTGCACGGCATGCACCTGAGACTCGAAGGCCGGTCCTTGTCCGGTAACAGGATCCAGAGGTCCGGCTTCGGTCTTTTTGCGGCCAAGGTAGCGTACGGGCCGTCCGGCTGCCTTGAGGTCCACACCGTTTTTGGCGCCTGTTTCTTCCATGGCGGCCTTGAGTTGTTCCAGGCCGTTGATCAAGGCATTGCCGATCATATACGTGATCCGGCTGCCTGCAGCGGCTCCGCTGGCCGCGGTATATTCTGTGCTGCGGGTGTTCACACGGATTTTTTCCAGAGGCATGCCCATGTAGGCGCCGGTCAATTGCAGCAACATGGATTCGTTGCCTTCACCAGGATCCGCGGCCGCGGCATACACGGACACCCCGCCGTCATCGTCCAGTTCCACGGCGGCAACCGCATTGTCATTGGGGCCGCCAATACCGAAAGCGCCCGTACCAATACCCACGCCGCGAAGCACTTTGTCCGTGCCGGCCGCTTTGGCGTCAGCCACAGCGCGTTCATAATGAGGACGCACCTTTTCCATCAGTTCGGGCAAGGGCCATTCGGTTACAGGTCCGCCAATGGATTTCGTCTGGCCGGGTTGGAGCGAATTGATCAGACGGAACTCGAAAGGATCCATGCCGACCTTTTCCGCCAGCATTTCCATGGCGCATTCCAGCGCATAGTTGGCCTGCGGGGCTCCCGCGCCGCGAGCCGCACTTCCCCAGGGATTGTTGGTGTAGACCAGCTTTCCGTGCGCTTTGACATTGGGGATATTGTACGAGCCGGAAAGCATCTGCATGGCGCGGTATACGACAACATGGCCGATGGAATAGTACGCGCCGTTGTCGGCTACGAAATCATTGCAGTACGCGGTGAGCTTTCCGTCTTTGTCAGCGGCCAGCTTCACATCCATGGTGAAGCCGTGACGCTTGGAAGTCATCAGCATGCTGTCATGCAGACTGGGGATGTACCGTACGGCCTGCTGAAAATGAACGGCCGCGGCCGCGGCAATGCCTTCGGAAATGACATCGATCCGGATGCCGAACTGGCCGCCGGAATAGGGCTCGATGTAGGCCATATTTTCCCAGGCCACGGCTTCCTGAAGCATCTTCATGTGGTAATGGATGTTGATGCTGCGGCTCATCATGACCAGCTTGGGCTGATCGGCATCGGGATCCTCTTCGAAATAGGCTACCGCTGCCTCAGGCTCAAGAGGGGCCTGATGGTTGATCTGCGTTGTGAAACGGGCTTCAATCACCGATGCCGAATCAGCGAGCGCGGCTTCAGCGTCTCCTTTAATCTGAGGCTGCTGATAACAAAGGTTCTCGCGATCAGGATGGACGCGCGGACTGTCGGCCGCCATGGCCTGGCTTGGATTTTCCAGCACCGGCAGCTCTTCCAGTTCCAGCTTGATGGCCTGCAGAGCTTCTTCTGCCTGCACTTTGGTTTTTGCGGCAACTATGCAAATGGGGTCGCCGATGTAATGCACCTTGTCGCTGCACAATACGGGCCGGTCATCCTGGAGATACTTGAGAATATTGGTGCCCTTGATGTCCGCGGCAGTCACCACCCCGGCTATTCCGGGCATGGCGGCGGCCTCCGTGGTATCCAGTTTGACGATACGCGCATGGGGAACCGGACTGCGCAGTACGGCCAGCTCCAGGGCGTCAGGAATCAGAATATCAGCGGTGAAATGCGCGGTACCGCAGGCCTTGTCCAGGGAGGAACGGCGCGGATGCGATACACCAAGAGGTGCGGCGTCCGGTCCGGGAGTCATGCTTTCGGGAGTAGCTTCTCCACGCAGAAATTTGGCGGCAAGTTGAACGGCTTCGATAATTTTCACATAACCGGTGCACCGGCAGAGATTGCGCCGCAACGCTTTCTTGATTTCCTCCGGGCTGGGATCGGGGTTGACGTCCAGCAACGCCTTGGTTGCCATGATCATACCGGGCGTACAGAACCCGCATTGAATAGCGCCCGATAAAACAAAAGCCTGCTGAATAAGATGCGGATTTTCAGGAGTGCCCAAGCCCTCGACAGTTATAATTTTAGCGCCGTCCAGATCCTTGACTTTGGTCAGACAGGAAAAAGCTGTTTTACCGTCGATAATAACCATACATGCGCCGCACTGCCCTTTGCGGTCGCAGGATTGCTTGGCGCCGGTCAACTGCAGATCTTTTCGCAGCAGGTCGAGCAGCACTTTGCTGTCATCGGTAACGACCTGGCGGGTCAGGCCGTTGATTGTCAGGTTCACTCGTTTCATCAGCAGACTCCTTCAAGCTATGGGTTCGTAGAAGCTACAGACTCATCATGGGATACAGAGACAGAGGTAAATTCATCCTGGGCACGTTGGGTCCATCCGCTCAATAAAGCATTGTTCTGCAATAAAAACGCAGGCAGGAAGACACGAAACAAAACGGTATATTCGTCCAACCCGGCCGGAAAAAAGAAAACTCTGTTTTTTCAGAGGCACCAGTGCACGGATAAAGGCGCCTGAGATTCGCAGCCTATGCGACACGTCGTATGAAAAAATTGAAAGATTACCAATACGGCACTGAGATTATCAGCCAGCGTACATGCATCCATTGCCATGAGTGAGACAGGCCATGGATGCATGAGGAGAGACAACACCGGGAAAGAATCAAGAAACGTGCCGAAATCCGACACATGCAGGCTTTCTTCAAAAAATCAATTTAATTATGTAAAATCAGGCTGTTAGACTGGGAAAGGCTCATACTTGGAGGGTCTGAAAAAAATCGTTTAGCTCGCACGCTGATGCTTTAGCGCATCACTTGAAAGCGTCCTGAGGATAAATCACGAAATTACACAGAAAAAGAACAAGTTCCGCTTTTGATGCACCTAAGCATCGCTGATGTCGTAACGCATCAGACGATAGCGATTCGTATTTCGTATGGAGTTATTCTTCCAGATCTACACGCGCATCATCTGCTTTGCCTGCAACAGGTCTACCCTTCGGAAAAAATCGATTCCATTTCGGCTTTGCATTGCAGCAATAAAGACAGCAGAAAATCAAAATTCTGATCGAATCGTATAAGGGGTACTGCCAGGGAAATGGCGTACTGCTCGCGCACTCCTACCTCAATGACCACGCCAAGTCCGGCCACTCCCAGCGCATGCTCCTGCCTCTCCAGCGCATAGCCCAGCTGCCTGTTCATACGAGCGTCTTTTATGATGGCTTCCACGGTTCGCAGAGTATAGTCCGTACGTACGGGCGGATCCTGCGGCCAGAGCGAACAGATTGCCTCATCGCTCAATGCGGCCAGCATGGCCTTGCCGTTGGCGGTGCAATGGCAGGGAAAGGCCGTACCTACCGGAGAAATCACCCGCAGCTCGTGGTCTGATGGAAACTGATCAACGGAGATGCTGTGATTGCCGCGCAGAACGCAGAAATCCACTGTTTCCCGAGTATGGCGTCCGAGCTTTTCCATAGGCCCGCGGGCCAGAGACAAAACTTCCGTAGGGGCATATCCGGCCATACGAATCAATGCAGGCCCGAGACGGACGCCATCTGCTCCGGCAATGACCAGTTTCTCCTCCTGCAGTGCGGAGGTCAGACGATAGACCGTTGTTTTGGGCAACTGCGTTATACGGGCAAGATCCGAATAACTCAGCCCGCTACGATATTGTTCCAGAGCCTTGAGTATGGCGCCTGCTCTGGCAATTACCTGCATGCTGGAAGTCTTTTTTGTTACGGCCATTTTCATCCTCTTTATGTGCTCGAATCGGTCCTACTCAATAATTGACAGGGCCCATTCCAGGCAATAGTATTCATCGTTCCGAAGAATGGAATATGTATCCCATTTATCGGAATAATATACCAGAGAGGAAGTCGCTTTTATGAATCAGTTGAAAACACAAGGAAATTTTACCCTGCTTGCCATAGCCAGCCTGACCATTATGGTTGGATGCGTCATTGTGCCGGGGTTGGGCAATATCGCCAAAAATCTCGGCGTTCCAGATGCGGCAAGTTGGATGGTCACACTGCCTTCATTGGGCGTTGTTTTATTCGGACCCTGGGCCGGCAGCCTGATCCAGCGCCAAGGCCCGTATAAAGCTTTGATTATCGGGCTCGTATTGTATGGTTTTCTGGGAGCTGTCGCCATCTTTCTGCACGGCCTGGTGGCTATTGTCATAGACAGGCTGTTGCTGGGAGGAGCAACCGCCATGGTCATGGCCTCGGGGACAGGACTCATTTCTACCTTTTACATCGGTCAAAAACGATTGAAAATGATCGCAATCCAGGGCATGTCCATAGAACTTGGCGGCGTCATTTTCCTGTCCGCCGGCGGTCTGCTGGCAACCCTCGGCTGGCAGTGGCCTTTTGTCCTGTATCTCATGGCCTGGGTATTTCTGATCATGCTGTTGTGTTTCGTACCTTCCCCTAAGGACGCGGCAGAAACCGGTACGATGGTAAACGAATTTGATCAGATTCATGAAATACGTCCGGGCGCTTTGTTCCCGGTATATTTCTCAGCGCTGTTCGCCATGATTCTTTTTTTCGTCGCTGTCATTTTCCTACCCCAACGTTTGCAAGGGATAGGATTTTCCCAAGCAGAAACCGGTTACTTTCTTTCGTTTATTTCGATCATGGCCGTATGCGCCGCTTCCCAGCTGCCCAAGGTCATCGCCAGACTGCACGAATGGGGAACGCTGTACTGCGCGTTGTTGTTGTATGCCCTGGCACATGCGGCATTCTTTTTTGCCAATCAGACCCTCCTGTTTATCCTGGGAGCCGTACTGATGGGCGCGGGATTCGGTTTGTCCATCCCCCTGGTGAACCATATGACCGTGGAACAAAGCCCGGAATGCTGCCGCGGACGCAACCTGGCCTATCTTTCTGTGGCCCTTTTCCTTGGACAGTTTCTTTCCGCTTTCATGGATTTCCTCCCAGGGAACGGAAAAACCCCTTTTCTGGCAGCCGGAGCCCTTTCCATCGTGATACTCATCACCCTCCAGTTCCTGCATAAAAAACAGCAACTGCGTACGGAACAGTGCTGAACCAATTGAACCTGTTTCCCCATACCACACCGGCCTTTGCAATCAGTAGCAAAGGCCGGCAGTTTCAATGATCATAAAAAATCGTAGAACTGAGAAATTCGGACACTTTCCGCAAAAAGCCGGGGGCAAGTTACTTGCACTCCCTGTGGGGGTGACTTAAGCTGCGCGCCGCAGTGTATCGATACGCGCAATTCTGTAACGTTGGGAAACGCAACAGCAGATATCCTGGTGTGCCCACGTCTGAACAAAAGCACTTTGTCCAACAACATTACCCGAATAATGCATATGAAAAACGGATTGAAATCATGGCTTCTTGCCACCCGCCCCAAAACACTCTCGGCGGCCGTATGCCCAGTTTTGGTCGGTTGCGCCCTTGCGGCACAGGCCGACAGCTTCCAATGGGTTCCGGCGTTGCTTTGCCTGCTGTTCGCCCTTTTGATTCAAATCGGCACTAATTTCGCCAATGACTACTATGATTTTATAAAAGGTGCGGACACGGAGGAACGGCTAGGCCCCCAGCGGGTCACGGCTTCCGGACGCATCTCCCTGAAGCGCATGAAGTTCATGACTGCGTTCGACTTTTTTCTGGCTTTCCTTGTCGGACTGGCGCTTGTTCCCTATGGCGGATGGTGGCTGGTGGTGATCGGCGTCATTTCCATAGCACTGGGCTACGGATACACCGCCGGTCCCTTTCCTCTCGCGTACCTGGGATTGGGGGAAATCTTCGTATTGATATTTTTCGGATGGGTGGCTGTAGGATGCACCTACCTGGTTCAGGCCGGCGGCATCAATGTCCCTGCCCTTTTGGCAGGCACCGCAGTAGGCGCATTGAGCAACAATCTGCTGGTGGTGAACAACCTCCGTGACGTGGATACGGATCTCAAGGCCAACAAACGAACCCTGGCCGTTCGTTTCGGAAGAACATTTACTGCGTACGAATACCGGGCCTGGTTTGTCATCGCGATACTCTGCACCATTGTCATGTGTATCATGTTACAATCATTCTGGATGATTCTTCCCCTGGCTGTTCTGCCCCTGGGCAGGAAACTCTGGGTAATGATCGGTCAGAAACAAACCGGTCCGATCTACATTCGCATGCTGGGACAAACCTCCATTGTGATGGTCTTGTATTGTATTTTGCTGAGTATCAGCCTGTTGCTGGCGTAATCGCAGCACTTCCACAGTTAAACGGACTGTTTTATTATTTACCGATTTGAAGCGACCCCGAAAGATCTTTGATATGTTCAGCACCTTGAACAGCATCGCCCAATTCGTACAGTCCCGAGGCTGAACCAAAACGACCATAGAACATCACAACATCCCCCCAGGGGGCGTAATAGGCGAGAGTCCCGGATTGCGCCGACTTGACCAGCGGCGTATTTGCGGTCTTGAGTTTCTTGGGAGGATAAAAGATTTTCTCATTGCTGCTGTAGTTTTCCACGTCAATTTGCAACGGCAACTGGGCAAACAGATCTTTTGCCGCCTGACTGTCATTGAGTTCAAAAATTATGGTATTTCCGTCCGCATTCACGGTCATTCGCATGACTGCCTCCTTTTTCGATTCATTCGCTTCCAATTTTTCAATAACGGCATTGCCAGACATCGCTGCGATCTCATCAATACCGCTCAGTCCGACGCCAAGCCGATGCATCTCATCGCCTGCGTAAAAATCCTTATAAAGCATGAACACATCGCCCCAAGGGGCATAGTAGCTCAATGCACCTTTTTTACCGTCGTGATATGCTTCCTCAGCTCTGACATTCAATTTTTTCGGAGGGTAAAACATCAACTGTGCATCTCTGAAATTTTCAAGATCCAGCTTCAGTGGCAATTGATCGTACAATTCTCTGGCTCCCTCAGTGTCATACAACTGAAATGTAGCCGTATGCCCCTGAGAAGTTATCCGCACCTTCATCCCGGATAGCTTGAGGCTGTGTTCAGAGGCCTCAACACTGCCGATACGAAATACAATCGATGAAAGCATGATGCTTCCTAATATCAGCAAAAAAATAAATCGATTCATATAGATATCCATCTGATTATCCTCTTCGAAAGAACGGTTGAAACAGTGCTCGTTGCAATCGGGCAGAGGAAAATCCCCTCTGCCCGACTGCGTCACCATACCTGTTTTGCCCCTTGCAAAAACATCAGTTGTTGCGTTTGGCCAGCACTCCGGCAAGAACCTTTTTGGCGATTGCGGCCTGCCCGGCATCAACCTGCTCATCGAGCACCACAATAAACGCGTTGGCCTGATCTTCCGTCATGCCGGTATTCATTGCAGCTCCGAGATGAAAACCCAGCTGACTGCTGGTGCCGGTCA
>CAXXHY010000025.1:0-197442 GCA_963667575.2 Desulfovibrionaceae bacterium | reverse complement strand
AAGCTCTGGCCGTGGGAGATGAGGCTTTTCAGCGCAAATGCTACGCCAGGCTGGAGCGCCTTTGCGAGCATGGCACCACGTTGTTGTACGTATCGCATCACGCGGCCTCTGTTGTGGCTCTCTGCAATCACGCCATACTGCTGCATCGCGGGGATCTCATAGTTCAGGGCAAGCCCAAGTTCGTTGTTTCGCGCTATCAGCGTATTGCTCATGCCAGCGGCGAACAGGTGGACAAGCTCGTACGGGATATCAAGGCCGGCAAGGCTCTGGAGTCGGACCGCGAGCCCGGCGCCACGGCCAAGGCGGACTCCACTCCCGCGGAAAACGCCGTTGTTCCCAAGGTGTTGCCCCAGAGGCAGGAAGAGACGCAGAGCGCTCGGTTTGATCCGCACATGGCTCCCAAGAGTACGGTGGTGTATGATTCCTACGGGGCCACCATCCGCAATCCGCGTATCACCACTCCCGATGGCCGGCAGGTGAACGTGCTGGTGCGCGGGGATACCTACCAGTTGCGGTATGAAGCGACTTTCGAGGATGATGCGGAGGACGTGTTCTTTGCCATGCTGATCAAAACAACGCGGGTTTTCCTTTGGGCGGCTCACGATCCAGTTCGTTGCGATCCAAGATTCGTTCCATTCCCAAGGGCACAAGCTATGCAGTCTGCTTTGAATTTTCCTGCCTGCTGGCGCCGGGGTTCTATTTCATGAATTCGGGTATCCAGGGCAGTTCTTCAAGTACCGCAGGGCCTTTTCTGCATCGTATTCTGGATATCGCCATGTTTCGCGTGCAGGAAGAGGTTGACGGCAGCATGACCGGAATCGTTGATTTCCGGATCGAACCTTCGTTTACCATAGAAACAGCGGAGTAGGATTTTTTACAGTTTGATTTTGCGCGGGCGGTAAGACGGACAGACCTCATGGTTGCACAACAGGCGGTGGGGAACTCCGAATTTGTGCTCCCGGCAACGGTAGCGCCCTTTGGGAGGATCTGACGGTTCGTTAAAGAGCAGCGCGCAGTCAAGACATTGCGTACGTTTTTGCATTTTTTTAAGAATGACTTGGCATTACCTTAAGATATACGTATAGTGTACCTGAGTTGCTAAACGGGAGATGTAATGTCACAACAAAAACAGTACATCAACAGGGTGACTGCCAAGTCTGTTCTTGTCAAGCATGGTGCGGACATGACCAGAGTGCGAATTACCTGTACGCCCACAAATCTGTACCTTGACGGGCAGTTGCACAAGGATGGTCCTGGCCAGTTTACTCCAATGAAAGTTGGTGCTTTGCTCAAGGAAATGCAACAACGTGTAACGAATGTTGCCGTGATCTGTAATTTCGACAACTGGAGCATTGAAAAAACCGCCAGTGGGTTCATTGTCAATAAAAAACGGATACGGATTACGTACACATCTGGTGGCCATGAAGACAATTTTCATATTTCGGAAGATGATCTGATGCGTGACATGCTCAAGGATATTGACGGTAAAAAGAGCTGAAAGCTCCCTTATTTCGTTGATGTCCGTTTTTGAAGGGCTTTTCTCAATATCTACAGCATATCCCCCGAATTTCGATATTCACACTCCATCGCCGGCCGGCATGTTTGCTGTTCACTGGGCGGGTCCTGGAACGGATGCAGATTGGCCGCCATGTTTAATTTGCACCCGCTGGCAAGTGTAATTACTGCAAACAACAGAAAGAGACGGACATAGTTCATGATGACCTCCTATTGGGGAATGTCTTCCTGGGCACATTCGCGGTCGCGCGGGCAATAATAGCGCCAGTCGTCAACGATGGCGCAGTTGTTCGCCGTATTCCGGTTGTAGTACGAGGCCGTGCCTATGCGGGACGAACACCCGAGACTCATGGCTGTTGCCAATATCGCGATCAAAAGCAGAAGAACAAGCAATCTGCGCATGTCGGTAATCCTTATATCATTTCTATGTACCGGCTTTGCCAGTGGCTGGTCCGGTCAATTGTTTTCTCTGCTTCCCTGCCAGTAAAAAAGCGATTGCGCCTGTTTATGGCCGGTTCCTTGCGGGCAGCCCTGTACGCGGGGGGCGCAGTTTCCATAATAACAGTCGTTATAAGCGGCGTACGGATCGCAGTCTCTGCAACCGCAGCCTCCCAGCAACAGGGGCAGCAGCAGGGCAATGAAAAGGCAGTAACGCATGTTCATGTTCCACTCCCTGGCTTAGCGCGGGCAGGTGGCCACGCATCTTCCTGGCGCACTGTTGCAGGGATCCAGCTGGCGGCACTGGATGGGCGTGGAAAAATTGGTGTATGAAGGAGTGTAGCTCCTGCACTCTTCACAATTTTCCTGCGCGCGATAATGGGTGACGCTGTAGCTGGCCTTGAAAGGCACCTTTTCCGAATGCTCCAGACCGAGCTGGATGCTGCACCCCGAAGTCAGCAGGATGCAGAGGAGCAGAAAGGGCAGTATCTGGCGCATGGTGTTTCTCCTTGTCCGCAGCTGCGGGTTAGAAGCGCATTCCGCTGTTCAGGCTTGTGGACACATTGGGTTTGATGCCCAGAATATTGGGGCCTTCGTCTCCGCTGGCGAGTTCCCATGCCTCGTCGTCCATGGGCAGAGTGGCGCTGCACATGGCCAGGATATCGTTGGTGGCCGCATGAACTACGCGGATGTTGAAACGGACGTGTTTTGGAGGTGACGGTGTACGTACCGGTAACGATCAGCTCCGTGCCCATGTTTTTGCGCTGCAGCAGTCTGGCCTTGCGCGTCATCAGAAATTCACCGCGATTGGGAGCGAAGAGGATATTCTGTCCGCGTCGTATTTCCTTGACGTTGTATCCTGCAGAGACGAACCAGGTGCTCATTTCTTCGGCCACGAGTCTGGCCATGGGGGAAGTGGCTTCGAAGTTCCCCAGGCTTACCGGCGTGGTCATTATCAGTGAGATGTTTTGCAAGGGGCGCTTGCTGATGCCGAAGCGCTGCGCCAGTTGCGCATCCAGTTCGTCGGCCATTTCCGCGGCCATATTGGGCAGCATGCCCGCGGCAGCGGCCATGGGCAGCAACAGGGCCATGGAGAGCAGAAGCACCACCAGGAGCGGGGAAAAAAGTTTTTTCATGATGATCTCCTTATACCGGAAACAGCGCTTAGCGCATTGTTTGAATCATTTTGTCCACGGCTTCCACTTCCTGCGACAGCCTGGCCCGCATTTCGGGATCCTGGGCGGTGGTCATGGCCAGAAGCAGCCGTTGTTTGGCCAGTTCGTAACGACCTTCGGACATATAGGTTCTGCCCAGATAAAAATTGTACAGGGTATTCTGGTGATACGGAGGCGCGGCAATACCGAATCCGGGTTGCTTGGCTTCCGAAGCACAGCCGGCAGACAATGTCGCTAAAAGCATGGTCATCAGAAAAAGTGTCAGGATAGTACGCATGACCGTAAACCTCTCGAGCGTATCAGGCTCAGTGAATGTCTTCCCCCAGGTCTATGGCCGAAAGATCGGTGGCCTGGGTCTGGGTATTGAAATCCTTGATGCCCACGTAAGAGGGCTCCAGATGGACTGTCCGGTTGGCAAGCATGGTTTCCGTGACTTTCGTCTGTGGAAAGACTACATTGGCTGTCCGCAGCACCATGCCGTTCACACCGTTGATCAGGCGGGCATTGACAAAGACGTTGTTTTTGTCGGTGTAGTAGGTGCCCACAATGACCGCTGCCCGATTGCTGTTCATGACGATGTTTCCGGCTCCGCGCGTGAGCATGAAATCCCCTTCGCCCGGCACAGAGACGAGTTCCGGTCCGATACGGTATTCGCGAATTGGTACGCCGCGCTGGTTGAATTCATAAAACATCTGCTCTGCGATGTAGCGCCCGAAAGAGGAGCTTTGCCGGAAATTGTCCTGACTGACAAAAGAAGCGGGCAGGGCGATTATGCCCGCAATGCTGCCCCGGGCGTCATTGGAGAGAAGTTGATCGGCGAGTTCGCGCACTTTTAACTTGAGTTCTTGCGCTCCTTCATGTACGGGCAAAGGCGCCTTCATTTCCGAATACGCTCCGGCCCAGATAAAACCACCGCGACCGTCCGGGACCATATACCCGGAGTGCAGGCTTTGCTGCGAGCGTACTGTTGATGGCTGACCGTCCACGTTCCCCCACATCGGGCCGCCGGTGGTCATGGGGGCGCCCGGATCGAGCTTCGGATCCCGGCTTTGTTGGGACGAAGCAGGGTTAGCCATGAAGAAAGTCAGTGCACAAAGCACGCAGAAAATGGTAGTATATGATGATGTTCTGGTCATGGCCGGTGTTTCTCCATATTACGAGGATACCTGTCATGCCGGGGCGACCGGGCCTCCGGCTTTGTTAACTTTATCGTCGCGAACCGGTTTTACTTAAGGTATTGGGACAAAAGAGCCTGTTATTGCCGGGAGCACAAAGTGCTTAACATTTTGTAGCCCCCGGCTGTAAGAACAATCACGCCGCAGGCGGGGTCAGACGGCGACAGCCGCGCGGGAGCGAGCCTTTGAATAATTTTCGTTCCCGGTAATAGGCTTGATAAAAGTTTATTAAGTCTTATCGGATGGGATAGCAGAAAAATGTGTAACTTGTCATAATGCAGACAAGTACGCGTGCTATAGATTTTCAGGGTGGACGAGGCAGCTCAGGCCATGCCTTGTTTCACGGCCTTCCCTGGTTTCAGGGGCGGCTTCAACAAAACTCAACATGATCGGATTATAGAAATCGTATGAAAGAAAAATTGCAGAATTCCGCATTACGTAACATTGCCATCATTGCGCACGTTGACCACGGCAAAACCACGCTGGTTGACGCGCTTTTCCGTCAGAGCGGCATGTTCCGTGAAAATCAGGAAGTGAGCGACCGGATGATGGACAACATGGACCTCGAACGCGAACGGGGAATTACCATTGCCGCAAAGAACTGCGCCGTTCGCTGGAAGGACATCAAGATCAACATCATCGACACCCCTGGCCACGCCGACTTCGGCGGCGAGGTTGAGCGTTCGCTTTCCATGGCCGACGGGGCGCTGCTTCTGGTGGACGCCTCCGAAGGTCCTCTGCCCCAGACCCGTTTCGTGTTGAAAAAAGCGCTTGAAGCCGGACTGGCCTGTATCGTGGTCATCAACAAGATCGACCGCAAAGACGCCCGGGTGGAAGAGGTTGTAAACGAAGTCTACGACCTGTTCATCGACCTGGACGCTTCTGAAGAACAGCTCGAATTTCCCTTGCTCTACGCCATCGGTCGCCAGGGTGTGGCCAAGATGAGCCTGGACGATCCCAGCGAGAACCTCGAACCGCTGTTCGAGACGATTGTATCCAAGGTTCCGGCGCCTTCCTACGAACCCGATGCTCCTTTCCAGATGCTGGTTGCCGACCTGGATTACTCGGACTATCTGGGGCGCCTGGCTGTGGGCCGCGTTTTCAACGGAAGCGTTTTTTCCAACGAACAATTGACCTGCCTTATGGATGGCGGCAAGAGCCAGCCCCTCAAGGTCACCCGCCTGCAGGTATATGAAGGCACGCGGCTGGTTCCGGCGGACAAGGTCGAACCTGGTGAGGTCGTCACTCTGGCCGGTATCGAGAACGTGACCATCGGCGACACCATTTGCACCAAAGACGCCCCCAAGGCCCTGCCGCGTATTCAGGTGGACGAACCCACGGTGTCCATGCGTTTCGGCTGCAACACGTCTCCGCTGGCCGGCCGGGAGGGCAGTTTTGTCCAGGCCAGCAAAATCGGCGAACGCCTGTTCCGTGAGACTTTGAAGAACGTTTCCATTCGCGTTGAAGAAACCGTGGAAAGAGACAGCTTTCTGGTCAAAGGCCGTGGTGAATTCCAGATGGCCATCATCGTGGAGACCATGCGCCGTGAAGGCTTCGAACTGTGTATCGGACGGCCGGAGGTTATCTACAAGGAAGAGGACGGCAAGCGCATGGAGCCCATCGAGCATCTTTTCGTTGACTGCGACGAAACCTTTATGGGCGTGATCACCGAAAAATTGTCCATACGCAAGGGTCGCATGCTCAACATGGTCAACAAGGGCTCCGGACGCGTACGCATGGAGTTCAGCATTCCCTCGCGCGGACTCATCGGCTATCGCGATGAATTCCTCACCGACACCAAGGGAACCGGCCTCCTGAACTCCTACCTCAAGGGCTACGAGCCGTATCGCGGTGATTTTCCCACGCGTTTTACCGGATCCCTTGTGGCAGACCGCGCCGGCAGTGCGGTGGCATACGCCATTTTCAACCTGGAACCCCGCGGTCGCATGTTCGTCCGCCCCGGCGATCCTGTTTACGAAGGAATGATCGTGGGCGAGCACAACAGGGACAACGACATCGACGTGAATCCGTGCAAGGAGAAAAAACTCTCCAACATGCGCGCTTCCGGCAAGGATGAAGCCGTGACCCTGACTCCCATTCTGGATATGACTCTGGAGCGGGCCATCCATTTCATTCGTGAAGATGAGATGGTGGAAGTGACTCCCGAGTCCATCCGCTTGCGCAAGAACATCCTGAATGCACAGAAACGTCACGCCGTTGCCGGACAAAAGAAAAAGAAAGCCTAGTTTTCTGTAGTAAAATGATTTGCAAACCGGAGTCCTGCCTGCGGACTCCGGTTTTTTTGGGGGGAATGAGACAGCAGCGACCACCAGGGGGAGGTGGTTTTCATCTTTGCAAAAATCAGCTATTAGAATCAGAATTTACGCCGTGCTTGCAATGAACATCGTTCAACTTCGCTGACAGGAAAGATCTTTCCCTCATGACACCGCTTGCAAAAATACTCGGCAAAAAACCTGCCGTCGCGCAGGAAACCATCGACCTTTTGAAAAAGGCACGGGATCTGGGGTGTTCGTTCCCTGTATGGATTCATGACCAACGCGATTCTCTCGGCCGTCCCAATTTGGTCTTGTATCTTGCGAAACTTGAAAAAAAGCGTCTGCTTTTCGAAGAAATAGATAATGCGGTCCTGAGCAAGTCCTGGGTGGGGGCGTCAGTGCTGTGCCGCTTCGATATCCGGACCATGTCACGGGTGCAGCCCGAGCTGTATCAGTTTCGCAGCAAATTGATGAAACTGGAAAGTGCGGACGACGGCACAAAGTATCTGTCCCTGAGCTGGCCGGATACTATCGAACAAAATACCCAGCGCCGGTTTCTGCGTGTGGATTTATATGAGAACACGCTGCCCCGCCTGATGGCCTGGGGAATCCGCTTCAAGCAGACACCGCCTGTCCTTAATCTGAAAAAACTGGGCAAGCCTCTGTTCAGTTTTGATCCATCCAACAAAAACAGCGTGAACGTGCATGACATCTCCGAAGGCGGAGTGCGCGTCTCCCTGATCCCTGATGATTCCGAAGAGCATATGCTGTACATCAAACCGCAGCATTATCTGCTCATTCTGCTTTCCCTGCCCCAGCAAAAAGGCCAGAAAGACCAGAAACTGCTGCTGGTGGCCAGAATTGCCCGGATGCAGAAACATCCGCGCAAACGCATAAGTCTTGGTCTGGAATTTTTGTTCGTTGCCGGAAAAAATCCCCAGACAGGCGCGTTCGTCTGGCTGCAGGTGGAGGGACTCGGCATAGAGCGGCTCAAAAAATGGGTCCGGGATCGATACTCCGACCTTCTGCCTGAGTGAAGAAACAGCCTTTTTTCCTTTGATTTCTCTGCATCTGCAACAAGAGAGTGCAGCCTGGTATACGTGCGTAAAACGTACGGGAAATGGCCTGGTTCAGCTGCGTACTGACAACGCAGGTATGACGGAGGCTTCCTTAAGCATTTTCATGCCGTACAATCCGCCGCCACTGATGATATCTGCAGGGGGGGCGGAAAAAATAAGAGCTTATCTATAGAAAACACGAACTTGGGGACAGGCTTTTCGCGAATCAGGACGTTGAAAGATCTGGTCAAGGCCTTGAATGCCATGACCAAGCTGTTCGTGAAGGGGAGCATATGTCCCGGTTCCTTGCCCGGCTGATTGCGATGGGAAGGAACCGGTTTGTACCGCTGGGTCAATGAACCACGACTTCGGGGTTGCCCAGCATTTTTTGGATATGGGTCAGGTACGGACCATTGAGGAGCTCTTCCTGGCTTGTGCTTTTGGGAAGGCGGTCCGTGTTGATGATGATCTTGGAAGGTTCCTTGGACCGGCGGTTGTCATAGATCATGTCAGAGAAGTATGCCTTGCCGTAGGCCTCTCCCTTTTCCCCCAGATAATTCCAGCTGCAACCCGAGGCGTTGCAGGGCGTATAATTATCCAGGTTTCCAAGGACAAG
Source organism: Desulfovibrionaceae bacterium (assembly GCA_963667575.2). GTDB lineage: Bacteria > Desulfobacterota > Desulfovibrionia > Desulfovibrionales > Desulfovibrionaceae. Next base: position 189,189 of record CAXXHY010000025.1, on the reverse strand, counting down.
GTTTTCCGTGTCGGTTCGACGCCCGGTTACGTTGTTGATGATGAAGACATTGTAATAGGCGTCGAGGATTTCCCAGTTCTTGCTGTCCTTGTCCTGCACTTCCAGCAGCGAATGGTCTATGGCGCTGCCGTCCGGCTGAAGCGAAAAAACGTGGACCAGCCGGGAAGGGATGTGGAAATTTTCCAGCACCGAGGCCAGAGCCTTGGCCACGTGGTCGCATTTCAGCTTGGGCTTTGGGCCTCTGCCGGTACGCAGCCGCTGTGCCCACATGCGGGTTATCCGTTCGAGATTGCGGTAATTTCTGATGCCGTTTTCCGAACGCGCTTCATCCAAAGCGTCTTCGGTATTGGCATGGGCGAATTCCCGCAGCCAGTCCAGAAAGGCCTGCTGTGAGGAAAACTGCCGCATACGCAGCAAGTCGAGAAATTCGGGTGCCACGTCTTTTGCTTCGATGGACTCGAATTCTTCCTGATAGAGTTTTTCACGTCTGCTGGCTTCCGAATCATCGCTCTTGCAGGATGAGAGCAGGAACGCACTGGTCAGCAGGCTCACGAAAACAAGAACTGGTACAGAAGAATAAGAAAGAGATTTTGACATATTGTTCGCCGCGCTATGCAGAGAGAACGCAGAGCTGTCTATTGAGATTGCTTCGTTTCGAAGGAGGTCAACGATGTCGTACGTACTGCGGCAGTAGTAGCGTATTGTTCTTTGGGGCTCAAGTCGCAAATGCATCCCCAGGGAGAATTGCCTGGGAGGTTGTGCGACTGCTGCCATCCAGCTGCATCCCCGATGCCGCACGGTCTCTTGTCAGGAAACCGTCTCCGGGGATGGATACATGTGATTATAAAAAGAAGGGAGTCGGACTGTAAGCCGGGTTTTGTAGCAATGGCCCGACATACTGCCAGGCCATTGTGGCTATCATTCCTCTAGGGCCGGAATTACTTCCGGTCTCAAGCAACCTACCCGAGAGCTCAGCCGGGCCGACTTAAAACGCTCTCCTATTTGGTCTTGCTCCGAACGGGGTTTACCTAGCTCGTCACGTCACCGTGACGCCTGGTGGGCTCTTACCCCACCGTTTCACCCTTACTCCGCCGTAGGGCGGGGCGGTCTGCTTTCTGTGGCACTTTTCCCGAGATCACTCCCGCTGGGCGTTACCCAGCGTCCTGCCCTGTGGAGCCCGGACTTTCCTCCACGGCTCTGATGAGCCGCCGCGATAGCCCGTCCGACTCCCTGCTTCAAACATAATCTTCGTATCGAGTCTGTCAAATCGCAGGACGGGTTATTCGTCTTCTGCGAATGGTACTTCCTGTTCTTCCTCAGCAGCCTTTTTGTTCTTGGCGGATTTGTCCGTAAAATGTTCGGACCAGTAAATGAGCCGCTGGCAGTTGGGGCAGGAGAGGATCTGCTGTCCCTTTTGCAGTTCGTTGAAGCTCTGAGGCGGAATGGCGATGTGGCATCCGTCGCAGATGCCGTTGGCAACAGGAACGATCACCGGGGAATCCAGGCGCGAACGGATGAATTCATAGCGGCTGAGAACCGGCTTGGGGACATCGACACACAGGCTTTCGCGCAGGGTGTTGAGTTCTGCCAGCTGGGCTTCAGATTCCTTGACGCGTTCCTGAAGGTTGGCCCGCTTCACGTCCAGGTCTTCCTTGATGAGGTTGGCGTCTTTCTGGATTTCGCCCAGGCTTTCCTGCTGGCGTTGCAGTTCTTCCACAACGGCCATGCGTTCTTCTTCGCGCGTACGGTTGAGCTTTTCCAGGTTATCCATCTCACGCATCATGGCGTGGTATTCTTTCGTGTTGCTGACCATCATCAGCTTGTTCTTGCTCTTTTTGATCTTCAACGTATCCTCTTCAATTTCACTGGAGATACGTTTGTCCTGAGCAGAAAGATGGCTGATTTTTTCCTGGTATTGATTGATGACGCTTTCTTTGGCGGCGTATTCCCCTTCGAGTTTTTCAACCTCTTTGGGCGCGTTCTGCAGCTCCAGGTCCAGCTCGATAAGTTCGCAGTCAACACGCTGCAAGGCAACGAGTTGCTCGATTTGTTTAAGGTAGATACTCAATTTAGCTCCCCTCCTAAGGTATTTAAAGCATATGTGTTCGCATCGGCTTATGGTCGGTGAAGGTGACCCATGGACGAAAGCACATCGCCTACTTATCGGTTACGGCAAGACGCAAGGGATCCTGCCCTGGAAAAAATTGTATCTCCGTCCCCTGCAGTTCCGGATCCTCGGCCAGCAACAGCGAGAATCTGCGCATCATTTCTTCTTCCAGGGAAAAGTGGCCGACGTCAATGATGCAAAGCGGTGGAGTGAGGGCCAGGTGGTGTTTGATGTCGCCGGTGACGAGCACCTGGGCGCCCATGGCTGCGGCCTTGCCCGCCAGACTGGCGCCGGATCCCGGACAACAGGCGACCGTAGTCACGGTTGCAGGTTCTTCTCCTGCGACGGTGACAAAAGCTCGGGGAATGAGTTCGCAAAGCCGGGTCATGAAGTCTTTCCAGGGCAACGGCCTGGGAAGTTTACCGACCTGTCCGATACCCAGTTCGCTGGCCGGCAGGTATGTTTCCTGGATGGTGAAAAACAACTCCTGAGACTCGTTTCTCAGATCCTCATGTACCGCGGCCATTATGGACTGCAATGCGTGTTCTTCGCAGCATATGGCTATCTGGCCGGAGTCTATGCTGGGCGTCTGCAGTACGCCGGACAGAGTGGACCATTTTTCGATGTATTCATCCGCAGAACCGGGCATGGGAAAAAGCAGACGATGAGCCGGCGCCGTACAAGTGGGCTCCAGCGATGCAAAGTTTGCCACTCCCAGTTCCCGTACAAACCAGGCCGCCGGTCCGGACAGTTGCGCATCCAGGGACGTATGGGCAGCGTAAAGCCATGCATCCCGCGACAGCACCATGCGGGCGATGTCGTTGTAACCGCCGGGGCGATCCAGAAACCGCGGTTCCATGGTCAACGGGTGGTGCGAGAGGATAAAGTCCGCTCCCCAGTCCAGGGCCGCTGCAATCATTGCGGGCAGCGGATCCAGCATCAGGGCGACCTTTTTGACATCCTTGAGACGCCCCGCAATCTGCACGCCGCTTTTGTCCCAGGAGGCGGCTCCACGCAGGGGAGCCGTGTGCTCGATTCGATTGATGAGATTGTCTATATTCATTTTAAATAAAAAAGGCGCCTTCCTTGTATCAGCTTGCAAGAAAAGCGCCCGGTGCACGAAGTTGCGCCGTTATCGATACACGGCAGTGGAGTGGATTTTTTTCCGCCCAGCAAGGTACATCCTTTGTGGTGGGCCCACCAGGATTCGAACCTGGGACCTGCCGGTTATGAGCCGGAGGCTCTGCCAACTGAGCTATGGGCCCGATAGCTGTTTAACTAGTGAAACATCACTTTTTAATTTAACCCTTCGCGCCTGTCAATAAGAATTTTCAAAAAATGGAGTTATGCCTGCCCGAGACAGGAGGTACAGGTTTCAGAAGAATACAATAGTTTTCATTGCGTGGAAAGCCATGGCTGAAGTGCGCCAAAAAAAGGTCTTTTTTGACATTTTTGGGGGGAGGTTTTATATCTGACGCTGCTATTGAAAAAGCAATTCAATGATGTAAGCGTGTTATAATTGGCAGGCTCTATCTTGGCTGAAATGACAACCCTCAAAACTCGACAGTTTTTCGTGAACAGGAGGATCATATGGATTTAAGGCAGTTTATTCGGGACATCGAAGACTTCAAACCCGGTATCGTGTTTTTTGATATTACGCCGCTTCTGGCGAGCGCCGAGGCCTTCCGTCATACCATAGATGCCCTGGCCGAGCGGTTTGAAGGATGCGGTGCCACCAAAATTCTCGCTGCCGAGGCCAGAGGATTCATTTTTGGTGCTCCGTTGGCCTACAAAATGGGAATGGGCTTTGTTCCCGTACGCAAGCCGGGCAAGCTGCCTTATAAAACTATTTCCTGCTCCTATGAACTTGAATACGGTACGGATTCTCTGTGCATGCATACGGATGCGGTCGCTCCTGGCGAAAAGGTTCTGATTATCGACGATCTGCTGGCCACGGGCGGCACCTGCGGGGCCATGATCGATCTGGTGAATACTGCCGGAGGCACTGTGGCAGGGCTTGGATTTGTCATTGAACTCGCTTTTCTGGAAGGCAAGGCCAAGCTTCAGGACATTCCGTACGAGTATCTCCTGCAACTGTAATCATATCATGCCGCTTTGGCGGCTGCACAAGGAAGCAATCTCATGGTCAAAATCGGCATTATCGGGGGAAGCGGACTGGATGATCCGGATATTCTGGAAAGTCCCCAGGATGTTGTGGTGGACACGGCCTATGGCGCTCCCAGCGCTCCGCTCAAGCAGGGGCGGATTGCCGGAAAGGATGTCTGCATTCTGGCCCGGCACGGACGGGAGCACACCATTCCTCCCACCTATGTGAACAACCGGGCCAATATCATGGCTTTGAAGGATGCCGGCTGTACGCATATCCTCGCAACCACGGCTGTGGGATCCCTGCGTGAGGAAATCGGCCGCGGCCATCTGGTGGTTCTGGATCAGTTCATTGATTTTACCAGGCGTCGCGTTGTCAGCTTTTTTGACAGTTTCGAACCCCATACGCCCGCTCATACGCCCATGGCCGAGCCTTTTGACGCGGATTTGAGAAAGTTATTCATCGGTTCCTGCGAGAAATTCGGGTATTCGTTTCATCCAGCAGGTACAGTTGTGACCATTGAAGGGGCCCGTTTTTCCACCAAGGCCGAATCGCATATGTTTCGCGCCTGGGGAGCGGATGTCATCAATATGAGCACCGCGCCGGAAGCCATTCTGGCCAATGAGGCCGGCATACCGTACGCGTCCATTGCCATGTCCACTGATTATGACTGCTGGAAGGACGATGAAGATCCTGTTTCCTGGGAAGAAGTCCTGCGAATTTTTCAGGAAAACGCCGAGAAGGTCACTGGAGTGCTGATCGACGTGATCGGTCGAATGTAATACGCTTCATCAGTACAGTTTGTATGCGCATTGTCGGTTTTGCCGGCAATGCGCATTTTTTTTTTACCAGGTCAAAACGCCGATGACGGCACCTGTCATGCAAGTGGCCATGGCTCCGGCCATGATGGAGCGCATACCCAGTGCGGCGACCTCGGTCCGGCGTTCGGGAGCCATGGCCCCCATGCCGCCGATCATGATCCCGAGACTGCCCAGATTGGCAAATCCACACAGGGCATAGGTCATGATCAGCTGACTTCTGGGAGAGAGCGCGTGCGCGGGAAGTTTGGCCAGGTCGATATAAGCGATGAGTTCGTTGAGGATGATTTTTGTGCCCATGAGCATGCCTGCCGTGGTGGCTTCACTCCAGGGGATGCCGATGAGCCAGACCACGGGTGCCATGACATAGCCCAGCATACGCTGCAGTGTGACCGGCGCGCCTGCAATGTCCGGAAGAAAGCCCAAAAGCTGATTGGCTATGGAGACCAGTCCCACCAGCACTATGAGCATGCCCACGATGGGCAGGAGCATCTGCACGCCTTGCACCGTGCCCCTGGCAATGGCATCCATGGTGCCGTTGGCTTCTTCGGGAGGCAGGACTTCGCCGGAAGTCTGTTCCTGGGTTTCCGGAATCATTATTTGGGCCAGCAGGATGGAGGCAGGTACGCTGATGATGGAAGCGCTGAGGATCTGTCCCAGGGAATCCGGAATGACAGGGCGCAGAATACTTGCGTACAATGCGAGCATGGTTCCGGCAATGGTTGCCATGCCCGTGGTCATCAGGGTGAAGAGTTCGCTTCTGGTCAGATCCTTGAAATAGGGGCGGATGAACAAGGGCGCTTCGATCATGCCGACGAAAATATTGGCTCCGGTTCCCACGCCGAGGGCGCCGCCGATGCCCATCGTACGTTGCAGCAGCAGGGAAAACATGCGTACGATGAATGGCAGAATACGCCAGTAGAACAACAATGCGGACAGGGCGCTGACCAGCAGCAGAATGGGCAGCGCACGGAACGCCAGAATAAAGCTTTCCGCCGGGTTGGTGGTTTCAAAAGGAGGTGTCGCGCCGCCCAGGTATCCGAAGACAAAACTGCAGCCGGCCGTGGTTCCCTTTTCGAGCAGCAGCGTCAGGTAGTTCAGCTTGAAAAACAGATTCTGGAAAAAAGGAATTTTGAGAAAGACTACCGCCAGTGCGAACTGCAACAGAATGCCGCTGATCAGGATTCTGGGGTTCATTCGTCTGCGATTTTCACTACATAACCAGGCCAGGAAAATTAAAAAAACAAATCCCAGGAGGCTTTGCATTTGCGGCATGGATGCTCCGAATGCGCTTGGCGCAGGTTAATGAAAATAATCATGACTTTTTCATGAAAACTGAGTACAAGAGGCAAGCATAGTATCGGTACTATGCGTATCTGAAAAAAGCAAGGCAATGCAAGTGATTGCAAGAGAATTTCAATATCTTACCACAAGAATGAGTACAGTATGCATGATTGTTTTCGAATCTGTTCTGTAAAAAAGATTTCAGTGGGCCTGTTGGGGCTGTTGTGCAGTCTGTTATGCGTATGTCTGCCTGCCGACGCAGTGCAAAAGGATATTCCGCTGGAAAGCAAGATTGGTCAGATGCTTCTGGTGGGATTTCGAGGATTGCAGCCCACGGGGCAGATAGTGGATGATATTCGCAACGGACGTGTAGGCGGTGTGATTTTGTTTGACTACGACATGGTGAAGAAACAATCCGGACGGAATATCAAAAATAAAAAACAGGTGAGCGCGCTGATTCACGGACTTTCTTCCGCCGCGGAAATTCCTCTGCTGGTGGCTGTGGATCAGGAAGGGGGCAAGGTGGCCCGGCTCAAGTCGAAATACGGGTTCCCCACATTTCCATCAGCAGCAGAACTGGGGAAACGCAACGATCCAGGCTATACGCAACAGGTTGGCGCACAAATAGGTGAACTGTTGCATTCGCTGGGGTTCAATCTGAATTTCGCCCCTGTGGTGGACGTCAATGTCAACCCGGACAATCCTGTGATCGGCAAACTGGGAAGGAGCTTTTCCAACGACGCCGGACAGGTTGCCATTCAGGCTGCCGCTTTCATCCGCGGGGAGGAAAGCCGGGGAGTGCTTGCCTGCCTGAAACATTTCCCCGGACATGGCAGTGCCTGGAACGATTCGCATGCCGGCATGGCCGATGTCACGGACACCTGGACCCCTCTGGAACTCGAGCCGTACCGTCGGCTGATCAGTCAGCGGGCCTGTTCGATGATCATGACGGCGCATATTTTCAATGCGAAACTGGATCCTGATTATCCGGCGACCTTGTCTCGCAAGGTCATCACCGGGGTACTGCGCGGGCAGCTGGGATTTGACGGTGTGGTTGTTTCGGATGATCTGCAGATGAAGGCCGTTTCTGGGTATTATGGCCTGCAGGAAACTGTCCGTCTGGCCATCAATGCCGGGGTGGACATCCTGCTGTTCGGAAACAATTTGAGCTACGATCCGGACATCCCCAGGAAGGTTGCCGCCATGGTCAAAAACATGGTGGACAGCGGAGAAATTCCCCGTTCGCGTATTGATGAATCCTTTGCGCGTATCATGGCTCTCAAACAATCCCTCAGACCCTGAAACGCTCGGGGGCAGCAGCCGCGCATGATGTCTGGTATATTCTACTGAGCCGATAACAGGAACCTATTCAGCAGTCATGCGATCGCGGCCATTGCGTGATTGGGCGAGCAGCTGTTGCACCCTGCGTCGGCTCAGGTTGTGCTTTCTTGCGAGAAAATCAATGCTTGCACCATTGTTGTGGTCGCATTGAATATCTTTGATCCGCAGTTGGCGCATAATGGTGTCCTTTTTGGGGATATTGATCCGGCTTCCTCCATAGGCCTCTGCCAGAGCTTTTGAGGCAGGATTTCCCATGATGGCGACCAGCGGATGATTGGGACGGATATTACTCGGCATATAGATACGGCAGCCGCCGTAGGTAAAAACAAGGCTGAGCGCCGCAGCATCTCCCGCGATACGTTTCAGTTCCAGCAGGCTGCCCGGAACCTGGTTCCAGTCTATGGTTTTGCTGAGAGTTTCAAAATTCTGGAGTCTGGCGCGTATTTCTTCTTTCGATGTCATATGAGTATCCCCAGAAAAAATATGTTATTATTTATGTGTCTATAATTATTACTAAAGTCGATATTATAGTGTCTTAGATCTAGCTAGTAAATATGATATTGCGCGTTTTACGTGCTGACAGTAAATTTTGCGGCTCTTGAATTTTGGGAGATGCCTTCAAGAGAGCGCTTTCACTATGATCGCAGAAAAAAATCTTTCTTTTGCGCCAGGTTATGATTTTTACGGATAACAGGCTGGGCAGCCTGGAACAGATGACAAGCAAAGCCCTCCGATCTCCAGCCTGACATAAGAAAACCGCCTGTCCGGTTAGAGACAGGCGGTTTGTCGGATTCTGATGCCATCAGATGCGGCAGCATCTGGGGCTATTGGTCAATAATAAAATCCAGAATATTGGCGCTTTTCTTTCCCTTTGTCTGATCATCCGGTTCGGCAGAGTCATTGGGGGCTTTTTCGTCCGAAAGATCCAAAGCAAGGTCATCGGAGTCGTCATCCACGAGATCATCGGTCTCGAGCTCCAGAAGGTTCTCTGCATGTCCTGCGGAGTCATCGGTCTGCATGTCCTTGAATGAGACGTCGGGCAGAACGATGTCCTCTTCACTCGCCTCTTCTTCCCCGCCGTCCAGGGAGATGCCTTCATGCTCGTCCTGATCAAGGATGGTGATATCCAGATCCTGCATTGAGAAGGGGTCTTCAGGCTGTCCGCCCGAAAAAGAGAAGTCGTGTTCGTCCTCATGTGCGGGCAGATCCATGAGTCCTTCCAGCAGAAATTCATGCGAAGAAGCGTTGTCGGTAAGCAGATCGTCTGTTCCTTCGAAAGCATCTTCGGCGCTATCCTGCTTCTGTGCCGCGGTCTGGTCCAGCTCGAGGGTTTCGTCAAGAGTAAGCATCATGTCCTGAGTGCTCATTTCTTCGTCGTCCAGGCCCTCCTGGGGGGCTTCGCTATATTCCGTTTCAGGCGCTTCGGCCAGGGGGGACTGGTCAAGGTCAAGAACCAGTTCGTCGTCCTCATCTGCATCGCTGAATTCTATAGGCTCGGGCGCATCGGCATCCACTACAAGCTCGTCTTCAGCAAAGTCACTTTCCGGGAGCATGTCTTCGTCGTCCGGTTGGGGGACCATGGATTCCGCCACAGAATCGTCAGATGTGGCGGCGAGTTCGTCGTCATCGTCATCATCCAGGATGATAGCGGATTCAAGTTCCGCGTTGTCTTCCGTATCGGAATCGTGGGAGACGTCTTCGGGCACATCAAGGAGATTGTCCACGAGTTGATCGAGGTCGTGATCGTCATCTTCTGCATCGTCATCCTCCATCATGATCACATCCTCATCCTCGTCGTCCTCATATTCGTCATCCACGTCTTCATCAATACCGGGCAAGGCGAATTCCTGTTCATGCGGTGGGTGCTGGATAATTGCTCCCTGGTCAGATTCGGATTCGTCTTCAAGCTGAAAATCAAGGTCGATCTGTTGAGGTTCGACATCGAATTCATCCGCTGCTTCAGTTTCTTCGCCCGTATCGTCCGTAGCTTCTGTGGGAAAGTCCATGACGATATCACCGTTGAGCACATCGTCAGTTATGGTTTCGTACGCAGGAGGACCTTCCTTGATGGTATCATTGGTCAGGTCGAAGTCCAGTTCGTCATCTTCGGAAAGGGGCGCCGCAGGCGACATGGCTTCTCCCAGGTCCAGGTCCTGCATGTCAAAGGAAGCTGGGGATTCGTCCTCGGAGGTCAGCGGTTCATCCAGCAGGTAGACGGAGTCATCTTCTTCATTGGTTGCGATGGTGACCTGGGCTTCTGGTTCTTCATGAAAAGTGAGATCCACCAGTTCGCTCTGATCCAGTTCGCCTTGATCAAGTGCAGGTTCAGATTCCGGTTCTGGTTGCGGTTCCCAAGCCGGTTCAAGTTCAGATTCCGGTTCCAGGTCATCGTCATCCAGAGAGAGTTCCAGTTCTTCTACATCGGAAACTTCCTGCGGCTTCCAGGGATCATCGGAAAGATCCAGCATGTCGGGGCCCTGGACATCGGAAATATCCCCGACTTCCGTCAGAACCATCTGGTCCTGGAAATCGGTCTCGGCGGTACCGGCATCTCCCAGGTTCAGCGAAAATTCACCGTCATCCTGCACCGGTTTGGAAAAACTGTCACTGGACAGGTCTAGTCCGGGAACCTCACGGGCAATGTCATTACCGGATTCATCGGGAATATCGTCCAGGTCGAAAGTGAGCATGTCATCATCCTGCTCTTCGATCTGTTTGTCCAATTCGCTGGTGTCCGGTGTGATTTTGAAATCTTCCTTGGCCTGTTTTTCAGCAAGTGCGGTGGAATATTGCGCATAGTCTTCATCGTTGAATTCCATGGTTTCAGAAGCCATGGCGTCGTAATCATCCTGGTTGCCGGAGTCCGGAGTCATGGTGTCGCCCAGAGTCAGGTCGAAATCACCAAGGAGGTCGTCGTTGCCCAGATCAAGATCCTGGGGTTCCTCAGCGATTTCGTCATCCAGAATCATATCGGCATCGTCGGCCAGGTCCGCAAAATCTGGAATATCTCCGAATGCGCTGTCTTCCGTGCCGGGGGTCTGTTCGGATAAAATCGTACCCCCAACCAGGCCGGCAGCGGTTCCCGCAAGGGCGCCAGCAGCAGCCCCTGCAGTGGAAGCCTGCGTACCTTCTGCATAGGCTGGTCCCTGTTCAGGACCCTCTGTGGGGAAAGACGGTTGATCGTTTGCCTCAATAGGGGTAGAAGTATCTTCCTCGCTGACACCTCTCAAAATGTTGCAAACATCGGCCTGATAATAGATAAGGTCTTGCAGAGAGCTTTGCATGACGGCCAGCTGATCCATCAGGGCGGTCCTGTCATACCGTGCGATGCGGATGAGTTCTTCCAGACTTCGGGAGAGTTTGATGAAAAAAATCAACAAAGCCGCGAAGCAGAGGAAGATGAAGATAAGAATCGGCGTGTAGCCGGACATGATACTATTTAAAAGATCCATACAAAACCTCGCACGGGAAATTTTCAAGAGGCGTGAGTTTAGGCTATTCCAAAAAACAGGTTAGAATTTTTCTAGCACATCTCTATAAAAATTGCAAAACAAATGGCCAGTAGAAAAGTAAAACCCAGAATGTTGTATGCGGACAAGGACGGATCGATCTATGATCATCCCGATCTGCTGATGCTTTGCCGTCGCGGAGACACCATTGCTTTGCCTCGTCCGGACGAACTGGTGCCCCTGCCGGAGGAAAGCGAACTTTTTTTGTTGCCGAAACGCAGGGCCTTGGGGCTTGATGACGAAACAGGCAAGATCGAACAGCTTGAAGAGTTCGCAGTGGCCGCATTTGTGAGTCCGGGATACACCCTTGGCGCGCATGCCGCGTATCACACGGACGCCGCGGGAGATGTTCCTGTTCTGCCGTTGTTCGCCTACTCCGCGGTTGGTTGGGACGCCGGCAAGTTCTGGGTTTGCGCCAAAAAGGTCGACACCGACATCCGCCAGGTGTTTACCGGGATATCCAAAAAAAGAATACAGACGGGTTCGCGACAACTGCAAAGACAGTTTCCCGAGAACCGGCTTGTAGGTCATTTGTGTCATTGTGCGCTTGGCAGTTGCTGCCCGGCTGCAAGAAATCTGTTTCTCGGACGCTATGAGGCTCCATTGCCGACTTCCCGTACGTGTAATGCCGCCTGCGTGGGGTGTATTTCGTTGCAATCGGATGATTCGGGATTCCCCTCCACACAGAACAGAATCACTTTTCAACCCAGCCCCGAGGAAATAGTTGAAGTCATGCGTACGCACCTGTCGCGTGAATCGCGTCCGGTTTTTTCTTTCGGACAGGGGTGCGAGGGCGAACCGCTCATGGAAGCGGAGCTGATCGCCAAGGCAGTGCGCCTGTTCCGAACGCAGGGCGGCAGCGGCACGGTCAATATCAACACCAACGGCAGCAGACCGGAAGTCATGCCCATGCTGGCCGAGGCCGGGCTTGATTCCATCCGGGTCAGCTTGAACAGTGCCAGAAGGGAGTTGTACGAAGCCTATTATCGTCCCAAAAGTTATGGTTTTGAAGACGTGAGAAAGACCATTCTGGCCGCCAAGGAAAATGGAATCTTTGTTTCCTTCAACTATCTGTATTTTCCGGGTGTAAGCGATACGGAGCAGGAGTACGAACAGCTGTCCGCGTTGATACGAGAAACCGGGGTTGATTATATCCAGCTCAGAAATTTGAATCTTGACCCCGAACTGTACTGGGAGCTTGCCACAAAACAGGGCGGGATGGGGCCGGCCATGGGCCTGGCGAATTTTTTGAAGCGTTTGCACAGAGACTTTCCGGAGGTTGGCACGGGTTACTTCAATCCCTTTATACGGACGGATGAGATCGGCAAAAAACAGCCGGTTCGCTACGAATAGTTCCTGGTGCCGGATTCCCGCAACGCAGGCGTTATCCCCGGAAGCACATGTCTTGCTGCTGTCCGGGGCTGACTTTTCATGCCAGCGCTCAAGCTTGAGCGTTTGGAATGAATGGTAAATCCTTTGTGTCATGGTCATGAGGATACGACTCTCCCCAGGTAGCGGGATTTTTGCGTACAGTATACGGGATAAAATACCCCGGACGCAATGATAAAAGCCTCTCGTGGAGATTACGGTAAATCTGCCTGGCCGGCTGTTTTTGCACATGTGTATTTTCAGGCAAGCATGTTACGGTGTATTTTAAAATCCGGATACTATCTGTTTTCATTTTTTTTAGCCTGCATTTTTCTCCTCCAGAACTTCATCTGGCAAAACAGTCACATTGATGTTTTCCTCCTCAAAAAGGATATTGCAGATCTTTTTTGAAACCTCCACGTATTTGTTGCAATCTATTATATAAATGTCATTTTGAAAGTGCAGTACGAATTTTTCCGGCTTTTGAGAAGGTTTTTTCCAGGAAACTGAAGCCAGGACACGCGGTTCCATTTTTTCGTTGTTATCCATTTTGTAATCCCACACGGTATTTTATACTGCTCGGGTATTCTTAATAGAGCGGAAGGCAGCGTCAAAACAGAAATAGATTCCTGCTTCATGGCATTCTTGCTGTTGTCTCCGCCTGGTCCTCCTGCAGCGTGCCGGGGTGCTGACTCTATGAAAAAGCTGTCGGTTTCTATTTTTGCTATAACAATCTGTTTTTTAAACACAATATTTTTGTGTTCCTGAGTTTGTCTTGCTGCAAATGGTGCCAGTGGACAACTTCAGGATTGTTGTATTTGCAGGGAGCAGATTCATGCGGAGAGAAGACAAAAGGACTCCCCCCAGGGGAAATTGTGCACCCGTATGAGCTGAGTATAGATCTATTTTTATTTACTTATTGAATGTGCTTATTTTCAGTTGTTGTATATGTATTAATATAAAATTTTATTCATTATTTTGTATTATTATGAATTCACATAGAAAAAAGGGTGAAATATTTCAGCCAATTATCTAGGTTGTTTTTTTTAGCATAATAATTTGTAATCCAGGGGGGTGTGGTATTGTAGGAGCTTTTCGAACCTGATACCATCGCTCAGGCTAAGGTAATAAAGGTAGTATAACCAAACCCAGGAGTTTAACATCATGAAGATCATGCGAATCGACATGAGTGCCCCAGGTGGCCCGGCGGTTAGGGAAGAACCGCTTGGCGACTACGAGGGCCTCGGTGGCCGCGCCTTGACTTCGGCTATGGTATTCAAGGAAGTACCAGCCGAATGCCATGCGCTTGGACCGGAAAACAAGCTTGTAATCGCTCCAGGCTTGCTGTCCGGCACCATGGCTGCCATGTCCGGCAGGTTGTCCGTCGGATGCAAGAGCCCGTTGACCGGCACCATCAAGGAATCCAACGCCGGCGGCCAGGCTGCGCAGATTATTGCCAGGCTCGGCTATGCGGCGATTGTCCTTGAAGGTCTTGCAGACGGACCCTACAAGATGACGCTCGGAAAAGATGGCGTGAAATTGGAAATTGATGAAAGCCTGAAGATGTTGACCAACTACCAGATGATGGACAAGTTCCTCGACGTTTATCAGAAAAACGGCTGCATGATTTCCGTTGGCACTGCCGGCGAAATGCGTATGGCCAATTCCACCATCAGCGTCACTGATCCCGAAGGTCGTCCCACCCGCCACTGCGGACGCGGTGGTGTGGGTGCTGTTATGGCCTCCAAGGGAATCAAAGTCATTCTGCTGGATGGATCGGGACTTTCCAATCGCGAACCTGCCGATCCGGAAAAGTACAAGGACGCCAACAAGCGCTTTGTCGCCGGTCTCAAGAAGCACCCTGTAACCGGTGAAGGACTTCCTGCCTACGGCACGAACGTTCTTACCAACATCATCAACGAAGCGGGCGGTTATCCGTACGCGAACTTCTCCAACGGTCAGTGGACCAATACCTCCAAGATCAGCGGAGAGGCTCAGGCCGAACTGGAAGCCAAGCGTGGCGGCAATCCTACACACGGTTGCCATCGCGGCTGCGTTATCCGTTGTTCCGGCATTTATAATGACAAGGACGGCAATTATCTGACCAAGCAGCCCGAATATGAGACCACCTGGTCCCATGGCGGCAACTGCGGTATTGACGATCTTGACGCCATTGCCATGATGGACCGCCTGGACGACGATTACGGCCTGGACACCATTGAGATGGGATCCACCATCGGTGTTGCCATGCAAGCCGGCGTTGTTCCCTTTGGCGATGCCGAAGCAGCCATCAACCTGGTCCATGAAGTCGGCAAGGGGACTCCCCTTGGCCGGATTCTCGGCATGGGTACGGCGGCCACTGCCAAGGCCTACGGTATTGAGCAGGCTCCTGTGGTCAAAAATCAGGCCATGCCGGCTTACGATCCGCGCGCCATCAAAGGCATCGGCGTAACCTACGCCACTACCACTCAGGGTGCGGACCACACCGCCGGATACGCCATTGCCACCAACATTCTCAAGGTTGGCGGTGATGTTGATCCTCTGTCCAACGAAGGACAGGCGGAACTTTCGCGTAATCTGCAGATCGCCACTGCGGCTGTTGATGCCACGGGCATGTGTCTGTTCATTGCCTTTGCGCTGCTTGATCAGCCCGAAACCTTCCAGGCCCTTGTGGATCTGCTGAATGCCTTCTACGGCTGGAATCTGACTGCTGAAGATGTTGCCGCATACGGCAAATCCATTCTCAAAAACGAGGTGGAGTTCAACCGTGCGGCCGGTTTCACCAGCAAGCATGATCGCCTGCCCATGTACTTCAAACGCGAGAAACTTGCTCCGCACAATGTCACATTCGACGTGCCGGATGAAGAACTCGACAAAGTCATGGCTGATCTCTAAAATGAATTGAGTGGTTGAGTTCGGCGGCAAGAGGGCTTCTGCCTCTTGCCGCCGTTTTATTCACGCATGCAATTTTATCTGGAGAGCCTCCATGGTCACGAATCAAACTGAATCCGCCGACGCTGCCAATCCCTCCTACGATCATATCCGCCTCTTGGGCGTCCCCAGAAACATGCTGACCGAACTGCATGGTCTGCTGCAGGAAGGCGTGTTGCTGGAAGTTCCGGAAGGCTGCAATGTTCTGGAAGTGCTTATTCGGGAAATGGGCCTTGATCAGGAGTTCGTGGAGCAGCGCATTCAAACCGTTTTTCTCAATTCCAAGCCGGTGGACAATCTGGAGAAATCCTTTATTCATGATGGAGACGTGGTGGCCGTGTCCGCGGCAATGCCCGGACTGGTCGGAGCGGTGATGCGCCGCGGGGGAAAACTGTCCTCCCTGCGCAACGGCATTTCTGCCTGCCAGGAAGACGGCCCGTGCGAGAACTCCAATTGCCAGGCGCAGGTTCGGATCAAGTTTTTCAATCTGTTGCTTGCTGAAATTGGCGAAGAATTGCTGCAGGAGGGCGTACTTGTTCAGGACGCGCGCCTGCAGGAGGTGCTGACCCAGCTCCCCGATACGTTTTGGGAAGCCGCGGACGGTATGGAGATCAAGGGACATAAGCTGAACATGAGCAACTATTCCCTGGATATTCCGCTGCTGGGCAAGCTGCTGCTTTTTTCCGTCGAGCTGGCAGAAGGAGATGAAGCATGCGCCTGACTGTAAAATGTTTCGCTACCTTATATCATTACGAACCGGATCCTGACAGGGAATATCCGGAAGGCGCCACCGTGCGTGACGTCATTGTCGAACTGGGCATTCCGGTTGACGACGTACGGATCATTTTCATCAACGGCCGGGGCAAGGAACTGGACGCGGTACTTACGGACGGTGACAGGCTTGGCCTTTTTCCTCCAGTTGGAGGCGGTTAGTCCGGGGATTTTTTACACACATTGATTCTCGCGATGGCAGAGCTTCTGGACAAATCACTGCAGAGGGATAAAGGGAACCAGTTCAAAGGAGCACTGACGTACATGCAACAAGGAAAAAAACATTTTACCTGCGCTGTTTGCGGACAAGAAAAGCTCCGGACCGAGGGCTTCCCCCTGGATATGATCCGTCCTGCGGTGCAGAAACTCATTCTTTTCGAGCATCCGGGGCTTTCATCCGGCGCGTATATCTGCCTGCACGATTTGCAGCTGTATCGCGAACGCTATCTTACCGAGCTGTTGACAAAGGAAAAGGGCGAGCTGGATGATCTGGAAATAGAAGTGCTCCGCAGCATGCATGAGCACGAGCTGGTTTCTCTCAATCTCAATGAAGAATTCAGCGAAGTACAGACTCTGGGCGAGCGCTTTTCCGACCGTATTGCCAGATTCGGCGGAAGCTGGACATTCATCTTCAGTTTTTGCGGAGTGTTACTGGCCTGGGTTATTGTGAATTCCACGCAGTTGCTGGCCGGCCCTTTTGACCCGTACCCTTTTATTCTGCTCAATCTGTTTCTTTCCTGTCTGGCCGCCATTCAGGCTCCCGTGATTCTGATGAGCCAGAACAGGCAGGAGTCAAAGGACCGCCTGCGCGCCGAACATGATTACCAGGTCAATCTCAAGGCCGAGATGGAAATCCGCCACCTGAACGAGAAGCTGGATCATCTGATGCTGCGTCAGTGGCAACGACTGTTGGAAATTCAGGAAATTCAGGTTCAGATGCTCGAAGAATTGGGCCCCCGGCGTGCTGCCAAGGATGGGGATGGCCTCGGCGACCATTCTGAAAAAAAAGGATAAGTTTTTCGCACAGCTATCCGGGATTATAACCTGCTGAGCAGCATCCCCTGTAGCTCAGCTCCCGGCAAACTCGCGGTTCCATTCTTCGAATGTGGCGGCGGAACGTTCACCATAGCGCGTCACACTGGCACGTACTTCATCCGCACTGCGTTCGTGCCAGAGCTTTTCCGTTGTTTTTGAGAAAAACAGGTCTGCCCAGCAGATGATACGCTCTTCTATGCAGGTCGGCATCATCTCGCGCCGGGGCAAAGGAAAGCCGTGCTCGGCGATTTCCTCTTTGGTAATTCCCACCCCGAGGTGGCGCTCCGCCACCAGCGCATGTCGCGGCAAACCTTCCTGCTCCAGTATTATTCTGCCTTCGATACCGTGCTGCAGATAGGGGAGCGAACCAAAGCAGCCTATACCCGGAGCATCGGAGGTAATGATGCCCACGTCATGCAGCATGGCCGCTTCTTCGATGAAACAGCGGGATTCCTGGGACAGGCCGAGTCGGTCTGCTGTTCTCAGGGCTTTTTGGGTCACCAGGGTGACATGGGGAACATAATGGGCGAAACAGCTTTGTTCCGGGGGCATGAGCCGGGCGATGAGTTCGAAATAATTTACGTGGTCCATAATAAAAAAAGAAAGCAGCGTCATGAAAGACGTCTGCTTTTGTTGTTTTTGTGAAATTTGAGTAGCCGTCTGAAAGAAAGAGAATAGGCGTGATTGCCCTGGAGATCAACTCTCCATTGGGCGGACGAACTCTATATGGTCCTTGTTGACGAAAATGACAGGAAATTTTTTACCCTGGGCATTTTCATGTGTTTTGTACTCGGCATCCACCACAGTGACAAAGCGGTCGTCATTGCTGAATTTGTCGGAAAGGCGGAAGTCCACGCCTTCCCTGTCGATGGATGGAATTTTTCCTGTTTCGAGCTTGGAATAAAAAATGCTTCCCTGAATGATTTTGCCACTGGTCATATGTAAGATGGCAATGGTCTGCTTTACAGGCCGCAGTCCCTTTTTAGCTACTTCCGGCATTTTTATCTCCATGCTTCTGTCCTTTGCTAAAATTGCAACCCCTGCGTTTTTGTAATCAGGTTTTTGGTTTTTGTGGTAAGTGTGGCAATATCCGGCTTGGCGATCTGTTCGTCAGCACCAACGGATTCGCCCTTGTGCCGCAGCGCATCCGTAATCAGAGAGGAGAACAGAATAACAGGCAGATGCTTGAGCACCGCGTCCTCCTTGATGCGCTTGGTGAGATTATGCCCGTCCATGACCGGCATTTCAACATCTGAAATGACGATATTCACCAGATCGGTGATGGGCTTGTCTCCGCATTCTTCCTTTATTTTGAGAAGCATATCCCATGCCTGTCGTCCGTCGCTGGCTACGGTCACTTCGAATCCGGCCTGCTGCAACCCTCTGGTGAGGGTTTTCCGGATCATGGAGGAATCATCCGCGAAAAGTACATGCACCGGCTTGTCCACGCCCAATTCTTCGGAAGGCTGTGTCTCGTCGACAATCAATCCCAATGAGGGGTTCAGTTCCGCGACGATTTTTTCCATGTCCAGGAGCAGCACGATACGGTCATCGAATTTGACTACGCCGGTAATGGATCCTTCACTGTATTGAGAAACGTACTTGTCCGGCGGTTCCACCTGGTCCCAACTCAAGCGGTGAATGCGGGTAACGCCGGAGACGAGAAAGCTGTTGATTACGTAGTTGAACTCCGTGACGATTACCTTGGACGAATGAGTGGCTTCCATTTGTTTGCCAAGCCATATGCACAGGTCGATAAGGGGAACGACCTTGGAACGCAGGTTGAATGCTCCAAGCAGGCAGGGATGTCCCGCTTCCGGCATTTCAGTGACCGAGGGCATTCGTATTATTTCAAGGACTTTGGCAACATTGACGCCATAATAGCCTCGATATTTTTTCCCGTCGATACCTTCCTCGTCAATATAGAACTCAACAATTTCAAATTCATTTGTTCCGGATTCCAACAGAATATTTGTCTGGGCCATGCGTCCCCCTGGAGAATTCTTATCCTTTCAGCGACAGGTTGCCGATTGTATAAAACATACCTAGAGAATTAGTCCCTACGGCAACAAGTATCATACCTTATAGAACACTTTTCGAAAAGAGAAAAGTAAAATCCCAAACAAGGAAGTTAAAAAAGGTTTTGAGACAAGAAATTGCTGAAATATGTCGGATCTCTCCTTCACGAAGTAAGGGAATGTATGACAATTACAGCAATCATTGATTGTTATTCTTCTTGCAAATTGAAACAACAGTAAATGGAACAAATAACAACTCGCTATGAATTGCAAAAAAAAGTTTTTAATCGTTAAAATTGCATTAAATGCCAACCTGGATGGTGAAAAAAAAGCACTGTCTTGTGTCCGTATTCTGTAGTGTAACGTCGCAACTAATGCAAGTCATCAATATGCATGAGTGAATAAATAGAATAAATATTCTCTATGATGTAACAATATGAAATTGTATATGTTTTATTGACTAAGCATGTTTTCTGGAGTAACAATTTTTTTCAATGTCAGTTTTTGGCAGGAGGACAAGGAACAGCTGCATCAGTTCTGAGAATTTGATCCGACAATCTGTCAATGGAGTATGTCCGTATGTATTTATTTTCTCGTAACATTCTGAATTGCTTTATGTTGTTGGCTGCAGCCCTTTGCTTTGCAAGCCCTGTTTCCGCTTTGGAAATCGAATGGGGATACCCTTTCTCTGGGGAGACATTCGTTACGCAATCGTCCGTTGCTCCCGATGCGGTACCTGCGCAGTCCAACGAAGCGCTTGAAGGCGCCGGCCTGGAAAAAGGGTTTCGGGGCGTTTCCTGGGGGATGTCCAAGGAGGAAATGGAAGACGGATTGCAGATGGAATTTGTCCAATGCATCGAAATGCCTGGCGAACGTTTGAATTGCGCCGTCAAGGGAGCCAACAAGAGCATACGGGACATTCCTTTGCAGCTCCTGCGTTACAAATTTTTCAATGAAGTCTTTTATGGGATTTCCTTCAAGTACAACGCAAAGTACGAGAAGGACATGTACGCCGTTTTAAAAGAGGTTCTGGGGCCTCCCTCCGATTACCGGGAAACCTTTCCGGTCTGGCATGGGGATAGTTTCGAGGCCTGGGCCACCAATACGCATTTTTCTTTTTCCTCGAAAAAGATCCTGAAGACGAAAAAACATAGCGGGGGGACCTTTTAAAAAAAAGTGGAGACCGCAATGAGTTCTTCCAAAAATGACATGATTCCCGGACAGGGAATCATGGTGATCTGGACAGCCAATGATCCTGATGTGGCACGCCAGATGGCCTTCATGTATTCTGAAAACAGCCTGCTCAATGGCTGGTGGTCACAGGTGATGATCCTGGTCTGGGGCCCCTCCGTCAGACTGCTGGCGGATAATGCCGAACTGCAGGAAGACGTTCGGAATTTGTTGGTCGGTGGCCTCCGGATAGTCGTCTGCAAACGTTGCGCGGACAATTATGGAGTCAGTGACAGTCTTGCCGCGTTGGGGCTTGAAGTCTTTCATGTAGGTTCCATGCTCACGGAATGGATCAAGCAGGGCGGCAATGTGCTGACTGTTTGATCGAAAGTGTCTCTGTCCAGTCCTGCGCAGCGCAGATTATTTTCTTTTTTGCGCTGCTGCAGGGCGTTTCAATCAGAAAAAATCCGACGTGTGCTGCAAGCGTATGTTGCAAGACGAGCCTGCAGCAGGTGTCGCATCCGCCTCAGCCGTTTGATTTTTTGCCGTAAAGCCCCTGACTAGGTGTGCTCTCAGGCCGCACTTTTCATTTTCATGATCAACGCATGTTCCAGTTTGTGGATGGCGTGCAGATCCCTTTTTTCCTGCCGTGCGCGTTGGAGTGAGCGGAAGGAGCCTATCATGACCCGATGCCAGATTCCGCGTGCGCCCAGGTTCACCGTGGCGACCCGCGCCGGCAGGCCTCTATGCTGCAATACGCGGGCGCGTCGCGCCGCTTCCTCAAAGTGCATCCAGGAGCTTTCCTGGATGGAGTAGAACCAGTTTGTGGTATTGTTGTCCGCGATCACGGCCTTGGCCACTGCCGCTTGCACCACTGGTTCCGATGTTCGGGCCCGTTGTATGGACTTGCCCGTGGTCCGCGTCGCAGGGCTGCTTTTCGGGGCACGGCTGCTGGTGAATATGGCAGTTTCCAGACAGCGATCTGCCAGCAACAAGGAGCCCGCTTTCGTGACATGGACGCCATCTTTGGCACGGAGGCGGATACTGGTTCCGTCATCGTCAACGCGGTGCGACATGAAATTTCCCTGCGCGTCGGCCAGTACCTCGCGGGTATCCACATAGGTGCAATCCGGGTTGCCCTGGCACAATTTGATGAGGGCCTGGTTGACCACCTGAACATCGTTATCGAGCCGGCTTTTGCCCATGACCGGCGCTCCAATCCAAAAAATGGATACAGCAGGATTGGCTCCACGACAGATATCCAACAGCCTTTGGCCGCGTCTCATGTATTCCTTTTGCCAGCCCCTGGCTCCGAATGTCCGGGTGACTCCGGAGGGGGTCGTCAAATTTTTCGTATCATTGGTGCCGATCATGATGAATACGGCGTCGGGTTTATGACGGTTTGCCATGAAGCGGAGGTTGGATTCCCAGTTGAAAAAATCCGGACGCGCCAGACCACTGGAAACTTTGCCCAGCCTGTGAAAGTCGATGCCGGGGCGCAGGTTGAAGTATTCTTCAAGCCTTTCCCCCAGCGGGATGGAAAGCGAATCACCCACAACAAGCACGGAATAACTGCTCTGCAGATCCGATTTTTCCGCCTGAACATCTTGAACGGTCAGAAGCGCCAAACAAAGGGCCAGGAGGATGACTGGATAACGGTACATGCTCTGTCTCCCCATTTCAGGTGCATTTCTGCCGGGCTTGATGCAGGTTGCGTACCAGTATCTCAACAGGCCTTTTTCAGCTGTGAGAAAATTGTGTGGCAGCGCTGGACCGGGTGAAGCAGTACGGAGTTTTTCTATAGAATCTTTGGATATTCGGTCTGAACTTTGCAATTAATCCAGAACGATGCTAATGCTTGAGTGTGGGGGTTACTCCAGCAAGGAGCGCCAAATGTATATTGAAATAGGATGTCCCCGTTGCGGGGGAAAAAAAAGCGCCCATTCCATGTATTGCAAGCAGTGCTTGCGTGAAATGGGGCAACCGGTCACCGTGCTGGAACGCAGTCGTTTCCTGCATTTGCTCTATTGCGGGCTGCTTGTGCTCGCCAATGTGGCGGCACTCGGCTACCTGTACTGGAGTTCCTACATGTAAGTTCATCAGGATCCCTGATCATTCGCGCGGAGACGTTGCAGTTGCAATGCCTTTTCTCTTCGCAGCAGGGGATCATGCGGACGGTAGCAAAGTAAATGCGCCCTGGTGCAACGCGCAGCGAGTTTTTCATCGCCAGGGGAGAGCTCCAACGCTTCAAGCAGTGTCACGTACGCGAGGTCCCAGATTCCCGCCTGCTCATAGCAACCCGCCAGGTCTTTGAGTCCTTCCACGCCTCTGTCTTGCCCCAATGCCCAATGGAAATATTCCATCGCGCTTTCCGGCAGGGCCGTGGCTGCCTGTTTGGTAAAACCCGGATCAAATGATTTGCCGCAGGCATTCAGAACTCTGGCCAAGGCGGCCCAGATCTTTGACGTATGGAAGTGCCCGTCGGATATGAGCTTGTCCGCGGCCTCGACAAGCTCAGGTCGCGGGCAATCCAGACGGCGCAGCCCCTTTTGAAAAAAGGAAATGGCCTGCTGCTGTTGCCCCATTTTCAAAAGCAGGTGACCAAGGAGAAAGCAGGGAGATGGATTTCGTGGCGCCAGGTGTCCGGCTTCGAACAGGAGTTCCAGTGCATCCTGCGGATGATTGCCTGTAATCAGACAACGCCCCAGTGATTCGAGTGCCAGCGCGCGTGAACGACGGGGAATGTGCGGATTCTGCAACACCGCATGCCCCGCCTGCTCCGCTCGTGACAGAAACAACGGGGCCTGGTCGGAAAAACGCTCAGCCAGCAGCGCGTACGCGGCAGTGGCTTCGGAAAGCCGGTAGGGGAGCCGCCTGCGCGGCCGGGTGCCGATGAGGGGAGCGCAGTTTTCCAGAATGGTCTCGACGCGGTGCCGCAGCGTATGACTTGAAAAAACAGCTGCCTGACCAGCGGCTGCTATGGCTCTGCGTTCGTCGTCGTGAACAAGATAGTAGCCGGCCCTTTCCAGCAGGTTTTCCGGAGTAAAAGTTACGAGATGGCGTTTGTCTCCGAACAGTTCGAAAAGATCACTGCCCGAGCTTTCGGTGAGCAGCATTGCGCCCGATGCCATGCCCTGGAACACGCGCATGGTGACGCCGCAGAAGAGGTTTTCGTTCAGGACAATTTTCGACCTGGCGAACAGGGCGGCCATTTGCGGTTCTGAGAGCCAGGGATCCCCCTGCCTGCCTACCACATGTACGGAGAAGTGCCGCTGCAGAAGCTCTATGCAGTTCCGGCGTTTCATGCGTCCGGGTGTCATGCGTCCGACAAAGACGATATCGTGTTCCGGTTCCTCGTCAGGGGGGCGGGATGGATACAGGTCCGGATTGATGGCCAGAGGAAGCCAGACGGCCCGTATGCCTGCGCGTCGCAGCAGATGGGCCGCGTCCGCCTGATCCACGAATACGGCGTCGAACAGCGTCAGATAATGACGCATCCAGAACAGATTGATGCTCGAATCCAGGGCGTACGCGGCCATGGGATAGGGGCAGTGTTCTATGCCCCTGAAAAATGGCGTCACGCCGCCAAAGACTTCGAACAATATCAGGTCAGGCTCGAATCCGGCCAGTTCCAGAACCTTGTTGATGCTTTGCTCGGCAATGACCAGCTGTTTGTCGCAGCCCTGCTGTTCGCCGTAAGAGCGTACTTCATGCCCAGAAGCTCTGAGAGGAGCCGCAAAACGCGGGCCGTTCAGTACGATTATCTTCATAGAATGGGAGGACGGGTATCATGCGGAATCGGGATTTACTTTGCGTGCGTATTGGGGGTCCAGATCCGCGGCTTTTTGGAAATCCAGGCTGGAGCGTGAAATCATGCCCAGCCGTTGCCAGACCATAGCACGGCGATAGTATCCTTCCGGGCGGGAAAGATCCAGTCGGATTGCGGCGTTGTAGTCCGCAATGGCGCGCTGCAGTTCGCCTTTTTTTTCCCAGGCGGATCCACGAAACATATACCCGGCTGGATGTTCCGGCGCTATGGTGAGGGCTTTGGAAAACCGTTGAATGGCCCTGTCCAGAGCGCCGGATTTTTGGTCGATGATTCCTCCGCGTAGCAAGGCCAGAACCAGCTCCTTGCGGCTGATTTTTCTGGCTCCAGGGGCTTTTGGCTGCAGTGCTCGGGCCATGGTGCATTCTCCTTGCGAGTCAAAAAAATAGCAAAAGATTGACGCAATAGAAAATGCAGAAAGCGGGCCAAAAGCAGAAAAGACTCGCGAGTGGTCCTAAAAGGTATATTTCAGGCCCATGGTAAAGTAGTTGGAACCACCGGTGACGTTTTCGATCAATCCGAAAACACCGGACCTGTGGTGGATTCGCAACACCAGAGACCATTCGGGATAGGACGGAAGGGCGAAGGTGATATCAAACATCAGGTAGTTCAGGACATTGGCAGTCTTGTCGTTGAGCTCAACTTCATATGAGGGTTCCTCGGAGGCATAGGAGACGCCTTCGCCGAAACCTACAGTGGTGAGCAGGTGTCTTTCCCAGGGGAATTTGTGCCAGCGAATGGCCATGAGGCCAACGGTTTCTGCAAAATACTGGTCTTCTGGCCAGTGACCGAAGTGGTAGACTCCCATCCCTTCCACTTCGAACTTGAGCGGATCCAGCGGATGGTAATTGAACAGGTCGCCAACCGAGAAGAGTTCCTGGGAGACGGACAGGCCGATCATGTTGGTGTCCACCAGATTGACGGGACCGTCATACAGTTGGGAAAAGTTCCTTCTGGTCAGCAACCCTCCGAAAACCATGACCGAGGTATGCAGTTCGGAGTATTTGTTCAAACTGTTTTCATCCGGGCTGCTATTTTGAGCAGCATTCGGAGATGTATCGCGCGGGGTTGGTATCCTGACTGAATCCTGGGGTGGCAGTGAATACAAAAAAAGACAAAAGTAGTAGACAACAAATCAAAAACTTCATGCTAACTCCGGTTGAATGAAATACGGTACGGGAGGAGTGAGACACCTTTGTTGTATCCTGTCATTTTTGTCAAGACGTTCCCGCAGGGTTTTACAGAAGTTTTAAGTATAGCAGTTACCGGACAAAATGAGAATAAGGGTTGCTTAAAATGTGTATCCTTTGTATTTATTTACATAGTTTACAGAGGAAAAGGGGTTATAAACGAAACGGGATTAGACCTGCCCTGGCCCTTTTAGGGATTGTGCTCAGGAAAGAGGGGAGTGGATGATTATCGAATCAGCGGCCCAAACGGACGTGGGCAAAAAACGTGAAACCAATGAGGACAGCTACCTCCTGGACACGGCCTTGCGTTCCTATATCGGTCGCGGATGGCATGGGGGGCCATCTTGCTGGAGAAGTGGCGAGCAGCCTGGTAGTGGAAACCATGGGAGCCGCTCTGAAACGCTATCTGAAGGAAGGCGCTCAATTGGTCCCCAGTGAGTCGGACGATTCACTTTCCACGGAAGCCAATATCTTGCTGACCAGTATCCGCGAAGCCAATGCCGCTGTGTACAATGATGCGCAGACTTCCCTGAACCGGAGAGGAATGGGGTCCACAGTGGCCTGCGTGCTTTGTACGGATTACACCATTATTTCGGCCAATGTGGGCGACAGTCCCATTTATCTGATCCGAGACGGCAGAATCGCCCCCCTTTCCAAGATGCACACTGTGGAGGCCGAATTGTCGGTCATTGATCCGGAAAAGGCCCTGCACATCGACCGGCGGTATCAAAGCATGCTGACCCGTGCCGTGGGTACGGAAGAGGTGGTCTGGCCGGACGTTTACGAAACGCAATTTTTTGATGATGACTGCATTGTCATTTGTTCTGACGGGCTGTCCAACAAGGTTACAAGCGATGAAATGCTGGATATCGTGATGAGCAATTCTCCGGAAGAAGCGTGCCGTCTGTTTGTGGGACTGGCCAACGGACGCGGTGGAGAAGACAATATTACGGTGATTGTTCTCAGACTCAGGAAACAGGATCAGCGTTTTTCCGGTCTGACCCGTTTTTTCGGCAAGTTGTTCGGTAAATGATTCAGCGAGTCCGGCGTCATCTTCGACACAGGAGGAATAGGGAGAATGGCCACCTTGAAAGTCATGTACGAAGGGAACGTGCAGACTGAACACCCGCTTCCGCAAGGGAAAACTCTGACGATCGGCAGAAAGAATTCCAACGATGTGATCATAGAAAATCTCATTGTTTCAGGGACGCATGCCAAAGTCGATTCCATGGAAGAAGGGTTTTTATTGACTGATCTGCGCAGCAAGAATGGGACTTTCGTCAATGAAATGCCCGTGGCCTCCCATTGGCTGCAGGATGGTGACGTTATCCGGATAGGCAAGCACACCCTGGAATTTCGAGTGGAGGAAGAAGAGGTTTTTGCCTTGGAAGTGGACGACGACATGGAGCAGACCATGGTCTTCAATACGGGCGAATTTCGCCCTACGGCGCCCAAGCAACAGGCTCCCGCCATACTCTCCTATCTGAAAGGCGGGCAGGGAGAGGTGCCGCTGACCAAAAAGCTCACCAAGATCGGAAAGGATTTTTCCAACGACATCATTGTCAGCGGCTTTACAGTGGGGCAAACCGCGGCCACTGTCAGCAAGCTACCGGAAGGCTATTACCTCAGCTACGTGGGCGGCATGTCAAAGCCCAAAGTGAACGGCAAATCGGTGACTGAATCCGTCAAACTGGAAGAATTCGATCAGGTGGAGATAGGCACCAGCAAGTTCAAGTTCATTCTCAAATAACTCCCTGCTCCGGGGGCGGTTGGGGAACACATGGGGGAGATGTATGGGCTTTATCAGGCGGCATCCCGTATTGTTTCTGGGGATGGCCATCACGCTGGTTTTTCTCTGGCTTACCTATGCCCGCGTGGAATTCATCGATGCGCTTGAACTAAAGCTTTATGATTTGCGTATGCGCATGCTGGAAACACCGGCCTCCAAAAGCGACATCGTGCTTGTGGACATAGACGATGATTCGCTGGAAAAAATCGGCCGGTGGCCCTGGCCGCGTTCCGTCATCAGCGATGGCCTGGCAAAGATAAGTGCCGGCCAGCCCAGGCTCATCGGCCTGAACATCCTGTTTCTCGAGCCCGAAGAAAACAGCGGGCTCAAGCTCCTCAAAAAACTGGAAGCCGTTTTCAGTCAGAAAGTGCTGGACCCGGACAATCCCAAGGAAGTTGAATTCATGGGGCTGCTTTCGCAACTGCAGAGCAGCATGGATAATGACGCCACTCTGTCGCACGCCGTACGAAAGGCGGGCAATGTGGTTTTGCCCATGGTGTTTGTCCGTTCCCTGGTGGTGGACGAAGGGCTGGAGCCGGATACCCATGCCGCGGAGTTCTCCATGCAGGCATTGAACCAGAATGGAGCCCCGTATCCGCGCGCACAGGAATTGCTGATGCCGCTGTCTGACCTCCGGAATGCGGCGGCAGGCATCGGCCATCTGAATCTGAGTCCGGACATGGACGGCGTGGCGCGTCGCGCGCTTCTGGTGTACGGCTACAGAGGACTTTTTCTGCCTTCCTATCCGCTTGTTCTCGCCGCCAATATTCTGCATACGCCCGTGTCCGCAATAACCGTGAATCTGGGCAATTCCGTGGATATCGGACAGACCTCCATTCCCTTGACTATGACTTCTGAATTTCTGGTCAGCTTCAAGGGCGCGCAGGATTCGTTTACCCACTATTCGTATTTCGACGTGATTTCGGACAAGATCAAAGGGACTCCCTTCAAAAACAAGATCGTACTGCTGGGAGTTTCGGCCGCAGGTATCGGCCAGCCGTTGAGCACACCCACGGATCCCTTGATGTCACGTAGCGAATATTCCGCAAACACGCTCTGGTCCATCCTGAACAAGCGGTTCATTGTCCAGCCGGACTGGGCTCCTCTTGCGGAACTGTGCTGCGTATTGTTTGTGGGGGTGTTGGTCACCATTGTGTTTCCCCGGCTGAAAGCCTTGTTCGCAGGGCTGTTTTTTCTGGTCTGTTTTGGCGCCATCCTGGGGGGCGCCGTGTATCTGTTCGTGGGCAAGGGGATGTGGGTAACCAGTACCTATCCGCTTCTGGAGTTGGTTGTGGGCTACCTCGGCGTGGTCAGTCTGAAGTATTTTGCCACCGAAGTGGGCAAGGAAAAAGTCGAGGAGGAGTCCGCGGAATCCAAACGGATGCTCGGCTTGTCCTTCCAGGAACAGGGGCGTCTGGAAATGGCGTTCGACAAGTTCCGTCGTTGCCCCGTGGATGATGGTATGAAGGACATTCTGTATGGCCTGGCCCAGGACTTCGAACGCAAGCGCCAGTTCCACAAGGCAGTGGCCGTTTACGAACACATCGAAGCCCATGATCCGAAATTCAAGGACGTGGGCGAGCGTAAGAGTCGCCTGATTCAGGTGGGAGAGACCCTGGTTCTGGGAGCGGATACGGCGGACCCTTTGCTGGGAACCACTACGGACACCCGTCCGACCCTGGGGCGCTACGAAGTGCTCAAACAGCTGGGCAAAGGCGCCATGGGCATTGTCTATCTGGGAAGAGATCCGCGGATCAATCGTACCACGGCCATCAAGACTTTTCAGTTCCCCACCGAGCTGGATGACGAGGATACGGCCAGGCTCAAGCGCCGTTTTTTTCAGGAAGCGGAGAGTGCGGGCACCTTGTCGCATCCGAATATCGTCACCATTTACGATGCCGGAGAGGAGCACGACCTGGCCTATATCGCCATGGAATTCCTCGAAGGCCATGATCTGCAACGCTACGTGAAAAAGGAGAATCTGCTCTCGTTGCAGCGCGTCCTGTTGTACGGCGCGGACATTGCCGACGCCCTGGATTATGCCCATCAAAAGGGCATAGTGCATCGGGACATCAAACCGGCCAACATCATGCTGATCAATTCGGGGGTGGTGAAAATAACGGATTTCGGCATTGCGCGGATTACCGCGACTTCCCAGACGCAGACTGGAGTGGTCAAAGGAACGCCCCATTACATGTCGCCGGAGCAGATATCCGGGGAAAAGGTCGACGGGCGTTCGGATATTTTTTCCCTGGGAGTTATGCTCTACCAGCTTCTTTGCGGTGAAACGCCGTTTCGGGGAGAGAACATGGCGGCATTGATGAATCAGATCATGAACGCCACACCGAAAAATCTGCGCGCGATCAATCCCAAAGTTCCGACTCCGCTGGTCAAGGTGCTGGGCAAAAGTATGGAAAAGGACAGGGACAGGCGTTACCAGCGTGCGGCCAGTCTGGCCCGAGATCTGCGCAGGGTTCTGGATCTGTTGGGCTAGCAGAAGTCAGGAAGATTATTGCAGCGATTCTTCACTGGGCTTGGCGCTCAGAATGGCGTTGCTCGGTTCGCCGTTTTCGTTGAGCCGGACCACTATCTGGCCGATATCCCGCTCGATGATCCAGCCGGCGTCGGAGAGTTTGGCAAAGGCCATTTCCACAACGCTGTGCAGCACGTCGGCGGTCTGCTGTTGCCCGAATGACGCCAGCATTTCTTCAAGACTGTATATTTCGCGCAAGGCATGGTCGAAATACTCCTGCAGACTCAACGTATCATCGCTCATAGAGGTTCCTTGTCGAGAGGACCGTCATTGTCCCACTCGCGGATGACACGAACCTTCAGGCCTTTTTCCCTCAAGGTTGCAGCCTTGATTTCCGCATCATCTCGATTGGCAAATTGGTGGACAAGCAACTGGACCCGGTTGGTGCTGTCCCAGATCCAGACATATTCCTGAAGCACGATGTCGCAAAGAATGAGTTGTTGCCGCAAGCGGTCCCGGGCCTTGTCTCTTTCGGCAAAAGAATCCGGCTCCAGGGGCTCGCCGCAGACCAGCACCCACCAGTTCCGTTGCCGGGGTGTTTCGGGCAGGTCAAAATAGCTGCGCAGCATTTCGGTCATCTGGATGATGACCTCCTCAATATCAGAGGCGTACGGTACCACGGTTTCCCCCTGGAATAATGTGGAACATCCGTCTGTACTGAGACAACAAGACAAGACGACAACGTGCTTAAGCGTACTCCCCTCAAGTGAAAAAGGAAAGTGACATTTCCGGCACGGCGGGCTGGTGACAGCAGGGGGATATTTATTTAGGCTGCAGCATCCGCAGAAAGGCTGTAATGTCTGTTGCGGGTCTGGTGGTTGCTGCCATTGCTCAGTGAGGAAAAATTGCAGTTTCATTGCATCGAGTACAAAAAGACCGGGCCATAGCCCGTGCCAGCGGTGAATGCTGCGGAAACGGGCGTTACTGAACTTCCGCTTCAATTACTAAATACGAGATGGTCCCATAAGATGCCCCGTACGTTTTGGTTGGTTTGCGCTTTGTTGAGCGTCATGTGCGCGCTGCTTGCGAGTTCGGTCTGGTACAAGACACTCTGTTATGACGAGCAGGCCCACTGGGACTATGGCAGACGGGTTCTGGCATCCGATTCGCGACGTCTGCAGGTAATGGACGACAGCAAGATGCCCTTGTCCGCCCTGAACGCCGCTGCGTGGCCTTTGCTGGGGGAGCTGGGACTGCAGACTTCGCTTCTGCCGGCGTACGACGACCTGCCTGCGGAAGAACGCGCCCGGACCATTCAGGCGAAACGTACGCAGCTTGCCGTAAAAACCGGGCGTGCGGTGACAATTCTGGCCACCCTGTTGTTCGGACTGCTGATTTTTTTCTGGTGTCGCGATCTGTATGGCCCGCGTGCCGCATTACTCAGCCTGGGGCTTTATGTCCTGAGCCCCAATATTCTGGCCCACGGCAGATTTGTGACCACGGATATCTACGGCATGGGCTGCATCGTACTGGCAGGATACGCGTTCTGGCGTTTCTGCATGCGTCCCGGAGCCGGGCGCAGCGCACTGGCTGGAGCAAGCCTCGGCCTGGCGCAACTCGCCAAGTTCAGCAGCGCGTATCTGATTATTATTGATGTGCTGCTGCTTGTTCCCTTTGTTCCCCATACGCTGCGTACGCTCCGTGCGGGAGGATTCGCCGGAGTACGGGCTGCATTGATTCAGTTGCTGCTTTTCGCGGGCAGCGCCCTGTTTGTACTCAATGCGGGCTTTTTGTTTCAGGGAACCCTGCGTCCGCTGGATTCCTATTCGTTCGAAAGCGGTTTATTCCGCAATTTGCAGAAGGAATCCGGACTGTTGGGTCAAATTCCGTTGCCTCTGCCGTCAGCATTCCTCAGTGGTCTGGACATGGTGAAAGCCCACGAACAAAGTGGCCAGACCTTCGGGCAGCTCTATTTGCGCGGCAAGCTGAAGAATCTTTCCGAGGGCAGGGGGGGCTTCAAAAATTATTACCTCTGGGCGTCGCTGTATAAATTTCCCCTGCCTTTGCTGCTGCTGTCTGTCCTGGCGCTGTTTTGGTCTTGCAGGTCCGGGCATGCGGATTTCTGGAAACGCGAATGGTTTCTTTTCTGCCCTGCGGCGGTGTATCTGCTGATTCTGAATTTCTACAACAACGCGCAGATAGGCATCCGTCATCTGCTGGTGATCAGCCCCTTTGTGCTGATTTTTTGCGGAAGCCTGCTGCGGGCAGAGGATAGCCCCAAGGGACGTGCTTTCAGGATTCGCCAGGCAGCTGTCGCGTTGCTGCTGATCTGGCAAGTGGTTTCCGTGGGGTCGTATTTTCCCCATTTCGTGTCCTATTTCAATGAGCTGTCCTGGGACCGGAAGAACAACTGGCGGCTGCTGGCGGATTCCAACCTGGAATGGGGGCAAAACCGGCGGTATCTGGAACGTTTTTTTCGAACACATCCCAACGCCAGACTCAACCCCGAGGAACGCTGCTGCGGACTCGTGGTGGTGGACAGCAATCTGCTTACCGGGGTGCTGGCGCCAAAAGAAAAATACGCGTGGCTGCGCAATGAGTATCAGCCCACGGACCATGTGGCTTACGGCTATATAGTGTACGAGATTCCGGCCAAGGATTGTGCCGGGGGTGCAAAAAAATAATTCAAGGAGCAGGTATGGATCCCAAACAGATCATCCGCGCCAATTCCATGGCCACGCACAGCGGCCATAAACTGATGACCATCATCGACGACGACCTGGTGACCCGAAAGTGCGCGGACGCGGAGGCAAACTTTCGTCACAGGGAAATCCATTATTTTCATACCGGGGATTCGGACACACTGCACCGGATGCTGAACATAATGCAGCCCGGAAGTTACATTCGTCCGCATCGTCATTATGATCCGCCCAAAGGGGAGAGCATCTTTATTTTGCGCGGACTGCTGGGCGTGGTGCTGTTCGGCCTGGACGGCAGTGTGGCGGATGATGATTATGTGCTGCTGGATGCGCGGCGCGGCGTTTACGGGGTGGATATTCGCGCGGAGGCATGGCATACGATTATGGCTCTGAGTCCGGATACGGTGATTTTTGAAGCCAAGCCCGGCCCCTATGTCCGCGCCACGGACAAGGGCTGGCCCGATTGGGCCCCGGCTCCTGACGCTCCCGAAGCTCCGGCCTATTGCATGGATCTGGAAGACAGGCTCCGCGCCCGGTTTGGCCTGGATCCCCGCCCCTGGGGACTGGATCAATACGTGGGCTAGCCTTTTAGGGGCAATACCGTCTCGAAGCAGCAATGGAAGTGCGGATGCTATCCGGGGTCGTGTTATTTGCGCAGGTCGTTGTAAAGCAGCAGAGCGGTGGAGGCCATGGCCAGCGGCGCATGCCATGAGGAATCGTTGCGCGGCAGATAGACACAGCCCTCGTTGATGACGTCCACGGCGGCGATTTCCTGTTTGCCCTGGAAAAAACGGTATCCGGAAGGATCGGCAAGGGGCAGCATGGTTTCCGCCAGCTCGGATGTTCCGGCAATGCTCACGCTGTTCCGCTGGTCGTGAAGCAGCCCGCGCATCAGGTGGGCGGGCCGTTCCCGGCTCATGGCCAGATACCAGGGGCGTCCCTTGGGCGGGTGGAATCCGCAGACATAACTTTCACTGCCCGCATATTCTATGGAAAATTGGGATCCGGACCTGGGGAAAAATGCCTGCCAGGTGTGCTGGTCCACGCCCACGGCGCAGATGCCTTGCCATTGCTCGCCATTGGGGTGGGTGACGACAAATTCAATATCCTGGGAGGCTCGGAAATATTCCAGGCCGAGAAATTTCATGGATGTCTGGCGGGTCCAGCCTCTGTCCACGGATGTGACCGTGTAGTTGCCAAAGGAAAAGCGTTCGCTCAACGAGAAATCCTGGCGGCCGTGTACCTGCAGTGCCTCCGTACGTTGCCCGAGCTGCGGGGATACGGCCATACGCGCGGGTTGGCAGGCAGCAAGCCAGCCGAGTGCGCCAGCGCAGGTAAGGAGTACGCACCAGAAGCGCAGGCGGCGAAAGCGGGAAAGTCGCATCCGGAATCCCATTAAAAGCGCGTCATGGCGCCCTCATTGGCAAAAAATATTTCGCGTCCGCCCTTGGGATCACGTTTGCCGGAAAGCACCATTCTGTAGCCAAAGGTGATGTAGAGCTGGTCGCCCGAACCGATATCCTCGGGTTCCAGGACAAAGTCGAAAGGAATGCCCTTATCCGGAGTCAGAGCCATGGCCGGGAAAACGTGCAGGTCTTTGGCCATGACA
Organism: Desulfovibrionaceae bacterium; assembly: GCA_963667575.2. GTDB lineage: Bacteria > Desulfobacterota > Desulfovibrionia > Desulfovibrionales > Desulfovibrionaceae. The sequence continues at coordinate 155,144 of CAXXHY010000025.1, read as the reverse complement.
CGACCAAGACTGTCGTTGAGGTAAACTGCGAACCACAACTCATCGATGGAGTCTGTCCATTCGGGATAGTGCCCCTTGATGAGATAGGCTCGGCCCCTTACCTCGTATTGGTCCTGTGTGGGAGTGGTTTCGAATTCGAAACGCCAGAATTTTGTCTCCAGGGTCTGCATTCCGCCCGTTCGCCAGATTTCCCGGTTCAGGTGGCGTACGCTGGTGTGCGAGCATGAGGCCACAAGCGGCAGCAGCATCAGCAGCATGCAGCCTGTCAGGAAAGAGAGGCGTCCGGTGTATTCCGTATGCTTCATGACCGTCACTCCGGATAGCGGTTTTTATCCCAGGTTTGGAGGTCCTTGTACCAGCATTTCGGCCAGAGTCAAATCCACCCTGGGCAAATGGCGGATACGTGCGCCCAGATAGTCCATTTCCAGCCTGGCCAGCTCGGCGTACAGCGGCGTACGGTCCAGACAGGGCGGTTCAGCGATGTTCTGTACGGATTCCTCATAGCGGAAGCAGCCGGGAAAGCGCTGGCCGGTGCCGTCCGGGCGGCGCAGGATATTGGCCGTGCCGTGCATACGGCAGATCATCAGCCGGAACTGGTAAATGCCGCACCGTCCGTCGTCGTTGAGCGGACACATGACTCTGGGGCGCATGCCCTGGGACAAGGCATTGCGCGCGGCCTGCACATAGGCTTCGGCGCGATCCAGATATCCCTGCACGCGTGCTTCGTCTTTTTCGCGCAGTTGGCGGAGTCCTTTCCACAGATATGCCCATTCGATGTAGGTGTGATGCTGAAAATAACTGGTACAGCAGTTGTTGGGGCATCCCGTGCAGGAGAAATCCAGATCGCGCGTGGTGTCGTCGTAGGCGGCGTCCATGCGTGAGTAGAGGTCGGCCAGGTGCTGAAAATGTCCGAAGAGTTTTCTTTTCTTTTTCATGAGGGTTCGCTGATCCAATCCAGAATGCGGGAAGAGATTTCTTCCGGGGTCATGCCATTGGTTTCCAGGGTAAAATGGGCGGAGGCCTCATACAAGGGCATACGCTCGTTGTAGAGGTCTTCGATGCTTTGCGAGTTTGATTTTGCCAGGCCGCGGTTGCTGATATCCCCAAGTCTGGCGGCTATTGTTTCCAGCCCGGACTTGAGAAAGATGACAGGACCGAGCTGGCGCAGTCTGTCCATGGCATAAGGGCCATAGATAACACTGCCGCCGGTGGAGATGACCGTACGCTTGAGGTTCAGCAAAGCCACCACGCGTTCTTCCGCGAGACGGAACTGCTCCAGATGCAGGCAGTCCAGGACTTCCTGCAAGGGGCGCGCGTAATAGGCCTCGATCATTCGGTCCGTGTCGAGATGGGCCCAGTCCAGCAGTCGGGCCAGGCTGGCTCCCACGGTTGTTTTGCCGGCGCCTGCCATGCCGATGAGGCTGATGCAGTTGCCCGGCTGCAGAATTTCAGGCCGCGTAGTTATCTGGCGTCCGTTGGTGAGAGAAATAGTATATCGAATCATGCTGATAAAGCTTGTGCGCTCGTGTTGCTGCGGTAAATGGAATATCCTTGCATCATCGTATAAAAATCAAAGTATTGCAAACCAAGAATTTCGGTGTGCGCGGGGCTCGTAAAAAAAGTGCATCCTGATTTACCCGTTGGTCCGGAGCTGCTATAATGTGGCAAAATATCAGGAAGGACCCCGGATGGAACAGCTGGACACGCTGATCGTACACAGCATCATAACAAGCATGCCCATGGGACTGCTCGTCATCGACCCGCAGGGCAATATCACCGTGGGCAACAAGGCGCTGGAAGATATTCTGGGGTACAGCATCAAGGATCTCAAGGCCAAAGGCTGGGGGGAGATCTTTTTTTCCTTGCAGGAAAACGTCGCTTTCAATCAGGTCATCATAGACGTGGTTTTCCACGAGATGGTGGATCTGCGTCGCGAGGTGCCCTACCTTCACCCCACAAAGGGCAAAAGGCGGCTCTCGGCTACATCATCTTATCTGAGTATCGACGGAGAAATGATTGGTGTGCTGCTGCTTTTTGCCGATATCACAGAAAAGCATCAGCTCTATAAACGTGAGCGAGAGATACTGCGGGCCATGAACCGGCTGCAGGAGGAACGGACAGAGGGCTTGAATAAGCTGGCCCTTTCCGTTGCCCATCAGATTCGCAATCCGCTGATGGTCATCGGCGGTTTTTCAGGCCGGTTGCTGCAGGAGGCGAGCAGTCCGGAAAATACGCAACGACTGCAGGTGATCATGGAAGAACTGCGTCGTCTGGAAAGTGTGGTTCGGGCCGTGGAACGCTACGCGGGGATGCCCAAATTGAAGGGCAACGCCCTGGATTTGGGAGAATGGTTGCCGAAAAACGCTGATCAGCTGCTGTCTTTTCTGGAACCCGACGTCCTGGTCTGTCTGGACCTGTCGGTCCAGAGCTGCCTGGTGCAGGCCGACCCCATACTGCTGGGCAACGCCTTGCAGGAACTCCTGCGTAACGCAGTGGAGGCCACGGAAAATACGCCCGTGGTTCTGGATCTCAACTGCGAACACGCCGGAGACAAGGCGATACTATGCGTACGCGACCAGGGAATGGGTATCCCGGAGGAAAATCTGCCGTTTATCTTTGATCCGTTTTTCACCACAAAGACCCACAGCGTAGGCATCGGCCTGTGTCTGGCCGAGCGCATCGTGCTGGAGCACCAGGGTGAAATAGAAGTGGAAAGCAGCCCTGAAACAGGAAGCAGCTTTCGTATTCTGTTGCCGGCGCTGGAAGAATAAACGGCAAAAAAAGCCCGCCGAAACGACGGGCTTTTGCTGATACGATGGTAGCGCGGACGGATTAACGCTTGGAGTACTGGAAGCGAGCGCGGGCGCTGCGCAGACCGTACTTTTTGCGTTCTTTTTTCCGTGCGTCACGGGTAAGGTATCCGGCCTTCTTCAGGGCGGCACGGAGTTCCGCGTCGAACTGGAGCAGGGCTCTGGAAATACCGTGGCGAACGGCCGAGGCCTGTCCGCTGACGCCGCCGCCGTTGACGTTTACTTTAACGTCGAATTTGCCGAGCAGGTTGGTCAGGGCCAGAGGCTGCCTGATGATCTGCTGCAAGGACGGACGGGGAAAATATTCTTCGTAGGGACGTCCGTTAACCACGATCTGTCCGGTTCCGGGATAGACCCTGGTACGTGCAACGGCGTTCTTTCTTCTGCCTGTTCCGTAGTGAAAATCGGTGCTCATGAGCTGCTCCGGTTAGTGCAAAAAATGCTACTGGGCAATTTCCAGCTTTTGGGGGTTCTGGGCCACATGCGGGTGCTCGGGGCCGGCATAAATTTTCAATTTTTTCATCATGGCCCGGCCAAGGCGATTTTTAGGAAGCATACCTTTAACAGCAGCCTCGATGGCGCGTTCCGGATGCGTGTTCAAGGTGTCCCGCAACGAGGTTTCTTTGATACCGCCAACGTAACCAGTGTGGCGATAATAAAACTTCTTGTCGAGCTTGTTGCCGGTGACGCGAATCTTTTCCGCATTGACCACAACGATAAAGTCGCCGTTATCCATATGAGGAGCGAATTCAGGCTTGTGCTTGCCGCGCAGTCTGCTCGCTACAACGGATGCCAGGCGGCCCAATACCGCGTCTTCGGCATCTACGACGAACCATTGGCGATTAATATCTTTCGGGGTAGGACTAAACGTTTTCATGTACTCTTGGCTCCTTCATTGCCGTGCTCAGGAAAAAGGGATATTTATCCAGCTTGGACGCACCTGTCAAGCGTTATTTGCAGGATGATGATTCTTTTTTTGTCCCCCAAAAAACGAAATCCCTATCCCCGTGCCAAACGGGCTTTCATTCGGTCTTCAGCTGGGATATGTTTGCAGCTGACGAACAATCCTCATACTAACTTAAAAATTCGTAAAGTGAAAGACCATGGAAGCACGAATTCATCATACGCTTTTTACCAATAATATTCTTCCGGGGCTCTTTTTTCAGGATCCTGTCAAATTGCTGTTTTTGTTGACTGATACCGAAAATGAAGGGCGGGGAATAATAGGACTCTGGATGCAGGTGGGCAAGGATCTCGTAGCCAAGGGGCACGGCATGGTGTCGCCGGTGGGGCTGGGAGCGGCCAAGGCTGCCATTTGGGGCGAGCACGCGGTGGTGGTGCAGTTGCCCGAGGTGCTGGCTCCAGGCGAAGTTGATTTTGCGGCCATGATTTCGCAAGACGGCCACCCCGTGTATCTTACCTTCGAGCGTATCGAGGATCCGGACGCGGATGACGACCTGGGCGACGAGTCCGTGCTCTGCGGCTGGACCGAAGACGGCGAACATCTCAATTACGAATTGTATGGTCCGCCCGAGCTCGAATATTTTATGAGCCTTGTGGAAAAATTTCTGCAGGAAGAGCTGGATGCGTAAGGCCGGAACTCCGAGCACAATATCATGAACTGAAAAAGGGCGGCCCGAAAGCCGCCCTTTGTTGGTTGTGTCAGGCGATGCGGCTATTTTTTGCCGCGGTTTTCATCGCATTCATGCGAATCTTTGGGCCTGTCGTGTTCGGCAGTGGCCGCCATGGTGCAGCCGTTGCCTTTCCCTGTCGGGGAGTCCGCAGGCTTGGAACTGCCCGTGGTGCGGGTCGAATAGTCGGCCTCGGCCAGGTATTTGTAAGCGTGGTAACGCCGCCAGACATCCTGCTCGATGAGTTCGCGCAGCAGTTTTGATTGTTCAGGAAAGCGTTTTTCCAGCTGGGCGTAGCGGTTTTCCCCACTGAGGAATTCCTGCAGGGTGCCGTCGGGTTCCTTGTTTTCGAGGGTGAACGGATTCTTGCCTTCCTCGGTAAGCTGCGGATTGTAGCGGTACAGCGGCCAGTAGCCGGACTGCACGGCCAGTTTTTCCTCTTCCTGACTCTTGCCCATGCCCTTGCGCAGCCCCTGGTTGATACAGGGCGCGTACGCCAGAATCAGGGACGGACCGGGATAGGCTTCTGCCTCTGCAAAGGCTTTGAGCATCTGCTGCTTGTTGGCCCCCATGGAGACCGAGGCCACGTAGATGTACCCGTAGGACATGGCGATCATGCCCATGTCCTTTTTGCCGGTCTTTTTGCCGGAAGAGGCGAACTGCGCCACCGCTCCGGCGGGGGTCGCCTTGGAAGCCTGTCCGCCCGTGTTGGAATAGACCTCCGTATCCATGACAAATACGTTGATGTCGTGCCCCTGGGCCAGAACATGGTCCAGGCCGCCGAATCCGATGTCATAGGCCCAGCCGTCGCCGCCGAAGCACCAGACCGATTTCTTGACCAGCAGGTCGGCCATGGATTCGATTTCTTCCATCAACGGTGTCTTGCAAGCCGTGCAGGAGAGGATGTCCTTTATCCTGTTGCCGTGCTCGCTGGAGGCCGCGGCATCGTCCTTGCCATCCAGCCAGGCTTTCATGGCCTTTTTGAGTTCGGCCGGGATGTCCGTGTCGATGCTGTCAGCGGCTACCTTCATCAGGTCGGCCAGTTTGTCGCGCCGGCGGTTCAGCGCCAGGCTCATGCCGTAGCCGTATTCGGCCGCATCCTCGAACAACGAATTGCCCCAGACCGGGCCGTGTCCGATCTTGTTGGTGGTGTAGGGCATGGAAGGTGCCGAAGCGCCCCAGATGGACGAACAACCCGTGGCATTGGCAATGACCATGCGTTCGCCGAACAGTTGGGTGAGCACTTTGACGTACGGAGTTTCACCGCAACCCGCGCATGCGCCCGAGAATTCGAACAGGGACTGGTGGAACTGGCTGCCCTTGACGCTGTCACGTTTCAGGATGTCATCCTTGTAGGTGACGGTCTGGCTGAATTCGAAGTTGGGCACCTGTTCGGGCATTTGCGTATCCAGGGCTTTCATGACCAGGGCCTTTTCCTTGGCCGGGCAGATGTCCGCGCAGTTGCCGCAGCCCATGCAGTCCATGGTGTTTACCTGGAGCCGGAAGTGCATCCCCTTGAGTTCCTTGCCCACTGCGTCGATGGTCTTGAAACTGGCCGGCGCGTTTTTCAGCTCTTCGTCAGTGGAAAGCACCGCGCGCAAAGCCGAGTGCGGGCAAACGAACGCGCACTGGTTGCACTGGATGCAGTTTTCCGCGATCCAGTGCGGCGTGGCCAGCGCGACACCGCGCTTTTCGTACTGGCTGGTGCCAACAGGGAAGCGTCCGTCAGGTTCGAAGGCGCTGACAGGCAGGATATCCCCGCGCTGTTCGAGCATGGGACGGGCCACGTCGGTCATGAATGCGGGCTCGTCGCGGACGATTGCCGGATCATTGGCCAGCTGTGCCCAGGAGTCCGGATAGTTCACTTCCACCAGGCCTGCCACGGTCTTGTCCACGGCCGCGATGTTCATGTTGACGATCTTGTCGCCCTTGCGTCCGTACATGGTGCGGATGGAATCCTTGAGCAGGTCGATGGCCTGCTGATAGGGCATGACGTTGGAAAGTTTGAAGAAGGCGGTCTGCATGATCATGTTGATCCGCCAGCCCAGGCCCACTTCATTGGCAATGACTTCCGCATTGATATTGAAGAATTTCAACTTTTTGCGTGCGATTGTCCGGCGCATCCGGGCAGGCAGCTCGGTTTCCATGTCTTCCAGGCTCCAGTGCGAATTGAGCAGGAACGTACCGCCGTTCTTGATGCCGTCCAGGATGTCGTAGAGGTGCACGTAGCCGGATTTGTGGCAGGCCACATAGTCCGCGCTCTGGATGAGATAGGTGGACTGGATGGGGCTGGTGCCGAAACGCAGGTGCGAGATGGTGACGCCGCCGGATTTTTTGGAGTCATAGGCAAAGTAGCCCTGGGCGTACATGTCCGTGTTGTCGCCGATGAGCTTGATGGCGGACTTGTTGGCGCCCACGGTGCCGTCCGAACCGAATCCCCAGAATTTGCATTGAATGGTGCCTTTGGGGGTGGTGTCCAGAGCATCGCCCACTTCCAGGGAGGTAAAGGTCACGTCGTCGCGGATGCCCACATGGAAATGGCTCCTGGGGCCAACCGCGCGCATGTTGTCGTACACGGCCTTGACCATGTTCGGGGTGAATTCCTTGGAGCCCAGGCCGTAGGCGCCGTTGAGCAGTACGGGATTCTCCCCTTTTTCATGAAAGGCCGAACAGACGTCCAGGTAGAGCGGCTCGCCCTGTGCGCCGTGTTCGAGGTTGCGTTCGAGCACGGTGATGGTCTGCGCCGTGGCCGGAATGGCAGCCAGCAGAGCCTTGGCGTCGAACGGACGATAGAGCCGGACCTTGAGCAGGCCCACGCCCTGTCCCTGGGCGTTGAGGTGGTTGACGGTTTCCTCGATGGTCTCGCAACTGGAGCCCATGGCAATGATGATGCGGTCCGCTTCCGGATCGCCCACGTAATCGAAAAGGTTGTAGGTCCGGCCGGTGAGCTCGCTGACCTTGCGCATGCTCTGGGCCACGATGTTGGGCAGGGCGATGTAATACGGATTGGCTGCCACGCGGTTCTGATAATAGACGTCCGGATTCTGGGCTGTGCCGCGAATGTGCGGATGCTCCGGATTCATGGAGCGTGCCTTGAATTCCTTGATTTTTTCCCAGTTCACCAGGGCTTTCATGTCCGCGTAGTCGATGACTTCGATTTTTTGCACTTCATGGGACGTACGGAATCCGTCAAAGAAATGCACAAAGGGGACGCTGCCTTCGATGGCGGCCAGGTGGGCCACCAGGGCCAGGTCCTGGGCTTCCTGTACGGACGTGGACGCGAGCATGGCGAAGCCGGTCTGCCGGCAGGCCATGACGTCGCCGTGGTCGCCGAAGATGGACAGAGCCTGTGCGGCCAGGGCGCGCGCCGCCACATGAAAAACGCCGGGCAGGAGCTCGCCGGAGATTTTGTACATGTTGGGGATCATCAGCAACAGTCCCTGGGAAGCCGTGAAGGTGCTGGTCAGCGAACCGGCCGCCAGGGAACCGTGCATGGCTGCGGCCGCTCCTGCTTCGGACTGCATTTCCCAAACCTGCAGGGTCTGGTCGAAAATGTTTTTTACCCCTGCAACGGACCATTCATCAGCATGTTCGGCCATGGGCGATGAAGGGGTGATCGGGTAGATCGCGGCGATTTCGCTCATGGCGTACGCCACATACGCGGCCGCCTGGTTTCCGTCCATGGTTTTCATCTTGCTGCTCATGCAATACCTCCGAAATAGGTTGGTGCTTGCGGCTCGATCCATAAGACAGGCGCTACAGGATGAAGTGAGGAAGGAGCAGTAACTGAGAGAGCTTCGCCTGGGATATTTTCCGGTAAAGCTGCCGGAAAGACGGAACAGAGCCGTGTATGTTGATTTTCAGGAAATCAAAAATCTATGCGGATGTTATACCCCGACTGTGGCCATTTTCAAATCGTTTTTGTCGGAAAGTGGAAAAAAAGGGGTCAGCGGCAGATTTTGGCAGGTGAGAGGAAAATCTCTGGGGGGCCGCAGCCAGAAGAGCAGGGGGGAAGAGTTGGCATTTTCATACTGTTTTTGTCAGGTCTGTATGGTCGTACAACAGAAAAATTTTTTGTATTCAGCACAGTCAAAACTGATACTGTCATAAATGGTTCACGCACATATATTTCTAATGGTGTATTCTGAAAACAACATATGGATGGATTTGCATATTGAGGTTATTGAAGAGTAAAAAAAGACTGGAATATGCAAATGATGGACAATGTACTGTATTCTAGCAGCATTTTGGTGTGTTTTAATCCTGATGAAAGTGTACTTTTGTAGGGTTATCCTGACTCGTACCAAAGTAGTACATGGGATTTATGAGGACTGGTACCTTTGTTCCAAATCAGAGACTACTGGTCGCAAGGAAAAAATCAACTGAAAGGTGGTTGTTGAAAATGCCAATGCCGAATACTTTCTCGTACAACAGAACGGTGGATTGCGAAACAGCAGGCTCTGGAAATTACATGATGTCGAAAAGTATATCTATAAAGAATATAGTAATTTTATTTATGGTTATCAGTATGTTGATGATGTCCAGCAGTTTCGCCTTTTCAGGTAATCATAATGATGAAAATGTACGTAGAAATACATTTTTAATGGATGTGAACAGGAGTTACGCATTGATAGACAACACCACAGATCATGAGAACTACAGCAGCAGCTCACCCATTGGCATAGCTGTGAGCAGCTGGGTTCCCTGGTCTATTTCATGCGTTGCAACAACTCCTACCAACAGTTGGGGAAAAAGAATCGAAGGTGCGAGAATTTTTATCTCACCCACCAACGATCCCTATAATCCTGGACGCGGATACGGTGGCGGTGGAATGGAAGCCGGACACAGAATCCTCATTGCGCAGGGGCAACCGGTGCAGAATCCAGTTGAGGTGAATCGTGTCACATTGGGGGCCTGGATTCCCTGGAGCGTGGACCCTGGATCCTATTATGGTCTTGTGCAGTTTTACATGGGACCGCAGGGGGGCATGCAGATTCCCGGTCCTGTAATCAAATACGAGCTCAAGGTGGAAGGCTTTGTCGAGGTGAATCTCGACAAGGGACCGCTGCAGTTCGTGGCCGAGGCGCCCGGGGATATTTTATCCAGAAACACGCTGCCCATTGTGACGAAAACCAACCGCAGGGATATCGAATTGCAGGTGGCCTTGTCGCCCCTGGTGAACGACAAGGACGATACGGCCTTTGTTCCGCAGAACATCACCTGCATAGCCCTTTCCCCGGAGGAAAGGTGGGCCAGGGTGGCTGCCAAGAACGGCCGGTTGGGGAAGTACGTCGTACGGGTGCGGGTGAAAAAGGGAGAGACCAGGCTGCATACTGCAGGACGCATCAAGGTTTCCCTGGATATTCCGGCAGGGCACTACCACGGGAATCTGAATGTGACGGCGCAGCCCGTTTGGCAATAAATTTTGGCCTGAGGCCAAAAAAAGGGAGTCCGGGGTCTGACCCACCCCGAACTCCCGGGTCCTGGCAAGGCGACTCCCGCAGGTCGGTCGCCAGACGCCAGATACAAGAAACAGTCTATGACCTGCGAGTTACCACATAACCCGAAAAGCGTCGAGATCTTTTCCTCAAATTGGTCACGAATGGGAAAAGGGGGAGCGAGTCGTGAAACCGGTCGGGTACAGAAACATTCTTTTAGGAGAAAGAACATGAAAAAGCTTATTCTTCTGATGGTCGTGTTTGGTCTGCTCGCCGGTAACGCTTTCGCCATCAATGGTAAGGACACTGACAGCGCGACTGTCACCCTTGACATCGAGCAGTATGCTGAAATCAACATTGGTGCAGAAAATTACGACCTGACGGTGACCGATCCCAACTCGGGAGGCGCTTCGGTCGACGTTGACTACACTGCAATCGCCAACTTTGCCGGCGATCTGTCCATGGAATTTGATAGTGGCTCATGGCCGACTGACTGGACCTATACTTTCGGTGGCACCGACATCACCGGTGTGCCTGTTGCCCTCGGAACCACCACTCCCGGCACCACGATCTCCGAAACCAAAGCCTTCGCCGTTGCCGGCGTGGACATGGCTGACGACGCTGACATCGATTACGGCGCCGGTACGCTGACCCTGACCATCGCGCCTACCCCTTAAGCAACGTAGAGCATCAGTGGCCCGCTCTACCTGGGGCGGGCCGTTGATTCAGGAGGTATCATGAAGACGATCCTGAACGCGCTGCTGCTAGTGTGCCTGATTGGATTGATCGCACCGTCGGTTACTGTCCATGCTGATAACAGGTCCTCGGAAGCCACCGTAACACTGGATATCGAACGCTACAATTCCATCGAGTTCATTGAGGATGCGATGACTGGTATGCAGGCCGTGAACGGCGATCTGGTGCTCCCGGTTACCTGGAGCAATAATGGAGGCGTGGTTACCGGAAGTTGTGAGAAGCAATCCTTTTCCTTCAGGGCTTCGGCCAATTTTTCCACTAAGTGCTACGTAAGGTTGTACAATAATTCCAGCGGATTGTTTCCGAACCCCAGCATGGAAGGAGACCCGGTATTGTATCTTCACCAGAACGGGAACAAGATTCCGGCCCCTTCGGGAACAACGGGCGTGGAGTATCCTGTATCCTATTCTATCACGAAGAGTATAGTCGGTACTATTACCCGTAATGACTTCGGCGTTTCAGTGGAAAACATTCCCTTGTGGACGGAAGCTGGACGGCGCACGGTTGGAGAACTGCGGCTCACCTTTATAGCAGAAAACTGACGCGCAACCGTCAGGTCGGTTCTCTCCGGCCTGGCGGTTTTTCCTTTCAGCAGGCAATTATTCAGCAGGCAATCACTCAAGAACAGGCACGGTACGGAGGAGCTGGCTATGGCCTTTCAGCTAGCCGATGTATTGGACAAACAAGTGGAAGTGGAAGAGGCCGGGGTGCATGAAAAAAAGATCGCCCGCATTCACAAGGCCCTGACAAAACGGCTGGGCTGCGATCCCGGACATTTCGTGTGCGCCGCCTATTATATCACCGAAGACGCCCGGCTCATCGAGAACCCCGTACTCATTGACCGGAACGAGCTCAATACCCTGAAAAATTCGGCCTTCAAGGACGAATTGACCGGACTCGGCAACAGGCGGCTGTACAACATCGCCCTGGAAAAGGAATTCTCCAGGGCCAAGCGTACGGCGTCCCCCTTTGCCCTGATCATGGCGGATATCGATTACTTCAAGCAATTTAACGATACGCATGGCCACCAAGCCGGGGACCAGGTGTTGTCCGAGCTGTCCAGGATCATGCTGGCCAGTTGCCGGATCTCCGATTTCAGCATTCGCTACGGCGGGGAAGAGTTCGCCTTTATTCTGCCTGCCACATCCCTGGCCGAAAGCATGCTGGTGGCCGAGCGGATGCGCAAGCGTATAGAAGAGGAAACTTCCAAAACAAATTTGCTGACAATGAGTTTTGGCGTGTCCGAATTCAAATTGTCCGACAAGACCTTCCACGATGTGGTGGACCGTGCGGACAAGGCCTTGTACTGCGCCAAAAATCTGGGAAAAAATACGGTCTGTACGCATCAGGAAGACATGCGCCGGGATCCGCGTTTCGAAGTGGATATTCCGGTTCTGCTGCAATGGGAAAACGGCAGTTCTGTCAACGCCGTGGGGCAGAGCATGAACATCAGCCGGGGCGGGTTGCTGGTGAAATCCACCAAAGCGCCGGAAAGCACCATGCTCTGCGATCTTTGCCTCTACGATCCGAAGTCCGGGCAATCACTGTCGCTGAAAGCCCATCTGCGCGGGGTAAAGCAGGCGGATAGTGGAAGGAGCCTGATGTCCTACGAATTTGTGGTCGAGGAAAGAGACGACAGCTTTGACAATTTTTTTGCAGGCCTGATTTTCAATAACAATGATTCCTGTTGCGCCCATTGATGCCCAGGGCTGTCAATGGTGGGAGCGGAGCGTACGTGGTACGGTCCGCTCCCATTTTTTTGCGTCTGTCACTGCCGGGGGCAGATAATCTCATTCCTCGGCCCCATCACCTGAAAAAAATCCTGGTTCCTGCCCTCGCGATTCATTGAGTCCGGTCAGTATACAGCTTTGTGCTGTTTCACATCGTACATGAATGTGCCCTTGTACTGCGTACAGACATGCACCAGTCCGGGTTCGATCACTGCGAAAACAGCCTGGACCTTGTCTTTGCTGGAATTGATCTGCGTGCCGCCATGAATGGCCAGTCCGTTGCGCAGGCCGGTTCCGAACTTGAGAATGTTGTCATCGCTGAAACCGGCGTACAGCAGCAGGCGAACCACATCGTCCGAGGTGAGTTCCACCACGTAGGGCGTATTCATGGGGATGACCTGGACCTGGGCTTCCTTGCCGCAGGCGGACAGCAGCAGCAAAAGGCATAAAGAGATAACAGCGGATTTGCTAGCCATCGTTCGATTGTCTCCCGAATTCTTCTTTTTTGATTTTGATCAGACTTTCCTTGAGCAGCGGCAGGAAGGCCTCCTCACTTACGGGCTGGATGACGGGACGTCTGACTTCTTCGCGATGTTCCATTTCGCTGGGTTCCTTGATCAGGTGCGCCGTGATGAAAACAGCGAGCTGCTTTTTGTTTTCATAGGAATTGTCGTTCTTGAACAGTTCGCCGGCAACCGGCACATCCGCGAATCCTGGAACCTCCTCGCCCCGTGAAACCGCCCGCGTATCCAGCAGTCCGGCAATGGCAACCGTGCCGCCGTCCTTGATGCGTACGGTGGTGGAGGCTCTTCTGCGGGTGACTATGGGCAGGTCGTTGTCCTGGCGCGAGACCACATCGGAGACCTCTGTTCCCAGTTGCAGGGTAATGTCTTCGGAATCGCTGATCAGCGGCAGGATGGTCAGGATGGTGCCGGAATCGATTTTTTCCAGCTTGCTGTTGGTGTAGATGCCCTGGGTGAGGATTTCGAAATATTCTTCGGTGATGACTTCGATTTTGGCTTCCTTGCCGTCCTGGGCCAGGACCTGCGGGGTGGCGATGATCACCGCGTCGTCATTTTGGGAGAGCATGTTCAGCTGCATGGACAGCGCATTGGTAAAAGAGCGGTCCGTGGAATAGCCCACCTGCATGCCCCAGGGCCATTGCAGACCGAACATGTTCAGGTTCACGCCGCTGGAGGTGGAGCTGGTGCCGGGAGAGACCCCCGTACGGGCCACTGAATCGTTGGAAAAGGCGCCGACACTGACCTGGGGAAAGCCCCACTGGACTCCCAGGTTCATGAGATCCTGTTTGTCCATGGCCACGATCATGGCGTCGAGCTTCACATGCTGCTGCGGCTTGTCCAGCTTTTTGATTTCAGCCTCGATTTTTTTGACCAGAACCGGAGGAGCGAGAACGCCCAGGGTGTTGGAAGCGACGTTCAGATGGACGTATTTGGCGATGGGGGGCGGGAGCATTTTATACACGTCTTCCGCCTTGACGTAGTTTATTTTGATGACATTGGATTCGCTGAGTTCCAGAAATCCGGGGCTTTCCGGATCCACGGAAGTGACCAAAAGGTATTTGCCCCTGTCCACGACCATGAATCCCGTGCCAGCCAGCATCATTTCCAGCGCATCTGCCAGCGGGACGTTTTGGAGTTCGCAGGTGACGAATCCGCTGACATTGGGGCCGGCAATGATGGAGATTCCGGATTCCATGGAGACATCCGCCAGGGCCTGCCGCAGGTCCGTATCGAAAAAGGAATTGGTAACCCGAACGTTCATGTTCAGGGCGAAGGCCGCTGAGCAGACCATCAGAAGCGCTATCATTACGGCCAGTCCGAGGTACAGGCGCAGAGGTAAGGGCAAAGAATAGCTGTGTTTCAAGGCGATTCTCCGTATTATGGGGTGTTGATCAACTTGATTTCATTTCCTTGTTCGTTTGCGATGACTTCAATTGGCAGAAATTTTTCCTCATGGGCCTTGCCGCTCTTGGCTCCGACCTGCAGGGTGTAGGCGCCTGGTTCGAGCCCTTCGATGTCGATGGGGACGGTGAATTGCTGGGAGCCCAGAGGATACAACGACACCTCCACCATGGACGGGGTGAAAATGCGCATGCGGACTTTGCCGGACGTGTCGAATACGCCGGCGTTCAGGGATATCTTTGCCGGGATGTCGCCCACATTGGTGATTTTGCTGGCGATGACCTTGCCTGCATCCGTATCCTTCAGGCTCAGATCTTCAAGAGACAGGACCGGAAGGGCGGTCTGGGATTTCTTGTCGCTGACAATGATGGGAATTTCTTTTCTGGCGCTGATCTGCCCTGTGCTGTCGGTAATTTTTGCTATGAGCATGGTATAGAGGTAGGGCTGATCTTCCGTTGATTCCGGACGATCCGCGATGACCCGGATGTTCTTGTGGCGCATGGGCGCGAGAGTGAAGCTGGTGGGGGACACGCTGACCATGTCGGTTGCGGAGAATCTTTTGGTTTCCTCGGATTTGTACAGGTCCAGCGAGGCAAATGACAGCTGAACGGTTACTTCACCGCCTTCCGAATTGGTCACCTGAACGTTCTTGTTGCGCTTGCCTCCGGCCGGGGCGTTGATTTCCACGGTTTCCGGGGTGAAACGGACCAGCAGTTCCGACGCTTTTCCTTCGGTTGCCGGTGCGGTCACTTTTTTCTGAAAAGCTCGCAGTCTTCTGCCGTCCAGTTCCATGTGAGATTTGAGCAGAAACTCGCGGGGTGGGAGAGGATCGTCAAAAACAAACTCGTGCCGGAGTTGTTTATGGGGCAACAGCTTTTTTTCCTTGAAGTTCTCCTGGCGCAACCGGCGCAGGCCCTTGGAGGTTTCCATGTAGAGAACCACGTTACCTCCCAGGCTGACCATTTTCTGGGAATCGTTCTGTACCGTGCACCACAGAACTTGCTTGCCTTCTTCAAGCGAGATGCCCGCGTCGATGACTTCGCCCTTGGAGGGCAGTTTCGTGGAGTTTACGGAAAACAGCAATGGTACGGCGAATTGCAGCACAAGCGGGATGCGGTCCGGTTTTCTTTCCGGAACGGTTCTGACAAGCAGACTGGCAAAGTAACTGCCACGGGCGTCGCGCGGCACTTTCACCTTTAGCGGTACTTTTTCCGTACTCACCGGAGGAACGGTCATTTGGTCGGCCGGAAGCGTGACCCAGGAAACGCAGGAGTATTGCTCCTCGTTGCCTCCCATCTCCATGGGTTGCCATGAGCCGTTCTGGCTTTGCCCCAGACCGGTCAGGACCAGCTCGACCTTGAGTTCCCTTTCGGCGTTGGTGTTCCGGACATCCAGTGAAAGTTCATATGTTTTACCTGGTTGATAATCCCGCACGTCGATGATCATGGGCTCAACAAGCATGTTCAACTGCGCCAGAGCCGTACTCGAGAAAGCTGTCAGGCCAAGAATTAGCACCCAGAGTATGAAAACAAATCTGCGCATAATTGAGTCTCCGATAGTGATGCCAGAAAAACAGCTTTTTATTGATTATTGCTTTCTATCATCCGTATATTGCATGTCTAATAACAAAAAAATATGCATATGGTAAATAAAAAATATGCAGTATCATTGATATATCGCTTACCTTTGTCAATAAAACGAATGCCGGGAGCATATAGTTCTCCTAGCGGGAAAGGAGGAATTAAGTCGAATTGTCGGGGAGAGTGAAAATAGTCTGTAGGGGAAAGATCAAAATACATTGTTGCAACGGCTGGAACAGTTTTATTCAGTCAGAAACAGCATAATTTCATGTACTGAGTTTGTAAGTTGGTCCAAGCTATTGAGGGGGGCCGGCGGCGAATACCGTTCAAATCATGCCAACAGCTTTGCTTTTCCAGGTAGCTATCCTGGCAATTGTGTCGTATCTTTGGAGTCATTTATTTCATGCATGTATGTAACGGCCCAAAGAGCTGCCTTGGTTCGGTTTGGAACGTTGATTTTGCTGTAAATATTATACAGATGAGATTTTACCGTACTTACGCTGATAAATAATTTTTCTGCTATGTCCTTGTTACTTCTTCCACAGGCAACCATACCGAGAATTTCCTTTTCTCTGTTGGTAAGAAGCAGATCTTTGTTATCGCACTGGCACAATTTTTCTCTGGTTGCCGTGAGAAATTCACTGAGAATCTTACGTGGAAACCAGAGTTCCTGTTTCAAAATCGCTTTTATTCCGTTGACAATTTTTGAAACATCGTCAGAAACATAAAAGAGCCCGTGGATTCCATTTTCCAGCGCTTCCTGCTCCACATAATCTTCCAGGTTGACATTGACCATGGCAAAATAACAATTTTTTGCTTCCCCGTTCATCGAAGAAATATTTTCCCAAAGTTTTTCGTTTGAAAAAATACTACAGTCCCAAAGAATAATATTTTTGCAGTCCTTTGTTTTATCAAATGTAATAGACGTAAAAGATGGAACTACAAAACAAGGCTGTCCTGTTTCCTGTTGAATGTATTTTATTAGTACATCACTTTGGATGGATGGGTTTGTTATCAAGTATATATTGGGCATTTAATACTCCTCCGGAAAATTCCCGAGATGCTTGAACCAATATATTTTGTAAGTGGTACCCTAAAAGGTTTTGTAGGGCAACCCTTATCTAAAATTGACTGTCAATTGACCAGCAAGATTTGACAGCTTTATATAGAGTGAAAAAAGGAAAGTATTGAATCATATTTTATAATTTAGCAAAACCGAATTGTATCTTTTTATCCATAGATAAAAACTATATTGCAATGTTTCAGATATTTTTACTAAAAAAATAACATATATTCATCAATTCAGAGTAGTATATAAGCGCATTTTTTTTGTGTAAAAATGAAAATATACAATATTTTTAATATTGAGATAAAGTTACAATAAACTATAGAGAAGTAGAAAGGCCCCCATTTGCATTGGTTTTAAACCAGGAAAAGATCTTATAAAGTCCTTTTGAATGAGTACTTGAAAAGCTGCCCAGTCAGCGGAAAGTTGTCCCTGCTTTCCGTACTGAGTTTCGGTGCCAAAAGTTCTGCCCGCCTTGTATGAATATTATTACAAACAAAAACTGTGAAGAGATACTTAACACTTAATTTTTCATACGAAATATTTTGTATGCTGGCTATAGGTAAAAGTCCTAAAAAGACGCAATTTGAAAAAAAGATTTGTCCGGGTGCAACAGAATTTTTGAATTACAAACAACAATGATGTAAAAAAAAAAAATTGAACGCAAGGGTAACGGAAACTGGGGGAGATCTTCAGGAAAACTTATGTTCTAGTGCTTTTGTACTATTTTGCTTTATTAATATATTGCAATGTAAAACTCAATTCAGTAAAGCCTGATTATATTGCGCCCCAAAAAAACGGCCCCTGCTGCAAGACAGCAGGGGCCGGGCTTTTTTTGCGATAGTTATGCTGCTTCTGGGGTTATTCTGCCGCAGGAGCTTCTGCCGCAGGCTGTTCCGGCTCTGCAGGCGCTTCAGTTGCAGCTTCCTCGGCCGGCGCGGCTGCAGGCTCTTCGGTCTGGGCTTCAGCTGCGGGCGCGGCGTTCTTTTCCGCGTATTCCTTGGCGCAGAAAGCGTCAAAGCCGGATTGTTTCGAGAAGTCGTAGTTGTATTCGTCCAGGGCGCCGTCAAGACGGCGGACGCAGGCAAACAGGGCGCAGTCGGTTTTTTTCAGCTCCGCGCGCATGGCTTCCATGGTGCTGAGCAGTTCGCTGGCGCAGTTTGCATCACAGGTTTCGGAGTACATTTTTTCATGCATCTTGCGTTCGAGGGCGATGTAGGCTTTGAAACGGGCCAGGACCTGCTTGTCCACGAGCTTGCAGTAGAGCGAAAACTTCGGGCCGAGCAGGGAGAAATTGGTCTCGGGAAAACCGGCCGGGCGCAGGGTCAGCAGGGAAGGCTCCTTGCCCTCCTGCTGGGACTTCTGGATTTCCATGATGTTGTAGGACAGGTTGGCGTCCGTGGTTTCATTGTAGGCGGAAACGACATTGATGTTTCTTTCCAGAGTGCTTTTTTCCGCGTTTCTGGTCATGCCGAATCCGAGCAGAACACCGACGAACATACCCAGCAAAGTAAAAAAGATGTGTTTGATTATCGACATAGTCGTTTCCTCTTTGGTTATGTGTCCGTGGTTAGCGTCAACAGTCGTGTTTTAGAATAATTTCCGGCGTCCGGCATGATGTCCTTTTTTGAAGGAAAAGGTCAAGCGAGAGAGTTTGATGCTTCCCTTCCTGTACTACAGCCGCATGCCTATTTGCCAAAGTCAATCAATGTCTGCCGGTAGGCCGACGGATTACCCACGTCGTATCGTTCGCCTTTGACCACATAGCCCACGAAGCCTTCTTCCTGGCGCAGTCTGTCCAGACTGGGAGTCAGCTGAATTTCGCCCAGATCACGCTGGTCGTGGGCGATGGCATCGGCCAGCAGCGCAAAGATGCGCGGCGTCAGAATATAGATGCCGAACAGGCTCAGGTAGGTGTCGGGTTTGAGCGTGGGGATACGCAGGTGCTCCCTGGCGTATTCGCGGCTGGGTTTTTCCATGAATTCGGTGATGTCCAGGATGGCGGGTTCGTCACTCCAGGCTCCTGACACGCAGCCGTAATGACGTATTTCATCCTCTGGAGTTACGCGCAAACCGACTACGCTTTTGCCTGTTTTTTCATAAATTTTAAGAAGTTGTTCTGTGCAGGATTCCTTGATCGAAGAGGAATAAATGTGATCCCCCAGCATCAGCAAAAAGGGTTCTTCCTTGACGAACTGTTTGCCGCAGTACACAGCATGTCCGAAGCCTTCCTGCAGGTCCTGGGTAAGCAGGCGGACGCGGCGGCCGAGTTCGATGAGCTGTGAGCTGTATTCCTGGTTTTCCTTGGAAAGTTTGTTGAAGTGCTCGATGGGGGGATGGAGGCAGAAAAAATCCTCGAACAACCGGGTGTCGCGTTCCTGGGTAACGATGCCGATATCCGTAATGCCGGCTTCGGCGGCTTCTTCCACGATATCCAGGATCACGGGTTTCATGCGTCCGTCCTTGCCCAGAATCGGGAAAAATTCTTTTTTGATGGTCTTGGTGGCGGGAAAGAGCCGCGTACCGAATCCGGCCGCGGGAATAATGGCCTTGCGAATGCGTCGTCCGGCTTTGATGACCATTTTGAGGCATTGCAGACCGAGATCACGCTCGAGAATATCAATGACTTCCTGCTGGGCGGCGGCATCCTTGACGATGAACTGCGCGGAACCGTCTCCTTGCGATCCGACTCCCTTGCCTCCGTAGGTGAGCTTCTGAATCGGACCATAGTTGAGCACGTCATGCAGGGCGGGCGCCGTGAGCTGGGCCGGACAGGCGGGTGCGCAGTAGGTGTCGAAGGCCTCCTGTGCTTCCCGCATCAGTTCGCCCACGAGATGGGCCTTGCCTTCCTGCAGGGCTTCCAGAGCCTGATGCGTGATACGCGAGTTAAGCGCACCCAGGCAATGCTGCACGCCTTTTTCAATGTCATCCTCGGCAAAGGGGTAGCACTGGTTGAGGCGCTTGAGGATTTCCCGCGTATCTTTGCCTTTGCAGAGATCCACAATCACAAAATGCATGTCCGTGGGCACCGTGATTTCGTTGACCTCGATCCGGTCGCCGTCAAAGGCCATCATCACGGGCTTTCCGCCATAGGCGCAGCCCTGGTCCATACGTCCGCAGCGCGACGGGGTGGTGATTTCACCGAGGTAGGCGAACTCCATTTCACCCCGTACCGTCATCTTGAGGTCATAGATGCGGTTGAAAGCTCTGGCCACCAGTACGCAGGCCGCCGCACTGGACGACAGTCCTTTTTTGACGGGGAGGTCGGTCAGGTAATTGTCGA
Source organism: Desulfovibrionaceae bacterium (assembly GCA_963667575.2). GTDB lineage: Bacteria > Desulfobacterota > Desulfovibrionia > Desulfovibrionales > Desulfovibrionaceae. Next base: position 134,925 of record CAXXHY010000025.1, on the reverse strand, counting down.
TTTCCAGACCCCGTACGCGGTAGTGGGTCAGCACCTGGAATGCCACCCCGGCGGCGTAGCTGAAAAAACCGCCCCGTTGCGCTTCGGCCAGCAGCAGATCGCGGTCCATGGGAAGCTCGAGATCGCTGAGACGGGAACCGTCCTTGCGGGAGCTGTGAAAAATAAGTTTGGAGGGGTGCGACTTGACTCTGGCGTATAGTCCTTGGTTAGTCCCCGCGATTATGGCAAACCCCTGTTCGAGTTCTCCATTGACGCGGCGGTAGCCACCGGCCCAATCCGAATGTTCGCCAAACAGACAGATTCGACCCGGAACAAATAGCTGCATGCTGCTTTCCCCTTTGCATGATAATGAAAAAGTTGGAGCACTGATTGATACAAGTGCTCCAACCGTTGGATACGTATCGGCTCGTTGCGACGGCCGGCGTTGTTCAGCTTCGGGAGAGTTGCTGACGGCCGCGTGAAGGAGCTGTTAATCGTAATTCAGGGCGCTGAACTTCATGAGTTTGTCCCAGTTATGACGCGACTGGATGTAGCGGACTGTGCCTGTTTTGCCGCGAATGACCAGGGAGTGGGTAAAAGCGCCGTTGCCCTCATAGCGGACTCCCTGCAGAAAAGTGCCTCCGGAAAGCCCGGTGGCGGCAAAAAGCGGATCTTCATCCCGAACAAGGGTTTCTTCCGTCAGGGTTTCGTTCAGGTCGATGCCCGCATCCAGAACGCGCTGCTTTTCCTCTTCGGACTGCGGGTCCAGCCGGGCCAGCAAACGACCACCCACGCCGCGGATGGCGCAGGCAGAAAGAACACCTTCCGGAGTGCCTCCCGTGCCCATCATCACGTCGACATCGTATGTGGTGTCCACTGCCATGAGCGAACCGGCCACATCGCCGTCGGTATGCAGTTGAATACGCGCGCCGGCCTTGCGGATTTCAGCGATGAGATCCTTGTGGCGCGGTTTGTCCAGTACGAAGACCACCAGGTCGTCCACATCCTTGTCCAGCGACCGGGCAATGCTTTTGAGGTTTTCCCGGACAGGGGCGTCGAGTTCGACCACATTCTTGGCCTGTGGCGGAACCACAAGTTTTTTCATGTAATAGCTGGGGCCCGGATTGTACATGGTACCGGCCTGGGCCATGCCAACGACTGTGATGGCATTGGGCCGTCCCAGTGCCAGCAGGTTGGTCCCTTCCACCGGATCCACGGCAACGTCCACGGCTGGACCTGTTCCGGTGCCCAGTTTTTCGCCGTTGAAAAGCATGGGAGCTTCGTCTTTTTCACCTTCTCCGATGATGACAGTGCCCTGAATTTGAAGGGAATTGAAGGAAAGCCGCATGGCATCCACTGCGGCCTTGTCGCCGAGATTTTTATCACCTTTGCCCAGCCAGCGCGCTGCTGAAAGTGCCGCGGATTCGGTTACGCGGAGAATTTCCAGCGCGAGGTTTTGTTGCGGGGCTTCCATTGCCATAAATAACTCTCCTGAAACTAATCACCCGCGCCGGACTGGCCGCATTGGGGGGTAAAAAGGTCAATGCGGCGCTGGTGGCGGCCGCCCTCAAAATCGGCATTCAAGAAGGCATCCACTATGCCTTTTGCAAGGTCCTGACCCAGCACGCGTTCGCCAAGGCAAAGGACGTTGGCGTCGTTATGCTGCCGTGTCAATCTGGCCATGTATTCGTTGGTGCAAAGAGCGGCGCGGATCTGGGGGACCTTGTTGGCAGCCATGGACATGCCGATGCCGGTACCGCAAATAAGGATGCCGAGGCAGTCTTTTTCCAGCACGCTTTCACAGAGTTTGTGCGCATAGTTGGGGTAATCAACGCTGGCAGCGGAGTTGGTGCCGAGATCTTCAACTTCCCACCCTTTTTCCTTCAGGTAGGGAACGAGGATCTGTTTCAGCAGGTAACCGCCGTGATCGGCAGCGATGACGACTTGCTTTGTGCTCATGAATTTTCCTTGGGTTGTTTGGGGAGCCGGAGGGCTCCTGAAAAAAATCAGGCCAGGCCGAGTTTCTTTTTACGGCGCTCATTGAATTCCTGGCGCATGTTTTCCCTGTCACGCTGCAGATAGGCGATTTCCTCTTTTAAGAAAAGGATTTGCTTCAAGGCGATTTTGGCTTGAGGAGCCGTGCAGGGCAGGGCGTCCGGAGTGTCTTTGCTGTCGAACGGAGGGGTGTCTGTGGAGGAAGCCAGCAGACCACCGAGCAGGGCGTTTTCTTCGTCGAGTCTCTTCAGCAGGCGGCTGATTTCAAATTTTCGGATGGCATTCAACATCAGCCATTTCCCCTCTGAGACTATGACCTGAAGGCCGTAAATGACCGTCATGAAGGGACCGATTTTTGATTTGCCGGATTTATTGCCGCTTTTGGCAGTGCAATGCATGAGATTCTCCCGAATGCGATGTTCCTGTGTTTTAGTTGGTGTTTTCAAGTAAAAAAATGTCGGTGTCGGGGGGCAGTTCGAGTTCAAGTTTGTCCTTTGGGTAAGCGTTCGGACTTTGCTCCAGCTTTTTCAGAACCAGCACGGCTTTCTGGTCCGCGGTCTGGGTCATGGAGATCTTTTTGGGCAGCTTTTCCAGACCAGGAAGATCGAGCGAACCGCTGAAGCTGATTTTCCAGGGCAACACACCCGACGTACGCATCTCGATGGGACGGCCCGCGAGGTCGATGAGCAGAGTGTAGGATTCGTCAAAAGCTTCGAATTCGAACAGGTAGCCCTTGTCTTTTACCGGGCGTACGGTCGTGTAGTGTTCGGGTGCCAGTTCTCCCCAGGCGCCGTTGAGCAGCAATGCCATTTGGCGCAGGGTAAAAGGCAGTTTGATGCCGAACGCTGCCATGCCCAACCGTCCGTTTTTGTGCAGGTAGGCGGATTTTTTGTCAGGCAGGTAGGCGGTAAATCCGCCGGCGTCCTCCCGCCAGTAGGAGAGGGTCTGCCCCAGGCCTGTCTGCAGGTCGAGGCGTAGCGGATAATCCAGGTTGCCCCAGAAGAGGATGACCACGCGTCCTTTGTCTTTGGGGCTGGAGTAATGCATTGCTGCGGAAAGACTAAAGGAAACTGCCCGTGCGTCAGGTTCGGACGAGCGGAAGGATTTCCAGATGTCGTCCGGATGAGGAAGCTTTTCCACCTCGGGTGATTCGGGCCCGGGAGCCGAGGTGGGGGCGCAGGAACAAAGCAGGGCGGAAAGGGCCATGCCGAGCAGAAGACACACCAGCAACGGTGAAAGCGAAAACGCTTCGAACCGTCGCCTACAGGGCTTGCAGTTTTTTTCGGATAGCATCCTTGTCTTTCGCCTCGAACTTCAGGGCATTGGTATAACCCTTTTGCGCTTCGGGTTTGTTGCCGAGTTTGGCTGCGATATCTCCGTAATGCTCCCAGATGATCGGGTCGGAATCCGCCGTGAGGACGGCCTGTTTTATTTCGCGGAAGGCAAGATCCAGCTTGCCCATGTGGTAATACAGCCAGGCCAGTGAATCACGGATGTAGCCATTGTCCGGTTTGAGCGCCAGGGCTCTGGAAATCAGATCATGCGCACGTTGCAGATCCCGTTTCTCTTCCGCGAGGGTATAACCGATGTAATTGAGCGCTTCGGCGTTCTCGGGGTCGGAGCTGGCTATTTCTTCCATGAGCTGCAGAGCCTGCTTTTTCTTTCCGCTCTTGTCCAGCAGTACGCCTTGCTGGAAACGGATGTCCGTGTCGTCAGGCCACATGGCCGCGGCGATGTCCAGAAGTTCCTTGGCGCGTTTCAGGTTGTTTTCCTCTTCGAAAAAACTCGCGTCCAGCGTGTAGAACTCCTTTTGCTCCGGGAAGAGCGCGCGGCCTTTTTCCATAAGCGTATGCGACTGATCTTCCTGGCCGGCGTCAAAACGCAGATGTGCCATAAAACGGAGCGCGCGGTCGTAATAGTTATTGGATTCGGGGATTTTCTGCAGCAGTTCTATGGCCCTGTCAGAGTCCTTTTTTCCTTTGTATTCCAGCAGGGCCAGGTAAAAGTAGATTTCCTGAGCCTTGGGATTTTTCTTGAGCAGCGGAATGAAGATTTTTTCCGCATAGTCATAGTAGCCCTGGTCCACAAAAAGAGTACCGGCGCCGAGCATGAAGCTGAGCTCCTTGGGCCCCTGCTGGGTAAACAAAAGAGCCTTTTGCGGACGGTTCAGCCTGAGGTTGAGATCGATCAGCCTGAGCCAGAGCTCCTGGCTGGTTTCTCCCATTTTCAGAATTTTATTGTAGGCCTTTTCTGCAGCGGCATAGTCGTGCTCGAGCTCGTACAGGTAGGCCAGCTCGGCCCAGGCTTCTATCAGGTCGGGATCTTTGGCCAGCAGGACCTGCAGCTGTTTGATAGCCTTGTCACGCTGGTCGAGTCCGGCCAGGGCCTTGGACATGTAAAAAAGAACCGAGGAGGTGCGTTTGGCCGATGGAATTTGGTCAAGGATATTGTAGGCCCGCTGATATTCCTCATTCCTGATGAGGATGTCGGCAAGTTCCTGCCGGGTCATGATATCATCAGGGTTTCCTTTCAGGTAGTTTTCGATGGCTTCAGCAGCCCGGTCCGGATCCTTGGCTGCCAGAAAAAGCTGGGCCAGCATCAATTCCATTTGCTGATTGTTCGGATGCTTTTTCAAGCCTTCCTGAAGAACTTGCTGTGCCTTGTCCAATTCGCCCTGGTGCCAGAGAAAATTGGCGCTTTCCAGGAAGACCATCGGGGAAGGAGAATTTTCGAGCAGCTGGTCGATGGCGTATTCGCCAACGGTGCTGTTCTGGCTGCGTCTCGCATCTTCGAGCAGAAGATAGTGGTAGGTGTCCTGGGCGTTGGAAGAAAGACCTTCCGCTTGAGGTTCAGGGCCTTTTTTCACTCCCATGCCGCCGCAGGCGGAAAGAAGACCGACAAGCAAAAGGAAGGCAAATTTCAACAACAGACTTGAACGTGTCATACATCTCGCCTTTTTTACAGTCCGAACATAATCTTTACATAAAAGCTTTTTACATAGAAAGAAAGACTCGAATGGAAACAAGTTCGGATTAATCTTCGCGTTGTATCCATTCTTCAGAAAAGTCATCGATGCTTTTTGTCAGATGTGCGCGCAATTTTCCCAACAGCCGTGATTCCAGCTGCCGGACACGTTCACGGCTGATTCCGTACTTTTCACCGATTTCTCTGAGCGTCGCGGGGTTATCCGAAAGGAGACGCTGCTCCAGGATATCCTGTTCTTTTTCGTTGAGTAGAGGAGCGATGGTTTCCAGGTGTTCCTGAAGAACTTTGGCGATTTCATCGCCCGCCAGAGTTGCTTCGATGCCAGGTCCGAGGGCCGGCAAGGTGTCGAGGCGAGTGGTTGTGGAGTCGTCGCCGATGGTCAGGTCCAGGGAAACATCCGAGCCCCCCATACGCTGCTCCATTTCTTCCACCTGCTCTTCACTGACATTGAGGCTCTTGGATATGGCGGTTGAATCGGCGTCGAATCCAAGGGATTGCAGGCGTTGGCGTTCCTTGTTCAGGTTGTAGAACAGTTTCCGCTGGGCCTGGGTGGTGCCGATTTTCACCATTCGCCAGTTGTCCATGATGAATTTGAGGATGTAGGCCTTTATCCAGAAGGAAGCATAATAGGAGAATTTGATGCCTTTTTCAGGGTCGAATTTTTGGACGGCCCGCATCAGGCCGACATTGCCTTCCTGAATCAGATCCAGCACGTTTTGCATCCAGCGCCGCTGAAAATCCATGGCGATTTTGACAACCAGACGCAAATGTGAGGAAACAAGTCTGAACGCGGCTTCTTCGTCATTGTTCAGCTGGACACGGCGGGCCAGTTCGAATTCTTCATCAGGCTTGAGCAAGGGGAATTTGCTGATTTCCCTGAGGTATAATCTGAGTGAATCCTGAGCTTCCGTCCGCACCTTGGCCGGGGCCAGAACCAGGGGGCCATTGTCATCGCCTTTGGCCTCCTCGGAGTCGTCATCAATGCCTTCTTCCACTTCGGCATCAGACGGTTCCAGTTCGTCTTCGTGCAGATCCTTCTTTGTATCGGATTCGGATTCTTTGGTATTTTTCTTTTTGGGTACGTTCATAAATATCTTATTGATAGCTCTAGGTTATTATCGTAGCCTCGGGCGAATTTTCTTTTGAAGCCAAGCTCAAAATAGTAACTATAGTTTTTTTATTTGTCGTTTTCAATGAATTTCAGTAAGTCGTTTTTTTGCTTAAGTCAGCACTTTAGGGAATTTTTAGCATGGAGTTTACAATGACAGATTTTCGAGAGGCGATCAACAGCAACCGGATACTCGTTTTTGACGGTGGCATGGGAACATTGCTTCAGGGCATGGGCATGCCGAGCGGTGTTTCACCGGAAATGTTCGCCTTATCGCGTCCGGATGCCTTGAAAACCGTTCACGAATCCTATGTCAACGCAGGCTCGATGGTAATCACCACCAATACATTCGGCGGATCAGTCTTCAAACTTGACCCTGGTGTGGATGTGGTCGATTTGAATTGCCGCATGGCCGAAGTCGCCAAAGAGGCCGCAGGGGACAGGGCCTGGGTTGCCGGAGGTCTCGGACCCACGGGAAAATTCGTCAAACCCATGGGTGAGTTGACGTTCAGAGAACTGGTGGAAGCCTTCAAGAGACAGGTGGAAGGCCTGGCAAAAGGGGGCGCCGATCTGATCATTGCCGAGACCCATTTTGATCTGGCCGAGATCAAGGCTGCGGTGATCGCCGCGCACGAAAGCAGTGATCTTCCCGTGATTGCCTCCATGACCTTTGATGGCGGCAGCAGCCTGACAGGAACGTCGCCGCAGACCTTTGCCGATACCATGCAGAACCTCGGGGTGGACATGATCTCCATCAACTGCAGCAGCGGTCCTGACGAGTTCGTTCCCCTGGTCAAGTCCATGCTTCCGCGGCTGCGTACCCCCTTGCTGTTGTATCCCAATGCGGGTTTGCCTGTTTTGCAGGACGGAAAAACCGTTTTTCCCATGACGCCGGACATCTTTGCCGAAAAAATGCTCGCACTTGTCGAACTGGGCGCCAGAGGCGTCGGCGGTTGCTGCGGCACCACACCGGATCATATCGCAGCGCTGGCCAAGGCCGTTGCTCCTCTGAAGCCTCGCGAACTGCAGCCCTCCGAACCGGACGGGCTGGTGCTCACCTCGCGGATGCGTTCGGTAAGCTTTGCTCCCGGTTCTCCCTGCCGCTGTATCGGCGAACGGATCAACCCCACGGGCAAGAAAAAGCTGACAGCCGAACTGCAGGCCGGGCAGTTTGGTGAGGCCCTGCGTTTTGCCAAGGAGCAGGTGGAAGCCGGAGCGCCCGTACTGGATGTCAATGTGGGGGCTCCCATGGTGGACGAGCCCGCCTTGCTTCCGGTGCTGGTGGAACGTCTGGTGGAGCAGTTCCCCTTGCCCCTTACCCTGGATTCCGCCAATCCTGCAGCCATTGCCGCGGCTTTGGACTGCTATCCGGGATCGCCTCTGGTCAATTCCATCAGCGGTGAAAAGGGGCGTATGGAAAAACTGGGGCCGCTATGCAAGCTGTACGGGGCGCCGTTTATTCTGCTGGCCATCGAGGGCAGCAAGCTGCCGGTAACCGCTGCAGAGAAAATTGCCATCATCGAACGGCTTTACCAGCAGGCTCTGGACATGGGCATTCCCAAGCGTTTGATGATCGTGGATATTCTGGCCCTGGCGGTTTCCTCCAAGCCGGAGGCGGCAAGACATTGCCTGGATACCATTCGATACTGTTCGCAAACTCTGGGCCTGCCCACGGTTTGCGGGCTGTCCAATATTTCATTCGGGTTGCCGGCTCGCGAGCTGCTGAACAGCACTTTTCTGACCATGGCCATCGCCAACGGCATGAGCGGCTGCATTGCCAACCCCTCGTCCGGACGCATTCGCGAAGCCTTGGCCGCTTCCGAGGTTCTGCTCGGAAGGGATCCCCAGGCGTCGTCCTTTATCGCCGGTTACAGCGACTGGACAAGCGGCGGACAGTCCGGAGGCGGAACTGTCCCGGGAGCGTCCGGGGGCGACAAGAAAATCACGGACATCAAGTCCGCTGTGGTGGCAGGCGAAAAGGATCTTATCCCCGAACTGGTGAAGCAATACCTGGAAAAAGGCAGCTCGCCTTTTGAGATTGTGAATGATTTTCTGATTCCGGGCATTACTTTGGTTGGTGAAAAGTACGAGAAAAAAGAATACTATCTTCCTCAGCTTCTGCTGAGCGCCGAAACCATGCAGCTTGCCTTCGGCCTGCTCAAGCCCCTGATGGAAGAAGATGTCGAGGCAGCGAAAAAGCCCGTGGTTATCATGGCCACCGTGGAAGGCGATATTCATGATATCGGCAAGAACATCGTGATTCTCATGATGCGCAACCACGGCTTTGAAGTTGTGGATCTCGGCAAGGACGTGGCCGCGGACATCATCGTCCGTACGGCCGAGGAGAAAAATGCCGTATTGATCGGTCTTTCGGCCTTGATGACCACCACCATGGTGAAAATGGAAGAAACCATAAAATTGGTGCGAGAGCGCAATTTGAAAACCAAGGTCATGATCGGCGGAGCCGTCGTGACGGAATCCTATGCGCAAAATATAGGCGCCGACGGATACGCGGCGGACGCCGTGGATGCCGTACGCCAGGCCAAAAAAATGCTGCAACTTCTCAATTGAGGAATGATAATGCGAAAGTTTTTTGTTGCAATGCTTTGTATCCTTTGTCTTTCTGTAGCCTGCAGTACGCAGGCGGCGCAGTCCGGGCCGCCCGCGTCCGTGGGCTACATGAAGATTTTTCAGGAAATCAACAATGCCAAGGGCAAGATTGTCCTGGTCAATTTTTTCGCCACCTGGTGCGGCCCCTGCATGCTGGAGATTCCCGGACTCGTGGCCCTGCGCAAGATGTACCCTGAAAAGGAAATCCACATGGTGGGAATATCCGTGGATACGGATTACGGAAAGCTGCGGGCTTTTCTGGAAAAAAATCCTCTGAACTATACCGTGTACCATGCGGATCCGCAGGTCGGTCAGATTTTTCAGGTATCCAATATTCCCAAAATGCTGATCTACGATCAGAGTGGTGCACTTGTGGTCAATCACGCTGGTTTTCTTGCCCCTGACCAGCTGAAAAATGTGGTTGAAGAACTGATTCAAAAACAAAAGGCAAGCGAAACGGCCCAACTGCCCGCGGACGGGCAACAGGCCGCAGAGGTTCAGACGAAACAATGAGCGGGTATTATATACGGAAGGCCAGAGTCGACGACGTCAAGGCCATACATGGCTTGTTGACATATTTCGGTAACCAGGGCGTGCTATTGCCGCGTTCGTACAACGAACTCTACAGCCGTCTGCGTGAGTTGTTCGTGGTCTCCCCCCTGGAGCCCGGAGAAATCAAGGGATGCTGCGCCTTGTCCATTGTCTGGGAAGATTGGGCGGAAATCCGGTCTTTGGCCATGGCCCCGGAAATGCACGGACAGGGCTGGGGCAAGCGCCTCGTGGAAGCCTGCCTGAGCGAAGCCCTGACTTTGGGGATTTTTCGCATTTTTACCCTGACGACCACGCCGCCTTTTTTTTCCAAGGTGGGGTTCAAGGAAGTGGACAAAAATATACTGCCACAAAAAATATGGACTGATTGTATCCATTGTCCGAAGTTTCCTGATTGCGATGAAATTGCCATGATCATGGATCTTTGATTTCCTTTTGCGGCCAACTGAAGGGAAGCCGCAGGGGGGAGTTTTACGGGAGCTTTAAAAATTTTAAGCTCTACATGATTGATTTCATCGCGGTTTCAGGATATGACCTGAGACAAGAAAAGTTCTAGATAAAGTCTTGCAAACACTTCCTGAGAGAGGTGCGGAAGCACGTTAGCTGCCCCGGAGACAGATGCGCTTATGCTGATACAATGTCCCAACTGTGCCACCAAATACAACTTTCCTGAAGATAAATTCAAGAAAGTCGGCAAGGTGCGTTGCACTGTCTGTAAAGAAGTGTTCGATTTGTCCATGGACCATGTGGTCGATGCCCCTCCTTCGGCGCAGCCCGAGCCGGCGGCACCATCCCAACCTGCGCCAGCCCTGGAGGATAAAGCCGATGTGGATATGTCCATGTTGGAGGATTCCTTCGAGGGAGCCTCTTCAGAAGATGAGGAGCCTCAGGGACGTCTGTTCGATATGGACGACGATTCCGACACTTCCGTCTCGGATGAGTTCAGCCTGGACGGCGACTCTGATATGTCCTTTGACATCGACGGACGCAAGTCCAAGAAGCGCAAGAAGAAAAAATCCGGTTCTTCCAAAAAGCTGCTGATAGTCGTATTTCTTCTTCTGCTGCTGGTGGCGGCCGCGGCAGGGGTGTACTTTTTTGTCCCTCTGGACCTGCCCTTCATGAACAAAGCTGAGGAAAAGCCCGAAGAGGTGTTCACCACCGAGCAGATCAAGAATTTTTCCTTGCAGGATGTCCGGCAATACTATGTCGACAACGAACATAGCGGCAAACTGTTCGTCGTACAGGGCAAGGTCGTCAATAATTTCACTACTCCCAAGGAATTGATAAAGATCGAAGCGAATCTGTACGACAAGAGCGGTGCCATCGTTGTTTCTAAGCGCCAATACTGCGGCAACACCGTATCTTTGTTCCAGCTTGAAACCTTGCGTGAAAAAGAGCTGGAGTCAGTCATCAGCAACAAGGTAGGCATTCTCACCGCCAATACCAATATCCCTTCCGGGGGTGACGTGCAGTTTGTCGTCGTGTTTCCCAACCCCCCGGGGAGCGTGGAAGAGTTCGGTGTTCAGGTGGTGGAAGCCAAAGATCCGCCCAAAAAGTAATTCTGCCCGCCTGCGGTGGGCACAACCCTCCGGAGGCCGCCTTTGCGCAACAAGCCTGAGTACGTCTGTTCCGAATGCGGGGCCGTGTCTTTGCAATGGCACGGACAGTGTCCGCGTTGTAAACACTGGAACACCCTGGAACAGCGCGTCAAAATGAAGTCGGGGCGTTCCACGCCCGGCGTATCCGCAGAACAGAGCAAGCCTGTCTCGCTCAGTTCCCTGCAGATCGAACCATCGCAAACCCATCCCACGCATATCCCCGGGCTGGACCGTATTTTCGGCTCCGGCCTGCAAGCGGGAGGCGCCGTTCTCATTGGTGGTGCGCCCGGAGTCGGCAAATCCACGTTGCTGCTGCAGATTGCCGGCAACCTGGCTGCCCATGGCTCTTCCGTCTGGTACTGTTCGGGCGAGGAATCTTTGCAGCAGATCAAAAGCCGTGCCGAACGTCTGGGGGTGCTGGAACCAGACGTTAGGGCCATTGCGACTTCCCAGGTCGAAGATGTCCTGAACGCTCTGGAAACCGAACAGCCCGTACTGTTGATAGTGGACTCTGTCCAGACGCTGTCGTCCGCGCGTACCGATGGCCTTCCTGGCAGTGTAAGTCAGGTCCGGGCCGTGGCCGCGGAGCTGGTGGAAACGGCCAAAGCCAGGGACGTGGCTCTGCTGCTGGTCGGACATGTCACCAAGGACGGGCATATCGCCGGCCCCAAACTCCTCGAACATATGGTTGATACGGTCCTGTCTCTCGAAGGGGAAGGGCATCAGCCCTATCGTCTGCTGCGGGTGCTGAAAAATCGTTTCGGCCCGGCCCAGGAGTTGCTGGTTTTCGAGATGGGGCAGCAGGGCATGCGGCCGGTGGAGGATCCGTCCACACTGTTTATAGACGCCCGTAATCCGACTCTTTCCGGAGCCGCCCTGGTTATGGCTGTGGATGGCCGCCGTCCCTTTCTGGTGGAAACGCAGGCCCTGGTCAGCCGGAGTTTTCTGGCCATTCCCCGGCGCGCAGGACTCGGATTTGATGTCAACCGGCTCCATTTGTTGCTGGCGGTGATGGAAAAGCGACTGCAGTTGAACATGGGGCAGGTGGATATTTACGCCAAAATTGGGGGCGGTTTGCGGATGCAGGATCCGGGATTGGATCTCGGGTTGACTGCTGCGGTGCTTTCTTCTCTGTATGATATTCCCCTGCCCGAACGCAGCGTATTTTGGGGAGAGATCGATCTCAATGGACAAATCCGTCCCGTTGACGGGCATGACCTGCGTATCAGCCAGGCCAAACGCCTCGGATACGACCCCATAATCTGTCCGCGCGTGGGTAAGGACCCCGGAGTGGAGACGCTCCAGGAGTTGCAGGCCGCATTGTTCGGCAAAAACGGGTAAGTGTTTTTTCTGAACAGTCTTCAAAAAAATCAGAAAAATGTAAAAAAGCCATTGACGCAAAAAGTCTTTTCCTAAATGCTATACGCAAGCGTAATAATCTGTTATGTTACAAAAATATGGCTTAATTCCTAATTTATCAAAATAGACCAACTGAATTGAGGGATCGCTATGTCGGTTTCAACAGGGAAGCGCAGTTACGGGGTCGTACTGGCCATGGGGGTGGTTCTCAGCTTGTTGCCTGTTGCCGCTTTTGCTTTGGGGGCCTGGTGGGCAGTTATTGTGGCCGTGGTTATCGGACTTGTCATAACCGGAATAATGGGTGGAATGCTCAAGGCCAATGACGCCCCGGTTCTGGCAGTCATCGAAGAAAGCATGCGGGAAAAACCCAGCGTCAATCTTGTTGACCTCGCAGGTTCGGATCCTGTGGCAGGACAGCTGGCTGAGGCAATCACCAAAAGTCGCGAGCAAACCGCGTTCTGGCGCAAGGCGTTGATGGAGACGGGCGTACCGCTTGCTGTAGCCGACAACCAGGGGCAGATACTTCTGGCCAGCGCAGCCATGGCGGCCCTGCTGGGACGATCTCCTGAGCAGCTTATCGGACAGAAAGGCAGCCAATTGTTCGCAGGAAAGGCCGCGACAGCTTTTGCAACCGCCCAGGGGGGCACAGTGCAAAGCGGTCTGGAAGTCAGCCTCGAGAGCAGGGGCAAGAAAATTCATACACTTTTTTGGGGAACTCCCTTTGGTGGTAAGAAGGACCAGCTCGGGGTTGTTGTCGCTGCCGCGGATGTCAGCGCGTTGGAACAGCGGTTCAGCGCCTTGGAGAAACAACAGGGAAAACTCATGGCCAGTGGTTCGCAGATCAGCGACCTGGCTCAGCGGGTAGCCTCTGCCTCGGAAGAACTGTCCGCGTCCGCAGACGAGTTGGCCAGCGGTGCGCAGCGTCAGAGAAGTCAGGCGGATTCCGTGGCCACAGCCATGGAGGAAATGACGGCCACGGTGCTTGAGGTGGCCCAGAATGCCTCTGCCACGTCCGAAGTGGCCAGCGAGGCGCAGGACGCCGCACGTGAGGGTGTGGACCTTGTCTCCCGAGCCGTATCGGGCATCAACAGCGTTTCCACCTCTGCAGCTGAACTTGCGCAGGTGTTGTCCCAACTGGATGGCCAAGCGGGAGAAATCGGTCGTATCATCAATGTCATCAACGACATTGCGGACCAGACCAACCTGCTGGCCTTGAATGCGGCCATCGAAGCTGCCCGTGCCGGTGAGGCCGGGCGCGGATTCGCCGTTGTGGCAGACGAAGTCCGTAAGCTTGCGGAAAAAACCATGACTGCGACCAAGGAAGTGGAACAGGCCATTCATACCATTCAGAGCAGTTCCCATGAAGCCATCAGCTCCATGGAACTGACCGAGCGCCAGGTGGAGGAAAGCACCGGACTGTCCAATCAGGCCGGAAATGCCCTGCAGCAGATCATGACGCAGATTGATGATATGGTGATGCGCGTGTCGCAGATAGCCACCGCTGCCGAGGAGCAGTCCGCAGCTGCGGAAGAAATCAATCAAAATGTGGAGGACATTGCCCATATAACCATGGAAGCCGAGGAGGGCGCTTTACAGTCCGCAGAAGCCACCCGCGGCTTGGCCCAGCTCTCACAGGAATTGTTGACCCTGTCCATTGAAATGAGCGGGTCTTCTCAGGATTCCAGCAAATTGTGGAAATCCAAAGGAGAAATCCGCGGCGTCCTGCCCAAGTTGATGCAGGACTTCATACTTGAGAAACATGGTCAGGCCATCCTCAACAAGGTATCCGAGCAAATGGGGCATCCCGTATTTCTGCCTACCGGGAACTACCCCGACAAAGTATTGCACCAGATGGCCAGTCTGGTGGAAGACTTAACCGGCATTACACTCAAGGAAACCATGAAAAAACTGGGCCAGTATACAGTTCCCCGTTTTCATGAGATGTACCCCAGCTATTTTAACGAACATGATCTGAAACGATTTTTCCTGAGCATTGACAATTTGCACAAGAAGCTCACCAAAGACTACCCTGGAGTTAATCCGCCCAAGTTTACCTATGAGGATAAAGGGGATACCCTGATCATGACCTATAATTCCGATCGCGGGTTATTCAACTATTTTGAAGGGATCCTGTATAGTGCGGCTGAGTTTCTGCATGGAAAGATATCCGTGGATGTCAAGGTGCTCACTGATAGCACCGCCCGGGCAACCATCAAGTTTTTATCCTGATCTCGCAGCATTGAACGTCAACGTGTAACATTCGGACGAGAGCCAGCCATGCCGACAATTGTGGCCGACACGCAGCGTATGATTGACTTTCTGGGCTTCTGCCTCAAAAAGTTCCCTTTGTTGCGCAAAGGGCTGTCCCAATCCATTACGCAACGCGAACCGGATTTCCTCCGTCTTGGGGAGCAGCTTCTGGATATTTCCTCACGGGCAGGAGATATCTCGGAAGACGCCAATGCCCTGACTCAACTGACTCAGGATACCACGGTTGAAGGTTTCGCCAAAAAACTGAATGATAAACTTGGCGATATGACGCAGCTTTGCACTCAGACATCCGGCAGCGACAATATCCAGGAACTTACGAGCATTATCCGGACCATCGAGATGCTGGACAAGCATCTGTCCGAATTCAAACGCATTGTCCGCAGCCTGCAAATGCTTGGGATTTCCACGCGTATCGAGAGCGCGCGTCTTGGTTCCGATGGTCGGGGGTTCAGCACCCTGGCCGATGACGTGGAAAGCCTCGGGCACACCATAGTCAACTATTCCAGCCAGATACTTGCCAAGTCCAAAGAATTGTTTGAATTCGCTTTTTCTGCCCGCAGCAAAACCGAAGAGTTGCACCAGGTACAGCAACAGTATTCGTCGGATGTCCTGGGCAAGCTGACGAGCAATCTCAAACAATTGAGAGATTTGTCCGATACGGCGCGGACCATTTCTTCGGACATTGCACTACAGGCCGAACAGACTACTTCCAATATTGGAGATATTGTTTCTTCCCTGCAATTTCACGACATCATTCGTCAACAGGTCGAACATGTTGAAGAATCCATAGACGACATGATCGCGTTGATATCTGAAAAGGACGGTGGCAGGGATGCCGACGCGGAAGAGAACGTCGAGCTTGTGGGTTGGGTTGCGGATGTTTGTGATCTGCAGGTCTCTCAGTTGGACAATGCCAGCGGACGTTTTCACTCCGCAGTGGAAAATCTCAGGGACAACCTTGTTTCCATCGGAGACAACGTCAGTCAGATGGCTGGAAGTCTGGAAGAAATTTCCGGCCAGGGACGTGAGCAACGTGCCCTGCAGCAGATTGAAAACAATATCAGTATTGCTGTAGAAAATATGCGTAATTTTACCAGCCAGGGCGAGCAGATCGGCATGGTGATGACCTCCGTGGCGAATACGGTCACTGAGATCGGCAGTTTTCTGGCCGACATCGAGGAGGTTGGTGCGGAAATCGAATTGATCGCCCTGAATGCGAGTATCAAAGCCGCACATACGGGCGACAAAGGCAAGGCGTTGGGGGTGCTTGCCCAGGCGGTGCAAAAACTTTCCGTGGACGCCAGACGGGTTACGGATTCGATATCAGAGGTATTGCAGACCATCGCGCAGGCTGCGGATACCCTGAAGGCCAATGCCGAGACCTTTATGGATACCAGCCAACTGGACGAAATGGTTGCCGAACTGGTGGGAACCATAACCGACGTCAAGGCTCTGGATGAGCAGATTCTGGCCAATTCGGCGGATCTGGCAAAGCGTTCTGGAAAATTGGAAAAAGAAATTATTGCATTGAACTCGCAAATAGTTTTTCATGATCAGGTCAGAAAGGAACTCTCCGTGCCGCGGAAGGGACTGGCAGAAGTGAATACGCAGGCCAGAATAGTCGTGCCGACAGAGCAGGATGCCAACAGGCCGGACCGACTGAAAAAATTGCTCGAACGCTATACCATGGAAGAGGAACGGATGATCCATGAATCCGCTTTGGACAGCGAATCCAAGGCGGGGCAGTCCCAGGGGGGGCAGGATGAAGCCGAGATCTGGGACAACGTCGATCTTTTTTAAATAAAAAATAGTCGTGCTGATGCTATTTCCTTTTTGGTATGGTATCACTTATTTGTATGCTGGATATGTTATTGATTTGAACTGTCGCATGCCGCAGTAAACGTATCTTTGTCGAAATAACCTTGTTTCGGAGGTTGGAATGGGCAAAACGATTATGACCGTTGATGATTCCGCCAGTGTGCGTCAGATGGTGGGGTTTACTCTTAAAAAAGCGGGTTTTTCAGTAATAGAAGCATCGGATGGAAAGGACGCGCTTGGAAAATTGAAAGGTGAATTGCATTTGATCATAACGGATTTGAATATGCCGAACATGGACGGCATCGAATTGATAAAAAATGTTCGCAGCAATCCTTCCTATAAGTTCGTTCCCATTGTGATGCTGACCACAGAGTCGCAGGCTTCAAAAAAACAGGAAGGTAAGCAGGCGGGAGCTACCGGCTGGATTGTAAAGCCTTTCAAACCTGAACAACTACTTGCTGTTGTCAACAAGTTGCTCAGATAGGATGTTTAGGGAGCGCCCCGGGGTAATGGAGAACTGCATCACATCAGGCTGCAAAAACTGCAGTCTCTGAGAAATACTCAGGCATACCGCAAATGGAGTAAGGAGTGTCACAGGAGCTTCCCCATCAGAATGCCTTCATCGATGAAGCCCAGGACCTGCTGTCCGAGTTAGAGGTCGCGCTCCTGGAACTCGAGGAACACCCGGAAGATACGGATCTGGTTGATCGTGTTTTCAGGGCCATGCATACCATCAAGGGGTCCGGAGCCATGTACGGCTTCGATGATATCTCGAACTTTACCCATCATGTGGAAACTGTTTTTGACGAAGTTCGGGGCGGAAGGCTCAAGCTTGAAAAAGCACTGCTCAATTTAATCTTTGCTTCCCGAGACCATATCGCCTCGTTACTGGATAGCGCCGTACGGGGAGAATCCAGTAATCTGGAAAGGTCACAGGAGCTTGCTGACGGGTTGAACGGTTTTCTCCCCCAAGGGTCTGCTGCCGCTCCGGAGCCGCCTGCTGATTCGACTCCTCAAGAGCCCGAGGGCAAACATGAAAATGAAATCTACAGGATTCGTTTCAAGCCGCATCGGGAATTCTTTTTGACCGGTGCAAACCCCCTGGCCCTGCTGGAAGAACTGTGCGATCTCGGCAATGCCTACGTCTTTCCGCATAGCGGCGAATTGCCGACACTGGATGCTCTCCGGCCGGACATGTGTTTTTTCTGGTGGGACATTATCCTCAACACTTTCGAAGGCATTGATGAAATCAAGAATGTTTTCATTTTTGCCGAGGATGATTGCGAATTGACCGTGACCTTGATCGCCAAGGAAGAGGATATCGGGGAAGACGAGTTATACAAGAAGCTTGGTGAGATACTTGTAGAACGTGGGGACGTAGCGCGTGAGGAACTGGACCACGTTCTCGAACAGCGAAAACTTCTTGGCTATATGCTGACAGAAGCCGGAATAGTTTCCGACGAACAGGTTGAATCGGCTCTTGCGGAACAGCAGGCCGTCAAGGATATCAAGGAAAAACACGCCAAACAGAAGGCTCCCGAAGTTGTTTCCAGTATTCGGGTAGCGGCCGACAAGCTGGACTATCTCGTGGACCTGGTCGGCGAGCTCGTCATTGTGCAGGCCCAGATCAGCCAGGTGGTGGGGCAGGTGAAAGATCCTGTGCTCACCTCGCTTTCCGAAGAACTCGAACGCCTGAGCGATGAACTCAGAGATTCGACCCTGGGCATACGGATGTTGCCCATTGGCACCACATTCAGCAAGTTCCGAAGACTGGTACGCGATTTGTCCGCGGAGCTGGGAAAAGAAATCGAACTGACCACAGCCGGAGCGGAAACCGAGCTTGATAAGACCGTTATCGAACGGCTCAACGATCCGCTGGTACATCTGCTGCGCAACAGCATCGATCACGGTGTGGAATCACCGAGCGTACGGATGGAAGCCGGAAAATCCTCCAAGGGGACCATTCATCTGGCCGCCGAACATTCGGGCGGGGACGTGCTTATCCGGGTCATTGACGATGGCAAGGGAATCAATGCCGACGTCATTTTCGAAAAAGCTGTTGAGCGCGGATTGATTACACGAGATCTCCAGCTGACGGAAAAAGAGATATTTTCCTATATTTTCCATCCCGGTTTTTCCACGGCCAGCAAGGTGACCAATGTTTCCGGCCGTGGTGTGGGGATGGATGTGGTCAAGCGGGCCATTGACGAACTTCGCGGCAGCATCGATGTGGAAAGCGAAGTCGGCAAAGGAACCACCATCACGGTGAAGCTGCCGTTGACGCTGGCGATTATCGACGGCCTGCAGATTGTCGTCGGTGACGAATACTACGTTATTCCGCTCTCCACCGTGGAGGAGTGCGTCGAGCTTATTCGCGACAACGAGAATGAGACCCGCGAACGCATTTTGAACCTGCGTGGTGAAATTGTCCCGTACATCTCGTTGCGAAGCTGGTTCGAGGTGCCTGGCGAACGTCCTCCCATAGAGCAGGTTGTGGTTGTCCGCATTCAGGATGGGCGGGTAGGCCTTGTGGTCGACAATGTGATCGGCGAGCATCAGACGGTGATTAAAAGCCTTGGCAAGGTGTACAAAGACGTGGAAGGCATTTCCGGGGCGACCATAAAAGGTGATGGAACAATGGCCTTGATTCTGGATATCCAGAATCTCGTACGCCATGCCGGACAACAGAATGTTATGTGATCCTGTAGATGGCTTCTGAAAAAGATACTTTTGCTTTTCGGCGTTCTCTGTATCATGAGAAGATGAGTGAGGAGATCTTCAGGCGTGTCAGTAGCCTGATTTACGATGAGGTGGGCATAAAGATGCCGCCCGCCAAAAAACTGCTCCTGGAAGGGCGTCTGCGCCGTAGGTTAAAGGCCCTGGGCATGGCGGATTATGAAGAATACGCCCGGTTTATTTTCAGTCCTCATGGCCGGGTCAATGAGATCCCCGAGCTCATTGATGTTGTCACCACCAACACCACGGAATTTTTTCGCGAACCCAACCATTTCGAATTTTTGAAAACCACGTTGCTGCCCGCCTGGATGCAAAAAGCAGGTCGCGGCAAAGTACTGCGGCTCTGGAGCGCAGGTTGCTCCCTCGGGATGGAGCCGTATTCTCTGGCCATAACGTTCGCGGAGTTTCAGGAAAGGCACAAGGGGTTCGAATTTTCCATTCTTGCCACGGATATTTCAAACACCGTATTGGCCGCAGCAAAGCGGGCCATATATTCGAAAAAAACCGTTGAAAACGTTCCGCAGTTTCTTTTGCATAAGTATTTTCTGCGTGGAACAAAAGATCCGGAACTTGTGCGTGTTTCCCCTGAAATACGCAAACGCGTATCGTTCACCCGCCTCAATTTGATGGGGGACCTGGGCTTTGCACGAGAACTTGATGTGATTTTCTGCCGCAATGTAGTAATATACTTTGATCGGGTTACTCAGGAAACTCTGCTGAACAAGTTTTGCTCCGCCCTTGCCCCAGGAGGGCATCTGTTTATCGGCCATTCTGAAAGTATAGCGGGCATGGAGTTGCCTCTGTCCCTGGTGGCACCGACAGTATATACTTTGCATTGATTTTTCCTGATTCAAGTGCCATAATTGATGTGAAGCTATAAATATATTCTGTAATGTGGGAGAAGTGAATCGATATGTCCGGAAAAATCAAGGTACTTGTTGTTGATGATTCCGCAATGGTCAGACAGACCTTGTCTGATATTCTATCTTCAGATCCAGCCATAGAAGTCATAGGAACGGCCTCTGATCCCTTTGTCGCAGCCAAGCGTCTGGAAAGCATTGTTCCGGACGTGATAACTCTGGATGTGGAAATGCCCCGCATGGACGGCATCACTTTTCTGCGCAAGTTGATGTCACAGCATCCCATTCCGGTGGTCATTTGCTCCACACTCACGGAAAGCGGCGCCGAGACAACTCTCAAAGCGCTTGAATACGGCGCAGTGGATATTATCCTTAAACCGAAAATCGGGACCAAACAATTCCTGGAAGAATCCAAGATCAAAATCTGTGATTCCGTCAAAGCCGCGGCCAGGGCGCAGATGCGCCAGCTCAAACCGGCGGCCAAAGCCATCAAGGTTGCCCCGAAACTCAGTGCAGATGTCGTTATTCCGCAAAGTGCGCCATCCATGGCCATGGCCGAAACCACGGACAAGGTCATTGCCGTTGGGGCTTCCACTGGAGGCACCGAGGCCTTACGCGTGTTTCTGGAAGCGCTGCCCCAGGACTGTCCGGCAATTGCCATAGTGCAGCACATGCCCGAGCGTTTCACCGCGGCTTTTGCCCAAAGGCTTAACGGCATCTGCCGTATCACGGTGAAAGAGGCCAAGGATAATGATACCATGATCCGGGGACAGGCCCTTATCGCCCCCGGCAACAAGCATATGCTGCTTAAACGCAGCGGTGCGCGTTATTATGTCGAGGTAAAGGACGGCCCTCTGGTCCGGCGGCACCGTCCCTCGGTGGATGTGTTGTTTCGTGCTGCGGCCCGTTATGCCGGGAAAAACGCCGTGGGCGTGATCATGACCGGCATGGGAGATGACGGCGCCAAAGGCATGCAGGAAATGCACGATGCCGGATCCTATACCATCGCACAGGATGAGGCGACATCAGTGGTTTTTGGCATGCCTCAGGAAGCCATAAAGATGGGAGGCGTGGACAAGGTAATGCCTCTCGAAGCCATTGCTTCGGCAGTGGTGCGTCTGGGCAATTCGTAGCAAAGGGTCAGGATTTCTCTTTGCCCTTGTAGTACACCACCTCGACCTGTTCCAGGGTAACAAGTCCGCCATTGAGCGTTTCCTTGAGGAACGGGCGAAATGCTTCAATATTTTCGGGCGAGTCTATCAGTTCGACCAGAAGGGGCAGATCCTCGGAGAGCCTGAGAATTTTGCTGGTGTGCACCAGGCTGTGGGCGCCAAAGCCGCAAATGCCACGGGTTACCGTGGCTCCTGCCATGCCGCGTTTCCTGGCCTCTTCCACAATCAGTTCATACGTGGGTTTGCCGTGGGTTTGGTCCGCGGTGCCGATATATATACGCAAGCGTTGCGCATCTTTCT
Organism: Desulfovibrionaceae bacterium; assembly: GCA_963667575.2. GTDB lineage: Bacteria > Desulfobacterota > Desulfovibrionia > Desulfovibrionales > Desulfovibrionaceae. The sequence continues at coordinate 113,585 of CAXXHY010000025.1, read as the reverse complement.
GAGGAATCATGTTCGATACTCCTTTTTTTCAAGCTCAACTATCAGATAAGTCTGCCTAAAAACAACCCGCAGATAACCAGTGCCATGCCGATGACATTTTGCCCGATCATATTGATCAGGGCAGCCATCCACTGTGAGTCCTGCAACAGAGACGCGCTTTCGAACATGTACGTGGAAAAGGTCGTGAAAGCGCCCATGAATCCGGTGAGAACGACGACCCGGTATTGCGGTCCGAACCTGTCTTCCAGAAAACCCCAGATAAGCCCGAAGAAGAAACACCCCACGCAATTGACGATGAATGTGCCAAGTGGAAAAGAGGTGTTGAAGACCCGATGCACAAAGCCGGACGCACTGTATCTGCAAAGACTGCCCAGAGCTCCAGCCAGACAAAGAAAAAAAATTTTTTGCAATGCACTTCTCGTTGGTTGAGTGTGACGACATAAGACCGAGATGATCATTTGCGGCAAAAAACATAGCCCCTCTTTTGGATAGACGCAACCGGGAGGCTGTTTAGCTGATTCAAGTATAAATAACCCGTTATTTTTTTCCGGCTGGTCATGAAAAGTATCTGGTTATATTGTTGGCGTATATGTGTGCGCAGGTACACTGGCCGGGTCTTGTGATTTTGCAAGTCCTGATGAATTTTGCTACCTGTTTAGAAAAGGAATTTTAAAATATGACGTGTTTTGACAAAAATGAAAATTTTTGAATTGCCTGAACGCGTTTATTTCAGAGTGTTTTCCCATGTTACTGAGGGGTGGAGTAAGTGGTCAATCTTTGTTGCCCACTCGACAAACAGGCTTAATAAACTTATTATCAAGTCGTAATCCAGGAATATGCTTTACTGAGAGGTGCTATGGGCAGTTCCGAAAGTAATCCGGGGCTGGAGTGGGATGCCAGTCTTGAAGAAGAGTTAACAGAGCCCCCTTTGTTCAAAGTGCTACTGCACAATGACGACTATACGACCATGGAATTTGTGGTGCGTATCTTGAAGATAGTTTTCAATAAAAACGAGTCAGAGGCCATGCGGATAATGCTATCAGTCCATGAAAACGGCTCCGGAATTTGCGGAATTTTTCCTGGCGAAATCGCGGAGACAAAAGTGAACCTGGTGCATACCCTGGCTCGGCGAGAGGGTTATCCCTTGAAAAGCAGCATGGAAGAGGTTTAAATGCTGAGCAAACGTCTTGAAAGCGTGCTTTCTGAAGCAGTTCGTGCGGTCCGCCGCAGGAATCATGAATATCTGACTCTCGAGCACCTGTTGTACGCCTTGGTACGTGAGGAGTCCGGGAAGGATATTCTGGCCAATTGCGGCGCCGATGTGGAAAAACTCGAGCAACAGCTGGAACGCTTTTTTGTGGACCACATGGAGGCGATTGCCGACAATTCGTCCACGGAAGTGGTTCAGACGCTTGGGGTACAGCGCGTGCTGCAGCGTGCAATTTTGCAAATGCAGTCCTCGGGCAAGAGCAAGGTTGAAGTCGGAGATGTGCTGGCTGCTCTGTTCGACGAGGACGACTCTTACGCCGTGTATTTTCTGAAATCCCACGGAGTAGCCCGGCTCGATATCCTCGAATATATCTCCCACGGCATGCCCAAAGAGGCGGAGTGGGCGGATGAACAGCCGGTGGCTACGCCCAACGAGCGCAAAAAGGAAAATGTCAAGACCGGTAAAAAGAGCAACACCCAGTTGGATCAATTCACTGTTGATCTGGTCGAGCAGGCCAAGGAAGGTTCCATTGATCCCCTTATTGGCCGTGATGCCGAACTTGAACGTATCGTGCAGATACTCGCCCGCAGGCGCAAGAACAATCCTTTGTTCGTGGGTGATCCCGGCGTAGGCAAAACTGCCATGGCCGAGGGCCTGGCCCTGAAGATCGCCAACGGAGAAGTGCCTCCTGCCTTCAAGGAAGCAAGGATTTTCGCTCTTGATATGGGCGCTCTGCTTGCCGGTACGAAGTACCGCGGTGATTTTGAAGTGCGTATGAAGGGCGTTATCGCCGAATTGCAGAAAATTCCCGAAGCGATCCTGTTCATAGACGAAATTCATACCATCGTGGGAGCCGGCGCGACCAGCGGGGGCACTCTTGACGCCTCCAATATCCTCAAACCCGTTCTCGCCAACGGTGGCATCCGCTGCATAGGGTCCACCACCTACGAGGAATACAAGAACCACTTTGAGAAAGATCGCGCGTTGTCCCGGCGTTTTCAGAAAATCGAAATTGCCGAACCTTCAGAGGACGAATGCGTGGAGATCCTCAAGGGGTTGCAGGGCTACTACGAAGATCATCATGGCGTCCATTATACGCGGCCGGCCATCAAGGCCGCAGTGACGCTTGCCTCGCGGCATATCAATGACCGCTTTTTGCCCGACAAGGCCATTGACGTCATTGACGAAGCCGGAGCTGTCTACAAGCTCAAGCCCGGCAAAGGCGACAATATTCCTTCTGTGACGGCCAAGGACATCGAGCGCGTCATCGCCAGAATGGCCAAGATTCCTTCCAGCACGGTTTCCGCAACGGATAAGAATCTGCTGCTCAATCTGGAAGACGAACTCAAGAAGCTGGTTTACGGCCAGGATGAAGCCATAGAAGCATTGGACAAGGCCATCCTTCGTTCCCGTGCCGGCCTTCGCCATCCCAATCGTCCGACGGGCTCTTTTCTGCTCTACGGTCCGACCGGCGTTGGCAAGACGGAACTGGCGCGGCAGCTTGCGGCATCCCTGGGCATCGAATTCCTGCGTTTCGATATGAGCGAGTACATGGAAAAGCATTCCGTGGCCCGCCTGATCGGGGCGCCTCCCGGCTATGTCGGGTTTGACCAGGGCGGCCTGCTGACCGATTCCATCCGCAAAAATCCTTATACCGTACTTTTGCTGGATGAAATTGAAAAAGCGCATCCAGATCTGTTCAATATTCTGCTGCAGGTCATGGATTACGCCACGTTGACCGACAACAACGGTCGCAAGGCCGATTTCCGGCACGTCATCCTGTTGATGACCACCAACGCCGGCGCCAGGGAAATGTCCGCCAACAGCATGGGCTTTCATCACAAGGCCTCGGATGACAAAACTTTCCGCGGCAAGGAAGCCCTGGAAAAACTGTTCACCCCGGAATTCCGTAACCGTCTGGACGGAATCATCGGCTTCAAGCCTTTGACCGCCGACATCATGGAACGGATCGTGGACAAGTTCATCGGCGAACTCGAAGTTCAGCTGAAGGAACGCAAGGTTTCCATCTCCCTGACCGACGAGGCCAGGGCCTGGCTGGCAGAGAAGGGCTATGACGTCCATTTCGGAGCACGGCCGCTTGGACGGCTGATCCAGGTGCACATCAAAGACAAACTGGCCAATGAAGTTCTTTTTGGCTGTTTGCAGAAAGGCGGTGAAGCTCTGGTTGACATCAACCCGGACTACGAAGACGCCCCCGAAGGGGAGGTCGTCGAGGACGCCGACGTTGCACCTCTGGTGTTCAGGTTCAACGAAACGTACGCAACCAGCGAAGCGTAAGCAATTGACGCCGGCCCCTAGGGGCCGGCGTTGTTTCTTTTCAAACATGCGGTAATGACAGTCTACCTACTACCCGAAGATTGCATCCTTTTTCCGGACCCTAACGAAGCCGAGCCCGACGGCCTGCTTGCAGTTGGCGGCGATCTGCGTTTGAACCGGCTTGTAGCGGCTTATGAACTCGGTATTTTCCCCTGGTATAGCGACGACACGCCTATCCTCTGGTGGTCACCCGATCCACGTTGTATTCTCAGAATCGAGGACCTTCATGTTGCCAAGAGCTTGCGCCGGACCTTGAACAGCGGCGAATTTCGGGTCACCTTTGACCGGGCTTTTTGCCGGGTCATCCATGAATGTGCCAAGGCCCCCCGACCCCAGGGGGATGGCACCTGGCTGGTGGATGAGATGATGCGCGCGTATCAGGACCTGCATACCTCCGGCCTGGCCCACTCCGTGGAGGTCTGGCGTGAAACCGAATCAAGCACGGGACGGCATATCAAGCTGGTTGGCGGATTGTACGGCGTGTCCCTTGGGTCCGCTTTTTTTGGCGAATCCATGTTCTTCAAGGAACCCAGCGCTTCAAAAGTCGGCTTTGTCACTCTGGTCAAGGTGCTCAAATCCTGGGGGTTTACCTTTGTGGATTGCCAGCAGACGACTCCCCATATGCTCAAGTACGGCGCCAGGGAAGTTTCCCGCGACACATTCACCCTGCTGCTCGAAGAAGCCCTTAAAACGCCCACCAGGCGGGGCAAGTGGTCCATTCCTGAAGATTGCAGCTGGAAAGAGCTCTAGCCCACTTCTCCCAATACGCTGTTTTTTTCTTTTGGCCTGTGGGCTAAAAGGAACTTCCTTTTTATAAAAAGTATCCTGTACGGGTATTTTCGCGTATTGTTCTATCTCATCCATCCGTATATCAGCCTTGTCCTAGATGAATATATGAAATTTTTTTCCACTTTTTCGGGAGTGTTGAAAAAGGGGTGGGGGCGTGCAATATATGCAAAAAGTTGCGAGCAATTTTTATTCATATTTGTTAAATAGTAGTCAGGTTGTAGTTTTGTTATAACGTGCCGGATTTTTCGAGGAGAGCGTATGAACAGGGGCCAGGGACTCTCTTTTTCTTTAACATCGCTAATTTCCTGGATCATTTTGGGGACTGCGGCTTTGTTGCTCACTGCCGTGCTGCTGATCGTCTGTTATGAGTCCGGCAATGTGGCAGTTGATTCCGCCAAAACGCTTTTCGATGAGATCTCATCCAAGACCACGGCTCAGGTAAATGTCATCCTGAAGTCCATCACCATTCTTTCGGATACCGCGGCCCCCGTATTCAATGGCGATTCAGGCCAGGACATGCAGCAGCAGTTTGTTCATGACCTGCGCCCCATGCAGGCTCTTCTCGAGGCCAACCCTTCGCTGATGTCCGTGTATATCGGGTACGAGAACGGCGCGTTCCATCAATTGATCGCAACGCGCGGAAACAAGTATATTCTTGAAAAATACAAGGCTCCGCCTGGTACGGTGTATATCAACCGCACCATTGATTCCAATGCTTCGGACGATCCCCGCGAGCATTGGCAATTTCTCAATACCTCCATGCGGGATCTTGGAAGCCGGATTTTTGAAAATGTGACCTACGATCCGCGTAAGCGTCCGTGGTACACGCAGGCCGTGGTCGCTGGCAGGAGCGTATTTACCGCACCCTATATTTTCAGCAGCTCAAGACTGCCCGGACTGACATGCGCGCGCGTGCTCACGGACGGCAAAGGGGTCTGCGGTTTCGATCTGACTCTGGCGCAACTGAGTGAAATTCTTGCCCGCCAAAAGGGGGTTCCTGATGGCGTGATCTGGATCCAGACATCCAACGGCAAGCTCGTGGCCTATCCGGGGCTCGCCTGGGAGAGCATTACAGCCGAGGCATTGAAATTGCCCCTGGTTTCCCAGTCTCCGGACCTGGTCGTCCGCAGTGTTTCCGGACAGATCGACCACGTACAGGATCCCTTGTCCGACAATGTCGTGTTTCTCGATGTGAACGAGGAATCCTATCTGGCTGGTGTGGCCACCATTGTGCAGGAGGGATTGAACTGGAAAGTGATCATTGCCGCCCCTGTGGAATCCATTACCGGATACATCCGCAGCATGGCGTTCCGGATTGTGCTTATTTCCCTGGGCATCCTTGTGGTCATCATTCCCCTGGTTCTGATACTCGTCCGAAAGGTATCCGGCTCGGTGCATCAGCTGGTGACCGAGGCGAAGAAAATTCAGCATTTTGATTTTTCTCCTGCCGAGCCTGTTTCCACCGTGATCTCCGAGGTCAACGAGCTGGCTACCTCTTATGAGGTAATGAAGGAAGCCATACGTACCAAGACACAGGAGTTGATCCGGACCCAGGGAAAACTGGACATGCTCGTACAGGATGGTCTGGCCCTTGCCGCGGAAAAGGAATTGCCCAAGCTCGTGAGTCAGATTTTTCAGACAGCCGTCGAACTGGCCAATGCAGACGGTGGTGTCATGTATCTGCTCGAGGGCGATAAGCTTGGTGTGGAATTGCTCTCCCTGGGGGAAAGCAATCTTATTCTGGGAGGCTTTTCCGATCAGCCGGCCCCCCGAGTCATGGTGCAGCCGAAAATCAACTCGCTGCTCAGCAAGGACTCCGTATTGTATACGGCTTGTCAGGCTTTCAATTCGCGGGTCATGGTGACGGTGCAGGATCAGGAAATGAAGCTGTTTCCCACCGGCCTGCCGGCCGAGCTGACCGCTTTTGATATCACGTCGCTGCTGGCCGTGCCCATTGTGACCAGGCATGACGAAGTGCTGGGGGTCATTCAGCTTTTCAATCCACGCAACGATGAAAATGGCGCCTCAAAGGAGTCCTGGCCGGAAAAACTCGGACCGTTCATTTCCTCATTGGCGGCGCAGGCCGCTGTAACCCTGGACAACAGGAATCTTGTCAATTCGTTGAAGGAATTGTTCGACGCGCTGATAAAGGTGCTGGCCACATCCATCGACGCCAAGTCCGCCTACACTGCCGGCCATTGTTCGCGTGTGCCGGAACTGGCCGTGATGCTCGCGCAGGCCGCACATGATACCGACAACGGCCCGCTGCAGGAATTTTCCCTGCCGGATGATGATTCCTGGCGCCAATTGTGGCTGGCTGCCTGGTTGCATGATTGCGGCAAGGTCACCACTCCCGAATTTGTTGTGGACAAGGCCACAAAACTGGAAGCTCCCTATAACCGCATCCATGAAGTCCGTATGCGCTTCGAAGTGCTGCGGCGCGATGCGGAAATTGAGTATTACCGCAATCTGGCAGTCAACAGTTCGGATCCTGAGTCCTTGCGGGATGAATTGGAAGCGAAATTGTGTGAACTAGAAGAGGAGTTCGAATTCATTGCCGGTTGCAATCTGGGAACAGAGTTTCTTTCAGATGAATCCAGGCAACGGTTGCAACAGATTTCGCAACGCAGCTGGGTGCGCAATTTCGACGACAGACTGGGGGTTTCCTTTGAGGAATTGAAACGGATGGGCAACGGTACCGGGCAGAAGCTGCCTGCTTCCGAACATCTGCTTTCCGACAAGGATGAGCATCTGATGCCGCGATTCAATGACTACGAAGGTATTGTGGACGCGCAAGGGGATCCGCTGGATGTTCCAAAATATGAGTATAACCGCGGAGAACTTTACAACCTGTGCATTTCGCGCGGAACGCTGACTCCCGAGGAACGGTTCAAGATCAACGAACATACGCTCAGTGGTTTGCAGATGCTCAAGCAGATTCCTTTTCCGGACAGCATGTCCAAGGTTCCCGACATTGCCTGTTCGCACCATGAAACCCTGGTGGGTACTGGTTATCCATTGCACAAGACAAAAGACCAGCTCTTGCTGGAGGCCCGGATTCTGGCCATCGCCGATATTTTCGAAGCTCTGACCGCCTCGGATCGTCCCTACAAAAAAGCCAAAACTCTGTCAGAAACCCTTCGAATCATGGCCAATATGCGTAATCAGCAGCATATTGATGCCGATCTTTTCGATATTTTCTTGGAAAAAAAGATATACTTGCGCTATGCTAACAAGCACCTGGATCCATCACAGATCGATGTGGAGGATGTTTCCGCTTATTTGAGCCATGGCTCATGATAGCTGAATCCTCCAAAGGAGGTGACCGTGGCATTGCTCGAATGGAATGACCAGCTGTCCCTGCATGTGGAGGAAATCGACGTACAGCACAAGAGTCTGGTCGTCATGGTCAACAGACTTTACGACTCCATGCTGGAGGGAGCTTCGCGCCAAACGCTCGACGATATCATCCGCGAGATGCGTACCTATGCCGAGGTACATTTCGCCACTGAGGAACGGTACATGAAGACGTTCGGATATCCGGAAATGGCCGCGCACGAAAAAGAACACCGGGATTTCGAGGAAAAGGCCTTGCAGCTGGAAAATGACCACAAAAGCGGCAAGGTAGCGTTGTCCATGGAGATCTTCAATTTTTTGAGCGATTGGATCGTCACGCATATCAGCGAGACGGATAGTGCCATGGGGGTGTTCTTGCGGAAAAAAGTATCCTGACCTTCTGCTTCGCTACGCTGGGTCAGGATTTTGTGATGCAAAAAAAGGCGGGAATGCGTTTGCGTTCCCGCCTGATTGTTTTCAGAAGCCCGACAACTCGGGAGGGCGACGCTCCGGTACTACTTCATGAGGAATTTTTTCTTCGTTCCATTCTTTGGAAACATAAAGCCCGCAAAAACAGGCGCCATATTCCTCGACATCCGGATCACGATAGACGCAGGGGCAAATGATGTCCTTGTCCTGGTCGTACTCGCCGCTGGCCAGCCGGCAGGGGCAGGCCATGTATCCGTAGCGTTCCTTGTTGGTCAGCAGGCTTTCCAGCAGGGGCATGGTCATTTCCATGTCCTTGTTGAAGTAATAGCCCTTGGGTTCTTGCAGCTTACGCAAGGCTTCGAACAAGCCCTCCGGAGTTTTCATGCTCATATTCCCAGGGCCTCCTTGAGTTCGTCCGTACGATACCCGACAATGACTTTGTCTCCATCGTCGACAACGGTGGTGGGAAAGGAGCAGGCCTTATTGTATTCTTTGACTTTACGAATAGTCTCGCTGCGTTCGTCTCCGCTCAAACGGTCAACGAATACGCAGTCGTAGTGGACATCGTGTTCGTCTAGAAATTTTTTGGTGTTTTTGCAGTGAATACAAGTAGAAAGTGCGTAGAGTGTTACAGACATATAGCTATCCTCTTACTGTAAGATTATTTATTGTCAAATGTATACAAATAGTTGCAGGATGCTTTGCCTATCATAGCAAACTTCATCCCAGAGTTCCAGCGCTCTGGAAATGTCCAGCCAGACAAATGATAAAGTGAATCGTACGGGGCGGTGTGAAGAGTCCCGCAGTGCTTTAAGGATTTGTTGGTTAAAAAACTATGCCCCTGATAAATGGGACGGATCCTCTGGACTTCTTAGAATTGTTCTGAATATTTTCCATCCATACCCGTAAGGTAGGAAATGATCACGAACACGTCAATGGGCATTCGCAAGAAAGTTGGTCATCGAAGCGGAATTTATGCTGGAAGAAGCTCGACAGTCCCAGTGTTTCCGGGCAAAATTGAACTGTTGCCGCATAGATGTTTTTTCGGCGACCAGGCGTTGCCCGGATCCTGCCGGACCAAGGGAGACAATATGTATACGAATTGCGCAGATCCTGAGCTGGAACTGCATCCCAGGCTTGTTTACGGCACCATACTACGTACGCAGGATGATGCTTTCATCGTTGCCACGGCTGATGGCGAATGCCGTTGCGAGCAGGCCGTGAGTTGCCTGGTGCGTCCGCAGCCTGGAGACAGGGTGCTGCTTTCGCAGGATTCCGAAGAAGGCAGTTATGTTCTGGCCGTTCTCTGTCATGGTGATGCGCGGCAGGGTACGGAGATCCAGTTCAACGGGGATGTGAACATACGCGTACGGCGTGGAAGCCTCGGACTGGCTGCCGAGGACGCCATTCAGTGCACCAGCGAGCAGTACGGAGTCTATGCCCAGAGCGGAGAAATAGCCGTGGCCAGATTGTCTTTGCTGGGCCGGATAATTCAATGGCAGACGCAGAAGGTTCTGGCAGTGGCGGAGAGTGTCGAGCAGGTGTTCGGCAGCCTGACGCAGCGCCTCAAGTCATCTCAACGTTTCGTGGAAGGGCACGAGGACGTACAGTGCGGCAGTTCACGTCAGCTGGTTGAAGAAACGTGTTCCGTGCAGGCAAAAAACATCAATCATACGGCCGAGGAACTGGTCAAGGTGGACGGCGAACAGGTGCACCTGGGCTGAGGCAGCCTGCCTGAAGATATTTTTTTGAAAACTTCCCGGCAGAAACCTGCCGGGAAGTTTTTTTTATGGCCGTGCTGAACGCGCGAAAGCACCACTGGAGCCAGAAAAAAGGCTGACTGTCCAAATCTGGTTATGTCCCTGGTCCGGCAAAGGCGCATTCACCCTTATATCTAAAAAAAACTGTAATATTTTATTCAAAGCAATTGCTGCTTGCCTCGCTTCTAAAATAGTGTAAGTTGCTCGCCTCCAGTCACCTTTTAAATTTGCAGGAGCTTCGCATGAACGCCGAAACGCTGTGCGAACACAGCGAAACGAACAATATACAGACAGATCCGCGCCCATCCGGCAACTCTCGCTGGAGTCGCCCCAATGGGTATCGGGATGTGCTTACCATCAGCATGCCGCTGGTGTTGTCCATGATGTCCAATACGGTTATGGCGTTTACCGACCGCCTGTTTCTGGGGTGGTATTCGATCACGGCCATTTCCGCGGCCATGCCCGCATTTATGGCGGTATTCGTGTTCCAGTCTTTCTTCATGGGGGTTGGCGAATACCTCAATGTCTTTGTCGCGCAATATACCGGCTCCGGACAATCCCGCAAGGTCGGGGCGATCATCTGGCAGGGAATCTATTTTGCCCTTGCCGCCTGGGTGATGATGGCCTGCCTGTATTTTGCCGCACCATTCATATTTTCCCTGGCAGGGCATCCGGCTGCCGTACGCGAGCAGGAGATGATCTATTTCCGTATCCTCAGCATGGGCAGCGGTTTCGTCTTGCTTGCGGTGTCCCTGTCCGGCTTTTATTCCGGACGCGGACTGACCCGAGTGCTGATGTTCGTGCACATGACTGGCGCGCTGGTGAACATTCCGCTGGACTATGTGTTGATCAACGGCCTGCGTATGGGGGATACGGTACTTGTTCCGGAGATGGGCATTGCCGGAGCGGCCTATGCCACCGTGTTCGGCGGCATGCTGATTGCCGTGATTCTGAGCATACTGGTGTTTCGGAAAAAGAACGAACAGTGCTTTGCTCTGCGGAGCGACTGGCGTCTGCGCCCCCGGCTGTTCGGGCGTTTTTTCAAATTCGGTCTGCCCAGCGGTCTGCAGTTCTGCCTGGATATTCTTGCCGTGGCCTGCTTCGCTTTTATGGTCGGCCGGTTGGGAGAGTACGAGCTTGCCGCGACGAATATTGTTTTTTCACTGCATACGGTGATTTTTTTGCCCATGGTGGGCATGCACGTTGGCGTGAGCGTACTGACCGGGCAGGCCATCGGTCGCGAACGCCCGCAGGAAGCCCGGCTGGTGGCGAGAAGCGCCCTTGAGCTGACGTTGCTTTATGTCGTGGTCATCGGCATTTTCTTCATGATTTTTCCGGACCATCTGGTTTTGCTCTTCAAAACCAAGGATTGGACGGTCGATCAGTTTGCGCCCATTCTGTCCATGGGAATTGTGCTGTTGCGCTTCCTGGTCTTTTTTACGCTGTTCGACGCGCTGACCATGATTTATGCCGGAGTGCTCAAAGGCGCAGGGGACATCTTCTACGTCATGCGGGTCATCGGTGTCTGCGCCATCTGCGTATTGGCTCTGCCGTCCTGGATCGGAGTCAGTTTTCTGGGCTTCGGCGTCTATGCGGCCTGGACCGTGCTGACGGTGTACGCCTGCAGCCTCGGACTGTGGTTCTACTGGCGGTTCCGCCAGGGCGGCTGGATGGACAAGAGCGTTATCCGCGAGGCTCCTGAGCAAACTGCTGGCTGATCTTGATCAGTGAAAAGCGCATGGGGTCCAGATCTGGAACAATGGCTTTGAGCATGCCCAGAGGATTGAGGTAGATTTCGCTCCAGTCCAGCTGAATTTCCACGCAGTTCTCCGAGACCACCCGTAATGCCGTAAACAGCGGACGAATATCACGTTCGCGTACGCCCTTTTTGGTCATCCGGGACCAGTTGAAGCTTTCCTGTTTCATGAATGCTTCCAGAGCCCGGATGATGGCGGCGGATTTATCCGTATCATCCTGCAACCGCAGTTCGTAGGTTTCTCCCACGGATTGCGGTTGTTTCTTTTTCATTTCCAGAGGTTCGACGCGCAGCAGTTCGAGTCCGGCGGGCAGCTGCGGTCCGAGGGCCTGGAGCACCTCTTCCGGAGCCAGATCCTGACGCAGGAAAATGTCCGCATGTTCTTCCAGACTTTCTACTCCCACAGGCAGGGCCCGTGCAAAGGAGAGCAGGGGGAGCGGATGAAATCCCTGGGAAAAACTCATGGGAAGCTTGGCGCGGCGCATGGCGCGTTCGAGCATTGCCTGCAGTTCGAGCTGGCTCAGAAACGCGGCTGTTCCGGTCTTTGCGTACCAAAGCCGGTAGTGAGCGGCTTTTATTCCGAGTTTGCCGGCGGCCTGGTCGGTTTCGTCCGCGGGGATCTCGGCAGCTTCAGCCCGCTGGGCCTGGTTCAGATGCGGGCAGATATCCATGCTCTGTGCCTGTTCGGCGAGGCGCGAACGCTTGCCCTCGTGGTTGCAGACGCCGCAGCCGGAGCAGTTTTCAAAGCGGCAGTCCGGAGTAAGCGTGCCTTCCAGGGCGCGGCGGCGTTCGCGTTTGAGAAATGCCTTGCTCACGCCGGTTTCCAGGTGATCCCAGGGCAGCGGAAGTTCGGGATCGCGCGGGCCGATGAGAGCCAGATAATCGTCCTCGCTCCAGCCACATTCCTCGAAGGCCTCGTACCAGAGAGGCAGATTGAGCTGGTCGTTCCACGAGGAAAACAGCGCTCCTTTGCGGTAGGCGCTTTCCACCACCGGGGCCAGCCGTCTGTCGGCCCGTGAAAAGATACCTTCGAGAAAGCTCATCTGCGGCGTATGCCAGCGCAGCTTCAGCCGTTTGAAAGGCCGGAAAATGGCCTTGAGATACTCCACGCGGCTGCTGATTTCTTCCAGAGTGATTTGCGCTTCCCACTGAAAAGGCGTGTGCGGTTTGGGAACAAAGGGGGAAATGGCAGCTGTGACCTGCAAGCGCCGCGGCCCTTTTTCTCCGGTTGCGAACGCCATGCGTTCGACTTTGCGGCAGAGTTCGAGGATGGCGTCCAGGTCTTCCTGCTGCTCCGTGGGCAGGCCGATCATGAAATAAAGTTTAACCGAGTTCCAGCCGTTTTCGAACAGCCGGGCGACATGGTCCATGAGCTGTTCTTCGGTAATGCCCTTGTTGATGACATCCCGCATACGCTGGCTGCCGGCTTCCGGCGCCAGGGTGGCGCCCGTACGGCGGATGCCAGCTATCTGACGCATGATGTTTTCATCAACGGAACCAACCCGGAGGGAAGGCAGGGAAATGGAAACCAGTTCCTGACGGCAGTGGTGAACGCTCTGGGCGAACAAGCCTTCCAGGTCTGAGAAGTCTCCGGTGCTCAGGGACAAAAAGGAAACTTCGCCATAGCCTGTGGAGGAAAGTCCGTCGTATAAAATATCTTTGAGCACATGCAGGCTGCGCTCCCTGACCGGACGGTAGACCATGCCCGCATGGCAGAAACGGCAGCCGCGCGTGCAGCCTCGGGCGATTTCAATGGTGTAGCGGTCGTGTACGGCGCCCACTGCCTGGGGTTGCGCAACAGGATACGGAGCGGCGTCCAGATCCGGCAGCACGCATTTTTCCACGGTTTCGTAGCCGGGCAGCAGCGGTTCCAGAGCCTTGCCGGGTCCATGGTCCTTGAACAGGGCCGGAACGTACATGCCGGGGAGATCCGTGAGCGCCACGAGAAAGTCGCGGCGGGTCAAGTGGTTGTTTTTGGCTTCTGCAACGCGTTCGAGAATTCGCGGCAGGCTGGTTTCTCCGTCGCCGATGACCATGCAGTCCATGAAGGGGGCCAGAGGTTCGGCATTGAAGGCGCAGCCGCCTCCGGCGATGATCAGGGGCGGCGAGGCCGGATCGTCCAGGGGGAGGTCCAGGGACCTTTCCGCCGCGTACAGAGGTATGTCCGCCAGATCCAGCATGTAGAGTACGTTGGTGTAGCAGAGTTCATGCGTGATGTGGAAACCCACGACATCCATCAGGCCCAGGGGCGTATCGGATTCGAGGGTAGCCAGACGAACATTGTTTTGACGCAGCAGTTCCGCAGCTTCCTGTGTGGGCGCAAAAGCACGTTCGGCCCAGAACTGCGGATGCTGGTTCACCGTGTTGTACAGCAGGGGCTGCCCCGTATAGGACATGCCGACTTCGTAAAGATCAGGAAAAGCCAGGGCCAGGCGTACGCGGACGGATTCCAGATCTTTGCGCACACAGCCGTGTTCGCAGCCGGTGTAGTGGCTTGGCCGTTGTATCAATGGGAGCAATTCACGCATGGTATGTCCGTGGAAAATGTGGAGCAAAAAGAAAGAGGAGCGTCAGGCGACGCCCCTCTTGTACTGCGTCAAAATGATTTTACACTACTTCTTGAACAGATTCGAGATGTTGCCACCGCCGGACAGGTCCAGATTCTTGAGGTTGCCCGGAGTGGAGAGAGTCAGATTGCTGGTGGCTTCGAGATATTTTGTTTTGAGCTCTTCAGGGCAGTTTTTGTACTGGTACATAACGTGCTTCATGGCAATCTCGCCGTCCAGTTCCGTATCGAACGGGTAGCCGAAGGGCAGGATCATCATTTGAGCACCCTGCTGGGTGGGAACGGTCTGGAGCAGTGCCACATCCTTGAGCACATCTGCTTCAGGATCGAATTTGCCCAGGACCATTTCGCCGTTGATGAGTTTTACCAGTTTGATGTCGTATGCCATTGTGGGATTCTCCTTTGTTCATGGCAGGTTTTGGCCCGCCTCTGTCGCCGGACCCGGAATAGAACTAGAGTCTGAAACGTCGGCTGTCAAGAGAGCGGCTTTATGAGATGCACAGAAAGAATCACAAACTCCTGCGCCGCGTATTGATGTGACCATGACAGCTCGTGCTGCTCATATTCCCGTGGATCTGAAAACAGTATTTTTCTTCCTGGGTTGCCGACGCCGTGCAATGAAAGCTCTGCGCCGGGACAGCCGTGCGGATTTTTTTTTGTACCACAGGTATTTCCGTTTCCTTGTCTCTGCCGTCCAGAATAGTGCTGAATTCCTCTTCGTAAATGGAAAGCATGATCATGGCGAAGGCAAAGCTGAGAGGTCCGTAGAGCAGGCCGGCAAAACCGAAAAGCTGCACACCGCCAAGGATGGACAGCAGCACCCAGAATACGGACATGCCCGACCCGCCTTGCACAAAGAGCGGACGAATCAGGTTGTCGGTCAGCGAAGCAAGCACGGCGTTCCAGAAGAAAACGAACAGTGCCGACTCCCATTGGCCTTGCAGGGCAAGATAGGCAGCCGCAGGAATATAGATGACCGTTACTCCCACAATGGGGATGAGCGAAGCGAACGCCATCATCGTGCCCCAGAAAATGCCAGGCAACCCTACCATGGACAGGCTGAAACCACCAACAAGTCCTTGAACGATACCGGTCAGGATGGTTCCCATGAATACCGAGCGGGCGACCATGCGTGTTTTGTGCAGTAGCCGGTTTTCCTGGTGTTCCCGCAGGGGAGATAAATGCTTGACCGCCATGACAAGCTGTTCGCCATCGCGCAGGAGAAAAAACAGGATGAAGATCATGATAATGAAATAGGCCAGAATGACAGCTATATTGCCAATAATTCCAGCACCATGAGTAATGAAAAATTCGCTGACGTTGCGCGCACCGTTGAGCAGGTAGGACTGCAGGTCAAAAGTGCTGGCGTTGAAGTAGGGGATGTGCTCGTGAAGAAAGCTCTTGACCACTTCGATGTTTTCATTGCTGAGCCAGTCCTGAAGCGTACCGCCTTTTACCCAGGTAATGAGCGAGTTGGTGAACTGGATTCCCTGTTGAACCCATGGCCAGGGTCACGAAGAAAAGCGGCAGAATGATCAGCAGCGAGATGATCAGAACATTGATCAGGGCACAGATGTTTTTGTTGTGAAAGGTGGCTTCCAGACGTTTTTGCAAAGGGTAGAAAAGACCGGCAAATACAATGGCCAGGATTATGGCATTGATCAGCGGAAGGATGATACGGAAAGCCAGAATCAGCGAAAAAACAAGGAGCAACAACAGAAAAGATCTGACAGCCAGACGCCCCGTGCTGTCAGTATTGGGCGTATGATTTTGAGTCAACCGCATGCTTTATCATCGTACGGAGTTGAAAGTTCGTTTTGCATATAGATCCAACTATTTACAATGTTACAAAAAGTATTACTTAGGTGTAGTATGACTGCCTCTCAAAGGCAACTTTTTTTCTTGTGTGCAAAGGGCGGCGCTTTTGAAATCATGTCAATCCGGATAAGGGTTTGCAGGCTTGTATACACTTGCCTGAAACAATTGGAAATTGCTTGAAAAGCGAGCCTTGTTCAAAGCGAAATGCGCTGTGTTTTTTTAATGATCTTTAACCGACAACACCGGTCCTGCCAGACAGTGGCAAGGCCAAGTGGGGGGAATCCATGTCCGTAATGCGTAAAGTGACTATTTGATCTGGGAGACTGCAACCGCTGCCAGGGCTGTGTGGAGATTGCCAAAGGCTATTGTGGAGTGGGAGGATTCTCTGGATATGCCGGTCCTCAGGGAGGAAATGCTCCCCGAGGACGTGGCACAGGAATTGATCGCCATGTGTCCGAACGATTGTTTTTCGTACGACGATGAATAGAACGTTCTGCCGAAGGTGCCTGGAGAAAGTTTATTCGATCCAGGTTCCTTTGGCATAGCGGAAAATTTCGGGTCACGTTGGTGCTCTTGAGCACACGATACGAACCATTAACCGCTGCGTCAGGTGAATCCCCTTGGGATTCATTAGATTTTTTCCGAATACTTCATGAAGCCGACAAAGGGCGTATGCTTGTATTTGGACTGCTTGATCTTCAGCCCCACCGAGAGCTTGTCGAGCTCGGTATAGCGCGCTTTGTATTTGCCGTTTTCCTTCACGATTTCCGGGTTGCCTGGAGTATGCAGATAGCTGCGGTTGATTTTATCGATGAAGTTGGCGGCAAATTCCTTGAATTTGTCTTTGGCTTCGTCCAGCTTGCCCGGATCGGGGCCTTCTGCCGTGGTGGGCAGAAACTCTACGTTCTTTTCCCGGATATTGTCCGTACGGGCGAAAAGTTTCTTTTTGGTGGTCTTGGCAGCCAGCCGGGCCTTTTTCTTTGGCCTCTTCAATTTTTTGGGCCTGTTCTCTGGCTCTTTCCAGATCGGCTTTTTCCCTTTCGGCCTTTTGCTGATCGATTTTTTTGCTGATCGGCTTTGGCCTGTTCCGCCTTCTTCTGCGCGGGCCTTTTTCTGTTCCGCCTTGACCTGTTCGGCCCTGTCATCGGGCCGCCTTCATTTCCGCAGCGTTAAGCTTGTCGGCAATACTTTCAGTGGAAGTGTCTGCCTTTTTCTGCTGCAGGTCCGGGGTCTCAATGCCGAATGTGGAGCTTACCTTTGAGGATTTCTGCTCAGGTTCTTTTTGGGCCTCTGCAGACGCATCCGCCTTGGGAGATTTTTTATTGAGCTCCAGTTGTTTCAATGCCAAAGGCGGGTTTCAACTGTGGCCTCGGTTTCCGGGACCTGTGGCGTGGCCGGGTAGTTGGGGGATTTGGCGGTGTCTGCGGTTACGGCCTCAGGGACTTTGAATCCCGGAGCCGCTTCGAAATGTGTTTTTTCAGGTTCAGGTTGTTCCTGTACCTGGTGTGTCCACCACGACGCTTTCCTCCACGGTGGAAGTCGCATTGCCTTCTTCCGTGACTACCGTCTGGCTTTCGGTTTCCTGGGTGGTTGTTGTCACAGCTTCTGCAGACTGTTCAGGTGCTGCAGGCTCTGGAGTGGATTCCCTGCGCAGGGCTTGCCAGGATTACGTCTTCTGCAGTGTCGGACGCCGGGGCTTCTTCTGTGGCAGCCGGTTGGGCTGCTTCAGGAGTCTGCTCGGGAGTTGCGGCCGTTTCTTCCTTTGCGGGAGTCTGAGGCTCCGGGGCTTGCTGCGTTGCAGCCTCCTGAGAGGAGGGGCTGTTCCACTGCCGCGGCCTTTTCCTGATTCGGCTGTTGGGTGTGAACTGCAGGCTCCGAGCTTTTCTGTTCGGACTCCTCGTTTGAAGTGCACCCGGTGAGGGGGCTGATAACAGCCAGCAAGAGTAAAAGCAGTAGAATTCTCATGGCGTATATTCCCGACCTTTCAAACTTTGGAGCTTCTGGTACCTGGAGCAGGGATCAAGGTCCGTATGTTTTTCCTGAAATGAATTATCTCATCAGGGGGCTTCGTTCGATGTTCAGCGTGTTAAATGAAAATCCCGGCGGCGCCGGAAGCGCCGCCGGGAAGGAATGGCCAGTTATCCGCAGGTGGAATTAGTCACCCTGTACACGGATTTCAACGCGACGGTTGAGGGCACGGCCTTCGGCGGTGGCATTGTCAGCCACGGGGGGCGGGTCTTGCCGTAACCGATGGTGTTCAGCTTGCAAGCGCTGGCAGCGCCGTTCTTCATCAGGTAGTCGTAAACGGACTGAGCGCGGCGTTCGGACAGCTTCTGGTTGTACTTCAAGGAGCCGATGCTGTCAGTGTGACCTTCGATGAGGTAGCAGCATTCGTTCTCATTGATGATGGAAACGGCTTCGTCCAGAAGAGGCTTCATGTCGTCACGAGATGTTGTACTTGTTGAAATCGAAATGAATGGTGCGGAAACGGATCATTTCGGCTTCGCAAGCAGGCACGAGGTCGTAAGCAACACACTTGATGAAGTCTATCAATGGTGGTGCCGTTTTCGAGCATCAGAGTGCCGTCCACCAGCGGGCAGGAGCAGTTGCTCAGCGCGGCGATGGCATCCAGAACGGACTTGCCGTAGGCGTTGTCAGCAAAGGAAATGATGTGGAAGCAGACATTGGGGTAGCTGGCGTAGATGGCTTTGGCCTGTTCTACGGGGTCGATACCCTGGTTCTGCTTGCCATCAGACAGCATGATGATAGCGGTTTTGCCGGACAGGGTGTCCAGAACGGGGCGCAGATCCATGATGCCGTAGCCCATGGGGGTCTTGCGCTGGAAAACGCCGTAGTTGGTCTTTACCTGACCGATACCGGCGGCAACAGCAGCCTGGTCGTAAGGAGCAACAGCAGCCAGCTCAGCGAAAGGAGCGAAGTGTATAAACACCAACGTTGTAGCTCAGAGCAGGCAGTTTTTCATTCAGGGCGTACATAAGGTTTTTGGACATGGCGATTTTTTTGGATGCATACGTAGCATGACCCATAGCCATGGAACCGGAGTAGTCCTGGAAGAAAATGAATGTTGTCAACCTTGGGAACCATTTTCATCTTCTTGGCCTGGGCAGGAATAGCCATGACCAGAACCATGAGGACGAGAACCGTCAACACAGTAAGTTTTTTTTCCAAATCTCATACCAATACACCTCCACTCTTTTGTTACCGGATAAGCACTCCGACCTGGACCGCCCGTTGCGGTCCGCAGGCCTCTCCACATGCCCGAAACAAAGATTGTTTCCGATGGTTAGCCCTGCAACAGTCCATACTTTGCAGAGGGTTAATGAAAAAAAAATATCTGTTCCCTAGCCTATGAAGGAATTTATAATCCCTTTTGAAAATGGACGCAAGGAAAAATTAAAAAAAATTCATCTTCTCTTTTAAAAAAGATTCAGAATGTTATCCTTCTGATTCGGGGGCCAGCAATGCCTCGCACAGCGTCTCATCCAGAGTCGGATGGGCGAACATGATCTTTTCTACAGCCACCCGGGTGGATACGAAGGACACGCACAAGGAGGCCTGCATCACCAGGCTCGTCACTCCGTGCCCGGCAGCGCAGACACCCCGGAGCCGGCCTTCGGACCAGATGGCTTTTACAAACCCTTGCGATGCGCCATGGGACTGGCTGATGGGATTGGCCGCCAGAGCCGCCTTGCTGATACCCACCTTGTGTCCGGCCGCAACAAGTTCCTCGGCTGTGGGGCCCACGCGCATGGCTTCGCAGGACCCATATATGCAGATGGGAACCGGGCCCGAATCATAGGGGCCTTCCAGAACGCCGGCCGCGTGCCGGGCCGCGAATTTCGCCTGGTGTGTTGCCGTATGCGCCAGCAGAATCCTGCCGTTGCAGTCGCCCACGGCATAGATCTCCGGTGTGGCCTGCAGTGAAACATTTGTTTCGACCCAACCAGGGCCACTGGTCTGAACTCCGGCCTGCTCCAGATTCAGCTCCGCGGTACGCGGACTGCGTCCCACGGCAACCAGGGCCTTGTCGGCTTCCAGGGTGGTGCCGTCCGCGAACGTGAGCATCGCGCGCCCCTTTTCCGTAACCAGCGAAGCGACCCGGGCCCCCGTATGAATGGTCCACCTGGCGCGTTTGAAATGGCTGGCCAGGGTTTTGCCGATTTCCGGGTCCTCCCTGGCGCGAGCCGGTCCATGGCTTCCACTAGGATCACCTGGGTTCCCATACGGGACCAGAATTCGCCCATTTCCAGGCCGATGGCTCCGCTACCTATAATAATGAGGCTTTCTGGAACACTGTTCAGATCAAGAATGGAAGTGGAATCCAGAACAGCCTGACCGTCCGGGCGCATGTCGGGCAATACGGTGTTTTGCGAACCCACCGCCAGGATCAGCTTTTCAAATTCAATGGTCCGGTGCTGTGCTTCTTCGACCACCTCAAGAGTGTTCTTCCCCAGCAGTCTTCCCCTGCCAGCGATACGTCTTACCCCGGCTTTGTCCAGGGCTGCTGCGATGGCTTTGCGGTTTCCCGCAACAACGCGTTCTTTGCGTGTGAGCAGGCCGCGAGATCGAATTGGGGCAGTGCGAAATCCTGGGGGAGCAGCTTCAGCCTGGCCTGTCCTTCCAGTTCGGGCAGGGCGGCCGTGGCTCCCAGAAAAAGCTTGGTCGGGATGCAGCCGCGGTTCAGGCAGGTGCCGCCAAGGTGTCCTTCTTCAATAATAAGGGTCGACTTTCCAAGGCGGCGGACTCCAGAGCAGCTGTGTACCCTGCGGGGCCGCCGCCCAGAATAGCGACTTCTATTGTTTCATTACATGTCATCGGTCAGCACCATACAGCGTGCGGCTTTGGTCTCGTCCAGCCTGCGTACAGGGGTATGTATCGGAGCGGCATGTACGGAAGCCGGATCTTTCTCTGCGGTTTCCAGGATGTCGATCATATCATTCACAAAGGCATCCAGGGTTTCCAGACTTTCGGTTTCCGTGGGTTCGACCATCAGCATTCCTTGACGATCAACGGAAAGTAGATTGTCGGCGCGTGGTATCCCTTGTCCAGAAGGGCTTTGGCGATATCCAGCGCGCGGACTCCGCATTTGTGCGCCAGCGCATCGGCAGAAGCCACGAATTCGTGCATGCAGATTCTGTTGAAGGGAATTTCCAGCACTTCTTCCAACCGTTTGCGCAGATAATTGGCATTCAGTACGGCGTTTTCCGAGACGCGGATCAGTCCTTCGCGGCCGAGGCGCAGGATATAGGCGTATGCCTTGAGAACCACGCCGAAGTTTCCGTAAAAAGGCGCCATGTATCCGATGGACTGCGGATGATTGTAATCCAGGAAAAAACGGCCGTCTTCCAGCTTTGCCACACGGGAAATGGGCAGAAAGGGTTCGAGCTTTTCGCAGACACCCACGGGGCCCGCACCGGGACCGCCGCCGCCGTGGGGCGTGGCAAAAGTCTTGTGCAGATTGAGGTGCACCACGTCGAAGCCCACGTCGCCGACGCGCAGTTTGCCCAGGATGGCGTTGAGGTTGGCGCCGTCATAGTACAGCAGGGCGTCTTTTTTGTGCACCATCTCCACAATGGCCTCGAGATTGTTCTCGAACAGGCCCAGGGTATTCGGGCAGGTCATCATCAGAGCCGCCGTGTCGTCGTCCAGTGCCTTTTCCAGGGCTGCCGGATCAATGACGCCGTCGACGGAATCGATGTTCACCACTTCAAAACCGGCCAGGGTGGCGGAAGCCGGATTGGTGCCGTGGGCGGAATCCGGACAGATGACCTTGGTCTTCTTGTTGCCCTTGGCCTTATGATAGGCGGCAATGAGCATGGCTCCGGTCAATTCGCCGTGCGCTCCGGCCATGGGGTGCAGGGTGAAGGCGCTCATGCCGGTGATTTCGCACAGCAGCCGTTCGGTTTCGTAGATAACTTCCAGGGCTCCCTGCGTATAATGTCCGGCACCTTTGAGCTGCGCCATGAGCGGGTGCAGATGCGTAAATCCCGGAATGGCGGCCACGGATTCCATGAATTTGGGATTGTATTTCATGGTGCACGAACCCAGGGGATAAAAATTGCCGTCCACACCGAAATTGAGAAGAGAGAGTTCGGTGAAATGACGGACAACATCCAGTTCGCTTAATTCCGGAAGCGCGGGTTTTTTGGCTCGCAGCAGTTCCTGCGGGAGCAATACGTCGGCCCTGGAACCCGGAGCCGGCGGAAGGTTGCCCGTACGTTTGGGAACCGATTTCTGAAAAACTGTTTTCATAGCATGCCCCCCAACATCTCGGCCATAATGCCGATATCTTCGAAACTGTGTTTTTCGGTGCAGGCCACAAGCAGGGCGTTTTCCAGGCCTTTGTAATAACGGCCCAAGGGAAAACCGGGTACAACACCCCGTGAAGTGAGTCTGTCGATGGCCTCGTAGGCGTTCATGGGCAAGCGGACCGCGAACTCGTTGCCAAAGGGCGTGGAGTTCAGAAGTTCGACACCGGGCAGAGCGCACAGCCTGTCCGCCGCGTAGTGGGCCCGTTCTATGCTCAGTTCGGCCGTACGGATAAGTCCTTCCGGGCCGAGCAGGCAAAGGCAGGCCAGTGCCCGAAGAGCGCAAAGTGCCTGGTTGGAACAGATGTTCGAGGTGGCTTTGGCTCTGCGGATGTGTTGTTCGCGGGCTTGCAGGGTCAGCACATACCCTGTCTTGAGTTCGCTTTCCGCAGGGCAGGTGTTGTCTCCGAGTTTTGCCTGATCCGCATGGCCGTAACTTTCGGGCGGCAGCTCCGTGGTACGTCCGGCGATTCTGCCTGGGAGCTGGCGGACCATCTTTTGCGTGCAGGCCATGATGCCCAGATAGGGGCCTCCGAAGCTGAGGGGGAGCCCCAGGCTCTGGCCTTCGGCAACGGCAACGTCCGCTCCCATTTCACCAGGCGTTTTCAGGATGGACTGCAGTACGGGATAGACGGAAAGGATGGCCAGCGCCCCTTGTTTGTGGGTGTGGTCGAACAGTTCCGTGTAGTCGGAGATGGTTCCGAAAAAATTCGGGTTTTGGGCCACGACCGCGGCACAATTCGTATCTATGGCCTGGAAGAGCGCTTTCTTGTCCGTTACGCCGTTGACGTGCGGAACCGTGACGAGCTCCAGGTTCAGGTTAGAAGTGTACGAATTGAGCATGGTTCTGTGGATCGGATTCAGAGCCTCGCTGATGACGAGTTTCTTGCGCTTGGTCTTTCGTACGGCCATCATCATGGCTTCGAAGATCGCGGAACCCCCGTCGTAAACCGAGGCGTTGGCGCAATCCATTTCCAGCAGGCGGCAGACGGCAGTCTGGTATTCGAAAATGGCCTGCAATGTACCTTGCGATGCTTCAGGCTGATACGGCGTGTAGGCCGTGTAGAATTCGCCGCGGCTGAGCAGTCCGTCGATGGCCTTGGGGATGTGATGATCGTAAAAACCGGCACCCAGAAAACTGATCAGGTCGGTTTTGTTTTTGGCTCCAAGAGCCTCCATGCGGCTGCAGACTTCCATTTCGCTCAACCCCGTGAGGCAGGTCGAAGCTTTTGGGGCGCATGCTCTTGGGAATATCTGCGAAAAGATCCTCCAGAGAGGATACTCCCACGACATCTAGCATGGAACGAATCTGTTCCTCGGTGTTGGGGACGAATGGCATAGTTCAGAACCTTTACTGGTTACAGCATGAAACAATGCACGGTTGCTCCGTGAGGCAAATGTCCTGGCCAGGCTGAAAGCCCGGTCCATTGCCTGGGTCAGTGGGCCTCGGACTCGGTCAGTTTTTTGTATTCTTCTGCGTTGAGCAGGCCTTTGGGATCCTGCCCCAGTGCGACTTTGATCATCCAGCCCTTGTCATAGGGTTCGTCATTCACCAGTTCCGGGCTGTCTTCGAGTTCCTCGTTGATTTCGAGCACTTCTCCGGTCACGGGGAGAATAGATTTCGCTGGCGGCCTTGACGGATTCGACAGTTCCCATTTCCTGGCCGGCTTCGACCTGATCCCCGACGGATGGCAGTTCGATGAAGGTCAGATCGCCGAGCTGTTCCTGAGCGAAAAACGTAATGCCGATAATGGCAATGTTGTCTTCTACACGGACCCATTCGTGGGATTCTGTATATAAAAGATCTTCTGGAATCATTTCTTGTCACCCTCCCTCTTCAGGTGCGGAAATTTGTAACACAGTTATATTGAACAATGTGTCATCAATACGGCCCCATTGGCATGCTTGTCAAAAGTCATAACAGATCACGGGGAAAAAAATCAAAGCGGTGGGGAAAAAATCCGGAGGGCACCTTCAATGATGCCGAAAATGAGGCGGGATGTGGAAAAAAAAGCGCCAGCAACAAGATACTACCGGCTGGCGCATATGAAACGAATTGCAACAGTTTTAGATATTCAGACCAAGTGAACGAATTTCTTCGATCAGGATTTGTTTACGTATCGGTTTCACAATATACGAAGTGGCGTCTCCAAGAAAAAAAGCGTCGTGAACTTCCTGAGAGTCATCCAGTCCGGTGATCATGACGACTTTGACCACCTTGTCGTTGTCAACGCCCATTTCTTTTTCAATTTCCCGGATCTCACGCAAACATTGCTGCCCATCCATGTTGGGCATGAGAATATCCATGGAAATCAAGTCATAGGGGTCGCTTTCCTTGAGAGCGGTTTTGAATGCTTCAACACCTTCCTCACCGTCAACGGCGACATCGCATTCACCATATGGGCGGAGAATCTTCTGTAACAGTTTACGACTGTCAAAATCGTCGTCAACAATAAGAAATCTCATTAAAGTTATCCTCCAACTACGCAATTTTTCAGAAAAGATTGCATAACATCGTCGCGTGCTTCAGGTCAATGTCTAGATAAAAAAGAATGTCGATACAGGCTGTACGGTTTTACTGACAATCATACCTACCTCGTAATATATTCTACGGAAAATTGCAAAGGGATAGTGACTTGCATGTCTACGGCCCTGGGGCTAAGAAACAACAAAAAATAATGGCGGTTGCCGCTGCAGGTCAAAGGACTTATCTGATGAATATCAATTTATATGTATCCGCTTTGGGGAACGCGATCGTTCCCCAGGTGAATTCACAATGGATGGCCTGGCCCTTTACCGATTACGGCTGGACTGCCGGTTTTTGGCCCATAATCACGAAAATTTTATTTATGGGCGTGATCTTTGTCTCTCTCGCGCTTTTCTTGCGTTTGTTGTTTGGCCCCAAAGGGCCTCTTCGGGGCAAGGGCTGGGAAACCATGCAGGAAGCCCGGGAGCGGGAAGAAAGGGAAAAAAACGGGACGAATCTCATTACGGAAAATTCGCACAGGGAGACATCCGGAAGGGTGGAAAAAACAGATGATGGACAAAACTGACCTGGAGGCAAGCAAGCGCCTGCTTCTCGAATATGCAGACAGCCATATGAATGGCAACAAGAAAGACGCGTACCATATTGCGTTGAAGCGGGAACATACGCTCGAGGTTCTGAAAAATGCAGAAGCGCTTCTTGCCAGTCTGAATTGGCCCGAAAGTACGAGCAGAGCGGCATTGTATGCGGCCTTGTTTCATGATGTCGGGCGATTCCCTCAGTATATCCGATACAAGACATTTTTGGATCGTGAATCCACGGACCATGGAATCCTGGGGACGATAGTTCTGGGGCAGCACAATTTTCTCGATGCATTGGAGCCGGAGGAGCGCCATATTGTACGAGCCGCAGTTGCCATGCATAACCGCAAGGATATCCCCGGGGGAATTTCAGAGATGTTGCGCCATGTGGTGGAAGTCGTACGCGATGCCGACAAACTGGACATTATCCGGGTCATGGTGGCTCATTTTACCGGCTCTCCCAGCGACTTTCCCGTCGTTATCCTGCATGCCAAGGACGAACCAGAGGCCTATTCGCGAGATGTCTATGACGATGTCCTGAACGGCGTGCAGGGAGATTACAAAAAAATGGTCTATGTCAATGATTTCAAGATGCTTCTCTGCGGATGGGTCAATGATTTCGTTTTCAGGGAGTCCCGGCGTCTGGCTCATGAACGTGGTCTTGTACGTTCGCTTTTGGCAACGCTGCCGGATTATCCGGAGATGGCGGCATTGCGGACTGTGGTAACCGAGCGTCTGACAAAAGATCTTTGATGCAAACAATCAAGCCAGGAAACACGCTGCTGGTCTGAGCCAGGGCCGCGTTGTTTCCCCAGAGCAAGGAGTTGTCCCGTGGAAACCAGTAAAACTGCAGCAATCAAGCCATTTTATGTCATGGATGTGTTGGAACGTGCGCAGGCCATGGAGCGCGAAGGCCAGGACATCATTCACCTGGAAGTGGGGCAGCCGGATTTCGAACCTCCGCAGCCCATCAAAGAGGCCTGCATCAAGGCTCTGGAAGCCGGGTATACATCCTATACGCACAGTCTGGGCATTATCGAACTGCGGGAAGCCATCTGCCAGCATTATCAGGACAAGTACGGCGTGGAAGTGCATCCGGATCAGATTGCCGTTACCAACGGGACTTCTCCGGCAATGAATCTGGTCTTTTCCGCGCTTCTGGAAAACAACGACGAGATCATCCTGTCCGATCCGCACTACGCCTGCTATCCCAACTTTGTTCGTATCGGCTGTGGTGAACCGGTTTTCGTTCGTGTTGACGAAGAAAACGGATTTCAGTTCCGGTTGGAGGATGTCCAGGCGGCCAAGACGGAACGTACCAGGGGGGTCTTTATCAATTCGCCTTCCAATCCGGCCGGTACGGTGCTCAGCGGCAAAGCCATGGAGAGGCTGGCGGAATTGGACGTGCCGATCATTTCGGATGAAATCTACCATGGCCTGGTTTACGAAGGCGAAGAGCACACTATTCTGGAGTATACGGATAACGCTTTCGTACTGAACGGCTTTTCAAAAGCCTACGCCATGACCGGACTGCGGCTGGGATATCTGATCGCGCCCAAACCCTATATGCGCGCCATTCAGAAACTTACCCAGACGCTCTATATTTCGACCAATTCCATCACCCAGTGGGCCGGTGTCGCCGCTCTGACCAAATGTCAGGATGACGTACGCCGGATGCGTGAGATCTTCAATAAACGCCGGCTGTTCATCATCGACCGGATCAAAAAGCTCGGCCTCGGATTGTTGACGGAACCCACTGGTGCTTTCTATGTGTTGGCCAACCTTGCAAAGCATCTGAGCGAAGACTCCTACAACCTGGCCTTTGAGATTCTGGAAAAAGCCCATGTCGGCGTGACTCCTGGCATCGATTTCGGGCCTGGAGCCGAAGGGTACATTCGCTTTTCCTACGCCAACTCTCTGGAAAAAATCGACGAGGCCATGAATCGCCTGGAAGTCTTTTTGAAAGAGCGGGCCTAGTCGGTCTTCACGGCAATGCACTCGATTTCCACCAGGGCGTCGAGTGGGAGCTTGTTAACTGCAATTGTGGTGCGCGCCGGTTTGTGCTGGCCGAAAAAACCGGCGTACACCTTGTTCATTCCCTGAAAATCATCCATATCCTTCAAGTACACTGTTGTCTTGACCACCGAGTCCGGGGTCATTCCCAATCCATTGAGTACTATGGCGATATTTTTCAGCACACGTCTTGTCTGCTCCTGAATCTCCGTACCTTCTATCTGCATGGTCTCCGGATTCAGAGGGGTTTGTCCGGAACAGAATACGAGTTTGCCAATGCTGACGGCCTGGCTGTATGGTCCGATGGCTTCGGGGGCGCCTTCCACATTGTGCATACGCATTGTCGTCTCCTTTGCGATTCATGGTGTAGCCCGGATGAGCGTGATTGACGAAAAAGTACTGTTTTCCTGTCAGGTCGGAGAGAGGACCGGACTGGAAAAGAAATTTAGGTAATTTAACGTGAAAACTGCAGTTTTGCCAAGAGTGCAAAGCTGGAAAGGGGACGGGAGGATCTTGTCGGAGGAGCGGGGGCCGAAGCCCCCGCAGGATGGATTCTCAAGAAGTGTTGTGCCGATTGTGCGTATACAGCAGGGCACTGGTGACGGCTGTAAAAGGATTATGGGGCCCCGGATTTTTACTACCTCGTTGAACGCGTACAGCCTGCGAAAGATCGTACGGCGTTCGCTCAAGGATCAACTGGTGTGCGTAATCACGGCCGTCTCAACGTTTCTTTATCATTTCTAGACGGCTTCGACCTCCACCGAAGCGGACGCGGCGGACGGAGTCACGCCGGGCATCGGTTTTACGGAAGAGGACGCAACATTGGCATGTTGCCTTTTTTTTGCATACCCGCGCGTGTAGAGCAGAGCCCCCACAAGCGCGGTGAAAGGAGCCACTGTGACCAGGCCGAAGCTTCCCACCAGGGTTTTGAGAACTTCCGCGGCCACATAGATCAGGTTGAACGTGTTGATCAAGGGCACGCCCTGGGCCATGAAGGCCATGAGCAGGGTGATGTAGCCTCCGGAATAGGCGAGCAGCAGGGTTGTGGTCATGGTGCCGACGACATTGCGCCCGACGCTGAGCCCGGACCTGAGCCCTTCCCAGAAAGTGATATCCGGGTTTTTCTCATAGATTTCCTTCATGCAGGCGGCCACGTCCATGGACAGATCCATGACGGCACCCGATGAGGCAAGAAAAACCGCGGCGATGTAGATCCGGGTAATATCCAGGTGTGCGAAGCCTGAATAGAGCAGGGTTTCGGCAAAAGGCATGACCGCACCGTGAACATGCAGCAGACCGGTGAACACAACGGAAAGAATGCAGCTGGTCATGACGCCGAGAAATGCTCCCAGGAAAGTCACAACGCCGAGACGGGTGGGACCAGCCACCAGAAATATGATCGCAGAACAGAGCACGGCCACAAGAGTGATCCCCAGTACTATGGGGTCGTACCCGTCCAGCATGAGCGGAACAGCCACCTTCCAGAGAACCACGCCGGTAAACAAAAAGGATATCAGAGCCTTGAATCCGGTCCAGCCCCCGAATGCCAGCAACAGCAACATGAACATACCGAGCAGCACCAGTTCCCAGCCTGTCCGGTAATACTCCTGAGGGTTGGTGTTGAGGACCTTGCCCTGTTTGTTGACAGTGAGTACGGCCAGTGCGGTATCGCCTGGAACGAAGATCTTGTCCTTGTTCATCATTCCCAGCAGCGCATTGGTACCTTCCAGCTCTTCGCCTTTATAGGGGCCGTCCAGAATTTTCATGGTTACGGACTGCTGTCCCTGTTTGACGATTCCGTATTGATGGATTTCGGAATTGTCCACAGAGACGACCAGCCCGCGGCATTGGATGGCGTTGGAATCGATACGGTCTTCGTATCCTGTGGGAACAAAGTAGACGATTATGGTAAGTATGAGAAAAATGAGGGTAAACAGAGCGTCACGTTTTGCAGGACGGAGTGCGTACATAATGAGGTCCTTCGAAAAGGTGACCCGGACAAAACATCCGGGTCACCATAAACGCAATTAAATTAAGCAGAAAAGACTTAGTTTGCAGCTACCTTGCCCATGGTGAAGGGGTATACTTTGGGAGCTACACCCATGACAGCCATGATTTTTTTGGCGATGTCGGTGTTGTCGTAATAACCGTTGAAGAGATCGGCGCCAACTCCGGCAGCAGAGGTTCCAACCGGCACACCGGTGTGGGAGTAGGAAGTCCAGGCAATACCGGCGTTGTTGTTCAGAGCGTGGGTGATCTCCACAGTCAGAGGATCGTATTCGCTGTAGAGCAGCGCGTTCATCTTCTCGTCTTTCTTGTCCTCACCCTTCATGGTCAGCTCGAAGCCCTTTTCCAGAGCTGCGATCTGGTAGGGTTTCAGTACGGACTTGTCGGTTTCGGGATCGCCCTCGAACTTGAGGCCGAAGTACTTGGTGATGATGGGTTTCATTTCGTCAAAAGAAGCATTGGAGTGGTTTTTCTTGAAATCGGAAACAACTTCATCCGTGAACTTCTGGAAGGAGATTTTCTGGCCTTCCAGAACATTGAAGTAACTCTCGTAAACAGTGCCGGCAAAACCGATGGTCAGCCCGCCACATTCATGATCGCCTGTGACCACGATCAGGGTTTCCTTGGGGTGCTTTTGTGCGAAGTCCAGGGCAACCTGAATGGACTTGTCAAAGGAGAGGGTGTTGTCGATGGAAGAAGCGGCGTCGTTGGCGTGGCAGGCCCAGTCTATCTTGCCGCCTTCCAGCATGATGAAGAAGCCTTTCTGGTTATCAAGCAGTTCGATGCCCTTGGTCAAAAATTCGTCCAGGCGGATATCCTGGTCGTTCATGTCGATAACGTAAGGCAGGGCCTTGCCGTCGGGAAGATTCTGGTTCCAGGCCAGGACTTTTCCGCTGTTCTTGTCCAGCTTTTCAAAGTCAGCCTTGTTGGACACAACAGTGAAACCGTTTTTCTTGGCGGTGTCGATGACGTTGCCCTTGGGGTTCTTGGACTTTTTGCCGTCAGGATCCTTGATGCCGCCACCGGCAAAGTAGTCGAAATCGCTGTTGGCCAGCTGCATGGCGATCTCATAGTACATTTTGCGGGTAGGTACGTGGGAGTAGAAAGCGGCGGGAGTGGCATGGTCGATGGACACGCTGGAGATGATGCCGACCTTCTTGCCCTGATCCTTGGCCAGTTCGGCAACGCTCTTGATGGGGGTGTTGTCAGGGAGCATGCCGATGAAATTGATGTTTGTCTTTTCACCACAGCCAATGGCCGTTGCGGCCGCGGCGGAACCGGTGATGAAACGGTTGGCGGCATAGGTCGTTGTAACTCCCTGCGCCGTCAGTTTATCCATGGCCATTTTGCTGAATTTGCCAGTTTTCATTTCAGCGGCCATTTTCTGGGGAAAGCCCATGCCGTCGCCGATGAACAGAAACACGTATTTGGCAGGAGTGCCCTTATAGGTGTCGGAAGCCGGAGTGTCCGCGGCGAAAAGTTGGCTGCAGGACAGGGACAATAAAAACATGAGCGCGCACATGAGCGCCAATTGTTTTTTCAAACAACGAATCATTGCATCTTCCTCCTCTCGGAAATGTTTTTGTTAGGGGTAGTAATGCATGCTCACTTGTTACATTTTAGAGACGGACAGGTGAAAGATATGTTTCGTCTGCAAGTTGTTGTCATTTAGTAAGTGGCTGATATAAAGGAGTTAATAACCGGGTATTTTGATGGGGTCCATAGATTTGATGAGATTTGGTACACTATGGTTGCCGGAGCTTGCAGACTGCTTATCTTGTATCAAGGAAAAAGTGATCCGTTCATGCGGAGTATTGTGTTTGACGGCTCCACGTATGGCATGGCAGATCAAAAAAAGTTTTTCATTTTGTTTGAAAAAAACAACAAGGAAGTGACATGGATATTTCCGCTGCCATCGCGGCATTGAAAAAGGAACCCGGATTTGCCGAAAAAGTCGGCATGGTGTTGGTGCATAACGGCGTTGTCAGGGCCTCTTCCCGTGCGGGAGAGCCTGTGGAGTCTCTGGACGTCACAAATGATCCGGAGCTTATTGAAAAATTGCGGCAGGAATACGAGCAGCGGCCCGGAATTTTCAGAGTTATCATCGAAGCCAAATCAGGGCATATGAAGCCCACCGACGATCTGCTCTTTATTATTGTCGCTGGCGACATTCGTGAAAACGTCAAGGCCGTGCTGGCCGAATGTCTGGACAGAGTCAAATCCGAAGCTGTTTTCAAGAACGAACATGTGGTGAAATAGACAGGATTGTTTCTTGCTGCTTGTGGTAAACATCAGCAAGTTGTCTGCCTTTTGGCGTTTGAAATACCACAGGTTCTCACCGCCTCGTGCGGGCAATTTTGACGAGTGCACAAGAAAAGCCGGTCCAGAATTCTGGATCGGCTTTTCTTGTCAGAACTCCCGCCGGGAGCCCTTCAATCTATCCTCAGGAAAATCCGCCTGATCCGCAACTGGCGGCCGACGGCATGCTTCCTGAGATTTTTGCGCCTGTCGAACGAATAGCGGGCGCGCTCATACAGCGTTCCACTTTATCACTTCCACAGCACGGACACTTGGGAGCTTCCGGGGAAGTCCCCATGATCAGCTCCTCGAATCTGTGACCGCAGTCCTGGCAGGCATATTCAAATAACGGCATTGTCTTCTCCTGGGATCGATGGACAGGCGTTATTGAAGATTCTTTTTATCATCGTTATTTTTTTCAGGGTCTTTGGGCTGCCAACTGCAGCTTTTGGCCGCCCCTCAGCCGATCCCCATTTTGGGAAAGACAAAGCGCACCAACGCTATGTACACGGCCACCAGGGCTATGATGCCAAGGGTCTCATTCATTACCGTACCTCCGATTGTTTCGGATTTTACGGAGCTCGGATGCTCCTGACATTTTTAAGAGATAATATCTATAAATAAGTCTGGCAAGGGTTGTCTGTTTCTATAGGTGGCATTGCCCGTGATTTCGCCGGTATTCCCTGGCGAAAGCCCAAGTGCAAAAATGTGGAAAAAATATTCTGCGCGGAGTAAAAGGCAATGGGTGCAATCATTATAATACGTATGTTCTAAAAGGAGAGAGTTATGACTTCTGAAGTGACCATTCCGGAGCAGGGGCAAGCGGCGCCGCAGTTCTGCCTGCCTGATGCGGAGGGCGAGCAGCTGTGCCTGAAAGATTTGGCTGGGAAATGGGTGGTTCTCTACTTTTACCCCAAGGACAATACCTCGGGTTGCACCACAGAAGCCTTGGAATTTACAGCCATGAAAGGGGATTTCGAGGCCTTGAACGCCGTGGTCCTGGGAGTGAGCAAGGACTCAGAAGCTTCCCATCAGAAATTCATCGAAAAGCACGGTTTGACAGTGCGGCTGCTTTCCGATCCGGAAAAGGAAGTGCTGCAGCTTTATGGAGCCTGGCGTCTCAAGAAAATGTACGGCAAGGAAAGCATGGGAGTGGTGCGGTCGACCTTTTTGATCAACCCGGATCAAAAAATCGCCAAAGCCTGGCCCCGTGTGGCCAAGACTGCCGGACATGCGGGCAAGGTCATCGAGGCTTTGCGCGAAGCCGCCGGCGCATAACCCGCGACCTCACGTTGGCGCATCAGGCCGGTGCCGGCTGGATTGTTTTTTGATGTTCGGGTGCTCGGGGGGTCAGTTCCTGTCCGTGTTACGGATCAGCAGTTCCCCGTCAAAATCGAAAACAACAATTTCCAGTTCGGGGCCCGTGCCCAGGAAGCTGCGCGCGTGGTGCAGGGCCAGTGTGTGAGCCTGTTGCCAGACACGGGTGGCCAGCGGCGTATTGCCCAGCATTTCGGCAACATGGCGAACCGTGATTGCCTGACGCGCCTCACGTACGAGTTCTTTGTCAGCCCCGGCGTTTTCGCACCACGAAGCAAGCAGTTCGCCGTCGACAGGACCGCTTTTGGCGTGCGTATAGGCCAGTCCCTGGGCCATCTTGACCAGTTTGCCCGGATAGCATCCCCAGGTGACACGTTGGAAAGCGCGTTCCGCAGCCTGATGCAGGCTGAAAGCGAAAAAATCAGCGGATTGGATGAAACAACGTTCCGATAGCCGGGGCAAACAGGCCTGGAGCAGACGCTCGCTACGCCTGCCCGTGGTAAAACAGATTTCGTGTAGTCCGAGGGCTTGGCCCACATCCAGGGCTTCGGCTATGGACGCCTGCCAGGCTTCGTGGCTGAAGGGGCGGACAATGCCGCTGGTCCCCAGAATGGATATGCCGCCCACGATCCCCAGGCGGGGGTTCATGGTTTTTCTGGAGATTTCTTCTCCGTTTTCCACACTTATCACCACGTCCGCACCTCCGGCATAGCCCGTGTGAACGAAAACTTCCCGTACGGAATCCTGGATCTGCTTGAGTGGAGCGGGGTTGATGGCGGCTTCACCTGGTTTGCGCGGGAGCCCGGGCAGCGTCACTCTGCCCACCCCCGAACCGCCTTCCACATTGATGCGTCCGGGCTTTTGAGGGGCGAGGCGGACTTCGGCCCAGATTCTGGCGCCGTGGGTGGCGTCCGGGTCGTCTCCTCCGTCCTTGATCACGGCGACCCGGGCTGCGGTATCCGTTCGCTGCAGTTGCTCTATGGGGACTTCCAGGCTGCCGCCCATGGGCAGGGGAACCCGGCAGAACTCACCAGGCATCTGCCCAAGCAGGACACCTGCGGCTGTTTTGGCGGCTGCTGACGCTGCGGTGCCGGTGGTAAAGCCTTCGCGCAGCGGAGAATCAGTGCTCGGTACTGGACGCGCTGTTGGTGACATTGTCGGCCAGGTCTGCCTGCAGGGCCTTTTTCAAAGCCAGAGCGTATTTTTCCACATCCTTGGCCTGCATTCCTTCCAGAAGATCTTCGGGAGAGGTGAGATCAGCGAATTTTTTTGATATTGCGCACAGCAAAAAGACGCCGACGGGTTTGCCTCCAAGGACAATGGCGGCCATGACATTGCTGCTGCGCAAACGCCGGCGCAGCGAATCGGGCATGCCCGGCGCTCCGTCCACCATGTGCTTTGGGTAAAACGAATAGGTTATGTTCATGTTGGCCGTGGACAGAGGCTGGTTGCTGAATCCGTCATCCAGATCCAGGTCTGACTCCTTGGCTGATTGAATGACATTGAACAGATCCCCGGCCAGAGAACTCGCGTAGCTATCGTCCATAAGTATCGTATGCCTCACAAAAAAATGTCCGCTTAAAGCGGCAGCCTGGATCATACCGTAGAGATGGCCCGAGGGCAAATGGGCTTTTTGTCAAAGCCCTTGCGGAGGCGTCATGCGCGCCCGTACCATTGGGCGGAGAATAAAACTCGTGTTTTTGCGGCATTGTCGCAGTTGGAATGAAAAAATAAAGTCCGTCATCAAGCTTGTTGAGGCCTTCATTTTTTCCCGTCGTTGAGGTATTACAATCTTTCATACTACTCCGTACCCTCAGGATGCTTTATGCCAAACTACGCAGCTATGACCAAAGACGAGCTTATTGCGGAATTGCAACAGGCCAGCTCCAGTTTATCCAAACTCCAGTCCCAGTATTCCGAGCTCGAATCAATTGGCCGGTCAGGCAGCTTTGAAAGCGATCCGACAACTCTTCAGGAAAGTTGGAGCGACGGAATGTATCGTCTTTGGGGATATGATCATGGTGAAATTGCACCGGGGATTGATGCGATTATTGGCCATTCGCATGAAGATGACCGTGATTTTGTTGCCCGACAATTTGCCTCGCTGAACAAGGATTCCGACTCTGTTGCATTTGATTTCAGGCGCCTTCTGAAAAATGGCGGACATGCCCGTTGCCAGTGTCATGCCAAAGTGGAACACGGGGCTTCCGGAGGTGTTTTTCGCATTTCCGGGGTGATACTGGATACGTCCGAGTTCATTTCTTTGGATGAGAAATTTCAGCGGAAAAGGAAGATGTTCGACCTCGTTCAGAAGCTTAGCAGGTCAGGGGGCTGGGTGCTGGATGTGGAGACCCGCGAACTTTACTGGTCGGATTACCTGGGGCGAATGTTCGGATACGAACCAGAAGATCTACCACAAGATAAATATGCATTCTTTCTCGAACAAATGCTGCATCCTGATGATCTGGAACTGGTGATGCAGACCATCGATCTTATTTTTCAGGAAAAATCACAGCAGTATCTGGATTACCGGGGAATATGCAAAAACGGCGACATCAAATACTTTCATAATGTAATCACGCCGGAAATGGATACAGACGACAAAGTGCATTGGCTCATCGGAGCCATCATGGATGTCACATCGCGTAAACAGGCTCTCACTTCTTTCAGACGCAGTGAAGAACAATTCCGTATTGTTTTTGAAAAAGCTCCCATTGGCATAGTGCTGTTCAATGAAAAGGGCGTTGTTTTGGAATGCAATCCGCATTTTCTGAAAATATTCGATGCCCAATCATCCGAGAGCTACATTGGAAGAAATCTTTTGGAAACCGCCATGGATTCGCAGTTTGTCCAGTCCATCAAGGATACGATCCAGGACGGATGGGGGAACTATGAAGGGTATTACTGCTCTGTTGTGACCCGAAAAACAGCTTATGTGCAGACTTTGAATCTGGAGGTGGCGCCCAATCTTTATCTGAGCGTTCTTAGTGACCTTACGGAGCGTAAAAAAGCTGAAGAGGCCCTGCGGGAAAGCGAAGATCGCTATGCTCTGGCTGTAAAAGGCAGCAATGACGGCATCTGGGATGTGGATTTGCGTACGGGCGATTTCTATCATTCGCCCAAGCTCATAGAAATGCTCGGCTATGAAATGGAAGAGTTCGAAGCGGTTGCCGGTGACTGGCGTGGACGGGTCCACCCGGAGGATCAGGAGCGCGTTTATGCCGCTGTCGAACAATGCCTTTCCGGTGCCGAGGACAATTTTTCGGAAGAGTACCGGGTGCAACGCAAGGATGGAAGCTATTTCTGGGTCCATGCCCAGGGGATAACGGCAAAAAATGCCAAAGGGCGGGTATATCGCATCGCCGGGGCCTATTCGGATATCTCCGAACGGAAAAATGCAGAGATGGAACTGATTGGCGCCAAGGAAAAAGCAGAAGAGGCGAGCAAGGTCAAAAATGCCTTTCTGGCCAATATGAGCCATGAAATCCGGACGCCGTTGAACGGTGTTATCGGTCTTGTTCAATTGTTGCAGAGCTCGCGGCTCAACAAAGAGCAGAAATCCCTCGTAAGCATGATTCATGACACCGGCAGGAACCTGCTCAAGATTTTGAACGATATCCTGGATCTTTCGCGCATCGAGGCCGGCCATCTCAGGATTCATCCGGAACTGTTTTCATTGAATACGGTTGTGGGAGAGATAACCGGAGCTTTTGCCATTGAAGCCCGGAACAAAAAACTCGAATTGATCAGCGAAGTGGATACGAATGTTCCTTCCGCTCTTATGGGGGATGTGACCAGAATCAGACAGGTGTTGTATAATCTTGTTGGCAACTCGTTGAAATATACGGAAAAAGGTTCTGTCCGCCTGGAAGCGTACTGCCTGCCGCATGTCAGGTCGCCCAAAAGTGTTCTGTTGCATTTCGCCATAGTGGATACGGGAATAGGTATTTCCGAAGACAAGCTGGAAAGTGTTTTTGAAAGTTTTACCCAGGGAGAGACCAGCTATACCAAACAATACGGGGGAACCGGCCTGGGCCTGGCCATAGTCAAAAATCTGGTCCAGCGAATGGGGGGAACCCTGGCAATATCCAGCGAATTCGGTGTGGGAACGGAAATACACGTTACTCTGGAGCTTGAACGGGCTGAAGATACGCTGAAGTCTGAAGATGTCCCGAAAAAAATCAGCAACTGGGAGCAGAAAGAGTGTGCCATCCTTCTGGTCGAAGACGATCCGGTCAACAGGATCATGGCAACCCGCCTGCTCGAGAAAATGGGCTGCTCCGTACGCATTGCCACCAACGGCCAGGAGGCTTTGGATTTGCTTGGAGAAGTCGCTGTCGATTGTGTGCTGATGGATATCCAGATGCCTGTCATGGATGGCCTGGAGGCAACCCGACGCATAAGAGGGGATGGCAGTGGGGCTTTTGACCCGAACATCCCCATTGTGGCCATCACGGCCTATGCCATGGAAGGAGACAAGCAGAAGTTTCTTGATGCCGGCATGAGCGCCTACCTTTCCAAACCCGTTGATCTTCTTGCGCTCAAAGAGGTTTTGGGCAAGATTATCACCACTGAACCGCGTAACGACGACTGATCAGAGCCGTCCGGCGAAGTTCATCAACCAAACGGAGGGGTGTATGGCTTTGTTTGCCGCAGTTCTTGCCCATTTGGAATCGCTGGGAGCGGGAGCCGGATATTTTATCCTGCTGCTTGCTTCCGGTTTTGTCTTTGTATGTATGATATTTTTTTCTTTCCTTGGCGGCGATACGCATGATGGCTCGGGCGATGTGCCTGACGGCCACTTCGATTTGCATACTCCGGACGGTTCGCAGGATGTGCCCGATAATGACGGCGACTTGCCTTCTCCGGAATCCGGGGCGGATCACGGGCCTGATCTTTTCAAATACCTCAGCTTCAGAAACTGCATCAACTATTTGCTGGGATTCAGCGCCTGCGGCTTCATGGCCTCGCTGGGCGGTCTACATCCCTTTGTAAGTGCCGTGCTGGCTTTGTCCGGCGGCTTTATCAGCGCGATCATCATGTACAAACTCATGGCGGTCTTTTATTCCCTGTCCGATGCGCAGCCTTTGCGGATGCAGGAGGCCTTGGGAGAAACCGCCAAGGTGTATATTCGCATTGGTGCAAAGCGTTCGGAACGGGGAAAGATTTTGCTGAAGGTCAAAGGTGCGCAGCGTGAATATTCGGCAGTTACAGATAATGAAACGGAGCTGCGCATGGGGACAATGGTCCGGGTCACGGATGTGGCAGGCGATAACTATGTGGTTGAACCCGTTTCCAATGGCGCTTCGGGATCTGTGACGGATGTTTGATCCGCGCAGAAAATTTTGAATGTTCTTGAATCGAGTTATAAGGAAGGCTGCGCCATTGGCGGAGCCAGCGGCAAATGCTGCGGGAGCGGATCGCTATGTATGATCCGCTCTGTTGATAAGAACATGGCAGCTAGCATGAAATCGTGTTTCAGTGAATGGGAGAGAACTGAATGATTGATCTCTTTGCCGGTGTATCTTTTTTTGTGGCTATGTTGGTAGTTCTTGGTTTTTTTACCTTTATCGCTGTTGTTCGCTATTACAGGCGCTGTCCGCCGGACAAGATTCTGGTGGTGTTCGGAAAAATTGGCAAAGGCAAAGAGGGCGAGACGCGCAGCGCCAAGTGCGTGCATGGCGGCGCCACCTTCGTCATCCCGGTGTTTCAGGATTTCAAATACCTGGATCTGACGCCCCTGACCATTGATATTGATCTCAAAAGTGCGCTTTCCAAGGAAAATATCCGGGTCAACGCGCCTTCCACATTCACGGTGGGTATTTCCTCTGATCCGGAAATTATGCTCAACGCTGCCGAACGCTTGCTCGGTCTGACCATGACTCAGATCGAACAGACTTCCTCGGATATTATTTTCGGTCAGTTCCGGGCGACAATCGCCACCATGCAGATTGAAGAAATCAATGCCGACCGGGAGAAATTCCAGCAGACAGTCATGATCAACGTTGAAGACGAACTGGCCAAGATCGGCCTGCGTCTCATCAATGTGAACATCAAGGATGTCACTGACGAGAGCGATTATCTGCAGGCTCTGGGCAAACGTGCCGCGGCAGAAGCCACCAACAAGGCCAAAATCGATGTTGCCGAACAGGAACGCAACGGCGCCGTGGGCGAGGCCAATGCCCACAAAGAACGCGATATCAGCGTGGCCGAGGCAGACAGAGATACGCGCGTGGCCCGTGCGCATGCCGAT
Source organism: Desulfovibrionaceae bacterium (assembly GCA_963667575.2). GTDB lineage: Bacteria > Desulfobacterota > Desulfovibrionia > Desulfovibrionales > Desulfovibrionaceae. The sequence continues at coordinate 74,301 of CAXXHY010000025.1, read as the reverse complement.
GCCGAGGCTATCCGGGGCGAACGCAAGGCGCAGGAAATCGAGGCCCAGGCCGACTCTGAACTGCGTATCAGGCAGGCTGAGGTAAGCGCGCAGGCCGTGAGCGGTGAAAAAAAGGCCAAGGAAGTGGAGGCGGAAGCCGAAGGGCGGCTGCGTATCAAACAGGCTGAAGTAAACGCTCAGGCCGTGGAAGCGGAGCGTACGCGTAATGCTTCCGCAGAAACCGCTTCGTTGCAGGCGGAAAAAGTCACGGAAGAAGCGCGTAAGGAGCGCGAGACCGCGGCTCATCTGGCGAGCATCGTTCCTTCCGCCGAGGCGGACAAGCAGAAGCGTATCATCGATGCCGAGGCTGAACGCCAGCAGGTAATCATTGCCGCTGAAGCCGAAAAGGAAGCCGCGCAACGCCGGGGTGAAGGCCAGGGCCTGGAAATCAAGGCCCGTATGACCAATGAAGCCCACGGCCTCAAGGCGTTGCTCGAGGCGCAGGCTCAGGGCCTGGAAAAGATCGTCCATGCGGCCGGTGGGGATCCGGGGCAGGCCTTCGTACTGATGATGGCCGATAAAATGACCGATCTTTTCAAAATGCAGACGGAAGCTCTGCAGAATCTCAAGATCGACAAGGTGCTGGTCATGGATGGCGGGGATGGCGACGGCGTGCCGCAATTTGTTCGCGGATTTGCCAAAAGCCTGCCTTTTGCGCACGAACTGGCCGAGCTCGGAGGCGTGAAATTGCCGGGCTTGTTCATGGGCGAGAAAACACCGGAGTCCGGCGAGGCCGCAGTTGACGAAGAAAAAAAGTCCGGTTCGACTCCCGCAGCTGATTCGGGCAAGGAGAGCAAGGCATCAGCCGAAAGTTTTACGTTTGGCGACGAAGACTGACGTATCGGAGAGAGCGAGACACAAAAAAAGCGCCCGTACTGGGCGCTTTTTTGTGTCGTTAATTCAATCCGTTAGCAGCTGCAGCTTCCACAGCAGGAAGAACAGCCACCGCTGGTTTCGCCGAGTTCCAGGCTGGACTCGATAGCGAAACCCATGCCGCCCAGGTCGACGACCAGGGGCTTGGCATCTTCAAACAGTTTTTTTTCAATAATGAATTCGAATTTTCCTACGGCATGGACTTCGTCATTTTCATTGGCATCGTCCAGGGCCAGCGCCAAGCGGGGGCCGGAGCAGCCGCCGGGGGCAAGAAATATACGAATCTGAGAAGCTTCTTTGTCTGCAAAGTAAGCCTCGAATTCCTTCATCGCTCTTTCAGTAACTTCAAGCATTGTCTGCCTCCTGTCAGGTTGTCTTACGGATATAAAACGCTTCAGTGGAAAGTCAAATTAATCCTGTGAATGTATCTTGGCGATTTTTTGGATAAAATTCAATACTAAAATTATTTCAGATAGTTAGAATTCAATGCCGCGCTGCGCCTTGATTCCTTTATCGAACGGATGTTTTACTGGTAGCATTTCAGTAACAAGATCAGCACGTTGCTGTAGCCAGTCGGGAAGTCCGCGACCTGTCAGAACCAGGTGCGTATTGCTTTGTTCGGTCTGCTTCAGCAGAGCGAGAATATCCTCCTGGCGCAGCAGGCCCGCACCCAACGCGTAGAGCAGTTCGTCAAGGATCAGCATGTCCAGGTCTTGATCCAGTGCGGCCGTGGCCCAGGCCAGAACTTCGGCAGCCGCCTGCTGGTGGTCTGCCCGGTCGGCCTCTTTTTTGAAAAAACCTTTTCCACCGGCAAAAAACATTTCTCCGAGCAGCTGGGCGAGGATGTTTTGTTCTCCGGCCTGGCCGTCCCGTTTCATGAACTGGGCAAAGCCCACGCGCAATCCGGCTCCCAGCGCACGGATGCATTGTCCTGTTGCTGCGCTGGTTTTTCCTTTGCCTTCCCCCGTGTAGATCAATAGCATGAATTCCCTCAGGTTTGTGAAAATCCGAGATCCACGCCGGCCAGGACATGTCCGCATTCCGGGCAGGCCGTGCGTAGAGAGTTGATTTGAAACCCGAGGCGGGGAATTACTTCTGCACCGCATTCGGGGCAAAAAGTACTGTTGCGTTCGTGCCCGGGTACATTGCCGATATAGACGTATTGCAGTCCGGCTTCTTTTCCGATCCGCCAGGCGCGTTCCAGAGTCTGCACTGGTGTGGGCTTTCGGTCAAGCATACGGTAATCCGGGTGGAACCTGCTCAGGTGCCAGGGGGTTTCGGGGCCGAGTTTTTCAGCGATAAAAACAGCCATTTTAGTCAATTCCGCAATGGAGTCGTTCAAGTCCGGAATCAGAAGTGTGGTAACCTCGAGCCACCAGCCCATCTCCTTGATGCGGATAAGGTTGTTTTTTACCGGTTCCAGGCGACCGCCGCATTCGTGATAAAAGCCTTCACTGAAGGCTTTCAGGTCGATATTGGCCGCATCGACATACGGACCAAGCGCTTCCAGACATTCGTTGCTCATGAACCCGTTGGAAACCATGATGTTTTTCAGATTCCGCTGTTTCGCCAGCCGTGCGGTCTCATACAGCAGTTCAAAAAAGATGGTTGGTTCGGAATAGGTGTAGGCGATACTCTGGCAGTTGTAATATTTCGCCTGTTCCACCAGGTCGGCGGGCGCGATATTCTTGCCCGCGACAGGTTCGCCCTGGCTCGGGGGTTGGGACAGGCTGTGGTTCTGGCAAAAGGGACAATGAAGATTGCAGCCCATGGTCCCGATGGAAAAGGTTCTGCTGCTCGGTTGAAAATGGTACAACGGCTTTTTTTCAACAGGATCCACGTTTATGGCAGCGATCTTGTCGGCGACAAGAGAATGGAGCTGTCCTTCTATGTTGATCCGGACGCCGCAAATACCGCTTTCATCCGGCTGGATTATGCAATAGTGATTACAGAGCCTGCATTGAACGGCGGCTTTATCTTCGGAGCTGTCCTGAGTCTTCAGCGATTTCCAGAGTTGGGCCGGCTGCATGTCGATACCTCCTGAACTTGTCTGCTGCTGATCAGCGCGGAGTGGAAAAAGATTGATCTTTCCAGGAACGCTGGCACCATACGGCCAGATAGTCGGCGAACCTTTTACTGCCGCGGCTTGATTTTGATTTCCGGAGAAATGATATAGGTATTGTTCTGGTCGGGCTGCTCTTCCTGTTTCGGGGGGGGCGAAACCTGAATGATCCGCGTTCCGGTCTGGGGATCGGTTTCCATTACGATGCCTTCATTGAAGGTCCCGTAATAATTGTCCTGCCGGGGAGCGGAAGAGGAATTTTGTTTCCGGCTGCCGGACTGCTCCTCCGAAGAAGGTTGCTGCTGCTGCCCGTATTGCTGCGGTTGCGATTGGGCAAATGCCGGAGAATTGACGCTGCTGGAGCCCAGGAAAAGCAGCATGCCCGTAAAACAGAACACTGCAAGTCGGTCAATATTTTTTGGAAACATAATACTTCCCTTGCGCAATATCGGTTAAAAGTCTAAATTTCATCGCCACAAACTCTCCGTTTTGAAAAGGAGCAAAACACATGCCTGATCGCAGAAAGGCTTACTCCGACGCAGGAGTCAATCTGGACGCAGCTGATCAAGTTGTATCGCGAATTAAGAAAATCGCCAACACTGCCCTCACAAGAAATGTGCTGTCGCACATAGGCAGTTTTGGCGGGCTGTTCAAACTTGATCTTGAAAATATGAACGAGCCGCTTTTGGTGGCCGGCACCGATGGTGTCGGAACCAAAATAAAACTTGCTGTCACCTTTAACAAGCACGATGGCATCGGCATTGATCTGGTTGCCATGAGTGTAAACGATATCCTGGTACAGGGGGCTACCCCGCTGTTCTTCCTGGATTATTTTGCCTCCAGTAAAATGGACGTGGACCAGGTGGAAGCCGTGGTCGCCAGCGTGGCCCGTGGTTGCGTGGAATCCAAGTGCGCTTTGCTGGGCGGCGAAACTGCGGAAATGCCCGGAATGTACGGCGACGGTGAATACGACCTGGCCGGTTTTTGCGTGGGCATGGTGGACCGGGAAAAAGTCATTGACGGATCCGGCACCCGTGACGGCGACGCCATCATCGGTCTGGCATCCAGCGGATTCCATTCCAACGGGTACTCCCTGGTACGCAAGGTCGTGGCCGAATCGGGCATAGATCCGACCCAGCCGTTGCCTTTCCCCGACTCTTTCGAGCCCATGTCCCCCGGTGTTCCGGCCATGGACCTGCTGATGGAGCCCACGGTCATCTACACCAAACCGGTGTTGAACCTGCTGCGCGACTTCGAAATCAAGGGTATGGCGCATATTACCGGCGGCGGTTTTTATGACAATATCCCGCGTATCCTGCCCAATGGCGTTTGCGCCAATATAAATTTCGGGCTTTGGAAAATGCCGGATGTCTTCCACTGGCTCAAAAATGCGGCCGGCCTGGACTGGCAGGAAATGCTTCAGGTATTCAATTGCGGCATTGGCTACATTCTGATTGTGGACAGGAAAGTTGCCGGAGAGATTCTCGAGCGCCTCAACAGGGCTTTTCAATTGAAAGCCTGGCGGATTGGCGAGATGACAAAGGCCGCTCCCGGAGCCGAGCCCACGGTGGAAATCAATTTCGACGAATTGAAATAAGCAACGGATGGTAATCATGAGCCGCACCGTCGCAAACAGGTGCGGCTTATCATTCACCGGATCCTATGTCTGCTGACCCCAATAAAGTTTCGCTAAAGCCATGGCTGCTGACTCTCGTTGTGTTGAGTATTGCAGCAACGTATTACCTGCTTCATATCACCTATATTCCCACCAATTCGGACGACGCCTGGACCACTTCCTTTGCCTACAGCTATTTTTATCATGGAGAACTGCAGGACAGGGTTTTCGGCCGTCCGGCAGGTACGCTGATAGCCTTTGGCTATAGTTATGCCGCGCTGCAGAAAATTGTCCTGGATGTATTTGGCTGGTCGCGATCCAATGCCATTCTGCTGTCGACCTGTCTCTTTTTTCTCTCCCTGCCGTTCTGGTGGCAAATCAGCCGCAACTTTGGTTGCTCGAAAAATGCTTCTCTGCTGTACGTATTGCTCCTGCCATTGTGGGAGCCATTGTTCCGCATCGCCAATACTGCCAGGCCCGATGCCTGCTGCCTTTTGCTGACAGCCATTGCCTTTTTCTGGGCCCAGAGGCGAAAGTACGTTCTGGCTGGTTTGAGTGCGGGCATTGCTCTTGAAGTGCACCAGATGGGGGCGCTGGCTTTTGTCCTGGTTGGAGTGCATTTTCTGTTTGATTTTTTCCAACGGTCCAAATCGAAAAAAAAGCTGCTGGCCTTGGTGGCATTCTGGGGAACAGGTGTTGTTCTTGGCGCTTCCTATTATCTGTTTCTACATTTCGCGTATATGGGGGAAACGTTCAGTTCCATCGATAGGATGCACGACTGGGGCGGAAATTTTATTGTGTCATATTTTTTTATGACCAAAACATTTCGTCATATCCCTGTTCTGATTTTGATTGTCGCATCCGTGATGCTTGCCTTTCGGAAGGGTGTTGTTCGTGAGTACGCGGAAGTTTTTACCGTTACTTTGTCGGTAATACTGTTCAGTCTCGTATTCCCTCGTCCCAATATATACTACTCTGCGTATTTTTTTGTTTTTGCAGTGCTGATTGTCGCCATGGTTGCTTGCAGATATCGTTGCGAGACAATTTTCGTCCTGCTCTTTCTGTGTTTTACTTTGCCGCAATATGGGTATTTTTATTACAGGCATCGCAATTTCAACATGGCAGATTTTACGGCTTCCATGCAGCGTGAGGTGCCGGATAGTTGCCGTACGCTGGTTGGGCCGTTCAACGCGTGGTTTGCTTTCAAAGATCGTCGATTCATAGGAAGTCTGTCCGATATGATCCCTGAAGCGGCAGCCTTGGTGCGAAAAGGCCCGGTGTGCTACCTTCGCCGGCTGGATGCAGAGGATTCCCGCGATGCCATTGACGATCATTTCGATTTTGGCCGTGCACAGAAAATTTTTGATGCCGGAGGCTACCGGTTTGGGTTGTATTCTCTTTCAGAGAAAGGACATTAGCTGTATATTTTAAATATTGCACTTGTACAATTATGATAGATCCCAGGTGATGCACAGCCATCACCTGGGATTTTTTGTTTTGTTACATAAAAATTCCTTAATTTCTCAGAAATTAAAATTATCTGAGCTTTATCTGGTTACTACGTATAGCATGAAAAAGTTGGAGTATGATGCTTGCAGTATTATGTCGATATGAAAGAGTTGTAATGAGATTTATAAAAATTCTATTGCAGCATATTTTAAAATTTATAGAATCTAGAGAAAGTGTAAAAAAATGAAAATACATTGCATAAAAATTTTAAATAATGTAACATAAAATTGAAAAGTAAAAAATCATCAATCATTACTAGGTTTTAGATATATTTTATGCTATTTTTATATGCGTATATTGTATTCTCGTAGTGGTTAAGTATGAAATTGAAGCAGAACAATGACATGTACGCAAAAGTAACGCGTAATAACAAAGAATCTGGAGCTCTAAGTGTGGAGTATGCATTTTGCATGATACTGGCGGCAATATTTTTAGAGGGGGTTTTGGCATTGTTCAGTGGAATGTCGCAAGGTATTCTTGATGTGTTTATGGAATGGATTTCATCTCCGTATCCATAAAAACAAGATGGAGGTTGTCATGGGAGAAATGTTTCGTTCACTGTGCGCAAAATTTTATAGTGGAATAGATTCGCTCCGTAACAAGTGCTATGTCAATAAACTCGATGGCCAGTCAGGAGCGACTACAGTCGAATACGCCTTACTGATTGCAGTCATAGTAACCATGGTTATTGCTGCAGCTACTTTCATGTATCCTGACCTCAAAGATTTTTTTAAAGAGGTTGTAGAAAAAATTACCGGAATGGCCAAGGATACAACTGCTGAGACTCAGTTCTAATCGCAAAACTTGTGTTTTTCGCTGGATATTGCTGGTGAAGTTGTCGTCAGGCTTGTTCCAAAAGTATGCTTTAGGACATCAAGCCCATGCAAAATCTTTGGGCATAGCCTTGTGAGCCTGCAATAGCATAATTGGTGAGTCGGCTTTATCTTAAGCTGATTTTGGTCCTTTCAGAATGTTTTCCGGGAAGCCTTTTAATGTGTCGTCAGTATGATGCTTCCGTATCTGATTGATTGAAATCAGCCGCCCACGATATTTTCAAGGGTAGGTCAATGCGCAGACGGGGTTCAGGAGATCACAGCAGACAGCATCAGGCGGGCGAATCAGGTGCTACCACTGTGGAATTCGCCTTTGCTATGATCTGGGTTTTTTTCTTTTTCACTGCCTATTATCAGATAGTGGAGATTTTCATTGCCCATGAGCGCGTATCATACGCGGCATTTCTGGCCTCTCGCGCGCATCAGGTCCATGGCGACGCATCCACGGCCGCCGGCTTTGTGGAAAGCGGCTACGAACTCACTACCCGCAATGATTCCGTCACCGTCAGCAAGGACATCAGAGTTCCCCTTGATTTTGAAAATCCCTTTTCCGGCAATGCCTTTCGGGTGGGAGGCGCCTGGTTCACCGTAGCTGAAACCGTGCCCACCTTTTCAGAGCCGGGCGAAGGTTCGGGGGACAACTGAAATGTATTCGGAGATCACCAGTACTTGTTCGCGTTCGCAACGCGGATCCGTGACCGTACTGGTGGTCTTTCTGCTTCCTGTCATGTGCGTCATGCTGATGCTGGTGGTGAACATCGGGCAGGCGCTTTTCGAAAAGATTCGTTTGCAGCAGACCGTGGACATGTGCGCGCTTTCCGCGGCCAATGTCCAGGCCGTAGGGCTCAACGAGATTGCCGACCTGAACAACGAAGCCCGGCTGCAGTATCTCTACATGCTTTCGCAGCATGTCATTCCATTCTGGAGCACTTTTTCCGACGGCAAGAATTGCACGGATTTTTTTGTGGATGTCTTCGACGCCATCCGCGACAAGCAGGATGAGGCCAACGAGGATTACGCCGACGCAGCCCTGGACACCGCACAGCTGGTGAAAAAACTGAATCTGCCTATGACCACCCTGGAGTCCGTCAATCCTGAGGATTCCAAATTGATGGAGTACAAGGAAGTCGACGGTTACTACGGATTCTTGTTTCTTGTGGGCTGCCCGTGCAAATATTGTCTGAGCTACTCAAGTTATACCTGGAACGACAATTTGGCCGGAAAACCCGAACGCTGGGGCATTCATTACGGCAAGCTTGGCCCCAGTTCGAAATGCGCCACTGTCGCGCCCATGTTCGGGAGCGTCTCCTACAAGATCAAGAAAAAGAAAAGACCCACCACGTATTCGGCATTCAAGATTACCCAACGACCCAAAAATTTTATTCTGGCCGCCGGAATTTTCGGCAGGCTTGACAAACTCGTGGCCTATGCCGCGGCCAAACCAGTGGGCGGTTCCATTTACCAGGGCAAGCCCACGTACAAAGGCGTGCTCTGGCAGCTCAATGATCTCGATCCTGAGCCGGATGTGGATGAGTTGAGCAAGTATGAGCACTGATTACGAAAGGGACCCGCGTATGACTGACAGAAGGAGCAACAGCAAACGAACCCGTCGCAAAGGGGAGCAGGGCCAGATGATGGTCGAGTTCGGGTTCATGCTGTTCATGCTGCTCGCTCCCATGCTGGTCACGCTGATTGTTTTTTATGAAGTAATTAACGAAATGATCACCGTGCAGCAGCAAATCTACTACGACTTGCGGGAAAAGATCGACAACCGGGCTGCGGCGCCGTTTTTGCCCGTGTTTGAAAAAAAGACGGCACGGGTGAAGCTGCCCGTGAAACTGCACGGATTCATTGGTGTGAACAAGGTGGAAGTGGATCTGGAGCTCAGAGCTTTTGCCGGGTGTTATCAAGGCTTGGGCTTGAACAGCTATTTATGGGGTACGCGATTCAGGCGAACAGGGATGGAGTGAATATGAAAGGGAGCAGAGTACTGGTCATTTCGCTGGTGGGAGCGTTAATCGCCCTGATGCTGGTTTACGGCTACATCTCCAGTCGTGAAAAGGCCCTGATGTGCGGTGAAACGCCCATCAAGGTCGTGGTGGCGCTGCGGGACATTCCCGAAGATACGCGTCTGGACGATTCCATGGTGGAGATCCGCGAGGTGCCCAAGGCCTTTGTGCAGCCGGGAGCTGTGGCCGATGTGACGGATGTTTACGACCGGGTGCTGCAGATCGGTGTGATGGCCGGTGCGCAGATTCTGGAAGACATGGTGCGCGCCAGCGAAGGCGAAACCCTGGCCAAGAAGATTCCCAGCGGCATGCGCGCGGTAAGCATTTCCGCCAATGAGGTTTCCGCCGTGGCCGGGCTGATTCAGCCGGGAAATTTCGTTGATGTGCTGCTGACGGTGGAAACCGGAACCTATGACGAGCGGGGCATGATGCAGCCGGAACAGACCATAACCAAGACCGTACTGCAGAATGCTCTGGTGCTCGCCGCCAATCAATATTCCTCAAAACGCGATTATCAGCGGGCCAAATTCAAAAATACGCAAAAGGCCCCGGGCACCCACTATACGGTGCCATCCTCCGGGCAGGAGGGCGGCAAGCAGCTGCGTACGCTGACCCTGGCCCTGAGTCCGGAAGATGCTCAAAAAATTATTCTTGCGCAGCAGGTGGGCGCGGTATCGGTGGCCCTGCGGAGTTCATGGACGGAGGAACAAAGCGTATCGCTGCCGTTTTTGTCCGCAAAGCAGCTTATGGGAGTGGACAAAAAGATCATGCGCAGAGCATCGCCTTCCTGGGTTGAAATACGGGGGAATCAGATGGTCAACCCCTGAGGATGCACGCTGGAAGCTGTTTCGTTTCGGGTGATTTTTCTTGTACTGGTTCAGAATATGGCCTTGCCGCAAAGCGGACTGGCGCCGGGGCAGCCCCCCGGTAATACGACAAGGGAGACTGGAGATGCATGGTTCCAAGGGTAGTGGTGTGGCAAAGGTTCTCGCCGTACTTATGTTGATTCTCATGCTGCCGGTGGCTGCATATACGCAGAAGCCGCCGGATGATGTGGTCAAGGTCATGGCCGGCAACAGTGTGGTCTACGCGGTGGACTTCAAGATCGAAAAAGTGGCCACGGGCGATCCCAAGGTTTTCGGTGTGGTCCAGACCGGTGACAATGAAATGATCATCAATGCCGTGGCTGAAGGCGCGAGCAATCTGATTATTTTCGGCCCCGGCGATCAGCGCAAGGAAGTATTCATCAACGTGCTCACAGCCGAGTTGATGCTCAAGGCCGAGGAATTGCGGGGGATGCTTTCGGACATCGAAGGCGTGGACGTCAAGATCATCGGCAAGAAGATCATCGTGGACGGCCTGGTATTCAAAAGCAAGGACTTCGGCAAGATCAACCAGCTGCTGGCCAGCATGCCCGAGGTGGTCAACCTCGTACGCATGAGTCCGTTCATGAAAAAAATCGTTGCCCAGGAGATTCAGCGCAGCATCGGGCGTCCTGGCATCACGGTCCGGGTCGCGAAAAACGCCTTTCTCATAGAAGGGGTGGTGCCCAATGACGAAGAGGGGCAGCGGGCGGAAAAGATCGCCCTGGCCTACAGCCCCAACGTGGTCAACGCGCTGCTCAGTACGGCCTCGCAGGAACGGCCCGAACCCTATGCCAAGCCGGATATCATCGAGGTCAATCTGACCATCATGGAAGTCACCAAGACCGCCTTGAAACAATTCGGCATTTATTGGAACCCCACCATCGACACCAACGGTCAGGCCGGATTCGATCATCAGAGCGAGTTTACCTGGTTCCCGTTCAGTACGTCCATGGCCGAAAATCTGGTCTACAGTCTGGCCGGAACCATTTCCTCCTTTTTCCCGACCATGCAGCGAATCAATGAAACCGGCAACGGCCGTTCGCTCATGCAGCAGACATTGATAACCAAGGAAGGCGGCGCGGCCAAGTTCTTTGCCGGTTCGGAAGAACCCATCTCCATTGCGCAGGACGGCGGCACCATGTCCGTGGAATACAAAAAGGTGGGCATGACCCTGAACGTTACGCCCACTCTGGACGAACTTGGCAATATCGACTCCCTCCTGGAAATGGAATCCAGCACCGTTACCGGCACCAGCGGCGGCGCCCCGATTGTCAACACCAACAGCGTCACCACGGCCATCAACGTGCCCCAGGGCACCACCATTGTCATCGGCGGCCTGGCAGGGCAGCGCGAGCTGAAAAATCTGGCCAACAGCAATCCCAACGACGACGGCAACAACAGTCTGTTCGAGGCCAACTACGACAGGTCGCGACAGAAGACCCAGACCGAAGTTGTGGTCTTCATCACTCCGCGTATCGTGGCAAAGGTGGAAGATGCCGGCAAGGACATGAAGGTCAACACCAAGCGCTCCATCAAAAAAGTGGAACTGGACAACCTGCGCTCGGTCTTTGACGAGTACTACAAGTAGCGGTTGGGCCAGGGATCCGCACATGGGAAGAATGCTCAGTGTCTACGCCAGCAAGGGTGGAGTCGGCAAAAGCTTTTTGGCGGTGAACCTGGCCGTGAACCTGCATCTGGAAACCAGGGAGAATGTGCTGCTGGTGGATTTCGGGCAGCCTTTCTCCATTGATGCGGCACTGTTTTTGGAACTCAAAAAGGTCAATACTCTGGACAAGATGCTTCCTACGGCCATGAAATTGAATCCGGCGATTCTGAAAAGTTTCGTCACCCGGCACGATACGGGCCTGGACGTGCTCTGCCTGAGCCAGAGTCTTCAGCCTTTGGGACCGGAGGTGCTGTCCGCGGCGAACCTGGAAGCCGTGCTGGGCAAACTCCTGCCTTCCTATGGCTGGATTCTGGCGGACGTGGGCATGGCCTATGGTGCGGCAGTGGATACGCTTCTGGATGTTTCGGACCTCGTACTGCTGCTGTGCGAGCCGACCATCCTGGGGCTGAAGCATTCGTGCCAGGATCTGGCCTTTTTGCAGTCCCAGAACTTTCCGCAGGAAAAGATCAAGCTCGTACTGAACAAGGAAGGCAGCAACGAAAGCATTTCTCCTGATCTGATCCGGCAGCGGACCAACAAGGAGATTTTCGCTCTCCTTCCGTACGATACGCAGGCCGAGCAGAAAGTGGCCGGCGGGCAGCTCTACGCCCGTGATTTTCCCCGGCATGAAGTGACCAAAGCCCTGGATGCGCTGACCGCACAGGTGGTACGCAGCGCGGGTTCCTTGCAGAACCGTTTGGAAAACGACTACGCGCATCAGGAATCCCAATCCGGTGAAGCGGATGTGGATGCTCTGAAGATGAGTATCCACCAGCGCTTGCTGGAATCATTCGACATGAAGTACGCGGATTTCGAGGTGGAGGACGATCCGGAAAAATACAAGGAACTGGAGGACGACGTCACCAGGCGGATAGTCGAACTGCTGGATGCCGAGACCCGGCTGGAGTCCCGCCAGCGCCGGGCCGAGATCGTACGTGAAATCAAGCAGAACGTGCTCGGCCTCGGCCCCTTGGAGGACATGCTGGATGATCCGGAGATCACCGAAATCATGATCAACCGCTGGGATCAGATCTTTGTGGAAAAAAAGGGACGCCTGACCGCCGCTTCCTCGAAGTTTCATAACGAACAACACCTGATGCGTGTCATCGAGCGAATCGTGGCGCCCCTCGGACGCAAGATCGACACCAGCACGCCCATGGTGGACGCCAGACTCAAGGATGGTTCGCGGGTCAATGCCATCATTCCTCCTCTGGCCATTCACGGTGCGGCCATGACCATACGCAAGTTTCCCAAATACAGGCTGGGTGTGGAAGATCTGATCAAGTTCAACACCTTGAACCGGCAGATTGCAGAATTTATTCAGGCCGCAGTCCGGGCTCGCCTTAACGTGCTTATTTCCGGGGGCACGGGCTCGGGAAAGACAACCCTGCTGAATATTCTTTCCGCGTTCATTCCGGAGGACGAGCGGATTATCACGGTTGAAGATTCGGCCGAACTCAGGCTGCAGCAGCCCCATGTGGTGACTCTGGAGTCCCGGCCGCCCAACATCGAGGGCACGGGCGAGGTGTCCATAAGGGATCTGGTCAAGAATACGCTGCGCATGCGGCCGGACAGGATTGTGGTGGGCGAATGCCGCGGCGCGGAAGCTCTGGACATGCTGCAGGCCATGAATACGGGCCACGACGGTTCCCTGACCACCGTGCACGCCAATTCGGCGCGCGAGGCCATAGCACGCCTGGAGACTCTGGTGATGTTCGCCGGGTTCGACCTGTCGCCCAAGGCCATCAAGGAGCAGATCGTGGGCGCGGTGGATCTGATCGTCCAGATCAAACGCTTCAAGGACGGCAGTAGGCATATTACGCAGATAGCCGAGATTACGGGCATGGAAGGCGACGTGGTGACCATGGGGGATGTGTTCGAGTACAAGGTCTCGGGTACGAGTCTCGAAGGCGTCGTGCAGGGCACATTCGTTTCCACCGGATACGTGCCCCGTTGCCTGAAGCAATTCGAGGAAAAGGGCATCTCCATTCCCCGAGAAATTTTCTGGACCGCGGATTGAGGACGCAAAGGAAAAGCCTGTGGAGAATATGAAGCTATACCTGCTGACAGCCTGCTTTCTGCCCCCGCTCTGGGGCATCTGCTACTGTCTGGCTTCCTGGTTGCTCGGAGGCAGAAAACAGGAGGCTTCTGGCGGTTTCCAGCAGTATGTGACCGGGTTGCACAACACACTGGACCAGATGTTCTACCAGGTCTCGGAAAGCAGGATCCGGTTCTGGTTGCTGAGCCTGCTGCTGGTGGCCGGGCTTGCGGGATTCCTGCTGCCGTCCACACTGAGCGGCATCAACCGGACATCTTTGCATGCGGCCATGGAACATAACCGGAAGGGGGAATACAAGCAGGCGCGCAACCTCCTGCTCGGCTACGAATCCTCGGACTCCCCTCTGATTCTCAACGAACTGGGCGTGGCCTACATGGGCATGGGAGACTACGACGAGGCCATGGACTACTTTCGGGCTGCCCTGTCGCTGCAGCCCTATTACGGTGTGGCACACGCCAATCTGGCCACAGCCTATCTGCACAAGGAAAACCTCGAACGCTGGCGCTTCGAACGGGCCCGCTCCATAGAAGTGGGCAAATATCCGCTTGCCAGCTCCGAGATCTACAACCTGGACAGCTCCGTTGCCGGGCAGATTCTCTTGCGTCTGTTCGTGGCTGCCGTGTTCATGCTGGCCGCCTACAACCTGCCGCGTCTGTTGATCCATTTTTTGCGGTCGCGCCGGACCAAGCGCTATGAGGAGCAGATGCCCGACGCGCTGCTGATGGCCTCCAACGGTTTGAAGGCCGGATTCAGCCTGTTGCAGGCGCTGGAAGTGGTTGCATCGGAAATGCCTCCGCCCCTGAGCCAGGAATTCCGGCTGGTGCTCAAGGAACATCAGCTGGGCTCCGAACTGGACGTTGCCTTCGAACGTCTGGCCGAACGCATGCCGACCATGGATACGCGTATATTCGTCAACTCCCTGGCCATTTTGCGCGAGACAGGAGGTAATCTGACGGAAATTTTCGACACCCTGGCCGAGACCATAAAAGAACGCAAACGGGTGTTGCAGAAAATCAAGACCATGACCGCCGAAGGGGAGACTCAGGCGTATATCCTTGCGGCTCTGCCCGTGGTTCTGGGCTTGATCATGTACAAACTCAACCCGGAAAATATGGATTTGTTGTTTCAGACGCCTTTGGGATGGATGATTGTATTGCTCGTGATTTTAATGGAAGGCGTGGGGATATTCTGGATGTTGAGGATGGTCAAAGTGAAAGTATAGCCCGGAGCGCTTTGGATACTGCCTGTGCCGGGTATGCCGTGCTGGAAAGAAACGAAAACGAATGCCGTGTTGAAAAAGGAGATTATTATGGGCTTGCGCGCGCGTCTTGTACTGCTGCTTTTTGTTTTCGCCTTGCCATTGGCCACTTCGTGCTCAATGCGACCCAAAGTGGAGGGGGTTCTTCCAAAGGGCATCGTCCAGGTGGACAAAAACAATTACACTGCCATGGTTCTGAGGAGCAAAGGCCCTTGTCTGGTGCTCTTCTATGACGACGGACTCGAATCCACGGCCCTGCACCGGATGTATATCGCCTATGCCGACCGGTACGGCAAGCATGCCAAATTCTGCCGCTACAAATGGGATGGTTCCGACGATGCCAGCCAGTATCGCCTGGAAGTGCAGCCGACCATTATTTTGTATCGCGACGGCACTGAAATAGACCGCTTGCGGGGCATTCCCCCGCGTACGCCAGACTACGTGGACTGGAACGAAGACGTGGAGCTCTGGATTCTGCGTACCGCTGTTCAGGTGAAAAGCGACAAATATACCGCCACGTTCAACTGTTTTTTCAACAATACCTATGACCTGGAATTTACCAACCTGGGCATGGACGACAAGCGGGATGTGGAAGATTGAGCCGGGGCTGCTGCAGAGGGTGATGCGAAAGCCTGCGGCTGCATGTGTTTGAGGATTTTCAGTAAAAAGTCGGTCGGAAAATGGTGTTGTAGAATTCAGGGGGATACCGAAGGTCCGGGATGGACATCCGGGCGCGGATGGATGGCTGCCGAAGGGAGCCTCCAGGAGAGTTCTCCTGTGATGTTTGTCCTGTAGTATTCCGGGGTGTTGTCATGACCGAAGCACTTGCCGCCATGAATCAGAAGTTGCTGCGCGCGCTGGAGCTGCGCGGACTGGTGCCCGCGGGCATGCCGCCTCCCAAGGATCAGCTGCTTTCCGATCTTCTGGTGAAAACCGGACGTATCACTCCGACCGAGGCCAACCAGGTGCTGGAAGAAATCACGGGCTGCCAGTCCGTGGACCCGGGCATGGTTTCCTTCACGCCCGAATATCTTGCGCATGCGCAGGCCTTGATCCCAAAGGCCATTGCAGCGGAAGAAGGGGTGTTCCCCATCCGGCATGAGCAGAATTTCGTGCATCTGGTCATGAGCCGCCCGGAAGACGTACGCTGCCTCAAGCGTATGGAATTTTTGACAGGGTCTCGTATCAAGCCCTATGTCTGCCATACGGGCCGGATTCTGGAAGCCCTGGAGACGCAGTACGCGGCCGAAGAGGTCTGGCCGGATCCTGCTGCCCAGGACGAACAGGCGCTGCTGGACCGGGCCACCAAGGCCGTGAATCTGCTCAAGGCCGGCCTGGCGCCCCTGGACGATGTGATCATCAACGTCCATGTCATCAAACTGCTGCGCTACATTCTCAACGAGCTGGTCTCCAGAGGCTCCAGCGATTTGCATTTCGAGCCTTTGGAAGACTGCTACCGTATCCGTTACCGCAAGGACGGCGTCATGGTCACGGCCTGGCGTTTGCCCAATCTCATCAAAGAGGCGCTCACCGCGCGGCTGAAGCTGATTTCCGGCCTCAAGCTGGATGTCACCGGAATGCCCCAGGACGGGAGCATCGCCTATCATATCATCGAGAATCGTGAGATCGACGTTCGCGTCAGTACGCTTCCCTCATTGTACGGGGAGAAGATCGTGCTGCGCGTATTGGATAAAAGCGCCGATCGACTCAAACTTTCCGATCTGGGGCTGGAAGCCGGCGATGAGGAACTGCTGTTTGCCTCCATACGCCGCCCCAACGGTTTGCTGCTGGTGACCGGCCCCACCGGAAGCGGAAAGTCCACGACCCTTTACGCGGCGCTGACCGAAATGAACAGCGAAGAAGTGAATATCGTCACCGCCGAGGATCCGGTGGAATACAAGCTCAACGGATTGACCCAGGTGAACTGTTCGGCCGAGCAGGGCACCAGCTTTGCTGCCGTAATCCGTTCGTTTTTACGCCAGGATCCGGACATCATCATGGTGGGGGAAATCCGTGACGCGGAAACCGCGGACTTTGCGGTAAAGGCCGCCATGACGGGTCATCTTGTGCTCTCCACTCTGCATACCAATGACGCGCCCAGCGCCATCAACCGCCTGATCAACATGGGCCTGCCTCCGTTTCTGGTGGCCTCCGCACAGATTACCGTGGTGGCGCAACGTCTGGTCCGGAGGATTTGCGCACAGTGCAAGAGGCCGTACGCGCCCTCGGAAGAAGAGCTGCTGCGTGTGCCTGAGATTGCCGATGAACTGGCCGGAGGAACGTTGCAGTTGTTCAAAGGCGCGGGCTGCGAACATTGCGCTGGCACGGGGTATTCCGGACGTGCCGGCGTGTACGAAATCATGCGGATAACGGATCAGCTGGAATCAATGATTCTGAATCAGGAATCTTCGGGAGCGCTCAAAACTGCTGCCGTGGCGGCCGGCATGCGTCCGCTGCGACAGGCTGCCTGCGACAAACTGCGGCAGGGCGTGACAACACTGGACGAGGTGCTGCGCGTAACGCTGGACGCATGAGCCGTATGACAAGGAGCATGGTATGGACGAATTGTTGAAAGCCGGAGGCCTGTTGCTGCTGTTTGCCAGCGTGTTCGCCTTTATCTACGCGTTGTTGCCCGGAGACAAGGAAAGGAAGGCCCGCAAACAGTTTGAAGAAGAGATCGCAACGGGCGAATCCACGGGCTTCATCAATATGTTCCGTCCGTTTTTTACCTTTTTCAAACCCCTTGCCGTCCGTCTGGCCTGGCCCGACTATCAACAGAGGATACGCAAAATGCTGGTAAATGCGGGGCTGGACCGCGAACTGGCGGTCAGTGACTTTGTCTCTTTTCAGTTCCTGGTCATGCTGCTCTTTTTCCTCATGGCCCTGGCTCTGTGGCACAACCTCGGCTCGGCCGTACCCGCGGGCCTGGTAGGGTTGTGCTACCCGTATTTCTGGTTGTGGGACAAACGGCGTACCCGCCAGCGGGACATCGCCCTGGCCATGCCCGATGTGGTGGACATGCTTTCGCTTTCGGTGGAAGCCGGACTGGATCTGCTGGCGGCAGTCAAACGTGTCTGTGATGTGGGCGGCGTCAAGGATCCCTTTGTTCGCGAACTCGGCTACATGCACCACAATATAAAGCTGGGCATGAGTACGGAAGAGGCTCTGAACACCATGGCCGAGCGGGTGGACGTACAGGAGATGTACTCCTTCACCTCAATTCTGATCCAGGCCCAGAAAATGGGTTCCAGCATTTCGGAAGTGCTCAAATCCCAGGCCGTACGCATGCGTCAGCAGCGATTCATGAAGGCGGAGCGGGCCGGGGCCGTGGCATCGCAGAAATTGCTGATTCCCATGATGTTGTGCATTTTTCCGGTTCTTTTCATTGTCATTTTCGCTCCCTATCTCCTGAAATACATTTATGGTCAGTGAGGATCGCAGCATGAAGTGCAGCCTCGAAATACGCAAAGGTTCGGAAACCGTGCTCTCCCGTGAACTCGGAGCGGGAGAGTACGCCATCGGCAGGAAAGAGGGCAACGATATTGTGCTCGCGGACAGGAGCATTTCCGGCAGGCACGCCGTGATAACCGTGGGCAAGAAAAAGGTCGTGGTCGCGGATCCGGGCAGCCGCAATGGCGTGCTGTTTCAGGGGAAGCGTATCAAGAAGCAGTCATTTGCCAAGGATTTTTCCGTGGCGCTGGGGCCCTTTGTGCTGGATTTTTCCCTTGGGACTGCGGCTGCCGCTGCCGGGAAAAAGAGCGGACGTGAGCGCAAAACCGGTTCGAAAAGTTTTGTCGCGTCGCTCAATCCCCGGTTGCTGGTCTATGGAATCGTATTTTGTTTCGCGCTATTCATGTCCATTGCCTATTACGCGCCTCTCAAGAGCGGCCTGGAGTCCGGGCGCCAGCGGGAAGCTCTGACCCGGGGATTTTTGCTGGTCCGTTATCTGGGCGCCATTAATCAATTGCCTCTGGAAGAAAAAAGGATGGACGTGCTTCGTACGGATCCCAGCAGCACGGAAGAGGGCGTACGATACGCGTATGTTGTGGACCCTTACGGCAAGGTGCTGGCTCCGGCTCAGGAAATGGGCAAGTTTTTGAAATTGCGCAAGGTGGACAAGGCTCTGGCTGATCCCAAACTGCGCGCCTGGGACGGGGAAGACGGCGAGCAGATCATTTTTTATCCCATCAAAAAAATGGACAAGCTCCTGGGAGCGGCCATCATCGGTTATGACCTGAAACGGGCCGCGGCCATCCAGGGTGGCGGCATTGGCGCCACAGCAGCCCTGTTGTTTATGGTCTCCCTGGTGGTTGCGGGAATATGCGGTTTTCTGATCCTGCGCGGTTTCCTCTCTCCCCTGCGGGCCCTGGCGGAAGACGCGGGCGTATGCCTCAAACAACGTCAGGATCATGTGACTTTCCAGGCGACCTACGCGGAATTGCGTACGCTGGTGGAGACCATCAATCGGATGCTGCTGCAACTGGTCAAGATGGACAATGGCAGCGTCACCTCCAACCAACCGGAAGAGCCGCAGTCCGCGTACAAAGCTGAAATGGAAACAACAGCCACAGAGACAAAGATGGAGCCGGATCTGCCGCAGGAAGCCACAGGAAAGGCGATTGTTCCGCCGGACCCGGACGCCACGTTCATTTCGGACGTTCCACCGGAGCCAGCAAGCAGTCAGCCCATACCATCCGCTCCGGAATTGCATCCTCAGTATCCGGTCGAGTCCCGGCCCCGATCTGAGGCGGAACCTTCACCAGTGGCGGAGCTGTCTCCAAGCAACACGGAGCCGCAGCCCACGCCGCGGGGCGGAGATCTCGATGCGACTGAGCTGCCGGCCTGTCATATCGATTTGCAGCAGTACACCATCGCGGCTTTCAATTCAGGATTTTGTGATTTTTTTGCAGGAGGCGAAAAAAAACAGGGCATGCATATGCTCGAGGCCTTCCCGGATCCCGAATTGATCAGTGTCATTTCCGGATTGATAGACAATGAGCAGCCGGCGGCTGAAGCCGTCGCGGCCGGGGAGCGCACGATTACCGTACGCAAAACTGCCTTGCCGGAAAATGACGGACTGGCGCTGTTCACGTTCCAGGAGTCTTCTCATGGCTGATGCGTTCTCGGATACCATTATTCAAGATGCGCCGCTGTTTCTGCGGGAGCTTAAGGGCGCTGAAACGGGCAGGGCGTATGTTCTGGCAGAGGGCACGGCCATGATCATCGGCCGGAACAAGGACTGCGATATTCTCATAGACCCCTCCGACACCATGGTTTCCAGGAAACACGCGCGGATTACGCAGCAGGGCGGCGCAGCCTTGCTGGAGGACCTGGGGAGCGGCAACGGAACGTACGTGGGAGAAGAAAAGATCGTGCGCGAGGTCGTGCAGCCGGGAGCTTTTATCCGGGTAGGCGGGACGAGTTTTGTACTGGAACAGCAGGGTACGGCGGACATCGGGGACAGCACCAATCTGACCATGTATCTTGATGCCGTGGAGCCTTCCCCGAAAAAAAGCAGCAAGCGCAGGATTCTGTTGCTTTCAGGATTGCTGCTCTGCTTGCTGGTCTTGCTGTTCGTCATGTTCTCCGGCGGCAGGGAGAGTCGTAAAGCAGAGTTGCCGGAGCCAGTGAATAAGTCGGTTGTCGCACAATCCCAACAGGCCGTGTCCGAAAAAGAGCCGGGGCCGGCGGAAAGTACCGCTGAGGTCAACACACCCAACCAGACTGCGGATACTGGCGCGTCCGAAACATCGTCGCCCGCACCTGGCAAAGACTCCGACCAGGTTCCTGAGGCGGCATCCGTCAGCGATGCGAAAAAAGCCTCCCAGGATCATTTCCGCCAGGGACGTTTTTTCTACAATACGGGCAATCTGGAAAAAGCAGTGGAGGAGTGGAACAGAGCCTATACGCTGGATCCGGAGAACCAGTCTGCCAGAAAAATGTTGCTGCGCGCCGAACAGGAACTGGATGAGCAGATAGACGCGCATTACCGGCGCGGGCTGAAAGCCAAAAAATACATGCGCTACCAGGATGCGATCAATGAATTCAAACTCGTTGTGAAGTGGTGCAGAGATACACAGGACGAACGGTATCTGGACGCGAAAAAGCAATTGGAAGAACTCAAGGACAAGTAGCCATGGTGCAAGAAGATCAGACGCAACTGGAGCAGACCGGGGAGTGGGCCGATTCCACCATGGATTATACCCAGACCGGGTTTCAGGGGGAAAAGGCCTTTATCGTATCGGTTATAGAAGGACCTTCCAGCGGACAGAGCAAGACCTTTGACGATGCGCTGCTGGTGGGGCGGCATCCGAACTGTGATCTGCAGCTGGACGACGGCAGTGTTTCCCGCGAGCATCTGCGGATTGAGCGCAAGGGCAAAAAGTGCGTGGCCGTCAATCTGAACAGCAGGAATTTTACCCTGGTGAACGGCAAGAAAACTGCTTCCGCCTCCTTGCGGGATGGCGACATACTGACCGTGGGAAGCTCCAAACTGCGCTTTGGCGTGCAGGGCAAAGGCGGCGCACCGGTCAAAAAAAGCAGCCGCGTACGTATTCTTCTGTTGTTACTCTTGCTGATGCTCATGCTGCTGGCGCTGTTTATCGCCATGGGCTCCAAGGACAAAGCGCCGCAGAAAGCGGAGCAGTCCGTGCTGGAGCAGGAACGCGCAAAAGAATCAGCTGCTGAGGATGCCGGGGTCAAGCGGGCCATTGCCGTGCATCTGAGCAACGGCAAGCGGTACATGGAGGAAGGCAAAT
Organism: Desulfovibrionaceae bacterium; assembly: GCA_963667575.2. Lineage (GTDB taxonomy): Bacteria > Desulfobacterota > Desulfovibrionia > Desulfovibrionales > Desulfovibrionaceae. The sequence goes on along the minus strand of CAXXHY010000025.1, from coordinate 52,754 downwards.
ACCCCCAGGCCCTGGAACGTTTTGAGGCCGTGCTGCAGCTGATACCCACGCATCCCGAAGCAAGCGGACTTGCAGACCGCTGCAGGCAGGAAATCAAGGCAAAGCAGGAACGTGAGGCAAAGCGTTTGCAGGAGGTGCAGGCCCTGAAGGAAAAAGTGTCTCCATTGTTTACGGAGGCCAGCGTACTGTATAGCACCAAGGATTATGCCGGAGCGCGCAGCGTGCTGAAACAGGCCCTGGAAATTTCTCCCCATGACAAGGATCTGCAGGAATTGCAGGTGAAAGTCGAGGAAAGCTACCAGCTCGAACAGGATACCCTGAGCAAGCAGCAGAAACGTACGGAGCGCGTCCTGAAGCGCATCAGTAGCAGCAAAGCCAAGGCCGAGAAATACGAAGCCGATAAGCAGCCCTATCGGGCCTTGAAAGAGTATGAATTCATTTTGAGCATGAACGCCGAGGGACCGGAAATAGACTCGATAAAGGCCAAGGTGGCGGATCTGCAGAAGGTTCTTGAAGTCCAGACTCTCGAGGATTTTACGGCAGGGCAGAAACTGGCTGCAGAGGAAAAGTACGAAGAAGCTATTCAGGAGTGGCGCAAGGTTCTGGAAGTGTATCCCGACCATCCGGGCGCCCGCAACGCCATGCAGCAGATCATGCCCCTATTGGATAAAAAGGCCAGGGAGTTATACCAGCAAGGCCTCGTATATGAGGACCTGGGACAGACCGCCAAGGCTGTGGAAAGTTTCGAGCAGGCCATGGAAGTGCTGTCCATCAATCCCAAGCATGAATATTATGAAAAATCTCAAAGAAAGCTGAAGGAGCATGGAGCCTTGTGATTGGTGGTGATCGAGGGGGAGAAGAGCGTTTGGGCTGACTCAGCGTTGCCAGTTGTCCATGGATCTCCGGTTGTTGAGAAATTTGATGACTGTGGAGCATCCGTCACAGAGGTTGCTCAACCGTTTTTCTGGGAAAGTGAACTGCTTTTGCGGGCTGTTCCAGTGGATGACGATCTGTTTTTCCGAAGAAGTCGCCTTGATATCCGCAGCGCTGTTGCGCAGCAGTTTTCTCAGCGTGTAGCGGTTAATCTTGTTGAATTTCGTGTTCCCGCCCACTCCAGCGGTTTTTAACAGGCTGTATTTGCGTTCCAACTCGCTGTTGCGTTTGGTGCCGGCCAGAAAATAGATGGAAACAGTTTCCTTGGGGCCAAGTACATAGGGGGTGTTGTCCGTGGGCAGCACGTATTGCCTGTCTTTCTGAACCGGATTGCTCATGTCGCCCGCGGCAAGCCCCGAGGGGGGAAAGAGTTGATATACGTACAGCTCGTTGATGACACTGTAGATGTATACGTAGCAGCTTTGGTCCGGAGTGAAGCAGATTTTGTACGTATCCCTCGGGTTCAACTCCTCATTGTAGCGCAAACGCCGGATTGTTTCGGTACCGTCCTGTTGGAACAGATAGTTGAGTTGAAAGGACAGGCCGCTGGCCGCGTGGGGGGCCGGTGGCGGCGTTTTTGCGGCAGGGGGAGTCTGTGTGGAAATGTCAGGCAAGCGATCGTAAGGGATCAGTTCGTAGTGGTAGGCGGTGTAGGCCCCGATCATAAGCAACAGGACCAGCGCAGTTGCAAAAGATGTTTTCTGAAGAATGCTGCCCCGTCGGACTTTCTGGGATCTTGCCGGAGCGTCCAGCTGAAGTTCGCGAAGCGCCGTGAGGAGAGCCGTGCTGTCCTGATGACGTAGTTCAGGAGATTTTTCCAGGCACTTCAAGATGATGGGATCGAGCCTGGCCGGTATGACCGGATTGATTTTGGAAGGGGGCACCGGGTCGGAATGAATGATCTTGTAGGTGACTGATGAAAATGTTTCTCCAGAAAAGGCTTTTTCACCTGTCAGAAACAGATAAAAGACCGAGCCCAGAGAAAAGATATCGGACTGCAGGGTGCCGCTCAGTCCGCTGACCTGTTCCGGGGACATGTAGCTCGGTGTTCCGATGATCTGCTTCGTACGCGTCAATTCCGAGTCTTGCGTATGTACCGTACCGAAGTCCATGATTTTGACGAGTCCGTTGTTGGTCACCATGATGTTCGACGGTTTGATATCGCGATGCACAAGACCGGCTTCATGTATGACCTGCAGTCCCTCGCACATCTGGATCATGTACTGCAGTTTCGTATTGAAGGGTAATTCCAAGGGCGACTTGCAGATCTCCATTAGAGTCTGCCCCTCGACGTATTCCATGGCCATGTAGAGCGTGCTCTCGTGACGGCCAATAGCGTATATTTTGATGATATTATTGTGATTAATCTTGGCGAGTGATTTGGCTTCCCGGAGAAAACGTTGTACAAGTTGTTTCCGGTTTTCGATACTCATGGACTCGGGCGGGGTATGCAGTGTCTTTATGGCAGCCAGACGGTCCAGCATAGGATCCTTGCCCAAATATACGGTCCCCATGCCGCCTTTGCCCAGCATGCGTATGATGGTATATTTACCGATTTTTTGGGGCAGATCCTCTGTGTCGCAATTGTCTACGACAACAATGGTCTGATCGTTTCGATCATCCGTCACTGGGTACTCCTTGGCCTGATTGACAGCTAAAGCTGAAAAGGACATAGGAATTTGACGTCATATTACCATTTTTTCAACGTTACCATTATTTATCTTTATATGAGATAATAGAACTCTAAGCAATCTTTTTGCGTTTCGGGCCACTATGATCAAAGAAACAAGCTCCGTAAAACTCAAACTTCTCGCCGGTGCGTTCGTCATTCTTCTGGTTGCTCAGGCCTTTTCCGGAGCCTTGAGCATTGAGTCCCTGGATGGATTGCTTACCCGTTCCGTCATTTCCAGCTTCAGAGTAGTGGCGCATGGATTTCTTCTGGAAATTCAGGGCGCGATGCGTTTTGGAAAGCCGCTGGACAAGTTTTACGGCATCAACAAGCTCATGCAGCAGGTCAAGGAAGATCTCCCCGAGGTGAGCAACATCATTGTGGCCGAACCGGATGGGAAGATTGTTCATTGTCTGGTCGATGATTGCGTCGGACGTTCGCTTACCTCGTACCTTGGGAGCGATTTTCAGAAAAAAGCGAAATTCATGGGGGTAGGCGGAGGCGCGCTGCTGTTTCAAGGGCCGGAAAGCAAGCATCTGCTGTTTCTGGTCAAAGGAAAATCCGGCAAAACATTGGGCCGGATTCTGTTCAGCTTTCCCAACTCGATCATAGAAGAACAGATTGTTGCTTCCTTGAAACGCAATGCCATGGCCCTAGGGGCGGCAACGTTCGCCGGCGCAGTGGCCCTGGCCATAGGTCTGTGGCTGCTGACTCCTGTTCCTGGCGTGGGATTCGAGAAACCCAAGCTCTACAGCGTACTTCTGTTATCCATTGGCGGCGCGCAAATTGCCTATGCGATGTTCAACGTGACGGATTTTCAGTCCGAATACCTGACCATGACCCGGGAGCGGGCTTCGCATATGACGTCCATGGTGCGCCAGGATGTGGAATTTTTGCTGCAGAAAAATATCCGTATCGACAAACTCAGAAAAATTGAAACTTTGCTTTCGCCCATCATCGAAGCATCTCCGGAAGTTTCCGCCATGGAGATTGTCAGCGCCGACGGCAGGGTGCTGTACCATGTGGACAAGGAAGGCGAGACATCAACGGCAGAACAGCTTTGGAAGGGCAAGAAACCTGAGCGTACCGGGACCTATGAAATTATCCAGCCCCTGATAGTGATCAGCAAGGACCTGGCCCAGGTGACAAAAGGCTACGTCCGCCTTTTGCTTTCCAGAGACTATATTCAGGGCCAGGTGCGCGAGATCATGCTTGATTCCCTGACGGTCATGCTGGTTTCTTTCCTGTTTCTGGTGGAACTCGCGATTCTTCTGCTGCTCTATCTGGGGCAGCAGCCTCTGTCCGGTGTGGAGAAGGACGAGAAACTGAGCATCCCCCTGCGCATCCGTCCGGCCGGCTTCAGCTTCGTATTCGCCTGGGCGTTACCGATTTCTTTCATTCCCTTGTATATGCGCGACTTGTACGAGCCTTTGTTCGGCTTGTCCCGGAACGTGGTACTGGGCCTGCCCATTTCCACGGAAATGTTCTGCGCACTTGTCTCTGCTCTGTTGTCCGGCGTGCTTGTGGACAAGCGCGGCTGGCATGTTCCGTTTTTTCTCGGGCTGGTGCTTTCCGGTATTGGAGCCTACCTGTGCTCCACGGCGGATACGGCTTTGGGCTTCATTACCGCACGCGGTGTTGTAGGCTTTGGCTACGGCCTTTCGTGGATGGCCATCCAGGGCTTTGTTTTCCGGCATACCGATTTCAGGACCCGTGCCCAGGGGCTCACCAACCTTGTGGCAGGGATCGTTTCCGGCCAGATTTGCGGCACGGCAGTGGGCGCCATGCTGGCCGAGCGTATGGGGTACGCGCCGGTGTTCTGGTTCTCCCTGGTGCTGTTGCTCATTCCCTGTCTGTTTGTCCTGGTTTTTATGCGCAAACAACTGCATTTCGAACCCGAAGAAAAAGAGGACAACGAAAAGCTACGGATTGCGGACTTTGCCAAATTGTTTATTGACAGAAGTTATTCGGCCACGCTTTTTTTCAGCCTGGTGCCATTCGCCTTATGCCAGGTAGGACTGCTGTTTTACGCCGCTCCATTGTATTTGAACAAGATTGGAATCGGGCAGTCCAATATCGGCCGCATTCTGATGCTGTATGGTCTGTCGGTTATTTACATCGGTCCGCTCCTGAGCGGTTTTGTGGACAGGGCGCAAAACAAAAAGATTTTTATTGTCCTGGGGGGACTGATCGGAGGGGGCGGATTGATGTCCCTGTATTTTTACAATGGATTTATCCCTGTGCTCGTGTCCGTGTTTTTCATGGGAATATCCGGGGCATTGGTCATCGGTGCGCAGTCCGCCTATTGTCTGGCTCTGGATAGCGTCAGCAAGGTAGGTGTGGGAAAAGCCATGAGTATTCAAAGGGCCATGGACAAGCTGGGGCAAATGTTGGGGCCCGTGGTCATGGGCCTGGTGTTTGCCTCCATGGGCATAAGTCAGGGGGCGGCGCTGATTGGTCTTATATTCTTTATTTCTACGGTGTGCTTTTATTTTATTGCAGTGAATTTGAAGAAAAAGAGATGATTTTTTTGAGTTCCACGGAGAATGATGACTATATTATATCTGATTATCAGCATTTTTGAATATAATGCATTTATATTGTCTGAAAAAACATCCCGGCCTTATTAAGGTCGGGATGTTTTTGCTTTTCCGGGACAGAATAATTGGATACGGTGATTCATGTTAGCAAGTATAGCAGACCAGACAGCAGAATTACGAACTAGGTGCAGGTCAATTCAACGGCTGGAAATGTCTTTTTCATCAGATAACGATGCATATCTTTGCCGAAATAATCCTGTTCCAGGGTGATAATTTCAAATCCACGAGAGCGATAAAGACTTGTTGCTAGGGTGTTTTCAGGAGATACAGTAAGAGAGAGGCTTCTTAAATTTGCGTTATTCGAGTAACGGATAACTTCTTCCAGAAGCTGTCCTCCGAATCCGCGTTTTTGATAGGGGGGTGAAACCACCAGTGATAAAAGCCAGGAGTGCTGTTTTGTTTCATCCAATCCGCAAATTGCAGCAGCGATGATTTTATGCTGAGCTTCCGGATCTTTCATAATAAAAAAAGATGAAGGAAAAAGATCGATGTATTGTCGGAGGGTAAGGAGGGTGAAGTATTCGCCGCCATAGGCATCAATCTGTACAGTCTGTATTTCAGAGAGGTCGGAGATAGTGGCCAGGTCAATATACATTAAACTTCCTCAACATGATCAGAAGAACGCTAATTATTCAACATTGTTGCTCAAATTGATCTGAGAAACTTTGCCGGACAGCGGCAAAGAGTAGTTGCGTCAGAGATCAAAAATCAGAGCAAAATATACGATTGATTGTCCCAAAAACGATAGTTCACTTCGCTGTTATAAAGAACTTATTGCGAGTGTATTTATAAAATAAATAACTAATTCCCCCCCAAAAGTCTATTGGTCAGTTGCTTTTGCGATGGTTTCATAAATTTCATCAGAGGCCATCATGATATCCACAGGTGGATCAAAGCCTATGATTTCAGCAACTTTGAGGTTCATGGCAATTTTCGGTGGAGCTTGCCAGATTTGGGTGAGTTCCCGCGGTTTTGCTCCATTGAAGATTTTGGCAATGACTTCAGCAGCAAAACGTCCGGTGTATTTGAAATTGGCCTGGGCAATGCTCATCAGCACGCCGTATTTGACCAGCTTGGACCCGGGCATGGAAAAGGTCGGCAGTTTCTGTTCGTAGAGTGGTTCCAGAAGCCTGGGAAGACTGTTGAGCGTCACTCCACGATGCTCTGTGATATAAACCGCGTCCACCTTGGGTGCGATTTCCTTGAAACACTGAACAACCGCATCTTCGGATTGCTGCAGGGAAACGTCGTTGAAAGGAGCATTGCAGCTGATGACTTCGAAATCGCGTTCCTTGGCAACGGTATTGATGTCGTCCAGCGCGGCAAAGGTTCTTCCTTCCACCGAGTCCTCGTATACTATCCCCAGGCGTTTGAATCCGACGATATCCTGGAAAAGACGCAGCTGCCGCATATAACGGTCTGGTTCGACCACGGCGAAGACATTGTCCCGGCCCGAGTCGTCCTTGCTGGTGACGATCCCCGAATGAATGGGATTGCTGCTTGAGAGCACCATCATGGGAACGGTATTTTCATCGATGGCCAGGTCCTGTCCGGCCCAGGTGCCGAGCGCCAGAACAAGGTCGATATCCTGTTTCGATTTGACGCGATCAAGGAAGGCCTGCTGGGTCTGTGTTCTCAATGAAGCGTCAAAATCCCCAGGGGAGTAGAAAGCATCTTCCACGAGTTCCAGATAATCGCTCGTCACATTGGCACAGAGCCATTTCCATAGTTCATGGTCGGTCATTTTCGTGTCGGGGTATGGTTCCACTTTGAGCCAGCCGAGATCCTGCAAACCGAGAACAATGCTTTTCAGCAGCACCGGATAATTGGTATATTGTCCGCCTTCATAATACGCGATGCGCCATTTCTGGCCATTGTGTTTAGCCGGTGTAGTGGGAAAACTATCACCTGGTTTCGCCAGAAGCGGGGAGGAAAAAGCCAAAACCAAAAAGCCACATAATACTGCTATGGCGAGCTTTTGCATAATGAAGTCTCCTTCTATCAGGTTGGCTGAAGACCTATGGGTGGATAAACTGGCTCAGGATTTTTCTGATGTATCCAGTGTGTTTTCCAATGCCGGGCCATTGAAGTGAATACAAAGCATCGTAATGTCGTCCCACTGCATAAAACCGGCTGCATGTTCGTTGATGGCATCCATTACGCCCTCGATGAACTTTTTGGGTGTTTTGCTGTGCAGCTGGTTGGTTACCCGAAGCAGGCGCTCATCTGAAAAAAGCTCCCGCTCCTTGTTGGACGCTTCTGTCACTCCGTCAGTATATAGGAAAAGGCTGTCGCCGTGTTTGAGTTGGGCGTGCAGCGTGACGTACGGCATATCCTCCATGGCGCCGGCAATGGGACCGCTTATGCCCTCCAAAAAGGCCGCATCCTGTGAAGGGCTGAATACAACAGGCAGATTATGACCGGCGTTGGCATAGCGGATTGCGCCGGTTTCAAGGTCCAGAATGCCGATGATCATGGTGACGAACATGGAATTGGGGTTGTCCGTGCTGAGCGCATTGTTGACCTTGGACATGATCTCCGCCGGGTCGTCATAGGATTCGGCCATGAGCTTGACCAGCGTTTTGGTAATGGCCATGAACAATGCTGCAGGAACGCCCTTGTCGGAAACGTCTCCAACGGAAAAGAACAGGTGTGTCTTGTCTATGAAAAAGAAGTCGTAGAGGTCGCCTCCCACCTGTTTGGCTGGCTCCAGAAACGCATAGAGCTGCACTTCTTTGAGTTCATCCGAAGGTGGCGGCGGAAATACCTTGGGGAGAAGCCCCATCTGAATACTGCGGGCGATGTGCAGTTCGTGCTCGATACGTTGCTTGGACGCCGTTACGTCCATGAGTTCCTTGATTTTTCCCCGCAGAGATTTTTCCATTGTCAGAAAAGATTCCGCCAGGTGTCCGACTTCGTCCTTGTACTGTTTGGGCAGGTCCGCGATGGGAGGCTCTTCGGTTTCTTCCTCGGTAAGGTCCGCATTGGACAGGGTTTTTGCATATTCGGAAAGGCGGCAGAGAGGTCGGGATATTTTGCTGGCGAACAGAAGCGCCAGAAAAAGGCTCAGTATCAGAGCCGCGGATGTGATGATGCTCTGCCTGGTCAACAGTTCGCGGGCGGGTTCATGGATTTCCGCCGTGGAAACATTGGTACAGATGTACCATTTCAGCGGTTTGAAATAGGTGACATAGGATTCCATTTCCGGCGCGTTTTCGGATTCTGCCTTGTGATAAACAGGTCCGCGATTGCCGGAGTGAGCTGCATCTATGAGGTCGTCCAGCAATAGGTTGCCATCGAGAGAGTTGACCATTGTGGTCAGGCGCTGCTTGTCCACTGGAGGCGCCAGAAGGACTTTCTTGTTTGCGTTGAAGATGAAGACATAGCCGGTTTTGGCAAAGCGTACGTTGACGATGGTCTGCTTCAGGGTCGCGAAATGTTCATCCAGCTTGCGCCGCATTTCAATTTCCACGTCCCCCAGATAGTTGGAAGCGCCCACAGTCCAGCCCCATTCGGGAAAGTAGCGGAAATGGGCGAATTTTTTTATGGGATCCTTGCGTTCCGGGAGGTCCCAGATAAATGTGCTGAATGCCGAGCCATTGGTTTTGGCCTCTTTTCTGGCGGCCTCAAAAAGGGGACGTCCTTTCAGGTCTTTCAGGTGGGACATGTCCCGTCCGATGAGATCTTTTTCCGGATAGTACAGCATGACATTGTCCTTGCCGTAGACAATGCCGTATTCCTGATCGTCACCATCCATCCGGGCAATCCATTTCAGAGCCATTTCTTTGGCTATGTCTGTTTCAAGTACGCCGCTTCTTGCCAGGTTGGCGTACTCTTCTATGCCTGCGAGCAACATATCCGAAAGCCCCTTGATCTCGGCCTTGCGGCGTTTGATTGTGGCCATCTTGTCCCATAACAGATTTTTGAAGCTCGCGTCTATGTTCAGAGTGACGAGTTGCAAGACGTTCAGGGCGGAGCGCTCTTCCGCTGCCAGCATGGCTTTTTCCACATTTCGCTTGCTGAAAAGCATGAACGTGGCTGCAAGCACGCAAAGGATGCAGACGACAAGAAGCAGAATTTTTTGTTTCAGGGAGTGCAGTTTCACAAGGACTCCTGTTGGGGTGGTCCGGAGATGTTGAAATGATGTATAGGTATTCTTCGGGGTAACAGATCGGCTGAGAAAAAACCAGAGCGGGTATTTGCCGTTTTTGGCAACGCGTCCGGTAATCTAGAGCAGAACAGAATCAGATCTGACCCGATGAACGTGTCATGGGCGAATTTGGAGTTCGGTATTCAGGGATGAGAATACAGTATTGCCAGGCGCGTGAAAACTCATCCCGTGGAGCGCAAAGAAGATATAGTAGGAGAACGGTGCGGCAGGACAAACTGTTCTTGGTGACAATTCAGTGTTTTTCCTGGGCAGGTGCTTCAGGAGAAAACGTTCCTTAAAAATATCCCATGCTCCGTAGCTGCGAAAGAGCTCCCTCCTTGTTTTGCGCTCGTCCCGAGCGTTCGGATGCGGCAGGTTGCAGATCCGCTCCCGGAGCGGCTGTGCACGGTGCGCACCCCAGCGAACGGTAGCCTTGCGTATAGAGTTCGCAGTAGGGCAGGTTGCGGCTCGTGATGTAGGCCCAGATATCCATTTCCGTGAATTCCAGGACAGGGTGCATGAAACTGTGCTGCGGGTCGTTGCGTTCCTCGCACCAGGCCCGCTGAGCACGGTCCGGGTGCTCATCCCGACGCAGTCCGCTGAGGAGCAGCTTGATCTGTAACTCTCGAAGACCTTTCTTCAAAGGAAGAATTTTACGGACATTGCAGCAGACCAGCGGATCGGCGGCAAGGGGAACCTCTTCAGCGTCCGGACCTGGACGCAGAATGTGCAGATCAAGGTCCCAGTCCTGGGCAAGCATGTCGCGGAACCGGCATATCTCCGGAAATTTATGGCCGGTATCCAGATTGATAGCCAGGATACGCTGGTCGGGTTTTCTCTCCTGCAAATAGCGTTTCCAGATGTCCAGAGCAACAGTGGAATCCTTGCCTCCGGTCCAGGCCACGGCCGCGGGGTGCGTGGCCACGGCTTTTATCTGATCAAGGCGGTCAAAGGCTTGCTGAACTTTGTCTTCCAGTGTCATCGGGTGCTGCATGAAAGTATCCTGTTGCATACGGGGCGGTTGAAAAAAAAGGAAGGGATGCGGCAAATCCGGATCCCTTCCTGTTGATACGCATTGAAGCGCGATGGCAGTTATTCTACCGCGCGCAAATCTTCATACTTGACGTTGGCAGCCTTGTACAATGTCTGCACATAGGCCTGGAACAGCTGGTCGCGCTTATTGTCTTCGAGGATGGCAATAAAGTCCTTTTTACCGGCTTCCCATTCCTTGGCTTCAGGAGGAATGATCTCCGAAACCTTGACCAGAGCGTAGCCCGAACCGACTTCGTACGGGATTTTCAGCCAGCTGCCTTTGGCAGTCTCGTACGCGGCTTTGACCATTTCCGGTTTGTAGCCCAGTTCCATGATCAGACCCTGGCGGTTGAATTTGGTCGAACTTTTGATCTCGTAGCCTTCTGGAGCTTCGCCTTTCTCAAGTTTGGCCAGAAGAGATTCGGCTTCCTTCTTGGCGGCTTCCATGCTCTTTTGCGAGCGCAGTTTGTCTTCGATCTGGGTCCGGACCTTGTCCAGAGTCTCATATTCGGCAGGCTTTTTCTCCAGCACTTTTGCCAGGATGTAGCCGTCCTTGATCTGCAGGGGATCATCGCTTACATCGCCCGCTTCCATGCCGAAGAGCGTGTCGGCTGCTTCATCCGTGAGTCCGATGGTTCCGGTGGCCTGAGCCTGCGCAAAATAGTCGCTTTCCTTCAGCGGGAGCTTCATATCCTTGGATATGGCATCCAACGTGGAACCGGTAACCAGTTTTTCCAGCGCCTGGTCCACATAGTCGTGCAGGATGTCTCCGGCGTTTTCTTCAGCAGCTTTCTGGCGTACTTCGTCTTTGACCTGGTCCAGCGGGATGACTCCGGCGTCTTTGCGGTCTTCAGCCAGAATCAGATGCCATCCAAACTGCGTACGGACCGGTTCGCTGACTTCGCCTTTTTTCAATGCGAACAGGGCAGTTTCAAAGGGTTTGACCATGGTTCCGACTTTTACCCAGCCCAGGTCGCCGCCATTGGGGCCGGTGGGGCCTTCGGAGTATTCCTTGGCAAGTTCGGCAAAATCGCCACCGTCTTTGAGTTTGGCGGCCACTTCGTCGATTTTGGTTTTGGCTTCGGCAACTTTGTCTGCGGGGGCGTCTTTGTCCACACGGATCAGGATGTGACGGGCCTTGACCTGTTCCTGCTGCGTGTAGTCGCTTTTGAGTTTGCGTTTGTAATAGCTTTCGATGTCGGCATCCGTCACAGTGACCTTGTCGGCCAGGGTCTCAGGATCAAAAACAATGTAAGCCATTTTGACGCGGGGATCGATTTTGAATTCTTCCTTGTTGTCGGCGTAGTATTTTTCGACTTCCGGCTGGGTGACGCTGACGCTTTTTGTAAAATTGCCGGCTTCCACAACCAGATAATCGATCTTGCGTTCTTCATTGATGAATTCGTAGATGTCTTTGGCTTCAGGCTCGCTGACAAAAGCGGGCAAGGTGACATAATCCTTGAGTTTCTGACGCATCATGGAGGTACGGACGTCCTCTTCGAAAGCACCGGCAGAAATCTGCTGGCTGCTCAGGATGCGTTGGTACAAGGTTTTGTCGAATTTTCCATCAGCACCGTGAAAAGCGGGAAGCTCTTTGATCGTGTTGATGATTTCGTATTGGGAGGGAATGATGTTCAGCTTGCCGGCTTCTTTTTGAAGCAGCATTTTTTCAATCATCTGGGTGAGGAACTGTTTCTTCAGACCCATTTGATTGATCTGATCCCAGGTCAGGTCGGGACGGCTCGCACGTACGTTGTGAATGTAACGTTCGAAAGCCACCATAAATTCTCTTTCGGAAATGGGTTCATCGTCCACGTAGGCGACCACGGACGACTTGTTGTTGGACATGGAGCCCACTCCCCAGAAGGCGAAGACAATAATGATGAGGCCGAAAAGGATCTTTACGCCCCAGGATTCGGCGCTTCTGCGTATCCACTCTAGCATAGGTACTCCTGGCTATCGGCCGGGGGCCCACCCCCCGGCCGTTCAGTTGTGTGTTCGAATACAGCCCGGCCGCAGCCGGAACCTCAGGCTTTTTTGGCGTTGCGTACGTAGTTGAGCAGGCCACCGGCGCGAATGATGGCCAGTTCGTTTTCAGTGAGATCATTGGAAACGGAAATGCTTTTTCCATTGTCCATTTTGATCTCCACAACACCGCCGGCAGTGATTTGAGCTGCCGGGATTTCCAGGCCCTGACCCTGTTCGATGCTGTCGTAGTCATCTTTGTTGACAAGCAGCAGCGGCAGAATGCCGAAGTTGACCAGGTTGGCGCGGTGGATGCGGGCCAGAGACTTGGTGATGACAGCCTTTACTCCGAGATGCCGCGGCCCCAGAGCCGCATGCTCGCGGCTGGAACCCTGACCGTAGTTTTCGCCGCCCAGGATCACACCGTGTCCGGCCTGTTTGATCCGGGGAACAAAGGTTTCGTCGACGCGGCTGAAAATGTACTCGCTGATTGCGGGGACATTGGAGCGCAGTGCGGTTATCTGGGCGCCGGCGGGCATGATATGGTCCGTGGTAATGTTGTCGCCGACCTTGAGCTGCACTTTGGTGGAAATGCTGTCCGGAAGCGCGTCGAACTGTTCCAGGGGCACGATATTCGGTCCGCGGATGATGCCGAGGCCTTCGGCGTCGTCACTGCCCGGAGTGGGCGGATAGATGAACAGGTGGCCGATGGTCGGTATGTTGCGCGGCAGAAAAGGTTTGACCAGCAAGGGTTCGCCCCATTCCGCAGGATCCACGAAAGCGCCCATTTTGGCTGCCTGGGCTGCTGTCAGCGGGCTGACCAGGTAAACCTGGCCATCCTGCGTACCGCTGCGTCCTTCGAAGTTCCGGTTGAAGGTACGGGCGCTGACGCCCTTGGATACGGGAGATCCGCCCATGCCGATGCACGGACCGCAGGAACACTCCAGAAGACGGGCACCCGAATCGATCAGACATTCCAGCAGTTCGTCCTTGGCCAGAAGCTTGAGAACCTGCTTGGAGCCGGGGGAAATCATTACATCCGTGTCTTCATGGACGGTATGGCCCTTGAATAGTTCGGCCACGGATGCCAGATCGGTGTAGGACGAGTTGGTGCAGGATCCGATGCAGACCTGGTCCACGGGAAGACCGTGCAGCTCGGCAACGGGGACCACCTTGTCCGGCATGTGCGGCTGCGCGGCAAGAGGCACCAGGGCGGAAAGATCGATTTTGACCTCGTCGTCGTAAGTGGCGTCCGGATCCGCTTCCAATTCTTCGAAGTCCAGCGGACGATCCATGGAACGCAAAAATTCCTTGGTCTGCTGGTCACTGGGGAAAATGGACGTGGTCGCGCCGAGTTCGGCGCCCATGTTGGTAATGGTGGCACGCTCGGGCACGGTAAGGGTTGCAACGCCGGGACCTGCGAATTCCATGACCATGCCTACGCCGCCCTTGACACTGAGCACTCCCAGCAGGTGCAGGATGATATCCTTGGCCGAAGCCCAGCCGGTCAGTTCACCGTCCAGCCAGACGCGGACGACTTTGGGCATGCTGATCACATAGGGTTCGCCAGCCATGGCCAGGGCTACGGACAGACCGCCTGCTCCAAAGGCCAGGGAGCCGACACCGCCTGCTGTGGGCGTATGGCTGTCGGAACCGACCAGCGTACGTCCGGGACGGGCAAAATTCTCCAGGTGCAGCTGGTGGCAGATGCCGGTGCCGGGAGGGGAGAAAATAATACCGTATTTTCTGGCAACACTGCGCAGATAGCGGTGATCGTCAGGATTGCGGAAACCCATTTGCAGGGTGTTGTGATCCACGTAGCTGACGGAAAGTTCGGTTTGCACCCGGTCCAGGCCCAGGGCTTCGAACTGCAGGTAGGCCATGGTGCCCGTAGCATCCTGGGTCAAGGTTTGATCGATACGCAGGGCAATTTCAGCTCCTGGGGTCATTTCTCCGCGTACCAGATGCTTTGCGATGATTTTCTGGGTCAGATTTTGGGGCATAAAGCATATCCTCCTAAGGGTGCTAGCCTTCTTCAATTCTCAGACGCAGCCGATTGATACGTTTCCTGCAAAATTCCGCTTCCACGTCCAGACGGAGTTTATCCTGCTGTTTTCCGAAAATTTCCTGAGCGTAAAAAATACCTTTGGCAGGATTTTCTTCCTGTCGCAAAAAGCGGATGGCTTTTTCGCAGTCCTGCTTTTCCTGTAAAAAGGCACGCATTTTTACCTCGAGATCGGCAATTTCCTTGGCGATCTCCTCAGGTGTGGAAGAATCATTCGACTTTTCGGCGTCTGCGCTGGGGTTGGGGGGCAGCATCCTTGTCCTCTTTTGGGGGTTTTCTTTCGAAGATATCAACCGGGGGTGTGGGCAATGCATTGTAAAACGGCCAGAAGCCGGGCATCAGTCCGGTCACGTTGCCGGGGTTGTCGAGCTTCAGACCAGGTCTGATGTAGCCGAGCAATGCGTACGCGAGACTCCAGGCAGCAGAAGGGCTGGACCAGGGGGCATCCCAGTCGGCGGAAAGTTCGGCTTTTTCCATGGTGAGCCAGGAATCCTCGATCCGGGATTGGAAGCCCGTACGCTCCAGTATGTCTTCGGCTATCCGTTCCATTTCCGAGGCGTCGGCCATTTCGGACGAACCAGGCAGGCCGCAACGCAGATTCTGCACAAGATCGGGATAGTGGTTGCCGAGGCAGGCGGCAATGGCCAAGGCCAGAGGCGTCAGCTCAGGAGCTTCTCGCGTATCGAAAGTGAACTTCTGCTGCAGTTGTTCGGCACTGGGTTCCTTGAAAGTCGCATGAATGGAAAAAGGCTCGACATTGAGGGAGACACCAGCTCCCATCAACAAGGATTCCACTTTGCGCCAGGCAAGTAGTTTGCCCGGCCATGTGCCTCGTAAACGGACAGCTCCTCCCGCAGCCAGAGAAAGGGCCATGAGCGAACCGCCCAAAAAGGGGTCGATGTCCACGGAGGGCGCAGGCGGCGGAGAGACTCGTCCAGGCCCGACGCTGAGCGTGGTCGCATCAAAGCTGGTCTCAACTCCGCAGATTTCCAGCAGACGCTGGGCCTGTTCCAAAGTTGAGCGCAACAATTTCGCCTTGGCCTCGTTGGCGGGAAGCGTGATCCTGAGGCCTCGCGGATACGACGGAGCGGCCGCGGCCAGGGCAGCGGCGGCATCCGGAGGAAAATTGGCAGAGAGCTGCAAGGAATCCGGGATGATGCCGGAGCTTTCAAGGCGTGCGGGCAAGCCATGCACTCCGGGAACAGGCATAACCAGTCGTGCGCCCAGAGCCGGCAGTATTTCAGCCAGGGGACGCAGATCGATCAGCTTGAGCTGCGGTCCGCCTATGAAACGAATGCTGCCCGCGTGGGGCAGTGCCAGAAAAAGCTGGGCATAGAGGTTCACTGGTTCCTGACCAACAAAGATGGCCTTTCCAGTGAATGCCGGTTTGGACTGTCCTCTGCTCTTCAATCCGTCTTCTTCCCAGTAGAACTGGGCTCCTGCGTGGTTGCAGGCCTTGACGCAGTCGAACACGGCGTCATTGCGAAGCACATTGGCAATGCTCAAAGGCTGGTCGCTCTGAAAAGCAAGAACTGTCCAGAGGATGCTCTGCAGCAGACTTCCGGGTCCGGCAATGTCGACGGACATGGCGCCTTTGGCCGGAGTGAGTTCGAAACCGCTGCGTTTGGGCATGGGCGAACTGACGGCCTTGAGCTGGGTTGATCCGAGTTCCTGGAGCAAGGAAAAGGTTTTTCTCCATAGGGAGGGGTCGCCTCCAACAGAAGAAGCCGCCTGTTCCCAGGCGATACGCAATTTTTTTTCCAGGTCGGATTTAGCTTTCCCTGAGCCGCCCGAGGCTCCGGGACGGATGGTTTCATTCAAATCCTTGAGCAGTTCGGCGCGTTGACCAAGCATACGGAGCAGTTTCCTGTCAAGGTCAAGGAGCTGATTCAAGGGGGACCGTGGTGAATCTGGACTTTTCGGCATAATTATTCTTTTGACTCAAAAAAAGTATCCGCTTGCAGTAGCCTGATTTTACGATGCGGGCAAGCGGGTGAATGGGAGTAAAGGGTAAAAAAAGGGGACGCCGTAAGGCATCCCCTCTAATTAGCTTGAGTGGCAGCAAGTAGTCAATACTTACATGCCGGTGCCGCTGGCGGCTTTCTGCATTTTTACTTCAACTTTGTCGGTCAGGCCTTCGTAGTATTCGCGGAGAATAACGAGGACTTCGTCACGACCGAAGTGATCCGGTACTTCAGCGCCTTCGGACAGAGCCTTACGCAGCTTGGTTCCGGACAAGATAACGCGATCTTCCTTGGTGTGGGGGCAGGTGCGCATGGAAGCCATGCCGTCACACTTGAAGCAGTAGAAGGTCCAGTCGATCTTCAGGGGTTCGCAGAGCAGAGCCTTTCCAGGAGCGGCGTCGGCTTTGGCTTCTTCGGTGGCGTAAGGAATCTTGTTGAAGATGTCCTGAGCTTCGAACATGCCGTAGAAATCGCCAACACCAGCGTGGTCACGACCGATGATCATGCGGTTGACGCCGTAGTTCTGACGGAAGGTGGCGTGCAGCAGAGCTTCACGAGGACCGGCGTAACGCATGTCGAGGGGGTAACCGCCCTGAATGACGTTGTCTTTGACGAAGTATTTGTCAACCAGAGTCTCGATGCACTTTACGCGCACGGCGGCAGGAATGTCACCGGGCTTCAGGTTGCCGATCAGGGAGTGGATGATAACGCCGTCACAAACTTCGATGGCGATCTTGCACAGAAATTCGTGAGAACGGTGCATGGGGTTACGCAGCTGCAGAGCGGCGATGGTGCTCCAGCCTTTTTCTTCGAAAATCTTGCGGGTCTCAGTAGGACGCAGGTAGATGCCGGCGTACTTGGTGGGGTAGTTGCCTTCGCTGAGAACTTTTACGGAGCCGGCCAGGCAGAACTGCTTGCGGGCCATAACCATCTTAACACCGGGGTGGTCATCCATGGCGATTTCCATGAACTTGCCACCAGTGCTGTCTTCGCCTTCACCTTTGTAAACGATTTCGGATTCCCATTTCTTTTCGTCTTCGGTCATCTCGAATTTTTCGGTTACTTTCATGGTGGCGTAAATTTCGCCATCGTTTTCCAGGGCGATCTCGTCGCCTTCTTTGATAGCTTCGGCGTCAGCAGCGTCACAACCAAGCATAACCGGTACGGGCCAGAAGGTGCCGTCGGTCAGAGTGAAGTTTTCGCAAACACTTTTCCAGTCAGCCTTGGTCATGAAACCGTCGAGGGGGCTGAAACCACCAATGCCCATCATGATCAGGTCGCCTTTTTCCTGCGGCGTAATCTGGATTTTTTTCAAGCCGGCTGCTTTTTTCTTTTCGTCTTCAAGAGCTGCGCCTTCGAGCAAGCAACAAACAAGGCCTTTTCCGCCATGGGGGGGTACCAGTTTGGACATCTGGGTCTCCTTTGAAAGGGTTAAAAATCAAAAAAAGTGTTGCCTCTACCCATACCTGCCCCTTGAGCTGATGGGTGAGAAAATGTCTTGACGAACTGGCGAAGCGGAGGGCAATGTCCCCCGGCGTGCCATTCGCTTAGCACATGGACCTAATGTGAAATAAATGACAAATTGTCAAGAGGTCTCGGGGAATTGTTTTTTTGTCATTTATTTCACGATATTACAACAAGAGGTGAACAGGGCGTCCCGGTGCGCTGTCAGCCGTTTTTTTTTTCATTCATGTGAATGGCCGTTTTTATCTATCATATAGTGAGCTAAACCCGAGTTCATTTCTGTGTTGTATTTCGCTGTGGGTTTGCTACAGTGGCGCGCAGGGCAGAGAGCCAATCCGAAATCCCTCCAGCCGTTGATGTCTGGCAGGGATCTGCTGTATTTTCAGCTAGATTGACAGCCCCTGTTGCTTAGACTACGTTGCTTTAATTTGTTATTACTTATTTTAAAAGGAGTGTGCTGATGAAAGGCACGTGCCTGGTAACCGGTGGAGCCGGTTTCATGGGATCGCATTTGTGTAAGGATTTGATGGGGATGGGGTATGACGTCATCGCATTGGACGATCTCAGCGGCGGATTTGTTGAGAACGTACCCGAAGGGACCAAATTTATTGAAGGTAGCGTCACCGATCATGCCCTCATTGAAAAAATCTTTTCCGATCATAAAATCGACTATATTTTTCATCTCGCAGCATACGCGGCTGAGGGGCTGAGCCATTTCATCAAGCGTTTCAACTATACCAACAACCTCATTGGTTCCATCAATCTGATCAATGCCGCGGTCAACCATGAAGTAAAATGCTTCGTGTTCACCTCGTCCATTGCGGCTTACGGAACCAACCAGATCCCCATGACCGAGGACCTGGTGCCCATGCCGGAAGATTCCTACGGCATCGCCAAATATGCCGTTGAGCTGGATTTGAAAGAAAGCCATGAAATGTTCGGCTTGAACTACATCATCTTCCGTCCTCATAATGTGTACGGCGAGAATCAGAACATTGGCGACAAGTATCGCAATGTTATCGGCATTTTCATGAACCAGATCATGCAGGGAAAACCCCTCTCGATTTTCGGTGATGGCGAGCAGACCCGTGCATTCAGCTATATCAGCGATGTTTCCACGGTAATGGCGCGCTCCATCGAGACTCCCGAAGCCTACAACGAAGTTTTTAACGTTGGCGCTGACAAACCCTACACGGTCAATTACCTGGCAGAAGTCGTTTCCAAGGCCATGGACAAACCCCTGAATGTCGTACATGTCGAAGCGCGCAATGAAGTTGTTCACGCCTATGCCACGCACGACAAGATGAAACGGATCTTCAACTATGAAGCCCAGGTTGATCTTGAAGAAGGCGTAAAACGTCAGGCGGAATGGGCCCAGCGTGTCGGTGCCAAAGCGAGCCAGAAGTTCGAGAACATCGAAATCATGAAAAACCTTCCCCCCAGCTGGTTGAAATAGCTTTGGGAATAGATCTATCGGGTCTGCCGCATGGACCCGATTCCTCTCGGTAACCAAAACATGTCAAAAAAAGAAAGCAAGACTGCGGCAGAGCAGAAGCAATACCGGCGCAAGGGATTCATCGTTCTTGGTATGCATCGTTCCGGGACTTCGGCTGCCACCCGCATCATCAATCTGTTGGGCGGTGATATCGCCGCCAACCTGATGGCTGCGGAGGAAGGAAATAATGAAACCGGCTTTTGGGAATCGCAGGACATATACGAAATCCATGAGCAGATGCTTTCGGATGCCTGCAAAATAACCTGGGACAATCTTTCACCTTTTCCCGTCGAATGGTATGAGACTCCCAAAGCCGCGGAGTTTGAACAGCGTTTTTTGGAAAAGCTCAATCAGGATTTTGAAAAATCCAAAATCTTTGTTCTCAAAGATCCGCGCATATGCCGCTTACTTCCTTTCTGGCTGCGTATTTTCGAAAAGTTCGATACCGAACCTTATTTTGCCATACCCATTCGGAATCCCATAGAAGTAGCGCGTTCGCTCAAGAACAGGGACGGGTTTCATTTTGCAAAATCCTATCTGCTCTGGCTGCGCCATAATCTTGAGGCCGAACGGGACAGCAGAGGCTACAAACGCAGCTTTTTCACCTACGAGATGTTGCTCGAGGACTGGCGCGGCACCATGACCAAGGTCTACGCGGACCTGGGACTGCCGTTGCCGGAATTGAGCCATGCCCATGACGCCCAGGCCGAAGGCTATCTTTCCACCCGTTTTCGGCACCACATCATTACGCCCGAAGACGTGTATGGACGCCAGGAGATAGTGGAATGGGTCAAGACAACCTATGCAACCCTGCTCAAGGCCTCGGGAAACGAGTTTGATGGTATGACAGAGACTCTCGATGCGGTGATGAATGATTTCAATACAGCTGATAAGGCCTACGGTCCGATAGTTGCTGATGCGGAAATTCGCGCACAAAAAAATGTTGATGCCGAGGACAAGTTGAAAGTCCTCCGGGGCAATTATGAAGAGTTGCGCGAAACGTTTATCAAGAAAGATGATGAACTGACTGCCGTTCGACTTAAGCGTGACAACGAAATCAAGGCGTTACGCACTGACTTGGAAAGAGCGCTCAGAGAAGTGGAGCACCTGCGAACCTCCACAAGCTGGCGTGTCACTATGCCCATCCGTATTGCGGGTAAGCTGATGAGCGTTGTAAAGGAACGCATCGGCCGTTGACAGGGTGTGGACTCGGCCAAAAATGATGCTGGCTTTTTGTTGTTTTCTGAGAGTGCGGACATTCTCTGAGTTTCAGAGGTGTTATCCACACCAATAACCAACTGAGGTTCTGGATGATCAAAGTAGTTGTTAAGAAAGATTTTTGCACAAGCTGCGGTGTTTGCTGGCATGAAATGTGCGATGTTTTCGGCCATGATCAGGATTCTTTGGTGGTGCTTCAAAAGGATACCATTGAAGATTCGCGCAAAGTTGATATCGAGCGCGTGGCAGATATTTGTCCTGGCGAGGTCATTGAGTATTCCCAAATCTGATAGCTCGAGAACGCATCCGATGGCCTTTTCAGCGGTGCGTTCTCGATTTCTTCATTATTCCAAAACCATTACGGTGAATACACTAATCGAATTTTTAGGCGTGTACGATCGCCTGGCAGTACGTTGTCACTGGAGCGCAGAATGAACAAAGCTTGCAAACGGGTCCTGGTGTTTTCCTCAGATATTCTCCCGTTGCCTGGTTTGCCGACCTCCGGAGGGGGGTTGCGGAGCTGGCAGATAATCAAAGGGCTTGAAGCCAACGGTATTGACGTCAATTTTTCAATGCCTGGTGAAGATCGCTTTCTTGAACGGGAATATGGAGACAAGATTCCGGAAGAGACGAAAAAAACCTCCTGGAAGCAGGATAATCAGGATGAAATCGTCGAGCATTTCAAACCGGACGCGATAGTGTTCGCCAATCCGGATCTCAACTGCCTGAAAAAGGATCATGGCCTGCCGATTTTGAGCGACATGCATGGCCCGCGGCTCATCGAGTTCGAATTGCTCAATAATGATGATTCCCCCAGCATGCGCGGACGCAATATTCGTCGCAAGCTCAGCAATTTCATGCGCAGCGATTATTTCACCTGCGCAGGGCGCTGGCAGCGTTATTATTTTTTGAGTTATTTCATGATGGCCGGTTACAAGCTCAGTGATATCAGGGTTGATTTCATGCCGGTTTCCCTGGCCCCGGAGCAGCCCGTCATGGACAAGGATCTCAAAGAAAAGCGTTTCATTTATTCGGGCGGATTTTATCCCTGGCAGAATCCCATGACCAGTCTCTATGCCATGAACGAGGCACTGGCCTCCTTCAACGATGGAGCTCTGCATGTCTTTGGCGGTTCGCACAACGTCAACCAGGCCGATACCTTGAATTTTGCCAAGATGAAGGATGACTTGGGGCAAAATCCCAGGATCAAATTTCGCGGCTATCTTTCCCGTGACGATGTCATCGAGGAATACCGTACGGGCTATGTGGCCTTTGAAGTCATGGCGCGCAATTTCGAACGCGAGATGGCCTTTACCACCCGCACCATTGAATTCATGTGGGCCGGCCTGCCTGTCATCTATAATGATTACGCGGATCTTTCCGAGTACATTGTCGAATACGATGCCGGCTGGTGCGTGAATCCCGATGACCCGGACGCCATCAAGCAGGCCATCAAGGAAGCGTTGAACGAGCCGGAACTGGTCGTAGCCAAGGGCAAGAACGCTCAGCGCCTGGTGAGCGAGTGTTTTTCCTGGGACAAGACCATACGCCCCGTGCTCAACTACCTGGCCGATCCGGTGTTGACGCACCGCGAACCAAACATGCTGGAAACACCCGTACCGTACATCCTTCAGGGAGGCGATGCGCGTGATACGGCATCCGTACTTGCCGAACTGGTGGTGGAAAACCGTGAGTTGCGTCGGGATCTCGAAAGCCTGTGGTGCAGCCGCAGCATGAAAATGGCCACCGGCGTATCCAAGGCTTATCACGGGGCTTCATCCGCTGCCCGCAAGGCCAAAAATCTTGCAGCTAAACTCTTGAAAAAGTAGTGCAATGAGCAAGGTACTCATTTTTGCTTCCGATATCCTTCCTTTGGAGGGTCTGCCTACTTCGGGCGGGGGCCTGCGAAGCTGGCAGTTGATTCAGGGACTCCAGAGCCGCGGCCTTGATGTGGATTTTCGCATGCCGGCCGAACGTTTTCTCATTCGGAATTATTCCGAACTTGTCGGAGAAAAATATGCGTCCATCATGTGGACTCCCGCGGATCAGGAACGGATCATCGCCGAGTCCAAACCGGATGTAATTATTTTCGCCAATCCCGAACAGAATAATCTCACACGCCATCCGGGCATTCCCATTGTCACGGACATGCACGGTCCGCGCATTCTGGAAACGACCTACAATGATCACCCGGATTCACAACGCGTACGGGCTGTATTCATTTCCAAGAAGCTGGCCAAGCTTGCCGAGTCGGATTTCATCACCTGTGCGGGATGGAGGCAACGCTTTTATTTTCTTGCCTTTATGCTGGCCACGGGGCGTGAGGAATCCGAAATAGATATTGCCTACATTCCTATTTCGCTTTCTCCGGATCTGCCGGCTTTTGACAAGGATCTGGAAGCCAGGCGGCTGGTGTACGCAGGCGGATTCTATCCCTGGCAGCGGGCCACCAATCCGTTGAACGCCCTGGAAGAGGTGCTGCGGACGGATCAGAACGGCTGGCTGGATATTTTCGGCGGCAGCCACAAGGTTTCGAAGCAGGACGAGATCAACTTTACCGCCTGCATGGAACGCTTGCAGCAGAATGACCGCGTCTGTTTCCACGGCTATCAGCCACGATCCGTACTTCTGGATGCTTTTTCCAGATCGCTGGCAGCCTTTGAAGTCATGGAAAAGAATTACGAGCGCGAGCTGGCTTTCACAACGCGTACCGTGGAGTTCCTGTGGGCCGGACTTCCTGTGATTTACAATAATTACGCGGAACTTTCCGAGCATATTCAAGAGTATGACGCAGGCTGGTGCGTGGATGCCTCAGACAAAAGTTCGGTTCAGGCCGCGGTCCGCGATGTGCTTGCCCATCCGGAAAAAGCCATGGAAAAGGGCGCCAACGCGCAACGGCTTGTTCGTGATCGTTTTACCTGGGACAAGACCATTGAACCGTTGGCGCAGTTCTGCATGAACCCGCGTTTGAAATCCCGGCCCAAAAATTATTTCCGCCTCTATCCGTTCCGCCGTCCTACCATGAACCGTCTCTCTTCCATACACATGGAATTCTGTTCGCGACCGTTTCATGATTTTATTCGATACTGCCTTGCCAAGGCCGTGGAAAAGACGGTAGACCGACTCCGCCAAGGAGACGTTAAATCTTGATGCCTACCCGGCCGAATGCGGCTGTTGTTTATGCAGTGGGCTGAATAAAGCCTTATTTTTATGAGGAATTCCTATGTCGATGACTAATGCCATCCAATTGAAGCAGGAAAACGAACAGCTCCTCTGGAAAGAGGTCGAAGAAAAGAAGACCGTCCTGAAGGCCATGCCTCCGAGGATCACCTTCGAAACAAGCCGTCGTTGCAATCTTTCTTGCAGGTTTTGTTGCCATTTCACCACCAAGTACGTGGCAGGGCAAAGCCCCATGGACCAGACGTTCATGGAACCCAAACTGATCAACAAAATCGCGGAAGAGTTGTTTCCCACCCTGCAATATTATGAAGCGACTCTTTTGGGAGACCCGTTTCTTTCGCCTAATCTGGACCTGGAACTGGATCTCGCGGAAAAACACGGCGTATATTTCAGACCCACCACCAATGGAACTACGTTGACCGAGGCCAACCTGGAAAAGATCGACGGTCGGATGGACTGGCTCAAATGCAGTTTCGACAGCCATATCCGCGGCGTCTACAACTTTATCCGGATTGGTGCCAGGTTCGAGAATACGGTCAAAAAGCTCAAGCGCTTCAACAAGGCGCGGGAGCTCATGAATCCCGTTCCCTATTTTCGGGTGGGCCTGGTGCTCAACGATCTCAATGTGGATGAGCTTTCCGATTATGTGGTCTGGTGCCATGAGGAACTGGGCGTGGACGATGTCGAGATCATGGGGTTGAACGTCAATGACAACCACATGGAGCCCTTGTCTGTTTTTGACAAGGCTGATCGCGTCAACGCCATGCTGGACAAGACCATTGATATCGCGCTGAACAAAAAATACAAGTTGCGTCTGGCCTTTACGCAGATGCCTACTCCTGGCGGCGATCGTTTTGTCTGCCAGAAGCGCAGCAAGGAACTCAAAGAGCAGCAACGGGATCTCGGATTCATTGCTCCCCGTAATTTCGACAAGATGAGTTATGTCATTCAGGCCGAGCATAATCGCTGGGAAGTCGGTGATACGGGGTATGTCTGGAGCAACAATATGCGCAGGCAGGATATTTGCCAGGAATTTTTCAATCGTCCGTTTTTCCTGCCCAATGGAACCATCGAGGCCTGCGGCAACAGCAATACTTTCCTGATGGGAAACATCAAGCGCCAGGATTTCAAAAGCATCTGGAACAGCGAATTGTATCAGGATATTCGTAAACGGATGTATTCCGGACGTATCAATGAAAACTGGTATGAGGCGTGCAACGAGTGTATCTGCATGGGCGTGACCTATGACCGCGAGACTTCGGACCACCGCCATAAAGATCATTATCGCGTGACCAAGACCAAGGACAAGGGCGAGGGGCGTATTTCCATCGGCATTTCCCAGCGTCCCACACCATGGCCCGAAGATGGCTTTGCCAAGAATTTTATCTGGCGTGCGAAGGAATTCGCGCACCGTACGCTGCCCAAGGAGCAGAAGGAATTATTGGCAAAAGTCTATCGTCGCGTACGGCAAAGTGGCCCGGTTACCAAATTGTACCAGATGCTGCACAAGCAGTAGTGCACCATAAAGACGTCAGTTAAGGAGCGACCATGCAATATACCAAAGAGTTCAAGCTGAAAAACGAAGACGAGCTCTGGGAGTGTGTGGACAATAAGCAGACCTATATCCCGAATTTTCCTCCCCGGATAACATTTCAAACGCATAAACGGTGCAATCTGGCGTGCCGTTTCTGCTATCATTTTGCGCACAAGTTTTTCGACAACCGCAGCCCTCTGGACATGCCTGTCATGGATCTGCGGCTGATCGAAAAAGTGGCTGAGGAGCTTTTCCCGACCCTGCAGTATTACGAAACCACATTGCTGGGCGACCCGTTCCTTTCGCCGAATCTGGATAACGAACTGCGTCTTGCAGAGCGGTACGGCGTTTTTATGCGTCCTACCACCAACGGCACCACCTTGACCGAAGCCAACCTGGACAAGGTCGACGGGCGTATGGACTGGCTGAAATGCAGTTTCGACAGCCACATCCGCGGCCTGTACAATAATATACGTATCGGTGCGCGTTACGAAAACACGGTCAAGAAGCTCAAGCGTTTCAACAAACGTCGCGAAACCATGAATCCCAAGCCCTGGTTCCGTCTCGGTATCGTGCTCAACGATCTCAACTTTGAGACGCTGCCCGATTATTTCCTCTGGGCACATGAGGAAATGGGGGTTGACGATGTGGAAATGATGGGATTGAACGTTGACCGTGATCATATCGAAAGCCTGCAGATTTTCGACAAGGCCGCCCAGGTCAACAAGATTCTGGACAAGACCATTGATCTTGCCCTGAGCAAGAAATACCGCCTGCGCCTGGATTTTACACAAATGCCCGAGCCTGGTGGCGACAAGTTCGTCTGCCAGAAGCGCAGTGCGGAATTGCGCGAACTGCAGAAACCCATGGGCTACGTACCTCCCAGAGATTTCGAAAAGATGAGCTACGTGATCCAGAATCCGCGTAATGCCTGGGAAACCAACGATTACGGTTATGTCTGGAGCAACAACATGCGGCGCCAGGACGTTTGCGTGGAGTTTTTCAACCGTCCTTTCGTCATAGACAACGGTACGGTGGAGGCCTGCGGCAACTGCAATACCTTTTACATGGGCAACCTCAAGCATCAGAATTTCGCGGAAATCTGGAACAGCGAACTGTATCAGGATGTCCGGCGGAAAATGTTCAATGGTACCATCAACAAGGACTGGTACGCGGCCTGCAACGACTGCATCTGCATGGGCGTGACTTATGACCGCGGACGTTCCGATCACCGCCACAAGAGTTTCTACCGTGTCACGACCACGGAAGCAAAGGGCGAGAATCGTGTCCCGGTGGGACCGACGCACGGTCCGGTGGATTGGCCGGAAGAGTTCAGCCTGGAAAACTATCAGCAGCGTGTTGACATGCTCAAAGACTACGAGGTGGTTCTTCCCGCCAAAGGTTGCCTGTATCTGTCTGATCTGGATAGGGAGAACGCTCAGTTTGCTCCGGGCACAGATGCCCGCTGGGACAAGGTCAACACGTTTACACCTCTGGCTTTAAGCGGAAAACGCTATATCAAAGGCGTTTACGCCGAAGCTCCCTCCCAGATGACCTACCAGATTCCTCAGGGCTTCAAGTCATTTCAGGTTGCGGTAGGGCTGTACGATACGGAGAATGCCTCACGGCGGATCATGAATGACAGCCCTGGTTTTGTGGGTGAAGCTGTGATGCGGGTGCTTGTGGATGGTGAGGAAGTGTATCATTCGGGCAAGTTGACTTCGCAGATGGCGGCTCAGTTGGTGAATGTGGATGTGACGGATGCCAAGGAACTTACTCTTATTGCAGAGCCCTTTGATCCGCGTCAGGCCAATTTTAGTTGGACCGTATGGGCGGATGCGCGTTTTACCGGATAGGGCAGTTACCAGAATGTAGCTGAAACGAATCTACGAGCCTTGATGAGGCTTTTTATACGGCCGGCAGCGCAGGGGAGACCCCGCAGCCGGCCTTTTCTTTGCCCTTTCTGAAGATGAGATACTCGGAAATCGTCATAAAAAAAACTAATGTGATTTTTTCCACATTTTACCACCACATCCTCTTGCAAGCGCCTTGTAATAAGGCTATAGCAAAAAGCGTCGTGTGCGAGGGATTAACTTTCAGCAGGAAGAAAAGGCATTGACGGGGATTCTCGAATCCTTCTTGTGAAAAAAATGGTTTTCGCTTGACAGTGTTATTCCTGCTTGTTAAATTGATCACAAGCGCAATGGTTGAAGCATCTAATTCACTGATTTAACAGAACTTTCGAGGTGAATCGATGGTAAAGGGTCTACAGGCCCCATGTAATGGTGGTCATTTCTTGTCGAGTAGCAAATTTCGGTTTCAAGCCCGGCAGGAAAAGAGCACGACCAGAACATGTTCAATTGTGCGCGCAATGGCATCCGCTGCAACTACCCGGCGGTGTCATTTTAAATAGTGCGAGTGGATTTGCAGGGGAGACGTTTTTGTCGTCCCCTGCTTTTTTTTCCCTGCTCGACCCTTTGTCAGTACTCATTTTTTTTGAGTAAGAAGACGAGGGAGTTATTGGGTGTAACCTTAATTAACATTGTTGATCTGGAGGAAAGGTATGCCTACTTTTGTTGATCCGGAAAAGTGTGATGGCTGCAAAGGCGGCGAGAAGACCGCATGCATGTACATCTGCCCGAATGACCTTATGATTCTCGATCCGGACGAGATGAAGGCTTTCAACCAAGAGCCTGATGCATGCTGGGAGTGCTACTCCTGCGTGAAAATCTGCCCCCAGGGCGCCATCACTGCTCGTCCTTACGCTGACTTCGCTCCCATGGGCGGCACCAGCATCCCGCTGCGCGGCTCCGAAGACATTATGTGGACCGTTAAGTTCCGTAATGGCAACGTAAAACGCTTCAAGTTCCCCATCCGTACCACTCCTGAAGGTTCCATTAAGCCCCTGGCCGCCGCCACTGGCGATCTGGAGTCCGAATTCCTGTGCACCGAGACTGCACTGATTGATCCTAAGGAAGTTCTGGGCAAGAAACTGGAAGTTTCCGAGCTCGACAAGACTACGGTCGTAAAAGCTTCGGCTGTGTAATTGAACTTGTCTTTTTGGATTAGGCTCATAATTTAGGAACCGAATATTTGTTTAATTAAGGAGACAAAAATGCCTCAGATTCCCGTTAAGGATATACCCAAGGGTCTCGCTCTGGCCGAGCCGACCGTCGAAGAAAAAGACGTTGACATTCTTTTGGTTGGTGGTGGCATGGGCAACTGCGGTGCTGCAGTCGAAATCATGGCATGGAAGGACAAAGTTGATCCCAACATGAAGATTCTGTTGGTCGACAAAGCCGCTCTGGAACGCTCCGGTGCTGTTGCTCAGGGTCTTTCCGCTATCAACACCTACGTTGGTAAAGAAAATGTGCCCGACGACTACGTCCGCATGGTCCGCACAGACCTTATGCACCTCGTTCGTGAAGACCTGATCTTCGACCTGGGCCGCCACGTTGATGATTCCGTTCATATGTTCGAGGCTTGGGGACTTCCTATCTGGTGTAAGAAAGACGGCAAGAACCTGGACGGCCTGCAGGCCAAAGCCGCCGGCCTGGCCGTGCGCGAAGGTGCTGATCCCGTTCGTTCCGGTCGTTGGCAGATCATGATCAACGGTGAATCCTACAAGGTCATCGTTGCTGAAGCCGCCAAGAACGCCCTGGGCGAAGAACGCCTCCAGGAACGTGTTTTCATCGTTAAGCTGCTGCTCGATGCCAACACTCCTAACCGTATCGCCGGTGCCGTTGGTTTCAACGTCCGCGAAAACAAAGTTCACATCTACAAGACCAACGCAATGGTAGTTGCTTGCGGTGGTGCTGTTAACGTGTACAAGCCCCGCTCCACTGGTGAGGGTATGGGCCGCGCCTGGTACCCCGTATGGAACGCCGGTTCCACCTACACCATGTGTGCTCAGGTTGGCGCTGAAATGACCATGATGGAAAACCGCTTCGTCCCCGCCCGCTTTAAGGACGGTTACGGCCCGGTTGGCGCATGGTTCCTGCTCTTCAAAGCCAAAGCCACCAACTTCAAGGGTGAAGACTACTGCGTGACCAACCGCGCCATGTTGAAGCCTTACGAAGAACGCGGCTACGCCAAGGGTAACATCATCCCCACCTGCCTGCGTAACCACATGATGCTCCGCGAAATGCGTGAAGGCCGCGGACCCATCTACATGGATACCAAGACCGCCCTGCTGACCACCTTCGAGACCATGTCTCCTGCCGAGCAGAAGCACCTCGAGTCCGAAGCTTGGGAAGACTTCCTCGATATGTGTGTTGGCCAGGCCAACCTTTGGGCTGCTACCAATACCCAGCCTGAAGAGAAGGGCTCCGAAATCATGCCCACCGAGCCTTACCTGCTCGGTTCGCACTCCGGTTGCTGCGGCATCTGGGTTTCCGGTCCCGACGAAGCTTGGGTTCCTGACGAATACAAAGTAAAGGCCGACAACGGCAAGATCTACAACCGTATGACCACGGTCAACGGTCTGTTCACCTGCGCTGACGGCGTTGGCGCTTCCGGCCACAAGTTCTCCTCCGGCTCCCACGCTGAAGGTCGTATCGTTGGTAAGCAGCTCGTTCGCTGGGTTGCCGACCACAAAGACTACAAGCCTGCCGTGAAAGAAACCGCCGACGAAATGAAGGCCCTGATCTACCGTCCTTACTACAACTTCGAAGCCGGTAAGGGTGCCTCCACTGATCCCGTCGTTAACCCCGAATACATCTCGCCCAAGAACTTCATGATGCGCCTCGTTAAGTGCACCGATGAATACGGCGGTGGTATCGGAACTTACTACACCTGTTCTGAAGCTTCCTTGAACACCGGTTTCGAACTTCTCGACATGCTCGAAGAAGACTCCCTGAAACTGGCTGCTCGTGACCTTCACGAACTGCTTCGCTGCTGGGAAAACTACCATCGCCTCTGGACGGTACGTTTGCACATGCAGCACATCTCCTTCCGCGAAGAATCCCGCTACCCCGGTTTCTACTACCGTGCAGACTTCCTGGGTATCGACGACGCCAAGTGGAAGTGCTTTGTAAACTCCAAGTATGATGTGGAAAAGGGCGAAACGACTATCTTCAAGAAGCCTTACTACCAGATCATTCCTGACTAGTCTCAATCCAGCGGCTGCGGGCCTAGCCCGCAGCCGCGTTTTTTTTTGAGGTGGTCTAAACTGAAGCTCTGACTGATATTTTTCAGTCGCTGCTTTAGTTTAGGCCATTTTTAAGGGGCCGAAAAACACGTACGGAGGATTACAATGTCTAACTCGATACTCGTTGTCGGAGGCGGGTTTAGTGGAATCACCGCCGCCCTTGAGGCTGCTGAAGTGGGCTATGAGGTCTTCATCGTGGAGAAGAGCCCCTACCTCGGCGGCCGTGTGGCGCAGTTGACCAAGTACTTCCCCAAGCTTTGTCCTCCGTCCTGTGGCCTGGAAATTCAATTCCAGCGTATTAAAAAGAACCCGCATGTTAAGTTCTTTACGCAGGCCGAGGTAGTCTCAGTCTCCGGGTCAAAGGGCGCTTACACAGTTAAGGTGCGTATTTCCCCGCGCTACACAGCAGCACACAGCGCGAATCTCGCACCTTTGGCGGACAAGCTCGAGTCCACTATTGATAACGAATTCAATTTTGGGCTTGATACCAAGAAACCTCTCTTTATGGACATGCCGTTCGCCTTCCCGCACCGCTGGGTATTGGACAAATCGGCTCTGACTGAAGAAGAGACCAACGCGCTCCACGTCGATCCGAACATCGACCTGGACGAAACAGTGAAGGAAATCGAGCTGAATGTCGGCAGTATCGTTATTGCTACCGGCTGGAAGCCCTACGATGCGTCCAAATTGACGACCCTTGGCGCCAATGAGCTCAAAAACTGCATCACCAATATGCAGATGGAGCGACTCGCATCTCCCACAGGCCCCACCAAGGGAAAAATTCAGCGTCCTTCGGACGGTGCGGCTCCCCGTAAAATCGCATTCGTTCAGTGCGCTGGCTCCCGTGATCAGAACCATTTGAATTTTTTGCTCGTACATTTGCTGTATGGCTTCCCTCAAGCAGGCCACCTATGTCCGTGAGCAGTTTCCCGACGCGGAAGTAACCATCTACTATATCGATCTGCGTACCCCTGAACGCTATGACAAGTTCATGCGCAAGGTTCGCGCCGACGAGAAAGTCTCATTCGTCAAAGGCAAGGTCGCCGGAGTTGCTGAAGAGAGCAACGGTGATATCACCATTGAGGTTGAAGATGCTGTACGCGGCATTAAGAAAAAAAGTTCGCCACGATCTGGTTGTCTTGGCCACGGGAATGCAACCCAGCATTGCCGGCTGCAAGCTCCCGATCGATGTGCCGGTTGATGAGGATGGATTCATTATAGGTGGTGAGGAAAAAGGCATTTTCGCTGCTGGTTGTGCCAAAAAGCCTCTTGATGTCATGAAATCCGCTCAGTCCGCCACCGGCGCCGCGATGAAAGCGATTGAAACGGTGAGAGGGAGGTAGTTCGCAATGGCCGAAAAAAATAGGAGTCTACTTCGACCAATTCCAGCATTGGTCCGCAACTCGACCTCGACGAGCTGGTTTCAGCCGTCGAAAATAAGTGGGGCGGTGTCTGTCCGGTGGTCAAGACCCATCCCGTGCTGGCTAGTGAGGATGGCCGAAAATTGATTCAGGCCGATATCGCGGAATCTGAACTGGATGCAGTTCTCGTCTGCGGATCCTCTCCGCGTGTTGATTGGGATTTTTTATGACTTCGGGCCCTCGATCATGGTTGATCGCGTCAACCTGCGCGAACAATGCGTGATGAGCTACATGGAGCCGGACGGCAGCGTACCCGAGGCTGACGAACAGCCTGAGGGACTGGCCGAACTCGCCAAGGACTATGTCTTCATGTACGTGGCCAAAATGAAGAACATGTCCATTCCGCATCCTGAAATTCCTGAAATCGTCAAAACCATCATGGTCATTGGTGGTGGGTGGGCCGGTCTGACCGCGGCTTCCCATGCTGCCAATGCCGGTTATAAAGTAATCCTGGTGGAAAAAGCGGACGTTCTTGGTGGCAAAGCCGCTACCATGTACAAGACGGCCCCTCTGAGCTACCCCTACGACCAGGCTGTCCCCACAGGCATTGAAAAGAAAATTGACGCCGTTCAGTCCAATGATGCCGTCAAGGTTTTTACCGGATCCGTTCTGAAAATGCTTGAAGGCGCTCCCGGCAATTACAAGGCCACCATCACCACGCCTTCCGGCGAAGTGACGGAACCCATCGGTGCGGTTGTTCTTTGCGCCGGTTGGACCCCGCAGGATACTTCCTACCTCGCTCCCCTTGGCTACGGCAAACTGCCCAACGTCGTCACCAGCAGGGAATTCGAAGTACTTGCCAATGAAGGCAATGTTCCCAAGAAAGTGGCTTTCATCCTTAACACCAACCTTTGCGAGCCTGCAGGTGATATCTACTCCAAGGCCTGTGAGGAGCCCGCAAAAGCTGAAAAGGATGAAAAGAAGGAAGGCGAAGAAGAGGATAAATTCGAACATAAGGACATGGAAGGCTATCAGCATCTGCCCATGTCGCAGGCCGTCAGCAGCGTCGTTGCTCTGAAGCAGGCCGGCTATGTTCGCGAAAAGGCCGACAACGGTCTTGCTTACATCTTTTACGACAACATGATCGTCCAGGGCATTCACGAGCGTTACTACAAGGCCGCTCAGGATAACCCCGGCATCATGCTCACAAAAGGGCGACATCACCGGCATCACCGAAGAAGCCGGCGGTCTGGTTGTCAAAGCCTCCAATACGCTCATTGGCGGCGACATCGAAGTGAAGGTGGACATGGTTGTTTTGCCCACGGGTATCGTTCCCTCCACGGCAAAAGATCCCATCATGAACTTCGTCTACCGCCAGGGCCCCAACTTCCCCGACCTCGAGCTTTTTGAAGGGTTCGCAGATTCCAACTACATCTGCTTCCCGTACGAAACTCGTCGTACCGGCGTATACGCCGCTGGTTGCATCCGTCAGCCCATGATGATGGACGCTGCTGAGGACGACGCCGCTGGTGCAGCCCTCAAGGCCATTCAGTGCATCGAAAGTGCGAATCGCGGCATGTCCGTGCATCCGCGCGCCGGCGACCTGTCCTACCCCGTGTTCAACTTCGTACGTTGTACGCAGTGTAAACGTTGTACCGAAGAATGCCCGTTTGGCGCACTTGATGATGATGAAAAGGGTACGCCGCTGCCCAACCCGACACGCTGCCGCCGTTGCGGTACGTGCATGGGCGCCTGCCCCGAACGCGTCATCTCCTTCGACACCTATGGCATCGGTATGATGAGCGATATGGTCAAGCAGTACTCGGTTCCCGACAACATCGAAGAAGGCGGACCGCGTATTCTGATCATGGCTTGTGAAAACGACGCCTACCCGGCTTTGGATATGGCTGCTCTGCGCGGACACAAGTGGAGCCCCTACGTACGTATCATGCCGGTCCGTTGTCTGGGCTCGGTGAACGCGATCTGGATCAAAGATGCTATGAGTCGCGGCACCGATGGTGTTATGCTCTTGGGTTGTAAGTACGGTGACGACTATCAGTGTCACTTTGTCAAAGGCTCTGAAATCTGTAATCGCCGCAAGGAAAACATCGCCGAGACCCTGAAGCAGTTGGGAATCGAGCCCGAGCGCGTCGAGCAGTACGAAATTGCCATTGACGAGTACGACAAGGTGCCCGAGCTGATCAAGGAATTCATGGATATGGTTCTCAAGCTGGGACCGAATCCGTTCAAGGGCTATTAGGAGGAATAGGAACATGGCGCAACGCATTGAACCGGACCTTCAGTTTATTGAGGAGTTACAGTCCGTTGGCGGGGAGTCACTGAAAAAGTGTTATCAGTGCGCCACCTGCAGCGTAGTCTGTCCGATCTCTCCCACAAGCGAACCTTTTCCTCGTAAGGAAATGGTCTGGGCGCAGTGGGGTCTGAAAGATAAACTTACAAGTGATATCGATATATGGCTCTGCCACAACTGCGGTACGTGCTCGGATATGTGCCCCCGCGGCGCCAAGCCTGGTGATCTGCTCTCCGCTCTGCGGAACATGACCTACCGCAAGCTTGTCGGACCGAGTGCTTTCGGCAAATGGATGACCTCCGCCAAGTACCTGCCGTTCCTGATGGCTTTGCCGCTGATCCTTTTCGTGCTCATCTGGATTGGCCGTGCCGCCTACCTGGGCACCGCTTTCCCCACTGAGCCGGATGGAAGCATCGTCTACGGCAATCTGTTCTACGGCGATTACTTCATTGACCCGCTGTTCATGATCGCCTTTTTCTTCGCGGTCTTCAAAATACTCAGTGGAACCAAGAAGCTCATCGCTTCCATGAAGCCAGAAGGCGAATTGATTTATATTGGCGAGAAAAAGCACTGGGCCAAACATCTTGTGGAAGTCATCGTTACCGAGATTCTTCCCCACAAGAAATTCAAGGATTGTGGCGACGACAAGTCAGATCGCAAGATCGGCCACCTTTGCTTGATGTTCGGCTTCATCGCTTTGGCAATCGTTACCGGATTAGTGGCTGTAGGCCACTGGGGTGCTTCCGCATTCGGTATCTTGCCCGAGGCCTTCGGCCATTATACCCATACCCCCATGGATCAGGCCAATGTCATCAAACTGCTGGCTAACCTGGGCGCCATCCTGCTGCTCATCGGCCTGCTGCTTTTGACCATTCGCCGCCTGACTCTGGATGATAAAAAGCAGAGTTCGTCCTTTTACGATTGGTATCTGCTTATTCTGATCTGGGCTATTGCCCTGACCGGTATCGGCAGCGAGCTGTTCCGCCTTGCGGGTCTCAAGTACTTGGCTTTCCCGACGTACTTCCTGCACTTGAATGCGGTCTTCATGCTCTTCTTCTATATGCCCTGGTCCAAACTCGGGCACTTGGTGTACAGGACCGCTGCGCTTACATACGCACGTTATATTGGCCGAAGCGTTTAGGCGCATGACGGCGAAAACCAAATTAGAAAGAAATATTTGCTCTCAATTATAAGGAGGCGAAAATGTCTGAAGAACGCAAAGTATTCAAGATCGAGAAAGTTCTCGCTTTGCTGGCCGGCAAAACCGGCGGAGAGGTTTCCGAACTGCTTTTCTTCCTGACCCAGCAGGATCTCGATGCCACGGGCGAGGCCATGGTCGCTCCCTTGGCCAAGGCCTGGCTTTGCAGCCAGCATCCTCCGTTCCTGGAATGCCGTTTCACCGAGGAATCCATTTACGAAGACTGGATTGCCGCCACTGCAAAGAAAATTGGTGACAATGTTTCCCTGAAGCCCATCCCTGAAGATGACCTGGGCCCCATTGTCACTGTCATTGAAACTCTGGCGCAGCAGAAAGCCACGGTTGCCGAGCAGGCTGAAAAAATCGCCGAACTCGAAGCCAAAGTTGGAGAACTCGCTCCCTTCGAAGCCAAAGCCGCTGACCTGGAAAAGAAAGTTTCCGGACTCGAAGGTGACAAAGAGAAGCTCAACAAGGAAGTTGTTGCACTCAAGAAAGAAACCGCTGCTTTCCAGGGCAAATTGCCTGTTGCTGAAAGCGAGCTGAATGACACCATCAAAGATATCGTTACCAAAGCTCTGAAAGACGCCGTCGCTTCCGTACCTGCTGGCGCTGCCGTAGGCGCAGCCGCTGCTGAAGCTGGCGAGGCTGCTGCTGAAGCCGCTCCCGAAGAAGCCGGCAGCAGCGTACCGGATGATTTCGGTTTCGGCGCTTCCGGTTCTGATAGCGACGGTTTCGGTTTCTAAACAGCCGTAACACTTGCATTCGAAAGTCCCCTGTTACGAACGTAGCAGGGGACTTTTTTTGTGCGCCCGTCAGGGCGCGAATCTTATGAGGTGAAAGTCCTCTACAGGCCCTGATGATGGGAACTGTTAGCCAAAGGCAACTGCGTCGCTGCGAGGCGAGGTGGGGAGGAAGCCGGCGGCAAAAGTCGGACTCGACGAACAGAAACCGGATATAAGGCCGGTGCGGCTGGGTAATCTGGCCTTGGACAGAGATGCCCCGTAACCATCCGGAAGCCGCAAAGGTAAATCCGGCGAGGCCCGGCGGAAAGAGTCGCGTCTTACCCTGGGAGATCTCGTTCTCTGTCGGTGTAATCGACTACGCAGACGGCGACGCCTGCGGAAGGGGAGCGAGAAGTCAGCAGAGGCCATAGTAATCTGTCCCCCTTGACGGATGAAGGGCCGAATCTTTCAACGCAAGGAACAAGTCACCAACGACTCGACAGGCGTGGGAAGCAGGAAAGGTGAACAACACGCATCGACGCCCCGGTAACGGCGGAACCCGCACTGGGTCTATTGAGGAGCAAGAGCGTCTGTGGTGTTGGAGGGAGGACAAGCCTTGACACAATATCTGATGGAACAGGTTTGCGCCCGCGCAAACCTCAATCAGGCCTACAAGCGGGTGAAAGACAACAAGGGCGCGCCGGGTATCGACGGAATGAGCGTCGATGGACTGCGCGAATGGCTTTCCCCCCACAAAGACGAGCTGCTTGCGAGTCTGCTTGACGGCACGTATCAGCCGCAACCCGTCAAAGGAGTGCGGATCCCTAAGCCGGGAGGGGGAATGCGACAGCTGGGCATTTCCCACGGTACGCGACCGTTTGGTACAACAGGCTTTCTTACAAGTACTCACCCCAATCCTTGATCCGTTGTTCTCGGATTCCAGCTTCGGATTTCGGCCAGGACGGGGAGCGCATGACGCGCTGCTTCAGGCGCAGCAGTATGTGGAAAGACGGTCGCAGTGTCGTGGTGGACATGGATCTCGAGAAGTTCTTTGACCGTGTCAACCACGATATTCTCATGGCACGGCTTGCCCGCCACGTGAAAGATAAACGTATTTTGCGTATCATACGTGTCTTCCTGAATTCCGGGATTATGCAGGACGGCGTATGCGTTGCCCGAGATGAAGGCACGCCTCAGGGTGGCCCCTTGTCTCCTTTGCTCGCCAACCTGCTTCTGGATGACCTGGATAAGGAACTCGAACGCCGAGGCCATTGTTTCTGCCGCTATGCGGGATGATTGCAACATCTACGTACGCAGTCTCAAGGCCGGGAAAAGGGTGATGGCATCCGTGACGCACTTTCTTGAGAAACGCCTGAAGCTGCGTGTGAATCAAGAGAAAAGCGCCGTGGATTATGTGGGTAAAAGGAAGTTCCAGGTGTACCGCTTGCTGGACAGCGGATGACTCATTCTTGCACCTCAGAGTCTGGTCAGATTCAAGAACCAATTACGCTTCCTACTGAAGCGTAACCGATTGATGTCGTTTGAAGAAAGAATACGCCGCGTCAACTCGTACTGCCTTGGCTGGTTAGGCTACTTCCAGCTTGCGAAGTGCAAAAGCTTCCTCCAGAAGATGGAAGGGTGGATACGTCGGAAACTACGTTGCGTACGCCTGAAGCAATGCAAGCGAACCAAGACGCTGGCGGAATTCTTCATAAATCTCGGGGTGAAAGAGTTTCGGCGCATGGATGCAGGCTCTGTCGGGAAAAGGGTGGTGGAGAATGTCCAGAACCCGGACAGCGCATCAGGCAATGAACAATGAATGGTTCAGAAATCAAGGGCTCGTCAGCTTGATCGGAGGATACGAAGTGTTGAAAGTTGAGAGAAACCGCCGTGGTACCGAGCAGGTATGCCCGGTGGTGTGAGAGGGGGAGACCGTGAGGAATCCCCCTACTTGATTCAACAAACATATCCTGATC
The DNA here is from genome assembly GCA_963667575.2 of Desulfovibrionaceae bacterium. Taxonomy (GTDB): domain Bacteria; phylum Desulfobacterota; class Desulfovibrionia; order Desulfovibrionales; family Desulfovibrionaceae. Next base: position 14,768 of record CAXXHY010000025.1, on the reverse strand, counting down.
ATTTGCTGTCTGCGATTATTTTGTGGCCTTTTTCAGCCGGATGGACTACTGTCTTTTTTGTTTGACACGAGGTCCGGTTCTAGTCTCCCGGTTAATGAGTTGCTGAGCGAGCACACCTATATAGAGTCTTTTAGCATATGCTACAAACGATTATTTTTGTTATCATTTTTCTGCCTGCCACTATTTTTCTTTCTGTCAGTTCCATTATTTTGGGGCCCCTGGATAAAAAGGGAAGAACCGTTGCCTGGGTCGGGCGGGTGTGGAGCTGCATCGCCCTGAAGGCTGCGAGAATTCGGCTGGAAGTTGAGTGGGGGGATGTGCCGCAGGACGGCGGTGTGGTTTTTATGGCCAACCACCAAAGTTTGTTGGATATTCTGGTGTTGTTTCGGATTCTGCATCCCTACAGAGTCTGTTTCGTGGCCAAGCAAAGCCTGTTTTCCATTCCCATCTTCGGATACGGTATGCGCAAAGCCGGCCATGTGGCCATAGACCGCTCCAATCGTCGCCGGGCCATGAAAAGCATAGATGAAGCCGTGGACCGTACGCGCTGGGGGCGAATCCATCATCGTGTTTCCGGAAGGAACCCGTGCCAAAAATTTAGATACTTTACAGGATTTCAAAATCGGCGGAATGGTCATAGCGCTCAAGGCGGAACGTCCTATTGTTCCTTTGGTAGTGGGCGGCACAGGCGCTATTTTACCAAAAGGACGTATGTTACCCCTGCCCGGCAGGCATGTTGTAATAGTACGCATGTTGCCGGCCATTGAACCTGGAACTTATACCCTTAAGGAAAGAGAAAAACTTATGCAGGATTTGCAGGAAGTCATGCTATAGAGCCTACGCGGAGTTGAAAGCTTGAGTCCAGCATCCGGGCAAGTTACAATTACTCCCCTGGGAGGCTTCGGTGAGATCGGGCTGAACTGCATGGTTCTTGAAAACCGAGGAGAATATGCTGGTCGTTGACTGCGGCCTGATGTTTCCTGACGATTATCTGCTGGGTGTGGATGTCGTCATCCCGCGTTTCGATTATATTCTGGAAAAGAAGGACAAGCTCAGAGGCATCATTCTTACCCATGGTCACGAAGATCATATCGGTGCGTTGCCCTGGCTCATGAATCATCTGGATACGCCGTTGTACGGTTCGGGTTTTTACACTGGCCCTGGCAGAAAACCGGCTTCGTGAACACGGATTGGACAAATATACCACCTTCCATCCTGTAGAGGCAGGGCAGAGGGTGGAATTCGGCGACCTCGCCTGTACCTTCATCAGAGTCTGCCATTCGATTATTCAGGGCTTCGGGTTGGGCATAGAAACCCCTGCCGGAACCATCGTACATACGGGCGATTTCAAGATCGATCTGGATCCGAGCGGTGGCAACTACACGGACATGGACGCGTTCAAGGCCCTGGGTGATTCCGGAGTGCAGCTGCTTTTTTTCAGATTCCACCAACATCGAGCGCGAAGGCCATTCGCTTGGCGAAAGCGAGATAGAAGGTACTTTGGGCGAAATTTTTGACGAACGCCCAGGGGAGAATTCTTGTCACGCTGTTCTCCAGCCATATTCAGCGCATGCAGGAAGTCTTCAATATTGCTGCCAGCTGCGGTCGCAAGGTCGCCGTCAATGGTCGCAGCATCATGACGAACATCGAAACAGCAGTGGCCCTGGATTTTATGACTCTGCCCAAAGGTGTGTTCGTCGGCCTGGAAGAGCTTCCTCAACTGCCGGACAACAAGACGGTATTGCTTGTTACCGGTTCGCAGGGCGAACCGCTCTCGGCACTGACGCGTATCGCGGCCGGGGAGCACAAGCAGCTGAATATTCATCCTGGGGACACTGTAATACTGTCCTCACGGTTTATCCCCGGCAAAGTCAAAGCCATTACCAGGGTCATCAACAATCTGTACCGCCTGGGTGCCGAGGTCCTATACGAGCGTGTGGGGGCCATTCACGCTTCGGGCCATGCCTATCGCGGCGAGTTGAAACAGATGATCGAAACCGTTCGGCCAAAATTTTTCGTCCCCATGCATGGAGAATACCGGCACCTGGTAAAGCATTGCCGCCTTGCCAACGAATGCGGCGTGCCTCCTGAGCGGACCATTCCCCTGGAAAACGGCAATCCCTTGACCCTGTATGCGGGAGGAGGGGTTCGTTTTGAAGAAAAGGTCCCCGTTGAATCCATTTACGTCGATGGCAAAGGTGTGGGAGACGTCGGTCATACCGTATTGAAAGAGCGCCAGTTGCTGGGAGGGGGCGGCCTTGTAATTGCTTCCATGGTGATAGAAGAAGAATCATGGGAAATTATATACGGACCCGAGGTTGAATCCAAAGGCTTTGTTTTCGAGCAGCATTACAGTCATATTCTGGAAGATGCGCAGTGTATTATCCTGGATATTTTTGAAAATATTCCTCCCGGAGAGGTCGTAAAACTCAAGGACCGCATCAGGTCATCTTTGCGGCGTTTTTTCCGAAAGGTCCTCGAACGTGATCCTGTGGTATTGCCTGTAGTCATTGTCATATGATTTTTCCCTTTTTTTAGGGAAAAGTTAGACATTATTCCGGGAGCCTGATACCCTGAACATGATTCCAGAACCTCAACTCATTTGGAGCAGGGAGTTATGCGCGTTCTCAGAGTACGTTATAATGAGAGAATTTTTTATGCTGCTTTGCATCAAACCGCGGACGAACAAGGCGGCCAAAAGCTGGAAGTTCAATGCCTGAACAAGGAATTGGGACTGGAAGGTCTTATTCCTCTGCAGCAGGTACAAGTACTGCCTCCGGTTATGCCTACCAAGGTGGTATGTATCGGCTTGAACTATAAAAAGCATGCCGAAGAAATGGGAAAGCAGTTACCAGATGAACCGCTGCTTTTTTTGAAGCCCCCCACGGCGATCATAGGGAGCGGACAGCACATTATTTTGCCGCGAGATGTGGGCCGGGTGGATTATGAAGGTGAACTTGTCATAGTGATAGGCAAGACGGCCAAGCATGTATCTGAAAAGGATGCTGCCGACTATATTTTTGGTTTTGCCTGCGGCAATGACGTGACGGCACGCGTGCTCCAGAAAAAGGATATTCAGTATTCCCGCGCAAAAGGATTCGACACGTTTGCACCGGTGGGGCCCTGGATTGAGACCGAGGTGGAGAATCCCTCGGATCTGACCGTACGTACGCTTGTCAACGGCGAAGTGCGTCAGGAAGGACACACCGGCGACATGATTTTTGAACCTTATGAAATTTTGAGCTTTGTTTCTCGGGTGATGACATTGCATCCCGGCGATGTCATATTTACCGGAACACCATCGGGGATTGGTCAGCTGTCCCCCATGGACGAGGTTCGGGTGGATATCAGCCAGGTCGGGACATTGATCAACTCGGTGACCGAAGAAGTCGTCATCACTGACGCACCACGTACGGAGAATGCAGACGTTCTTCAGTAACTGGCCGTATAGATTTCTGGATTGAATATTTCTGAATGCTTCACCGGCAGGAGTGCCGGGTAGTGCTTGCATTGCGTTTAAATCTGACGTATGCAGACTCGTTTTCATCCCGCACATTCTGGTTTGCCCCGGGTGCCACCATGGTGGTGGAAGGAAGGGCGTTGTGCCGGAATGGAGGAAATAACCCATATGTAAGGAGTGAGTCGAATGGCTTATGTAACCATGAAACAAATGCTGGAGACCGGCGTACACTTTGGTCACCAGACCCGCCGTTGGAATCCCAAAATGCGCCCTTTTATTTTCGGCGCCAGAAACGGCATTCACATCATTGACCTGCAGCAGACCGTCAAACTGTTTCAGGTGGCCCATGACAAAGTTGTGGACACCGTTGCCAAAGGCGGCAAAGTCATCTTCATCGGCACCAAGCGCCAGGCCCAGGAGGCCGTTCGCACGGAAGCCGAACGCTGCGGCATGTTTTATGTCACCAACCGTTGGATGGGCGGCACGCTGACGAACTTCCAGACCATCCGCAAAAGCATCGACCGGCTGAAAAAGCTCGATCAGATGTTCGAAGACGGCACCATGGATCGCTTCACCAAAAAAGAAGTGCTGCAGTTTTCGCGCGAGCAGGAAAAATTGTTGAACGCTCTGGGCGGTATCAAGGACATGGACGATACTCCTCAGCTCGCTTTTATCGTGGATCCCAAGCGTGAAGAGATCGCTGTAAGCGAATGCCGCAAGCTGGGAATCACCATCTGCGCCGTTACCGACTCCAACTGCGATCCGGACAAGATCGATTACATCATTCCCGGCAATGATGACGCCATCCGCGCCATCAAGCTCTTTGTTTCGCACATTGCCGATGCCTGCCTCGAAGGCCAGGCTCTGCGCAAGGAACAGTCCCAGGCGGACAAGGATGAAGTAGTTGCCGAAGAAAAGCCCGTTGAAGAAGCAGCTGCTCCCGCAGAAAAAAGCTGCCGAAGCGGCTGATGCGACCGAAGAATAATAATTACTTTACGAACCAGAAGATATAAGGAGAGTTGGGACATGGCAATCAGCGCCCAAATGGTCAAGGCCCTGCGTGATAAAACAGGTGCCGGCATGATGGACTGCAAGAAAGCCCTGGTGGAATGTGAGGGCGATGAAGAGAAAGCCGTAGCCTGGTTGCGGCAGAAAGGTCTTTCCAAGGCTGCCAAAAAGGCCGGCCGCTCCACTTCCGAAGGCCTTATTGGATCGTACATCCACTCCAACGGCAAGATCGGCGTCATGGTCGAATTGCAGTGCGAGACCGATTTTGTTGCCCGCAATGAGAAGTTCCAGGAAGTCGCCAAGGATCTGGCCATGCAAATCGCAGCCACTTCTCCTCTGTGCGTGAGCCCTGACGAACTGCCTCAGGAGAACCTCGAGAAGGAAAAGGCCATCTATCGCGAACAGGCTCTTGCCGAAGGCAAGCCCGAAAAGATCGTCGACAAGATTGTCGAAGGGCGTGTGCAGAAGTACTACAAGGAAGTCTGTCTGCTAGAGCAGGTCTTCATCAAGGATGACAAGAAGGTCATCAAGGACCTGATCAACGACCTGATCGCGGTTCTCGGTGAAAATATTCAGGTTGGCCGCTTCGTTCGTTTTGCTTTAGGGGAAGAAGGCTAAGTAATGGAATTCGCAAACGGGCGTTCCCTCCAGAAGGCGAACGCCCGTTTGTTATTGCAAAGCAAGTGTACATTTGAACTCGTCTTTGAATCCAGGCGAAAGAAGTGAGCTAAATGAGTACGTTGCGTTTTAAAAGAATCCTGCTGAAGCTCAGCGGAGAGGCTTTGGCAGGGAAAAGGAATTTGGTATAGATCCCGGAACGATTGCTGGGTACTGCCGGCAGATCGCTGAAGTGGTCAATCTGGGTGTGGAAGTCGCCATGGTTATTGGCGGTGGCAATATTTTTCGCGGCCTTGCAGCATCCGAGCAGGGGATGGAACGCGCCAACGCGGATTATATGGGAATGCTGGCCACGGTGATGAACTCTCTGGCCGTGCAGGATTCTCTGGAAAAGATCGGACTGCAGACACGTTTGATGTCCGCCATTTCCATGCGCGAGGTTGCGGAACCCTATATTCGCAGACGTGCGCTGCGCCACTTGGAAAAGGGCCGGGTGGTGATTTTTGCCTCCGGTACGGGTAATCCTTTTTTTACCACTGACACTGCCGCTGCATTGCGCGCCATCGAGTGCAAAGCCGAAGTCATTTTGAAGGCCACCCGTGTGGACGGCGTTTATGACAAGGATCCGGCCAAGCACAGTGATGCGGTGATGTATTCGGAAGTCAGCTATGACGAAGCCTTACAGAAGCATTTGAAGATTATGGACGCCACTGCGATTTCTCTTGCCATGGACAACTCGATGCCCATAGGGGTTTTCAATATTCTTACTCCCGGCAATATCAAGCGCGTCGTACTGGGTGAAAAAGTAGGCACTATCGTTCAAGGAGGCTAAGCATGCAATCCGTACTGAAAGACGCCAAAGATCGGATGGTTAAGGCTCTGCAGAGCCAGCAAAAAGAATTTTCCAAGTTGAGAACCGGCCGTGCCTCGACACAATTGGTAGATGATTTGAAAATCGACTACTACGGAACTCCCACTCCGCTGAATCAGATCGCTTCTGTTTCCGTTCCGGATAGCAGAACCATTACCATTCAGCCCTGGGACCGGAATGCCTTTGGTGATGTGGAAAAGGGCATTCAGAAGTCCGATCTCGGTCTTAATCCCGTCAATGACGGTAAAGTGCTGCGCATTGTCATGCCGGCGTTGACTGAAGAACGGCGTAAAGAATTGGTCAAATTGGCCAAAAAATTCACGGAAGACACCAAAATCGCCGTGCGCAACGTTCGTCGCGATTCCAACGAAGTTCTGAAAAAAATGAAGAACGATAAGGATTTGACCGAAGACGAAATGCGCAGGGGCCAGGATGACATTCAGAAGCTCACGGATGACTACGTGGCCAAAGCTGATGATGCCCTGGCAGAGAAAGAAAAAGAAATCATGGAGATATAACTGGCCTTGCAAGTACCGGAACATATCGCCATCATTATGGACGGCAATGGCCGCTGGGCCAAAGCCCGAGGCCTTTCCCGCAGCGCCGGGCACAAGGCTGGAACCGAAACCGCCAAAGCCGCTGTAACGGCTTGTCGTGAACTGGGGGTGCGCTATCTGACGCTCTACACCTTTTCCAGGGAAAACTGGAAAAGACCCCAGGATGAGGTTGGTTTTCTTTTCGATTTGCTCGTGCAGTTTCTCAAACAAGAGTTGCAGAGCCTCATGGATAAGTCTATCCGACTTCATGTTCTTGGAGATATTGATGATTTGCCGTTCGCGACTCGTCAGGTCGTAAAAATGGTCTGCGCGCGAACGGAAAAAAACGACGGTATGGTCCTCAATCTCGCCCTGAATTATTCGGGGAGAGACGAAATCATCCGCGCCTGCAAGACACTGCTAAGGCAGGGGATTGACCCGGACAGCCTGACTGAAGAGAGTTTTGGAGACTATCTGTTTACCGCCGGACAGCCTGATCCGGATTTGATCATCAGAACCAGCGGTGAACTGCGTCTGTCCAATTATCTGCTCTACCAGGCGGCCTATAGCGAGTTGTATTTCACCGATGTCTTCTGGCCGGATTTCGACAAGGCTGAACTTGTAAAAGCTCTCGAACATTTTGGGCACCGACAGAGGCGCTTTGGCCTCACTGGAGAGCAGCAGGAACAGCAGGGACATCAGAAATAGTCTCAGCGGACAATTCTACCTACTGCGGCGATTTATTTATCGAAGCGTTGACAGCAGGTTGAGTTTGTGAGTATCGTCACATGAATCATTTCACACAACATGGGAGGAAACGAAGATGAGGACGTTGATTACTTGTTTCGTTTGCGCGTTGGTACTGGGCGTGTTCGCCATCCCCGCACTCTACGCTGCAGATGTTCCGCCGGATGGACTGAAAATGGAAAACACCAAGAATCCTGTGACCTTCAACCACTCCACGCACAAAGCCGAAGAATGTGTAGTCTGCCACCACATGTCCGGCGGAGATGCTTCCAAGATTAAAAAGTGTTCCAGCGAAGGTTGCCACGACAATTTCGACAAAAAAGACAAGAGCGTGCATAACTACTACAAAGCCATGCACGGCAAAGGTGACAAGGGCACTCACTCTTGCCTGTCCTGCCACAAAGAAAAGGCTGGCAACGACAAAGACAAGAAAAAGGAACTGGCCGGCTGCAAAAAGTCCGTCTGCCATCCGTAAGCCAAAAGCCATTTGATACCCAAGGGTCGCTTATGGCGGCCCTTTTTTTCTTCCCATGCATGCATTCCATCCTATGAAATTTTTCCTGTCTCTTTCGCCCTCCCATCGGTTACGCTGGGGGACCTCCCTCGTACTGCTGCCCATACTGGCGGTATTGCTCTATCTGGGGGGCTGGTACATTTTTGGCGGTGTCCTGGCCATCAGTCTTCTCGGTGTCTATGAGTATTACAGCCTGTTCTGGCAGGGAAAGCGCAGGTTGCGGCTGAAATTCCTCGGACTGCTTCTGGCCGCGCTGTTGCTCGTGGCCGTAAAGTTGCTGGGGTTCGGCGCTTTGACCGCTGTTTTCGTCCTGACCTTTTGGCTGGGGGCGCTGTATTTTCTCGGACAGTATAGTTTCGGAGCCGATAAAAACGGATTTTACTCCGCCGCTGTATTGACCACCGGGTTATTGTACGTGCCTTTGCAGCTTCAGTTCATCCTAGGATTTTCCTCTTTGGAGATTGTCCTTGTTCTGATCATGACAATTGTTTCCGACACCGGAGCCTATTACTGCGGATCACTGGTTGGCGGCAAAAACATCTGGCCCAAAGTGAGCCCCAAGAAAACCTGGGCCGGCAGTTTGGGCGGCATGCTCCTGGCCATGGTTGTGGCCGTGGGCTTTGGTTTTTGCTGGGGGGATATGATTTTTCCTCAGGCTCCCTGGTGGGGGTGGATCATTCTCGGTGTCCTGCTCAACCTGGCAACACAGTTCGGTGATTTTTTCGAGTCAGCCTTGAAACGGAGCCTTGCGGTCAAGGATTCCGGTCGCTTTCTGCCCGGGCACGGAGGCGTTCTGGATCGTATTGACGGTCTTCTGTTGGTTCTTCCCGTCTATGCGGCCATCCGCATAGCGTACCCTTTTATTGTTTCGGCGACTTCTCTCGCAAATTGAGCAGTTATGTCATCTTATATTTCTTCTTTGAATGTAGCACCGTTGTCTGACGGATGCTCCCGTTCGATCGTTTTGTTGGGCAGTACCGGTTCTATAGGAACAAGCACATTGCAGGTCATTGATGAACATCCGGATTCGTTCGATGTTCTCGGCCTGGCTGGCGCTCGTAATATCAAGTTGCTCGCCGAACAGGCCATCAAATGGAGGCCCAAATTTCTGGGCGTTCTCGATGGCGCAGGAGCGGACCGGTTGCGCGCTTTGTTACCCGCGGACTATTCGCCGGAAATTCTGGTCGGGCCGGATGGATATGTAACCATGGCCACCTTGCCGGAAGCCGAAATGATCGTTGCGGCGCAGGTGGGCGCAGCAGGGTTTCCCCCCACGCTGGCAGCGGCCAGAGTCGGCAAAGTCATTGCCCTGGCCAACAAAGAGGCCCTGGTGATGGCCGGAGATCTTGTCCGCAGCGCCTGTGCCGATACCGGCGCCGTGGTACTGCCGGTGGATTCCGAACATAATGCCTTGTTTCAGGCTCTGAGCGGTCACCGTTTCGAAGAGATGGAACGCTTGATTCTTACAGCTTCGGGCGGCCCTTTTCGCGGCAAGACCAGGGATTTTTTGGAACAGGTGACGCCCGAGCAGGCGCTGAAGCACCCCAATTGGTCCATGGGGGCAAAAATCAGCATAGATTCTGCCACATTGATGAATAAGGGCCTGGAAGTAATCGAGGCCTATCAACTGTTCGGTGTGACCATTGACCGTATCGAGGTCGTGGTGCACCCGCAAAGTATCATCCACTCTCTTGTCGCCTATCACGACGGTTCTGTGCTCGGTCATCTCGGTCAACCGGACATGCGCATCCCCATTTCGTACTGCATGGCCTATCCGAATCGTCTTCCCATGTCTCTCGAACCTCTCAATCTTGTAACGTTGGGCGGCTTGACCTTTGAAGCTCCGGACTTATCCTTGTTTCCATGTTTACGTCTCGCAATGGAGGCCGTGGCAATGGGACCGGACTTTCCTGTGGTCGTGAATGCCGCCAATGAAATAGCCGTCGCCAGTTTTCTGGAAAAGCGAATTGGTTTTACCGATATTCCGCGCTTGATAGAAAAAGCCATGGATGCTTGCGTCGGAGGCCAACTGCCGTGCGGGACGCAGAACACGCGTACACTGGAATCCATTGTCGATCTGGATCAGCGTACGCGCAGGCTGGTGAGCGATTGGGTTTAAAACGTGAGTTGTAACCCCCCATTGGGTTATGTTATGAGAGCAACATGACAATAATTGGTATCTTATCGATCATTCTGGTTCTTGGCATCCTCATCGCCTTTCATGAATTGGGGCATTTTCTGGCCGCCAAAGCATTCAATATCGGTGTAAAGACCTTTTCCATCGGGTTTGGTCCGCGAATTCTCGGGTTCAGGCGCGGTTTGACCGACTATCGGCTTTCCGCTTTGCCTTTGGGAGGATTTGTGAATCTGGTGGGGGAAACCGACGACGAATTGCCCGAAGGGTTCACCGATGAACACCTGTTCAGCGGACGCCCCGCCTATCAGCGCATGATTGTTTTCGCTGCCGGGGCCACCTTCAATTTCATTCTTGCGGTGATCATTTACTGGGGCTTGTTCTGGGCCAACGGCATCAATGGTCGTGAGCCCGTTATCGCTCAGGTTATGCCCGACACGCCTGCCATGGAAGCTCAGATTCAGGCCGGGGACAAAATTCTGGCCGTGGACGATACTCCTGTCGAATTTTTCAGTGATGTCATACAGAGCGTCAATTTGAGCGGCGGCAAGCCCGTACGTTTCACTCTGGAGCGTAATGGCGAGCGGATCATCAAGGATGTCATCCCGAAGATGATCACTGAAAAGAATGCCAAGGGCAAGGAGATCAAGGTTCTGCGTATCGGGATCATGAGTTCCGACAAGGCGATTCATATTCCGCTTGGTCCTTTTTCGGCGTTCGGTGTCGCGGTTGCGGAAACCTGGGACCGTGTCGTCATCATCGGCAAGTCTCTGGTGATGCTTATTTCCCATCAGCTGCCTTTGGATTCAGTCGGCGGTCCGATCATGATCGGGCAACTGGTCAGCGAACAGGCCGAACACGGACTCCAGGCCCTGCTCGCCCTGACTGCTTTCATCAGCGTCAACCTGGGATTGTTCAACCTGCTGCCTATCCCCGTGCTGGATGGCGGGCATATCTTATTCTGTGCTATAGAGACCTTGCTGCGTCGGCCTGTCAGTGAACGGATTCAGGAACTGACTACCAAGGCTGGTTTGGCTTTTTTGATTTTACTCATGCTTTTGGCTACCTATAATGACCTCCAACGCAATTTCTCCTGGCTTTCAATCTACTGACCTTTTCCTCGTCTGCAATGCGACAGAGGACAAGATTCAGATCGTTGCCGGCTCTCCCGAGACTTCCGGCTCAACGCAGCCCGCTCCGCGGCAGGCACGCGCCAAAAGACGTATCCCGCCTTTTTACGCTTCCGAACGTGCGGCGTTGGGGCAGGGGCTTTGCTATGTCACCACTGACATAGCCCATGCCCTGGAAGGCGCGGGTTGTCCCATTTCCGAAACCGCCGGCCGTCTCAAGGGAATCGCCTGCGTACGGGGCCCTGGTTCTTTTACGGGGTTGCGTCTGGTGCTTTCTTCTGTGCTGGGACTCCACAAGGCCTGGGGAACACCCCTGGCCGGTATTGATTATTTGCCGCTTCTCGCCCAGGGGGCGGGAGGAGGAAAACGGTGAAATCACCTGGGTCCTGACGCATTCGCGCAATGGCCAGGTCTATGCGCAAGGATTTCAGTTGAAGGGGGCTGTCGGGCAAATCAGTTGTTATCCCCTGGATGCTCCAAGTGCGCTTGAAATCGAGAGAGTGGCTGATTTGATCGGATCCATACGGGCTTCCTGCAGAATTCTGGGGAGCGGTCTTCGTAAGAATTGGGATTTTTTCAGCGATGTCTTTACAGACAGTTCCCGCTTCACGCTGCTTCCGGCGTCTTTTGACACGCCTTCACCCACTTTGCTGCTTCAGGCCGCCGCATCGGCCGAATACGCGGCAGGCCCCATTACTCCATTGTATCTGCGGGCTTCGGATGCTGAGGATAATCTTCCTGAAATAGCAAAAAAGCATGGTTTCGACCCTGACGAGGCTGTCCGTCTTTTGACTGAGCGTACGCATGACTGATTGAGTTTTCTTAAGATAAGGTAAAGTTTGCAGGCCTGTCGCCGATCATCTTTATAGAAGGATTGCGACAGGCCTTGCTTTTATTGGGGAATGGTCATCGATTTATGTAAAGAATATTAATGGCGTATTATTTGCAAGTAAGGAACCGGACAATCAAGTCGGAAAAAAATACCAAATGGTGAAATCGTATGGCTGATTATCTTTCCGGTTCTATCAAATTTACAGGTCTCGGTTCGGGGACAGATTTCGAAACCATGATCGATCAGCTCATGGAGCTCGAAGCAACGCACCAGAATCAGCTTGAATCCTGGAAGTCGACCTGGGAGGCGAAGATCGAGGCGCTTGAAAATCTGAACAGCGCCATGGTCAGCCTCAAAACCACCCTGGCAGGCATGGACGAGATGAATACGTTCATGGCCAAGGAATCCAGCAGTTCGAACGAGACCGTATTGACAGCCCTGGCCACTGCGGACGCGGATACCAGTTCGCACAATGTCGAAGTCGTTTCCATGGCCCGGAATTCCATCTGGGTCAGCGGTTCGGGGGTGGCTACCGAAGATACTCCCATCATGGGAAATTTGCGGGAAGGGGAAATCGTCTATTTCAACCTGTCCTATGATGATCCCAATGATAACCAGGGTGCATCGGTCATTGAAGTTGCGGTGACCAACAAGACTACTTTGTCCAGTTTTGTGGGGGCCATAAATTCTTCTCCCGAGAACAACGGAGTCAAAGCCGCAGCCATCAATAACGGCTCCAGTTATTACCTTCAGGTCAGAGGGATGGATCTGGGCTCCAATGCGAATTTGCAAATATTGACTCAGGACATGGGGGGACTGGGGCGATTTTCCGAGCTGCAATCCAACGCGGATGCCAAATTGCGCGTGGATGGTTGGCCGGAGGACGATTATATTCATGCCTCTTCCAATACCGTTACCAATGCCATTGACGGTGTGGCCCTGACCTTGAAAAATACCGGCTCGGTGCAGGTGACCACATCCCTGAGCACAGGAGAAATAGTCGACAATGTGCAGACATTCGTCAATCAGATGAATCAGGTGCGTGCTCTGGCCTTGCAGCTCACCAAGGTGGAGAGCGATTCCAGCGGTGGGGACAGCCTTATCAAGGATTCTGTGGCCGGATCCGTAATGACCGGCAACTACGCTGTTCAGTTGACCATGAGCAACTTGAAATCCATTACCACCTCCATAGCTCCTGGTTTCGTGTATTACGATGCGGATACCGACATCGGGGACCCTTACACATCTTTGTCACAGCTGGGAATTTATACGGATGCCGACGAGTCCTCCGAAACCAGCGGATTGCTCATTCTGGACGAGACCGTGCTGGAAGAGGCTTTGCTTTCCAACGCCAATGCGGTGGCGGAAGTTTTCGCGGCCAATGGGATCGGCGACGCCATCAACGATACGGGAAGTTTCAATTACAAATCCAGCATCAACGGGGTTACCGAAGCCGGCGTGTACGATGTTTCCTACGAAATTGACAGCTCAGGAAATATTTTCAATGCGTACATCGGAGGAACTAAAGCAAATATCAACAATGACGATAGGACTATTACAGCCATGGAGGGAAACGCCCGTGGTCTTGAAGTTCAGATCAATGACGTGGTACCCGGCGGACCGTATACCGGGGAGGTCAGGCTCAAACAGGGCAAGTTGCCCGAAATAGCGGATCTGCTTTCGGATATCACCAATGAAGACACGGGAACCCTGAATATCGTTGTTAATAATTATGAAGATATCATTAACAGTATTGATGACAAAATCGCATTTGAAGAGACCCGGATTGAAACTCGACGGGACGTGCTGGTGCAAAAATATGCGAGACTTGAATCCCTGCTTGGCCAATATGATTCACTGAGCAGTGCAGTAACCTCGCAAATTGCTCAATTGTCCAGCAGCTGATAACGGGAGATTTGTATGCAGAAAGCGGCCCAAGCCTATTTTCAGACTCAGGTGGCGACAACCTCGCAAGGTGATCTTTTACTGTTGCTTTACGAGGGCGCCATCAAGTTTTTGAAACAGGCTAAAGTGAAGATTGGCGAAAGAGATTATGCGGAAAAAGGCATCCTGATTTCCAGGGCGATGGATGTCATAGCCGAATTGGATAGCAGTCTGAATGTGCAGAAAGGTGGAGATCTAGCTCAAAATCTGCATCACCTGTATTTTTTTTGTAATACCAGGCTGCTCAAAGCCAATATGAACCTTGATACGGATATCATAGACGAGGTCATCAGGGTTCTCGAAGGTCTGCAGGAAGCCTTTCAGCAAATTATCAACGAAGGCGCCCAGGCGACCCCGCAACCAGGCACGCAGTCCGCGATGCCGCGGCGTACTGTGGTCCCCAATACCGCTCCGGCCGGCAATGGGGTGAACGACTCCATGTTCGCAGGAGGAATGCTCAGACCAAGAGTCGGGGATGTGCCCTTGAATGCCGCTCCTGCAGCTGCCCCAAAGCCCGCAACGGAATCCGCACCAGTAAATACGGGTTCTTCTTTTCGACCCGCTGGGCGCCAATGGCGTAGCCCGTGCCGTCCAGCTCTCACAGGCAAATCACCCGGAGCAGAACAAACCGCTTGCCTCCCAAAAAAAGGCCAGCTGTGCCCAACACTGCTCCTAAAACGGAAGAACAGCCGGTAAGGAAAAAACAACCTGTTGCGGCGGCACCCCAGGCGAAATCTGAGGGAGCTCCTCAACCCCAGGCAGCAAAACCCAAACCGGTCAGGAAGAATCCGCCCCTGCAAAAGCAAGCGAAAAGCGATGCCGAGCAGGAAAATCCGACTACGCTTCCCAAGCAGCCCTTGAACTTCAACAAGGCGCGTATGCTGGCAGGCTATAAAAAAATGGCTTCACAGACTTGAGTCCCCACAATCCGGTCAACTGAAAAGTTGGCCGGATTTTCTTATGTTCCAACCCCC